>CAWJOG010000027.1:0-15015 GCA_963844435.1 Vicinamibacterales bacterium | reverse complement strand
TGTGGCCGGGGGCGGTTGAGCGGCCGCCTGGGGCGCTGCGACAGCAGCCGCCCCATCCTCGCACAGCGATGGCCGCCAGGGGGATGGAAAGGTGCGTGCGGCAGAACCGGGTGACCATCGGACAACCTCCGATGGGTCTGCGTAATCCCCGGCCGAACCGGCTCGCTCGCGCCGTCAGCGGGTCGTGCAGCGTGTGTCGTCGCGATGGACGAAGTACGGACGATAGGCCGGTGACTCCGGCTTCATGCAGCCCGACAGGTTGAGCAGCCGGATGTTCCGGAACTCGACGGGCTGGCTCTCGGCCTGCAGCCCGATGTAGCCCTCGGTGAGCAGCGTGCCGTCCTTCTTGATGGCGGGATCCCAGCCGTTGGCAACGCCGCCGCCGATCGACGGCTTCTGGAACTCGAGCACGGTCTTGCCGTCGATCAGGTGGCGAATCGACTCGCCGCCACGCACTTCGACTTCGACGGCGATCCACCCTTCGTCGCCGTATTTGCGCGACGAGGAGTTGGTGCAATGCGCCTTGACCATCTCGCCGTTCATGTAGATCTCGGTGCCCGGCGTGCAGACGTTCATCGTCGTGCGATCGCCGGCCAGGAACTGGGCCTCGACCGAGATCGGCCAGTCCTGATCCTTGAGGATCGTCTCGGGCGCCTGCGAGTGCACCATCACGCCGCTGTTCAACTTCGCGTAGCCCGGCCCGCCCTTCACCTGCTCGCCGAAGAACCGGTACTCGAGCGCGAGCACGTAGTGCGACAGCTTCTGCTTGTAGAACAGGTGGCCGAAGCGCGCGCCGAAGTCGCCGTACTTGTCGTACATCACGCGGAGGACGCCGTTCTCCACGCGGAACGTGTCGGCGTAGTTGTCGCCGACCTCGTGGTGCGCGAACTTCATCGTCCAGCCGTCGAGGTTGCGGCCGTTGAAGAGCACCTGCCAGTCGGCCGGCGGCGCTTCTCGCCATCGGCGTGGGCGGCCGGTCAGTCCGAGCGACGAACGCCAGGGTGGACAACGTGAGCAGCAGGAGTGTGCGCATGGCGTCGACAGCCTATCGCAGCCGCCCGCCGTCTTCACCTATGCTGCGTCGTGGGGATGATCCCGCTCTCGGTGCTCGAGCTCGGCCGCGTTCGCCAGGACGGCACCCGCCGGGGTGCCCTCGACGAGGCGCGCCAGGTGGCCCGTCACGTCGAGTCGCTCGGGTTCCGCCGCATCTGGGTGGCGGAGCACCACAACATGCCGACGGTGACGACCGCCGCGACGTCGCTCGTGGTCGCGCACCTCGCCGCCGGGACGACGACCATCCGCGTCGGCGCCGGCGGCATCATGCTGCCCAACCACGCGCCGTACGTGATCGCCGAACAGTTCGGCACGCTGGCCACGCTGTTTCCCGGACGCATCGATCTGGGCCTCGGCCGCGCGCCCGGCACCGATCAGCAGACGCTGGCGGCGCTTCGCCGCCTTCCGACGGACGCCGAGCACTTCCCGCAGGACGTCCTGGAGCTCCAGGCCTTCCTGGCGCCGGTCGAGCCTGGGCAGCGGATCGAGGCGGTGCCCGGATCCGGCACGGAAGTGCCGATCTGGATCCTCGGATCCAGCCTCTTCGGCGCCCAGCTCGCGGCGGAGCTCGGGCTCCCGTTCGCGTTCGCGTCGCACTTCTCGCCGCAGCAGCTCGACGTGGCGCTGGCCGTCTATCGCGGGCGCTTCAAGCCGTCGCCGCAGCTCGCTGCGCCGCACGCGATGGTCGGCGTCAACGTCATCGCCGCCGACACCGATGCCGAGGCGAGCCGGCTCGCCACGTCGCAGCAGATGTCCTTCACCAACATCCTGCGCGGCGCCCGCACGCTCATCCAGCCGCCGATCGACGACATCGACGCCTACTGGCTGCCGCACGAGAAGTTCCGCGCGTCGCAGATGCTGGCGTGCAGCGTTGTCGGGAGCGTCGAGACCGTTCGCCGCGGCCTCGACACGCTGATCGAGCGGACGCGGGCCGACGAGCTGATCGTCGTGTCCGACGTCTACGACTTCGCCACGCGCCTGCGATCGTTCGAGCTGATCGCCCAGGCCGCGGCTGACCTGCCGGACCGCTCCTCGATGCAGGCCTGACGGCCCTGGATGCTCCGGGTCAGCGCGATGCTGGCGTCCGCGCGCGCTCCAGGCGCGCGGCGAAGTCGGCGAGGAAATCCCGCCGCCACTGGCTGACGGTGGCGGCGCCGTGGTGGACGCCCTCGGCCGCCGCAGGCGCGGGATCGTCGGTCCACCAGCGCGGCAGGCCGGCAGCGGGCCGCGCGGCCGCGTCGGGCGCCGGATCGACGGCCGTGATCACACCGGTCCGTCCTTCGAGCGCCGGCACGTTGCCGCGGATCGTGTAGGCGTAGGTCTTCGCTTCCTTCGGCGAGAAGCGAAACCGCATGCGGCGCGCGGCGTCGACGTGGCCGACGAGCGACTGGTTCTCCACGACCAGCGACGCCTCGGGATGCGGTGGCGCGCCGGCACCGAGCGGCAGGACCAGCTCGAGGATCGCGAAGTGCTCGATGCGATCGGCCGCCGTGGTCAGCCGCTCGAAGGTGACGAACGGCCGTTCCCAGGCGCGCACGTAGCGGCCGCCCCAGCTCGGCTGCGTCGGATCCTCGGGAGCCCCGCGCAACAGCCGGGAGACCGTCGGCGTGTCGCCCATCTTGATGACGCCGCCCAGCAGGGCAACGAAGTAGTCGCCGAGCGCGCCGCGGCCGGCGACGTGCGCCTGCACGAAACCGGCGTTGCCCTGATCGCCCGCCTGGTCGCCGCCGACGAACCACCCGTTGTAGGTGGCGTTGGCTTCGATCATCCAGAGCGCCGGATGGTGCGTGACGATGTACTGGTAGGCGTCCGGGCTCCACTTCTTGTTGGGGCCGCCGATGAAGTGCACGCGCAGCTTCGGCAGGATGTCGGGCGCGTCGTGCAGCGCCTGCGCCAGATCCTCGAGACCACCCCAGACGAGCAGGTAGAGCGGACGGGGATCGGCGACTCGGGCGCGCTCGACGATCCATCGCGAGCCCTCGGTCGGCTGACGCACGCCCGCGTAGGGCGCCACCTCGGTCTCGCCCTGCTTCGTGATCGCGCGCAGTGCGTCCGGCGTCGGGTAACGGGCGGAGTGGGTCCGCAGGTTCGGATAGTCGCGCTCGTAGCGGTCGATCACCTCGAGGATGTGGCTCTTGCGCCCCGGTCCGTACGGCGACGACACGAGCCCTTCCAGGTCGAACACGTCGGCGTAGAGCAGCAGGTGGACCATCGACTGCTGATCGTCGGGATCGGTGCCGCCGATGTCGGTCGAGACGAGGACGCGATGACGGACGCCGTCGAGCGCCCCGCCGGCCCCGGGCGCCTGTGGCGGCCGCGAGCGCCGGCGAGGCGAAGCGCTGGACACGGCTAGGGCGAGAGCGAAGAGCAGCGGCGACGGGCGTCGGACATCGCCTGATTCTATGGCGGGGCGTCAGACGTCCTACAGCCATCCCTTCGATGGCGCGTCCGCCGGCTGGTGACCAAACGTCAGCTGAGCCGCCCCGTCCGGCGCGGCGGACGCGCGGCCCATATAATTGCGGGAGTACCAGTTCCCAGGAGCAGGCAGTGAGCGAGCAGGAAGAAGATTTCGCGGCGATGTTCGAGGCGTCGGTCAAGGCGCGCCGGTTCGAGCGGGGCCAGACCGTCCAGGGCGTCATCGCCGGCTTCGGCCCGAAGGTGGCCTTCGTCAGCATCGGCGGCAAGAGCGAGGCCCAGATCGACCTCGAGGAGCTGAAGGACGACGAGGGCGACGTCGAGGTCTCGGTCGGCGACCGCATCGAGGCGATGGTGGTGACGACGGGCGGCGGCATCGTGCTCTCGCGCAAGGGCGTCCGCAACGCCGCCACCCAGCGCGAGCTCGAGGACGCGTTCCACGCCGGGCTGGCCGTCGAAGGCAAGGTCGAGAAGGCGGTCAAGGGCGGCTACGAAGTCCGCATCGCGCGCGAGCGCGCCTTCTGCCCGCTCTCCCAGATCGACATCTCCCGCACCGAGGATCCGGCGGTCCACGAGGGCAAGACCTACGCCTTCCGCATCATCGAGTACAAGGACGGCGGCAAGGACCTCGTCGTCTCGCGCCGCCAGCACCTCGAGTTCGAGCAGAAGGCGAAGGCGGCGGAGCTGCGCAAGGCGATCGTCCCGGGCGCGGTGCTGCCCGGCCGGGTCGCGTCGGTGCAGGACTTCGGCGCCTTCATCGACCTGGGCGGCGGCATCCAGGGCCTGCTCCACGTCTCCGAGATGAGCTGGTCGCGGCTCACCAGCCCCGGCGAGATGGTCGCCGTCGGCGACCAGATCAACGTCAAGGTGCTGCGGGTGGACGAGGCCTCGCAGAAGATCTCGCTCGGCCTGAAGCAGCTGCAGGACGATCCGTGGTCGACGTCGGCGTCGGCCTACGCCGTCGGCCAGGTGCGGACCGGCCGCGTCACGCGCGTCGCCGACTTCGGCGCCTTCGTCGAGCTCGAGCCCGGCATCGAAGCGCTGGCGCACGTCTCGACGTTCCCGCCGACCGGCCGCCGCAACGGCTGGACCGCGGCCGTGCCCGTCGGCCTGACGGCGGCCTTCGAGGTGCTCAGCGTCGACCTGGCGCAGAAGCGCATCGGCGTGGCGCTGGTCGAGGACGGCACGTCGCGCGCCGCGAGCGCGACCTCGGCGCAGGGCGGCATCGTCGCCTGGCGCGATCGTCACCGGCAAGGTGGAACGGCACGAGACCGTTCGGCGTCTTCGTGTTCCTCGCGCCGGGACGCACCGGCCTGATGCCGTTCGCCGAGACCGGGCTCGATCGCGACGCCGACATGCTGAAGGCGTTCCCGATCGGCAGCGACGTCGAGGTCGCGGTCCTCGAAGTGGACCCGGCCGGCCGGCGGATCCGCGTGAGCAAGAAGGCCGTGGCGCAGCAGCGCGAGCAGGCCGAGCTCCGCGAGTACACCGCGCGGGCCGACGCCGCGCCATCGGCCTCGATCGGATCGCTCGCCGACAAGCTGCGCGGCGCGCTCGGCAAGCGCTGACGACCGCGACCGTCTCCGTCCTTCGTGATGCGCCACCCGAGCCCTCGAGCAATTCCCCAGCTGAACAGTGAGAGCTGATAGACTCCGCCTGTCCGTTCCCGTCGGTTGTTTTCGAAGAGAGATTCGATGCGATACCTGACCCTTGGCGCGCTCGCGTGCCTGCTGATGACCGCGTCCGCCAACGCGCAGGCCACGGATCCGGCGGTCGTGGCGCCGATCACCACGTTCATCGATGCCTTCAACAAGGGCGACGTGGCGGGCGCGGCGGCGACCCATGCGGCGGTGCCCGACCTCGTCATCATCGACGAAGTGGCGCCCTATGCGTGGCACGGGCCCAAGGCGTTCCACGCGTGGGCGGCGGATCTCGGCGCCGCGGAGGCCAAGCAGGGCATCACCGACCAGAAGGTCGTGCTCGGTGCGCCGACGCGCGTCGAGGTGGAAGGGACCAGCGCTTACGTGATCGTGCCGGCGACCTACACCTTCACGCAAAAAGGCGTCGCGATGCGCGCCGTGTCGCAGATGACGGTCGCCCTCAAGAAGGGTGCCGGCGGCTGGCTGATCCACGGCTGGACATGGACCGGGCCGAAGCCGACGAAGGCCGGCGGGAAGTAGCGGCGATCACTCCTTCCAGATCGCATCGCGCAGCGGCACGCTGAGGACGCGTCGCGTCGGCAGCCAGGTCGTCGCCAGCACCATCGCGACGATCGCGGCGGACACCAGCACGCCGGCCGCCGCCGTCAGCGCCCCGCCCAGGGGAAACAGCCGCGTCGCGGCCACGCCGATCGCCAGCAGGGCGGGGGCGGCAATCAGGGTGCCGACCCCCAGCTGCCTCGCCCCCTGGGTCAGCAGCATCCGCGTGGCCATGGCCTCGGTCGCGCCAAGCGCGCGCCGCACGCCGATCTCACGGGTGCGCAGGCCGATCGACGCCGACATCAGGCCGTAGGTCCCGGCCAGCGCGAGGAGCAGCGCAAAGGCGAAGCAGGCGCCGAACAGCTTCGCCAGGCCGACCGTGAGCAGACCGGACTTCTCGATGACCTCGGACGCCCGGAAGACGAAGCCGGGCACCATCTGCGGATCGATGGCGCCAAACACCTGGTGCAAGGCCTGGCGGCCGGCCACCTCGCTGGTCCGGTAGCGGACGATGACGTCGGTATCGGTGACGCCGGCCTGCAACAGCGGCACGTAGATCGCCTCGGCGCTGCGATCGCGTCCGAACGGGTTGCCGTACGGCACGTCGCTGACGACACCGACGATCGTGGGCACGACGCGATCGAGCGCCGCCGGGCTGGACGCGAAGACGACGTCCCAGGTGCGATGGGTCAGCACCATCACCGGCTCTGCTCCCGGCGCGGCGTCGGCCGCGAGCAGCGGACGACCGAGTTGGACGGGCGTCCGCGCCACGCTGAACAGGACGGGATCGGCGTCCGTGACCGTGACGACCCTCGTCTCTCCGCCCCTCCCGATCATCACGTCGCGCGTCCGGTAGCCGCCGAGCTCGCGTACGGTACGCTGCGACGCGCGCAAGGTGGCCAGGTCGGCCGCGTCCACCGGGCGGCGCCGGCCATCTTCGAGCCGGGTCAGCCGTACAATCCGGTCGCCGTCGCTCAACGGCAGCGGGCGGACCATCGCTGTGTGCAGGAACGAGAACGTGAACGTGCTCAGGCCCAGACCGCCGGTCAGGACCAGGACGGTGAGCAGAGTGAAGCCCGGACTGCGGGCCAGGAGCCGGAGCGCGTAGCGCATGTCCTGGATGTGCACCCAGGTAGTTACGCAGCCGTCGACGGAAAGTTAGCGCGTCCCAACGAAACGGAGTCCGATGGTGAGATCCGGTGAGCGACGCGCCTGTGCGCGATTGAACAGACCGGCGGCGGCCTCCTCGCTACTCTGGTGGACGAGGTCTTGATATGCATGCCGCCCGTGTCTCAACGATCGTGTGCGCCGTCGTGATGGCCGTCCAGGCGGTCTCCGCCGCGCCGGTGTATTCCCGCTACCGGGGCGTGTCGATCGGCGACTCCGTCAGCGCGGCGATCGCCTCGCTCCACATGACGGCGAGTGACGTCGCCATCGTGCATGCGCGGCCGGCCATGATTCAGCAGCTGACCTGGCGACCGAATCAGTTCTTCACAGGCAGGACCGGTGCGTCGGAGGCCCTGGCGGAGATGGTGCTCACGTTCCATCTCGGCCGGCTGGCCCGCGTCGTCGCCACGTACGACCGCGACCGGACGGAAGGGCTGACCAACGCCGACCTGCACGACTCCTTCACGACCATCTACGGCACGTCCATGCTGGTCCCGACCCCGAGCGGGGTCCGCGCCTCCAGCGAGCCGGAGATCATCGGCCAGTGGGGCGATGGCGAGACGCTCGTGGTCCTCTTGCGCGAGGGGTATCCGCGTCGCATCAAGCTCACCGTGTCGTCCATCGCCGCCGACCGCCTCTTGCAGGATGGCCTCGCTTCTGGCGTGCGGTTCGATGCGATCGAGGCGCCGGCCCGGGACATGGTCCGTCGCGCCAGCGAGGAGCAGACCAAGCGGACGCGTGACGCGCAGTCACGTGTCGACAACAAATCGGCGTTCAAGCCATGACGCCGCGAATCGCTCCGGCACGTCGTCGCCTGATCGTCGCCGCCATCGTCTTCGCAGCGTCAGCGACGCCGGTGGCGGGGCAAGGTCGCCCGCACTACCGGGCCTACGCGATGGGGGACAGCCTGCTGGCGATCTCGCGCCAGCTCGGCGTGCCCGTGATCGACGCCACGGCGACGCCCGCCGTGTCCGGCGCGGTCCAGGAACTGCGCTGGCATGCGCGCTACGCGCGCCGAGGGACGACGCCCACGGGTGATCCCGTCGACCGGCTGGTCTTCAGCTTCTACGAGCACCGCCTGTTCCGAATCGTCGTCGACTACGCGCCAGATCGGACGGACGGCATGACCGAATCGGACATGGTCGGCGCCGTGTCGACGCTGTACGGCTCGCCGATCCGCCGCACGCTTGCCTCGCAGTCAGACGGCACGGCGCCGGCGGGGCCGGCCGAAACCCTGATCGCGGAATGGACCAGCGGCGATCGGTCGGTCGCCCTGCTGGCGCTGCAGGGACAGACGGCGTTCCGGATGATCGTCGTGTCCTCGGCGCTGCAGAGGCTGGCGCGCGAAAGTGGTGCGCGCGAGGCGCCGGCAGATCGCCCCGATTGGCCATCGATCGAGGAGGCCAGGACACGCGCCACCCTGCTCGGCGCCGAGCCTCTGCGGCAGAGCACGCGGCGCGCCAACGTCGCGTCGTTCGTCCCATGACCGGGAACCAGACCGTCCCCATCGGGATAGCGGCCGCGTTGCGCGAACTGATCGACGCCGTCGATCGCCGCGCGCCCCAACTGGAATGGGCCTGCGAGCCTCGGGTCGCGAAGATCGCGGCCGCTTTGCGGGTCGAGGCGGCACGCCGACTCGAGGCGCTGGCCGGCATCGACCTCGCTGCCGACCGACAGGACAGCGACCTCGTCGACGCGGTCATGACCGACGATGGTGGGCCGGCGCCAATCGACCTCCCCGCCCGCGGCCCGCTCGGCTGACGGCCGCCGATCAGCGCACGGAGCTCGACCCAGCAGCTCCGCCGGACACGGGGCGGCCTTCTTCGTCGACGACGACGATCTCGCCGACCTTCAGATCGCGGACCTTGCCTTCGATCTTGGCGCGGTCGCCGACCAGGATCATCGAGGCGCGCTCGGGCCGCGCGTGCAGCTTCGCGGCGGCCATCGCCGCCGGCAGCGTCGCCTTGGCCGCCTCGTCGTATTCGCCCTGCAGCTCGCTCATCGGCAGCCCGAGCGCCCACAGCCGCTCGATCTGATCGCCGACCCGCGAGTACGACTCGAACGTCTGGGCGAAGCCGCGCACCTTGGTCTGCTTGGCCGAGGCGAACTCGTCCTCGGAGATCGGCTTGCCGCCGGCGATCGCCTTCAGCTCCTTGTCGAACTCGGCCACCGACTCGCTGGTCTTGTCGGTCTGGACCGGCCCCGCGGCGTACCAGATGCCGGCTTCGCGCATCAGCACCAGGTTCGAGAAGACGCCGTATGAGTAGCCCTTCTCCTCGCGCAGGTTGAGGTTCAGCCGCGTGCCGAAGCCGCCACCGCCCCAGACGGCGTCGGCCATCACCAGCGGCGTGTAGTCGGCGATGGCGCGCTTGGGCGCGGTCAGGTACTGCATGATCATGGTCTGCGCCGCGTCCTGGCGGTCGTAGACGTAGAGGCGTCCGCCCGGCGCCGGCTTCGGCGCCGGCAGCGACACCGGGGCAGCGGCGCCGCCGGTCCACGTGCCGAAATGCTGGCGGGCCAGCGCCGTCGCGTCCTTCAGCGAGATCTGGCCGACGAACACGAGCATCGAGCTGGCCGGCTTGAAGCGCGCCGCGTGGAAGTCGGCGAGCTGCTGGCGCGTGAGCGCCTCGATGGTCCGGGTGAAACCCTGGGCCGGCCAGCCGTACGGATGATCGACACCGAAGGCCAGGATGCCGCGCAGGCGCGCCGCGATGGCGCCCGGATCCTTCTCGCCCTGCTGCAGGCCGTCGATCTGCCGCTTCTTCTCGCGCTCGACCTCTGAGGCCGGGAAGATGGGGCGCTGGATGACGTCGGCGAGGATGGCGAACGCCGGGCCGACGTTGCGCGTCAGCACCTCGAAGCCGACCGTCGCGAACTCGCGCTGGACGCCGCCGTCGAGCGTGACGCCGAGATCGCCCAGCGCGCTCTCGATGGCCAGCGCCGATCGCGTCTTCGTGCCGAGATCGATCGTCCGCATGGTCATCGCGGCGGTGCCGGGCGCGCCGGCCGGATCGGCGATGGCGCCGGCGCGGGTGCCGAAGCTGACCGCCACCTTCGGCAGGTCGTCGCGCTCGACGACGTAGATCTCGAGCCCGTTCTCGAGCTTGGCCGTCTGCACCGTCGGCGCGACGAACGGCCGGTCGGCGCCGAAGGGCGGCTGCTTCGAGCGATCGAGCGTGGTCGCCGGCACCCGGCCGGAGGCCTCCGGATGGAAGCGCACGATCAGGCGGTTGGGCGTGGCCAGCCAGCGCTGCGCGGCGTTCCGCACGTCGGCGACGGTCAGGGCGCGATAGCGCCCGAGATCGGCTTCGAAGTTCCCGGGATCGCCGAGGAAGGTGTTGTACTGGTTCAGCAGATCGGCCTTGCCGCCGAAGCCGCCGATGCGCTCGAGCCCGGAGATGAACTGGAACTCCTGCTTGGTCCGGGCGCGATCGAGCTCGGCCTGCGTCGGCCCGGTGCGGGCCAGCAGGTGCAGCTCGCGCGTGATCACCTGCTCGAGGTCCGGCAGCGAGACGCCGTCACGCGCCGTCGCGATGACCACGAAGCCGCCGGCGATCTCCTGGGCGTCGTAGCCGACGTTGACCTCGCTGGCCAGTGGCTTGTCGTAGATCAGCGCCTTCTCGAGCCGCGACGACAGGCCGTCGCCGAGGATGCGGGCGGTGATCTGCATCGCCGCTTCGTCAGCACCGAAGTACTCCGGCGCGATGTAGGCGACGTAGGTCCGCGCCGCCGGCACGCGATCGTTGACTTCGACCACGCGCTCGCCGTCGAGCACTGGGAGCCAGCGCCGCGGCCGATCGAGCGCCGGCCCCGGCGCCAGCCCGCCGAAGTACTTCTCGACCAGCCGCTTCGCTTCGGCCGGATCGAAGTCGCCGGCGATCACCAGCGACAGGTTGTTGGGCGTGTAGTAGCGGCGGAAGAACGCCTTCACGTCGTCGAGCGACGCGGCGGTCAGGTCCTCCATGCTGCCGATGCCGGGCCACGAGTACGGGATGGCCGGCCGGCGCGAAGTTCGTCACCAGCAGCTCGTAGGCGCGGCCGTAGGGCGGGTCGTCGACGCCCTGGCGGCGCTCGTTCTTGACGACGTCGCGCTGGTTGTCCAGCTTCTTCTTGTCGGTCTCGTCGAGCAACGTCGCCAGGCGGTCGGACTCGATCCACAGCAGCGTCTCGAGGTTGGCCGACGGCACGGTCGCGAAGTAGTTGGTGCGGTCGCTGCTGGTGGTGCCGTTGACGCCGCCCTCACGGATGTTCGCGCCCATTTTCTCGATCAACGAGAAGTACTCGCCGGGCACGTGCGTCGAGCCCTGGAACATCAGGTGCTCGAACAGGTGGGCGAAGCCGGTCCGTCCCGGCACTTCGTTCTTCGAGCCGACGTGGAACCACTGGTTCACGTGGACGATCGGCAGCTTGCGATCGACGTGCAGGATCAGCTGCAGGCCGTTCGGCAGCACGTGCTTTTCGAACGCGACCTTCGGCGCCGCCGTCGCCACCGGTGCCGCGACGGGTCGAGCCGCTGGACGGGGCGTTGGGACCGGCTTGGCCGGCGACGTGGGCTGGCTGGCGGGGGCGGGGGCGGGCTTGGCAGGCGCCGGGCGCGGCGCCTCGACGGCCTGAGCGGAAAGCATGGACATCGCGCCGAGCGCGCAGGCAGCCGCGGCCGCGATGGTGGCGACGGCCGACCGGGTGAGACGTCGAAACATGAGGTCCTCCAGAGGGCCCTCAGCCTACTCCCAAACCCCAGCGCGTCGCGATGCTTTGGGGACGAACTGGTAGCCTCCGGGGGCTACGGCCGCTGCCACCAGAACGGCGGCCGCTTGCGTGCGTCCGGCGCGATCTGGTCGAGGGTCGCCGCGTCGTAGAGCCGGCCGTTCAGCATCACCAAGCGGACGCTGTCGCTGTTGCGGATGTCCTCGAGCGGGTTCTTGTCGAGCACGACGAGGTCGGCGAGCTTACCCGTCTCGAGCGAGCCGAGATCCTTGTCCATCCCGAGGTAGCGCGCGCCCGAGATGGTCGCGCTGTCGAGCGCCTCGAGCGGCGTCATCCCGCCCTGCGCCAGCATCCACAGCTCCCAGTGCGCGCCCAGGCCCTGCAGCTGCCCGTGCGCGCCGAGCTGCACCGGCGTCCCGGCGTCCTTGAGCGCCTTGGCGCCGCGCGCAATCAGCAGGTGGTTGAAGTCGTCCTCGGCCGCCATCGGCCGGCGGCGGGACCGCTCGACCAGCGTGTCGCGCGGCGTGAACGCCTGCAGCCGCGCGTTCCGCCACACGTCGTCGTGCTGGTACCAGTAGTTCTCGCCCATCAGGCCGCCGTAGGCGACGATCAGCGTCGGCGTGTAGCCGACCTTGGTCTTCGAGAACAGCGTGACGACGTCGCGATACAGCTTCGGCACCGGCAGGCTGTGCTCGATGCCGGTGTGGCCGTCGGTGATCTGCGTCAGGTTCTGGTAGAGCAGCGAGCCGCCCTCGGGCACGACCATCAGGCCCTGCTCCCGCGCCGCCTTGAGGATCATCTGGCGCGTGTCGCGGCGCTGCTGGTTGTAGCTCTTGACGCTGATGGCGCCGGCCGCCTTCATCCGGCGGATGTGCATCAGCGCGTCCTCGTAGTTCTCGACGGCCGCCTTGAACGGCGTCTCGGCGCCGTAGAGGATCGTGCCGGTCGAATACAGGCGCGGCCCGAGCAGCGAGCCGGCCCGCTGCATCTCGCTCTTGGTGAACACCGTCTGCGTGTCGTTGGACGGGTCGTGCGAGGTGGTCACCCCGTAGGCCAGGTTGGCGGCCAGCGGCCAGGACGTCTCGGCCAGGATGCCGCTGCTCTCGCCGCGGACGTGGGCATGGACATCGATCAGGCCGGGGATGATCGTCTTGCCGGCGACGTCGATGCGCCGCGCCCCGGCCGGTACGCGGACCGAGTCCTCCGGCCCGATGGCGACGATGCGGTTGCGCTCGACGACGATGGTGCCGCGCTCGATCACCCCCCGCCCGGGCTCCGCGTTCATCGGCACGATGCGGGCGCCGACCAGCGCGATCGTCCCGCCCGGCGTGTCGCTCGCCTGCTCGAAGCCGATGGCGACGCCGCCCGCCTCGGGCTCGTCGGGCTTGGCGGCGCCGTCGCGGGCGAACGCGAACGTCTTTGCCAGGTCGCGGGTGTAGAGATCCGCGCCGAGCGTCCAGTGAATGGTGTCCGCGTCGGACCAGTGCAGGCTCCAGCCCGAGTCGCGCGAGACGCGCGCCACCGGGAACGCCTTGGTGGTCGGGCCGATCTCGATCGGACGCCCGCTCTGCGGCAGCGCGGCGACGTAGGTGCGCCAGCGTTCCTCGAAGGCGATCCACCTGCCGTCGGGCGACGGCACCAGCTCGAGGGCGTTCTCGGAGCGCGCGTGGACGATCTCGAAGGCGTTGCCGGTGGTGACGCTGGCCAGCACCGTGCGATCGCCGCGCCGCTCCTGGAAGTAGAGGCGCGTGCCGGTCGCGTCGAAGCGCGGGTTCGATCCCTCCTCGCGCACGAGCGTCGGCGCACCGCCGCCCGCGGCCGGCACGATGAAGATGCCGGGCTGCTCGCCGTCGTCCGGCCCGCGCACGTCGTCGCCGCCGACGGCGCGATACACGATGCGCTGGCCGTCGCGTGAGAACGACGGCTCGACGTAGTGGCCGGGCGTCGTGACCACCTCGCGCCCGCCGCTGCCGTCGGCGCCGATGGTGCGGATCCGCCCGCGATCGACGTCGCGCCACGACGCGTAGACGATCGTGCGTCCGTCGGCGGAGAACGCCGGCGCGTACTCGAGATCGTCACGCGCCGTCAGCCGCTTCGGCGTCCCCGTCGGCAGCGGCCGGATCCACAGCTTGCCGAGCGCGCTGTAGACGACGCTCTTGCCGTCCGGCGCGACCACCGCGCCGCGCAGCATGCGGACGGGGAACCGATCCGGCGCGACCGTCACCGGGAAGCGGACCGCCTCGGTGATCGTCTGCTCGACCTTGGCGACGAACGGGATCTCGCGGCCGGCCTGCAGGGGCGCGCCCGGCGCCGGCGGGCCCGCCGGCAGATCGACGCGCCAGATCTTCCCCTCGCCCCACACCACCAGCCCTTTGTTGTCGGGCATCCACGCGTACTGCGCGTAGGGACCGAAGATCGTCCAGGCCTCCTGCTGATCCTTGTCCAGGTGCGCGAAAATCGGCCGCTCGGCGCCGGTCGCGAGGCTGCGGACGAACAGCTGGCTGCCGGTGTCGACGCGGCGGATGAAGGCCAGCCACTTCCCGTCGGGCGAGACGCGCGGCGTGATCGCGCCGCCGGCGCCGCTGACGATCGATCGCTCGCGCCCCGTCGCCAGCTCGCGGCGGATGATCGCGTAGATGCCGGCGTGCGGGTTCTTGTCGTACTCGAAGGTCGGGCTCGGCGTGACGTCCTTGCTGTAGTAGAGGTACTTGCCGTCGGGCGAGAGCGCCGGCTCGCCGGCGTCCTTCTGGAAGCTCACCTTCTCGGTCACCTGGACCCCGTCGGCGCCGCTGCGGTGATACATCCACACCTCGCCGGCACCGAGTGACCGCGTCGCCACGAAGTGCTTGCGGGCGAAGATGAAGTCGCCGTCCGGCGCCCAGGTGGGGCTGTTCACCCACCACTTCTCTTCGCGCGACACGGCGGTCGGGTTCTTCCCGTCGGCGTCCATCACCCAGATGTTGAACAGGCCGCCGCGGTCGCTGGTGAAGGCGATCCGCTTGCCGTCGGGGCTGAAGCGCGGCTGCATGTCGAAGGCCGGCCCGGTCGTGAGCCGCGTCGCCGGCGCCGCCGCCGTCGATCCGCCGATCGGCATCACGTAGAGATCGCCGAGCAGGTCGAACACCACACGCGCCCCGTCCGGGCTGACGTCGACGTTCATCCAGGTGCCTTCGCTGGTGTCGAAGGCGATCTTGGACGTCGGGCCGAACTCGGCGGTGACGTCCCACTTCGGCTCCTTGGGCTTTTCCTCTTCCTTCTTCTCGTCGGGCTTGGCTGCCGCCGGAGCGGGAGCGGGCTGCTGGGCGAGCGGACTGGCAGCGGCGATGGCGACCGCGACGAGGAGTGAACCGGCAAGGGGTGTGCGCATGGAGGATTTACTGGCGGGACAGACGGCCCGCACGCTGCGAATCGATCGTCACGCCGAACGACGCGGCCGTCTTGGCCAGCACGGGATCGAGGTCCTTCTCGAGATCGT
>CAWJOG010000026.1:0-17228 GCA_963844435.1 Vicinamibacterales bacterium | reverse complement strand
CTGCCACCAGAACGGCGGCCGCTTGCGTGCGTCCGGCGCGATCTGGTCGAGGGTCGCCGCGTCGTAGAGCCGGCCGTTCAGCATCACCAAGCGGATGCTGTCGCTGTTGCGGATGTCCTCGAGCGGGTTCTTGTCGAGCACGACGAGGTCGGCGAGCTTACCCGTCTCGAGCGAGCCGAGATCCTTGTCCATCCCGAGATAGCGCGCCCCCGAGATGGTCGCGCTGTCGAGCGCCTCGAGCGGCGTCATCCCGCCCTGCGCCAGCATCCACAGCTCCCAGTGCGCGCCCAGGCCCTGCAGCTGCCCGTGCGCGCCGAGCTGCACCGACGTCCCGGCGTCCTTGAGCGCCTTGGCGCCGCGCGCGATCAGCAGGTGGTTGAAGTCGTCCTCGGCCGCCATCGGCCGGCGGCGGGACCGCTCGACCAGCGTGTCGCGCGGCGTGAACGCCTGCAGGCGCGCGTTCCGCCACACGTCGTCGTGCTGGTACCAGTAGTTCTCGCCCATCAGGCCGCCGTAGGCGACGATCAGCGTCGGCGTGTAGCCGACCTTGGTCTTCGAGAACAGCGTGACGACGTCGCGATACAGCTTGGGCACCGGCAGGCTGTGCTCGATGCCGGTGTGGCCGTCGGTGATCTGCGTCAGGTTCTGGTAGAGCAGCGAGCCACCCTCGGGCACGACCATCAGGCCCTGCTCGCGCGCCGCCTTGAGGATCATCTGGCGCGTGTCGCGGCGCTGCTGGTTGTAGCTCTTGACGCTGATGGCGCCGGCCGCCTTCATCCGGCGGATGTGCATCAGCGCGTCCTCGTAGTTCTCGACGGCCGCCTTGAACGGCGTCTCGGCGCCGTAGAGGATCGTGCCGGTCGAATACAGGCGCGGCCCGAGCAGCGAGCCGGCCCGCTGCATCTCGCTCTTGGTGAACACCGTCTGCGTGTCGTTGGATGGGTCGTGCGAGGTGGTCACCCCGTAGGCCAGGTTGGCGGCCAGCGGCCAGGACGTCTCGGCCAGGATGCCGCTGCTCTCGCCGCGGACGTGGGCATGGACATCGATCAGGCCGGGGATGATCGTCTTGCCGGCGACGTCGATGCGCCGCGCCCCGGCCGGTACGCGGACCGAGTCCTCCGGCCCGATGGCAACGATGCGGTTGCGCTCGACGACGATGGTGCCGCGCTCGATCACCCCCCGCCCGGGCTCCGCGTTCATCGGCACGATGCGGGCGCCGACCAGCGCGATCGTCCCGCCCGGCGTGTCGCTCGCCTGCTCGAAGCCGATGGCGACGCCGCCCGCCTCGGGCTCGTCGGGCTTGGCGGCGCCGTCGCGGGCGAACGCGAACGTCTTTGCCAGGTCGCGGGTGTAGAGATCCGCGCCGAGCGTCCAGTGAATGGTGTCCGCGTCGGACCAGTGCAGGCTCCAGCCCGAATCGCGCGAGACGCGCGCCACCGGGAACGCCTTGGTGGTCGGGCCGATCTCGATCGGGCGCCCGCTCTGCGGCAGCGCGGCGACGTAGGTGCGCCAGCGTTCCTCGAAGGCGATCCACCTGCCGTCGGGCGACGGCACCAGCTCGAGGGCGTTCTCTGAACGCGCGTGGACGATCTCGAAGGCGTTGCCGGTGGTGACGCTGGCCAGCACCGTGCGATCGCCGCGCCGCTCCTGGAAGTAGAGGCGCGTGCCGGTCGCGTCGAAGCGCGGGTTCGAGCCCTCCTCGCGGACGAGCGTCGGCGCACCGCCGCCCGCGGCCGGCACGATGAAGATGCCGGGCTGCTCGCCGTCGTCCGGCCCGCGCACGTCGTCGCCGCCGACGGCGCGATACACGATGCGCTGGCCGTCGCGTGAGAACGACGGCTCGACGTAGTGGCCGGGCGTCGTGACCACCTCGCGCCCGCCGCTGCCGTCGGCGCCGATGGTGCGGATCCGCCCGCGATCGACGTCGCGCCACGACGCGTAGACGATGGTGCGCCCGTCGGCGGAGAACGCCGGCGCGTACTCGAGATCGTCACGCGCCGTCAGCCGCTTCGGCGTCCCCGTCGGCAGCGGCCGGATCCACAGCTTGCCGAGCGCGCTGTAGACGACGCTCTTGCCGTCCGGCGCGACCACCGCGCCCCGCAGCATGCGGACGGGGAACCGATCCGGCGCCACCGTCACCGGGAAGCGGACCGCCTCGGTGATCGTCTGCTCGACCTTGGCGACGAACGGGATCTCGCGGCCGGCCTGCAGGGGCGCGCCCGGCGCCGGCGGGCCCGCCGGCAGATCGACCCGCCAGATCTTCCCCTCGCCCCACACCACCAGCCCTTTGTTGTCGGGCATCCACGCGTACTGCGCGTAGGGACCGAAGATCGTCCAGGCTTCCTGCTGGTCCTTGTCGAGGTGCGCGAAGATCGGCCGCTCGGCGCCGGTCGCGAGGCTGCGGACGAACAGCTGGCTGCCGGTGTCGACGCGGCGGATGAAGGCCAGCCACTTCCCGTCGGGCGAGACGCGCGGCGTGATCGCGCCGCCGGCGCCGCTGACGATCGATCGCTCGCGCCCCGTCGCCAGCTCGCGGCGGATGATCGCGTAGATGCCGGCGTGCGGGTTCTTGTCGTACTCGAAGGTCGGGCTCGGCGTGATGTCCTTGCTGTAGTAGAGGTACTTGCCGTCGGGCGAGAGCGCCGGCTCGCCGGCGTCCTTCTGGAAGCTCACCTTCTCGGTCACCTGGACGCCGTCGGCGCCGCTGCGGTGATACATCCACACCTCGCCGGCACCGAGCGACCGCGTCGCCACGAAGTGCTTGCGGGCGAAGATGAAGTCGCCGTCCGGCGCCCAGGTCGGGCTGTTCACCCACCACTTCTCTTCGCGCGACACGGCGGTCGGGTTCTTCCCGTCGGCGTCCATCACCCAGATGTTGAACAGGCCGCCGCGGTCGCTGGTGAAGGCGATCCGCTTGCCGTCTGGACTGAAGCGCGGCTGCATGTCGAAGGCCGGCCCGGTCGTGAGCCGCGTCGCCGGCGCCGCCGCCGTCGATCCGCCGATCGGCATCACGTAGAGATCGCCGAGCAGGTCGAACAGCACACGCGCCCCGTCCGGGCTGACGTCGACGTTCATCCAGGTGCCTTCGCTGGTGTCGAAGGCGATCTTGGACGTCGGGCCGAACTCGGCGGTGACGTCCCACTTCGGCTCCTTGGGCTTTTCCTCTTCCTTCTTCTCGTCGGGCTTGGCTGCCGCTGGAGCGGGAGCGGGCTGCTGGGCGAGCGGACTGGCAGCGGCGATGGCGACCGCGACGAGGAGCGAACCGGCAAGGGGTGTGCGCATGGAGGATTCTACTGGCGGAACGGCGAAGCCACGGGCCGCCATCTTGTCCAAGCCCGCCAGGCCGAAGGGCGACGGCCGGACGCCATGCCATCGACGTGCTGGCCGTCGGGGCGGCCGATGGCAAGACTACCTCCCGGCCCGTCGCGCCGCCGGCCTGCAACCCCCTCAACGCCCTCTTGCGGGATGTGGGGACGAGCCCCTACGAGTTGCCGGATGTCACCTATGGCGCGCTGGCGCATCCAATGGGACATGGAAGCTACCGTGCCAGGCCATGAACACGCCGATCCGTCGATGCTACCCGGTCCGGCGGAGCGCCTCCGCCGCCGAGCCCGACGACGCGCTGATCAGGCGGATCTGCGCCGGCGAGACGGCCTGTTTCGAAGTGCTGATGCGGCGGCACAACGAGCGGATCTACCGGACCGTGCGGGCCGTCCTCGGCGACGACGCCGACGTCGAGGACGTGATGCAGCAGGCCTACGTCAGCGCCTACCAGCACCTGGACCGCTTCGAGGGCCGGGCCCGCTTCTCCACCTGGATGACACGGATCGCGATCAACGAGGCCTACGCCCGGCTCCGCAAACGCCATCGGACGGAGCCGGCGCCCTGGGAGGACGACCACGCCATGGCCGACGAGCCCGAAGCGGCCGGCCCCACCCCCGAGCAGATTGCCGCGCGGCAGGAGATCCACGCCCTGCTCGAGCGCGCCGTCGACACGCTCAGCGTCCCCAACCGCACTGTCTTCGTGATGCGCTCGGTCGAAGGGCTCTCGACGGCCGAGACCGCCGAGTGCCTGAAGATCTCCGAGGAAGCGGTCAAGACGCGGCTGCACCGCGCCAACGAAGCGCTGCGACTGTGGCTGGCGGCGCAGGTCGGCGACGCCGTGCAGGACGCCTTCCGCTTCTACCGCCCGCGGTGCGACGCCGTCGTCGCCAACGTGATGGCCCGCCTGATTCACTGATTGCCGGCGGCCGCGGGGAACCGTGCCGAACAATCACAACCTCGGCCTACAACGCCGCGCCGGCCCAGAGATACCAGGCGGCGACGCTGCGGTAGGGGCGCCAGACGTCGCCGAGCTTCTCGAGGCGCGCCGGCGTCGGCGTCTTGCGCAGGTTGTGCAGGCGCTCGAGACCGCGCACGATCCCGAGATCGCCGATGGGCCACACGTCGGGGCGGTGCAGCCGGAAGATCAGGATCATCTGCGCCGACCAGCGGCCGATGCCCTTGATCGACGACAGCACCTCGATCACCTCGTCGTCGGGCAGCACGTCGAGCGCCTCGAGCGACAGGTCGCCGTGGTTGACGCGTTCGGCGAGCGCGCGGACGTAGGCCGCTTTCGGCCCGGAGAGTCCAGCCGCGCGCAGCTGCGTGACGTCGAGGGCGAGCACCGTCTCGGGGGTCGGATGCGGGGCCGGCGCGCACAGCGCGCAGAAGCGCCCGTAGATCACGTCGGCGACGCGGGTGGAGAGCTGCTGCGAGGTGATCGTCTCGCACAGCGCCGAGAAGAGATCGCCGTCGCGGCGCACTTTCATGCGGCACTTCCCCACCCGCTCGATCACCGCGCCGAGCCGTGGATCCTGCTGCATCAGCGCCAGCCGGGCCCGCTCGTAGTCCACCGGCCGCATCCGCGTGGGCGCGCCGGCCGGGCGCTTCGTCTTGACCGGACGCGGGGCCTTGACCGGGCTCATGACAGGTGGGCGGCGGCGCGGCGCAGGCGGGCGATCACGGCATCGCGGCCGACCAGGGCCATCATCTCGAACAGGCCCGGACTCGCCGAGGATCCGCTGACGGCGAGGCGCACCGCCTGCATGAGCGCCGTCGCCTTCGCGCCGCGCTCGTCCGCGAGCGCCCGCACCACCGGCTCGATCGTCGGCGGATCGAAAGGAGTCGACCGCCGCCAGGCGGTCGGCGAGCGCGGTCAGCAGGTCGCGCGTCTCCGGCGCGGCCCACAGCTTCTTCTGCGCCGCCGCGTCGTACTCCGTGACGTCGGCGAAGAACGGCCGGCCCCGCTCGACGAACTCCGGCAGCCGCTTCGCGCGCGTCTTGAAGAGATCGAGGACGGCGCAGAACCACTCCTGGCGCGCGCCGGTGTAGGCGTCGTCCCACAGGCCGGCGTCGCGCAGGAACGGCTCGACGCGCCGAGCCAGCTCGCGCGTGTCCATGCGCATGATGTGCTGGCTGTTCACCCAGTCCAGCTTCTCGGTGTTGAACACGGCGCTGGCCGAGCCGATGCCGTCGAGCGCGAAGCGCGCGATCAGGTCGTCGATCGAGTGCAGCTCGCTGTCGTCGCCGGGCGACCAGCCGAGGAGCGCGAGGAAGTTGAGCATCGCCTCGGGCAGGTAGCCCTGCGCCTTGTACTCGAGGACCGAGGTGGCGCCGTGGCGCTTGCTCAGGCGCTTCTTGTCGGGCCCGAGGATCATCGGCACGTGGGCGAAGGCCGGCACCGGGGCGCCCATCGCGGTGAACAGCAGCACGTGCTTCGGCGTGTTCGACACGTGGTCGTCGCCGCGGATCACGTGCGTGATCGCCATGTCCACGTCATCGCACACCACCGACAGGTGGTAGATGGGCAGGCCGTCGCGGCGGACGATGACGAAGTCGTCGATCACCGAGTTGTCGAACTCGACCGGTCCCTTGACGAGGTCGGTGAAGGCCGTCCGGCCTTCGGGCACCTTGAAGCGGATCGCCCGCGGCGTGCCGTTGGAGGCGTGCTCGCGCGCCTCCGCGTCGGGCAGCGCCCACTCGCCGCGGACGTAGCGCCACACCTCGCCGCGCGCCTCGGCGGCCTTGCGCGCCTCGTCGTACTTCTCGGGCGGCGTGAAGTCGTAATAGGCGTGGCCGGTCGCGACCAGCTGTTCGGCGGCGGCCCGATGCCGATCGAAGCGCTGCGATTGGAAGTACGGTCCGTGCGCCCCGCCGACGTCGGGCCCTTCGTCCCAGTTCATGCCCAGCCAGCGCATCCCCTGCAGGATGCCGTCGACCATCTCGTCCGACGATCGCTCGGCGTCCGTGTCCTCGATGCGCAGCACGAACACGCCGCCCTCGCGGCGGGCGAGGAGCCAATTGAACAGCGCGGTGCGGGCGCCGCCGACGTGCAGGTAACCGGTGGGCGATGGGGCGAAACGGACGCGAATCACGGCAGCTCGGAGTGTAACCGGAGCGGCAGGCCTCCGCATCGGAGGTACGGCGAAAGGCCCTCTGACGCGTCCGTCGAGCCACGCTATGCTGACCTGCGTTTGCTGCGAACCGCCTCCGCGATGACCAGGCCACGTCGCACCCCAACCGGCGCCAGGTGGCGCGCGCTGATCGGAGCGGCCGTGTGCGCGGCGTGGCTCGCCATGCCGGCGGCGCAGACACCAGCGACCGATGTGCCGCTCGACGATCCGGCGAGCTTTCGCGTCGACAAGGCCAGGCTGCGCGCCGACGGGGCGTCCGACGCGCTCATCGCTCGCGTGACCGCGCGCGCCTTCCGCTACTTTCGACTGCTGGCGCGGGCCTCGTCGGCGCGGACCTGTGACGAGTTCCGCGACCTCCGCTGGCGTCTGCCGGCGGTGGCCGTCCACGGCGACGCGCACCTCGAGCAGTTCGTGGTGACGGGCCAGAGCTTCGGCCTGGGGGACTTCGATATGTCGGGCTTCGGCCCGGCGGTCGTGGACATGGTGCGCTACGCCGCGTCGCTGCACGTGGCCTGTCGCGAGATGCCGTGGGCGTGTGACGGCGACGCCGCCGTCGCGGCCTACTTCGAAGCGTATCGGGAAGCCCTCAATCACCCCGTCGAGCGCAAACAGCCCGCGGTGGTCGAGCGCTTGCGGGCCTCGGTCCCGCAGGAACGCGAGACGTGGCTGGGGTGGGCGGACACGCTGATGAAGCCGCTGCCGGCCGCCCAAGAATCGTCCCTGCGCGACGGCTGGGGACGGTTCATCGAGCTGATGCTCGAAACGCGGCCGGAGCATCCGCCAGCGTTCTATCGGCTCGTGCGGGTCGGGCGGATCGAGATGGGCGTCGGCAGCGCGCTCGAACCGAAAACGCTGCTGCGTATTGCCGGGCCGACCGCTGGCGCGAACGACGACGTGATCCTGGAGGCCCGGATCACCTCGACGGTGATTGCGGGTCAGTGCGTGACGAGGCCGCCCAATGGCGGCTCGCTGCACGTGGCGATGTTCGCGACGCTGCTCGGGGCACCCCTGCCCGACCTGTTCGGGTTCATGCCGCAGCAGGCGGACCGCAAGGCGCCGGAGCTGTGGATTCAGTCCTGGGATAGCGGCTTTCGCGAGCTCGTCGCGACCGACGTGCAGAGCCAGGCCGAGTTGAACGAGCTGGCGACGGATGCCGGGCACCAGCTCGCCGGCCACTTCTGGATGACGTTCCCGGAGCCGCTCCGCGGCCATCTGCGGTTCGCGCAGCTGCGCGCGTTCGAGATGAGCCACGTCCGCGCGCGGGCCGCCGCACGCCGCTTCGCCGACGAGACGATCCGCGGCTGGGAAGCGTTCAAGCAGCAGCCGTAGCGGTCACCAGGTCGCCGGGCCTCACCACGTCTTCAATCGGATGTTGCGGTACTCGACCTTCATCGGCGGCCCGACGTGTACCTGCATCCCGATCAGGCCGTCGGCCGGCCGGTTCGCCGCGTCGTCGTCGATCGTCACGCTCATCAGCCGCCCGTTCAGCAGGTGCATCAGCGTATTGCCGCGGATGTTCAGGTGGACGGTGTTCCAGTCATCGGTCTGGATCGCGACGAGCTGAGCCTCGTCGCCGACGCTCGCGACCACGATCGGCGGACGTCCGCCGACGACGCGCGTGACCTGGCCGCGCACCGCCATGAACAGCCGGCCCTTCTCTTCGTAGTTGTTGCCGGTGTACTTCCGGCCACCGTCGAGATCGAACTGGTAGCCGCGCAGCGCGAAGGCGTTGGCCGGCGTCACCGGATCCGGGACGCTGGCGCTGCGATAGTTGATCCCGCTGTTGCCGGAGGCGGTGATCCGGTACTCGAGCTTGAGCTCGAAGTCCTTCGGGCGGCCGCCCCGCCAGATGATGAAGGTGTTGCTCTTGACGATGGTCGCCGGGGTGATCTCGCCGACCAGCGCGCCGCCTTCGACCCGCCAGTAGGTCGGGTCGCCCTCCCAGCCTTTCAGCGATTGCCCGTCGAAGATCGGCGCGAACCCCGGCTCGTCGCCCTCGATCGGGGTGGGCCGATCGCTCTGCTTCGGAACATAGGGCGGCTGTTGCGCGCGGATCCCGCCGAACGCCAGCACCGCGGCCGCCAACCCGCCGGCCATCACCGCTCGAGACACCGACATCGCTGCTCCCTTTCCCGTCACGCGGGCCGGCCGACGGCCCGCCCTGGTCGTCTAGAGTGACCATCATGGCCCAGTCGACACCCGCTGTCGCCACGCTGATCGCCGCGCTGCTGATGTCGGCCGGCGCTCATGCGCAAGGGAACCAGTCGGTCGCCACGTCCCGCATCTTCGACGCGCTGGCGCTCCGCGATGGCGCCACGGTCTGCGAGCTGGGCGCCGGCGACGGCGAGCTGAGCATCGCCGTAGCGGCGCGGGTCGGCAGCCGGGGGCACGTCTATACCAACGAGCTGGGCGATGACCGGGTCAAGGCGCTCCGGGCCAAGGTGACCGCGGCCGCCCGGCCGCAGATCGAGGTCGTGGCGGGCGCCGCCGACCGCACCAACCTCCCCGACGCCGCGTGTGACGCGCTCTTCATGCGTAACGTCTACCACCACTTCGCGGCGCCCGGGCCGATGGGTGCCTCCCTCGCCGCCACGCTGAAACCGGGCGGGCGCCTGGCTGTCGTGGACTTCAGGCCGCCGGGGGCCGAGGCGCCGACGCCAGCTGAGCGGGATGAGGACAACATGCACGGGGTGACCCCCGAGAGCGTCCGGCGCGAGCTGATGGACGCCGGCTTCCAGGTGGAACGAACGGAGACGGGAAGCGGCCGCTCGTTCATGGTCGTGGCCGCCCGCGCCCGCTGACCGTTCCACGACTCCGGAGTCCCGCAACGACGACTCCGGAGTCCTCCAGCGACGACTCCGGAGTCGTCCAGCCACTCCGGCCTCCTCGCCCAACAATTCCGGGAGTTTTGGCGTCGGGACTCCGGAGTCGTCTCGCCACGACTCCGGAATCGTCGCGGGGCCACTCCGGAGTCGTGGAACTTTCTTTCGGTCGCGGCGTATTTTGCCTACAATGCAGGCTATGAGCAACGGGGGCCCGCCGCGCCTGGCCGAATGGCTGCTCCGGCGGCTGATCCGGGCCTCGCCTGCCGCGGACGCCATCCTCGGCGATCTCGCCGAGGAGCATCTCGCCGAGCGGCGCGCCCGCGGACGCCTCGGCGCTGCCGCGTGGTACTGGCGGCAGGCGGCCGGCGTCGCCAGCCGGGTGCTCGTCGCGCGCCATCGCGCCCGGCGGCCGGCCCCGTCGCCCTTCCCGATTCCAGGAGATTCGTTCATGTCCGGTCTCTTGCGTGACCTCCGCCTTGCGGCGCGCCTGCTGGCGCACCAGCCCGCCTTCGCCTTCGTCGTCGTGCTGACGCTGGCGGTCGGCCTCGCCGCCAATGCCACCGTGCTGGCGCTGGTCGACGGCCTCGTCCTGCGCCCCTTCCCGCTGCGCGACATCGATCGCCTGGTGCAGGTCTTCGGGGTCGCGCCGGAGGCCGGGCCGATCGCCGATCGGCGCGAGGTGTCGCCGGCCGACTTCGTCGACTTCCAGCGCGAGGTGCGCGCCGCCAATCTGGTGGCCCTCGAATGGTGGGACGCGACCATCGCCGGCCAGACCGAGCCGGAGCGGCTGCAGGGCTTCAAGGTGAGCCCGGCGTTCTTCGAGGCGATGGGCGTCGGCGTCGCCATCGGCCGCGGCTTCCTCGCCGACGAAGCGCAGCCCGGGCGCGACCGGGTTGCCGTCGTCTCGGATGCCCTGTGGAAGCGCCGCTTCGCGGCCGACCCGCAGCTCGTCGGCCGCACCATCACGCTCGAAGGCGAACCGCACCTGATTGTCGGCATCGCGCCACCGAAGTTCGACTATCCCTTTGGCAGCGACGTCTGGTCGCCGCTGGCGTTCACGCCGGATGCCCTGGCTGCCCGGCAGCGCCGCTACCTGTCGGTGATCGGGCGACTCCAGGAGGGCGCGTCACCGGCGCAGGCGCAGGCCGAGATCGCGGCCACCGCGGCGCGGCTCGCCCAGCAGTACCCGACCACCAACCGCGGCTGGACGGTCAACACGATGCCGCTGGCCGCGTCGGTCGTCGACATCGGCGCCGCCGCGTTCCTGGTCGTGCAGCAGGTGGCGACGCTGCTGGTGCTGCTGCTCGCCTGCGTCAACGTCGCCAACCTGCTGATCGTCCGCGCCGCCGATCGATCGAAGGAGCTGGCGCTCCGCGTGGCGCTCGGCGCCAGCCGCTGGCGCGTCATCCGGCTGCTCGTGCTCGAGAGCCTGGCGCTGGCGATCGCCGGCGCGCTCGGCGCCATTCCGCTCGCCTGGGCGGCGCTGCAGGCGTGCCGCGCCGCGATGCCGCCGAACATCGCGCGCTTCATCCGCGGCTGGGACGAGGTCGACGTCGACCTGCGCGTCGTCGGCGGCCTGGCCCTGCTCGCCGTGGCCAGCACCGTCGTCTTCGGCCTGCTGCCGGCGCTGCGCGCGTCACGCGTCTCGCTGAACGATGCGCTCAAGGCCGGGGGCCGCACGGCCGGCAGCGGCGGCGGACGCCACCGCCTCCGGAACACGATGGTCGTCGTCGAAGTGGCGCTGGCGCTGACGCTGCTCGTCGCCGCCGGGCTCAGCGTGCGCGGCACGACCACGGTGCTGTTCCGCGACGACGGCTACGACCCCGACGGCGTGATGACGCTGCGTGTGTCGCTGCTCGGCGCGCGCTACGACACGCCGGACAAGCAGCGCGCCTTCTTCGAGTCGCTGGTCGACGACGCGCGCGGCGTGGTCGGCATCGAAAGCGTCGCGCTCGGCAACGTCGCGCCGGCGTCGATGCGCAACGCGTCCAGTGCGGTCGAGATCGAAGGACACCCGGTCGCCGACGCCGCCGAACGCCGCAGCGCCGACTTCCGCCTCACGACGCCAGGCTATTTCCAGACGCTGCGGATCCGGCTCACCGCCGGCCGCGACTTCGGCCGCGGCGACATCGCTGGCACGCTGCCGGTGGCGATCGTCAGCGAGACGATGGCGCGCCGGTACTGGACGGACGAGGACCCGATCGGCAAGCGCTTCAAGGTGGAAGGCCCGGACGACAGCTGGATCACGGTCGTCGGCGTCGCCCGCGACGTCCACCACACCTGGTTCATGAACGAGATCGCGCCGACGTTCTACGTGCCGTTCGCGCAGGCGCCGGCGAGCGACATGGTGCTGATGCTGCGGAGCACCGGCGATCCGTCGCCGCTGGCGGCTGTCGGCCGCCGGCTCGTGCTGACGCGCGACGCCGGGCAGCCGGTCTACGAGGTCCGCAGCCTGCGCCAGGTGCGCTCGGAGGGTGCCATCGGCCTGACCTTCGCGGCCACGTTCATGGGCGTGTTCGGCCTCGTCGGCCTGCTGCTGGCCGGCGTCGGCATCTACGCGATCATGGCTTATGCGGTCCGGCAGCGGACGCACGAGATCGGCGTGCGGCTCGCCCTCGGGGCGCGGCCGCGCGAGGTGCTGGCGACCACGCTGGGACGCGGGCTGCGCCTCACCGCCATCGGCCTGGTCGTCGGCCTGGCCGGCGCTTACGCACTCGGCTCGCTGATGGAGCGCTCGCTGTTCGGGTCGATCCAGGTCGACGCGCTCACCTTCGTCGTGTTCACCGCCGTCCTCGCCGCGGCCGCGATCGCCGCGTCGATCGTGCCGGCGCGGCGGGCCTTGCGCGTCGACCCCATGATCGCGCTCCGCAACCAGTAGACGTCACATGGATACCTATCTCGGCGAGTTCGAACATCTCGTGCTGCTGGCCGTGCTGCGGGTCGGCGAGGACGCGTACGCCGTGCCCGTGCGCGCGGAGATCGAATCCCGGGCCGGGCGCGCGGTGAGCCGCGGCGCGCTTTACACGACGCTCGATCGACTGGAGCAGAAGGGCCTGCTGCGCTCGCGCCTGGGCGACCCGCTGCCGGAACGCGGCGGTCGGGCCCGCCGCTACTACACGGTGAGCCCACGTGGGCTCGCGAGCCTCCGCGCGGCGCGGGAATCGATCGACGGCCTGTCGGCAGGGGTCACCCTCGAACCGAAGCAGGCGCCGAGTTAGCGTCCCGCCTTGCCGCCGGGTCAGCGCCGGCATGGCCGGACCTCGATCGCGGCCTGACGATGGTCTCGACGAAGACGACCGGGCCGCGGTCGAAGACCTCTGGCCGGACGTGTCGCAGATCGCGAAGCGACACCTCGCCGAAGTCCACGGCCATGAAGAACCGGCGCTGGATGGCGTTGCCGAGCGCACTCCGGAGCCCCGCAAACAGCCCGACGACCGCCGCCAGGACCGCCGCCCGAAGCGTCCACGATGGCTGGAACGCGACGCTCCACGCGACGAGCGCCAGCAGCAGGACCACGCCAGCCCCAATCGCGGTCACGACGTTCGAACCGCACCGCGGCGAGATGTACACGAGCGGCTCGCCGGCACGAAGCGTCCGGCAGACGCGATTGAAGGCCTCCCGGACTTCGGCGATGGATACGTGCCCGGACACCCGAAACCCTTTCCGGCTCGATCGGCCCGACAGCCGTCGGCCACTCCGTGCCTCGAGCTCGAGAATCGTGGCGTGCTCCAGCGCATGATTGCGACGCGTGGCCACGTCCAGCCGGAACGCCCGGAACGCCGCGAACACGAACGGCAGGCTCAGGATCGCGAACACCGGTAACAGCCAGGGCAGAAAAAACAGGTAGCCAGCCGCAACGCGCCGCGGTTCGGGCGCGAGGATAAGGGGCGCGAGCACCCCGAGCTGGACGAGGAATGGCAGCAGCGGCCGGCTGAAGAACCCGCGGGCCATTCGCATGTGCCAGGTGCGGACCGGTCGATGCATGAGTCGCGACGCGCGAGCGTACTACGCTGCCCGGCAGAGGTCGAACCGACCCTGGCGAATCTCCGTCCCAAAAGGAGGGCGCTCCTCGACAGGTCGAGCGGCGAGCGTCACGGTACAGTCCCCGAGGTGCACAATGATTCGCCGGCCGCACACCATGACACGTGGCTACGTCGCTCTCATCACGGCGTTCGTTGCATTCGCAGGCACGCCGGCCGCCCTCCAGGGCCAAAGCCCGGCGGACGTCCGTGTCGGCTACACGGCGCTGACGTTGGTGGCCGAGGGATCGCGAACGGATCAGCTCGGTGGCGAAGCCCTCTACACGGTCGCGGTCTACGCCGAGGCGCGGCCGCTCGACCTCGCAGGCCTTGCGAAAGAGGATACGGCCAAGGCGCTGCGGATCGAGGTGATCAGCGACGACGACCCATTCAGTCCGCTCACCCGCCCCTGGCGGCGCGAACTGGTCCCGCGCCTCGATCGCGCCGCGACCACGCAACTGTTCGCGATTGTAGGATCGGCGCGGAAGGGCGACGTCCTGCTGGTGGAATACGAACCCGGGAAGGGCACCACCATCCGGGGGAACACGCTGACGGCCGTGTCGCGCGCCCCGCACGGTCTGATGGTCGCGTTTCTGGATCAATGGCTCGGCCAGCGGCCGGTGTCGGAGGACTTGAAACGCACGCTGCTCGAATGGTCGCCACCGGACTCGGCTTAGCGGCCCAATGATCCTCGCGTTCGAAGATCGGTCGTCCGATTCGCCCTTCGTCGAGAAGATCTGGTGCAGCCGCAGCAATCGCGGCGGGCCGTTCGTCTCGATCGCGCAGAGTCATTTCGAGATGGCGGTGACGCGGCACGAGGGCCGGACGTTCATCACCCTGCGCGGGCCCGAAACGCAGGCGACCCTGGCCGACTGTCCGCCGGACGGCGAGTGGCTCGGGATCCGGTTCAGGCTGGGCACGTTCATGCCGCGGCTGACCCCCGGCGAGCTGCGCGACCGGAACGACGTGACGTTGCCCGGCGCTGCGGGGCGCTCGTTCTGGCTGAACGGTTCCGCCTGCGACTATCCGGATTTCGAGAACGCCGACACGTTCGTCGACCGGCTCGTCCGGAAGGGCCTGATCGTGCGCGACCCGATCGTGGACACGGTGCTGCGCGGCGGCGCCGAGGCCCGGTCGATCCGTTCAGCGCAGCGCCACTTCCTGCGCGCGACCGGCATCTCGCATGGCACTGTCCGCCAGATCGAGCGCGCGCGCCGCGCGGCCATGCTGCTGCGGAACGGCGTCCCCATCCTGGACGTCGTCCACGCCGCGGGCTACTACGACCAGGCGCACCTGACGCGGTCGATCAGGCACCGCATCGGGCTGACGCCGCTGGCGCTGAGCCGGATGGCGGAGCAGCTGTCGTTTCTATACAAAACACCGCCCTGGCCGTGAGGCTACGATGCGCGCGGAGGCTCCGCCCATGAACGCATCGACGCCAGGTTCCACCCGGACGCAGGTCCGAACCGCGTACGTCCTGACGACGCTCGCCGCGCTGTTTCTCACGCTCGACACCGTCATGAAGCTGCTGCGGCTGGCGCCGGCGGTGGAGGGCACGGTGGCACTCGGCTACCCGGAGCACACGGTCGCCCTGATTGGCGTGATCGAACTGGTCTGCCTCGTGCTCTACCTGGTGCCGCAGACCGCTGTCCTCGGCGCCGTCGTCATGACGGGGTACCTGGGCGGGGCCATCGCGACGCACGTCCGCCTCGGCAACCCCCTCCTGAGCCACACGCTGTTTCCGATTTACGTGGCGGTGATGGTCTGGGGCGGCTTGTATCTGCGGGAGCCGCGCCTGCGCGCGTTGATGCCGCTCGTACGAGCCAGGGCCTGAGGTCAGCCGACCTTGACGACCATCATCGTCGCGTCGTCCTGCAGCTCCACGCCGGCGCGGAAGCGCGCCACCTCGGCTTCGACCTTCGCCATCACCTGATCGGCGCCCAACCCCGCGGCCGACGCCAGCGCCTGCTCGAGGCGCTCCGATCCGAACATGTCCCCGCTGGCGTTCTCGGCCTCGACACAGCCGTCGGTGTAGAAGAAGAGCACGTCGCCGGCGGCCACGTCGAAGGCCTGCTCGGCGTAGCCGCCGCCCGACAGCAGGCCGATCGGCCGGCCCGTCGACTCCATCCGCTCCAGTCGACCGTCGGTGCGCAGGACGTACTGCGGATTGTGGCCGGCGTTCACGCAGCGCAGGCGGTGCGTCGCCGGATCGAGGATGCCGACGAACAGCGTGGCGTAGACCGGGCCCGGCGTCGTGCGATCGATGTCGACGTCGAGCTCCTGCGCGAGCGAGGCGAGATCCTGGCCGAGCGCGAGGCGCGTCCGCAGCGCCGCCTGGAGATTCGCCATCAGCAGGGCCGCGCCGACGCCCTTGCCCGACACGTCGCCGACCAGCAGGGCGATGCGGCCGTCGCGCAGCTGGAAGTAGTTGAAGAAGTCGCCGCCGACCTCGCGGGCCGGCACCGACACGCCCTTGATCTCGGTCAGGCCGAGCATCAGCGGTCCCTGCGGCAGCATGTCGTGCTGGATCTGGCGGCCCAGCTCCAGCTCGCGGCGGATCCGCTCCTGCGACACGGCCGACTTCTGGTGCTTCTCGACGTCGGCCGCCATCTGGTTGAAGGCGACGGCGAGCCGCCCGATCTCGTCGTTCGATCGCACCGGCACGCGCGCGCTGTAATCGCCCTCCGCGATGCGGTGGACGCCGGCGCTGAGCGTGTCGAGGTTGCGCGTCAGGCCGGCCGACAGCGGGACGATGACGATGAGCGCCAAGCCGATGAAGCCGAGCCCGAGCGCCGCGTTGCGCGCCGACGTCGTGCGCAGCTCGACCAGCGCGTCGCCGACCGGCCGCGCGATGCCGAACTTCAGGCCCGACCCGGTCGGGTCCGTCGTCGTGGCCACGATCCAGTCCGGGAGCACCGTCGTGCCCGGCGCGCTGCCGGCGCTGAGCGCGGACGTGCGCAGCGACTCCAGCTGCTGCTTCGCCGCCGGCGTCCTGGTGTACAGCTCGCCGCTTTCGCCGACGGCAAACGGCACCTCGTCGCGCTCGCGTGACGTCTTCGCGAACACCGTCGCGAGCAGCTTCGGCAGATCGACGTCGGCGTTCACCTGTCCGACGAGCTGACCATCGCGCTCGACCTTGACCGCGAGGCGCTTGCCCGACATCTGCGTGGATCGTTTCGTCACGTGCGCTGGCGGCTTGGCTGCCGGCGGCGGCGCGACCGGCCCGGGCGCGACCGGCGCAGCCGGGACGCGGGCGGTCCGCCCGGTGCGTGCAGGAGCCGGCGGAGGCGCCGGAGCTGGTGCTGGAGCCGCTGGTGGCGTCGCGGCAACGGACGTCGCGGTCGCGGCGGCGGCCGCGGCGGCGGCCGCGGTGTCCTGGGTCCGGACCTCGACGGCGCGCGTCGCCAGCTCCTTCTTCAGCACGTCAATGCCCTGCGCCACGCCGGCCATGCGCTGCTCGATCAGCGCGAAGACCTTCTGTTTCTCCTCGAGCGGCAGCGCGTCGAACGCCTCGCGATCCGCCACGAGCTCCTCGAACAGCTCACGGCGAATCAGACGCAGATCGATGCGGATGCGCTTGGGATCCTCGGGGTCGTCGACGTGCCCCGGCGGCGGCCCGCCCGCCCCGCGCGCTTCTGGCGGCGGCCGACGCCCATCGCGCTCGCCTCCATCCCGCGGACCGTTTGGCGGGCCGCCTGGCGCAGGCGGGACGGGCGCCACCGAGGTCGACCCGCCCGGAACCGTCGGCGAACCCGGTGAAGCCACTGGCGGACCGGGCGGGGCCGGCGCGACGAACGGCCCACCCTCGGGACGCCCTGGCACGCGGCCATCCGGCGGCGGGCCGAACCGGCGTCCGCCGCGCTGGCCCCGGACCTCGATGTTGTTGATCAGCTCGGCCAGCTCACCGAGCTTCAGATCGAGCTCCGCCA
>CAWJOG010000025.1:0-211992 GCA_963844435.1 Vicinamibacterales bacterium | reverse complement strand
AAGGCGACGAAGCGCTCCACGGTCTCGAAGAGCGCCGCGGGATCGATCGGTTTCGACACGTCACCGTTCATGCCTACGTCCAGACACTTCTGCCGTTCCTCGATCGTGGCGTGTTGCCCGGCCCAGCTCCTGAGGTCTACGGCCCGCGACCCGCCCCGCGGCGTGGCTCGTCGGTCGAACTTTCCCGATATTCTCCCACCTCGAGCCTGTCCGAAACCTGACCGCCGCGCCGGACCGAACCGGACGGATCTACGAGGTGGCCGTCCCCATGCCTGACACGCCCGCCGGCGGACACGCCGCGCCGATCCCGCGTTCGTTCGTCGACCACGTCCGCTCGTTCGGGCCGGGACTGGTGATGGTCCTCACGTGGCTCGGCGCGGGGGACGTCATCGACATGGCGACCGCCGGCGCGAACTACGGCTACGCGCTGATGTGGATGTTCGTCGTCGCCGTGCTCCTGCGGTTCCTGTTCGTCTCGCTCATCGCCCGCTACCAGCTCTGCAACCAGCATGGCGAGGGCGTCCTGGACGGCCTGGCGCGGCTCCATCCCCTGTATCCGCCGCTGATCTTCGCGGCGGTGGTCGTGATGGGCCACATCTACGGCGCCTACATGTCGGTCGGCATCGGCGAGATTGGCCGGCAGGTGGCGGGCGCGGGAGAGCCCTGGCTGTGGGCCCTGCTCTTCAACGGCATCGCCGTCGCGCTCGTGTTCCGTCCCTCCTACCGGCGGCTCGAGGCCGTGTTCCTGGTGTTCCTGGCGGTCCTGTCGGTGTCATTCCTCGGCTCGGCGCTGTGGGTGGGCTTCGATGCGGGCGAGCTCCTGCGCGGCCTGGTCCGAATCGAAATGCCGGGGCGGCACGGGACCTACGATCCCTGGCACGTGGCGCTGGCGATGGTCGGCGCGGTCGGCGGGTCGCTGATGAACCTGGTGTATCCGTACTTCCTGGAGGCGAAAGGCTGGCGCGGGCCGCGCTACCGGCGCGTGCAGCTCTACGACCTGCTGCTCGGCATCCTCGTCATGCTGGTGCTCAACCTGGCGGTGTGGATTCTCGGTGCCGAGCTGCTGTTCCCGGACCGGCACATCGAACAGCTCGAGGACCTGCCCAACCTGCTGACCGGCGTCCTCGGACCCGGCGGGGGCCTGCTCTTCTACGCCGGGCTCTTCGCCGCGGTCTACACCTCGCTCGTCGGACACGCCGTCGGCCTCGGCTGCCTGGGCAGCCACGCCTGGCTGCGCTGGCGGGCCGGCCGCGCCGTGCCGATCCCGGAGCCGCGGGACCACCCGATGTATCGGTGGATCGCGCTGTGGTGTCTGGTCTCGCCGCTGGTCTGGACGCTGCCGGGGATGCCGGGATTCGTCTGGCTGACCTTGACGGCCAACAGCGCGCACGTGGTGCTGCTGCCCGTCCTGGCCGGCGGCCTGTGGTGGATCACCGCGAGCCCCCGGCTGATCGGCGAGCAGTACCGCAATCGCCCGTGGGAGAACGCCGTAATGGCCGTGCTGTTCCTGCTGTCCGTCTACTTCGCCTGGCAGGCAGTCCGGAACCTCTGGCGCCTCGCCGCAGGCTGACCACGTCGCGCACCCGCCCCAGCGCGGACGACCGCCACCGGTTGCGACGCTTGAAGGGCGGTGCCGAACGCGAAGGGCCTGAGGGGCCCGTCGCGCAACAAATGCTGGTGCGGAAGAGGACTTCGAACCCACCCGGTTGCCCGGACCGCTCCTGAGGCGCGACGCGTCTGCCATCTGCACTTCCGCTGCGTGCGGAAGCGGCCCGATGGCCGTTCGCCAGCCCTGGACGCTAGTCCGGCCGACGGGTGGAGGGATAGAAACGTGGTGCGGAAGAGAGGACTTGAACCTCCACCCGGTTGCCCGGACTAGCTCCTGAGGCTAGCGCGTCTGCCATTCCGCCACTTCCGCACAGAAGGTGGGGACGCGCCCGAGGGCGCGAAACCCTGAGTGTAGCAGAAGCCCGGCCGGGTCGCCAACGAGGATGGACCCGGGCGCTATACTCGATCGTGATGGCATGGCCGCGAGTGGCCATGCCCTGAGAAAGGCTCGAAACTGTGGCCGCCCGTCGAGGCGTTTGGCTCGTGGTTGGATTGATCGTCGTCGCCTCGCTGCTGTCGGCGGCCGGGGTGTGGTTCACCGCCTCGCTGGCGGGGCGGCGGGCGAGTGTGCCCGCCAGCACGGCGCTTGTCCTTCGTCTGGACGGCGACCTGGGCGAGGTGGAAGGGGCCGGGCTGTTCGATCGGTTCGTCGAGGGCCCGGGGACCCTACGGGCGCTGATCGACGCGATCGGCCGCGCCAAGACCGACCGGCGGGTGAAGGGCCTGGTGGTGGAGCCGGTCGGCGGCGCGCCGTTCTGGGCCCGCAGCCAGGAGGTCCGCGACGCCATCGTCGACTTCCGCAAGTCCGGCAAGAAGACGATCGCCTACCTCGAGTACGGCGGCGAGCAGGAATACTTCCTCGCCACGGCGTGCGAGAAGGTGGTGCTCCTGCCGTCGAGCGTGCTCGACCTCAAGGGCCTCGCCACCTACGAAGTGTTCCTGCGCGGGGCCTTCGACAAGATCGGCGTGACGCCCGACTTCATCCACATCGGCGATTACAAGACCGCGATCAACACCTTCACCCAGAGGACCTTCACGCCGGCGCATCGCGAGATGACGACGTCGCTGAACCACGACACCTTCGATCAGCTGGTGCAGGCGATCGCGGTGGCCCGCAAGAAGTCGCCCGAGACGGTCCGGGCGCTGATCGACGAGGGGCCGTTCATCGCCGAGGACGCCCTCGCGGCCGGGCTCGTCGACGCCCTGCTGTATCGCGACGAGGTCGAGGAGCACGTCGGCCTTGGCGACGAGGACACCACCGATTTCTCCGACTACGTGCAGGCGCTGACTCCGACCTTCACCCTCAGCGCGCGGCCGAAGATCGCGGTGATCTACGCGGTCGGGACGATCGCGTCGGGCGAGGGGCGGAGCGGCGACGTCGCCGGTTCGGACACGCTCGTCGAATACATCAACCAGGCGGCGGACGATCGCGGCGTCAAGGCGATCGTCCTGCGCGTGGACAGCCCGGGCGGCTCGTCGATCGCCTCGGACGTGATCTGGCGCGCCCTGATGCTGGCCCGCGAGGACAAGCCGCTGATCGTGTCGATGGGCGACCTGGCGGCTTCGGGCGGCTACTACATCGCGATGCCGGGGCACGTCATCGTCGCGCAGCCCGGCACCCTCACCGGATCGATCGGCATCTACACCGGGAAGTTCGCCATCGGCGGGACGCTGGAGAAGCTCGGCGCCTCGATCGAGAGCGTGTCCGAGGGCAAGATGGCGGAGCTCGATTCGCCGGTGCGGCCGTTCACCGACGCCGAGCGGGCCAAGATCGAGGAGCAGGTCCACACCTTCTACGATCAGTTCGTGGCCAAGGTCGCCGAGGCGCGCAAGACGACGCCGGCGAAGATCGACGCGGTGGCGCGCGGCCGCGTGTGGACCGGCCGGCAGGCGATGAAGATCGGTCTGGTCGATGAGCTCGGCGGCCTCGATCGGGCCGTGGCCATTGCAAGGCAGCGCGCCAAGATCCCCGCCGGAAGCGACGTCGAGCTGGTGCTCTACCCGCCGCGCCCGTCACTGTTCGACGCGCTGAGCCACCCGCTCGGCCAGACCGAGGAATCGAGCCTGCGCAGCGCGCTGGCGCTGTTCGCCCCCTCGGAGCGCCGCGTGATGCGCCAAATCCTCGCGCCGATGCGGCTGCTGGGGCGACGGGAACCGCTCGCCCTCATGCCGTTCGTGTTCACGCGCTAGAGGGCGCATGACCGCCCGCGTGCGGACGCCGCCGCGCGCCGAGCGCGGCGAATAGCCGTCCGCACGCCACCGGGCGGTACCGGCCGCCGCTGAGGGCGGCGGCCGAAACCAAGCACTGCGCCGATCCTCGCGCCGAGCGGCTGCTGGGGCGGGGAACCGCCGCCCATGCCGTTCGGTTCACGCGCTGCGCGCGCGCGGTTCCGGCGACGCGCCACAACTACAGCCCTGAGGCGCGGGCGATGACGTCCTCGTACTGTTGATCGAGAGCGTCGCCTTCGCCTTGTTCATGTAGGCGGTGAAGAACCGGCCCTGGCGCGTCGACATCAGCTCGCGGCGCAGCGAGTCGCGGGCGGCCGCGAGCTCCGTGTCGTTGATCGCCGGCCGCTCGACCACCTTGACCACGGCGGCGCCGTTCTCGGTCGCGATGACGTCGCTGGTCGCGCCGACCGCCAGCGTGAACGCGACCGCGTCCACCGCGGGGCTGACGCCGATGTCGGCGACCACGGTGTTCCGGGCGATCAGCTCGGTGGTCCGCACGTCCTTGCCCGCGGCCTTCGCGGCGGCCGCGAGCGGCGTGCCGGCCTTGACCGCGGCGGCGACCTCGGCGGCCTTGGCGCGGGCGGCCGCGACGGCCTTGCTGGTCACGGCGTCGGCGCGCACGCGCTCCTTCACTTCGTCGAACGTCGGCACGCGCGGCGCTTCCTTGCCGGCCAGCGCGATGAACACCGTCGCGTTGCCGGTGCGGATGCCCTTGCTGACGCCACCGTCGGGAAGCGTGAACGCCTCGGCGGCGACCTGCGACGTGGGACCGAATTCAGGCAGCTGATCGCCGCGCTGGAAGAACGGCGAGTCGTTGACCTTCAGCCCGTTCTCGCGGCCCGCGGCTTCGAGATCCGCCGGCGACGTGATGCGGGCCGCGAGCGCGGCGGCGAGCGCCGTCGCCCGCTCCTGGGCCTGCTGCCACTTGAGTTGCTCGGCGATCTGATCCTTCACCTCGGCCAGCGGGCGCTGGCCGGCGGCACGCTTCTCGAGCACCTTGATCACGTGGAAGCCGAAGTCGGTCTGGACGAGATCCGACGTCTGGCCCGGCGCCATGGCGAATGCGGCGTCTTCGAACGGCTTGACCATGGAGCCGCGGCCGAAGAACCCGAGGTCGCCGCCGCTGCCCTTGCTGGCATCGTCTTCCGAGTACTTGCGTGCCAGGGCCGGGAAGTCGGCGCCCGGCGCCTTCGCTTCCGTGAGGATGGACTCGGCCTGCTTGCGCACGTCGGCCGCGTCCTTGTTGGTCGTCTTGAGCAGGATGTGCTGCGCGTGCACCTGCTCCGGGTTGGAGAACTGCTGGACGTTGGCCGTGGTAGTGGGCCTCGACCTGCTGCGGTGTCGGGGTGATCGAGGCGCGCAGCGCCTGCGTGTCGACGGTCAGGTAGCGGATCTTCCGGCGCTCACCGAACTTGTAGCGGGACGTATCCTTCGAGTAGAGCGCCTGCGCCTCGGCGTCGGTGGCGGTGAGGCCGGTGCGGAACTGGTCGGCCGTGAAGCCGACGACCTCGAGCTTCACCTTCTCGTTGCGCCGCCGGTACTCGGCGTCGGTCTCCTGCTCGGAGACGGTGACCCAGCTCGTGACCGCCTCCTGGAGCTTCTGCGCCAGGAGGTCGGCGCGGACGCTGTTCTCGAAGTCGTCTTCGCGCAGCGGCGGCCGCTGCGCGCGCAGCACGGCGCGGTAGCGGTCGGTGCCGACGAACTGGCCGTTCTCGCGGAAGGCGGGGATGTGCCGGATGAACTCGACCACCTCGGTATCCGTGACGCGCAGCCCCCGGCGCTTCGCTTCGGCTTCGATCGCCTTGCGGTCGATCAGCTGCGTCAGCACCTGCGTGTCGAACCCGAGCTGCTTCAGCGTCTCGGGCGGGAGGCTGCTGCCGCCTTGCGCCTGGAACATCTGCAGCCGCTGGTTCAGCTCACGCCGGAACTCGCCGGCGGTGATTGCCGTGCCCTCGACCTCGGCGACGGCCTCGTCCAGCTGGACCGCCTGGTCCTGCCAGGGCACGAAAAAGGCGACCATCGTGACCGCCACGGCCCCCATGATCCACTTCAGCCAGCCGCGGTGGCGGCGCATCCGATCGAGCATCGTCATCGTGAAGACATCCTGGGCGGTGGGGCGCGGCCTACAGTCGGCCCGCCGAACGCCCGAAAAGAACGCATGATCTTACGGGATGAGACGGGGCCGGAGCAAGGCTGGCCCGTCGTTCCGTCCCAGGCACCGCGTCGTCCCGCCGCGCCGGAGCCCGAACACCGACGGCGTTGGGCAGAGGCGAGCAAACCCAGCCTGGTCAATGTGATAGCATCGATCGATACTCCGCTGAGCCTTGGCGTGGACCTGTCGGCGCGTCTCGCGCACCTTCCTCGCACCCTCGAGGCCGATGCCCGGCGCGCGGAGGTGTTCGTCGAGATCGTCCGCCAGGCGCACGAGACCCTCGAGCCTCGCAAGGTGGCCGAATGGCTGGTCGGCCGGCTCCAGTCGTGGGTGCCGCTGGCATCCTGGACGGTCCTCGAAGACGACCTGATGGGGCCGCCGTGCGCGCTCGCGGGCGGGCCGCCCGAGGGCGACGCGCTGACCATCGTGACCTCGGTGGCGAGCCGCGCCATCCGCCTGGGCGAGGAGCTCGTCACCGCGAACCTGCAGGATCACCTCGTGTCGGCGCCGCCTGTCGCGGCCCTCGGCCTGCCGCTGGTCGCCCGTGGCGCGGTGATCGGGGCCGTCGTCGGGCTGGCCGCGGAGCGGGCCGCGACGCAACCCGTCTACGACGCCGCCACCCGCCGTGCCCTGGCCCTGCTGCTCGACCCGGCCGCGGTGGCGCTCGACAACGCCCGCCGGATGTCGCAGGCCGAGGCGCTGTCCGTCACCGACGACCTGACCCGGCTCTTCAATGCACGGTTCCTGAAGCAGGCGCTGACGCGCGAACTGAAGCGATCGGTCCGATCCGGCCGGCCGCTGTCGGTGATCTTCCTCGACCTGGACGGCTTCAAGGGTGTCAACGATCGCCACGGTCACCTGCGGGGCAGCCGCACGCTGGTGGAGTTTGCAGGTATCCTTCGCGCGTGTGCCCGCGAAACGGACGTCCTCGCCCGATACGGCGGTGACGAGTTCGCGCTGGTCCTGCCCGAAACCGATCGATCGGGCGCGCAGAGTGTGGCGGAGCGCATCCGCGCCCGCGTGGCAGAGTTCAGCTTTCTCGCCAGCGAAGGCCTCGACGTCCGCCTGACGACGTCGATCGGCTTCGCATCGCGCGACAGCGGACGGCAGTCGGTCACCGACCTGCTGCACGCTGCCGACGAGGCCATGTACTGGGTGAAGGCGCACGGCAAGAACGGGATTCATGGGGCGTAACTGCGGCGTCGCCGCGGCCGCCCCCCTTAGGAGCACAGAGTGAGCCTTCGTTCGTTGTTTTCGTTGTTCTCGAGCGACCTCGCGATCGACCTCGGCACGGCCAACACCTGCGTCTACGCGCGCGGCAAGGGCATCGTGGTGAACGAGCCGTCGATCGTCGCGATCAACAAGGTGAACGGCCGGGTCGAGGCGGTCGGGCGCGACGCCAAGGACATGCTCGGCCGCACCCCCGGGAACATCGTCGCCATCAAGCCGATGAAGGACGGCGTCATCGCCGACTTCGACGTCACCGAGAAGATGCTGGCCTACTTCATCAAGAAGGCCCACAACCGCAACGTCTGGGTGCGGCCGCGCATCGTCATCGGCGTCCCCTCGGAGATCACCCAGGTCGAGAAGCGGGCGGTCAAGGACAGCGCCTACCGGGCCAAGGCCAGCGAGGTCTACCTGGTCGAGGAGGCGATGGCGGCGGCGATCGGCGCCGGCATGCCGATCACCGAGCCGTCGGGCAACATGATCGTGGACATCGGCGGCGGCACCACCGACATCGCGGTGATCTCGCTCGCCGGCATCGTCTACTCGAAGGCCGTGCGCGTCGCCGGCAACGAGATGGACGAAGCGATCATCCAGTACATCAAGAAGACGTACAACCTCCTCATCGGCGAGCGCACCGCCGAGGCCATCAAGATGGAAGTCGGGTCGGCCTATCCGCTCGACGAGCACATGACGATGGAGATCAAGGGCCGCCACCTGATCGAGGGCGTGCCCAAGACCATCACCATCTCGGACGAGGAAATCCGGGAGGCGCTGGCCGAGACGGTCAACGTCATCGTCGACGCCGTCCGCGTGGCCCTGGAGCGGACGCCGCCCGAACTGTCAGCCGACATCGTCGACCGGGGCATCGTGCTGACCGGCGGCGGGTCGCTGCTCAAGAACCTCGACAAGCGCCTGCGCGAGGAGACCGGCCTGCCGCTGGCCATGGCCGAGGACCCGCTGTCCTCGGTCGTCCTGGGAGCGGGAAAGATGCTGTCGGACTTCAACCTCCTGCGAAAAGTGTCGATCGACTGATCGCGGACTTTCGCACTGCCGCGCATTCCGGCCCAACCGTGCTCGAGATCCATCGCCGCACCGGATATCTGCTCCTGGCCACCCTGGTGGCGCAGGTCATTCTCATTTCGGCACAGGTCCGGACGACCTCGGGGACCCGGGTCCTCCAGGCGGTCACGTTCGGCGTGTTCTCGCAGGTCCAGCTCGGCACCGCCTGGGTCTTCGGCGGCGTCCGGTCGGTCTGGGACGGCTACGTCGGCCTGCGTGGCGCGCACCAGGAGAACCTGCAGCTGCGCCAGGCGCTGGCCCAGGTGCAGGTCAAGCTGCTCGAGCAGCATGCGCAGACGCAGCGCGCCGCGGAGCTCGAGAAGCTCCTGGATCTGCGCCAGCGGATGCCGCTGCGGACGGTGGGCGCCAGCGTCATCGCGCGCGACGCGGTCGGCCTCTTTCAGACCGTGACCATCGACAAGGGATCGTCGAGCGGGCTGCGCAAGGACATGGCGGTCATCTCGCCGGAGGGTGTGGTCGGGCGGATCGTCGAGCCGCCGCCGCTGTACGCCGCGAAGGTGCAGCTCCTGATCGACAAGGAAGCCGGTGCCGGGGCGATCATCGAACGGTCCGGTGTGGGCGGTGTCGTGATGGGACAGGACCGCGACGGCGAGCCCCCGCTCGAGCTGCAGTTCGTCTCCAACCTGTCGGACGCGAAGGTCGGCGACCGGCTGGTGACGTCGGGCCTCGACAGCATCTTCCCCCGCGGCATCACGATTGGGACCCTCGCCAAGGTCGACAAGGGCGTCGGCCTCTACAAACACATCGTGGTGACGCCGGCCGTGGACTTCGCCGCGGTGGGCGCGGTACTGGTCGTGCTCGACCCGCCGCAGACGACCGGTCCGTCGCCGACGGGCGGCGCGCCAGCGACCGCCACTGGCACCGTGGTCCGGCCGGGGACGCCCACGGCGCGCCCGGCCGCCCCTCCGGCCGCCACTGGTGGCACACCCGCGCCGGCGAGTCCGACGAGTCCGGCCGCGCGGCCAGCGGAGCCCCGGCCGGCGCCGCCGCGTCCGGCCCCGGCGCGGCCAACCCCGGCGCCGACCGAATCGACGCCGCCACCGACGCCGGAAGCCGAACCCGCCCCTTCGCCCCAGCCGCCAGGGAGGCGCCGATGAAAGGCGCCACGGTCGGGCTGGCGATCATCGCCGCGCTCGCGCTCCAGACCTCCCCATTCTTCGGCCGGAACGGCATCGGCATCGACCTCGTGCTGGTGGTCGTGGTGTGGGCGGCGCTGCAGTTCGGGCCCGCGGCCGGATTGTTGACCGGCGCCGCCGCCGGACTCGCGCAGGATGTGCTCTCCGCCGGTATCATCGGAGTGGGCGGCTTCTCGAAGACGCTGGTCGGCTTCGGCGCCGGCGCCGTCGGCTCGCAGTTCATCGTCGCCAACGCTCCGACGCGCTTCGTCGTGCTGGTCATCGGCGCGGTGCTGAACGAGCTGGTGTTCCTCGGCCTCTACGCCGCGATCGAGCAGCGTGGGTTCGACATGCCATGGCGGCAGGCTGGCGCGCGCGCGCTGGCGACGGCGGTCGTCGGCATCGTGCTGATGATTGCCTCGAACGCGATTCCCGCGTTCCTGGTGCGCCGCCGGCTGCGGCGAGGCTACTGAACGTGCGACGGCCGTCCCCATCGGACATGCGGCAATGATCATTCCGGACGATCGCACCAACCTCAACGCGCGCCTGACCGTGATGCAGGTCGGGCTCGGCGTGATGTTCTTCGTGCTGGTCGTGTCCTTCTGGGCCATTCAGGTCCTGCAGCACGACAAGTTCCTCGAGGAAGCCGAAAACAACCACACCCGCGAGATTCCGCTGCGCGCGCCGCGCGGCGCCATGTTCGATCGCCACGGCCAGGTGCTGGTCGAGAACCGCGAGGCGCTCAACATCTCGCTGGTCCGCGAGCAGGCGCAGAACCTCGATCGCTCGATGCGGCTGCTGGCGGCGGTGACCGGTCTCGAGGAGCGCTACGTCCGGGACGCCGTCGATCGCGGCCGCGCGCTGCCGCGGTATCAGCCGATCCGCGTCGTGGCGGACGCGACGATGCCGCAGATCGCGTCGGTGGCGGCGCGCCGTCACGAGCTCGGCGACGTCCTGCTCGAGCGCGTCCCGACCCGCGCGTATCCGCGCGACTTCGCCGCGCACCTCTTCGGCTACGTCGGCGAGATCAGCTCCAAGCAGCTGGAGCAGCCGGCCTTCGAGCGGGTCAAGGCGGGCTCGCTGATCGGCCAGGCCGGCGTCGAGGCCACCTACAACGAGCTGCTGATGGGGCAGGACGGCGCCCGCGTCGTCACCGTCAACAGCGTCGGCCGCGAGATCCGGGTGCTGCGGCGCGACGAGCCGGGCGAGGGCAAGCGCGTCCAGCTCACCATCGACGCCGATGTCCAGCGCGCCGCGGAGGAAGGCTTCCGCATCGCCGGCTACAACGGCTCGGCGGTGATGCTCGACCCGCGCAACGGCGAGGTCCTGGCGCTCGCCAGCGTGCCGGCCTTCGATCCGAACGACTTCGCCAGCGGCATCGCGGCGCGGACGTGGGGCCAGCTGATGACCGACCCGCTGAAGCCGCTGCAGAACCGCGCCTTGCAGGGCCGCTACGCGCCGGGGTCGGTGTTCAAGATTGCGGTCGCGGTCGCCGGTCTCGAAGAAGGGCTGATCACGCCCGACACCAACTTCTTCTGCGGCGGTGGCGCGACCTTCTACGGCCGCTACTTCAAGTGCCACGTCGGCGGCCCGCACCACAGCATCTCGCTGCGCCGTGCGATCGAGAAGTCGTGCAATGTCTACTTCTACTCGGTCGGCAACCTGCTCGGCGTCGATCGCATGCACAAGTGGGCGTCGGCGCTCGGCCTTGGCGAGCTGTCGGGCATCGACCTGCCGAGCGAGATCCAGGGCATCATGCCGTCGACCGCCTGGAAGCGGCAGAAGTACAACGAGAAGTGGTACGCCGGCGAAACGATTTCGGTGTCGATTGGCCAGGGCCAGGTCTCGGTGACGCCGATTTCGCTGGCGGTGATGGCGATGACCGTGGCCAACGGCGGTACCCGCCACCAGCCGCACCTGGTCCGCGCCATCGACGACGGCAACGGCGGCGGCTGGAAACCGTTCCCGGCGCCGAAGCCGCGGTCGATCGCCCACATGAAGCAGTCGACGATCGACGCAGTGCACGACGGTCTCTTCCTCGTGGTGAACGGCGCCGGCACCGCGCGCCGAGCCCTGGTCGAGGGCCGCGACGTCGCCGGAAAGACCGGCACCGCGCAGGTCATCTCGAACCAGGGCAAGCTGCGCGCCGGCAAGACCGGCCGCGACCTGCGCGACCACGGCTTCTTCGTCTTCTTCGCCCCGGCCAAGAATCCCGAGATCGCCGGCGTCGTCTTCGCCGAGCACTCCGAGCACGGATCGAGCGCCGCCCCGATCGCGAAGTACATGATCGAGACGTACTTCGCCAAGAAGGAAGGCAAGCCGATGCCGGCGTATCCGGAAGTCGGCAAGAACCCGCAGCCGGAGCCGCCCGCCGAAGATGCCGTGATCGTCAGCATGCCCGGGCCCGGCGAGCCGATCCCCGTCGCGCCGCCCGTCGCGCCCGCTGCCCGCCCGGTCGGCCACCGCGGCGGCAACTAGGCAGGAGCCCGTGGTGGACAGGCCGCTGCATTCGACGAACGATGCATCCCGCCCGGCGGCGTTGCTCCTCCGTCGAATATTCCCGATATTCTCCGTCGTCGCGCCTTGCCAGGCGGGCGCCTCGTCCGTCTCGGTGCGACGCGGCCTCTCCACCACGGGCTCCTGATGTTCGACGAGCGCCGCCTCCATTTCCACATCGACTGGCCGCTGCTGACGGCCGTCCTGGCCCTGGCCGGCATCGGCCTGGTGATGATCTACAGCGCCACCTGGAACCCGCTCGTCGGCGACGGCGGCCAGGTCGGCCCCCGTTTCTGGACCCACCTCTACGCCTTCGGCATCGGGGTCGGCGCGCTCTTCGTCTGCCTGTTCCTCGACTACCGGCGGCTGTGCGAGAACTCGCTGTTCATCTACCTGGGCGTCGCCGCGGCCCTGATCTACGTGCTCGTCGCGGGATCGACCCAGGGCGGCGCGCAGCGCTGGATCTCCCTCGGCGGGTTCAACCTGCAGCCGTCCGAGTTCATGAAGATCGCGCTGGCGCTGGCCCTGGCGACCTATTTCGCCGAGAACAACCGCGGCGCCCAGAACTACAAGGATCTGGCCATCGCCGGGAGCATCGCCGGCGTCGCCTTCCTGCTGATCTACAAGCAGCCGGACCTCGGCACCGCGGTGACGCTCCTGCCGATCCTGTTCGGCATCGCCTTCGTCGCCGGTCTCCGCCTCAAGTTGCTCGCGATCCTCGCCCTCGTCGCCGTGGTCAGCGCGCCGGTCGGCTGGATGTTCGCGCTCAAGCCGTATCAGAAGGAGCGCATCGAGACCTTCCTCGATCCCGAGAAGGACAGCCGCGGCGCCGGCTACCAGCAGATCCAGGCCCGGATTTCGGTCGGGTCCGGCGGGCTGACCGGCAAGGGCTTCCGTCACGGCACGCAGGGCCAGTTCCGGTTCCTGCCGGAGCCGCACAGCGATTTCATCTATTCGGTGCTCGGAGAGGAGCAGGGGTTCCTCGGCGTGCTCGCCACGCTCGGTCTCTATCTGTTCGTGGTGCTGCGCACCCTGGAGGTGGCGCGGCTGGCCAAGGATCGGCACGGGACCTACCTGGTCGTCGGGCTGATCTCGTGTTTTTCGTTCCAAGTGCTGTACAACATCACCATGTCGGCTGGGTTGGCGCCCGTGAAGGGCCTGACGTTGCCGCTCATGAGTTATGGCGGGTCGTCGATCATCGCGACGCTCGCCGCTTTCGGACTCATCCTCAACGTGAGGATGCGACGTTTCACGAACTAGCCGCGGCGGCGTCGCCGTCCGGCTCGAGGTGGTTTCAGGTGCGAACCGACATCGGCGCAGCGCTGATTCTGGTGTGGGCCCTCATTGCGGCCGTGCTGGGGGACATGACGTTCCCCCGCCCGGCGGCCGCGTGGACCCCGCTCGTCTCGGCCCAGCCTCCGGTGCCGGACGTACCCGGGAGCAAGGTTGATGAACAAGGAGATGATTGTCTCCTCGAACGACCACGAAACGATGGTCGCGATTCTCGAGGACGACCAAGTGGTCGAGCTCTTCATCGAGCGCGAGCGGAATCGCGGGGTGGTGGGGAACATCTACAAGGGCCGGGTCTCGAAAGTGCTGCCCGGGATGCAGTCGGCCTTCGTCGATCTCGGCCTCGAGCGTGACGGGTTCCTCTACGTCACCGACGTCGTCAGCACGACCGACCAGTTCGACCAGCTCGAAGCCAGCGACGGCGAGGCCCCGGTGGCCGCCGACGTCGTGCAGCCGTCGGTGGAGGTCCCGGGCGACACGTCGGTCGTCGAGCTCGCCGGCGAGCTGTCGCACGACCACGAGCACGGCCACGATGCCGCGCTGATCGAGGAACCCGACGACGAGGGTGACCCCGAGTCCGAGCGGGTGCCCGAGCCGGCCCTCGAGCGTGTCCGCGCCGCCGTCCCCGTGGCCGCCGCGGTGCCGGTGACGCCGGTCAGGACGAAGCTCGAGAAACCCGCCGACCGTCCGACCGGGGAGCTGACCATCGACCAGCTGCTCAAGGAAGGGCAGGAGGTGGTCGTCCAGGTCGTCAAGGAGCCGCTCGGCACCAAGGGCGCCCGCATCACCTGCCACGCCTCGATCCCGGGGCGGTTCCTGGTCTTCATGCCGACCGTCGACCACGTCGGCGTGTCCCGCAAGATCGAGTCGCGCGACGAGCGGGCCCGGCTGCGCGGCATCGTCCGGCAGTTCCGGGAGCAGCACAACTTCACCGGCGGGGTCATCATCCGCACCGCCGCGTCGGGCCGGCCCGAGGCCGACATCCTCGGCGACCTCAACGATTTCCACCAGATCTGGCAGGAGATCCGCCACAAGCTGGAGGCGACCAAGGCGCCGTCGGCGGTCTATCGCGAGCAGAGCCTCGTCGCCAAGCTGCTGCGCGACCTCCTCACCGAGGAGTACCAGACCATCCGCATCGACAGCCTGGCCGAGTACCGCAAGGTGCAGCAGCTGGTCGAGCGGATGATGCCGGCGCTGCTGCCGCGCGTGAAGCTGTACACGAAGGACTACCCGATCTTCGAGGAGTACGGCGTCCGCAACGAGATCGACAAGGCGCTGCGCAGCAAGGTCTGGCTGAAGTCGGGCGGCTACATCGTCATCAACCAGACTGAGGCGCTGGTCGCGATCGACGTCAACACCGGGCGCTATGTCGGCAAGAAGACCGGGCGGCTGGAAGACACGATCGTCAAGACCAACCTCGAGGCGGCGCGCGAGATCGTGCGCCAGCTGCGCCTGCGCGACCTCGGCGGCATCATCGTGCTCGACTTCATCGACATGGAGGAGCGCAAGAACCGGCAGAAGGTCTTTCAGGACCTCGAGCAGGCGCTGCGCCGCGATCGCTCGCCCTCGAAGGCGATCCAGGTCTCCGAGTTCGGGCTGATCATCGTCACCCGCAAGCGCGTGAAGCAGAGCCTGGAGCGCCTGCTCACCGATCCGTGCCCGTACTGCTCGGGCACCGGCACGGTGAAGTCGACGGCGACGATCTGCTTCGACATCCTGTCCGAGCTGCGCAAGGTGACGAGCGAGCTGAACGGCCACGGCGTCCTGCTGCGCGTCAACCCGGAGATCGCCAAGTCGCTGCAGGGCGAGGAGCAGAGCGTGCTCCGCGACCTCGAGCGCACCGTCGGCCGCCGCATCCACATCAAGGCGGACGCGACGCTGCACCACGAGCAGTTTGATGTCATGGCGGTCTGACGAGGCCTCCGGCCTCGTCTAGACCGACATGCCACTCCGCTTGCGGCGACAGCCTTCGGCCGTCGCCAGCGGCGTGATGTGATGGCAGTCTGACGAGGCCTCCGGCCTCGTCTAGACCGACATGCCACTCCGCTTGCGGCGACAGCCTTCGGCCGTCGCCAGCGGCGTGATGTGATGGCAGTCTGACGCGGCCTCCGGCCTCGTCTAGACCGACATGCCACTCCGCTTGCGGCGACAGCCTTCGGCCGTCGCCAGCGGCGTGATGTGATGGCAGTCTGACGCGGCCTCCGGCCTCGTCTAGACCGACATGCCACTCCGCTTGCGGCGACAGCCTTCGGCCGTCGCCAGCGGCGTGATGTGATGGCAGTCTGACGAGGCCTCCGGCCTCGTCTAGACCGACATGCCACTCCGCTTGCGGCGACAGCCTTCGGCCGTCGCCAGCGGCGTGATGTCATGGCGTCTGACGGCCCGCCCATCGCGCAGCGCTGCTGATGCCCGCGTGCATCGACAGTGACGGCAGCGGGGGACGCTGCCGTGCAGAGCCCATCGCCCCGTAATCGGGCCGCTCACGCAACCGAACATGAGGCCATAGCCTGCGGCCTCCGCGGCGGCGACGTCCTTGAAGCGCTCGGTCGACTCCCGCACCGCCTTCACCAGCGCGCCCGCCCCCCGCCCGCAACGACCAGCGCGCTGGACGGAAGCGCCATCTGCCGTATCAGACCGTGCATCACGTCGTCTCCTCGTCGAACCGATGTCCTCGGACGCCGCGTCGTGCCGCGCCCCACTGAGGAATCGCCATCGGCCGGGAGATCCGGCCACGGGTTCAGCGGGCCACGGCGCCGCCAGCCCCCGACGTGGCCGTGGTGGCGGCGAGCCGACCCGGAATCGACGGCGGCCATTGAGCAGGCCTGGCCGTCGTAGTAGCCTGTCCCAGCCGATTACGACTGATCGCGGGCCCGCCCGGTGGATTCAACACTTTCGTCACTCTTCGCTACCGCCGAGAGCGGCGACCGCGCGGCGGCCGACCAGCTGTTCGCCGCCCTCTACGACGAGCTGCACCGGATGGCGCGCCGCGAGCTGTCCAAGCGGGGCGCCGGCGCGACACTCGGGGCCACCACGGTCCTGCACGAGGCGTATCTCGACATCTCGGAGCGCGAGCGGGCCACTTTCCCCGACCGCAACCGCTTCCTCGGCTACGCCTCCAGGGTGATGCGCGGCCTGATCATCGACTATTCGCGCCGCCGCCAGGCGCAGAAGCGCGGCGGCCTGTTCGAGATCACCGCCATCGCCACCGACGTCCCGGACGCCGGCGCCGATGCCGACCGTCTGTCCGACCTCAGCGAGGCGCTCGAGGGCCTGGAGGCCGCCGACGCACGCCTCGCCCGGATCGTCGACCTGAAGTACTTCTGCGGCTTTTCGTTCGTCGAAATCGGCAACATGCTCGGCCTGTCCGAGCGCACCGTCCAGCGCGACTGGGAGAAGGCCCGGATCTACCTGCACCGGGTCCTGAGGGACGATCCCAAACCCGCGTGACGGGTTTTCGCCGCCGTTTGCGATCTAGTCTTCAATGGACGCTCGCATGGACGTGATCGACACCCGCCGCTGGCAGCGCGCCAGCCGGCTCCTGGACCAGGCCCTCGACCTGCCGCACCACCAGGTGGATACCTGGCTGGGCGAACTGCGGTCCTCGGACCCCGATGCCGCGGGCGACGTCGAGGCCCTGCTCCTCGAGCACCGCCAGCTGAACGATGAGGGCTTTCTCGACGGCGGCATGCCGTCGATCGACGTGCCGCTGGCCGGGGTCACCCTGGGCGGCTACACCCTCGTCTCGCCGATCGACCAGGGCGGGATGGGCAGCGTCTGGCTCGCCGAGCGCAGCGACGGCCGCTTCAAGGGCAACGCCGCGGTCAAGCTGCTCAACGCGTCGCTCCTCGGGCGGGAAGGGGAGGCCCGCTTCCGCCGAGAGGGCACCGTCCTCGCCAAGCTGACCCACCCGCACATCGCCCGGCTGGTCGATGCCGGGGTCTCGCGCGCCGGACAGCCCTACCTGGTGCTCGAGTACGTCGACGGCCAGCACATCGATCGCTTCTGCGACGACCAGCGGCTCGGCATCGAGGAACGCATCCGCCTGTTCCTGGACGTCCAGGCGGCAGTCGCGCACGCCCACGCCAACCTGATCGTCCACCGCGACCTCAAGCCGTCGAACGTGCTCGTGACCCGCGACGGCCAGGTCAAGCTGCTCGACTTCGGCATCGCCAAGCTGCTTGGCGACGACGAAGCGATGTCGATGCTGACGCGCGAGGGCGGCGTCGCGCTGACGCCGAAGTACGCCGCGCCCGAGCAGGTCACCGCCGGCCAGATCACCACCGCGACCGACGTCTACACGCTCGGCGTGCTCCTCTTCGAGCTGCTCACCGGCCACCACCCGACTGGCCTTGCCGCCGGCTCGCCGATCGAGTTCGTCAAGGCCATCACCGTCGGCAAGACGATGCGGCTTTCCGCCGCGGCGCTGAGCGAGAACACCCGGATCGCGGCCGAGCGGGCCGAGCAGCGGGCCACGACGCCGGATCGCCTGCACCGCCTGCTGCGCGGCGATCTCGAGACGATCGTCGCCAAGGCGCTGAAGAGCAATCCGGCCGAGCGCTACGCCTCGGTCGTGGAGTTCGCGGAAGATCTGCGGCGGGTGCTCGAGCACAAGCCGATCACGGCCCGGCCGGACACCCTGCGCTATCGCGCCACCAAGTTCGTGCAGCGCCACTGGCGGCCGCTCGCCGCCGCCGTGGCGGCGCTGGCGGTGCTCGTCGCGGTCGTCGTCTTCTACACGCAGCGGCTGCAGACCGAACGCGATCGCGCGCGCTATGAAGCCGACAAGGCGACGCGGATCAGCGCGCTGCTGACCGATCTGCTGCGGGGCGCGGATCCCTTCCGGACGCCGGACAACACAGAGCCGACCGTGCAGAGCCTGCTCGATCGCGGGGCGACGCGGGCGGCGACCGAGCTCGCCGACCGGCCCGACCTGCAGACAGAGATGTTCGCACTGATCGGCCGCACCTTCGAGCGGATGGGACGCCGCGACAAGGCCCTGCCGCTGCTCGAGCAGGCCGTCGCCACAGGCCGCCGTGCGCTCGGCCCGGCCGACGCGCGCCTGGCGCAGAGCCTCAACAACCTCGGCGTGCTGCATCGCGAGATGGGCCAGCCGGCCAAGGCGGAGCCGCTGCTCCGGGAGGCGCTCGCGATGCGCCGTCAGGTCCTCGGACCGCGCCATGCCGACGTCGCCATCACCCTGGTCGAATTGTCGCGGGACCTGCGCGATCAGGGCAAGGTGGCCGATTCGGAGCCGCTGGCGCGGGAGGCGTTGGACATCCGCCGCGCGGTCTACGGCGAGGAGCATCGCGAAACCGCCACCAGCAAGAGCGATCTCGCGCAGGTCCTGATGCGGCGCGGCGATCTCGCCGGAGCCGAACGCCTGTTTGGCCAGACCCTCGCGACGACGCAGCGGGTGCTCGGGCCCGAGCATCCGAACACCGCGTACTCGATGATGTTCCTCGCCCTGATCCTGCACGCCAAGGGCGACGGGCCGGCCGCCGAGGTGCTCGCCAGACAGGGGCTGGCCGTGCAGCGACGGGTGTTCGGTGTCGAGCACGACGAGTACGCCAAGTTCCTCACCACGGTCGGCCTGACGGTGGAGTTGCAGGGTCGGCTGGCCGAGGCCGAGCAGATCTTCGCGGAGTGCCTGCGCATCGGGCGGGCACAGCTGCCCGCGGATCATCCCGGCCTGGCCACGTATCTGGTCAATCTGGCCCGGGTGCAGATCGCGCTCGGTCGCGCCGGGGCAACGGAGCCGCTGCTTCGCGAAGCGCTCCGGCTGCGCACCGGACGCATGCTGGCGGACGACTGGCGCATCGGACAGGTGCAGGCCCTGCTCGGCGCGTCGCTGGCCGGGACGGACCGCGACGCCGAAGCCGAATCGTTGATGCGCGCCGCCGATCGTCTGCTGCCGCCGATCGCCGGACAGGCGGCGCGCGACCGCGACGCCAACCGCGCCCGCCTCGCCGCGCTGTACCGCGCCTCGGGACGCGCCGTCCCGGCCGACCTGGCGCGCTGATCCCCGGCCCGCTGGCCGCCTGCGGTTCCTGCGGGAACCGACGCCCACCAAAGAAAATTCGTCGCGCCACGTCGTCTTCTCCCCGCGGTTCCCGATCTTTCACATGACGGGACATGTCGTCCCGGTCGAGAACGCGGCGTCCGGCCCCTGGCCGGCCCGCCGCCGGCGGAGGCAGTCGATGGTCAGGCGTGTCGCAAGCTTCACGAATCAGTGGGCGGTGTTCCTATGGGTCGCAGCGCTCGGGTGCGCCGCGCCCGTGTCGGCGGCAGCCGCCGATCCCGCGCTGCCCGCAATCCTCGTTCCGGAGGGGGCCACGCCGTACCTTCGCACCCACGCCGTCGGCACGCAGAACTACGTCTGTGTCGCGACCGGCTCCGGGCTGGCCTGGCGCTTCGCCGGACCGCAGGCGACGCTGTTCCCCAGCTCCGGCTTCCCGCAGCAGGTGACCACGCACTTCCTGAGCCCCAACCCAGAGGAGGCGGGCATGGCCCGCGCCACCTGGCAGAGCTCGTCGGACAGCAGCCGCGTCTGGGCTCGCGCCACGCAGATCGTGGACGATCCCGCGATCATCGGCACCGGCAACATCCCGTGGCTGCTGCTGCAGCGCGTCGGGGCGAGCCGCGGCCCCGGCGGCGGCTCGCAGCTGTCGCAGACCACGTGGATCCAGCGTGTCAACACCGTGGGCGGCGTCGCGCCGGCTACGGGCTGCAGTGAATCCATTCACGCAGGAGCGCTCGCGCTCGTGCCCTACAGCACCGACTATGTCTTCTTTCGCTGATCTCCGGAGGAGTGCGGATGCAGCCGGTGCGGTGGCCCGCCCGGCGCTGACCGCGGCGGTCGTTCGCATCGGCGGCGTCGAGATCGACATGCGCCGGCACGAGATCCGTCGCGGCGGCGAGACGATCCGCCTGCAGCAGCAGCCGTTCCAGATCCTGGCCCTGCTCATGGAGCACGCCGGCGGCGTGGTCACGCGCCAGGACATCGAGCGCCGGCTGTGGCCTGACGGCACGACGGTCGACTTCGAGCACAGCGTCAATGCCGCCATCAGGCGGCTGCGCGTGGCGCTCGGCGACGACGCGCTCGAGCCGCGCTTCGTCGAGACGGTGCCGCGGCGCGGCTACCGCTTCGTCGGGCGCGTCGACGCCTCGGGCCGCGTCGACGAGCGGCGGCCGGTCGCCATGCGCCGTCCACGGGTCCTGGTGCGGCCGTTCCTGACGCGCGGCGAGACGCCGGACGACGGCATCGGCTCCGCGCTGATCGAAGAGCTGGTTGCGCAGCTGGCCCATCGCGGCGCGGATCGCCTCGACGTGCTGACTAGCGCGCCGGAGCCTGGCGACGGCGCCGCGCGCGTCTCCTACCGCGTCGAAGGCAGCATCCGCGTCGCCGGCGATCGCGTGCGCGTGCTGGCGACGCTGATCGACGGGCGCGACGAGACGCACCGATGGGGGAGCGGCTACGACCGCGAGATCGCCGATATCCTGAGCGTCACGACCGACGTGGCGTCGGAGATCGCGGACGCGGTCGTGGCACGCCTGCTCCCCGCTCCGTCCGTCGCGTCGGCCATGCCGGTGGCGAGGAGCATGACGCCGGCAACGGACGCCGGCGCGGCCGCGACGGGCTGGAGCCGGCGCGAGTGGGCGATGGGAATCGTCACCAGCGGCACGCGCTGGTCATCGTCCCTGACGCGCTAAGCCGCCATGCTAGGCGACGCGCGCCCTCAGCGCGCGTCGCGAGCCGCCAGGGGGCGTGCGGCCTGCGATGCGCGGCGCTGGGCGCGCCGCGGCGTCCGCACGCGGCGGCGGGCTCACGAGCCGGCGAGGAAGGCGTTCAGGACCTCGAGCGTCTGCGCCTTGTTCTCGCGCCGGACGTTGTGGCCGGCGCCGGTGATGTGCACGAGGCGCCCCTTCGGCAGGAGCTTGGCGACTTCCTCGTTCTGCGCGCGCAGGTCGCCCTGCGCGTCGGCCTTCAGGATCAACGTTGGCGCGGCGATCTTCGGCAGCAGCTCGCGCATCGGCGGACGCTGCGCGTTGTTGACGCGCACGGTGTCGGGATGGTGCCGCCGCTTGGACGGCGCCCAGGTCTCGCACTCGGCCTGGCCCCACTTCGGCGAGTTCTTCATGCAGTCGGCGACGAGCTCGGCCTCGCTGAGGTTGTTGCGCTTGAGGATGTTGGCGCGCCGCTCGTCGACGGGGGGCGCGGGCGTCCCGGCGGGCGCCGCCGGCGTGGCCGGCCGCACCAGCGCCGGGTCCTCGAGGATCACCGCGCGCGGCACGTCCGGATACTTGGCCGCGAACCACGCCACCGAGGCGCTGCCCATCGAGTGGCCCATGAGGATCGGCTTGTCGAGCTTCAGCGCCTTGATCAGGCCGGCGAGATCCTCGACCTGCACGTCGACCGGGTCCGCGGCGGTCGGCGGATCGGACAGCCCGTGGCCACGGGCGTCGAACATGATGACGTCGTAGCGATCGGTCAGCTCCCGGGCGAGGTTGGTCCAGCACAACGCGTCGTCGGACGAGCCGTGCGCCAGCACCAGCGCCGGCTTGGCCCCGCCCGTTCGCCAGTAGTGCAGGCGGATGCCGTTGGCCGAGACGTAGCCGTCGGTCCAGCCGGCCGGGGGCGGCGGGCCGGCGAGGGCCGGGCGCGGCGGCAGACAGGCCGCCGAGCAGGCAGGCGGCGAGCACGAGCGAGCGGGCACGAGACATGGGATCTCCCTGCGGTCAGGCCTTCGATCGGGAGTGAACGGAAGCGAGCCCCTTATACAACAGCCACCCCGCCGGGCCGAACAGGAAGGTGAGGATGAGGCAGGGGACGACGAGCAGGTGCGGGATGCCGCGCGTCCGGGCATCCTGGACCTCCCACGTGCCCACGAGCAGGTCGAAGCACAGATAGTGCACCCACCCGGCCAGCAGCAGCCAGCGGTTGGCGAACAGCCGCGCCACCTCCGGCAGGGTCGAGAAGCCGCCGTCGGCGCCGCTCCAGTTGACGGCGATGAGCGCGGCGTAGAGCGCGGCGAAGAGCGCCGGCACGACCAGGCCGGTCACCATCGCGGCGCGCCGCGGCACGACGATCAGCGCCAGCCACGACAGCGCGGCCAGCGGGTTGACGATCGCGAAGATCTGGTCCGGGGTCATCGGCAGCATCCTTGTTGGGCTTCGTGCGGGTCTGAGGCTTCGTTCAGGCTAGAGCGGCAGCACGGGCAGGCCGCGCAGGGCCTGGACGAGCAGGCCCGCGAACACCGACGCATAGACGCCGGCGGCGGCGATGGCGAGCCTGGTGCGCGTGCGATCGCTGCCGCGTCGCAGCACGAGCAAAACAAACACCGGCAGCGCCTGCCACGCGTGCAGGCCGATGAAGTGCGGCACGCGCACGTCGCCGTGGCGCGTGCTCCAGCCGGTCAGGGGCAGCCCCGGCCCGCCATCGGGCGCGCCGACGGTATGGGCGCCCGAGATCGGCATCTGGTGCGTCGCCCGGGCGTCCGCGATCTGCGCCGCCGTCGGCCGCGTCATCAGCCCGCCGGTGAACGCGCCGAGCACGGTCACGACGAGGCCGAGGCGCAGCGCCCAGCCCAGCGCGGGATCGGCGAACGGCTGGCGCCAGAGCGCCACGGCCAGCGCGACGGCGAGCAGCGTCTGCAGCGACGATGACCAGGCCCATCACGCCGAACACGGCCGCGTCGAACGGCGTCGCGGTGTTGAAGTGGCTGGTGGTGCCGCGCCACGCCTGGCCGCCGATCAGCACCACCTCGAGGACGAAGGCGGCGGCCGTGCCGGCTCCGACGATACGGCGCGTGCGCGGCCAGTCCGGCAGGAAGGTGAAGACCCACGCCAGCGTGAACGCGTAGATCGCGGTCGACACCGCGAACTTCAGCGGCTTGAGCCAGGCCGGGGCGCCGGTGATGATCCGCGGGTCGAGCAGCAGGCCGAGGCCGAACGGGACCGTCAGCGCGGCCAGGAACAGGCCGGTGCCGACGAGGACGGGATCGGTGCGCCACAGGCGCGTGAAGGTTGACATGGCCCCTCCTTCGACGCGGGCGGCTCATGATGTTGCCAGCGTCAACATCACCCTAGCGCGCGATGTTGACGATGTCAACACCTGGCGGTAGGATGGCCAGCGATGCCGCCCCCGCGCCCGCCACGTCCCGCGCGTCCCGTCCGGCGTCGGCCGGATCGCTATCACCACGGCGACCTGCGCCGCGCGCTGCTCCTCGAGGCGGTGCGTACCATCCACGCCGAGGGCGCGGCCGGGCTCACCCTGCGCGGCGTCGGCGATCGACTGGGGGTGTCACGGACGGCGCTCTACCGGCACTTCGCCGACAAGCAGGCGCTGCTCGACGAGGTCGCCGCCGAGGGGTTCCGGATGCTGCGGGCGGCGCTGCAGGAGGCCTGGGGCAGGGGCGGCCGCGCCGGCTTCGACGCCATGGGCGTCGCTTACGTGCACTTCGCGCTGGCGCATCCGTCGCACTACCGCGTGATGTTCGGCGGCGTCGCGGCGAAGCGCGAGGCCGGCCCCGACGTCCGACGCCGTCGACGAGAGCACCGACGCGTTCCAGGTGCTGGTCGACGCGATCGTCGCGGAGCAGGCCGCCGGCCGCGTCCGCCGCGAGGATCCGCAGGCGCTCGCGCTCTATATCTGGGCGATGGTGCACGGCGTCGCCATGCTCGCGCTCGACGGGCTGCTGCCGCCGCCGACGACGCCCGACATCCTGGCGCGCCTGGCCATCGCGCGGATGCACGGCGGCATCGACGGGTGAGGACGGGTAGCGGTCCTGCCTCCGAAATGTCGCCGTACGCACGAAGACCCGCGAGGCGCGTCCGGCGCGCCGCGGGTCCTCGCCCGACAGGGTGTCGTGAAACCTAACTCAGCCGGCGACCAGGTGAATCAAATAGTGGTTGCCGCCACGATTGATCCAGACCCGGACGTAGTCGTCGCCGCGGAGCTTCTCGACCCGCGACGCGCCCGGCGCCGGCCCCTTGCCCTTGGCCACCTTGCCGATGTCCGCGCTGGGCACGATGCTCACGACCTCGCGGCCCTTGACCTCGCTGCCCTGCATGAACTCGACGTAGCGCTCGTAGGCCGCCGTCGCGCCCGGAGCCTTGCCTTTGGCCTCTTCCGGCGTCAGCCGGACGCGGTAAGTGCCGGCAGGGAGCTCCTTGCCGTCGGCCTTCAGGCCCTTGGGAACGCGGACGGAGCCGAGCGCAAGCTCGCCGGCCGGGACCGTGGCCGCGGCTTCCGAGTTCGGCTGCTGGAGCGGCTGCGTGGCCTGCGCCATGAGGGCAGCCGAGGCGGCGCCGGCGATCAGGAATCCGAAAATGCCTGCGAGAAGTGTGCGTTTCATCCGAAGGACCTCCGGCGGGCATTATGGCAATCCCCGTGCCGAGTTACAAACCGCATGTGGGCGCGCGGCGGCGCCCACACGCGGGCGGTCCTCCAAGCTCAGCGCGGGCGGTTGATGCGCAGGTCGCCCGAGAACGTCTTCGCTTCGACCACCGCGCCGCCGCCCCCGACCGTGCCGCGACGGGTGCGGCCCGGCCGATCCGTCTCGCCCTGGCCGGTGAGTCCGTCGACCCGGATGTCGCCGCTGAACGTCGCCGCGTTGAGCTCGAAGCCGCTCGGCGTGATCAGCACGATGTCGCCCGAGTGCGAGTTGAAGACGTAGCGGCCGCCCTTGGCGAGCGTGCCGGTGTAGGCGACGTCGCCGCTCACCGACGACGACTGGACGCCGCCGCACTCGCACCCGTCCACGCGCGCGTCGCCGCTGACCGTCTCGAACGTCGCCGAGCCGGCCTTGAGCGTCTTGACGGTCACGTCGCCGCTGACGCTGTTGAAGGAGACCGCGCCGGTCGACGACAGGCCGCTCGCGTGCACGTCGCCGGAGACGCTGCGCAGCGCCGCGACCTGGGCCAGCCCGGTGGCCGTGACGTCGCCGCTGACCGTCTCGGCGCGCGCGCTGCCGCCGATCTCGCTGACGACGACGTCGCCCGACACCGTTCGCACCTCGATCGACGCGCCGGTCGGCACGACGACGGTGTAGTCGACCCAGGCCCGGCTGTTCTTCTCATGCGTGGTCTCGACGTCGACGCGGCTGCCGTTCTGCCGCATGTTCACCTTGACGCTGTCGAACTGCGCGCGCGCCTCGGCGTCGGTCTTGCCCTTGCCGTGGATCTTCGCTTCGATCTTGATTTCGGTGCCGCTGCCGCCCGTGACCTTCACGTCGCCGGCGACGTTCGACAGCTTCAGGCTGCCGTTGGCGCCGACGTTGAACGCGTGGAGCTGGGCCGGCGCGTCGGCGATCTGCTGGCCGTCCTTGCTCTGATGATCGTGGTCGTCCGGCCCGGTGGTGCGGGCGCCGGCCGCGACGGGCGCAGCCAGCAGGAGTGCCAGCGCCCAGGTTCCGAATCTCGTGTGCATCGATCGTCTCCGTCTCGTGTGCCGCTCGCGCGGGTCTTGTCGATGGAGCTGTCGCAAGGCCGCGGCCGCAGCGCTCACGATGGTCTCCGGTCTCGACCGGCGCCGTTGACGCCGGTGCGTTTCACTTCACTCGCCATCGCGATCAGGTCCTGCAGCAGCGCGACCTTCTGGCGATAGGCGTCGAACAGGCTGGCCTGCGCCACCAGGCTTCCAGGCTGCCCCTGCAGCGCCTTGCGGCTGTCGGCGATGGCGGCGTCGATGAGCAGCAGGTTGCGCTCGACGACCTGGGCCACCGCGGGATCGATTCGCGTCCGGTCCTCGGCGGCGAGCCCTTCGAGCGCCGTGATGGCCTTCTCGTAGTGCTCGGCGGCGAGCCGCAGCTCGATCTCGATCGCTTCGACGGCGCGCGGGTCGCGGGCGTTGCCGGGCGCGGCCGGCTGCGGCACGGCGGCGTTCGGGATCGCCGGCGTCACGGTATCGGACGCGCGCCACAGCAGCGCCGTGCCGACGCCGGCGAGCAGCGAGGCGGCCAATGCCATCCACGCGTAGCCGTGCCATGTGGTCCGCGACGGCGCGGCCGCGCTCGCCGACGCGGCCGCGATCAGGCCTTCGCGTTCGAGCTGCGTCGAGAGTCGCGTCCAGGCCTGCGCCGGGACGACCGGGCGATCGAGCGCACGCGTCGCGTCGCGCATCAGCGCCAGGTCGGCTTCGAGATCGCGGCAGGCGGCGCAGGTCTCGAGGTGCGCCGCCAGCGCCGCGGCGTCGGCGGGCGGGAGTGGCGCGTCGAGCGCGTCGTGCAGGAGCGATTCGGCGTCGCGGCAGGTCATGGTCATCGTCCGTTCGTGGCGCGGACGGCGGTCGCCGTCCGGGTCTGGTGCAGGAAGCTGCGGATGCGCAGCCGCGCCTTGTGCACCTGCGATTTCGACGTCCCCTCGGCGATGCCGAGGATGGTGCCGACCTCGCGATGGTCGAAGCCCTCGACGTCGTGCAGCAGGAAGGCGGCCCGGGCGGCTTCGGGCAGCGACGCGATGGCGCGCTCCAGATCGATCGCCGCCCCCGGGCTCAACCGGCCGCTGGGCGCCGGCGCCGCGACGTGCGCGGCATCCTCGACGTCGAACTCGTCGGTCACCTTGCGCTCCCGATGGCCGCGGCTGCGCAGGCGATCGAGGCAGACGTTCATCGCCAGGCGGTAGAGCCAGGTGGCCAGCGAGGATTCGCCGCGGAACGACTCGAGCTTGCGGAACACCGCCAGGAACACGTCCTGGACGGCGTCCTCGGCGTCCTCGGCCGGCCCGACCATGCGGCGGGCGAGGCCCAGGACCCGCGGCGCGTGCCGGCGGTAGAGCTCTTCGCAGGCGTCCCGCTCCCCGGCGCGGCAGCGCGCCACCAGGCGGCGGTCGTCGTCGTAGAGCGAAGTCTCGAGGCCCGGACTGGCGGCGAGCGTCATTTCCAACAGTCCGTTAGACGGGACGCCTCCGCCGTGGGGTTGCCGGGTCGTCGCCGGCCCAGCGCAAATCGGCGAAACGGCGGACGCGGCGGCCGGAAAAGGTCACCCCTTCCGCGGCCAGGCGCTGTTTTTTGCGCTGCGGGTCGGTGTAGCCGCCCAGGGCGCCGCCGGCGGCGATGACCCGGTGGCAGGGCACCGACGGGTCGTCGCAGCTCCGCATGACGTTGCCAACGGCGCGGGCGGCGCCGGTCCGGCCGGCGAGGACGGCGACGTCGCCGTAGGTCGCGACCCGGCCGGCCGGGATGCTGCGCACGACCGCCAGCACGCGCCGGGTGAAGGCGGTGCCGGCGCCGGGACGCGGCCCCGCGCTCCTAGAACCCCACGCCGATGCGGACGCGGAACGTCGAGCCGCCAAGGTCTGTCTCGTTGAAGGCGTCCGAGACGCCGCCGGCGCCGAGGCCGTCCGGCACCCAGCGGTACCGCACCTCGGCGCCGATCTGCAGGGCCTTCCACACCGTCACGTCGGCCCCGCCCATGACGTGGTAGGCCGTGAACCGCTCGCTGATCTCGCCGTCGTCGTCCGTCTCGGCGTAGCCGACCGAGCCGACGCCGCCGCCGCCGAACAAGGCGATGGGGGAGGCGACCACGCCGCTGCGCGTCCGCCGCGTCTGGGTGAATCGATAGCCCGCCGAGACCTCGATGGGCGTCAGGCCGATGGTCAGCGGGATGCCGAGCGGGAACACTTCGCCTTCGTGCACGAAGACGCGCTCGCCGGTTTCCTCGAAGCGCGAGGCGTCGAACTCGACGAAGAGGCCGCGCAGCGTTCCGGACTGCCAGGCGACCTGCGCCCCGACACCGACGTCGGTGCCGCTGCGCGTGTCGAGGATGGCGTCGAAGGTGTCCTTGGCGGTGGCGGTGAACAAGCCGGCGGTGCCGAACACGGCGAACCGGAGCGTCCGCCCGGTCGGGCTCGGCGGCGCCTGGGCGTCGGCGATCGCCGGCGCGGCCAGGACGAGGAGCGGGAGCGCCAGCGCACAACGCGTGAAGAGGGACAGGCGGCGGATCATCGGGTCAGCCCCAGGCCGCGCAGCGTCTCGCGGGGGCTGATCAGGCCGTAGCCGAAATCGTCGTCACGTCCGGCGGCGCCGCGATCCGTGGCGAAGCGCTTGATCGCGGCCTCGATCGCGGCCGGCCTCGTGATGCCCTGCTGGACGAGCAGCGCAGCCAGGCCGGCGACGTGCGGCGCCGCCATCGACGTGCCCTGGTAGGCCTCGTAGCCGAAGATGTCGTAGCGCGGCGCGTGGTAGAGCGCCACCGGGCTCGACAGCGGATCGACCGCCGACGCGATCGGGTCGTAGGTCTGCTGGATGACGCCGCCGGCTTCGCCGCCGACGCGGAAGTCGCCGCCCGGGGCGGCGATCTCGACCGACGTGCGCGAGCTCGAGTAGTGGGCCCGATCGAGGTTGCGGCCGACCGCGCCGACCGACATCACGCCCTCTATCCTCGTGGCGATCTCGGCCAGCGGTTCCACGGGGTTGCCGTCTTCGAAGCTGTTGCCCGCGGAGACCGTCACGAACGCACCCCTGCCGACGGCGTAGCGGAGCGCCTCCTCGATCGCCGGCAGCGGACCGGATCCTTCGAAGCCGATGCTCATGTTGATGACCTGGGCGCCGTTGTCGACGGCGTAGCGGATGCCCGCCGCCACGACCGACGTCGTCGCTTCGTTCGGGGCGCCGAAGATGAAGTCCCAGTCGCCGCCGATCACCTTCACCGGCATGAGCCGCACGTTGAAGGCCATGCCGGCGACGCCGATGCCGTTGTTCGTGAGCTGGCCGATGGTGCCGCCGACGTGCGTGCCGTGCCCGTCGAGATCGACCGGGGCGTCGTCGTCCCAGATGAAGTCGCGCGGCGCGACGAACCGGTTGGGGCCGGTCAGTTCCGGCGCGGCGGCGAAGGGAATCGTCACCCGGCCCAGCGCCGGGTAGCGGCGCGCGCCGACCGACACCGCGCGCGCGTTGTACTGGTAGGTCGCGGTGTCGTAGGCCAGGCCGCCGTCGAGCACCGCCACGATCACCTCGCTCGTCGCGCCGGCGTTGACGTCCCAGGCCCGTTCCATGCTGAGCGCGCTGAGGTTCCACTGGTTGGCGAACAGTGGATCGTTGGGATGGAAATCGTAGTGCGCGCGGTAGTCGGGCTGGGCGAATTCGACGTCGCCACGGGCCTGGAAGAGGCGCGCCGCCGCCTCGGCATTGGCGGACGGGTCGATCGCCACCGCTTCGGCGTGCTCGCGATCGCGGAACTTCACCAGGACACGCCCGGCGACCCACGGTGCCCGCGCCGCCGCGCGGTCGCGCAGACGCGAACGGCCGCCGATGGCCTCGAGCCGCGCCAGCGGCGCCAGCCCGAGATCGATGCCGGGCAGCCCCGTGTCGGACACTTTCAGGCGTCGCGGCGGGGCGTCCTGGGACGCCAGCGGAGCCGTGGCGACGAGCGCGCCGGCGGCGAGCGCCGTGACGCGAAGGAACGACGCGACTCTCATGAACACCTCATCCCATGGCGCGCGGGCACCGCCGTCATTGTCCGCGCCGCCCGAGCGCGCCGTCAACGCGGACCGTCGGCGGGCCCCGGGTCGGCGACGGTATACTGTGCGTCCCCCTTCCCTGCGACGGTGCTTCCGAACGTCAGCGACCATTGACCATGCCTAGACCGACACTCACAGAGGACGGGTGCGCCCGGCGGCCGTCCCGCTGGCGCTCGTCGTCATCGCGTGCGCCCTGCTGGGCTGGGCCGCGCCGGCGACGGCGCAGGGATTGGGCACGAGCCGCGTCACGGCCGTCACCGCGACCATCTACGCCCGGTGCGATCCGGGTTCGCCGGCGCGCGCCGTGCTCGAGCGCGGCGCCGTCGTCACCATCGAGGCCGTCAACGAAGGCTGGGTGATGGTCAGTGTCGCCGGCGGCGAGCAGGGCTGCATGCGGCGCAACGAGCTCGAGCCGACCCCGTCCATCGATCGCGCCGCCGAGGCGCGTCGGGCCCGCGAGGTCGCCGCCGCGCGCGGCACGCCGCCGCCGAGCAGCGCGGCCAGGCCGACCATCGCCGAGCGCGTGATCATCAGCGTCAATGCCTCCTACCTGGCGGCCACGCGGACGTTCGACGACACCCGGACGTTCGACCTGTACGCCGAACAGGGGAGCTTCACGACGGACTACGACGTCGAGGCTCGCGTCGGCGTCGACGCCGGCGCCTTCGTGCGTGTGTGGAAGAACCTGGCCGTCGGCGGGGCATTCACGACGCACACGGACGATGGCGACCTCGTGATCGAAGGCAGCATCCCGCACCCGCTCCTGTTCAACCAGCCGCGTGCGATCGAGGGGACCGCTCCGGGCACGCGCGAGGAAACCGCCTTCCATCTGCAGGTCGCCTACGTCGTGCCGGTCAACCGAAACCTCCGAGTGGTGGTGTTCGGTGGCCCGAGCTTCTTCACGGTGAAGCAGTCGGTGGTCACCGGGATCACGTACAACGAGGACTATCCGTACGACGAAGCCACCTTCTCGGGCGCGGACGTGGAGACCGAAGAGGAGCAGAAGACCGGCTTCAACGTCGGCGCCGACGTCGGCTACTACTTCACGAAGAACGTCGGCGTGGGCGGCATCTTCCGCTACTCGCAGACGAAGGTGACCTTCTCGGTCGGTGAGGTGGAGGCCGGCGGCGCCATGGTCGGCGGCGGCCTGCGCCTCCGCTTCTGAGCCGAAGGGCCACCACACTTTGTTCTTTCGGACCGATGCAAGCGTTTAGGATCTGCGAAGACACCATGCTGACACCGCACCTCACGCGATGGGTGCGTCCGCGGCTCGCGCCGCTGGCGCTCGGACTGTTCCTGGCGCCGCTCGGGGCCGTGCTCGTGGGGCAGGGCGCCCCGGAGCCGGTTCGCGGGCAGGCCGCGTCGATTGCCGCCACCGGCGACACGGCGGAGACCTGGGGCCAGCGGATCCAGGCCATGGAGCGCACCGGCGGCCTGCGCCTGCGATCGAGCGTCGCGGACACGATGATCGAGGGGCGTGTCCACGATCGCTTCGATCAGTACGCGGGCGAGGCGCGGATCTTCGGCGCTCAGCTCGTCCGGCAGCGCTCTGCCGCCGGCGTCGAATCGGTGTTCGGCAACCTCTTCCCCGAGCACCTCGCCATCGCCACGACGCCGGCGCTCTCGGCCGAGGACGCGGTGGCCCGCGTGGTGGCGATCGCCGGGCACCAGCCCATCGCCTCGCGGATGCCGGAACTGGTCGTGCTGCCGCGTGACGACGGCACCTTCCGCCTGACCTGGCTGTCGCGGGTCCGCACGTCGGACGACATGATCGCGCTGTTCGTCGACGCGAAGACCGGCGAAGAGGTCTGGCGCTACACCCTGATCCATCGCCAGTCCGCGGTCGGCACCGGCACCGGCGTCCTCGGCGATCGCAAGAAGCTCTCGACGCGTCAGGCCTCGAGCGTGTTCCTGGCCGACGACGCGCTGCGTCCGCCCACGCTCATCACCTACGACCTGAAGGGCAACTACTCGCGCGTGCTGGAGATCCTGGACGGCGTCACGAATCCGGCGCAGTCGGACATCGCCACTGACAGCGACAACACCTGGACCGATGGGCCCAACGTGGACGCCCACGCCTACATCGGCTTCACCTACGACTACTACTTCCAGCGCTTCGGCCGCCGCGGCCTGGACGGCAACAACCGGGCGATCCGCGCGATCGTGCACCCGGCGCCGCGCGAGGATCCGCTGTCGCTGCCGCCTTTCATCATCGAGAACTTCCTGCTCAACGCGTTCTGGTGCGGCGAGTGCGGCCAGCCCGGGCAGGGTTACATGGTGTTCGGCGAGGGCATTCCGACGCGCTTTTCGGTGAACGGGCAGAACTACAACTACTGGTCCGCCGGCTTCGACGTCGTCGCCCACGAGCTCTCGCACGCGGTGACCGAGTTCTCGTCGAACCTGATCTACCAGAACGAGTCCGGCGCGCTGAACGAGTCGTTCTCGGACATCATGGCCGCCGGCGCCGAGTACTACGTCCGCAGCACGGGCCGCAGCGATCGCGCTCCCGACTACCTGATTGGGGAAGACGTCGTGACGCCAGCGCTGCCCGGCGCCCCGACAGGGCTCCGCTCGATGTCCGATCCGCGTGCGTTCGGCGATCCGGATCACTACGCGATTCGCTACACGGGCCCCGAAGACAGCGGCGGCGTGCACATCAACTCGGGGATCTCGAACCACGCGTTCTACCTGGCCATCGAGGGCGGCACCAACCGCACCTCGGGCCTCGCCGTCACCGGCGTCGGCGGCGGCAACCGCGAGCAGATCGAGCGCATCTTCTATCGCGGCTTCACCAGCTACCTGACGCCGAGCGCCACCTTCGCCCAGGCGCGCCAGGCGACGCTGCGCGCCGCGTCGGAGCTGTTCGGCGATGCCAGCCCGGCGTTCCGCGCGGTGCAGCAGGCCTGGACCGCCGTGGGGGTCAATTGATGCGCCTCGCCGCCGGACGTTCGACCTCTACGCCGAAACGGCGAGCTTCTCGAGCAACTACTCGGTCGAACCGAGTGTCGGCGTCGACGCCGCGCGGTGTCCTCGCCTGCGCCTCGCAGCCGCCGCCCAGGCCGTCATCAAACCGGTGGTCCTGGCACGATCGTGCCGGACCGGCGCACCAGGCGTCCGCGCCGCCGAGGGACCGACCGAGCGCGTGATCGTCAGCGTCAACGCGTCCTACCTCACCGCGTCGCGCACCTTCGGCGACACCCGGACGTTCGACCTCTACGCCGAAACGGCGAGCTTCTCGAGCAACTACTCGGTCGAACCGAGTGTCGGCGTCGATGCCGGCGGTGCCCTCGTCGGCGGCGGCCTGCGTCTGCGGTTCTGACGACTCCGGAGTCGTTGGCGGCCCCCGCCCTCGCGGGGCCGCATGCGCTAGGGCGTCGTGATGTGCGGCGGCGCGCTCAGCGCCTCGCGCAGCACGCGGCCGTCGCTCTTCGGCATCTGCACGCCGGCCAGGGCCGCGAGCGTCGGCACGATGTCCGCGGGCGATGCCGGCTCGCCGTAGTGCCCCCCCTTGATGCCGGCCCCGAACAGCAGCACCGGCACCTCGCGATCGTAGGGCTGCGGCGAGCCATGCGTCGTCCCGGTGAGGTTCGTGATCCAGAACGGCCGCGGCACGAGGAACAGGTCGCCGCTGCGATCGGGCACCCGGCTGTAGCGCAGCGCCACCAGCGCCGGATCGTCGCCGGGCGCCGGCGCCGCCTCGATCTGATCGGTCCGGAAGACCTTGGCGACGCCAGGGGTCCGCTCGACGATGCTGACGACCTCTTTCATCGCCGCGGCGTCCTTCGCCAGCCGGGCGTAGACGCCTGGGGCGAAGTAGATGTCGGTGTAGAGGATCCGGCTGACGTACGTGCCCTTGCCCCAGCGCGCGCTCAGCGCGGCGTCGAGCTCGATGGCCAGCGGCTTCAGGTTCACCCGGCCGCCGTCCTCGCCGCGGCTCTTGCGGCGCTCGGGCAGCGGGGCGACGCCGTGGTCCCCGGTGAGCGCGACCACGTAGCGGCCCTTGCCGACCTTCGAGTCGAGGTGGTCGAGCAGCTCGCCGATCGACCGATCCAGGCGCAGCAGGACATCCTGCACCTCGTGGCTGTCGGGCCCGAACGCGTGGCCGGTGGTATCGAGCTCCGAGAAGCTGATCGCCAGGTAGTCGAGGTGCTCGCTTCCGAGCTTCAGCTCGTCGACCGCGGCCATGGCGAGGCGCGCGAGGAAGGTGTCCGCGGCCGGCGTGCTCTGCCAGTAGCTCATCACCCGGCCGTCGGTGCGGGTCTGCGTCAACGGATGCGGGAACGTGTTGGTCCATCCCTCCGGCGGGTGCTCGCCGAAGCCGTCGTCCTCGTTCTGGTAGGCGTCGTCGGGCAGCAGCTTCTTCCACTCGCCGGTCAGCTCGGCCGGCTTCGGGTAGATCTGCGCGAATTTGTGGGCGAACGGAATCGGCGCTCCGGCATAGGCTGTCGACGTGGTCGGGCCGCCCTCGGGCGTGTACCAGAGCACCGCGTCGCCGGCGTGGCCGGCCATCATGATCGCGGCGCGCGGCTTCATCGACATCGACACGACCCGGGGCGTGGGCGTCAGCTGCTGGCGCAGCACGTCGGCGAGGGTCGGCGCCCGCAGCAGGTGGGCGCTGTGCCCGCCGGTCGGCGCCTTCGGGCCGGCGCGATGCCCGATGGCTTTCGCGCCGCCGTCGTCGGTGCAGGCCATCTCGCGGCCGCTCGCCCGATCCCACCAGGCGTTCAGGGGCAGGCCGTGCGTGGCCGGGTAGACGCCGGTCGACATGGTCGCGTGCCCGGCGCAGGTGATGGTGTGGAAGTACGGGTAGGCGGCCTGATCGAACACGGCGCCGTCCTTGACCAGGCGGGCCAGCCCGCTCGTCCACCGCGCCCCGTACCGCTCGATGTAGTCGCGCCGGAACTGATCGACGCTGATGAACACCACCAGGCGCGGCCGTTCCGGACGCGTTGGCTACCGTCGCCGGAGCGGGCGTGACAGGCGCCGCCTGGCGGCCGCCCCCGCCTGCGAGGGCCCCCGGGCCCGCCAGGGACAGGATGACGACGACGCCGAAGGTAGCAGCGGAAACTCGCATCGAAAATCCTCGTGAACCTCGCCACTGGCGCGGGCGACCGGCCGTCCGGTCAGCGCTTCAGCAGCGGCAGGTAGCAGAGGGCTCCGACCACGGCGTCGAGACAGGCGCTCCCTACAAAATACCACTGAGGCGCCACGTCCGACGGCAGCAGACCGGGCCGGTGCATCACGTTCGTGACGGCATGTGCCGCAAAACCAAGCGCCACGATGGTCAGGGCGAGCCGCGGATCCTGGAATGGGGCAATGGCCGCGACCAGAAACAGCATCCCGCCGAGCGCCACCTCCACCGACAGGTCGGGCCGCGGACCGTGGCCGATGGCCAGCCCCACCGATACGCCGGCCATCAGCGCCAGCACGAGCGCGGCGACTTGCGCCAGCCGCAGCTCGGCCACCAGCCGATCGGGGGACGTGGCCGGCGCGGCGAGCGCCCGCAGGGCGAAGGTGACGATGGTCCCCAGCATCAGCGCCGCGAGGGCGGCGAGGGAGACCGGAACGGCGATGTCGGGCATGCGGGTCGGGGGACGGGGCTAGCGTGCCGGGGTCGAGGCGGCCGTGAGCGTGTCATGCGTCACCTGGCCCCCGGAGACGGTCACGACGACCGTGGTGGTCAGGATGTCACGCGGCGGCACCTGCATGATGTCGTGGGACAGGATGACGAGATCGGCGAGCTTGCCCGCTTCGAGCGATCCGCTCCGCGCCTCCTGGTGCGCGGCATAGGCGGCGTCGAGGGTGAAGGAACGTAGCGTCTCGTCCCGCGTCAGGCGCTGATCCGGTGCCCAGCCCTCGGCCGGCGTGCCATCGGGGGCCTGGCGGGTGATGGCGGCGTAGAAGCCGAGCAGCGGGTTCGGTTGCTCGACGGGGAAATCGGATCCGCTCGCCAGCCGCGCGCCGGCCCGACGCAGCTTCTGCCAGACGTAAGCGCCCTCGGCGGTCCGCGCCGGGCCGATGCGTGCCGGCACCCACGGCATGTCCGACGTCGCGTGGGTTGGCTGCACCGAGGCGATGACGCCGAGCGCCGCGAAGCGCGGAATCTCCGCCGCATCGAGGATCTGCGCGTGCTCGTTGCGGTTGCGCAGCGCGCGGGCGGTGGGTACCTCGCGGTCGACGCGCGCGAACGTGTCCATCACGACGCGGTTGGCGCGATCGCCGATGGCGTGGACGCAGGTCTGGAACCCGGCGTCGGCGGCGGCGCGGGTCAGGGTGTAGATATCGGCCTCCGGCGTCGTCAGGAAGCCGGACGTGCCCGGCTCGTCGGCGTAGGGCTCGAGCAGCGCCGCGCCCCGCGATCCGAGCGCGCCGTCGGCGCCGATCTTGACGGCGCGGATCGTCAGGCGTCCGCCGAGATCGACCACCGGGCCGGCCGCCAGGAACGGGCGCAGCCGCGCCAGCGGCAGCCGCAGCATCGCGTAGACGCGGGTGCGCAGGCGCCCGCTCTCGACCAGCCGCTTGTAGGCGGCGGCGACGCGCTCGTCGATGCCGGCGTCGTGCACCGTCGTCAGGCCGAGGCGCTGCAGCTCGGCGTCGGCGCGCAGCAGATTCGCTTCGAGCTCGGCGTCGGTCGGCGAGGCGATGAGCCGCGTGACCGCGTCCATCGCGCGATCGACCAGCACGCCGTCCGGCGCGCCCGACGCATCGCGGATGATCCGGCCGCCGGCCGGATCGACGCTGGCCGCGGACAGCCCGGCCTCCTGCAGCACCCGCGAGCTGGCCACGCCCGCATGGCCGTCGATGCGCGTCAGCCACACGCGACGGCCGGGCGCGGCGGCGTCCAGCGCCGCACGCGACGGCCACGCGTTCACCGGCCAGTCGTTCTGATCCCAGCCGCGGCCGATGATCCAGGCGTCCTGGGGCGCCGTGCGCGCGCGCTCGGCGAGCTTCGCGGTCACTTCGACGAGCGACGTGGTTCCGCGCAGGTCGAGCTCCTGGAGCCGCGTGCCGAGACCGAGGACGTGGCCGTGTGCGTCGTGGAGGCCGGGCAGGATGGCGCGCCCGCCGGCGTCGATCACCCGCGTCGCCGGGCCGCGCCGGGCCAGCGCCTCGGCGTCGCTGCCGACGTAGATCAGCCGGTCGCCGGCGATCGCTACGGCTTCGGCGCGCGGGGCGGCGTCCGCGACGGTGTAGACGACGCCGTGATGGACGATGAGGTCGGCGGTTCCGGTCACGCGGTTCGCCTGGGCTGCCAGGCCGCACGCACCCGACGAGACGATCGCGAGCGCCACCAGCAGCCGCATCGGAGGCACAGTATAGCCGCCGTCCGCCACGAGGTCGCTCAGGGCCAGTCGGCTTGGAGCCTCTTCCACGAGCCATGACATACTCACGCCACTCATGCGTGCCGTCGATGTCATCGCGCGCAAACGGGACGGCGCCGCGCTGTCCCGCGACGAGATCCAGGCCTTCGTCCGGGCCGTCACCGATGGCGTCTGGCCCGAGTACCAGGTCTCCGCGCTGCTGATGGCGATCGTCCTGCGCGGGATGACCGCCGAGGAGACGGCCGACCTGACCGAGGCGATGGTCCATTCCGGCGTCAAGGTGGATCTGTCCCACCTGCCCGGGCTGAAGATCGACAAGCACAGCACCGGCGGCGTGGGCGACAAGACGTCGCTGATCCTGGCCCCGCTCGCCGCCGCCTGCGGCGTGGTCGTGCCGATGATGTCGGGCCGCGCCCTCGGTCACACCGGCGGAACGCTCGACAAGCTCGAATCGATTCCCGGCTTCCGCACCGGCCTGCTGCTCGGCGAGTTCCAGCGGATGCTGGCGGAGGTCGGCTGCAGCATGATCGGCCAGACCGCCGAAATCGCCCCGGCCGACAAGAAGCTCTACGCCCTGCGCGACGTCACCTCGACGGTCGAGAGCATCCCGCTCATCACCGCGTCGATCATGAGCAAGAAGATCGCCGAGGGCATCGACGCGCTGGTCCTCGACGTCAAGTCCGGCCGCGGCGCGTTCATGAAGACGCCGGAGACGGCGCGGGCGCTCGCCGAGTCGCTGGTCGCGGTCGGCAACCGATCCGGCGTCCGCACCGAGGCGCTCCTCACCACGATGGACGCGCCGCTCGGCCGCGACGTCGGCAACGCCCTCGAGGTGATCGAATCGATCGAGACGCTGAAGGGCCGGGGCCCGCGCGACCTCGAGGACCTGTCGGTGCAGCTGGCGGCGCGGATGGTGGTGCTCGCCGGGCGCGCGGACAGTGCCCGCGCCGAAGCCATGGTGCGCGAGGCGATCGGCTCGGGCGCCGGCCTCGAGATCTTCCGCAAGATCATCGCCTGGCAGGGCGGCGATCCGCGCGTCGTCGACGACTATGGCCTGCTGCCGACGGCGTCGCGCCGGCACGCCGTCACCGCGCCGTCGGCCGGCTACGTCGCCGGCATCGACGCGATGGGCATCGCCCGCGCCGCGATGCGGCTGGGCGCCGGCCGCGACCGCGTCGAGGACGCGATCGATCCGGCCGTCGGCGTGCGCCTGCGCGTCTCGATCGGCGATCAGGTCACCGCCGGCCAGCCGCTCGCCGAGCTGCACTACAACGACTCGGGCCGGCTGTTCGAGGCGGCCGCGCTCGCCGCCGACGCCTGCACCATCGCGGCGGAGGCGCCCGCCGTGGCGCCGCGCATCTTCGCCGAAGTCGTCTGAGTCGACGCGCCGGCGCCGCAACGCACACACACGAGAACGGAACGGAACGGTGACGATGCCCAAGGGCAAGCCGAAGGAAACCAGCGCGTGGACCTCGTTCGACACGACCATCGTCGGCGCTGCCGTCGGCGTCGGCGTGGTCGCGGCGCTGCTCGCGCAATTCGCCGGACTGCCACGGCTGCAGGCGCTGGTCGGCCTGGCGCTGGTGTTCACCATTGCCTACGTCAGCTCGTCGGCGCGCCGCGCCATCGACTGGCGCACGGTCGGCTGGGGCATGGCGCTGCAGCTGATCTTCGCGCTGATCGTGCTCAAGACGACGATCGGCCAGCGCGTCTTCGAGACGCTCGGCGGGGCGGTCACGAAGCTGCTGTCGTTCGCCAACGTCGGCTCGGCGTTCGTCTTCGGCGTGCTGGGCGATCGGCCCCTGTGGGGGCAGGTGATGGCGACGACGTTCGGCGAGAAGGGCAAGGACTACGTCCTGATCTTCGCCTTCCAGGTGCTGCCGACGATCATCTTCATCGCCGCGCTGTTCGCCATCCTCTATTACTTCGGCGTGATGCAGCTGGTGGTGCGCTTCTTCGCCTGGATGATGCGCAGCGTGATGCGCGCGAGCGGGGCCGAGACGCTGAACGTCGCCGCCAGCATCTTCATGGGCCAGACCGAGGCGCCGCTCACCATCCGGCCGTTCCTGCCGAAGATGACGCAGTCGGAGCTGATGACGGTGATGACGTCCGGCATGGCGCACATCTCGGGTGGCATCATGGCCGCCTACATCCTGTTCGGGATCGAGGCCAAGCACCTGCTGACGGCGGTGATCATGACCGCGCCGGGCACGCTGATGATGGCCAAGCTGTTCGTGCCCGAGACGGAGCAGCCGGAGACGCTCGGGACGGTCAAGCTGCAGGTCGAGAAGACCGACGTCAACCTGGTCGACGCCGCCGGCCGCGGCACCAGCGAAGGCCTGCACCTGGCGCTGAACGTCGGCGCGATGCTGATCTCGTTCCTGGCGCTCGTCGCGCTGACCAACGCGCTGCTCGGCGCCGCCGGCCTGTGGGTGCACCAGTACGTGCCGACCGTCAGCTGGACGGTGCACGCGTGGCTCGGGACCTCGCTCGACCAGCTCAGTCTCCAGGCGATCCTCGGCTGGGTGTTCGGGCCGATCGCGTGGGCCCTCGGCGTGCCGTGGCGCGACGCCGGCACCATCGGCAGCCTGCTCGGCACGCGGATGGTGCTGAACGAGTTCGTCGCCTACTCGCAGCTCGGCGCCCTCAAGGCGTCGCTCGATCCGCGCTCCTTCACCATCGCCACCTTCGCGCTGTGCGGCTTCGCCAACTTCTCGTCGATCGGCATCCAGCTCGGGGGCATCGGCGCGCTGGCGCCGTCGCGGCGGCAGGATCTGGCCCGGCTCGGCGTCCGCGCGATGATCGCCGGCACCCTTGCCAACTTCGTCACTGCGACGATCGCGGGAGCGCTGCTGTGACCCCGGCCCGCTACGACGCCGTCGCCGAGGCCGCCAAGACGGTGCAGGATCGCATCGGCGACGTCCCGGACGTCGCGGTGGTGCTGGGCTCGGGGCTCGGCGCCTTCGCCGGCTCGCTGGGCGACGCCACCGTCGTGCCGTACTCGATCATCCCGCACTGGCCGGCCGCGAAGATCGTCGGCCACGCCGGCGAGCTCGTCGCCGGCACGATCGAGGGCCGGCGCGTGCTGGCCCTGTCGGGCCGGGCCCACATCTACGAAGGCCATGCGATGGCGGTGGCGACGTTCGCGACCCGCGTCCTCGGCCTGCTCGGCGTCAAGGTGCTGATCCTGACCAACGCCGCCGGCGGCATCAATACCAGCTTCGCCCAGGGCGCGCTGATGCTGATCAGCGACCACATCAACCTGATGGGCGCCAACCCGCTGGTCGGGCCGAACGACGAGCGCTTCGGGGCGCGCTTCCCGGACATGACGATGGCCTACTCGCCGCGCCTGCGCCAGGCGGCGCGCGAGGCCGCCGCGGCCATCCGCATCGGCGTCGAGGAAGGGGTCTACATCGCGGTGACGGGACCGAGCTACGAGACGCCGGCCGAGATCCGCGCCTTCCGCCTCATGGGCGCCGACGCGGTCGGGATGTCCACCGTACCGGAGGCCATCGTGGCGCGGCACATGGGCATCGAGGTCGCCGGCATCTCGTGCATCACCAACATGGCGGCGGGCGTGCTGCCCGAGCCGCTCGTACACGAGGAAGTGCTGGCGACGACGGCCCGCGTCCGCGACCAGTTCATCGCGCTTCTCACCGGGCTCGTCACGAGGATCTAGTGTCCAGTCCCCGAGATGGGTGGCGGAGCTCGTGGGCGCGGCGCCCGGATCGCAAGGCGCGAGGAGTGAGCATATTGGGAATATGTGAGCGACGAGCAACGCCGCGAGGCGGGATGCCCCGCCCGCGAGATCTGGCACTCATCACGGGGACGGGACACTAGTGTCCATCGAGGAATCCGTGCTGGTCGACGCGGCGCGCGCGGCGCGGCGGTTCGCCGTCGCGCCGTTCTCCCACTTCGCGGTCGGGGCGGCGCTCGAGACCGCGGACGGCGTGGTCGTGACCGGCTGCAACGTCGAGAACGCCACCTACGGCCTGACCGTCTGCGCCGAGCGGATCGCGCTGTTCAAGGCCCTGTCCGAGGGGCACCGCCGCTTCACCCGGGTGGCCGTGGTGGCGGCCACCGAGGACCCGACGCCGCCGTGCGGCGCCTGCCGCCAGCTCCTGTGGGAGTTCGGCGGGGATCTCGAGGTGGTGCTGGCCAACGAGGCCAAGGTCACCGCCCGGCACCGCCTGGCGGCCCTGTTTCCGCATCCGTTCGATGCGCGCCTCCTCAACGAGTAAAATCCTCCAGATATGCTTCCGACGATTGAGTGGCAGGACGACGCGGTCGTGATGGTCGACCAGCGCAAACTCCCGGGCAAGGAAATCTACGTCCGCTGCAAGACCGTGAACGAGGTCGCCAAGGCGATCAAGACCATGGTGATCCGCGGCGCGCCGGCCATCGGCGTGTCGGCGGCGATGGGGCTGGCCCTCGGCGTCAAGAACAGCACGGCCACCGGGACGCGCCAGCTCCTGACCGAGTTCCTCAAGTCGTGCGACGTCATGGCCGCGACGAGGCCGACGGCGGTCAACCTGTTCTGGGCCATCGAGCGCATGAAGCGGCGCTTCAGCGCGCTGGCGCAGGCGGGCGCCTCGGTCGCCGACCTGAAGACCGCGCTCGTCGCCGAGGCACTGCTGATCCACGACGAGGACGTCGCCAGCTGCAAGGCGCTCGGCGCCTTCGGCGCGACGCTGGTGCCCGGCGAGGCGACCATCCTGACGCACTGCAACGCCGGGGCGCTGGCGACGGCGGGCTACGGCACCGCGCTCGGCGTGATCCGCGGCGCGGTCGACGCCGGCAAGACCGTCAAGGTGCTCGCCGACGAGACCCGGCCCTTCCTCCAGGGCGCGCGGCTGACCGCGTGGGAGCTGGTGAAGGACCACATCGACACGACGGTGATCACCGACAACATGGCCGGCGCGCTGATGCGCCAGGGCCTGATCGACCTGGTCGTGGTCGGCGCCGATCGCATCGCCGCCAACGGCGACACCGCCAACAAGATCGGCACCTACAGCGTCGCGGTGCTGGCCAAGGAGAACGGCGTGCCGTTCTATGTCGCGGCGCCGCTCTCGACGATCGACCTGGCGACGCCCAACGGCGAGGGCATCCCGATCGAGGAGCGGCCGGCGCGCGAGGTCACGCACGTCGGGCCGACGCAGGTCACGCCGGACGGCGCCAGGATCCGCAATCCCGCGTTCGACGTCACGCCGGCGCGCTACATCACCGCGATCGTGACCGAGAAGGGGATCGCGCGCCCCGACTTCACGACCACCCTGCCGCGCCTGTTCGAGGAGGCCGCGCAGCCGGCGGCCGACACACAGCAGGCGGTCGGCGCCGCGTCCTCGTAGACCAGCCTCCGTGCTCATGCTGGGCGTCGAGAGCTCGTGCGACGAGACCGCGGCCGCGGTCGTCGAGGAGACCGGCGCGCCCGACAAGCCGTGGCGCGTCCGCTCCAACGTCATCGCCTCGCAGGTCGCGCTGCACCGTGAGTGGGGCGGCGTCGTCCCCGAGCTCGCCTCGCGCCAGCACCTGCGCGACATCTGCGGCGTGCTGGAGCGCGCCCTCGCCGATGCCGGGATCGGCTGGCGCGATCTCGGCGCGGTGGCGGTCACGCAGGGGCCCGGCCTGGTCGGGTCGCTGCTTGTGGGGCTCCAGGCCGCCAAGTCGGTGGCGCTGTCGCTCGACCTGCCCATCGTCGCCGTCCACCACCTCGCCGGCCACATCGAGTCGCTGATCCTGCACAACGGGCCGCTGCCGCTGCCGGCGGTCGTGCTCGTCGTGTCTGGCGGTCACACCAGCCTGTACCTGATGCCCGCCGACGGCGAGTACCACCTGATCGGCCGCACCCGCGACGACGCGGCGGGGGAGGCCTACGACAAGGTGGCCAAGCTGCTCGGCCTGGGCTACCCGGGCGGCCCGGTGATCGACCGCGTCTCCAAGGGCGGCAACGATCGCGCCTACGATCTGCCGCGCTTCAAGATCACGCACAAGGACCGCACGCCGGGACCGGTCGGCGTCCGCCCGCCTGGGTTCGAGAAGGCGCTCGAGCACCGCGCCGACTTCAGCTTCAGCGGCCTCAAGACCGCCGTGCTGCGGCTGGTGCAGGCGCGCGACGGCCGGCCGTTCAGCGAGCCGGAGATGGCCGACCTCTGCGCGTCGTTCCAGCGCGCCGTCGTCGACGCGCTGCTGACGCGGACGTTCGAGGCGGCCGGGTGGTTCGGGGCGAAGAGCATCGGCATCGCCGGCGGCGTGTCGGCCAACAGCCGGCTGCGCGCCGACGCGATCGCGCGCGGTGAGCAGGCCGGGATCCCCGTGTTCGTGCCGGCGCTGTCGCTGACCACGGACAACGCCGCGATGATCGCCGCCGCCGGGCTGCGGCGGCTCCGCGCCGGCGTCACCGCCGGCTGGGACGTCAACGCCAACGCCAGCCTGCCGATCGGCTGAGGCTGGCACCCCAGGCTGCGGCATGAGTCATGAACGCCCGGCGCGGCCCGTGCTCGGCGCTGCCGCCGTGGTGATGTACGACGGCCGCGTCGTGCTGATCCGCCGCGGCAAGGCGCCGTCGGCGGGGGAGTGGTCGATCCCCGGCGGGGCCGTGGAGCTCGGTGAATCGGTCGAGGCGGCGCTGCGCCGCGAGGTGCGCGAGGAGACCGGCCTCGACATCGCCGTCGGCCGCTTCCTCGAGGTGTTCGAGCGCGTCGAGCGCGACGACGACGGCGCCGTGCGCTTCCACTTCGTCGTCCTCGATTACGCGGCCACCGTCGTCGGCGGCACGCTGCGCGCGGGCGACGACGCCGCCGACGTGGCGCTCGCCGATCCCGGCGATCTGGATCGCTACGCGCTCGCCGACACCGTCCGCCGCGTCATCGCTTCCGCCATGCCAGGTACACCGGCAGGCCCAGGAGCACGATGACGAGGCCCGGCCAGGTCGTCGCCGGACGGTAGACGAACAGCACGACGAGGATCGCCAGCGCGCCGGCGATGTAGAGCGCCGGCACGATGGGATAGCCGACGGCGCGATACGGCCGGTCGGCGTCCGGTCGCGTCGACCGCAGGCGGAAGATCCCGGCGATGGTCAGGATGTAGAAGATCAGCGCCGCCGAGATGACGTAGTCGAGCAGGTTCCCGTACAGGTTGCCGTAGCTGCCCGTCGCCGGGTTGAACGTCCGCGGCAGCACCAGGAAGGCGGCCCACGCGCCCTGCAGCCACAGCGCCCAGGCCGGCACCTTGGCCGCGTTCAGGATCCCGGCCTTCGTGAAGAACACGCCGTCGCGCGCCATCGCGTAGTAGGCGCGGGCCCCGGCGAGGATCAGGCCGTTGCAGCAGCCGAACGTCGACACGATGATCGCGCTGGCCATCAGCGGCGCGCCGAGCCCGGGGAAGATGGCGTCGAGCGTCGCGGTGCCGACGCGGTCCGCCGGCGCGCTCTGGATGGCGGCCAGCGGCAGCGTCACCAGATAGGCGACGTTGGCCAGCAGGTAGAGGCCGATGACGATGCCGGTGCCCAGCGCCAGCGACAGCGGGATGTTGCGGCGCGGGTTCTTCACCTCGCCGGCGGTGAACGTGATGTTGTTCCAGGCGTCGGACGAGAACAGCGAGCCGGTCTGCGCGACGCACACGGCGACGAACAGCCCGAACGCCGTGGCCGCCGTCAGCCCCGGCGCGACGTCGACGTTGCCCCGCGGCGTCCACAGATCGCCGAAGTTGGCGTCGACCGCGAGCGCGTTCCAGCCGGCGACCAGGCCGACGCGATCAGCGCGGCGAGGGCGCCGGTCTTCGCCGTCGTGAAGACGTTCTGGATGATCTTGCCGTAGTCCAGCCCGCGCGTGTTGGTCCAGGTCAGGAGCGCGATCAGCACCAGGCCGACCAGCTGCGCCGTCGACAGCGAGACGGCGTAGCCCGTCGACAGGTGGATCGGCGGGATCAGGTAGTGCGTCTCGGCGATCGCCGGCCACAGCACCCCGAGGAAGCGGCCGAAGGCGACCGCCACCGCCGCGATCGTGCCGGTCTGGATGACCAGGAACAGCGTCCAGCCGTAGAGGAAGCCCCAGAGCGGCGAGAACGCCTCGCGCAGGTAGACGTACTGGCCGCCGGCGCGCGGCATCATCGCCGCCAGCTCGCCGTAGGAGAGCGCGGCGGTGACCGTCAGGGCGCCCGTGACCACCCAGGCCAGCAGGAGCCAGCCCGGACTCCCGACCAGCCGGGCGATGTCGGCCGAGACGATGAAGATGCCCGAGCCGATCATCGAGCCCACGACCACCATGGTGGCGTCGTAGAGGCCGAGCCCGCGGGTGAACTCGGTGTCGAGCCCCGCGGCGTCGGTCCCGGGCGGCGTGCCCCGATGGTCTCTGGTCATGCTCGACTCCCTGGTTACGATGTAGGATGCGGAATATAGCTGGTTTTGCGTCCGGCCTCTCACGGCCGGCCGCGGGCCGCCCTCCGGGCGGGCCGGCTGCTATTCGCCGCGCTAGGCGCGCGGCGGCGCCGTCCCGCGGGCGGCCCGACGCGCATGACCCTCGACTTCACCCAGACCCTCGCATTCGCCGGCCTCGTCCTGTTCATCGGCTACGGCATCAAGCGCGCCGTGCCGCTGCTGACCCGCTACAACCTGCCGGCGCCGGTGATCGGCGGGCTGCTGGTGTCGGTGCTGATCACCGTGATCAGGCGGCCCGACTGGGCGCCCATCACCTTCGACACGGCGCTGCAGGCGCCGCTGATGATCGCGTTCTTCACCACGATCGGCTTCGCCGCCAGCCTGTCGCTGCTGCGCGTCGGCGGGCCGCAGGTGCTGCGCTTCTTCCTGCTCGCGGTGGTGATCGCGGCGGTCCAGAACATCGTCGGGGCCGGCACCGCGCAACTCCTCGGCCAGCATCCGCTGATGGGGGTGCTCGCCGGATCGGTGACCCTGACCGGCGGGCCCGCCACCGGTCTCGCCTTCGCGCCGGAGTTCGCCGCGGCGGGGCTGGCCGGCGCCGCCACCCTCGCGGTCGCGGCCGCGATGGTGGGCATCGTCGGCGGCGGGATCATGGGCGGTCCGATCGGCACGGCGCTCGTCGAGCGGCGCAAGCTGCGCCGACCGGCGGCGGTGCGCGACGCCTTCGAGCCGGAGGTCGCCGCACACGTCGTCGAAGCGGCGGCGGGGGAGCCGGCGCCGAGCGCGCCGGCCGGCGAGGACGTCGAGGCCTACGGGCTGCTCAAGACGCTCGTCGTGATCCTGTTCGCGATGTGGATCGGCGGCTGGGTCTCGACGTGGATCCAGGGCCACGTGCGATTCCCCGAGTTCCTGCCCGGCCTCGGCGGGCGGTCGCTGACGCTGCCGGCCTACATCGGCGCGATGCTGATCGCGGCGATCATCCGCAACATCGACGACCTCACCGGCCTGTTCGGCCTGTCGCAGAAGCTGATCGACGATCTCGGCAGCGTCGCGCTGTCGCTGTTCCTCGCCCTCGCGCTGATGTCGCTGAAGCTGTGGGAGCTGGCCGGCCTCGCCGTGCCGCTGGCGATCATCCTGATCGTCCAGCTCACCGTCGTCGCCCTGGTCGCCGGGTTCGTCGTCTTCCGGGTGATGGGCCGCGACTACGAGGCGGCGGTCATGTCGAGCGGCTTCGTCGGCTTCATGCTCGGCACCACCGCCAACGCCATGGCCAACATGGAGGCGATGGTGCAGCGCTTCGGCCCGGCCCCGCGGGCCTTCCTGGTGGTGCCGATGGTCGGCGCCTTCTTCATCGACTTCGCCAACGCCATCCTGATCACCCTGTTCCTGAACGTCTACCGGTGACGGCCATGAGCGATACCCCTCCCGTCATTTCGCGTGAACGGGCCTGGACCCTCCTCACCAGCTACACGACCGGCGACAGCCTGCTGAAGCACGCCCTCGCCGTCGAGGCGGCCGTCCGCGGCTACGCCCGCCGCTTCGGCGAGGACGAGGCGTTCTGGGGCAACACCGCGCTGCTCCACGATTTCGACTACGAGCGCTTTCCGAGCCTCGACGACCATCCCTTCCGGGGCGCCGAGATCCTGCGCGTCGAAGGGTTCCCGGAGGCGATGATCCGTGCCATCCTCTCGCACGGCGACCACACCGGCGTGGCCCGCGAATCGCGGCTCGAGCACACGCTGTTCGCGTGCGACGAGCTCTCGGGATTCATCGTCGCCGCGGCGCTGGTGCGGCCGTCGAAAAGCGTGCTCGACCTCGAGGTCGGCTCGGTCAGGAAGCGGATGAAGGACAAGGCCTTTGCCCGTGCCGTTTCGCGCGAGGACCTGCAGCGTGGGGCCGACGAGCTCGGCCTGCCACTCGACGAGCACATCGGTCACGTCATCGCGGCCCTCCGCGAAGCGGCCGAGCCGCTGGGCCTAAGGGGTGCGCCTGTGACGCGGAATATCGACATCGAATGCGAGGTCCGAAGGACCGGAGCACCGATGCTGTTGCCGGCCATCGCCAGGCGGTCGACGACGTCGACCGCAGGCGGTGTCCGGAAACGAACCATCGGCCCTATAGTCCCGTATTAGCCAGCAGCCACTCATGAGCGTCGCCACCGATCAGCCGCCTGTTCCGACCCAGTCCGAGGCGAGCGCCCCGGGACCCGGTCCCGCCGCCCGCCTGGAAACGGCGGTGACGTTGGAGAACCTGACCGTCGAGTACGGCCGCAACCGCGCCCTCGCCGACGTCAGCGCCGTCTTCCCTGCGGGCGCGGTCGGCCTGCTCGGCCCGAACGGCGCCGGCAAGAGCACGATGATCAAGGCGCTGCTCGGCTTCATCACCCCGGCCACGGGGCGGATGCGGGTGCTGGGCCTCGACGTCACCACCAGCCCGCAGGAGATCCGCAGCCGCGTCGGCTACATGCCGGAGAGCGACGGCCACATCCCCGGCATGAACGCCGTGTCGTTCGTCGCCTACTGCGGCGAGCTCTCCGGCCTGCCCGCCGTCGACGCGATGCAGCGCGCGCACGAGGTGCTCTACTACGTCGGCCTCGGCGAGGCGCGCTACCGCGAGATCGGCACCTACTCGACCGGCATGAAGCAGCGCATCAAGCTGGCGCAGGCGCTGGTCCACGATCCCGATCTGCTGTTCCTCGACGAGCCGACCAACGGGATGGACCCGAAGGGGCGCGACGAGATGCTCGAGCTGATCCGCGACCTCGGGCACAACAAGGGCGTCAGCCTGATCCTGTCGTCGCACCTGCTGCCGGACGTCGAGTACACCTGCGATCACCTGATCGTGCTCGACAAGGGCCGCATCGCCACGTCGGGCCGGATCGGCGAGCTGAAGGGACCGGCCGGCAGCATCTTCGAGCTGCGCATCAAGGGCGACCCCGACGCGTTCGTCGCCGTCCTGCAGGCGAACGGCCTCGAATGCCACGCCACCGACGAAGACGTCATGCGCGTCTTCGTGCCCGGCGGCAAGAGCGCGCGCGATGTGTTCGCCCTTGCGGCGCAGCACGGCGTCCAGGTCCGCCACCTGCGGCCCAGCGTGCCGACCCTCGAGGACGTCTTCGCCAAGGCCGTGGGCCAGGAGTAGCGCGTGCCGATACACGACCAGAGTTACCGCCGCTACGGCGGCGCCCGCCAGCCGGCGCAGCGCGCCTGGCTGGTGATCGCGCGCAGCGGCATCAAGGGCTTCCTGCGCCGCCGGCCGATGATCGGGATCCTGTTCGGGTCCTGGATCCAGCTGATGGTGCGGCTGGCGATGTTCTACGTCTCCGAGAGCGTGGCCCAGACGGCGGGCCTGCTCGGGCCCACCGCCAAGGTCTTCCGGGACTTCCTCGAGCAGCAGAACTTCTTCGTCTTCCTGCTCGCGGTCTATGTCGGGTCCGGCCTCATCGCGCAGGATCGCAAGGCCAACGCCCTGCAGATCTACCTGTCGAAGCCGTTGACGCGTCTCGACTACATCGCCGGCAAGATGGCGATCCTGGCGACGTTCCTGCTGTTCGTCACCTGGGTCCCCGCGATGCTGCTGCTGCTCGGGCAGATCCTGCTGTCGGGCAGCTTCGAGTTCGCGCGCACGAACATCATCCTGTTCCCGGCGATCACGGTGTTCTCGTTCGTCGAGGTGTTCATCGTCTGCTGCGCCGTGCTGGCGCTGTCGTCGCTGACGACGAGCACGCGCTACGTCGCGGTGATGTTCGCCGGCGTGATGTTCTTCAGCGAGGCCATCTACGGCACGCTGCGGCTGGTGACCGGATCGACCGCGGTATCGTGGGTGTCGTTCACCGGCAGCCTGGCGCAGGTCGGCGACGCGATCTTCCGGCAGCCGCTGCGCTACACGACGCCGGTGGCGGTGTCGCTCATCGTGCTCGCGGCGCTGGTGGCGGTGTCGCTGTCGGTGCTCGAACGCCGGGTCCGCGGCGTGGAGGTGGTGGCGTGACCCCCATCGTCACGACCGAGCACCTCTCGAAGTGGTACGGCCAGGTCTCCGGCCTGAACGACGTCACCGTCGCCGTGCCGCCGGGCATCACCGGCCTGCTCGGCCCGAACGGCGCCGGCAAGTCGACGTTCCTCAAGCTGATCACAGGGCAGCTGAAGCCGAGCAAGGGCACCGTCACGGTCCTCGGCCAGCCGATCTGGGACAACCCCGGGGCCTACTTCAAGATCGGCTTCTGTCCCGAGCAGGACGCCTTCTACGAGCGCATGACCGGGCTGGCCTGGGTCACCGCGCTGGTGCGGCTGAACGGCTACGACGAGGCCGAGGCCACGGCGGCGGCGGAGAAGGCCATCGCCTCGGTCGACCTGCTCGACGCCAAGGACAAGAAGATCGGCGCCTACAGCAAGGGCATGCGCCAGCGCATCAAGATGGCGCAGGCGCTGGTGCACGATCCCGGGCTGCTGATCCTCGACGAGCCGCTCACCGGCATGGATCCCCTGATGCGGCGGCGCACCATCAAGTTGATCAAGGACTGGGCGCGGCAGGGGAAGAGCATCATCGTGTCGAGCCACATCCTCCACGAAGTGGAGTCGATGACCTCGAACATCCTCCTGATCAACAACGGCCGGATCCTGGCCGAGGGCAACGTCCACCAGATCCGCGACCTGATCGACACCCATCCGCACACCGTGTTCGTGCGCGCCGAGCAGCCGCGCGCCTTCGCCCGGCACTGCCTGGCCTACGACGACGTGCTGAGCCTGCGCTTCGAGTCGGGCGCGGTGGTGGTCCAGACCGGCAAGCCCGACGCGTTCTACGCCCGGATGACCAGCCTGGCCGCGACCGACGAGGTCGGCCTGATCCACGAGGTCACGTCGCCCGACGACAACCTGCAGGCCGTCTTCCAGTACCTGGTGAAGTGACGATGACGTCCGCGACCGCCCCGTCCACCCCTGCCGCCCGCGCTCCCGAAGGCCCGGCGCGCCCCGTCGCTGTGGCGGGCCGGGGTCCTGATTTTCGACCTGTCGCTGGCGCGGATGCTGTGGTCCCGCGGCACCATCTTCATGGGCCTGCTGGTCGGGCTTCCGGTCATCCTGGCCCTGCTGGTGCGGGGCGTCCAGGCCGTCGCCGCCCAGGACATGCGGGTCGAGGGCCAGGTCATCACCGGCCCGACCATCTTCGGGTTCATGGTCTGGTGGCTCTACCTGCGGTTCATCGTGCCGGTCCTGGCCCTCTACTACGGCACCGCGCTGGTGGCCGACGAGGTCGAGGACAAGACGATCACCTACCTGTTCACCCGGCCGATCCCCCGCGGAGCGGTGCTGCTCGGCAAGTTCCTGGCCTACTTCGTCTGCACGTCCATGGTCGTCACGCCCTCGCTGATGGTCGTGTACTTCCTGATGGGCCTGTCCGGGGCCACCCTGGCAGGCACGTTCCCCAGCCTGCTCAAGGACTTGGGGCTGGTCATCCTCGGCCTGCTGGCCTACGGCGGCCTGTTCGCCTGGGTCGGGGCGCAGTTCAAGCGGCCCCTGGTGATCGGCCTGGTGTTCGTCTTCGGCTTCGAGCAGCTGGCGCTGGTCATCCCGGGCTACGTCCGGCACCTGACCGTGTCGTACTACCTCCAGTCGCTCGTCCCGCACGCCGTGATGGGAGAAGGGGTGCTGTCCCTGCTGCAGAGCCTGGTTCAGCAGAAAGCCTCGCTCCCGGTGGCCCTGGTCATGCTGGTCGGGATCGGCGCGGCCTTCGTCTTCCTGGCGATGCGCGTCATTGCCCGCCGGGAATACGTGCTCGAGCAGTAGGGTCGGGCCGGGCTGCCGGGCTGCCGGTTATGACGGTTTCTTGACGAAACAGGGAACCGACCTCGACTTGGTCCGTATACTGGATCACGGGGTACGCGGACACCGTTGGAGGCGCCTGTCATGAACCGGACTTCTCGGCTTTTTCTCATGGGCTCGGGTTTTGTTCTCGCCGCCGGGCTCGGGACTGGCCTGGTCGCCTACTACGGAGGTGGCCTCTCCACCCTGGCTTCCGCTCCCCGCGCGGTCGGCCCTGAAGAGCTCAAGTACGTCCCCGAGGCGGCCGCCATCGTCGCCTACGCCAACGTCCGGGACGTCATGAACTCGGAGTTCCGCCAGAAGATCCGCACCGTCCTGCCCGACCACGACACCAAGGGCCAGGAAGAATTCCAGCGCGAAACCGGCATCAACATCGAGCAGGACATCGACTACGTCCTGGCCTGGATGACGCCGGCCCCCGCCGCCCAGACCGCCGGGGCCCAGACCGCCGACGCCCACGATAAGGGCGGCCGTCCGGTCGGCCTCGTTCTCCTGCACGGCCGCTTCGACGCCGCCCGCCTCGAGGCCCTGGCCACGAGCCACGGCGGCGTCGTCGAAACCATCGACGGCATCCGCGTCCTTCGTCCGAATCCGGAGAAGGCGCCCGTTCCGGCCGAAGTCGAGACCGTCGTCCCCAACGTCCACGACCACATCGCCCGCCACCGCAAGGCCGGCGCCGGCCCGATGGTGGCCTTCCTCGAGCCCGGGCTGATTGCCCTCGGCGAGGAGCCGACCATCCGCGCCGCCATCGCCCACGGCGCCAGAGGCGGCCGCACCATCCGCGACAACCAGGAAATCGTCAACCTGATCGGCGACCTCGAAGGCTCGTCGAACGTGTGGGCGGTCGGCCGCATGGACGCCCTGACCAGCAACGCGTCGCTGCCCGAGCCGCTCGCCCAGCACCTGCCCGCGGTGAAGTGGTTCAGCGCCTCCAGCCACGTCGGCGCCGGCGTCAGCGGCATGCTGCGGGCCGAAGCGCGCGACGACGAAGCGGCCAAGAACCTCCGCGACGTGCTCCAGGGCTTCATGGCGATGGCCAAGCTGCACGCCGGCCAGAAGCCGGAGCTGGCCCCGGTGCTGCAGTCGCTCCAGGTGAGCGGCACGGGCACCACGGTGGCGCTCTCGTTCGAGGTGCAGCCGGCGCTGGTCGACGCGCTCGTCGAGCTGAAGAACGCCAACTAATCAGGAGTTGCCGCCCGCGTGCGGGCCGCCGAGGCGCGCTCAGCGCCAACAAGAACGAGCGGACGTCCTTCCTAGGGCGTCCGCTCTTTTTCTTTCGGCTTCTCGGTCTTCTTCGTTTCGCGCGTGACCGGGGCGGGCCGCTCGGTCCGCGTGTCGACCAGGACGTCCGGCAGCCGGCCGCCGAGCAGGTTGCGGACCCAGAAGTCGTGCGACTCGCGCGCCTGGTGGGCGCGCTGCGACGCCTGGATGCCGTGCCGCGAGTCGGGGTAGAGCATCAGCTCGAAGCGCTTGTCGTGGGTCGTCAGCCAGTCGCACAGCTGCACCGTCTGCTGCATGTGGACGTTGTCGTCGATGGTGCCGTGCGTCAGGCGCAGCCCGCCCTTGTAGCGGTCAGCCCAGGTCAGCACCGCGCCCGCCTTGTAGCCCTCCGGGTTCTCGGCGGGCTGATCCATGTAGCGCTCGGTGTAGACGGAGTCGTACAGCTTCCAGTCGGTCACCGAGGATCCGGCAATCCCGAAATTGAACTGGCCGGCGGCGTGGGTCAGCGCCATCGCCGTCGTGTAGCCGCCGTAGCTCGAGCCGGTGATGCCGATGCGGTCGCCCTGGACGAAGGGCTGGGCGCGCAGCCACGCCGCGGCGGTGCTCAGGTCGGTCATCTCCCACGTCCCGAGCTGGCGGTGCAGCAAGCCCGTCCCGGCCTTGCCGAAGTGGCCGCTGCCGCGGTGATCGACGCTGATCGTGATCACGCCGCGCTGCGCCCAGTAGTGCGCGCCCAGCGACGGCCAGGCGTTCTGCACCGAGCCGGCGTCGGGGCCGCCGTAGATCGTGAAGATGACCGGATACTGGCGCTTCGGCGAGAAGTCGGGCGGCAGGATCCAGTAGGCCGGCAGCTGGAACTTGCCGTCGCTCGACGGGATCGTGAACAGCTCGGCGCGGCCCCAGGCGACGCGGTCGAAGCCGGGCGCCGACGCCGCGTTCGCGATGTCGCGCACCATCGAGCCGTCGCCGCGCCGGAGCACGACGCGCGTCGGCGTGGTGAGCGTCGTCCAGGTGTCGATGACGTAGGCGCCGTCCGGGCTGACCGACCCCCGGTGCGCGCCCGGGTCCTTCGTCACGATCTCCGGCTCGCCGCCGGCGAGCTTCAGCCGCATCAGCTGCGTGTCCCAGCTCTTCACCGGCCGTCCGGAGAAGTAGACCAGCCCGGCGTCGCCGGCGACCTTCAGGATCTGGTGCACCCGCCACGCGCCGCGCGTCAGCTGCTTCACGGCGGGCTCGCCCTTGGCGTAGCGATACAGGTGGCGCCAGCCGTCGACGTCGCTGATGAACAGCAGCGAGCCGTCGGCGAGCGGCGTGAGGTCGTCGTACCAGTCGACCCACGTGCGCTGCGTCTCCTGGTGGATGCTGGCCGCCTTGCCCGTCGCGGCGTCGCACGCGAAGATCTTCAGCGTGTCCTGACCCCGGTTCATCCACTGCACGAACAGGGTGCGGCCGTCCACCGACCACTTCGGAAAGGCCAGGTAGTGGTCGGCCTTCTCCTCGAAGTCCATCCACGTCGTCCTGCCGTCGGCGATCGAGACGACGCCGATGCGGACGTACGGATTCGCGTCGCCGGGCTTGGGGTAGCGGGTGCGCTCGAGCGTGCCGTGCTGGCCGTCGGCGTGGTAAATCGGGAACACCGGGACCGGCGCGTCGTCGAAGCGCATGAAGGCGAGGCGCGTCCCATCCGGCGACCACCAGAATGCGTTGCTGCCGCGGCCGAGGATTTCCTCCATGTAGATCCACGACGGCGCGCCGTTCAGGATCGTCTCGCTGCCGTCGGCGGTGAGCTGGCGCTCGAGGCCGGTGCGCGAGGTCGAGGGCGAACAGGTCGTTGTCGCGGACGTAGGCGAGGCGGGCGCCGTCCGGCGAGAGGCGGACGTGCTTCTCGTCGGCGGGGCTGGCGGTCAGCCGCCGCTCGCTGCCGTCGGCGTCGACCCGGACCAGGTCGTTGTCCCGCAGCACGACGCGAAACGCCGCGGCGGGCCCGGTCACGGCCGATGGATCGGACGGCCCGACCAGCCGCGACGTGCCGTCGGCGGCCGAGGTGACGTAGACGCGCCGCCGGCCGTCGGGCTCGCGGCGGGTCTCGAGGTAGTGGGTCGCGTCGACCCACTCACCGATGGTCGGCACGTCGGCGAGCACGGCCGGCTGCTCGGGCCTGCCGTAGGCCGACGTCCCGAAGGCCTGGTCGTAGGCGAGCGCCTGTCGCGGCGGGCCGGACGACCGCTGCGCCTCGGCCGCGTGGCCGAAGGCCAGAAGGCAAACCATACCGGTCACGCCCCAGCGGGCGCGCCTCACATTCGTCCGTCGCATCCATCCTCCAGCCGGGAAGTCCACCCGGGCCCTGGCCCGGGACATAGAATTGCAGACCATGAGCGTACAGACTTACGCCAACTTCATCAATGGCGAGTGGGTCCCGGCCGCCTCGGGCGAGACGTTCGAGAATCGCAGCCCGGCCGATACCAGCGACCTGGTCGGCCGTTTCGCGGCGTCGAGCTCGGCCGACGTGGATCGGGCGGTGGCCTCGGCGGCGGAGGCCTACACCATGTGGCGGCAGGTGCCGGCCCCGAAGCGGGCCGACGTCCTGCTCCGGGCGGCGCAGCTGTTCGCCGAGCGCAAGGATCGGTTTGCCCGCGACATGACGCGCGAGATGGGCAAGGTCGTCGCCGAAACCGGCGGCGACGTGCAGGAAGCCATCGACATGGCCCAGCTGATGGCCGGCGAGGGCCGCCGCCTCTACGGCCAGACGACCCCGTCCGAGCTGCGCAACAAGTTCGCGATGTCGATCCGCCAGCCGGTCGGTCTGTGCGGGCTGATCACCGCCTGGAACTTCCCGATCGCGGTGCCCTCGTGGAAGATCTTCCCGGCGCTGATCTGCGGCAATACCGTGGTGCTCAAGCCGGCCGAGGAAGCGCCGCTCTCGGCCGTCAACTTCGTGCAGACGCTGGCCGACGCCGGCCTGCCGCCCGGGGTGGTCAACCTGGTGACCGGCGATGGCGCCGGCGCCGGCGCGCCCCTCGTCGGCCATCCCGCCATCCGCGTCGTCTCGTTCACCGGATCGACCGCGACCGGCCGGCTCGTGAACGAGGCGGCCGCGCCGTCGTTCAAGAAGGTCCATCTCGAGATGGGCGGCAAGAACGCGATCATCGTCCTCGACGACGCCGATCTCGAGCTGGCGGTCGACGGCTGCCTGTGGGGCGGCTTCGGCACGACCGGACAACGGTGCACCGCGGCCAGTCGCGTCATCCTCCAGAAGGGCATCTACCGCCGCTTCCTCACGCGCTTCGTCGAGCGGGCGCGGGCGCTCAAGGTCGGCAACGGCCTCGAGGCCGGGGTCCAGATGGGGCCGTCGATCACCGACGTGCAGCTGCAGAAGGTCGTCGACTACGTCGCCATCGGCCAGCGCGAGGGCGCCACGCTCGCGACCGGCGGCCATCGCCTCACGACCGGCGAGTGGGCGAAGGGCTGGTTCCACGAGCCGACGATCTTCGGCGACGTGTCGCCGACGATGCGCATCGCCCAGGAGGAGATCTTCGGGCCGGTCGTCTCGGTGATCCCGTGCGACGGCCTCGACGACGCGGTCCAGATCGCCAACGGCGTCGGCTACGGCCTGTCCGGTGCCATCTACACCCGCGACGTCAACGCCGCGTTCAGCGCGATGCGCGACGTCGAGTCGGGCCTCTTCTACGTCAACGCGCCGACCATCGGCGCCGAGGTGCACCTGCCGTTCGGCGGCATCAAGGGGACCGGCAACGGTCACCGCGAGGCGGGCATCGCCGCGCTCGACGTATTCTCGGAATGGAAGTCGATCTACGTCGACTTCAGCGGCCGCCTGCAGCGGGCGCAGATGGATACCTAGTGGACGGTCTGAACGTAACCACGCCGACGCTCCAGCCGATGAGCGTCACGCTGCCGCTGGTCTCGCCCGAGAGCGATTTCATCGCGGCCATCTGCCGGGCGGCGAAAACGCCGAGGGATGGCGAACTGTCGAACGCGCTGTCGGGAGCGCGGGCGCAGCTCGCGGCCCTCGTCAACGCGATGTTCTGGGCCAGCGTGACCACCGAGGAAGGGCGCCCCACGACGGGCATCGTGTCCCTGTGCCCGCCCGACCACCCGAACGCCTCCAGCTTCGAGGAGCCGGTCGCGGTCACCCGCGAGAGCCTGGTGCGGCTGCTGACGGCCTTGCCGGTCACCGCGCTGGCGGCGTATCCGAGCGGATCGGGATGCCGCATCTGGGGCTACCTGCACCAGTGGCCGTTCTTCGAGCCGACGGTGCGCATCGTCCGGCCCGGCGCGCTCGTCGTCCTCGGCCAGCACGACACGCACGCCGTCCTCAGCGAAGGCCGGGTGCGCATTCCGCCGAAGCCGGTCGGGTTCTTCAACCTCGCGCACATCCTCGAGACCAACCTCGAGGTCGAGGAGCAGAACGATCGGCTGCGCCTGACGTTCGCGCTGCAGCTGATGATGCTGGCGATGCAGCGCCACGGCCACGGCGGCACCATCCTGATGGGGCCGACGACGGGCGACGCGTGGCTGCGCTCGGTGCGGGCGTCGCACGTGTTCCAGGCCCCGACGACGTCGCACCTGTGTCAGTTGATGCAGGACATCGCCACGCTGCAGGCCGCCCGCGTCGCCGACGGCGTCGATGCGCACCGCGAGCAGTTCCGCCGCTCGCTCGATCGCACCGGCCAGCTCACCGCGGTCGACGGGGCGCTGGTGCTGCGCGAGGACCTGACCGTCGTCGGCTTCGGCGCCAAGCTGGTGGTGGACGGCGCCGAGTTCGAAGTCGCGCGCTTCGACGCGCTGGTGTCGAGCCCGCTCGAGGCGATGGCGGTGTCGGAGCTGGGCGGCACGCGGCACCAGTCGGCGGCCCGCTTCGTCCGCCAGCACCCCGACTGCAGCGTCCTCGTGTCGTCGCAGGACGGGCGCATGACGCTGTTCTCGTGGGACAAGAAGCCGGGCCACGTCGTCGCGGTATCCGGCCTCGAGCACTTTGCCTGGGGCGAAGAGAACTGATGCGGGAACTGATGCCGGCGTCGATTCCCCTGCCGGTGCTGCTGGCGATCTTCCTCGGAGCCCTCGCCGTCGCTCGCCTCAGAACGATCACAAAGTAATCCCTCCGCGGCAACCGCCAGCCGTAGCAGGCCGTCTACTGTGGTAGATCTCCTACCATGAGCCCGCTCCGGTCCCCGGTATCCGATCGCATCGAGCTGCTGAAAGGCACGCTCGACCTCCTCGTCCTGCGCACGCTGGTGTTCGGGCCGATGCATGGCCACGGCATCGCCAAGGCGATCCAGAGCCAGTCCGACGACCTGCTGCTGGTGGAGCACGGCTCGCTCTATCCGGCCCTGCACCGGCTGGTCCGCCAGAAGTGGCTGGCGGCGGACTGGCAGGACACACCCAAGGGGCGGCCCATGAAGTTCTACCGGCTCACGCCCGCGGGGCGGCGGCAGCTGGCGGCCGAAGAATCGAACTGGCAGCAGCTCTCTCGCGCCATCGGCCTGGTGCTGAATCGGTCCGAGTTGAAGTCGCGGTCCTGATCGGCCGCGTGGAGGGGTAACCCATGGCACGTCGCTGGCTGGCCACCCTCAGGGAGTTCTTCACGCAGGAACAACGCGACGCCGAACTGGACCGCGAGCTTCGCGCCCACCTCGCCGCGGAGACAGACGACCGCATCGAGGACGGCGTCCCGCCCGACGAAGCGCGCTTCGCGGCGCGCCGCGCGCTCGGCAACCCGACGTCGATCCGCGAGCGGACGCGGGACGCGTGGACGTGGCGCCGCGTCGCGGGCGCGTGGCGACAGGCCGGCCTCGGCACACGACAGGACATCCGCTACGCGATCCGCAGCGTGCGCAAGCAGCCGTCCTTCACGGTGGCCGCGGTCCTGGCGCTGGCCCTCGGCATCGGCGCGACGACGACGATCTTCAGCGTGATCCAGGGCGTGCTGCTGGACCCCTACCCGATGTACCGGGACATCGGTCGCCTGATTCAGATCGCGATCCACGACCAGGCGAGCGCGCGGCCGGGTGGCCGGGGCTACCTGCAGCTCGACGAGTTCCTCGAATACCAGCGCCAGGCGACGCTGCTCGACGAGGTCATCGGCGGGACCGGCGAGGACGTGCTGTGGACGACGGCGCCAGGGCACCGAGCAGCTCAACGGCGGCCTGACCACGGCCAACACCTTCACGTTCCTCGGGGTCGGCGCGCTCGTCGGCCGGACGCTGGCGCCGGACGACGCCAGGCCCGGGGCCCCGCCCGTGTTCGTCATGAGCTACAAGCTGTGGGCGTCGCGCTTCGGCCTCGACCCGTCGATCGTCGGCCGGACGTTCACGTTCAACGGCGTGCCGACGACGCTCGTGGGCGTGATGCCGGAGCGGGTCTCGAAGCTCGCGGCGGACGTGTGGCTGCCGTTGCACCTCGACCCCGCCAATCCCCGGTTGCGCGAGCGCTACTTCCGCTTCCAGGCGCGGCTGAAGCCCGGCGTGACGCTGGAGCAGGCGTCCGCCGAGCTGGACGCGATCGGGCATCGGTTCGCCCCGACCCGGCCCCGCGACTACCCGGAGCGCTTCGTCGTCTACGCCGAATCGTTCATCGACAGCATCGTCGGCCCGTTCCGCAGGACGCTCTACACGATGGCGGCCGCCGTCGCGCTGCTGCTGCTGATCGCGTGCACCAACGTCGCCAACATGCTGCTCAGCCGCGCCGCCGGGCGCGAGCAGGAGATGGCCGTGCGTGCCGCGCTCGGCGCCAGCCGGACCCGCCTGGTGCGGCAGCTGCTGGTCGAGAGCCTGCTGCTGGCGCTCGCCGGCGCGGCGATCGGCTGCCTGTTCTCGCGGCTCGGGATCACGGCGATCGTCGCGTTGATCCCCGAGGGCCTGATTCCGCGCGAGGCCAGGATTCAGCTGAACATGCCGGTCCTGCTCTTCAGCCTCGGCGTCGCGGCGATCACCGCCCTGATCTTCGGGCTGGTGCCGGCGCTGCAGACGGCGCGGCGTCAATTGACCCCCGGACTGCGCGACGGCGGCAAGGGCACCGGCGGAGGGTTCCGCCGCGCCCGCCTGAGCAGCGGCCTCGTCGTGGCGCAGATTGCCCTGGCCCTGGTCCTCCTCAACTCAGCCGGCCTGCTGATGCGCACGTTCATCAAGATGCAGAGCACGAGCCTGGGCCTCGATCCCGAGCGGGTCCTCTTCGTGCGTGTGCCCAACGGCACCAGCCTCGAGACCGCCGACGCGCAGCAGCAGTTCCTCGCGCAGGCGTTGACCCGCCTCCGCGCGCTGCCCGGCGTCGAGGCGGCGTCGTCCACCACGGGGTTCCCGCCGTTCGGAGGCTATCCGGCGGACTTCGACGTGATGGGCGCCAGCCAGGCCCAGCAGCGCCGGGCGATGGTCGAGCAGATCAGCGACGGCTACCTCACGACGCTGACCATGCGGCTGCGGCGCGGCCGCGACCTCACGGCCGACGACGTCAGCGGCCGTCGCCGCGTCGCGATCGTCAACGAGCGGCTGGTGGAAATGCACCTGAAGGGCGAAGCCGATCCGATCGGCCGTCGTCTCTCGCTGGCGCTGCCGGGTGGCGAAGGCAGCCGCGTCGCGGACGTCTTCGAGATCGTCGGCGTCGTCGCCGACGTGAAGAACCAGGGCATCACCTCACCGGTCGAGCCCGAGATCTTCGTCCCGGCGTCGATGGCGCCGTCGCGCAACAGCCAGGGCCTGCTCGTGAAGACCGCTGGGGCGCCGCTGGCGATGGTCCGGAGCGTGAAGAACGAGATCTGGGCCGTGAACCGCGGCGTCGCCATCTCGGACACCGAATCGATCGGCAACCTCGTCCGGCGCTTCCAGTTCGCCGAGCCGCAGCTCGGGCTGTTCGTCTTCGGCGCCTTCGCGGTGATTGGTCTGCTGCTCACGATCCTCGGCGTCTCGAGCCTGATCGCCTATACGGTGGCGCGGCAGACGCGCGAGATCGGCATCCGCCTCGCCGTCGGCGCGAGCCGCTGGGACGTGTTCCGGCTCACGTTCGGCCTGGGCCTGCGCTGGCTCGCGCTGGGCGTCGCCATCGGCCTGGTCGGCAGCCTCGCCGCGACGCGCGTCCTCGCCCAGCAGCTGTGGGACGTGAGTCCGACGGACCCGCTGACGATGGCGCTGGTCGTGTCGCTGCTCGCGATCACCGGCTTGACCGCCAGCTACCTGCCGGCACGCAGGGCGACCAGGGTCGATCCGCTCGTCGTGCTGCGCGCCGAGTAGACCGCTCGGCAGATCCTGCACCTCAGAACCCCCGTCGCGATCAGAACGGCGAATCGGGGAAGCGGATCGGAGGCGCGGCACCTCGCTCGAAGGCGTCGAGGTGCAGGAACCATGCGCCGATGCCGGCGGCGCCCTGCATCCAGCCGGTCTGGGCGACGACCTCGGCCGGCCGCGTCCGGTGCTCGGCGTGCGGCCAGCGGATCCCCGAGGCGTCGCGAACGGCGGCGCCGAGGATCTGCGCGCTGACGCGGCGTGCGAAGGCGAGCGACGCGGCGTCCCCGGTGGCGCGATGGTGGGCGAGGAAGAATTCGGCGACCCCGGCCGAGCCGCAGCACGGCCCGACGTTGTTCCAGAAGCCCGGCGCCGGCCGGTCGGGAACGCCGCTCGCGACGATGCCGCGCGCCGACTTCGACGCCCACTCCAGCCACGCGCGATCCCCGGTGGCCTGCCACAGCCGGTACCAGAGCCGCGCGGTGCCGGCGGGGCCGTGGCACCACCCGAGGTAGTACAGGCGACGCCCGGCTTCATCGGGTTCGTGGTGGTAGATCAGGCACACGTCGCCGTCGGTGTTGGCGATCGGCTTTCAGGTAGGCGGCGCCGGCGAGCGCGCCGTCCAGGAACGCGCGGTCCTTCGTCGCCTGGTAGAGCGTTGCCAGGAAGTAGGCGACGCCGGCGGTGCCGTGCGAGAAGTTGGGGAGCAGCTGCGCCGACGTTCCGTCCATCGGCCACTTGCGGCCGCCCGACTCGTCGCGGCCGCGTTCGAGCAGCCGGCGTCCGGCGCGCGCCGCGAGGGTGCGGGCCTCGGGCGAGTCGAGCGCCTCGGCGGCGTAGAGCAGGAACAGGCCGATGCCCGCCGATCCCGAGATGATGTCGGTGGTGTCGTTCCACTGGATGCCGGCGCCGCGTTCGACGGCCCGCTGCTGCAGGAGCGCCACGACGCGCCGCGCGCCGTCGCGATACTTCGCGGTCGCGGTGTGGCGCCCGACTTCGCTCAACACGAAGCCGATGCCGGCGAGCCCGGTGTAAAGACCGGCGTCGGCCTGGCGATCGAGCGAGGCGAGCAGCTCGTCGGCGCCAGCGGTCGCTGTCGCGAGGTGTGCCGGATCGCCGGTCGCGCGGTGCAGCTCGACGAAGAACAGCACGACGCCGGCGCTGCCGCTGTAGAGATCGGCGGCGACCGACGTGCGGTCGGCGGGGTTGGCCGGCCACGTCGTGCCGTTCGGCGTGGCGACGGCGGAGGCCTGGATGAAGCGGGCCGCATCGATCGCCACCGCGAGATGCGGGCGATCGTCCGCGGGCGGGGAAGGGAGAGCGGACACGAGGAGGGACATGGCGCAGCAGATCGAGCGTTCGTATCATGCGCCCTCCCGAGCCTCGTGTCCGAGGCGGCTACGCGGCCGCGGCCTCGCGTGAGAGCGCGGCCGCAAGACCAGCCGCCGGCCCGCGTAAGGCGCCGCCGCGCGCCCAGCGCGGCGTGACGAATGGCGAGGACGGAGTCCGGAGCCATCGTCCGGTCGACGCGCGAAGGCGCGTCGGCACATAGCAGCCGAACGCGCCAATGGCCGGCCCCGCGGTCGCGCGTGAGAGCGCGACCGCAAGACCAGTTACGTGGCGCACTCGCCGTCCATGATCTCCGGCACGAACTCGTGGTCCTCGGCGAGGTCGATGTAGTCCTCCGGCTTCACGTCGGCGAGCGTCATCGTCTCGAGGTCGGCGAGCAGCGTCTTGACCTTGGCCGCCTCGACGCGGCGGAAGAACGCTTCCGGCGCTTCGTCGACCTGCTTCTCGTCGCGATACAGGCCGATCAGCCGTTCGACGACCTGCGGCATGCGGCGGGCCGGCACCTTGGCGCTGATCCGGCCGAACTGGGCGCCGTTCTCGTCGACGCCGCCGCCGAGCATCACGAAGTACTGCGGCACCGCCTTGTTGCCGACCTTGCGGATGCTGCCCTGGAAGCCGAGGCCGGCGATGTGGTGCTGGCCGCAGCCGTTGGGGCAGCCGCTGATCTTGATGTGGAGGTTCGGCGCCAGCGCCGCGACCTCGGGGTTGTCGCGGAGGTGCTGGCCGAGGAGCGCGCCGAGCCCGCGGGACTGCGTCACCGCCAGGCGGCACGACTCGGCCCCGGGGCAGCTGGTCACGTCGGCGACCGTGTTGGCGCCGCCGAGACCGAGGCCGGCCGCGGCGAGCCGCGTGTGCAGGGCGTCGAGGTCGGCTTCCTTGACCCAGCGGAACAGCAGGTTCTGCTCGGCGGTCACGCGCATCGAGCCGTCGCTGTAGGCCTCGGCGAGATCGGCGAGGACGCGCAGCTGATGGCTGGTGAGGTCGCCGAGGACGGTCGTGACCACCGCCATCACGTAGCCGGCCTGCTTCTGCGGCAGCACGTTGGTCCTGCGCCACTCCGCCTTCAGCGCCGCGCTGGGCGCCGGATCCGGCTGCACGACCGGGACGATGCCCGGGCCGCGCAGATCCTGCGGCTTGCTGACGCGGGTGAGGATGTCGAGGACGGTGGGCGGCTCGGCGCGCGTCCAGTCGGGCGCGACCTCGACCGGCGGGTTCTGCGGATCGAAGGGCAGCGTCGCGCCGCCTTCGCCGCGGAACGCGGCCAGCTCGTGGCGGTATTCCTCGACGAAGCGATCCCACCCCATCGTCTTGATGAGGAACTTCATCCGGTTGCGCTGCTTGTGCTGGTAGTCGCCGTGGCGGTGGTAGACGCGGACGATGGCCTCGGCGGTGTTGAACATCTCGCTGGCCGGGATGAACGCCTCGAGCAGCGCGCCGTTGCGGGTCATCGTCGCCGTGCCGCCGCCGACGGTGACGCGGAAGCCGCGGACGCCGTCCTTGATCTGCGCGAACCAGCCGATGTCGTTGATCGCCGCGTAGATGTGATCGGCGGCGCAGCCCTCGAACGCGATCTTGAACTTGCGCGGCAGCTTGCTGCTCAACCGATGGCCGAGGAAGTAGCGGGTCAGCGCGTCGCCGTACGGCGTCACGTCGAACACCTCGTCGGCGTGGACGCCGGCGTACGGGCTGGTCGTGATGTTGCGGACCGAGTTGCCGCACGCCTCGCGCGTCGTCAGGCCGGCGGCCTGGATGTGATCGAGCAGTTCGGGCACCACCGCGAGCGGCACGAAATGGAACTGCAGGTTCTGGCGGGTGGTGATGTGGCCGAAGCCGCGCGACCAGCGCTCGGCCACGTCGGCGAAGACGCGGGCCTGGTTCGCGTCCATCAGGCCCTGCGGGATCTTGACGCGGATCATCTGGACGCCGTCCTGCCGCTGCCCGTAGGTGCCGCGCAGCAGGCGGAACGAGCGCCATTGGTCGGGAGCGAGATCGCCGCGCTCGAACTGGTCGAGGGTGCGGATGAACTCGTCGACGTCCCCCTCCGTGGCGAAGGAGAGGCGGGAACGGCCGAGGGTCTTGGGATCGTCGATGGCTGCCATAAAGCTTCGCTCTTACTCGTTGCTCGCCGCCGGCTCGTCGTCGGCGGCATCGGTTACTTGAAGCCCGCCCGAGGCCGGAGCCAGCGTGGCGGCCAGCGACACGACGTCGCCGACGACCAGCGTGCCGGGGCTCTCGGGCAGCTGCAGCGGCGCTCCGGCGACGAGGTCGCCGAGGGTGCCGATCCACGTGCGCGCGTCGGGCGTCGACGCGGCGAAGAGGAGCGCGACCGGCGTGGTGTCCGACCAGCCGCGGGCGACCAGGCGCCCGGCGATCTGGGCGCGGGTGTTGACGCCCATCAGCACCACCAGCGTCGTGCCCTTGGGCGCCAGCGAATCGATGGCCGGCGCGTAGGACGATTCGGCGTGGCCGGAGACGACCAGCACGCCCGAGGCGAGGCCGCGGTGCGTGACCGGGATGCCGGCCAGCGCCGGCGCGGCGATCGCCGAGGAGACGCCGGGCACCACCTCGAAGGGGAGGCCCGCGGCGGCGAGGGCCAGCGCCTCTTCACCGCCGCGGCCGAAGACATAGGGATCACCGGCCTTGAGCCGGACCAGGCGCTGGTTGCGCTTGGCGCCGCGCACCAGCAGGCGATTGATCGTCTCCTGGCTCACCGAGTGCCGGCCGTGGCGCTTGCCGACCGACAGACACCGCGCGTGGCTGGCGAGGGCGAGCACGGCGGGGGAGACCAGCGCGTCGTAGAGGACGACGTCGGCTTCGGCCAGCCGCGTATGCGCACGGGCCGTGAGCAGTTCGGGATCGCCGGGCCCGGCGCCGACCAGCGACACGAGGCCGCGCTTCGGCAACGACTCCGGAGTCGTCCCAGTTCCGGACGATGTGGAAAACGACTCCGGAGTCGTCCCAGGGGCGAACAGTGCCGTTTCGACCGACGGTTCGACGATTCCCTCGTGATGGGCGCGGCCGACGTAGATCGCGTTGAGGGCGCGGAGCAGCTCGGGGCGCCGCGCTTCCATCGGAATGGCGTTCGCCTTCCAGCGGACGCGCTCGTCGTCGGCGACGCGCAGCCAGGTATCGAGGTCGGCCGGCAGCAGGCGATCGAGGCCTTCGCGCAGCAGCCCGGCCAGCGCCGGCGCGCGACCCGATGTCGAGATCGCCAGGATCACGTCCTCGCGCTTGACGATGGCGCCGAGGTAGACCGAGGCGTTCGGCGGATCGTCGACGGCGTTCACGAACAGGTGGCGCGCCGCGGCGGCCGCGGACACGGCCCGGTTCACCTCGGGCGGGGCCGCGGCGACGACGTACCAGACGCCGTCCAGGTCGCTGATCTCGAACGGCCGGCGGTGGATGGTGACCGCCTCCGCCTCGATGTCGGCGTGGACCACGGGCGCGACCACGGTGATGTCGGCTTCGGCGTCGATCAGGGCCTTCAGCTTGGACGCCGCGACCGGGCCGGCGCCGACGACGAGGACGCGCTTGCCCGTCAGGCGCAGGAACGCCGGGAAGAGCGCCGGAGGCGCGGGCGCGGTGGGACGACTGTCGGCGTCGCTCATGCGCGGGTCTCGGTGGCCGCGGGGACGGCGGCCTCGGGGCGGGCGTCAGCGGAATCACGTGCAGCCCGCACTCCGTCTTCTCGTTGCCGCGCCACCGGCCGGCGCGGTCGTCCTCGCCGTCCTTCACCGGGCTGGTGCAGGTGCGGCAGGAGATGCTCGGGTAGCCCTTGTCGTGGAGCGCGTTGTAGGGAACGTCCCACTCCTTGATGTAGGCCCACACGGCGTCCTTCGACCAGCGGACGAGCGGGTTCACCTTGACCAGCCCGTTCTTGGCGTCCCACTCGATCGGCAGGGCCGAGGCGCGGTTGGTGGTCTGGTCGCGGCGGATGGCGGTGACCCAGGCGTCGTAGCCCTTCAGCGCCGGGCCGAGCGGGGCGACCTTGCGCAGGGCGCAGCACTTCTCCGGCTGGCGCTCCCACAGCTTGTCGCCGTAGGTCTGCGCCTGCTCCTCGAGCGTCTGGGCCGGCCGGATGCCCTTGATGGTGATGCCGTAGCGCTCCTCGAGCCGCTTCCAGAGGTCGTAGGTCTCGGGGAAGAGGACGCCGGTGTCGAGGGTGAAGATGTCGACGGCCAGGCCCATCCGGGCGACCAGGTCGATGATGACGCAGCCTTCGGCGCCGAAGCCGGTCGCCAGGGTCAGCCGCGGGGCGAACGACGTCTCGGCCCAGCGCAGGGTGCGTTCGGCGCCCCAGGCCTCGGCCCGCACGCCGAGCTCGTTCCAGGTCGTGGACGGCGTGAACAGCGAGGAGGCGGTGGAGCCGGTCGAGCCAGCGGTGGATGCCATATGGGGTCCGTGGAGCGCGATCACCCTTGAAAAACGAAAGGGCCCGGATGGTGGTGAACCATCCGGGCCCGAAACTGTTGCACCGATAGAGGAAGACCGGCGTTTTGGCCTGCGTCAGTGGTCTTCCTGCTCAGTCAGCACACGGGCCCGGAGGTTCCTCGAGAACCTCGCGCTACAACAACAGCAACAGATCACCGTTGCGGCTTGGACCATGGCCGGATGCACGGAACCATGGTCGCCGGTAACCCCCGGGCTCGTCAAGGGGAACCCTGTCATGGCCCGTCATGCGGCGGCACGGGGTTGCCCGTTCCGGCGCCCCGTACGTAAAAGGGCCGCGCCAGCCCCGGAGGGTGGCGCGGCCTGGAAAACGGACCCGACTCCCTGAGGAGCCGGGCCCGGCCGTCGAACCTGTCTCGCGGTCCGGTTCTCTAGAACGAGAACCGGGCCGAGAAGCGAATGACGCGCGGCGGCTGGAAGTCGTTCACCTGCAGGAACCGCGGATCCTGGACGGCCGGCGTCCGCAGCCGCCGGGAAGTCGACGTTGCCGGCGTAGAAGTCCTCCTCGTCGAACTCGACCGTCGCCGCTCTGCAGCTGCGTCATGAACTTGTTGATCGCCGTCTCCTGATCGAACAGGTTGATGATGTCGATGCCCACCACGAAGCTCCGCGACGCCGAAGCGGAACGAGTGGCTGACCGTGAAGTCCGTCTGCGAGATGGTCGGCGTGCGGCCATCGCTCAGGCGTCCCAGGTACTGGATCGGGAAGTTGCTGGGCGAGATCGCCGCCGCTTCGCGCGTCACCGGGATGCCGCTGGCGATGTACTGGTTGGCGCCGATCAGCGTGCCCCAGCGCATCTCGTAGTTCGCCTGCACCTTGAACTGGTGCGGACGGTCCGTCGGCAGTCGGCCGAGCGACGGCTCGCCGCGGCCGTCGAACGCCATCAGCGGGTAGTCGAACGAGCGGCCGACGTTCGGGCTGGTGCGGCCGTTCTCGTCGGTCTGCGACAGGCCCGGGTAGTTGCCGTAGAGGCGGCTCAGCGTGTAGCTGGCGCGCGCGCTCCACCGGTTCGACAGGCGCTTGTCGATGGTCAGCTCCATCGCGTCGTAGTCGCGGACCGCCTTCGGGAAGTCGGTCGACGCGCGGTGCCGTCCGCCAGGAGCACGTCGGCGGCGTCGCCGAAGCCCGGGTTGCCGATCGTGTAGATCTCGTTGCCGGTCGGCGTCGAGCTGGCCGACGTCCTCGATCGCCGTGATCGATCTGCTTGTGGATGTAGCGGGCACCCACCGCCAGGTGCTTGCCGAGCTCGCGCTCGAGGCCGAACGTCAGCTCCTGCAGCTTCATCGGCTTGATGTCCGGATCGACCGTTTCTTCGCCAATCGCGTTCGACGGGTGACGGAAGTCGATCGGACCGCGAGCAGCCGGCCCGGGCAGGCCGGCGGGCAGCCGGAGGGATCGAGCGTCGTGCAGTCCGGCGTATCCAGCGTGTAGTAGTACTCCAGCCACTTCTGGCCGCCGAACGAGCCCTGCGGCAGCTCCAGCTTGAAGATGTCGTAGTAGATGCCCGACATGCAGCGGCACAGCGGCCGGTCCCTCAAGCGCCGCGCCCATGTTCAAATTCCAGGATTTAAGTGCTCATGTTTTTTGGATCTCTCCTCGGACGTCGTCCGCTCTGACGGCCGTTTCATTGGCTCTTTTGACGATCGACATTGGTATGAAACATGCGTTAACAACGCTCGTCACCGGTATGCTGCCCTTCGTCACTGAATCCACCCGTCTCGTAGCGGTCATCGGCAGCCCGGCTAAGTGGCGAGACCCCCTGTTCGTGGCGGGTCCGCCTTTTCGAGGAGGATACCTAGATGGTGTGTAGGCGTACGCTCGGAGGTACTGCTGAGCGTTCTGTTCCTGGCGGCCCCCGTGGCGGCTCAGGAGCAGCGCGGGGGGCTCGAAGGAATCGTCAAGGACAATACGGGGGCGGTGCTCCCCGGGGTCGCCATCGAAGCGACCAGCCCGACGTCGCTCGGCACGCTCACGGCCGTCACTGATGCGGCCGGCTACTTCCGGCTGTCCGCACTGCTGCCCGGCGAATACACCGTCGCGGCCTCGCTCTCGGGCTTCGCCGCCGCCAAGACGCGCGTCCAGGTGACCGCCGGTGCCGTCCCGCGCGTGGATTTGGCACTCCTGGTTCTTGGCGTGACTGAGACGGTCCAGGTGACTTCCGAGACGACGGCGCTCGACATGGGCTCGTCCAGGACCGCGACGGTCATCACCTCCGAGGTGATCCAGGACCTGCCGCGTGGCCGGACTTTCAACACGCTGTTGCAGCTTGCGCCGGGCGTGCGTCCCGAGCCCAAGGCCGGTACGGCCGGCGTCGGCGGGTACCAGGTGGACGGTGCCAGCGGCTCGGAAAACGTTTTCGTCGTCGACGGCGTGGACGTGTCCAGTATCCGCAACTCCTCCCTCCTCGCGGCCAACGCCATCCCCTTCGAGTTCTTGACCGAAGTCCAGGTGAACAGCGGCGGGTTCAACGCCGAGTTCGGCGGCGCGCTCGGCGGCGTGGTGAACGTCGTCAGCAAATCAGGCACGGACGTCCTTCGCGGCGAGGGCCTCTACCAGTTCAGCGGCAGCTCGCTGAACTCCGGGCCGTCGGGCACGTCCGGTACTTCGTCCTACCGCACGTTCCGCCGCAATCCGGACAATGTGACCGAAGCCGAGTTCTTTCAGGCGCCGGAAGACGACTACACGGAGCAGTTCTACGGCTTCACGCTCGGTGGTCCGATCGTCCCGCAGAAGATGCGATTCTTCGTGGGTTATATCCCCCAGTTCTACGACACCACCCGGACGATTAATTTCCGCACTGGCGGCCTGAAGGAAACGAATTCGAAGGAGACTCGCCACCGCGCGATCGGCCGCCTCGACTACTCCCCAACGCAGAGCATTCAGGTCAACGGCTCGTATATGTGGAACCCGAAGAAGACCAAGGGTCTGCTGTCGGGCAACGACTTCAAGGTGACGCCGCCGAGCTCCGACTTCTCCATCCAGGGTGGCTACGAACAGGCGAACCAGACCAGCCTCGGCGTCAACTACATCCCGTCGTCGAAGTTGCTGCTCAGCGCGCGCTATGGCTACAACTACCTGAACGGCAAGGGCAACACCTACGGCAAGGACGATGCGCCGTACTACACTTACCAGACGGCCTCGAGCCACAACGGCCTCGTCGTGCCGGCGCAGTTTGCGGGTGCTGCAGGCTTTGCCAACGTCTCCAATCCGTTCCAGACGCAGTACGACCGCCTGACGCGCCACAACGTCTATCTCGACGCGACCTACTTCGGGACGATCGGCGGGCAGAACCACACCCTCAAGGGTGGATACATGCTCAACCGCCTGGCTGACGACGTGCAGAGCAACTACCCGCAGGGCTTCTTCCAGGTCTTCTGGAACGAGGACTTCGACCGTGCGGCCATACTCAACGAGCGCGGCACCTACGGGTACTGACATCTGGCAGGACGGCGTTCGACTGAACTCGGCTGTCAGCAGCCGGAACCATGGCTTCTACATCCAGGATTCGTGGCAGGTGTCGCCGCGACTGACGATCAACGGCGGCGTCCGGCTGGAGAACGAGTACCTGCCGCCGTTCCGTGCCGAGCAGGACGGCGTCCAGGTGAAGAATCCGATCTCGTTCGGCTGGGGCGACAAGATCGCGCCGCGCCTCGGCGCGGCCTGGGACGTCACCGGCACGGGCCACTGGAAGCTGTCTGGCAGCTACACCCGCATCAACGACGTGCTCAAGTACGAACTCGCCCGCGGCTCCTTCGGCGGCGACTACTGGTGGAGCCACGTGTATCGTCTGAACGACCCGGACGTGACGAAGCTCAACATCTCGAATCCTGCTGTTCTGGGCCCGTCGATCACGTCGTTCGACAATCGCGCGGTGCACATCAACGCGGCGGGTGAGATCGACGGCATCGACCCCGACATCATGCCGATGTCGCACGACGCCTTCGACGTGATCAGCGACTACATGCTGACCTCGCGCACCACGCTGACCGTCCGCTACGTGCACAAGGCCCTGAAGCGCGCGATCGAAGACATCGGCATCCTCGACGAGGCCGGCTCGGAGATCTACACGATCGGCAACCCGGGCTTCGGCGCCACGAGCGACTCGCTCACGGCTCCGACTGGGGCTTCGTTCGTGCCCAAGGCCAAGCGCGACTACGACGGTCTGGAAGTCCGACTGTCCGGCCGCAAGCCGAACTGGTACTACGGTGTGTCGTATACTTACAGCCGCCTCTACGGCAACTGGGCGGGTCTCGCCAACTCGGACGAGAACGGCCGCTCTGACCCGAACGTGAGCCGCGCGTTCGACCTCTCACCGGGGAACTTCGACGCTCAGGGTCGGAACGTCTACGGGCGACTGGCGACGGACCGCCCGCACGCACTGAAGCTGCACGGCAGCTACACCCTTGATTCGCGCCTCGGGTCAACGGCCGTCGGCCTGTCGCAGGTCGCGTACAGCGGCACGCCCATCAGCTCGGAAGTGACCTTCATCGTGCCGGTCTTCTACAACGGCCGTGGTGACATGGGCCGGACGCCCTCCCTCACCCAGACGGACATGTTGCTTTCGCACGGGTTCCGCATGGGCGGCACCCGGCGTCTGGTGCTCGAGGCTTATTTCCTGAACCTGTTCAATCAGGACGCGGTGACCAACATCACCGCCCGCCTCAACCGCAACGGCAACCTCGACCCGCAGCGTCTCTATGACGGCTCGATTGGTGATGTCGAATCACTCATCAACCCGGTAACCGGTTCGTCCCCGGCGCGCAACGCGATCTACGGCATGCCGCTGACGTATCAGGAAGGCCGGCGCATCACCATCGGCGCGCGCTTCCAGTTCTAACCTGGGAAATTTGCACGACCTTCTGGCCCCGCCAGCTTCGGCTGGCGGGGCCTTTTTGTTTTCGGTCGCCCAGCCATGCGCAGGGCACCGCGACCGTGCCTGGAAACCGGTCAGCGAGTGTTGGGTGGCGCGGTGGTGATGGTGAAGTCGATGGTCGATGTCGCCGACGCCTGTTCCGCGTTGGCGAGAGCGTCGGTCACCGACACCGACAGGCTGTAGTCGCCCGGTGAGGTCTGCGGTCCGAGCGAGAGGGTGCTCACCACGTTGATCGGCTCGCCCGCCTTCGCCTCCGTCCTGACCTCGACCGCCCGGCCTGTGTAGACCGGCTTGCCGTCCCGCAGCAGTCGGACCAGCGCCCGCAGCGATGGCTTCGACGTCGTCGGCGCGTAGCGCGCGTTGAAGACGAGGAAGCTGTAGGCAAGCTGCGCCGGCACGCCGAAGCGACGGATCGCCGGATGGGTGGCGCTGGCGCCGGTCGCGACGCCGTCCGAGGCGCCCTCGCTGGCGCTCAGCACCACGCCCGACAGCGCCAGTCGCTTGCGCGGCAGATCAGGCACGATGACGAACTGATTGGCGGCGCCAAACCTGTTCGTGGCGATCTCGCGCGCCGCGATCCGCAGCCCGTATGCTCCCGGCGCCTTGACCGGCACGTCGAGCCGATAGACCAGCCCGCCGCCCGCGGTCTGCTCGCTGGCGCGTAGCCGGTAGGCCTGCCGATCGCGCTTCACCACCACACCGCGCTCGTCGACCAACGTCGCCACGAGTTCGAGAAACGTCGCCGCCTTCGTGTCCTTCGTCGAGCGCGTGAGCTCGAGCCCGGCCGCGTCGACATAGACGAGCGCGCGCACGATCGACTGCGCGCCTTCCACGCCGGCGAAGAACCCCGTCAGTCGCAGGTCCAGCGACGAGGCCCCGAACGGCGATGCCGCATCGGCCAGGCGCGTCGCCGGATCGCCGGGCTCCTCGCCGCCGAGGAACCCCCGGCGCGAGCGCACCGAGACGCCGGGCCGCGTCACCCGCACCGAGAGCTGGTGGAACGTGCGCGCTCGCCGGTCCTCGTCCATCGTCTTCTGATCGATGGCGTAGCCGAGGAGATAGTAGCCGCGCTGATCGTCGAGCGATCGTTCCATCACCAGCGCCAGATCGGACGGGTTACGGAAGAAGAAGCCGCCGGTCTGGCTCGCGAGATACGCCGGCCCCTCCGTCAACCGCTGAAACTGGTCGGAGCGCACCTGCTGCTGGCGGTCGAGCTCGTGGATGCCATCTTCGCTGTTCTTGAAGGGATTCGGGCTCATGTCGACGTCGGCGCCGGTCATCCATTCCCACGGACGCGCGTTGATCGCGTAGATCACCGTTTGCGAGCGCGTGGCCTGATCGATCAGCCGATGGAGCGTCTGCTGGAGCATCGGTTCGAGCGCGCCGCTGGTCGGTCCGCTCAGCGAGAAGCCGTCGGAGAAGAACAGCACGCCCTTGCGCCCGGGCACGGCGCGCAGGCCGGCGACGACGGTCTGGAGCGTGCCGATGGCGCCGGAACCGAACGCACGCTCGGCGAAACGGTTGTCCTCGTTCGACCACGACGTGGCCAGCGACCTGTCCGGGGAGGGCGGCGGCGTTCCCACGGCATTGGCGTCCTGTACCGGCGGCCAGTCGCGCAGCCGCTGCTTGTCGGCGACGACCTGCCAGTCATCGCGCTCGAACTGGCGCGAGTTGAAGCGCAGGCCGTCGACGAGCTGATGCAGCACCGTGCTGTCGGCGGTGAACTGCTGCAGCAGTCCCGATCCGCCCGACGTCCGGACCAGGGCCACGCGATCGGCCGGCGCGAGCTGCGTATCGATCACCCTGTGCAGCGCCTCCTTCGTCCGGCGCATGCTCGCCACCGACAGCGACAGGTCGTCGATGACCACGACCAAGGTCCGGCCCGACGGCAGATGGGCCGACGCGCGGGGTGGCGTGCGCGTCGCCTCCTTGGCTGGCGTCGTCGGGGTGGTCGCGGGCGTCGCCGGGCGCCCAGCCACCGTCGCGGCCGGTGTGCCGTCGCCGGCGGCCGAGACGTAGCCGAAGGTCGAAATCGTCTGTCGCCGCCCGTCCTGGAGAATCTCGAAATCCTCGGCGCGCAAATCCGTCACCGGCCGGCCGTCCCGATCGGTGACCACGGCGTCTACCTGGACCGTCGTGACGGCGACTCGCAGATTCGGCCCCTGGGCTACCTCCGGCTGCCGCGGCCGAGCCATGGCCCGCGGCGCCCCGATTGCGGTCTGACCCGAAAGGGGGCGCACCGCCAGATCGGCAGCTCCATCGGGCGCAGAGGCGAACGTAAACAGCCACGCCGCGACGCACGCGATGAGCAGAACTGTCGGCTTCATGAGCGAGTGTGATGGCTCGGTGACAGACGGTGGCAAGGAGAAGTATCAGCGGATTCGAATGGCCGGCGCAAGCACCGTCGATTCGAGCACTCTCGGGGATCCGCCCCCGCGTCGAGGCGACCACCACTGGCATGAGACTCGCGCTGACGACAGGGCGCCGCTACGGCGACAGCTTCGCGAGCTTCGTCTTCGCCAGCGCCTTCCACTGCCGATCCTCCGGCGCCCAGTCCGGGTTGAGCGGCGCGTCGATGACGTGCTGCAGCGCGGTGCGCGCGTCCGCCTTGCGGCCCATGTCCTCGAGCGTCTCGGCGAGGAAGTACCAGCTCGCGGTGCTCTGCGGGTCGTAGGTGAGCGACTTGCGCAGGTGCTGCTCCGACTTCTCGTTGCTGCCGCCGAAGAGGCCCGGCACCTTGAAGTACCAGCGGCCGAGCGCGCGATCGGCGGAGCCCGCCTCGTAGCCGGCGTCGAGGCGCAGCACTTCCTCGAGCTCGGCCTTGATCGCCTTGCGATACTTCAGCCCCTGGCTCATCCCGAACGACTCGGCCAGCGCGCCCATGTTGGCGGCCAGCCAGAAGTGCCCTTCGGGCTTCGACGGCTGCAGCACGATCGCCGTGCGCGCCGCAGCCATGCCCGCATCGAGCGCGCCGCGCCGTCCGTCCACGCGGCCGTTCGTGCCGAGGTAGTAGCGCGCGCGGGACAGCTTCCACGCGGCCTCGAAGTCACCCGGCGTGGCGGCCAGACGCGCAGCCCAGGCATCGGCGGCGCGGGCCGCGAAGCCCGTTTCCTCGCGCCGCGCGTAGAGCGCGTCCGGCGTCGGTGTCACCTCGCCCTGGCCCCGGGCATCGAACGGGATGATGCCGATGACCATGACGTACAATGCGACCGCCATGCAGGATCTCGTCCGCCAGATCCTCGCCGAGCTCGGCGAGAACCCCGAACGCGAAGGCCTGGTGTCCACGCCACGTCGGGTCGAGAAGTCGCTCAAGTTCCTCACCAGCGGGTACACGGTCGACATCGAGTCGCTCATCAACCATGCCCTCTTCACGGTCGACTACAGCGAGATGGTCATCGTGAAGGACATCGATTTCTACAGCCTCTGCGAGCACCACCTGCTGCCGTTCTTCGGCACGTGCCACGTCGCCTACCTGCCGCGGACGAAGGTGATCGGCCTCAGCAAGATCCCGCGCATCGTCGACGCCTTCAGCCGCCGCCTGCAGGTGCAGGAGCGGCTCACCAACGAGATCGCCAGCACCATTCAGGACGCCATCGACCCGCTCGGGGTCGCGGTGGTCATGGAGGGCACCCATCTGTGCATGGCGATGCGGGGCGTCGAGAAGCAGCAATCGTCGGCCGTGACCAGCGCGATGCTCGGGACGTTCCGCGAGGACGCCCGGACGCGGACCGAGTTCCTCACCCTCATCCGACAGTCCTGATTATCCGCGGTCATCCGGTCGCGGTCGGACCGTCCTGTGGCGGTGCCGACTCGACGGGCTCTCCCTAGCCGTCCTGCCGCGGCGTCGCGCCGATGACCTGCCGCACCCGAGCCACCAGCGTGTCGAGCGCGAACGGCTTCTGCAGGAACGCGTCGCCGAGCCCGCCCGGTCCTTCGGGACCGAAGGTGCGATCGGCGTAGCCGGACATGAACAGCACCGGCAGGTCGGGCTGGAGCGTCTGGGCATCGCGGGCCAGCTCGCGGCCGTTGCGGCCCGGCATGATCACGTCTGTCAGCAGGAGATCGATCGGCGCGCCGTGGCCGCGCAGGCGGGCCATCGCCGAGGTCGCATCCTCGGCCGCCAGCACCGAGTAGCCGGCCCGCTCCAGGGTGCTCGTGACGAGATGCCGCACCGGCGCTTCGTCCTCGACGACCAGCACCGTCCGGGTGCCGCGATCAGGGTCGAGGCCGAACGCGTAGAACGGATGCGGATCCCCGCCGATGGCGAACTCGGGCGGCAGCGCCAGCGGCAGCGCGACGGCGAACGTCGTGCCGACGCCGCGGTGGCTCTCGACCGTGACGCGGCCGCCGCTCTCCGCCACGATCGCGTAGACGGTGGACAGCCCGAGGCCGGTGCCCTTGCCGCGCGCCTTGGTCGTGAAATACGGCTCGAACAGCCGCGCCAGCACGTCGGGCGACATGCCCTGGCCGGTGTCGGCGAGGCGCAGCACGACTTCCGGCGCCGAGAGCACGTCGTGACCGACCTCGTAGGCGCGCAGCTCGATGCTCGCGCTGATGCGCAGCTCGCCGCCCTGCGGCATGGCGTCCCGGGCGTTGGCGGCGAGGTTCAGCAGCACCTGCTCGATCTGGCCGCGGTCGGCGACGATCCACTTCGGCTCGGGCGACGGCTCGACGAGCAGCGCGATGTCGGCGCCGAGCAGGCGGCAGAGCATCGGCTGCATCGTGCCGATCGCCTCGTCGAGATCGAAGGTGGTCGGCAGCAGCACGCGCTTGCGGCTGAAGGCGAGGAGCTGCCCCGTCAGGCCGGCGGCGCGGCGGCCGGCGGCCAGAATCTCCTCGAGGTCCTCGCGGACGGGACTCTCCGGATCGAGGATCGCCAGCACCGTCTCGCTGAGGCCGTTGATGACCATCAGGACGTTGTTGAAGTCGTGCGCGACGCCGCCGGCGAGGCGGCCGAGCGCCTCCATCTTCTGCGACTGGCGCATCTGCGCCTCGAGGTCCTTGCGCGGCGAGTCGTCGAAGACGTAGCCGTTGATCGACATCAGCTCGCCGTCGGCGTCGAAGCGCCCGACCAGGCTCTCGATCACCGGGACGACGCGGCCGTCGATGCGGCACAGCGTGCTCTCGTGCTGGCGCACCGCGCCGTCCCGCCGCACCCGCTCGACCAGGTTGGCGAGCCCGCTGTCGGGGTACAGCGCGCCGAGATTGGCGCCGAGGGCGTCGGCCAGCGAGGGGAAGCCGCAGATCTGGACGAAGGCCGGGTTGCAACTGCGGATCTGCCCGCTGGGTGAGGCGACGAAGATGCCGGCGAGGTTCTCGTCGAACGCCTGCCGGTAGCGCTCGTCGCTCTGCTGCAGCGCGTCCTCGACGCGGCGGCGATCGGTGACGTCGCGGGCGGCGCCTTCGAGCCGCTGCGGCTGGCCGTCGGCGGCGACGATCCGCAAGTGCACGCCGACCCAGACCGTCGCTTGCCCGCGCGTCTGCAGCGGCAGCTCGAAGTACGTGTCGGACAAGCCACGCTCGAGCTGGCGACAGTAGAACGCCCGCGCCTCGTCCCGCGCATCGTCGCGGATGAGGGAGAGCGCCTCGCATCCGAGGAGCTCCGCGGCCGAATGGTGGAGCGTCCGGGTGACCGCGGCGTTGACGTAGGTCAGGCGACCCTCGAGGTCGGCAGTGAAGAGGAGGTCGCTCGAGAGGTCGACCAGCCGGCGAGGCAGCTCGGTGTCGTCGGGTGGGCGAGGAGAAGCGTCGGCGGTCATCGATGTGTCAGAACGGGCGGCGCGCGCGCTGCTGCCGGCCGGTGAGGCGGTATGCTTGCTCCGTGTCCCGGATCCTGGTGCGTCGCGCGTTCGTCATCATCCTACTCGCGCTCCTGGCGGCGGCGTCAGTCGACGCCCAGACTTCCCGCACGTCGGCGAAGAAACCGGCCAGCCGCCCGGCGACGAGCAAGACCGCCCCGGCCTCGGCCAGGCCGCCCGCCCCGCCCGTCCGCGAGGCGCCCCTGATGCAGTGTCCGTCGATTCTCGGCAATGGCGCGACCACCCAGCGCCTCTACTGTGACGTGCTGGGCGGGACCGATCCGGCGGCCGGGCTGCGGGTCACCCTGCCGCCGCACGCCGGGCCGCTGACGCTGTCGTTCACGCTGCACAACCGGCAGACCTACTCGGAGAGCGAGGTCAAGGCCGGCCGCGCCTTCGCCCGCTACACGGCGACGCTGCGGGTCGCGTCGGGCACCGGCGACGTGATCGGCCAGGCCGTGGTCCGCAACGAGTTCCGGACCGAGAAGGACCTCGTCGAGCGGATCGCCGGCGGCGCGGGGCCGGGCGGCGTCAAGGCCGTGGCGCCGACCGGCGCCGAGCCGGTGGTCCTCACGGTGGCCGAGGGCATCGACGAGGTAATCCTGACCGGCGAGCGCCTGAGCATCGAACGAGTCGGCGGGACCGAGGTGGTCACCGCGCCGGGACGCCCGTACGCGGTCGTCAGCGGCGTCGAGATCGAGTATCGTCCGGCCCCGCCCGCCCCGCTCAAGCCGAAACGCCAACGCCGCTGATCCCGGGCCTCGATCCTCGTGCGCATTCTCACCGCCGACGACGACGCCGTCTCCCGCACGCTGCTGGTGCGGACCCTGGAGCGCTGGGGACATGAGGTCGAGGTTGTCGACGAGGGCCTCGCGGCCTGCCGGCGCCTCGTGGAGCCCGGAGGGCCCACACTCGCCATCCTCGACTGGGGGATGCCCGGGCTGGAAGGCCCGGAGGTCTGCCGGCAGGTCCGCGCCGCGGCGCTGCGCATGCAGCCGTACCTGGTGATGCTGACGGCTCGCCGCGCGCCCGAGGATCTCGCGGTGGCGCTCGAAGCGGGGGCCGACGACTTCCTGTCGAAGCCCTTCAACCGCGTCGAGCTGATGGCCCGGCTGCACGCCGGCATGCGCATCCTGAACCTGCACCGCGCCCTCACCGATCGCATCCAGGAGCTCGAGGAGAGCCGGCAGCGCGAGCACGACCTCCGCACCCTCACGCCGATCTGCTGGTACTGCAAGAAGATCCGCGGCGACAAGGACGACTGGGAGCCGATCGACCGGTACCTCGCGGAGCACGGCTATCGCTTCACCCATGCGGTCTGTCCGTCGTGCCTGGACGCGGCGGCGCCGTTGCCGCCGAGGCCGCGCGGCTAGACGCAGGCGGCGTCAGGCCGCGGGCTCGAGCACCTTCGTGTAGAGCACCCGGCCTTCGCGATCGTGCAGCGTCACGGTCGCGGCACGCGTCGCCGGATCGATGGCCACGAGCCCGAAGAACTGCAGCCCGTCGCTCGGCGGGCGATTGGGCTTCGGCGCCACCGACGTGAAGTCCGCCTCGGGGCCGAACGTCGCGTCGAGCGCGCCCGGACCGAAGGTGCCGGCGTGCAGCGGCCCGGCCACGAACTCCCAGAACGGATCGAAGTCGGTGTAGGTCGCGCGCGCCGGGTCGTAGTGGTGCGCGGCGGCGTAGTGCACGTCGGCCGTGACGAAGAGGACGTTGCGGACGCGGCGGCGCTTGAGCGCCGACAGCAGCGCCGCGACCTCGTGCTCGCGGCCGAGCGTCCGCGGGTCGGCGTTGGCGAAACCTTCCTGCAGCGGACCGTCCGGCACGACCACGCCGATCGGCTGATCGCAGGCGATGATCTTCCACGTCGCGGTGGATCGCGCCAGCGCCTCCTCGAGCCAGGCGCGCTGCGTCGCCGCCAGCATCGCCGTCTCCGGACCGGCCTGGGGCTGTAGGTTGGCCGTGTTCGGCCCGCGATAGCTGCGGCAGTCGAGCACGAACACGTCGGCCAGCGGCCCGCGGCGGACGACGCGATAGACCTGCCGTGGATCGCGCCGATCGGGCACGGATCGGGGCGTAGTCGAAGAAGGCCTGCTTCGCGCGCGCGGCGAGCACCGACACCTGCTTCTCGGTGTAGCGCGCGTCGTTGCCGGCAGAGCCCAGTACCTCGGTCGGGTACCAGTTGTTCAGCACCTCGTGGTCGTCCCACTGCGCGACCATCGGCACCTCGGCGTTGAAGGCGCGCAGGTGCGCGTCGCGGAGGTTGTAGCGGTAGCGGCCGCGGAACTGGTCGAGCGTCTGGGCGACGTCGCCGACGCCGTCCTCGACGAGGTTGCGCCACGTCGAGCCGTCGTCGAGGCGCAGCGTCTCTGGAATCGGCGCATCGGCGTAGATCAGGTCGCCGGAGTGGATGAACAGGTCCGGCTCGGCGGCGCGCATCGAGGCGAACGTGCGCATGCCGCCGTGTCCTTCGTCGATGCCCCAGCCCTGGCCGCAGACGTCGCCGCCCCACACGATCCGGACCGGCGTCGGCGTCCGCGCGGGCGTCCGGAATGCGCCGCGTACCGGCTCGCTGTGCTCGCCGCCAACGCCTTCGAAGCGCGCCTCGTAGACGATGCGCTGGCCCGGCGGCAGGCCGGTCAGATCGAGCCGCGCGGTGAAGTCGGCGTCGGCCGATGTCGGCGCCGACACGCGCTCCCGCGCGCCAGCGAGTGCGTCCGTCGTGCCGTAGCGGATCCGCAGCCGCGCCGGCCGGTCCGCGCGGCACCACACCACCGCTCGATCGAGCTCGACGTCGCCGGTCTGCACGCCCGATGTGATCACCGGCCGGGCGCCGGCGTCGCCGGCGATGGCCGGGGCGGCGGCCGCGACGGTCGACAGGGCCGCGCCAGTCGCCGACAGCTGCAGGAAGCGGCGGCGGGTCAATGCGTGGGAAGAATCGTCGTCGTGCATCGGACTCCTGCCGCGAGCAGCGGCGCGTTTGTTAGGATCGAACGGATGTCAGTCTACGACCTCGTCATTGTGGGCGCGGGCCCGGCCGGACTCGCCGCGTCGATTGCCGCCACGGGCCACGGCCTGCGCCACGTCGTCCTCGAGAAGGGCGCGATCGTGAACACCATCCTGCATTTTCCGCTGCAGATGGTGTTCTTCACCACCCCCGAACTGCTCGAGATCGGCAACCTGCCGTTCGTCACGCCCTACGAGAAGCCGACCCGGGCCGAGGCGCTGCGCTACTACCGCCGCGTCGTCGACAGCTTCCAGCTGCCGATCGAGATGGGGCAGACGGTCACGTCGGTGACGCGCGTGGACGATCACTTCGTCGTGGCCACGACGACCAACGAGGGCGAGCAGCGCTGGGCGGCGCGCACGGTCGTCATCGCCACAGGGGCCTACGATCTGCCGAACCGCATGGACATTCCGGGCGAGGACCTGCCGCACGTGTCGCACTACTACACGGAGGCCCACCCGTACTTCCGCAAGAACGTGGTCGTCGTCGGCGGCGCCAACTCCACGGCCGACGCCGCCCTCGAGATGTATCGCGCCGGCGTCAAGGTGACGATCGTGCACCGCGGCGAGGACTGGCACAAAGGCCTGAAGTATTGGGTGCGGCCGGATCTCGAGAACCGCATCAAGGACGGCGCGATCGCCGCGCGCCTCAAGGCCCGTGTCACCCGCATCACGCACAAGACCGTCGAGATCGTGCGCGGCGACGGCGCCGAGGAATCGCTGCCGGCCGAGGCCGTGTTCCTGCTCACCGGCTATCACTCCGACACGACGCTGCTCGCGCACGCCGGCGTGAACTTCGATCCGGTGGAACTTGCGCCGGCCTACGATGCCGAGACGTTCGAGACCAACGTGCCCGGTGTCTACGTGATCGGCAACGTCACCACCGGCCGGCAGACCAACCGCATCTTCATCGAGAACGGCCGCTTCCACGGCAAGACCGTGGTCGACGTGATCGCCGCCCGTCTCGCCAGGCAGAACCTCGCCGCCCAGGACACCGTCCACGGCTGAATTCGACTCCGGCGTTGAATTCGACTCCGGAGTCGTGGCTGATCGCGGCTCGGACTACTCCAGCCGGAACAGCGGCCGGGCGACCGGGAAGAACGGCCACGGGATCGAGGACAGCACGAAGATCAGCGCCGCCAGCGTCCAGGCGAAGACGCGCCGGTGGCGTTGCAGCGGATCCGCGGCGCGCTTCGAGCGGGCCCGGCCGACGTGCACGAATGCCACCGCGGCCAGCATGACCGTGGCGTGCTCCAGGCCGAAGAAGCGCAGCCCGCGCTCGTGGATCGCGGTGCCCATGTCGGCCAGGAAGGCGCGGGCGAACGGGCTGGCGCCGACGTAGAGCCACAGGCCGACCAGCAGCTGCAGGTCGGTGACGCCGACCAGCGCCACGTGGAGACGCTCGTCGAGCGGCGTCCAGCTGCCGAAGCCCGTGCGGCCGCGCCAGGCGCGGAGCACGACGGCGACGAGCAGGGCGAGCATGGCCCAGCGGATCCATGAGTGCGCCAGCAAGGCAATCGGGTAGGTCGCTCCCAAATCCAGGTCTCCTTCCGAGGGCGAGCGCGGCTCAGCGCGGCCGCGTGGCGTCGAAGTCCAGCCGCCAGTAGTCCAGTTCGAAGGGGATGGGATCGGCGGCCGAGAGCGACGCCAGCTCCTCGACGAAGGCGGTCCGGAGCGGCCCCTCCGGCAGTCGCGCCAGGTGCGGCCGGAAGATCACGTGGGTCACGAATTCGATGAAGGCCGCGCGATCCGGCTGCACGACCGGCGCCGCGGTCACGCGGGTGGCGATGTCCGTGAACCCGACGGCGGCGAGCCGCGCCCGCGTCGTGCCGGCATCCGCGAACTCCCACGGCTCGGTCCAGTGCGCGAAGTGCGCCGCGTACGCCGGCGACCGCATCAAGGCCGCCGCGCGCTGGTGCTGCCGTTCGAGGTTGGCCAGGCCGCCGCACTGCGCCACCAGCCGTCCGCCCGGCGCCAGCGCGGCGAACAGGCTGCGGAACAGCCGATCGTGATCGAGCACCCAATGGAACGTCGCGGTGCTGAAGATGGCATCGGCGCGGCCGGCGATCGGCAGCGCCGCCGCGTCCGCCTGGACGAACGCGATCCGGCCTCGGACGCTGGCCCGCGTGGCGGTGCGCGCCGTGGCCAGCATGTTCACCGACTGATCGATGCCGATGGCGCGCCCGTGCGGCAGCCGCCCGGCGAGCAACTCGGTGAGCCTGCCGGTGCCGCAGCCGACGTCGAGCACGGTCTCGCTGCCGCGGAGCGGCAGGCGATCGAGGACGGCCTGGCCCCAGGTGAACTGCGGGCTCGACACCCGGTGGTAGGTCTGAGCGTTCCACTCGCGCGGCGCGGACGTCGTCGCGTCGTCGGCCATCAGTGGACGCCCGGGCGCCGCCCGGTGGGGTGTTGTGCCAGCAGCGCCTGCATCTCGAGGAATTCCGTCAGGGCCCGGGCGCGCGCGACGGTGCCATCGCATTCGAGCAGCGCCTGCCGCTCGGCCGGCTCGAACTGCAGGTACTGGCAGAGGGCGTGGATCAGGTCCTCGTCCGAGAGCGAGCCGGGAATCTGCACCTCCGTCGCCTTCAGCGCCGACAGCAGGAGTCCTTCGATCCGCGTGCGCAGGTCCTTGATCTGGCGGTGGCCGGGGGCGTCGGTGACTTCGGTCAGCGGCTCGATGCGGCCGCGGCGATACTCGCCGTCGGTCATCTCCTCGACGATGCGGAACTTCGAGAGGCCGTGCAGCACGATGTTGTAGCGGCCGTCGGGCAGCCGATCCGAGTGCGAGATCACGCCGGCGCAGCCGACCGGATAGATCGGCGGCCGGCCGTTGTAGTCGCCCTCGAAGCCGGGCCGCAGCAGCGTCATGCCGATGATGCGATCGCCCGCCAGCGCGTCGCGGGTCAGCGCCCGATACCGCTCCTCGAAGATGTGGAGCGGCAGGAACACGCCCGGGAACAGCACCACGTTCGGGAGCGGGAAGAGCGGGATGATCGGAGGCAGCATGCAGGCGGCGCGGGGGCGCAGCGGAATCGGGGAGGGGCAGTGGCGCCGGCGCCCTGCTAGTGCACCGTCCGCGTCTTCTTGTCCATGTAGTCCATCAGCACGTACTCGCCGAGCGTGTAGGGCGTGGTGAAGTAGGCCTTGCCGTGGCAGATCTCGGCGACGCGGCGGACGAAGCTGACCAGGTCGTGGTCCCGCGCGAGCATGAATGTGTTGATCATGATGCCGCCCTTGCGGCAGGCGGCGACCTCGGCGAACGTCTCCTGCACGATGTGCGGATCGAGGCCGAAGGCGTTGCGGTAGATGCGGCCGTCGGGCAGCGTCATCGCCGACGGCTTGCCGTCGGTGATCATGATGATCTGCCGCATGTCCTTGCGCTGCCGCTCGAGGATCCGGCGCGCCACGCGCAGCCCGTCCCGCGTGTTGGTGTAGTACGGGCCGACCCGGACCCGGGCCAGCTGGCTGAGCGGGATCTCCTCGGCGGCGTCGTGGAACAGCACGCAGTGCAGCGCGTCGCCGGGATACTGGTGCTTGATCAGGTGGGCCAGTGCCAGTGCCACGCGCTTGGCCGGCGTGAAGCGATCCTCGCCGTAGAGGATCATGCTGTGGCTGCAGTCGAGCATCAGCACGGTCGCGCACGAGCTCTGGTACTCGCCCTGGCTGACCATCAGGTCGTCGTAGTCGACGTCGAGCCCGCCCGCGGCGTTCATCCGCAGCCCGGTCCGCTGGACGGCGTGCAGGAGCGTCGCGCTGGCGTCGAGGTTCATCGTGTCGCCGAACTCGTACTGCTTCGGCGCCGCCTCGGCTTCGATGCCGGTCGACAGATCGCGGGTGTCGTGCCGGCCGGCGCTGCTCTTGCCGAGCGAGCCGAGCAGATCGCGGAGGGCGCGGTAGCCGAGGAAGTCGATGGTCTTGTCGGTCGCCTCGAAGGTCGCCGGCGGCCCGTCCGGGCCGTCGCCGCCCATGCCCTCGCGCCGCTCGCGCTCGGCGTCGAAATCGGGGCCGCCGGTGATGTAGCCCTGCTGCTGCATCTTCTTGACGATGTCGTCGATGAGCTGCTCGATCTTCGACGTCGCGTCGGCGTCGGCCGGATCGCCGAGGAGCTTCTCGATCGTCTCCTGCGACAGCAGCCCGCCGGAGAGGAGCGCCTCCAGGATCGCGTCGTGCAGATCCTGTCGCGACATCCGCTGGTCGGGATCGGGCGAGCGGGGGTCGTCGTCGAACCCGCTCGAGAGCAGCATGTCCGAGAGCTTCGACACCAGCTCCTCGAGATCGATGCCCTCGAGCTCGTCGCCCGTGTACCGCGTGTATCGATACTTCATATCCGGTCCTCGCCGCCGTCGCCCGAGCTGCCAAGCCGGCGCGACGCCGCCGACTAGTTGTAGTACTTCTTCTTGCCGGGGACGTTCAGCTCGTCGTCGTCGAACGACTCCTGCCGCGCCGCCCGCTCGCGCTCGCGGCCCTGCTGCCGCCGGCCGCCGCCGTTCTCGCCGGCGCTGTAGCGCCAGTCGTCGCTGCGGCTGATCTTCTTCTGCGCGCACAACGCTTCGAGCGCGAAGTCGACGGCGGAGGCCAGCTCCGGCTGGCCCGGTGCCGTGGTGCCGTTGGCCTGGAGCGCCGCTTCGTGCAGGCCCTCGATCTCGCGGGTGCGATCGACCAGATCGCGCGCCCCGGTCGTGTCGGACAGCTGCAGCGACCCGCCGCCATCGAACCAGCGCACCGCGCCGCGCGCGTCGGCGTCGCGGAAGTAGCCGGTGGCGACGTTCAGCACCGCCGAGCGGATCAGGTCGCGGGCGACCGCGTCGGCGCCCTTCAGCTCGCCCTCGTACTCCAGCTCGAACTTGCCGGTGATCGCGGGAATGGCGGCGTAGACGTCGGCCACGCGCGGCACCACCAGCGGCTCGCCCTGCGTCAGCGCGCGCCGCTCGGCGTTCGAGATGACGTTCTCGAGCACGCTGATCGGCAGGCGCTGGCTGACGCCCGAGCGCTTGTCGATCTTGCTGTTGCTGCGCGCCTGGAAGGCGACTTCCTCGACCACCTCGCGGACGTAGGCCGGCATCTGCAGCGGCAGCCCGCCGCGCTCCTGCCACGCCTCCTGCTCGGTGATGTCCATCGCCGCCGCCCGGCTCGCCGGGTAGTGGGTGCGGATCTCCGAGCCGATGCGGTCCTTGAGCGGCGTGATGATCTTGCCGCGCGCCGTGTAGTCCTCGGGGTTGGCGGTGAAGACCATCAGCAGATCGAGCGGCAGCCGCACCGGGTAGCCTTTGATCTGGACGTCGCCCTCCTGGAGGATGTTGAACAGGCCGACCTGGATGCGGCCGGCGAGGTCGGGCAGCTCGTTGACGGCGAAGATGCCGCGGTTGGCGCGCGGCAGCAGGCCGTAGTGCATCGTCAGCTCGTCGCCGATCTCGCGGCCGCTGCGCGCCGCCTTGATCGGATCGATGTCGCCGACCATGTCGGCGATCGTCACGTCCGGCGTGGCGAGCTTCTCGACGTAGCGCTGGTCGCGGTGGCGCCACACGATCGGCAGGTCGTCGCCCGCTTCAGCGACGCGCGTCTTGCCGTAGGCCGACAGCGGCGCCAGCGGATCGTCGTGAACTTCGGAGCCCGCGATCACCGGGATGTGCTCGTCGAGCAGCGTGGTGAGCGCCCGCAGCAGGCGGGTCTTGGCCTGGCCGCGCAGGCCGAGCAGGATGAAATGGTGGCGCGACAGGATCGCGTTGACCACCTGCGGCACCACGGTGTCGTCGTAGCCGATGATGCCGGGAAACAGCGGACCGCCGGAGCGCATCCGCACCATGAGGTTGTCGCGCAGCTCGCTGCGGACGGGACGACGGGGAATCTTGCCCGCGGCGACCGCCTGTCGCAGCGCGCCGAGCGTGGACGGAAGGGACACGGCCATGAGGCGATACTATCAGCCCCGCGATGACGGAGCATCCCTGGGTCACGCGCGCGCGGCGCGCGGGTGACCGCCTGACGGTGTTCGCCCACCGCGGCGGCGCCGGTCTGGCCCCCGAGAACACCCGCGGCGCCTTCAGGCAGGCCGCGGCGCTGGGCGTCGATGGCTGTGAACTGGACGTCCGGCTGTCGAAAGACGGCGAGGTGGTCGTCATCCACGACGCCACGCTCGACCGGACCACCGATGCGGATGGGCCGGTCAGCGCACTGAACGCCGCCGAGCTGGGGCGTGTCGACGCCGGGTTTCGCTTCGGCGCCGAGGCCGGCTTCCCGTGGCGCGGCCGCGGAGAAGGCGTGCCGCGGCTGGCCGACGTCCTCGCGGACCATCCCGCGCTGCCGTTCATCATCGAGGTGAAGGGTGACGATCCGGCGTTCGCGCGAGCGGCGGTCGCGGTCGTCGCGCGCGCCGGCGCGCTGGATCGCGTATGCTTCGGCGGCTTCGCCGACGTGACGCTGGCGGCGGTGCGCGCCGCGCAGCCGGCCGCGTGCACCAGCGCCGCGACCGAGGAGCTCCGCCGCGCGCTCTACAAGTCCTACGTGTGGTGGCCGCCAGGCCGCGTCCCGTATCGCGCCTTCCAGGTGCCGGAGATCGCGAACGGCGGGACGCGGGTCGTGTCTCCGCGCTTCGTCCGTCTGGCTCGCCGCGGCGGCCGCGTGCTGCACGTCTGGACGGTGAACACGCCGGACGACATCGCGCGGCTGAAGGCGTGGGGCGTCGACGGCGTGATCACCGATCGCCCGGACGTCGCCTTGCAGTGTCGTTGACCTCGAGAACGGAGACTACGTGACGCGTGCCCTCGCCGCCCTGTTGATCCTGTCCGGAATCGGAACGCATGGCCTTCTGCTCGAGGCCGCGACGCCCGGAGCGTCGGATTCCTCCGTGGAGATTGCCGTCGTCGCGAACGCGGAGGCGGCGACCGTCGCCCTCGTCGACGTCACGTCACGCTCGATCCTCGGCGTCATCGACGTCAACCCGGCGCGGACCAAGGCAGAAGGGCCCGGCAAGCCGAACTTCGCCCAGGACACCGACGTGTCGCCGGATGGCCGCACGCTCTACGTCTCGCGCGGGTACCTGGGTGACGTGGCGGCGTTCGACATCGCGACCGGCCGGCTGCTGTGGCAGCGATCGCTGAACACCGGCCGCGCCGACCACATGACCCTGACGCCGGACGGACGCAGCCTGTTCGTCTCCGCGATGCTGGACAACCGGGTCTACAAGATCACGACGGCGACCGGCGAGATCGCCGGCCATCTCGTGACCGGCGTATATCCGCACGACGTCAAAGTGTCGAAGGATGGCCGGCAGCTGTTCAACAGCAGCCTCGGCCCGCTCGCCGGCCTGCCACGGTCCGCCAGCTCACCGCCGCTGACCGAGACGCCGGGCTTTCCGTTCCAGCTGACCATCGCCGACGTCGACACCTTGGCGATCAGCGACCGGATCCGCCTCGACACGGCGTTCCGGCCCTGGCAGTTCAGCCCGGATGAGCGTCGCGCCTACGCGCAGCTGTCGAACCAGCACGCGGTCGTCAGCTACGACATGGCGACGCGGAAGGTGGACCGTCGCCTCGACCTGCCGGTGAAGCCCGGCGTCACCGTCGCCGACTGGGACTTCGAGGCGCCGCACCACGGCCTGGCCCTGACCGCCGACGGCCGGACTCTCTGTCTCGCCGGTCGGGCCTCGGACTACGCCGCGCTGGTCGATGCCCGGGACCTGTCGTTGATCGCGACGGTGCCGGTGGGCGACGGCCCCGGCTGGGCAGAGGTCACCCACGACGGCAGCGTCTGTCTCGTGACCAACACCCGCGCGCACGACCTCTCGATCATCGCGATCGCCAGCCGTTCGGAGGTCGCCCGCGTGCCGATGGGCAAGGGCCCGAAGCACATCACGATGGCGCGCCTCCCCACGGACGTGGTCGTCGCGGTCAAGGCGCGCCGCTGAGTCATTCGCGTGCCGCCGACGGGCTCCGCACCGCGTCGGTCAGGCGCCGACGTAGGCGGCGAGGTGCTTGCCGGTGAGGGTGGCGCGGGCGGCGACGAGGTCGGCGGGTCGTGCCCTCGAAGACGATCCGGCCGCCGTCGTGGCCGGCGCCGGGGCCGAGGTCGATGATCCAGTCGGCGTGCGCCATGACCGCCTGGTGGTGCTCGATGACGATGACCGACTTGCCGGAGTCGACGATGCGGTCGAGCAGGCCGAGCAGCCGCTCGACGTCGGCCAGGTGGAGGCCGGTGGTCGGCTCGTCGAGGATGTAGACGCCGCCCTTCTCGCCCATGTGGGTGGCCAGCTTGAGCCGCTGCCGCTCGCCGCCGGACAGCGTCGGGAGCGGCTGGCCGAGACTGAGGTAGCCGAGCCCGACGTCGTCGAGCCGGTCGAGGATGGCGTGCGCGGCCGGCGTGCGCGCCTTGCCGTCGCCGAAGAACGCCTTGGCCTCGGTGACCGGCATCGCGAGCACTTCGCTGATGTCGCGGCCGCCGAGGTGATGGTCGAGCACCGAGGCGTGGAACCGCTTCCCCTCGCAATCCTCGCACGTGGTGGCGACGCCGGCCATCATCGCCAGGTCGGTGTAGATGACGCCGGCGCCGTTGCAGGTCGGGCAGGCGCCCTCGGAGTTGGCGCTGAACAGCGCCGGCTTCACGCCGTTGGCCTTTGCGAACGCGTTGCGGATCGGGTCGAGCAGTCCGGTGTAGGTCGCCGGGTTGCTCCGTCGCGAGCCGCCGATGGCGCCCTGGTCGATCGCGACCACGCCCGCGTCGGCGGGCATCGACCCATGCACGAGCGAGCTCTTGCCGGAGCCGGCGACGCCGGTGACGACGACGAGCACGCCGAGCGGGATGTCGACGTCGACATTGCGGAGGTTGTGCGCCTTCGCGCCGCGGATCTTCAGCGCACCGTTGGGCTTCCGCATGGCTTTCTTGAGAGCGGCCCGGTCGTCGAGATGACGGCCGGTGATGGTGCCGCTGGCCCGCAGTCCGCCGACGGTGCCCTGGAAGCAGAGGGTGCCGCCCGCCGTCCCGGCGCCGGGGCCGAGGTCGATGACGTGGTCGGCGATCGCGATCGTCTCCGGCTTGTGCTCGACGACGAGCACCGTGTTGCCCTTGTCCCGCAGCTGCAGCAGCAGATCGTTCATCCGCTCGATGTCGTGCGGGTGCAGGCCGATCGTGGGCTCGTCGAACACGTAGGTGACGTCGGTGAGCGACGAGCCGAGGTGGCGGATCATCCTGGTGCGCTGCGCCTCGCCGCCCGACAGCGTGCCCGCCGGCCGGTCCAGCGAGAGGTAGCCCAATCCGATCTGCGCGAACGAGTCGAGCAGGTGTTGCAGCCCGGCGAGCAGCGGCGCCACCGACGGTTCGTCGAGGCCGCGGACCCAGTCGGCGAGGTCGCTGATCTGCATCGAGCAGACGTCGGCGATGTTCTTGCCCTTGATCTTCGACGACCGGGCCTCCTTGCTGAGGCGGGTGCCGCCGCACTCGGGGCAGGTCGTGAACGTCACCGCCCGATCGACGAAGGCGCGGATGTGCGGCTGCAGGGCGTCGACGTCCTTGGACAGGAACGACTTCTGGATCTGCGGGATCAGGCCCTGGTAGGTCAGGTTGATCCCGTCGACCTTGATCTTGGTCGGCTCCCTGTAGAGCAGGTCGTGCAGTTCCCGCTTGTTGAACTTGCGGATCGGCTTGTCCGGATCGAAGAAGCCGCAGCCGCGGAAGATGCGGCCGTACCAGCCCTCCATGCTGTAGCCGGGGATGGTGAGCGCACCGTCGTTGAGCGACTTGCTGTCGTCGTACAGCGCCGACAGATCGACGTCGTTCACGTTGCCCATGCCCTCGCAGCGCGGGCACATGCCGCCGAGACGGCTGAAGGTCGCCTTCTCGGTCTTCGTCCTGCCGGCGCCGCGCTCGATGGTGATGGCACCGCTGGCCTTCACCGAGGGGACGTTGAACGAGTAGGCGTTGGGCGGGCCGATGTGCGGTTTGCCCAGCCGGCTGAAGAGAATGCGCAGCATCGCGTTGGCGTCGGTGGCGGTGCCGACGGTGGAGCGGGGGTTGGCGCCCATCCGCTCCTGGTCGACGATGATCGCGGTCGTCAGCCCGTCGAGTACGTCGACATCGGGCCGCGCCAGCGTCGGCATGAAGCCCTGCACGAAGGCGCTGTAGGTCTCGTTGATCAGCCGCTGCGACTCCGCGGCGATGGTGCCGAACACCAGCGAGCTCTTGCCCGAGCCGGAGACGCCGGTGAACACCGTCAGCCGGCGCTTCGGGATCTCGACGCTGAGGTCCTTGAGGTTGTTCACGCGCGCGCCATGCACGCGGATCAGGTCGTGGGTGTCTGCGGCGCGTTTAGTCACGGTCTGAAACGTTCAGCCTCACGGCGGCTTTGACGAGCGCCTTCAGGGCCCGTTCGTCGATCGTGTCGCCCTCGTGGAAGTCGATGGCGCGTCTGACGTTGCCGTCGAGACTCGAGTTGAAGAGGCCCGCAGGATCCTTCAGCTCCGCGCCCCTGGCGAACGTCATCTTCACGGCGCTCTTGTATGTCTCACCGGTGCAGACGATCCCCTCGTGCGACCAGACGGGGACCCCGGCCATCCCATTCGACGGCTTCCTCCACTTTCGCTCCTCGACCATGTCGGGGTCGGCCTGCTCGATGAGGGCGCGGATTCTGGAGAGCATGTCGCCTCGCCAGTCGCCCGATGGAGAGTCGTGCTTCTTGCTCATGCCGAGGGACTCCTCCGCTCGTTGCGGGATCTGGTGGCATACGGCAGCACGAACAAGTACAGGCCGCTGAACAGGAGCAAGGCGAGCGGGATCAGCGGCGAGTACGTGACCCACGCTGGAGGGGGCCCCTGCGTCATGGCCACGAAGTTGGCGATGACGGTCAACGTGAAGGCGATGGACAGCCAGCGGTGTGTCTGTCGAATCAGGCGGCTCATGTTCATGACCGCTTCTCCTGGATGCGGATCAGGTTGCCGGCGGGATCGCGGACGGCGCAGTCGCGAGCTCCCCACGCCTGCTCGGTCGGCTCCTGAACGATCTCGACGCCCTTGGCCTGCAGACGGTCGAAGACGCCGTTGAGGTCGGCGGTAGCCAGCATCAGCGACGCGTAGGTGCCCTTGGCCATCATCTCGAGGATGGTGCGGCGCTCGTCGGCGGTGACGCCGGGGTCGGCGCCCGGTGGATACAGGACGATGGAGGTCCCGGGCTGGCCGGTCGGGCCGACGGTGATCCAGCGCATCCCGCCGTAGGCGACATCGTTGCGGATCTCGAAGCCGAGGGTGTCGCGGAAGAAGGTCAACGAGGCGTCCGGGTCGGTGTGCGGGAGGAAGGTCGCGTGAATGGTGATGTCCATGGCGCTCAGTCTAGGGTGCCCTCCGGGGCCGGCGCTTCTCGATTCCTGACCGGCCGGGTCACCTGCTTCGCCACGCACGATGGCATCCCCGCCGTCGCGTCCGCCGCCTGCTGTCGATAGACGCTGGGCGGCACACCGACCAGCTCGGTGAAACGGGTGCTGAAGGTGCCCAGCGACGAACAGCCGACCTCGAAGCAGACGTCGGTGACGCTGAGGTCGCCGCGACGCAGCAGCGCCATCGCGCGCTCGATGCGCCGCGTCATCAGATAGGAGTACGGCGACTCGCCGTAGGCGAGCCGGAACTGGCGGCTGAGGTGGCCGGCCGACATGTTCACGTCGCGGGCCAGGGCCTCGACGTTCAGCGGCTCGGCGTACTCCCGGTCCATCCGGTCGCGCACGCGGCGCAGCCGCGCGAGGTCGCGCAGGTGCTGCGCTTCGTCGGGTCTGCTGGTCACCGGCGCGATCCTGCCACCTCGCACCGGAGGTGTCTAGCGCCTGGCGGAACGTGCCCGGAGCCGGCTCCGGGCCACGCTAAAAGACGGCGATCGGGTTGAGGGGCGAGCCGGTGCCGTGGGGCACGGCCAGCGGCGATGCGGTGAGCAGGAAGGTCCAGCGCTTGCGGGAGCCGGCCGCCTCGGCGAGGCCTTCGAGATCGCAGTTGTCGAAGATCGGCGTGCCCATCGCGATCAGCAGGAGCTGGTGCATCGGGAAGTCCACGCCCTTCACGACCGACGGCATCACCTCGCCGTGACCGTCCCAGCCGACGATCGCGACGTCGCGCGACTTCAGCCAGCGCGCCACGCCGGGGTGCAGGCCCGCCGACTCGGCGCCGATGTCCCATGGCCCGACCTTGGCCCGCCGCGCCCAGCGGCCCGTGCGGAAGAACACGATGTCGCCGCTGCCGACCTTCAGGCCGGCCTGCTTCTCCCAGGCGTCGAGGTCGGCGGCCGTGATCGGCGTCCGCGGCTCCAGGTAGGGGACGCCCTTGAGGCGCGGGATGTCCATCAGCACGCCGCGGCCGACGAAGCCGCGCTTGAAGGCGGTGATCGCCAGCACGTCGGCGCCGGCCTTCGAGACGACGCGATCCTTCGCCATGCCGTTGTAAGCCCGGCCCTTGTAGAACATGTGCGACAGCGCATCCATGTGCGTGTAGGCCGATCCGTGGAAGCTGATCGTCAGCGTCTCCATGGCGAACGGATCCGGATCGTCGGCGGTGGCGACCATCGACAGGCCGAGCGGGCGGCCGTTGTCGGCGCTCTCCACGGCATCGGCGTCGCGCGACAGCGACACCGTGACGCCTTCCTTGACGGTGGCGAGGGCGCGCTTCCGTGTCTCGTCGGTCATCAGGTTGACGGTCCCGCGTTCGTCGTCCTTGCCCCAGCGGTTCCAGTTCGACAGCTCGGTCATCCAGCGATCGATCGTCGCGGCGTCGAGCATCTCCGGCGATTGCGCCCGCAGCGTGGACGCGGCCAAGGCCGCGACGACAACGAACGCGAGACCCGACATCGGGCAGACGAGGCTGTTCATCGGGCGGAGAGGGCGCATCGAATCAGGTCTCGAGCAGGATGACGTGGACTTCGCCGGGGCCGTGCACGCCGCGGCTGAGGGTGTGCTCGATGTCGGCAGTACGGCTGGGGCCGGTGATCGCCACGAGGTTGCTGCCGGCGGCGACGAGATCGCCACGCGTCGCGAGCAGCGTCGAAATCGAGTCGACGAGGCGATTGACGCGCAGCACGGCGACGTGGACGGGCACGAGCAGCGACGCCATGCGCGGCCGGCCCGCGCCGGTGGCGAGCACGACCGAGCCGGTCTCGGCGAGCCCGGCGTCGGCACCCGTCAGGCCGAGCGAGAGCGCGGCGAGCTCGGCCAGCCGCGGCGGACGCGCATCGCCATTCTGCGGCACTTCCGGATCGACGATGGAGATCCCGCGCGCCTGCAGCGCCGCGGTCATCCCCGGCAGCGCCATCGCCTCGTCGGTCCAGCTCAGGATCGCGCGCGTGCCCAGCCGCTCCGCGATCCCCGCGACGATCCCCGCCGCCTGATCGATCGACGACGCCTCGTGGACGACGCCGGCGAGCGCTTCGAGGGCCGCGCGGAACCGCTCGCGCCGCGGCAGCCCCGCCGTCGGCGGCGCGACCGACGCCGTGCCCTGAATCGCGGCCGTCGGCAGCGTGTCGACTCCGGAGTCGTTGGTGCCGTGGGCATGGGTGTGCGGGCCGGCGCCGCCGGGGAACAGGCCGGTGCGCACGGCACGGCCGATCACCTCGCGCATCCGGGCGCGGTTGGCGTCGATCACGACGTGCCTCCGTGCTTGCGCGCCCAGCGCTCCTGGAACGACTCCTTGGCCGGGGCGGGGAAGTCGCGGGACGCGGTCCATCCGGACAGGTGCAGCGGCAGCTCGCGGATCCAGCCGTCGCTGGCGGCGGCGCCGGCGACGCGGGCGGCGACGCGACCGGCGAGGCCGAAGAGGCGTGGCCTGGTCCCGATCCAGCCGAGCACCTTGATGCCGAGCGACACCCACTGCGGCGACTCGCCGGCCTCGACGCCCTTGGCGCGCAGGCGCAGCAGCATCCGCGGGATGTCGATGCGGACCGGGCAGACTTCCTTGCAGGCGCCGCAGAGCGTGCTGGCGTGCGGCAGGTCGTGGAACGCGTGGATGCCGGCCAGGGCCGGCGAGAGCACCGACCCGATCGGCCCGGAATAGACGCTGCCGTAGGCGTGGCCGCCGATCTGCTGGTAGACGGGGCAGGCGTAGAGACAGGCGCCGCAGCGGATGCAGTAGAGGATCTCGGCCAGCTCGCTCGCCAGCACGGCGCTCCGGCCGTTGTCGACGATGACGACGTGGAACTCCTCGGGGCCGTCCGCCTCGCCCGGCCGCCGCGGCCCACTGAGGATGTTCGAGTAGACGGTCAGCCGCTGGCCGGTGCCGCTGCGCCCGAGCACTTCCAGCATCACGCCGAGGTCGGCGGCGGTCGGCACCAGCCGCTCCATGCCCATGATCGCCACGTGGATCCGCGGCAGCGACGTCGTCAGGCGGCCGTTGCCCTCGTTGGTGCAGATGCAGACGCTGCCGGTCTCGGCGACGCCGAAGTTGACGCCGCTGATGCCGAGGTCGGCCCGGAGGAACGCCTGCCGCAGCACGCGCCGCGCCAGCTGCGTCATCTGCGGCACGCCGGCGACCTCCTCGTCGGTGGCGCCCAGCTTCTCCTTGAACACGCGGGCGCAGTCCTCCTTCGTCTTGTGGAGGATCGGCGCGACGATGTGCGACGGCCTGTCGTTGTCGAGCTGAACGATGTACTCGCCGAGGTCGGTCTCGACGACCTCGATGTCGTTGGCCTCGAGGACGGGGTTCAGCTCGATCTCCTCGCTGACCATCGACTTCGACTTGACCGCGACCTTGACGCCGCGGTCGCGGGCCAGCCGGCGGACGTAGTCGACGGCGTCGTCGCCGGTCTCGGCGAAGAAGACGGTGCCGCCGTTCTTCTCGACGTTGGTCACGAACGTGTCGAGGTGCTGGTCGAGCGCGGCCAGCGTGCGGGCGCGGATGGCCCGCGCCTGATCGCGCACGGCGTCGCTCGAGTCGAGCTCGGCGATGGCGGCGCGCCGCGATTCCATCGCCCGCCCCGAGGTGTGGCGGACGGCCTGGCGCATGCGTTTCTTGCCGAGGGCGTCCTCGACGCGGCGGTAGAACGGTACGTCGACCGGGTTCACGAGGCCTCTCCGTCGCCCGCGCCGGCGAGCACGTCCGCGATGTGTGCGACCCGGACCTTGCTGCCGCGCCGGCGCAGGCCGCCGTTCATGTGCATGCCGCAGCTGACGTCGGTGACCGCGATTGTGTCGGCGCCGCACGCCTCGATCGCGTCGAGCTTGCGGGCCAGCATCTCGCCCGAGATGGCGGACATCTTGACCGCGAACAGGCCGCCGAACCCGCAGCAGACCTCGGCTTCGGGCAGCGGACACGTGGAGGCGCCGCGCACGCCCTCGAGCAGCGCCTTGGGCTCGCTGTCGACGCCGAGGCCGCGCAGGCCGTGGCAGCAGGCGTGGTAGGACAGCGTGCCGGTCGCCTGGGCGCCGACGTCGGTGACGCCGAGCACGCGCGCCAGGAAGACCGTCAGCTCGTAGGTGCGCGCGGCCAGCGCCCGCGCCTTCGGGCCGTACTCGGGATCGTCGCCGAGCAGCGCGACGTACTGGTGGATCACCATGTCGCCGCATGAGCCGGACGGCAGGACCACCGGATCGTCGCTGGCGCTCAGCACGTCGATGGTGTGGCGCGCCAGGGCGCGCGACTCCTCGTCATAGCCGGCGTTGAAGGCGGGCTGACCACAACAGGTCTGGCCGACCGGGACGGTCACGGCGACGCCGGCGCGCTCGAGCACGCGGACGACGGATTCGCCCGTGCCGGGGAAGAAGCGATCGACCAGGCACGTGACCAGCAGCTGCACGCGCGCGGGTCGCATGGGCGACAGTATAAGATGGGCGGCCATGCGGTGGCTGCGGTTCGAGTCGGGTGGGCGCACGCGCGTCGGCTACCTGCGCGGCCCCGACGTCCAGCCGGTCATCCAGCCCGTCGTGGCCGAGTCGCTGCAGGACGTCATCGCCGGCCGGGGCACGGGCGACGCCGGCGCGGCCATTCCGCGCGGCGACGTGCGGCTGCTGGCGCCGCTGCGGCCCGGCAAGATCCTCTGCATCGGCCTCAACTACATGGACCACTGCCGCGAGCAGAAGATCGCGCCGCCCGATCGGCCGACCCTGTTCGCGAAGTTCCCGAGCAGCGTGATCGCGCCGGGCGAGCCGATCCGGTGGCCCGCCGACTTCAGCGGGCAGGTCGACTACGAAGCCGAGCTCGCCGTCGTGATCGGGCGCGCGACGCAGCGCGTCGCCGAGGCGGACGCGCTGGCGCACGTGTTCGGCTACACCGCCGCCAACGACGTCACCGCCCGCGACGTCCAGCGCGGCGACAAGCAGTGGATCCGCGGCAAGGCCGCCGACACGTTCTGTCCGCTCGGCCCGGTCGTGGTCACCACCGACGAGATCCCCGACCCGCAGCAGCTGCCGATCGGCTGCCGCGTCAACGGCGAGACGCGCCAGGCGTCGCACACCCGCGAGATGATCTTCCCGGTGGCGCACATCATTGCCTTCATCTCGCGCGCCATCACCCTCGATCCCGGCGACGTCATCCTGACCGGGACGCCCGACGGCGTCGGTCTCTATCGCGATCCGAAGGTGTTCCTCCAGCCCGGCGACCGCGTCGAAGTCGAGCTCGGCGACCTCGGCATACTGCAGAATCCCGTCGGCCCCTACGTGGCGTGAGCGGACGGCATCCATGAAGTGGGGCATCCTCGGCGCGGCGCGGATCAACCGCAGCATCATCCCGGCGCTGCGGGCGGCGGAGGGGCACACGCTCGAGGCCATCGCCAGCCGCGATGCCGGCAAGGCGGCCGCTGCCGCCGCGGAGTGGGGGATCCCGCGCAGCGTCGCCGGCTACGACGCGCTCCTCGCCGATCCCGGCATCGACGCGGTCTACATCCCGCTGCCGAACCACCTCCACGCCGAGTGGACGGTGCGGGCGGCCGAGGCCGGCAAGCACGTGCTGTGCGAGAAGCCGCTGGCCTTGACCCTCGACGAGGTCGATCGCATCGCGGCTGCCGCGGCGGCGGCCCATGTCCACGTCGCCGAGGCGTTCATGTACCGCCACCACCCGCAGACCCACGCGGTGCGGGAACTGGTCGACGGCGGGGCGATCGGGACGCTCCGGTTCGTCCGCGGCTGCTTCAGCTTCACGCTGGATCGTCCCGGCGACGTCCGCTTCGATGCGGCCAAGGGCGGCGGGGCCTTGTGGGACGTCGGCTGCTACCCGGTCAGCTACGCCCGGACGCTCGCCGGTGCCGAGCCCGAGGCCGTCCAGGCGTCCGCGGTCATGGGGCCGACCCACGTCGACATGAGCGTCGCGGCGCTGCTGCGCTTCCCGGGCAACGTGGTCGCCCTGATCGACGCCAGCTTCGTGGCCCCCTTCCGGACCGAGATCGAGGTGGTGGGGTCGGCCGGTACGATCCGGGTGTCGCACCCCTTCAAGCCGGGGCTGCGGGAGACGGTGCTGGTGGTGCGTGGGGACGAGGTCCTCGAGCACGTCGTCGAGGCCGCTCCCCTCTATGTCTCGCAGTTCGAGGACTTCGGCCGCGCCGCCCGCGGCGATGGCGACGCCGTGGTGACCCTCGCCGACAGCCGCGGGAACACCGCCGCGCTGCTCGCCGTCCTCGAGGCTGCGCGCAGCGGACACACGGTCCGTCCCGCCAGCTGATTCGGACTCAGGATTTCAGCGAACCCGCCGATGTCTCAGGTGGAGACATCTGTGTCGGCGATGAAGATCCTGGCGGCGGATGACGACGCGCTATCGCTGCGCGTCCATCGCGCTGGAGATGCTCGTCGAGCGGGTGCGCACGTTCTTCGCGGACCGCGCCGCGTGACGCGGCGGCGCGCCCGGCGCCGCGCATGACCGACGCACGCAGCCAGCAAGGTATAACGGTGGGCGTGGATCCCACCGCGGACCGGGAGCTGGTCTCGGGCGTCGTCGAGCGCATCACCTACCACGACCAGGAGAGCGGCTTCGCCGTCCTGCGCGTCCGCGCGCCCGGCGTGGCCGATCTGGCCACCGTCGTCGGACGGATGCCGGCGATCGCCTCCGGCGAGGCCATCCAGGCCGGCGGCGTATGGGTGCGCGACCGGACGCACGGGATGCAGTTCCAGGCCGCCTGGGTGCGGACCGCCGCGCCCACGTCGACGGAAGGGCTCGAGAAGTACCTTGCCTCCGGCCTGCTGAAGGGCATCGGGCCGCACTTCGCGCGGCGGCTGGTCGCCGCGTTCGGCGCCGAGGTCTTCGACGTGATCGAGACCGCGCCGGACCGCCTGCGCGACGTCGAGGGCATCGGGCCGCAGCGGGCGCTGCGGATCAGCGACGGCTGGCGCTCGCAGCGGGCGGTGCGCGACATCATGGTCTTCCTGCATGGCCTCGGCGTCGGGACGTCGCGGGCGCAGCGGATCTACAAGACCTACGGCATCGACGCCATTCCGATCCTGCGCGACAACCCCTATCGGCTCGCCCGCGACGTCCACGGCATCGGCTTCGTCGTCGCCGACAAGATGGCGGCGAAGCTCGGGATCGCGGCGACGGCGATGATCCGCATCCGCGCCGGCGTCGGCTACGCGCTGGCCAGGGCGATGGACGAGGGCCACTGCGGTCTGCCCGAAGGCGAGCTCGTGGCGCAGGCGGCGACGCTGCTCGAAGTGCCGACCGCGCTCGTCGACGAGGCGCTCGCGCTGGAGATCGGCGCGGGAGCCGTGGTCCGCGATCGCGTCGGCCCCGATGGCGCCCCCGATGGCGCCCCCGACCCGCGTGACGCTGGTCTTCCTCGCCGCGCTGCACGCCGCCGAGCGGGCCATCGCGGAGCACCTGACCGCGATCGCCGCCGGCGCGACGCCGTGGCCGGCGATCGACGCCGACAAGGCGCTGGCCTGGGCCGGCGCGCAGCAGGGGATCGCGCTGGCCGACGAGCAGCGCGGCGCGGTGGCGCTGGCGCTGCGCTCGAAGCTGCTGGTCCTGACTGGCGGGCCCGGCGTCGGCAAGACCACCGTGCTGAAGACGATCCTGCAGATCCTGATGGCCAAGCGCGTGCGCCCGCTGCTCTGCGCGCCGACCGGCCGCGCCGCCAAGCGCCTCGCCGAGGTCACCGGGCTCGAGGCGCGCACGATCCATCGCCTGCTCGAGGTGAACCCGCGCGACGGCCGCTTCCGCCGCGACGAGCGGACGCCGCTCGACGGCGATCTCGTCGTCATCGACGAGGCGTCGATGGTCGACGTGCCGCTGATGCACGCGCTCGTGCGCGCGGTGCCGCGCAGCGCCGCGCTGCTCGTCGTCGGCGACGCCGATCAGCTGCCGTCGGTCGGCCCGGGCCAGGTGCTCGCCGACGTGCTGGCGTCGCAGGCGATCCCGGTGGCGCGCCTCACCACCGTGTTCCGGCAGGCGGCCGCGAGCCGGATCGTCGCCGCCGCGCACCAGGTCAACGCCGGCCTGGTGCCGCAGACGACGCCGGAGGGGGAGAGCGGCGACTTCTACCTCGTCGACGCCGCCGACGCGGAGCGCGCGGCGGAGCGGGTGCTGGCGCTGGTGCGCGAGCGGATCCCGCGCCGCTTCGGCCTGGACCCGGTGCGCGACATCCAGGTGCTGTGCCCGATGAACCGCGGCGCCGCCGGCGCCAAGGCGTTGAACCTCGCGCTGCAGGCCGCGCTCAACCCGCACGGCACGCCGCGCCTCGAGCGTTTCGGCTCGGCGTTCGCGCCCGGCGACAAGGTCATGCAGGTGGAGAACGACTACGACAAGGAGGTCTACAACGGCGACATCGGCCGCGTCGTGTCGGTGGACGTCGAGGCCGGCGCGCTCGTCGTCGACGTCGACGGCCGCGAGATCGCCTACGACGCCGGCGAGCTCGACCGCCTCGTGCTCGCGTACGCGACGACGATCCACAAGGCCCAGGGCTCGGAATACCCGGCGGTCGTCGTGCCGCTCACGACCGAGCACTACCCGATGCTGCAGCGCCGGCTGATCTACACCGCGATCACCCGCGGGCGCCGGCTCGTCGTGGTGGTCGGACCGAAGAAGGCGCTCGGGATCGCTGTCGGGCAGGCCACCGCGCGGCGCCGCTGGTCGAAGCTCGCGGCGTGGCTGTCGCCGCCGGCGTCAGGCGCCGCGATCGTGCCCGTGACCGCGGTATGACGACAGCGTAGCCGACCCATCTCGCTACCGCATCGATGGGCCGCGCGTCATGTTCGCTCGTGGGCCGGCGTGCTAGACTCGCCAAGTTATAAAGTCATGCGCGGAGGCCGATGATATCGGCCGCGAACCCGCTGCGGAGAACAGCTTCCATGCGACAGATCGCCCCCCAGGATCCGGCCGACGTTGCGGCCATCGAGACCCGCGAGTGGCAGGACTCGCTCGACTACGTACTGCAGTCGGGCGGCCCCGCGCGCGTGGCGGAAATCCTCAGCGAGCTCGAGATCCACGCGCGCCGGCGCGGCCTCAAGCTGCCGTTCACGGCCAACACCCCCTACGTCAACACCATCGGCGTGGACGAGCAGACGCCCGTCCCCGGCAGCAACGAGATCGAGCGCCGCATCAAGAGCCTCGTCCGCTGGAACGCGATGGCGATGGTGGTCAAGGCCAACCGTGCCGACGACGGCATCGGCGGCCACATCTCGACCTTCGCGTCGTCGGCCACGCTCTACGAAGTGGGCTTCAACCACTTCTTCAAGGGCAAGGGCCACGAGCAGGGCGGCGACTTCGTCTACTTCCAGGGCCACGCCTCGCCCGGCATGTACTCGCGCGCGTTCCTCGAAGGCCGGCTCTCGTCGCAGCAGCTCGAGAACTTCCGCCGTGAGCTGAAGCCCGGCGGCGGCCTGTCGTCGTACCCGCACCCGTGGCTGATGCCCGACTTCTGGGAAGCGCCGACGGTGTCGATGGGCCTCGGCCCGATCATGTCGATCTACCAGGCGCGCTTCTCCCGCTACCTGGAGGATCGCGGCCTCAAGCCGCGCACCGACCAGAAGGTGTGGGCGTTCCTCGGCGACGGCGAGACCGACGAGCCCGAGGCGCTCGGCGCCATCTCGCTCGCCTCGCGCGAGAAGCTCGACAACCTCATCTTCGTCATCAACTGCAACCTGCAGCGCCTCGACGGCCCGGTCCGCGGCAACGGCCGCATCGTCCAGGAGCTCGAAGCGGTGTTCCGCGGCGCCGGCTGGAACGTCATCAAGGTGCTGTGGGGCCGTGAGTGGGACGAGCTGTTCGCCCGCGATCACGAGGGCCTGCTGCGCAAGCGCGCCGGCGAGATCGTCGACGGCGAGTACCAGAAGTACTCGGTGATGCCGGGCGGCTACATCCGGCAGCAGTTCTTCGGCACCGACCCGCGGCTGCTGAAGATGGTCGAGCACCTCTCCGACGATCAGCTGAAGAAGATGCGCGTCGGCGGCCACGACCCCGAGAAGGTGTTCCACGCCTACAAGGCGGCCACCGAGCACAAGGGCCAGCCGACCGTCATCCTCGCCCGCACGATCAAGGGCTACGGCCTGGGCGAGAGCGGCGAGGGCAAGAACATCACCCACCAGCAGAAGAAGATGAACGAAGAGGAGATCCGGACGTTCCGGACCCGCTTCGGCATCCCGATCTCGGACGACGAGATCAAGGAGATGCCCTTCTACCGGCCGGCCGAGTCGAGCCCCGAGATCACCTACATGCGCGAGCGCCGCGAGGCGCTGGGCGGCTACCTGCCGTCGCGCCAGGTCAAGGCCGCGCCCCTCAAGTGCGAGTTCGGCGACCTCTTCGAGGAGTTCTCGAAGGGCACCGAGGGCCGCACCGTCTCGACCACGATGGTCTTCGTCCGCATGCTGGCGAAGATGCTGCGCGACGAGGAGATCGGCAAGCTGGTGGTGCCGATCGTCCCGGACGAGGCGCGCACCTTCGGCATGGAGGCGCTGTTCCGGCAGGTCGGCATCTACTCGCACATCGGCCAGCTCTACGAGCCGGTCGACATCGACACGCTGCTCTACTACAAGGAAGCGCAGAACGGCCAGATCCTCGAAGAGGGCATCAACGAGGCCGGCTCGATGTCGTCGCTGATCGCGGCGGGCAGCGCCTACGCGACGCACGGGATCAACATGATCCCGTTCTTCATCTACTACTCGATGTTCGGCTTCCAGCGCATCGGCGACCTGATCTGGGCGGCCGCCGACATGCGCGTGAAGGGCTTCCTGCTGGGCGGGACCGCCGGGCGCACCACGCTCGCCGGCGAGGGCCTGCAGCACCAGGACGGCCACAGCCACGTGATGGCGCTGACGGTGCCGACGTGCAAGGCCTACGATCCCGCCTACGCCTACGAGGTCGCGGTGATCGTCGAGGACGGCCTGAAGCGGATGTATCGCGATCAGGAAGACTGCTTCTATTACCTGACGGTGATGAACGAGCAGTACGCGATGCCGCCGATGCCGGAGGGCGCGAAGGAAGGCATCCTGCGCGGCCTGTACAAGATGAAGCCGGCCGAGGCCAAGGCCTCGAAGCTGCAGGCGCAGATCCTGGGCAGCGGCGCCATCATGGGCGAGGTGATCAAGGCGCAGCAGATCCTCGGCGAGAAGTACGGTGTCGCCGCGGACGTGTGGAGCGTCACCAGCTACACGGAGCTGTATCGCGACGGCCTGGCGGCCGAGCGCTACAACATGCTGCACCCGGGCGAGACGCCGAAGGTGCCGTACGTCACCGAGCAGCTCGGCGGCCAGCCGGGCGTGTTCGTCGCGGCGTCCGACTACATGAAAATCCTGCCCGGCGGCATCGATCGCTGGCTGCCGCGCCCGATGCACCTGCTCGGGACCGACGGCTTCGGCCGCAGCGAGAACCGCGCCGCGCTGCGCGACTTCTTCGAGGTGGATGCCCGCTTCATCGTCTTCGCCACGCTCACCGCGCTGCTGAAGGAGAAGAAGATCGACACCAAGGTGGTGCAGCTGGCGATCAAGGATCTCGGCATCAACGTCGACAAGAAGAACCCCGCGGTTTCGTAGAACATGGCCACCGAATTCAAGATCCCCAACCTCGGGGACGGCATCACGGGCGGCGACGTCCTGAACGTCCTCGTCAAGGTCGGCGACACGGTCGCCAAGGACCAGGGCGTCCTCGAGCTCGAGACCGACAAGGCGACGATTGAAGTGCCGTCCTCGGTGGCGGGCACCGTCTCCGAGATCAAGGTCAAGAGCGGCGACAAGGTGACGATCGGCCAGGTCGTGCTGACGCTGAACGAAGGCGCGTCGTCAGCCTCGGCCAACGCCCCGTCGCCTTCGCCCGACAAGGCGTCCCCTGCGGCGCCGCCTCCTCCGGCTTCGACGCCCTCACCTTCGCAGCCGGCCGAACAGGCGCCGCCGGCGCCTGCGGCCCCAGCGGCGCCGGCCGCTTCCTCAGGTGAGCCGGTGACGTTCAACATCCCCAACCTCGGCGACGGCATCACGGGCGGCGACGTCCTCAACGTGCTCGTCAAGGTCGGCGACACGGTCGCCAAGGACCAGGGCGTCCTGGAGCTCGAGACCGACAAGGCGACGATTGAAGTGCCCTCGTCGGTGGCGGGCACCGTCACCGAGATCAAGGTCAAGGCCGGCGACAAGGTCACGATCGGTCAGGGCGTGATCGTCCTCACCGGGGCCGCGCCGGCGGCATCTGCGCCGGCACCGGCGAAGGCCAGCCCCGAGCCGGCCGCGCCAGCCCCGAGCTTCGGCGGCAAGACCGGCGACGCCAAGCCGAAGGGCAGCGGACCCGGTGAGCTCGTCGACTTCTCGCGCGGCTCGCGGTCCGCTCCCGCCGCCGCGGCGGCGGCCCCCGCGGCCGCCCCCGACACGCGTCCCGTCGCGCCCGCGGCGCCGTCGGTCCGCCGCCTCGCGCGGCAGCTCGGGCTGGACATCCATACCGTGAGCGGCACCGGCCCCGGCGGCCGCATCTCGGCCGACGACGTCCTCGCCCACGGCAAGCAGGTCATCACCTCGCAGTCGGGCGGCGGCGGGGCGCTGCCGGCGGTGGTGCTGCCCGACTTCTCGAAGTGGGGCCCGATCGAGCGTCAGCCGATGCGCGCCATCCGCCGCAAGACGGCGCAGCACATGGTCAACTCGTGGGCCGGCGTGCCGCACGTCACGCAGCACGAGAAGGCCGACGTCACCGACCTCGAGGCGCTGCGCCAGAAGTTCGGCAAGGGCCTCGAGGCGCAGTCGAAGGGCAAGCTGACCGTGACGGCCGTGGCGCTCAAGGTCGCCGCCGCGGCGCTCAAGGCGTTCCCGCAGGTCAACGCGTCGATCGACATGGCCGGCGAGGCGGTGATCCTCAAGCAGTACGTCCACATCGGCGTCGCCGTCGACACCGATCGCGGCCTGCTGGTGCCGGTCATTCGCGACGTCGACAAGAAGGGTGTGCTGGAGCTCGCGGCCGAGCTCGGCCAGCTCGCCGAGAAGGCGCGCGCCGGCAAGCTCTCGCTCGACGAGATGCAGGGCGGCTGCTTCACCATCACCAACCTGGGCGGCCTCGGCGGCACCTCGTTCACGCCGATCGTCAACCAGCCCGAGGCGGCGATCCTCGGCATGTCGCGCTCGCGGACCGAGCCGGTCTGGCAGGACGGGCAGTTCGTGCCGCGCCTGATGCTGCCGCTGTCGCTGTCCTACGATCACCGCATCGTCGACGGCGCCGACGGCATCCGCTTCCTCCGCTACATCGTCGATCGCCTCGAGCATCCATTCCTGCTGGCGCTCCAGTAAATGGCCAATCCCATCCACGTCACGGTCATCGGCGCCGGCCCCGGCGGCTATCCCGCCGCGTTCCTGGCCGCCGATCTCGGCATGCAGGTCACGCTCGTCGACGAGGAGAAGAACCCCGGCGGCGTCTGCGTCTATCGCGGCTGCATCCCGTCGAAGGCGCTGCTGCACGTCGCCAAGGTCCTCGACGAAGCGCGGCACGCGTCGCAGTTCGGCGTCGAGTTCGCGGCGCCGCGCATCGACCTCGACAAGCTGCGCGCGTTCAAGGACGGCGTCGTCACGAAGATGACCGGCGGCACCGGCGTGCTGACCCGCTCGCGCAAGATCCGCTACGTGCAGGGCCGCGCCACCATCGTCGATCCGAAGACGATTTCAGTGGCGCTGACCGGCGGCGGGGAAGAGACGATCACCTTCGACATCGGCATCATCGCCACCGGCTCGCGGCCGGCGACGCTGCCGAACCTGTCGATCAGCGCCGATCGCGTCCTCGACTCGACCACGGCGCTCGACCTGAAGAGCGTGCCGAAGTCGCTGCTGGTGATCGGGGGCGGTTACATCGGCCTCGAGCTCGGCTCGGTCTACGCCGCGCTCGGCAGCAAGGTGTCGGTCGTCGAGATGCTGCCGGGCCTGCTGCCCGGCGCCGATCGCGATCTCGTGAAGATTCTCGCCGAGCGCATCGGCCAGATCTGCGAGACCGTGATGCTCGAGACCAAGGTCGCGAAGATGACCGATGACCCCAAGGGGGTGAAGGTCAACTTCGAGCACGCCGACGGCACCAAGAGCGAGAAGGTCTACGAGAAGGTGCTGGTGTCGATCGGGCGGCGTCCGAACGGCCAGGTGCCGGGCATCGAGAAGACGAAGGTCGTCGTCGACCCGAAGGGGTTCATCCAGGTCGACGCGCAGCGGCGGACGGCCGAGCCGACGCTCTACGCCATCGGCGACGTCGCCGGCGAGCCGATGCTCGCCCACAAGGCGACCTACGAGGCCAAGATTGCCGTCGAGGCGATTGCCGGCCACAAGGTGGCCTACGAGCCGCGGGCGATTCCCGCCGTCGTGTTCACCGACCCCGAGCTGGCCTGGTGCGGCCTGACCGAGCAGGAGGCCAAGCGGGACAACGTCCCGCACGAGGTCGCCAAGTTCCCGTGGGGCGCCTCCGGCCGCGCCACGTCGATCGGCCGGACGGACGGGCTGACCAAGATCATCTTCGACCCGAAGACCGAGCGCGTGCTCGGCGTCGGCATCGTCGGCGTGGGCGCCGGCGAGATGATCGCGGAAGGCACGCTGGCGGTCGAGATGGCCGCCGTCGCCACCGACCTGGCCATGACGATCCACGCCCATCCGACGCTCGCCGAGACGGTGATGGAATCGGCCGAAGGCTTCTTCGGCCACGCTACGCACATCTTCCGTCCCAAGAAGAAGTAGCAGGGGCGGCTGGCTCGCGGCCGCGCTCGCACGCGCGGCGATGTGGTCTACTGGCAAGGATGCGCCACCGCCGCCTCCTCGTCTCATCCGCGCTCGCCGGCCTCCTCCTCGGTCCCGTCGCCTGTCAGGCCAGTCAGTCGCCGTCCGCGGCGCAGGCGCCGGCCGGGATGGCGCCGGTCCGTGGTTCGGCCACCGCCAGAGTGGTCCTCCTGGTCTTCTCCGATCTGTCCTGCACCACCTGCGCCGGCCTCGAGCCGGCGTTGAAGGCGATCCGCGACGAGTTCCCGAACGACGTCCAGATCGTCTTCAAGCACAATCCCGCCCCCGACGATGCGAAGGCGCGGATGGCGCACGAGGCCGTGGTCGAAGCCGGCCGCCAGGGCAAGTTCTGGGAGATGCACGACCTGCTCGGAGCGAACTCGGGCAAGCTCGAGGCGGATCACCTCGCCGGCTACGCGAAGACGCTCGGGCTCGACGCCGGCGCGTTCGCGGAGGCGCTGAAGGCGCGGAGGCACCGCGGCGTGGTCGAGCGGGACGTCCTCGAGGCCAAGGCCCTTGGCGCGACCGGCACGTTGACGCTGTTCATCAACGGCCGCCGCGGCAACGGCGTGCCGCCGGTCCCCGTGATCACGAACCTGATCAAGAGCCTCCTGGCCGGCGGCGACGGCTCGGGCCCCGCTCCGGTGACGGCGGGGACGCTCGACCTGTCCGACGTGCCGATCCGCGGCGCCGCCAACGCGCCCGTCACCCTCGTCGAGTTCTCCGATTTCCAGTGCGGGTTCTGTTTCCGCGTCAACGCGACGCTGGCGCAGCTGCTCGATCGCTACCAGGGCAAGGTGCGCCTGGTCTTCAAGCACAGCCCGATCGAGGGACACACGGCCGCGCCGCTGGCGCACCGCGCCGCCTTCGCCGCGCAGCAGCAGGGCAAGTTCTGGGAGATGCACGATCGCATCTTCGCCAACCAGCGCGCGATGGACCGGGAGGCGCTGCTCGCGCATGCGTCCGCGCTCGGCCTCGACGTCGCCCGCTTCACCGCCGATCTCGACAGCCCGCGCGCCCAGGCCGTGCTCGACCGCGACCAGGCCGAGGCCGCCAAGGTCGGCGTCGACGGCACGCCGACGTTCTTCGTCAACGGCTCGCCGCTGGTGGGCGCGCAGCCGCTCGAGGCGTTCACAGCGGCCGTCGACAAGGCCCTGGCCGCCGCCCCCGCCCGCTGAGAACAGGCCGGCAAAGCCGGCCCTGCCGCCCTGCGTGCGGCGCCGCGGCGCGCCCAGCGCCGCGAATAGCAGCCGCACGCTCCAAAGGGCGGCCCGCGGCCGCGCGTGAGAGCGCGGCCGCAAACCCAGTAAAATCCCGGCCCATGCTCCAAGCATGGCGATGGGCCTCGTTCCTCCTGCTGCTCCTGACCGCGGTCCCGGCCGCGGCCGATCCGCGGCTGCCGGCGATTTTCTCGGACCACATGGTCCTGCAGCAGCAGATGCCGATCGGCGTCTGGGGCTGGGCCGCGCCCGACGAGCGCATCGAAGTCCGCCTGCGCACGCAGCGTGTCTCGACCACCGCCGGTCGCGACGGCCGCTGGCGCGTCACGCTGGCGCCGGAGGCGGCGGGCGGCCCGGACGAGCTCGTGGTTGCCGGCGCGACCGTGACGAAGCGCTTCGCCGACGTGCTCGTCGGCGAGGTCTGGGTCGGCTCGGGCCAGTCGAACATGCAGTGGGAGGTGCGCCAGGCGCAGGACCCCGACAAGGAGATCGCGGCGGCCGACCATCCGCGCATCCGCCTGTTCTCGGTCAAGCGCGTCACCTCGCTCGAGCCGAAGGACGACGTGACGCCGATGGACGCGGCGCCGACCTGGATGGTCGCCACGCCAGCCAGCATCACGAACTTCTCGGCGGTCGGCTACTTCTTCTCGCGCGAGCTGCAGCGCACGAAGGACGTGCCGATCGGGTTCATCCACAGCTCGTGGGGCGGGACGCCGGCCGAGGCGTGGACGCGCCGCGACGTGCTCGCCGAGGATCCGGCGCTGCAGCCGCTGCTGTGGCAGTACCGGCGCTACGAGGCGGAGTATCCATCGGGCCGGTACGCCCACGACCGGCGGCAGCCGGTGATCGCGCCGGCGCTCAGCGCCTGGAACGAGGCGCATCCGACCGAGCCGCCAGTGCCTGGCGTCAACGCGCCGCGCGGCGCGCCCGACGATCCGCATCGCCCGGCCTCGCTGTGGAACGCGATGATCGCGCCCATCACGCCGTTCGCGATCCGCGGCGTGCTCTGGTATCAGGGCGAGACCAACGCCCTGCGCGCCTGGGACTACCAGCGCCTGATGACGGCGATGATCCAGGACTGGCGGCGGGCGTGGAACCGCGGTGACCTGCCGTTCCTGTTCGTGCAGCTGGCCAACTTCCGCCCCAACCCGCCGACCGACGGCGCGACCTGGTGGACGCAGGTGCGCGAGGCGCAGCGCCTCACGCTCGGCTTGCCGAACACGGCGATGGCCTCGGCGATCGACATCGGCAACCCGCTCGACATCCACCCGCTGAACAAGCAGGAGGTCGGGCGGCGCCTGGCGCTCGCGGCGCGGGCGGTGGCCTACGGCGACCGCGTCGAGTACTCGGGGCCGCTCTACGACGGCATGACGATCGAAGGCAGCCGGATCCGCGTCCGCTTCCGCCATGTCGGAGCCGGGCTGGCGCTCGACACGGCCAAGGGGTCGAGCTTCGTCGTGGCCGGCGTCGATGGCCAGTTCAAGCCGGCGACCGCGGTCGTCGACGGCGACACGATCGTGGTGTCGAGTCCGGCCGTCGCCGCGCCGGTGGCCGTGCGCTACGCGTGGGAGGACGATCCGATCACGAGCCTGCGCAACAAGGACGGCCTGCCGGCCTCGCCGTTCCGGACGGACACGTTCTGATCGCGTCGCGGGACCGCGATGCCCTGTTTTGGTTGCCTTGGGGCGCGACGCCCCGAGCGGCGCCCGCCCGCCTCAGGCGTCCACTCCCGGCAAACCTCGGGGTCGAAAACCTCAGCGGCAGCGCCCCGTGCGGAATCGACGCAGCGTCAGCGGACGGCGGCGCGGGCGTCGTGGAAGACGCGCGCCAGCATCTCCGGCGTGAGCCGGCCTGTGAAGGTGTTCTGCTGACTGGGGTGGAAGGCGCCGAGGACCAGCGGTCCGCCCCCTGGTGACAGGACGCTGGCCCCGTGGCCGAACGCGGGGCGCGGCCGCAGCCCCTGGCCGCGGCTGGCGAGGACGCGCCAGGTCGAGTCCCAGGCCAGCTTGCCGAGCGCGACGACCACCCGCACGCGGGGCAGGTGGGTCCACTCCGCTTCGAGGAACGGGAGGCAGGCGTCGAACTCCTGCGGCGTCGGCTTGTTGTCCGGCGGCGCGCAGCGCACCGCCGCCGTGATCCAGGCGTCGTGCAGCGTCAGGCCGTCGCGCCGCGACTCGGAGATCGGGAGGCTCGCGAAGCCGGCGGCGTGCATCGCCGTCATCAGGAACAGGCCGGATCGGTCGCCGGTGAACATCCGGCCGGTGCGGTTGGCGCCGTGCGCGCCGGGCGCCAGGCCGACGACCAGCAGGCGCGCCTCGGGATCGCCGAAGCCGGGCAGCGGGCGGCCCCAGTAGGTCTCGTCGCGATACGCGGCGCGCTTCACCGCCGCGACGTCGGCGCAGTGCGCCGCGCAGCCGCGCGCACCGCGTGCACGCGACGATCTCGCGGTGGAGGGTTGCGAGGCTCACCCGCGCGCGGCGGCGAGCGCGTCCGCCTGTTCGTGCGCGTGGTACGAGCTGCGCACGAGCGGTCCCGACTCGACGTGCCCGAAGCCGAGGGCGAGCGCGATCCGCTTCAGCTCGGCGAACTCGTCGGGGTGGTAGTAGCGGACCATCGGCAGGTGCGAGCCGCTCGGCCGCAGATACTGGCCGATGGTCAGGATCTCGACGCCGACGCCGCGCAGGTCGCGCAGCGTCTCGACCACTTCCTCGTGCGTCTCGCCGAGGCCGAGCATCAGGCCGGTCTTGGTCGGGATGTGCGGTGCGTAGGCGCGCGCGCGCGCCAGCAGCTCCAGCGTGCGCGGATACTTGCCGCCCGATCGCGCCATCCGGTAGAGCCGCGGCACCGTCTCGGTGTTGTGGTTCAGCACGTCCGGGCCGGCGTCGAGCACGGTCCGCAGCGGCGCCTCGTGCCCCTGGAAGTCGGGGATCAGCACCTCGATGCGGATCGCCGGGACGGCCGCGCGGGTGCGGCGGATCGTCTCGGCGAAGATCGACGCGCCGCCGTCGGCGACGTCGTCGCGGTCCACCGACGTGATGACGACGTACTGCAGGTTCAGCGTCTTGACGGCGTCGGCGACGCGGGCCGGCTCGTCGAGATCGAGCGTCGCCGGGCGTCCGTGCGACACCGCGCAATAGCCGCAGGCGCGGGTGCAGACGTCGCCGAGGATCATGAACGTGGCGGTGCCGTGGTTCCAGCACTCGCCGATGTTCGGGCAGCGCGCCTCCTCGCAGACCGTGTTCAGGCCGAGCCCGCTCATCAGCGCCTTGAGCTCGAGATACTTCGGCGAGCCGGGAGCGCGCACCTTCAGCCAGGACGGCTTCGGGGTGCGGGGTTCAGGGGTCGACGCGGCAGGGGTGAGGGGGATGATCGTGGGCATTGCCGAACCCGATAATCGTATCAGGCTTTGGCGCGTGGACGCCCTGGCGCGGGGGGCCTGGACGCCCGCTCAGCGCCGGAAACGCGCGCAATAATGGGGCAGTTGCGCGATCAGTGCGACGGCGGCGGGAGTGGCGGCGGCAGAGGCGGCGGCGCGCCGGCGGCCTGCGCGTGGGGCCGGGCGCGGCGGCGCAAGCCGGGGACGTGCGACCGCAGCCGATCCCAGCGCCCGCTCGCCTTGGCGACGCCGGCGCGGCCGCGCGCGCTGAGGTCCCGGGCCACGTCGCGCCCGCGCTGCAGCCCCTCGCGGCTCAGCGTCCGCAGCGTCTCGGCGGAGGCGGTACGGCCTTCCGTCACCCACAGCACGACGGCCCGGCCGATGGCATAGGTGCCGCCGTAGGCGACCGCCACTTTCGGCACGATGCCGACCACCGGGATCAGGCCGACCAGCTGCCGCGCGAGCTGGCGGAAGACGAGACCGCCACCGAGCATGCCGAGGATCTCGCCGATCAGCTTCTTGGGCTCGCCGTCGCGTCCGGCGGCGAGCACCAGCCGGTAGCCCATGAGCAGCTGGTTCTTGGTCAGGACGATCATGTCGCCCAGGTTGAGCGGCGCGGTGAGGATCGGCACCACTTCCGCCAGACCCGAGGTGAACGCGAACGACGCGTTGGCGCGGGCGGTGTCCTCGATGATCCGTTCGTAGGTCGGTGCGCGGAACGCCGGCAGCTGGTGCGCGAACGCGAGGCGATCGGCGTCGGGAAGCGCGCCGGCGATCGTCGCCGCGGCCTGCGCCACGGCCGCGGCCGCGTTATCGCCGTCCAGCACCGCGAGCGCGTGCGGAATCTGTCGATCGGCGAGATAGCGGAGCGTGCTGTCGAGGTCGGTGGAGCGCGGCCCCGGTCCGGTGACCACGATCACGGCGTTCGGGATCGTCGGGTCGCCGCCCGGCGGGTTGACGCGGATGAAGCGGTGCGGCGACGCCGCGCCCTCCGGGCTGAGCGCGGCGCGGATCCGCTCGGCATGGCCCCGCTCGCCGAGGATCACGAGGTCGAAGGGCGCCAGCGCCTCGCGGCGGATCGCCTCGAGGTCGACCTCGCGGACGACCTTCCAGACGTTGCCGAGCTTCAGCGATCCGGTCGTGACGCCCATGAACGCATGGTAGCAGTCTGCTAACGCACGTCGAAGGCGGCCATCTCGCTGGCGTTACGGACGAGCAGGATGCCGTCCTCGATCGCCGGGACGTTCCAGGTGCGGCCCTCGATTCCCGGGCACGCGCGCCAGCTCTTCGAAGCGCGCCGGCGTCGCATGGACCAGGGCCAGCTCGCCGGTCTCGGTCGTGATCAGCAGGCGATCGCCGGCGAGCAGGAGCTGGCCGTGCCCGAAGCGGCCGCCCTTCCAGGCGAGCTGGCCGCTCGCCGCGTCGATGCACGCCAGGATGCCTTCGTCGAGGCCGTAGATGTAGCCGTCGAGCAGCACCGAGCTCGAGAGCTTGTTCTTCATCCGCGTGTGCTGCCAGACCGCCGTCGCCCGCAGCCGGTCGCCGTCGGGGGTCAGCTCGATCGCCGCGGCGCCCTTGCCATAGCCGGACGACAGGAAGAGGCGCGACGGCCCGAGCACGATCGGCTGCGCGACGTTGATCGCGTTGTCCGTCGCCCACGGGTAGCTCCACAGCAGCGTGCCGTCGTCGACCGATACGCCGATTGCGCGATTGCCGGTGATGGTCACGATCTGGCGTCGGCCGGCGAGGGTCACCAGCATGGGCGAGACGTAGGCCTGCTGGTCGTCGAGCGACTTCCACACGACCTGGCCGGTCGTGGCGCCGTAGGCGACCATCGACGCGCCGCGGCCGCCGGGCTGGACGATCACCTTGCCGTCGACGATCAGGGGCGCGGCGGACATGCCCCACTGCAGGTTCTCGGCGCCGGCGTCGTCGAGGATGTTGGTACGCCAGACGAGCGTGCCGGAGTCGGCCCGCAGCGCGCGCAGTTCGCCGGCCGCGCCGAGGGCATAGAGGATGCCGTCGGCATAGGTCGGCGTCGCTCGCGGGCCATCGCCGCCCATCCGTTCGGAGAACAGCGCGTCCCAGCCGTTCGTCCAGCGTTCGCGGCCCGTGGCGATGTCGTAGGCCGCGACCACCTCGCGATTGCGGCGCTGCTCGATCGTGTAGGCGACGCCGCGGGCGATCGCGAACGACGCGTGCCCTTCACCGACCGGCTGCTTCCAGAGCAGGCGCGGGCCGCCGGCCGGCCAGGTCGCGGCGACGGGGCGCTGGCGGTAGACGCCGTCGCGGGCCGGGCCGCGATATTCGATCCACGCACCAGCGCCGGAGGCCGGCGGCGCTGCCGGTTGCAACGTCGGAGCCTGTGGCGCCGGGGCCGTTGCGGCAGCCGTTGGTGGCGCCGGCGCCGCGGGGCTGGAGGCAGCCGCAGGCGGCGGGGCTGTCCCGCTGGCGGGCGGCGTGGTCGGAACGGCGGGGTCGGTCGCCGTGGCCGCCGGGAGCGCGGCGCGCTGCGCGGCCCGCTGCGCTTCGAGCGCGTCGTAGTGGGCGCTCGGCGTCCCGAACGCGAGGTGCGGACGGAAGTCGGCGTCCATGTACACATGCAGCCCGAATCCGACGCGCAGCACCACCACCGTGGCGATCGCCACCGCGACCGCCAACCCGAGCCGACGCAGCCACCTGATCATTTTGGGTATCCTCTCACGACGATGGTGTGCCCCCTATGACGTCCACGGTCCGGTTCCTGTTCGCCGTCGCCGCGCTCGGCGCGGCTTTCGACGGGTCGCCGGGCCGGGTGGCGGCCGCCGCGCAGCGGCCGGCTGCGCCGCCCGCCGCGACGCGCGCCGGCGATCGGCATCTTCCGCACGCCGCCCTCGAAGCGGATCTCCGCGCCCTCGCCGCTGCGCACGCCGGCTCGGCGACCCTCGTCGACATGGGGCGCACCGCCGGCGGCCGTCGGCTGTGGGCGATCGAGATCGCCGCGCCGGGCGCGGCGCCGCCCGCATCCCGTCCAGGCATCCTCCTCGTCGCCAACCTCGCCGCCGACCAGGTGGCGGGGAGCACCCTGGCGCTCGGCATCGCCCGCGCGCTGCTCACGTCGAGCGACGAGGCGGTCCGCCGTCAGCTGGCCGCCAGCGTGTTCTACGTCGTGCCGCGGCTCGACGCGGACGGCACCGAGGCGGCGTTCGCGCCGCTGCAGGCGCCGAGGCGCGGCAACCTGACGCCGTTCGACGACGACAACGACGGCCGTCTGGACGAGGATCCGCCGGAGGACCTGAACGGGGACGGGCTGATCACCGTGATGCGGGTCCAGGACCCCGCCGGTCCCTTCGCGCCGGCGCGCGAGGATGCGCGGCTGATGAAGCGCGCCGATGCCCAGAAGGGCGAGGCGGGCGGCTGGGCGATCTACTGGGAGGGCGTCGACAGCGATGGCGACGGCTTCCTCAACGAGGACGGCGATCGGCGGCGTCGAGCTCGATCGCAACTTCCCGCACCAGTACCCGGCCTACACGGCCGGCGCCGGCCGGCACATGGTCAGCGAGGAGGAATCGCGGGCGCTGCTCGACTACGTGCTGGCGCGCCGCAACATCGCCGCCGTCGTCACCTTCGGCGCGACCGACACGCTGGTCGGCGGACCGCTGGTCGGCGGCGGCAACAGTCAGGCACCGGCGACGATGGATCTGGCGGCGTTCGCCGACGCCGCCACCACCGCGGCGCTCGCCGTCGGGATCGCGCGCGACACGCCGCCGGTGCCGTATCAGCCGGGCGGGATCTTCGACGACGCCTTCGATCAGCCGGCGCCGCGGCCGCCGGCGCCGCCGTCGAACGCGACGCGGCCGGCGACGTCCATCGAGAGCTCCGACCTCGAGGTCTTCCGGCACGTCTCGGACCGCTATCGCGACCTCACCGGCATCAAGCAGCTGCCGCCGACGCGCCGTGCCGCGGGCGCCTTCCACGAGTGGGCCTACTTCCAGTTCGGCATTCCGGGGTTTTCGACGCCCGGCGGGTCGATCTCCGCCGCGCCCGCCTCGGCTCCCGACAAGGCCGCCCCGGACAAGGCCGCCCCCGACAATGCCGCCCCCGACAAGGCGGCCACGCCGGCGCCGCCGACAGCAGCGAGCGGCGACGGCGGCCCCGGTGCGGACGACGGCCGCTGGCTGTCGCTGCTGTCCGGCGTGCGCCCCGACGCCTTCGTGGCCTGGACGCCGTTCCGCCATCCGACCCTCGGCGCGGTCGAGATCGGCGGCTGGCGGCCGTTCGCGACCGTGCCGCCGCCGTCGGCGGTGGCGCCGCTGGTCGAGCCGCACGTCCGGTTCCTCGTCGAGCTGTCGACGTTCGTGCCGCGGGTCGCGGTCGCCTCGCTGACGGCGACGCGGCTGGGCGGCGGGCTGTACCGCATCCGCGCCGACGTCGAGAACCGCGGCCGCTGGCCGACGGCGTTGCAGCACGCCATCACCGCCCGCGCGGTGAAGCCGGTGCTGGTCGCCATCGACGTCGCGCCCGCGGCCATCGTGTCCGGCGCCCCCAAGCACCAGTTCTTCCCGACACTCCCCGGCTCGGGGCGGCGCGAGCGGGTCGAGTGGATCGTGCGGGCTGGAGCGGGGCAGTCGGTGACCGTGCGGGTGGTGGCGCAGAAGGGCGGCACCGCGACGCAGACCGTGAGGTGCGAGTGATGCGCGGACGTCCCGGCTTACTGCTGGCGCTGCTGGCGGCCACGATGCTCACGGCGGGGCCAGCCGCGGCCCAGGCCCCCAGCCAGGCGCCGAATACGGCGCGCGCGTTCCCGACCTCCGACGCGCCTTTCAAGACGCGCATCGAGGTGAACCGCTGGCACGGCTACGACGAGCTCGTCGCCGACATGGAGCGGCTGCAGCGCGCGTTCCCGAAGTTCCTGACCTTGTCGTCGATCGGCAAGAGCGTCGAGGGCCGCGACATCAAGGTGATGACCATCCTCAATCCCGATACGGGCGCCGAGGCGACCAAGGCGGGGATGTACATCGAGGCCAACGTCCACGGCAACGAGATCCAGGGCGCCGAGGTGTGCCTCTACACGATCTGGTACTTGATGGAGCACTACGATCGGCTGCCGCGCATCAAGCAGCTGGTCGACGAGCGCGTGTTCTACATCGTGCCCACGGTGAACCCCGACGGCCGCGAGCACTTCCTGCAGGTGCACTCGGGCGGCCGCTCCGGCCACCAGCCGGTCGATACCGACAACGACGGCGTCGCCGACGAGGACGACGTCGACGACCTGAACGGCAATGGCGTCATCGAGCAGATGCGGCGCTACGTGCCGGGGCAGGGCACGCACCGCATCAGCGGCCTCGATCCGCGGCTGCTGGAGCTGGCTCCGCCCGGGACCAGGGGCGACTACGTGATCCTCGGCTTCGAGGGCCTCGACAACGACGGCGACGGGCTGGTGAACGAGGACGGGCCGGGCGGCTACGATCCCAACCGCAACTGGCCCGCGGACTGGCAGCCGAACTACGTGCAGAACGGGTCGATGGATTATCCGTTCCAGCTGCCCGAAGCCCGCGCGGTGGCGCGCTTCCTGCTGTCGAAGCCCAACGTCGCCGGCGTGCAGTCGTACCACAACTCCGGCGGCATGATCCTTCGCGGTCCCGGCGCCGAGTCGCAGGGCGAGTATCCGCCGCCCGATGCGCGCGTCTACGACGAGCTCGGCCGGAACGGTGAGCGGATGCTGCCGTACTACCGCTACCTGGTGATCTGGAGCGGGCTCTACACCGTGCACGGCGGCTTCATCGACTGGACCAACGACGACCTCGGCATCCTGTCGTTCTCGAACGAGCTGTGGAACAGCGGCCAGTACTTCAACAGCCCGGCGTTGAAGGATCAGCAGCGGCAGCCGGACAGCCCGATCACGCCGCGCGCGTCGGGCCTGTTCTTCGACGACAAAGTCGAGCTCGGGTCGGAGTTCGTCGACTGGACGCCGTTCACGCACCCGACCTACGGCACCATCGAGATCGGCGGCTGGCGTCACACCTTCGGCCGGCTGCCGCCGCGCTTCATGAACGAGGAGCTGTGCCACCGCAACATGGCCTTCTCGCTCTATCAGGCCGGCGAGATGCCGCTGGTGCAGCTCGGCGAGCCGTCGGTCGAAGGGCTCGGCGACGATCTGTGGCGGGTGCGGGTGCCGGTCGCCAACGACCGGCTGACGCCGACCATCCTGGCCAAGGCGCAGCGCAACAACGTCGTGCGCCCGGATCTGCTCCGCCTCGAAGGCGCCGGATCGACGATCGTCGCGGCGGGCTGGGTGCGGGATCGCTTCCGCACCGGCGCCACCGACCTGATCGCGCAGCAGGATCTGTCCCGGATCCTCGTGCGCAACGGCCAGCCCGGTCGCACGACGCGGGTGATCGAGTACCTCGTGCGCGGCGGACGATCGCTGACGCTGACCTACGACAGCGCCAAGGGCGGCAAGCCGTCGATCGCGATCCCCCTGCGCGAGACGCCGCGGCCGGCGACGCCGCCGGCGCGCTGAGCGGAACGCTACAGGAACGCGCAGCCGCCGAGGTGCCAGCTGGCGCGCCCAGCGCCAGCTGAATAGCGCCGAGGCTCGAAGGGCTGCCTGCGGCGGCGCCTGAGTGGCGCCGGCGCTCAATCAAGCAGATAGACGATGACCAGCGGGTCCTCGTGGATCGGCGCCGTGCCGGCGAACGCGTCGCGGAAGATCGCGTGCTGGGCGAGCGGCGTCGGCGGACCGTTCGGCTGCGCCAGCATGCCGGTCGAGACGCGGCCGCCGACGAACATGCCCGAGAACTTGTGCCAGACGACGTAGCGGAAGCCGAGCGCCTTCAACCGGCCCCGGAGCGTCGCGTCGGCGGGCAGCCCGAGGTTCCACAAGGGATCGAGTCCTTCGTTCGGAAACCGCTTGTGGTAGCGCGACAGGTACGACCACGCGATCGGCTGGCGATGGATCGTCTGGTAGTACATGTAGGCCGACGCCCGATCGCTGCGGTTGTACCAGCCGTGCGGCAGATCGAGGACCGGTCCGGGCGGCCGGGCGCCAGACGCGATCTGGCGGTAGAACTCCGGCACCCGTGGCAGGGCGGTCTGCGCGAAGGTTCGCGGCCAGCACTCCGCGGCGATCACCAGCGCGACGACGGTCATGACCGCCGTGCTCGCTGACGGGCGGCGCCGCATCAGCGCGGAGACCCCGACGCCCGCCGCGAGCGCGAAGCCGATGCTGCCCAGCATCATGAAGCGGCCGGGCGTCCGCATGACGTCGAGGCCGGGCACGTGCTGCAGCGCGTCGTAGGGCATCGCGATCGGCAGCATCGCGCCGCCGATCCGCAGGCGCGGGCCCAGGCACAGCACCGCGAACGCCAGGCCGAAGATCACCCACGGCCGGCCGGCGCGTTCCCGCCACGCCAGGACGCACAGCGCGATCGCCGCGAGCGGAATCGTCACCGCGGTCTCGAGGCCGGTGCCGTACCAGTCCTCGGTCGGGCCGAGTGCCGGCAGCGTCGGCGCCCAGACGTAGTTCCGCAGGTGCATGTCGCTCGGGAAGAGCCATGCCGCCCAGCGCTGGTGCGGCGCGGGCAGCACCAGGCTCAGGGCGTCGGGCGAGTAGTAGCGCGTGTGCTCGCCGAGCGCGACGAAGAGCGTCGGATCGCGCATCACGTTGACGAGGGCGAGCAGCAGCGGGGCGCAGATGACGAGCGACAGCGCGCCGGCGATCAGCATGCGCCGCAGGCGCGGCCGGCGTTCCTCGATCGGCGCCGCCAGCCACGTCTGCACGCCGACGAACGCGACGCCGAGCGCGGCGAAGATGAACTGGTTGCCGTTCTGCAGGAGCGCGCCGAGCAGCGCGACGCCGGGGACGGCCAGCCAGGCGCGGCCGCGCCCGGGATCGAAGGCGCGGAGGCCGGCCAGCAGCGTCAGCGGCAGCATGCCGACGAAGAGCTTCTCGAGGTGGCCCGTGATCGCGATGAGATGCATCGGCCACAGCAGGAAGAGCGCCCCGGCCACGAACGCCGGTCCGAGGGACAACCCGATGCCGCGCGCCAGCGCATAGAGGCACCACCCGGACAGCGCGATGCCGAGGAGCGCGGTCCCGTTGAACGCCGCCGCGGCGCCCCACGGCCAGAACGGCAGTGCCAGGATGGCGTTCAGCGGCCCGACGCCGTCCACCAGCACCGAGATGCCGTGCGGCCACAGCAGGTGGGTCGTGTCCGGCCAGCTGACGTTGCCCACCAGCGCCTGCGCCGTGTACCAGAGGACCCAGATCGCGTGGCGCTCGTCGTAGTGGACGTCGCCCACGGTGTAGGTCGCGAAGTCCCTGGCGAGCGGCCAGCTTGCCGCGAGGGCGAGCGCGAGATAACCGAGGGGAATCGCGGCGGCGTGGGCCCCGCGTCGAAGGAAACCGGTCACGTAGGAGGTGAGTATAGAACCCATCTCACAAATGGGCCGGCCTCCGGTGCCAGCCGGCCCGCATTCGTGAGATGGATTCCAGCGGCGGTTGGAGGCCAGGTCCCGGCGTCTGGAGCCCCAGCCCCAGACCGGTCGCCGGCCCGCTCACGTGTCGGAGACTTCAGCCCGGATTCATTGATGTTTCTGCGTGTGGCGCGCTTGGCACCGCGGTTGCTCTTAGAGACGCCGTGACCAACCGATGGGCGGTTGGAAACCAAAACGACTGATTTGACAGACACAAGGAAGAGAGACACACCATGGCGGACACGATGACGCGCGGCCAGATCCAGGACCTCGTTGGCAAGTTTGCTTCGGAGAACCCGAAGTACCGGGCGGCCCTCCTGAGCAACCCGAAGGGCACGATCGAGAAGCAGCTGAACACCCAGCTGGGTGGCGTGACGGTCAAGGCCGTTGCCGACACGGCGGACACCGTGCACGTGGTCATCCCGTACGCGGCCGCCGAGGGCGAGCTGTCGGACGCCGACCTGGAGCGCGTCGCGGGTGGCAAGCAGGACATCACGGCGAACTGCCTGGTCCTCGGTGGCACCGCGGTTTCGAACACCGTGATGCAGCTGAACCTCTGATTCGCTTGTCGGCGGCGGGTTCCCTCAGAACCCGCCGCAGGCAGCCTTGCAATCCGCGCTGCGGTTCCGACGACGCTAGGCGCGTCGTCGGGCAGCGCGGGCGGCTGCGAACCCGGCGGTCGGCACGATATCGACCACCGCACCAGAAGGCGCTCGTCCCGGCGGATGTCCGGGCGGGCGCCTTCGCCATTTTGGCGGCTACAATCGTCGCGTTCGCAGCCCCGCTCCAGGAGGCGTGTCGTGCCTGTCATCCTTCGCGTTCTCGCGCTGCTCGCGTCGCTCCAGGCCGCGCCCGCGCCACCGGTCCATCCGCTCGATGCCCTGACGGGCGACGAAATCGCCCTCGCGGTGCGACTGGCGCGCGGTGACGCGCGCCTGGCCAGCGCCGCGTTTCCGTCCGTCGCCCTGGTCGAACCGGCCAAGGCCGACGTCCTCGCCTGGCAGCCTGGACGGGCGCTGCCGCGGCAGGCGCGGATCCAGGCGATGACGCCGGCGCAGGTCTACGAGGTCCTGGTCGACCTGACGGCGCGGCGCGTGACCTCGGTGACGGAGCGTCCCGGCTTCGAGCCGTCGATCACTTACTCCGAAGTCGAAGCAGCCGGACTCGTGCTCACCGATCGGCGGTTCGTCGACGGGCTGCGGGCGCGTGGGATCACCGATCTCACGAAGCTGTTCTGCGCGCCGTTCGCCGCCGGCTACTACGCGATCCCGGCGCACGAAGGGAAGCGGCTGATCCGCGTCGGCTGCTTCGATACGCGGCGGTCGACCACCAACGTCTTCGCCTGGCCCATCGAGCGGCTGTACGGGCTCGTCGATCTCCGACGGCGTGAGGTGATCGAGGTCACGGATGGCGGCGTCGTGCCGATCGCGCCCGGCGATCTCAACTACGGCGAGGCGGCCGTCGGCAGCGTGCGGACACCGCGCAAGCCGACGCAGCAGGTGCAGCCGCAGGGCTCGAACGTCCGGCTGGACGGCCACACGGTGACGTGGGGCCAGTGGCGCTTTCACGTCCGGCTCGATCCCCGCGTCGGCACCGTGATCTCGCTGGCCGGCTGGCAGGACGGCCGCGGCTCGCGATCCGTCCTGTATCAGGGCTACCTGTCCGAGATGTTCGTGCCGTACATGGATCCGGACGCCGGGTGGCAGTCGCGGACCTACTTCGACACCGGCGAATACGGCGCCGGCGTGCTGGCGACGCCGCTCGAGCGCGGCGTCGATTGCCCGCAGACGGCGGCGTTCCTGCCCGCCACCTTCGCCAGCGACAAGGGCGAGGCGTTCACCACGCCCGACGCGCTCTGCGTGTTCGAGCGCAGCCTCGGTGAGCCGATCTGGCGCCATCGCGAGGGCGTCAACCAGACCTACGAAGGCCGTGCCGGCGTCGAGCTCGTCGTGCGCATGGCGTCCACCATCGGCAACTACGACTACCTGTTCGACTGGGTGTTCACCGACAGCGCCGAGATCGAAGTGCGCGTCGGCGCCACCGGCATCGACGCGCTGAAGGGCGTGGCGACGGCGCGCATGAGCGACGCGACCGCCGCGGCCGACACGAAGCACGGCACGCTGGTCGCCCCGAACCTCGTCGCCGTGCACCACGACCACTACTTCAACTTCCGCCTCGATCTCGACATCGACGGCGCCGCCAACAGCGTCAGCCAGGAGATCTACCGCCCGATGACGCTGCCGGCCGGCTCGCCGCGCCGCAGCCTCTACGTCGTCGAGCCGCGCATCGCCGCGACGGAGAAGGCGGCGCGGATCGGCCCGCACGCGGAGACGATGAAGCTGCGCGTCGTCAACGAAGCGCGCACGAACGGCGTCGGCAATCCGGTGTCCTACGAGATCGCCGCGACCAACCACGCCCGGCTGCTCCTCGATCCGCAGGACTGGCCGGCGCGCCGCGCCCGTTTCCTCGAGCACGACGTCTGGGTGACGCCGTACGCCGCAGCCGAGCGCTACGCCGGCGGCGAGTCGATGGTCGGGAGCAAGGGCGACGACGGCCTGGCGGTGTGGACGGCCAAGGATCGGCCGATCCGCAACCAGGACCTCGTGGTCTGGCTGAACCTCGGCATGCACCACTTCACCCGCGCCGAGGACCTGCCGGTGATGTCCGTCGTGTGGCACGGGTTCCGGCTGCGGCCGCTCAACTTCTTCGACCGGAACCCGGCGATCGACCTGCGGCGCGAGCCTTCGGCGACGACCGCAGCGAAACCCTGAGCGGGTTGGAGCCCGGGGTCCGGCGCGGATGGAGCCCCAGCGCCAATCCGGAACGGTCGTCGCGCAGCTGGCGCTGAATCAGGCCTGATTTCATTGGCCATTCCGTGCCTGGCGCGCCTGGCACCGCGGTTGCTCTTAGAGACGCCGTGACCAACCGATGGGCGGTTCGGAAACCAAAAACCACTGATTCGACAGACACAAGGAAGAGAGACACACCATGGCGGAAAAGATGACGCGCGGCCAGATCCAGGACCTCGTTGGCAAGTTCGCTTCGGAGAACCCGAAGTACCGTGCGGCGCTGCTGAGCAACCCCAAGGGCACGATCGAGAAGCAGCTGAACACCCAGCTGGGCGCGGTGACGGTCAAGGCCGTTGCCGACACGGCGGACACCGTTCACGTGATCATCCCGTACGCGGCGGCCGAAGGCGAGCTGTCGGACGCGACCTCGAGCGCGTCGCCGGTGGCAAGCAGGACATCACGGCGAACTGCCTGGTGCTCGGCGGCACGGCCGTCTCGAACACCGTGATGCAGCTGAACCTCTGATTCAGCTCCGCACGACCGCAGCTTCGGCTGCACGGCACGCCCGGTTCCAGCGGATGTCTGGGGCTGGGCGTTCCTGTTTTCGGCGGACTACAATCGCGACACCCGCAGGGACGAGGCAACGGCGGCCCGCTCGGCCGGCCCGGCCGAGCCCGCCGACGCTCGTCCAGGCGGCCTGGAGGCCGCTCGTGATTCGGAAAACGTTCGTGCTCACCGCCATCGGCGCGGTCGTCGTCGGCGTCGCGCTGGCGGGCTTTCACCAGGGCGTTGACGCGCTGGATCCCGTGAAAGTCGCGCCAGACAGTCACAAGATCGCGTTCGAGAACATGTTCGTGCGGGTGCTGGAGGTGCGCGTTCCGCCGGGGAGCGTCGAGCCTCGGCACCGCCATCCGCACGGGCTGAGTGTCTACCTGGCGAGCCAGGACACCAGAATCACCATCGATGGTCAGGCGCCGCAGGTCGGGCACCGCGAGGCCGGTTCGTTCGCGTGGAGCGATGCCGTCGTCCACACAGTGCAGAACGTCGGCACGACGCCCATGCACGTCCTCCGCATCGAGCTGAAGCACTAGCAGACGGTTGGAGCCGCGGCCCCGGCAGATGGAGGCCCGGCCCCAACAGCTGCCTCACGTGGACGCGCCCAACCTCAGAGCCAAGCTGATTTCATTGGCGATTTCACGATTCGCACCGTTGGCACCGCGGTTGCTCTTAGAGAGACCGTGACCGACCGATGGGCGGTTGGAAACCAAAACCACTGATTTGAGGCCTGCCGGGCAATGCCCGGCAGTCTTCAGCATGAGCGCTCCGGCCAGCGGCCTCGCGCTTCATGGCGATAGACACAAGGAAGAGAGACACACCATGGCGGAAAAGATGACGCGCGGCCAGATTCAGGACCTCGTTGGCAAGTTCGCTTCGGAGAACCCGAAGTACCGCGCGGCCCTCCTGAGCAACCCCAAGGGCACGATCGAGAAGCAGCTGAACACGTCGCTCGGCGCGATGACGGTCAAGGCCGTTGCCGACACGGCGGACACCGTTCACGTGGTGATTCCGTACGCGGCGGCCGAAGGCGAGCTGTCGGACAGCGACCTCGAGCGCGTCGCCGGCGGCAAGCAGGACATCACGGCGAACTGCCTGGTGCTCGGCGGCACGGCGGTCAGCAACACCGTGATGCAGCTGAACCTGTGATTTCCAGCTAGTGCGGCCCGCCGAGGTGCCGGCTGGCGCGCCCAGCGCCAGCTGAATAGCGCCGAGGCTCGAGGGGCCGCCGCCGACCGCGCTGAGGGCGCGGTCGGCCAGAAGGCGGGGTCCGTCCCAGACCCGCCCATCCGCTGCCGCCCCTGGCGGCACGGAGCGGCCACTGAGCCGCTGACACGCCCGGCTCCAGATGTCCTGGAGTCGGGCGGTCGTTTGTACGCTCGATCGCTACAGGTAGGGCGCCCAGGTCTCCATCATCGCGCGCAGCTCGTCGAGCTCGCTCGCGTTGACGTTGGCCAGCGGCGGACGCACCGGGCCGGCGGCGTGGCCCTGCAGCTGCATCATCGCCTTCATCACCGACACCTCGAAGCCCTTCTTGCGCGCGCGGAAGGCGTAGAGCGGCACCACGTAGCGGTGCATCAGCTCGCGCAGCTTCGCTTCGTCGCCGGCTGCCGCGACGTCGTGCAGCAGCAGCGCCAGCTTGGGCGACACGTTCGAGATGCTCGAGGTGTAGCAGCGGATCCCGAGGCGGTAGTAGGTGCCGACCAGGTCGTCGCCGGCGCCGCCGACCCAGTGCAGGCGATCGCCGACCGCGTCCATGATGATCTGGTAGCGCCGCGCGTCGCCCTGGCCGTCCTTCCACGCGACGGCGGTCGGGAGCTCGGCGACCTTCGCGACGAACCCCGGCCCCGGATTGACCCAGTCGCGGCCGTAGACCAGCAGGCCGAGCGGCGTCGCCGCGCCGATCGCCGCGTAGTAGGCGAGCAGCCCGGCCTCGTCCGCGTGCGGGTAGTAGGGCGGCAGCGCCAGGATGCCATCGGCGCCCGCCTTCCACGCCTTCGTGGCCTGTTCGATGGCGACGCCGATGTTGCCGCCGACGCCGGCGATCACGGCGGTGCGGCCCGCGGTGGCCTCGACCGAGGTGCGCACGACCGCCGTGTGCTCCTCCGTGTTCAGCGAGTACAGCTCGCCGGTGCCGCCGGCCGCGACGATGCAGCAGAACGGATGCGCGGTCATCGCCGCGACGTTGGCCCGCAGGCCGGCGAGATCGACGGTGAGCGCGTCGCTGAAGGGGGTGACGGGGAAGCCGACCACGCCGGTCAGGCGCGAGCGCAATTCGGACGGAGTCATCGTGGACATGTGGGCCTTCACCAGCGGGGTAGCTTGCGCGTCCAGGTCGGATCGACGCGCCGGCGCATTTCGGCCTGGTCGTCGCGCTTGCGGTACGGACACCGCGCGTAGCGCTCGCGGCCGCGCGCGAGGGCATCCTGATCGAGGTCGATGCCGAGGCCCGGCCGATCCGGGATCTCGACGCAGCCGTCGACGAAGCGGATCCGCCCGCCGGCGACGACCTCGTCGTCCGCGTGCTGCCACGGATAGTGCGTGTCGCAGGCGAACGTCAGGTGCGGCGCCGCCGCCGCGGCATGGGTCATCGCCATCAGCGAGACGCCGAGATGGCTGTTCGAGTGCATCGACAGGCCGAGACCGAACGTCTGGCACAGCCGCGCGAGGTGCTGGATCTGGCGCACGCCGCCCCAGTAGTGCGGGTCGCACAGCACGACCTGCACGGCGTCCTGGCGCACCGCGGCCGGCAGATCGGCGAACGACGTCACCGCGACGTTCGAGGCGAGCGGCGTGTCCTCGCCGGCGTCGAGCAGCGCCTTGCGGACCGCGGCCATGCCGTCCATGCCGGCGCAGGGGTCCTCGAGATAGCCGCCGCGGCCCAGCTCGCGATACAGCGCGCGGCCGACCTCGATCGACGTCGGCACCGACCACGCGCAGTTGGGATCGATGCGCAGCGGCACCGCGTCGCCGAACGCGGCGTGCAGCGCCTTGATCGTGTCGATCTCGACCGGCGGATCGAGCACGCCGGCCTTCAGCTTGATCTCGCGGAAGCCGTAGGTCTCGCACATCTGGCGCGCCTGGCGGACCATCGCCTCGGGCGTCAGGCCTTCGCCGTACTCGTCGGCGCGCTCGTCGTCGCCTTCGCCGCCGCCGCCCGCGTGCTTGTAGAACAGGTAGGCCGAGAACGGCACGGCGCTGCGGGCCCGCCCGCCGAGCAGATCGCAGACGGGCCGGCCGAGGGCGCGGCCGATCAGGTCGAGGCAGGCCAGCTCGATGGCCGAGAACAGTCGATTGCCGGCGTCGAGCGGGTTCTCGCCGGGGACGCTGTAGGTCTGCGAGCGATCGCCATCGGGCGCCGCCGTCGGATCGATCATCGGCAGCAGCGACGCCATCAGCGTGAAGGCGTCCTGGCCGATCAGCCGATCGCGCAGCGCGGTGAACTGCGCGGCGATGACGTCGCCGCCGTGCGTCTCGCTGAGGCCGACGAACCCGGCGTCGCTCACCAGCTCGAGGACCGTGCGCAGCGCATACGGCTGATGGAGGCCGTAGGAGCTGCGCAGCGGCGGATCGGCGATGGCGATCGAGTGGACGCGCAGATCGGTGATCGTCAGGCCCCCTTGGGGCCCGGCGGACGGACGGGACGCAGTCATCAGGGCAGCTCGCGGATCCGGATGTTGCGGAACACCACCGGATCGTTATGGCCGGCGAGGCCGAAATGCCCCTCGGTGCGGTCCTTGCCCGGGTGCGGCGTGTCGGCCATGAACGTGGTGACGGTGGCGAGATCGGTGTCGAGGATCGTCGTGCCGTTCAGGACGACCTTGATCATCGATCCCGTGACGGTGACTTCCTGCGCGTTCCACTCGCCGACCGGCCTCAGGTGGCCACGGGTCGAGGCCACCATGCCGTAGGCGGATCCGTGGGCCTGCCGGGGATCGAGGCTGGCGTACTTCGGATCGGTGTCGTCGAGGACCTGCAGCTCGGTCATGCCGGCGTAGGCCGGGTCGCCGGATCCCGGGTAGCGGATGGCCAGGCCGTTGTTGCCGGCTGGCGGCAGCCTGAATTCGAGGCGGACGACGAAGTTCCGGTACGACGCGCGCGTGTAGAGCGTGCCGCCCTGGCCGGCCTTGCAGACGATCGCCCCGTCCTTCACCTCGTAACCCTCGACGGCGCCAGTCCAGCCGGTGAGGTCGCGCCCGTTGAAGATCGGGGTGAAACCGGTCTCGACCGCGCCCATACCCACCGCGGTCTGCGTCGGTGAGGGCGCCGTCGGGCTGGACGCGCAGGCCAGGACGGCCGTCGTGGCGACGAGCAGGGCGGTCAGGGTGGCGCGCACCGGCTCATTCTAGTGTCCTGGAAGCCGAAGTCGAAAGCCGGCCGGGCTGCCAGAGCGAGGCGCGAACGACTACCATAGCGGCCGTGGGCCCTTCCGACTTGCTGCCGGCGATCGCCCGCGTGCTCCCGCCGGCGCGGATCGTCACCGCCGCCGCCGGCCTGGCCGCATTCGAGTCCGACGGCCTCACCACGTTTCGCGCCCGCCCTCGCGCCGTCGTGCTGCCGGAAACGGGTGACGAGGTCATCGCGATCGTCCGGCTCTGCGCCGAGGCCGGAGTGCCGTTCGTGGCCCGCGGCAGCGGCACCAGCCTGTCCGGCGGGGCCGTGCCGCACGTCGATGGCATCGTCATCGCGCTGAACCGGCTGACGCGCATCCTGGAGATCGATCCGATCGATCGCATCGCCGTCGTCGAGCCCGGCGTCATCAACCTGGACGTGTCGGCCGCCGCGATCCCGCTCGGCATGTACTACGCGCCCGATCCGTCGAGCCAGGCGATCTGCACCATCGGCGGCAACGTCGCCTTCAACTCCGGCGGCGCCCACTGCTTCCGCCACGGCATGACGCTGAACCACGTCCTCGGGCTCAAGGCGGTGCTCGCCGACGGGACGCTGGTGACGCTCGGCGGCCGCAGCCTCGATCCGGTCGGACCCGACCTGGTCGGCGGCTTCGTCGGCTCCGAAGGCCGCTTCGGGATTGCGCTCGAGATCACGCTGCGGCTGCTGCCGTTGCCAGCCGGCTTCCGCACCGTGCTCGCCGCCTATCACTCGCTGGAGGCCGCCGGCGACGCGGTGTCGCGCATCGTCCGCTCCGGGCTGCTGCCCGGGGCCATGGAGATCATGGACCACCTGGCGATCCAGGCGGCGGAGGCCGCCGTCCACGCCGGCTATCCCCTCGACGCGGCGGCGGTCCTGCTGGTCGAGCTCGAGGGCGAGGCCGCCGACATCGACGCGCAGTTCGTCGACCTCGAGGCGTTGATCCGCGCCTCGGGCGCCTACCAGGTCCGCATCGCGCAGAACGCGGCGGAGCGGCTGGCGATGTGGAAGGGCCGCAAGTCGGCGTTCTCCGCGGTCGGGCGGCTCAGCCCCGACTTCATCGTCCAGGACGGCGTCGTGCCGCGCAGCCGGCTGGGCGAGGCGCTGGTCGGCATCGAGGCGATCGGCCGCAAGCACGGCATCCGCGTCGCCAACGTCTTCCACGCCGGCGACGGCAACCTGCACCCGCTCATCCTCTTCGACGGACGGATCGCCGGCGCGCACGATCGGGCCGAAGCGTGCGCCGCGGAGATCCTGCGCCTGTGCATCGCGCTCGGCGGATCGATCACCGGCGAGCACGGCGTCGGCCTCGAGAAGCGCGACTTCCTCGCCGAGCAGTACGGCGAGGCGGACATCACCTGCATGAAGCGATTGCAGCAGATGATGGACCCCGCCGACATCGCCAACCCGGGCAAGGTCTTCGCGCCGCTGCCCGCCGCCGAGGCCGCGGCCGCCGCCGCCCGCCACCGCGCCGCCTGGTCGGAGCGCGTACCATCGTGAGGACGTTTCCCGCGTCGCTGCTCACGCCGACGACGATCCCCGAGGTGCAGGAGGCGGTGCTCTACGCCGCCCCCGGCGTCGGCGACACCACGCGCGTGCGGCCGGTCGCCGGCCGCTCGAAGCCGGCCCTGCACCACGCCGGCGATGGTGTCGTCGTCGATCTCGCCGGCCTCACCGGGATCACGGAGTACCAGCCGGACGAGTGCACGTTCACCGCGCTCGCCGGGACGCCGGTGGCCGAGATCGAGCGCCGGCTGGCCGAGCACGGCCAGGCGCTGCCGTTCGAGCCGCCGCTCGCCGGCGGGGGCGCCACCATCGGCGGCACGGTGGCATCCGGCCTGAACGGCCCCGGCCGCTACCATCACGGCGGGGTGCGCGACTTCCTGATCGGCGCCAAGTTCGTCGACGGCGAGGGCCGCCTGATCCGCGGCGGCGGCAAGGTCGTGAAGAACGCCGCCGGGTTCTACCTGCACCACCTGCTGCTCGGCAGCCTCGGCCGTCTCGGCATCTTCGTCGAGCTGACCTTCAAGGTGTTCCCGGTGCCGCGCGCGCAGCGGACCCTGCGCGTCACCAGCGCCGGCCTCGGCGACGCGCTGGCGACGCTGGATCGCGTGCGGCGCTCGACCACCGATCCGGATGCGGTGGAGCTGACGCCCGAGGGGCAGGTGATCGTGCGGATTGCCGGCGCGGCCGATGCGATCGACGCGCGCGCCGAGGCGGTCGCCGCGGTGCTGGGGCACGATCGCGCGACGGTCGTCGAGCCGCCCTCGACGCTGTCGCCGGCGGACGCCGCCGCGTGGTGGACGGCCTCGCGCGACTTCACGTGGCTCACGACGCCGCTGGCCAAGGTCGCGGTGACGCCGTCGCGCATCCATGCGCTCGACGCGGCGCTGGCGCGCGCCGGGGCGACGCGCCGCTACGGCGCCGGCGGGGAAGTGGCGTGGGTCGGCTGGCCCGGCGCATGGGCCGACCTCGACGCGCTCCTCGTCGAGCACGGGCTGTCCGGCGTGGCGCTGATCGGCCCCGCACCGCCCGATCCGATGCTCGGCGTGCGGCCCGACGACGCGTTCCTCTCGCGCGTCCGGCAGACGATCGATCCGCGCGGTACCTTCAGAGGCTGATGCAGCACGACATCGACGCCGCGGCGTTCGGACCGGCCGGCGAGCACATGGCGCACGCGGTCTCGACCTGCGTGCACTGCGGCTTCTGCCTGCCGGCGTGCCCGACCTATCGCGAGCTCGGCGAGGAGATGGACTCGCCGCGCGGCCGCATCGTCCTGATGAAGGGCGCGCTCGAAGGCCAGCTCTCGCTGGACGACGTGCAGCCGCACATCGATCGCTGTCTCGGCTGCCTGGCCTGCACCACCGCCTGTCCGTCCGGCGTCCCGTATGGCGATCTGCTGACGCCGTTCCGGGCCCACGCGGCGCGCACGCAGGGCGCGACGCTCGTCGCGCGCGTCCAGCGGAACCTGCTGCTCGAGACACTGCCGTACCCGCGGCGGTTCGCCTGGGCCCTGCGCCTGGGCCGCCTGGCGCGCTGGACGGCGCCGCTCCTGCCGGAGTCGATGCGCGCGATGCTGTCGCTGGTGCCGCCGTCGGTGCCGCCGGCGCAGCCGCTGCCGGCGCTGACGCCGGCCCGCGGCGTCCGCCGGGCTCGCGTCGCGCTGCTCGCCGGGTGCGCGCAGCAGGTGCTCGCGCCCGGCATCGGCGCCGCCGCGATCCGCGTGCTGTCGCAGTGCGGCGTCGAAGTGATCGTGCCGCCTGGGCAGGGCTGCTGCGGCGCGCTCGCGCTGCACGTCGGCGATCACGAGCGGGCCCGGCAGCGGGCGCGCGTGAACGTCGCGGCCTTCCCGGACGACGTCGACGCCGTCGTCACGACCGCGGCCGGCTGCGGCTCGGGGATGCAGGAGTACCCGCACCTGTTCGAGGGCGCCGCCGATGCCGCGGCGGCAACGGCGCTGGCGCGCCGAACCGTCGACGTCAGCGCCTTCATCGAGCAGCTCGGCGTGACGCTCGCGCCGGCATGGCCCGAGCCGATCACCGTCGCGTATCACGATGCCTGCCATCTCCGGCATGCGCAACGCGTGGTCGCCGAGCCGCGCGCGCTCCTCAGCCGGATCGGCAACCTGCGCCTCGTCGAGATCGCGGATGTTGACTGCTGCGGATCCGCCGGGACCTACAACCTCGATCAGCCGGCGCTGGCGCACGCCCTCGGCCAGCGCAAGGCGAAAGCGGTGCTGGCGACCGGCGCCTCGGTCGTCGCCAGCGGCAACATCGGCTGCCTGACGCAGCTCGCCACGCATCTCACCGCGATTGCCGGCGCCGGCGCGCCGCGCGTCGTCCATACCATCGAGCTCGTCGACGAAGCACTCGCCCGCGACCCGCGGACGGCGCTCGTCCGACGGCCTAGGAGGCTCATCGTGACGTTCGCTCCGCTCCGCGTCCTCGCCCTGTCCGCGCTCGCCGCGGCGTGCGCTTTGGCGAGCCCCACATCCGCGGCGGCGCAGTCCAAGCTGCTGCGCTTCCCCGACATCCACGGCGATCGCGTCGTCTTCACGCACGGCGGCGACCTGTGGGTGGCCGCCGGCCGGCGGCGGCACCGCGACGCGCCTGACGTCGCATCCGGGCCTGGAGCTGTTCGCCAGGTTCTCGCCGGACGGCAAGTGGCTCGCGTTCACCGGCCAGTACGACGGCGACGAGCAGGTCTACGTCATGCCGAGCACGGGCGGCGAGCCGCGCCAGCTCACGTTCTACCCGGCGCGCGGGCCGCTCACGACCCGCTGGGGCTACGACAACCAGGTGTACGGCTGGTCGGCCGACGGCGCGCGCATCCTGTTCCGGTCGCATCGCGACGGGTGGGCGCTGCCGATCACCCGGCTCTACACGGTCGCGGCGACGGGCGGTCCGGCCGAGCCGCTGCCGATGCCGGAATCGGGCGCCGGAACCTACGCGCCGGACGGCAAGCGGGTCGTCTACTCGCCGCGCTTCCGCGACTTCCGCTCGGAGAAGCGCTACGGCGGCGGCCAGGCCAACGACCTGTTCATCTTCGACCTGGCCAGCCACGACGCCACGCGGATCACCGATCACCCGCGCGCCGATCGCGACCCGATGTGGATCGGCGGCACGATCTACTTCAACTCCGATCGCAACGGGACCTTCAACCTCTACGCCTACGACGTCGCGAAGAAGACGACGACGCCCGTCACGTCGTCCACGACGTGGGACGTGCGCTGGCCGAGCGAGGACGCCCAGGCGGGGCGCATCGTCTACGAGTCCAACGGCGAGCTGCAGCTGCTCGACACGAAGAGCGGCAAGGCGGCGGCGATCGCCATCACGGTGCCCGACGATGGTCTGGCGCGCCGGCCCAGCCGCATCCCGGTCGGCACGCAGGTCCGCGACGTCGAGCTGAGCCCGAAAGGGGAGCGGGCGCTGTTCGCGGCGCGCGGCGACATCTTCACCGCGCCGATCGAGAAGGGGCCGACGCGCAACCTGACGCGCTCGTCGGGGGCGCACGACAAGTGGCCGCGGTGGTCGCCGGACGGCCGGCGCATCGCCTTCATGTCCGACATGTCGGGCGAGGACGAGCTCTACGTCGTCGCGCAGGACGGCACCGGCAAGCCGGAGGCGCTCACGAAGGGCAGCCAGGCGTTCCGCTACGCGCCGGCCTGGTCGCCGGACGGGACGCGGATCGCGTTCGGCGACAAGGACGGCCGCATCTACGTCGTGAAGGTCGCCGACAAGACGCTGACGCAGATCGTCGACGCGGCGCGCGGCCAGATCCAGGACTACACCTGGGCGCCGCGCGGGCATCACCTGGCGTTCACGATGAACGGCAACAACGGCTTCAGCTCCGTCTACGTCTGGAGCGAGAAGGACGGCCAGGTCCGGCGCGTGACCGATCCGCTGTTCAACGCGGAGTCGCCGGCGTGGGATCCCGACGGCAAGTACCTGTTCTTCCCCAGCGACCGCGAGTTCGCGCCGCAGCTGTCGACGGTCGAGTTCAACTTCGCCACCAACCGCACCACCGGCCTGTTCGCCGTGGCGCTGCGCAAGGACGTGCCGCACCTGTTCCCGCCGGAGAGCGACGAGGTGAAGATCGCCGACGAGAAGAAGGACGAGCCGAAGGCCGACGAGAAGAAGCCGGACGAGAAGAAGCCCGAGGCGGCAGCCGACGCGAAAAAGGACGCCACGCCGGAGGACAAGAAGACGACGGTGCCGGTGCCCGCGGCCAGCGAGCTGGTCATCGACTTCGACGGCCTCGCCGCGCGCGTGATGCGCGTGCCGCTCCCGGCCGACAACTACGGCGGCCTCTCGGCGACGAAGACCGGCCTGATCTACACCGTCGCGCGGTGCCGGCTACTACGGCCGCGACAGCGACCGCGAGCGCTCGCTGCGCATCTTCGCGTTCAAGGACCGCAAGGAGACGAGCCTGGTGCCCGAGATGTCGGGCTATGCGCTCTCGGCCGACGGCAGCAAGCTGATCGTCGCGCAGGGCAGCGGTGGCGGGTCCGCCAGCTACGTCACGTTCGACGCGACGCCGACCGGCGCCGGCTCGAAGAAGACGGTCTCGACCGCCGGCCTGATGTACGACCGCGTGCCGGCCGAGGAGTGGGCGCAGATCTTCGGCGAGGTGTGGCGCCGCTACCGCGACTTCTTCTACGTCGAGAACATGCACGGCTACGACTGGGCCGCGCTGCGCACGCAGTACGAGCCGCTGGTCGCGCACGTCGCGCACCGCGCCGACCTGAACACGTGATCGCCGAGATGATCTCGGAGCTCACCGTCCAGCACGCCTACATCGCCGGCGGCGACATCGTGCTGCCGCCGCGCGCGCGGGTGGCCCTGCCCGGCGCCCGCTTCGAGCTGGACAAGGCCAGCGGCAAGTACCGCATCGCCCGCATCCTCAGTGGCCAGAACGAGGAGGAGCGCTACCGCTCGCCGCTGACCGAAGTCGGCGTCCAGGCCAAGGACGGGCGACTACGTGCTGGCGATCGACGGCGAGGAGCTGAAGCCGACCGAGGATCCGTACCGGCTGCTGCGGAACAAGGCCGACCGGCCCGTGACGCTGACGCTCAACGCGACGCCCTCGGCGACCGGCGCGCGGACGGTCACCTTCCAGCCGCTCGCGAGCGAGGAGAGCCTGGTCTACCTCGACTGGGTGCAGACGAACCGCCGGCGCGTCGCCGAGCTGTCCAAGGGGCGGGCCGCCTACCTGCACGTGCCGGACATGGGCGCCGACGGCATCCGCGAGTTCATCAAGTGGTACTACGGGCAGATCGACGCCGAGGCCCTGGTCGTCGACGTCCGCGCCAACGGCGGCGGCAACGTCTCGCGGATGCTGATCGAGCGCCTGCGCCGGCAGGTGCTGGCGCTCGGCTTCTCGCGCACGGACAGCCGGGCGAACACCTATCCGGACGGCGTGTTCCGCGGGCCGATGGTCGCGATCCTGAACGAGAACTCGTCGTCGGACGGCGACATCTTCCCGGCGATGTTCCGCGAGGCGAAGCTGGGGCCGCTGGTCGGCAGCCGCTCGTGGGGCGGCGTCGTCGGCATCACGAACCGCGGCACGCTGCTCGACGGCGGCATCGTCAACGTGCCGGAGTTCGGCTTCGCCACCGCCAAGGGCGAGTGGACGATCGAGGGCTACGGCGTCGATCCCGACATCGACGTCGAGAACGACCCGAAGTCGGTCATCGCCGGGCGGGATCCGCAGCTCGAGCGCGCCGTCGCCGAGGCGCTGAAGGCCCTCGAGACACGCGCGCCGCTGCCGGCCCGGCCCGCCGCGCCGGTTCGCACCGAGAAGGGCACGCCGCCGACGCCGCCCTCGGGGTCGCCTACTTCACCACGAGGTCAGTGAACGGCGCGACGTAGGCCTGCAGCATCACCAGCGCCCCGACGAGGGCGGCGAGCGCGACGCTGTGGAAGAACACGTAGCGCAGGATGTCGCCCTCGTGGCCGTACCAGCGCGTCGCGGTGCTGGCGACGACGATCGACTGCGCGTCGATCATCTTGCCCATGACGCCGCCCGAGGAGTTGGCCGCGGCCATCAGCGTCGGGCTCAGGTCGAGCTGCTCGGCGGTGATCTTCTGCAGTGATCCGAAGAGCACGTTCGACGACGTGTCCGATCCGGTGAGCGCGACGCCCAGCCAGCCGAGCATCGTCCCGAAGAACGGGTAGAGCACGCCGGTCTGCGCGAAGGCGAGGCCGAGCGTGGCGTCGAGGCCCGAGTAGCGGGTCGTGAAGCCGACGGCCATCATCGCCGCGATCGTCACCAGCGAGAACTTCACCAGGCGCAGCGTGCGCAGATAGGTGCGCGCCATCTCGCCGATCGAGCAGCCCATGATCAGCCCGGCGAGGATCGCCGCGACGAAGATGCCGGTGCCGGTCGCCGACAGCCAGTTCAGCGCGAACAGCGCCGGCTCCGTCCTGGCGGTCGCGACCACCGGCGGCACGCGCTCGACCAGGTTGTGCAGGTAGGGCACCGGCACCCGCACCGTGGTCAGGCCGTCGAACCACGCCTTCGTCTGCGGCAGCCCCCAGGCGAAGACCAGCACGCTGAGGATGATCCAGGGCAGCCAGGCGCGCAGCACCAGGCCAGGGGCCGGCTTCGCGGGCGCGGACGTGTCGCCCGCGTCGCTGTCGAGCCGCCAGACCGAGGCCGGCTTCCAGACCTTGAGGAACGCGGCGAGCGCCGCCATCGACGCGACGGCGGCGACGACGTCCACCAGCCACGGGCCATGGAAGTTGGAGACGAGGAACTGCGGGACGGCGAAGGCGAGCCCGGCGACGAGGATCGCCGGCCAGACGGCGAGCATCCCGCGGAACCCGGCGAACGCCCAGACCAGCCAGAACGGGACGATGACGGAGAAGAGCGGCAGCTGCCGGCCGACCATCGCGCTCAACTTCAGCAGATCGAGGTCGGTGACGCTCTGCAGCGCGATGATCGGCGTGCCCAGTGCGCCGAACGCGACCGGCGCCGTGTTGGCGATCAGCGAGAGGCCGGACGCGGCGAGCGGCGAGAAGCCGAGCCCCATGAGGATGGCGCCGGTGACCGCGACCGGCGTGCCGAAACCGGCCGCGCCTTCGAAGAACGCGCCGAAGGAGAAGGCGACCAGCAGCAGCTGCAGGCGCCGATCGTCGGTCACGTGGGTGATGCTCTCCCGCAGCACCGTGAACAGGCCGCGGTCGTTGGTCAGCTGGTAGAGGAAGATCACGTTGATCACGATCCAGCCGATGGGGAACAGGCCGTAGGCGGCGCCGTAGCCGGCGGTGGCGAGCGCCATCGGCACCGGCATGTGGAATGCGCCGATGGCCACGACGAGGGCCGCGGCGAGGCCGGCCAGCGCGGCGTTGTGGGCGTGCCACTTGAGCAACGCCAGCGTGCCGAGCAGCACCACGACGGGGATGGCGGCGATCAGGGTCGATACGCCCAGCGCGCCGAACGGATCGTAGATTTGCGACCAAGGCATGCCGGGGACGATACCGCAGCCGGCAGGGAATCGCTTACCGCACGCTAAATCCGCCCGTGCCGCACAGGGATCCCGCGTGCCGGCGCCGCGCTGCGTTCGTCTCGGCGTCCCTCGACGAAGGACAGGTCTGGCCGTCCTGGAAGCGATGGCGCTGGGGGTGCCGGTGGTCGCCGCCAGCACCCGCGGCATCGAAGACTGCCTGGACGCGGCGACTGGCGTGGTGGTCGCCCGGGCGACGCCGGCCGGGCTGGCGCGCGCCCGGCGCAGGCGCTGGCCCGCCTCAAGCGGGACTAGTTCAGAGCTGGCCCATTCAAAGCTGACACAGCGTCGCGTCGGCCGTCGACACCTCGAGCTTGCCGGGCGCCTCGAGGTTCAGCTCCTTGACCACGCCGTCCTCGGCGATGAGCGACGCGCGGCGGGCGCGCGTGCCCATGTTGAACTTCGACAGATCGGTGTCGAAGCCGAGCGCGCGGGCGAAGTCGCCGTTGCCGTCCGCAATCATCAGGATGCGGTCGTCGACGCCGCTGGCCTTGGCCCAGGCGGTGACGACGTGGACGTCGTTCACGGCCAGGCAGGCGATCGTGGCCACACCCTTGGCCTTGAGCGCGTCGTGCTGCGCCAGGTAGCCGGGCAGGTGCTGGTTGTTGCAGGTGGGCGTGAACGCCCCGGGCACGGAGAACAGCACCACCTTCTTGCCGTCGAACACGTCGCGGCTGGTGGTCTGGATCGGGCCGGCCGCGGTGACGGCGGTCAGCGGAGCATCGGGAATACGGTCGCCAACGGAGATGGGCATAGCCCGCCAATGTTATCCGAAGCCGCCGGATCGGCGTCCCGTGAGCCGGTCCGATCACGTCACACGCATGTGATGGTGGAGGACATCTGATGCGGCAGCAGCTCATCGACCACGTGCGGACCAACGGCAGCCCCCTGGCGAGCGCCGAACGGCGCGCCCTCATCCACATGGCGCAGCGGCTTCCCGGCTGGGTGACCCCGGATCACCTGAGCGGCCTCGGCCTCGCGGCCATGGCCGGCGCCGGCCTGAGCTTCTGGGCGGCGCAGTACTGGATGGTCGGCCTGGTCGGCGTGGTGCTGTCCCTGGCCCTCAACTGGTTCGGCGACAGCCTCGACGGCACGCTGGCCCGCGTGCGCAAGCAGGAGCGGCCGCGCTTCGGCTTCTACGTCGACCACATCATCGACCTTGCCGGCGCGACCATGCTGTTCTGCGGCCTCGGCGCGTCGGGCTTCATGTCGCCGCTGATCGCGCTCGGCGTCCTCTCCGCCTACCTGCTCGTCTCCGCCGAGGTCTACCTCGCCACGCACGTGCGGGGCGTCTTCAAGATGACCTTCCTTGGCATCGGCCCGACCGAGCTCCGCATCCTCCTGGCCGTCGGTGTCGCCGCGCTCGCCTGGCGCCCGATGATCTCGCCCTTCGGGCTGGGACCGTTCCGGTTGTTCGACGTCGGCGGCGTCGTCGCCATCGCCGGCATGGGCGTCGCCTTCATCGTCTCGTCCATCCGCAACACGCGTGCGCTCTTCGACGCGGAGCGAGTCTCGAGAATCGCGGCCATGGCGCTGGTCGTCCTCGCCGGGAGCGCGGGCGCCGCATCGGCCGGGACACCGTCCAAGGCGACCGTCGCCGCGTTCAACCGCTACGTCGGCGCCACCCACGCGCGAATCCAGGCGGAGCGGAGCCGGCCGATGCTGCCGCTGCCCGGCGGATCGCAGGCGACCGCCGTGTGGGAGATGGTAGCCCCATCGCACGGTGTGTCGATCGAGGTGCCCGACGCACTGGTGAACCACTGGCGCGGCCGTACGTTCATCCCGCACGCCGACCTCGCCACCGTGCTCGCGCGGGTCCGGCGGGCGGAGACGCTGCTCCGCCAGCCCGACGTCGTGACGGCCCGCATCCTCCCGCAGGGGCCGGATCGCGATCTGGTGTTGCTGGCGATCACGCGGTCGCAGGTGCTGACCGCGCACTACGACACCGAACACGACGTCCGCTACACACGGCTCGGGCCCGGGCGTGTCGCCAGCGACAGCGTCGCGACGCGGATCCGCGAGGTCGGCGGGAAGGGCGATCCGGCGCCGCGCGAGGATCGCGGGTTCCTGTGGGCGCTGCGGGCGTGGTGGCGCTACGAGGCGGTGCCCGGCGGCGTGGTGATCGAGTGCGAGTCGGTCAGCCTCAGCCGGTCGGTGCCGTACGTGGTCCGGCCCGTCGTCGGTCCGATGGTGACGCGCTTCGCCCGCGAGTCGATGGAGCGGACGCTGACGTCGCTGCGCGACGCGCTGCGGACCTAGACGCAGGCGATACCATGGACCTGTCGCGTGCATCCAACGCCACGGAGGTCCATGTGAACGCCCAGAACCCCGGCCACGACGCCCCGTCGACCCCGCCCGTCACCAAGAGCGCGGACGAGTGGAAGGCCACCCTGACCCCTGAACAGTACGCCGTGCTGCGCGAGCACGGCACCGAGCCCCGCGGCACCAGCCCGCTGAACAAGGAGAAGCGGGACGGGATGTTCCGCTGCGCGGGTTGCGGCCAGGAACTCTTCGCGTCCGACACCAAGTTCGACAGCGGCACCGGCTGGCCCAGCTTCGACAAGGCCCTGCCCGGAGCGGTGACGACGAAGGTCGATCGCGGCTACGGCATGTCGCGGACGGAAGTTCTCTGCAGCCGTTGTGGCGGCCATCTCGGACACGTCTTCCCGGATGGTCCGCCGACGACGGGCGAGCGCTACTGCATGAACGGCTGCGCGATGACCTTCGAGCCGAAGGGCTGACGCGGCGGGGCGCGGCGGCCGGGCGTTCCTCGCCCAGCCGCCATTCCCGTTACTTGACCGGCTGGGCCAGACCCTTGGCTTTCGCGTCCTCGAGGATCTCGAGGATGCGCTGACGGGCGGCCTCGGCGGCGAGCCGCTGCTTGTGTCCGAGCTCGGCCTGCTGGTGGCCGAGCGCGGCCTGCCGTTCGCCGAGCGCCGCCTGCTGACGCCCGAGCTCCTGCTGCTGCGCCGACGTCTCGCGGAGCCGTTCCGCCTTGGCTTCCGCTTCGGGCCCATGGCCCGGCACGGTCGTGCCCGTCTTGCCGCTCTGCCGCAGCGACTCGATGGCGGCCTGCAACGCCTTGCGGGCGGCCACGAGCTCCGCGGACTGATTGTCCTTCTCTACCTCGAGCGCCGCGAGCGCTCCCTGCAGCGTGCCCAGCTGGGCCTGCGCCGTGCCGTGCGCGGCCATGGCCGCCGCGAACTCATGCTGCTGCGCGCCGAGCCGGCCCTGTTCCGCGCCGAGCTTTCCCTGCTGCGCACCGAGCTCCGCCTGCCGGGCGCCCAGTGCGGCCTGCTGTTCGCCGAGCTCCCGCTGTTCCTTCATCTCCGCGCGCACGCGATCGATCAGCCCGGGATCGCGGGAGACGTAGGTGCTGTTACCCGTGCGGACATAGAGGAACGGTCCGCTTGATCGGAGCCGCGCAGGCGGCGCGCTTCCTCGGCGTCCTTCCACGAGCCCGAGAAGACCGACGTGCCGTCGCCATCGAGGAGCACCCACGTCTCGCGGCCATTGCTGCTCCAGGCCATGCCGGCCGGCGGGGGCGGCGGTGGTGGCGGTGGCGGCGGAGTCTTGGCGCTGCCGCGCGGCGGTGGTGGCGGCGGCGGCGGCGGAGCCTGTTCGTCGGTGCCGACACCGCCTCCGATGCCGCCTCCGATACCCCCGCCGATGCCAGAGCCGACGCCTTCGCCGACGCCCCCTCCAACACCCCCGCCGACACCAGAGCCAACACCTCCGCCGACGCCGCTACCGACGCCGGCCGACGAGCGAGAGCCGTGCGGGCGCGGGCGGTGATGGCGGCGCCGGTGGCAGCGCGGCGTCGAACGAAGCCGGTGGAGCTGGCGGAGCCGGAGCGGCCGCGGGCGCCGGCGGCGTCGGCGGTGCCGGCGGCAGGTCCGACTGGCCGGCGACCAGCGAGAGCGGAAGGGCGAGCGGCAGCAGCAGCGCGCCGGCGAGCCAAAGGCCGCGCCCGGGGCGGGACGGTTCGTGATCGTTCAGCAAAGCGAGTCTCCTTCGGAGCATGCGCGTCGAGGGCGACGACTGCGCCGCGGCGAGCGCGGCGGGCCGGCGGGTGACCCCGAGGCGCAGGAGGAGCCGACCGTAGTCGCGGGGTGCCTCGCCGAGGTGCTGCAGCACGTCGGCGTCGCAGGCGGCTTCGCGCGCGAACGCATACTCGCGCGCTGCCAGCCGGGCTCCAGGGTGGAAGAACAGCAGGCGCTCCATGACGGCGGGCGCCCAGGCGAAGGCGAGATCCAGGCGCCGGACGTGCGCCAGCTCGTGGCACAGCGTCATCGCCCGCTCGCGCGGGGTCAGCGCCGTCAACGCAGCCTCCGGCAGCAGCACGGTGGGCCGGAACAGGCCGAATACCTGCGGCGTCTCGATCTCGTCGGAGACGCGGACGGCCGGCGTGCGGCGCAGCCCCAAGGCGCCGGCGAGGCGTTCGACTTCGGCGCCGATCGCGTCAGGCACGGGTTCGGCGTCGTCGGCCAGGCGTCGCAGACGCCAGTTCGCGATCGCGAGGCGGACGAACAGCGCACAGGCGACGAGGGCCCAGAGCGCGACCAGCGGTGTGCGCCAATCGAACGGCGGGCCCGGAGCGGCGGCCGCGGCGGCCGGTGGTGCGGTCAGCGGCACGAACGGGATGTCCAGGCGCTCGGCGACTCGAGAGGGCACGCGGGCTCGCCGACGCGCGTCGGGACGCGCGACAACACTCCCACGACGCCAGGCGTGGCGGCGGTCACCGCCGCTTCCGGCGATACAGGGGCAGGCGCTGCGGGCCGCAGTCCGCCGAGCCACGCGGCCGGCACCTCCAGGGTCAGCACGGGGAGCGGCGCCAGGCGAACCAGCGCCGCGACCGCGACGAGCCACCAGATCGTGCTGCGAGTGGACGGCGCGAGCGACGGGCGCAGGCGGCACACCAGCCACGCGACGGCGGCCATCAGCGCGATGGCGATCGACGCCGACGCCAGCCGATCGACGATGGTTTCGATCACACCTGCGGGCATCACGACGACCTCCTCCGGTCCTGGAGACGCGCGACCAGCTCTTCGAGTTCGGCCAACTCCGCGTCCGACACCTGGTGGGCCTCGGAGAGGAACGTGACGAACGGCGTCACCGAGCCGCCGAGCGTGCGATCGACGAACGACGCGACCGCGTGCTGGACGGCGTCGCCGGGCGCCGTCCGCGTCGCGTAGCGGTAGATGCCGTCGACCTGCCGGCGCGACAGGTGGCCCTTCTTGCGCAGCCGCTCCATCATCGTCAGCACGGTCGAGCGCGCCAGCGCCGCGGGGCTGGCCGAAGCGTTCGACCACTTCCGCCACCGTCGTCGCGCCGTTGGCCGCGACGTCGTGGAGCAGCGCCAGTTCCTGATCGCCAATCGGTTTCATGTCGCCCTCGTGACTACAGCTGTCGTCACGATACCCCTGACGACACGTGTAGTCAAGCCCCGCCCGGGCATCGGCCGGGGAGAGGCCAGTCCGGAGCCGGGCGAGGTCGGGAGCCCCGGGCGCGCGCGAAGGGGGCCGGAGGAAGCCGGGAAGAGGCGGAAGGGCCCAGGCGGTCAGTTCACGCGGGTGATGAAGGCGTCGACGCGGAGGCCGATCGGCAGACGCGCGGACGCCTCGAGCTCGATCAGCGTCTCGAGCACCTTGTGATCGATGCGCTCGGCGGGATCGTCGGTGCGGATGCGCGCCCGGCCCAGCATCTCGCCGACCCGGACGACGCGGCCGGCGAAGCGCCGCGATCCGTAGGCGTCGGCGGTGACCCACGCCGGCTGCCCGGCGCGCAGGCCGCCGATGTCCGACTCGTCGACGTCGACGCGCACCCGCAGCGCGCTCACGTCGGCGAGGGTGACGATCGGCGACGGCACCGGCAGCACCGCCAGGCTCTCGCCCGGCCGCAGGTGACGGCGCAGCACGAGCCCGTCGACGGGCGAGCGCACCAGCGTCTTCTCGAGCAGGACCGCCGCCTCGTCCACCTGCGCCTCGGCGAGGCCGATCGCGGCGCGGGCGCGGACGCGCTCGTCGACGCGCGCCGCCGCGTCGACCACGCGGGCGTGCTCGCGCTGCTCGACGTGGCGCGCCGCGGCGACCCGTTCGTCGCGCACCGCGCGCTCCAGTTCCTCACGCGCGATCACGCCCTCGGCGAAGAGCGTCTCGCGGCGCCGGCGTTCGGCCGCGGCCTGCTGCGCGACCTCCTCCGCCTGCGCGGCCGCCGCCCGCGCCTCCTCGCGCTCCTCGGTCCGCGATCCGTTGATCAGGCGCTGCTCCTCGGCCCGTGCGATAGACAGCGCGGCGCGCGCGGCGGCCAGGCGGGCGCGATACTCGGCCGGCTCCACCTCGGCCAGCACCTGCCCCTTGGTGACGCGATCGCCTTCGTCGACGCGGACCGCGCGCAGCCGGCCGGGCACCTCGCCGCTGACCGCGATCTCCTCCGAGATTGGTTCGACCCGTCCGGGGCCGACGATGAGGGCCGCGTCATGGGCGCGGGTCATCGCCTCCGATGCCGTGCGATCGGCGGCGCGGACGCCGGCGTCCGGCCGTGCCACGATCAGCAGCGTCGTCGTGACGGCGGCGACGGACAGGACGATCAAGCCGAGGGTGCGTCTCTGCATGGCGATCTCCTAGTGGGCGGACAAGGCGAGGGGGACCGGATGAAGCGCGGCGGCGTCGTGCGCGCCTTCGCGCAGGCGGCCGTCCTCGATCGACACGATCCGATCGGCATAGGCGACGGCGCGCGCGTCGTGGGTGACCAGCACGATGGCGCGGCCGGCGTCGCGGGCGAGATCGCGCAGCAGCTCGAGCACGCTGCGGCCCGACACCGAGTCGAGGGCCGCGGTCGGCTCGTCGGCGAGCACGATCGAGGGATTGCCGACCAGCGCCCGCGCGATCGCGACCCGCTGCTTCTGACCGCCGCTCAGGTCGGCAGGATGCGCGTCGATCTTGTCGCCGAGCCCGACGCGCTCGAGCGCGACGCGGGCGCGATCGCGGGCGTCCGGCCCGCGTTCGCCGCGGACGTCGAGCGGCAGCGCCACGTTCTCGAGCGCGGTCAAGGCGGGGAACAGGTTGAACCCCTGGAAGACGAAGCCGATGTGGGTCCGCCTGATACGCGGCCGCTCGCGCTCGGGCAGGCCGACCAGCTCCTCGCCGCGCACGCGCACGCTGCCGCTGCTGGCGTCGAGGATGCCGCCCATGATCGAGAGCAGCGTCGTCTTGCCGCTCCCCGACGGTCCCATCATCAGCAGGACTTCGCCGCCGAGGACGTCGAGCGAGACGTCGACGAGGGCGCGGACCGCGGTCGGGCCGGTGCCGTAGGTCTTGCCGACGCGGGTGACGGCGATGGCAGGCGTCATGGTGATCATCCCTTGAAGACGATGGCGGGGTCGAGGCGCGTGACCTTGTTGATCGAGACGATCGAGGCCAGCACGCACATCCCGACGGTGATGGCGAACAGCGCCGCGGTGAGCGGCCACGGCAGCAGGATCGCGGTGGTGCCACGCTGGCTGAGCGCGGACGCGGTCTGGGCCATCGCCATCCCGATGGCATAGCCGCCGACCGCGCTGATGACGGCCTGCTCGATGATCACGCGGTAGATGTAGCCGTTGGTCGCACCCATCGCCTTGAGCGTGCCGAACTCGCGGATGTGATCGACGGTGGCGGCGTAGATCGTCTGCGCGACGACGACCACGCCGACGAGCAGACCGAGCCCCGCGGCGATCAGCACCGTGATGCCGGCGCCGGTGCCGAACATCCAGTAGTGCTGCTGCGCGCCGCGCCAGTCGTCCGTGGTCTGCGCGGTGATGCCGGGCACGGTGGCTTCGATGCGCCAGGCGAGGGCCGCGGCGTCGAGCCCGGGCGCAGCCCGCACCAGCAGGTACAGCGTCTGCTCGGTGGCCAGGCCGAGATAGCGCTGCGCCTGGGCGTGCCGGGTGAAGACCGGCGGCGCGGTGGTGAAGGAGCGGATGCCGCGCGTGAAGCCGACGATGCGGGCGCGCACGCCGTTGATCTCGGCGACGTCGCCGATCGCCGCGATGCCGAGCTTGGCCGCGTAGAGCTCGTCGACGATGACGGCGTCGTCCTGGTCGAGATCGGCGACGCGTCCACGCACCAGGTTCCAGGGCCGCCCGAGGCCGCTCTCGAGGTCGATGCCGACGACGAGGATCCCTTCGAGGGCGCCGTCCGGCCGCGTCCAGTTGCCGAAGCGGACGATGTGCGGATCGGCCGAGACCACGCCGGGCACCGCCAGCACCTGGTGGCGGCGGCGCTCGAGGAACGGGGCCGCGGTCTCGAGATGGGTGACGCCGCGCGAGCGGACCCAGATGTCCGCGCCGGAGTGGCTGATGACCTCGGAGGTGGCCCGGGTGAATCCGACGAACAGCCCGAGCTGGATCGCGGACAGCAGCACCGAGAAGACGATCCCGGTGAGCGTGACCGCGAAACGGACGCGGTCGTGGAGCAGGTTGCGCCAGGCCAGGGGAACGAGCCGCTTCACAGTGATCATGGACATAACACCGTTAACCGACCGACATGCCTGTTCGACGCACGAGAACGCTGGCGGTTCCTCAGCGGCGCTTGCGCGCGGTGGACGGAGTGCGCTTCGAAGCGCGACCGTTGGCCGCAGCCGCGGCGGCGCCCGCGGATTTCGGCTTGCTGCCGCGGCCCGCGCCGGTGCGCGCCGGTGCGGTCGACGGCACCGGCCAGGCGGCGGACGCCTGCAGGCCGGCGATGAGCGTGTCGATGGTGTGGCTGATCAGCCGATCGGCCGGGACGAAGGTGAACCGGTGCTCGGGCACCATGATCAGCAGGGCGACGAGGCCGTGACACGCAGCCCACAGCGCCTGCGAGGTCGTCTCCACGTCGCCGGTCCGGATGGCGCCGCTGGCCATCGCCCCGGCGACCGCTGCCTGGAGGAACGCGAAGGCCCGGTGGCCGGCCGTCGGGTCGGTGCGCTCGTCGCGTGACTTGAGCAGGAACGACACCGTGTAGTGGTGCGGGTGGGCCAGGCCGAAATCGACGTAGAGCCGCAGGCCGTCGCGCAGCCGGGACAGCGGATCCGTGTTCCGCGCGAAATGCGTCGCCAGGCGCATCGAGAGCTTTTCGAAGGTCTCGTCGCAGAGCGCGGTGAGGATCGACTGCTTGTCCGGGAAGTGCAGGTAGATGGCGGTGGGGGAGTATTCGATCCGGGCGGCGATGCGCCGCATCGACACGGCGTCGTAGCCGTCACGCACGAACAGGTCGCGCGCGGCATCGAGGATCTGCTGCCGCAGCGCCACCTTCGCCCGGGCCCGCCGTTCGCTGGATCCCATGGTTAACAGCGTTAAGCCTACGGCGGCCCGGTGCCGCCGTCAAGGCCGCCGCCGGCCGGACCGCCGCGGGTGCTACCCTGACCGCATGGGCCGCTGGCCGACCGTCGTCCTGTGGATCGTCGGGCTGGCGGCAGCCGGCTGGGCCATCGATCGGGTCCTCGTCGCGTGCGAGCTGCGCGGCTGGATCCTGTATCGCCTGACGCCGCGGCCGCGCCACGAGATGCGCCGCGCCGCCGGGTCGATGCTCATCGGCGTCGACGGTCTGTTCCGTCCCGCCGCCCGGCACGTCGCGACCGTCACCCGCGAAGCCGCGGTGCATCGTGAGGGCAGCGACCAGGGCGATGGATCCGATGCCGGGCGCCATCCGACCAGGCAGGCGCCGTAGAATGGGACTGCCGCCTGCCTGAATGGAACGAGGGCTCGATGCTCACGACACGGGTGAGAATCCTGTTGGCCTGTTCGATGTCGGCCGTCCTGTCGGCCTGTTCGTCTTCTCCCACCACTCCCACACCGGCGCCGGGCGCGCATCCGGTGACCGTCACACTCGTCCAGGGCACGACCACCACCGTCGTGGGTGCGCCGGTGCGCCTCGCCTTCGACGCCGTCCGCGAGCCATGCCGCGACACCGCGGCCTGCCTGCCCTCGGGCCGTCCGTGGACGCAGTTCCGCGTGCAGGTCGAGGGCGGGGCCTTCGAGCCGCTGCCGCTGGAGCGACTGGGAACGGAATTCCGGTTCCAGGGTTCCGCGGGCGGATACCTCTTCCTCGTCGACAGCCTGCAGGTGCAGCAGCCCGGCGAATGGGTGGCGACGGTGGTCGTGCGCCGAGGCCTGGAACTCTGAGCGATGCCAGCCGGTGCCGCCAGGCCTGCCGCAAGAACGTGAGGAGGATGGAGTGTTCACGACACCGATGCGTGTCCTGTTGATCAGTGCGGTGCTGGCGACGGCCTGTGGAGAGTCGCCGACCGCGCCCGAGCATGAATCGAGTGTCGTGCTAGCCCACGGCCAGACGGTGACGGCGCCCGGAACGGCCCTGCGGGTCTCGCTGCTCGGCACCTACGTGCTCGGCGCCGCCGCGATCCAGTGCGTGGCGAACGCCCCGTGCAATTTCAGTCCATCGGCGACCTTGCGCGTCGAGGTGCCGGGCGTGGCACCGGAGAATCGCATGGCCCACATTCCCAACCCGATGGGCGGCGATGCGTTTTCGTACGGTGGCTATGTCGTCCGTGTCACAGGCTTTGATCCGGCCTGGGACGAGCGGGCGCCGCAGGAGGCATCCGCCTACAAGGTCCTCCTGAGCGTGACGCCAGAGTAGGTCGATCGGGAGGGCGCCGCGCGCGTGGCGCTCTCCTCACACGCGGTAGAATCGACGCGCCGCCTGCCTCGTCCACGCGAGGTCCGTGTTCGCCATGTTCAGCACGAGGGTCCTGACCGTCGTCGCCGGTGCGCTCCTCGCGGGCAGCGCCGCCTGCTCGTCGCCAACCAGTCCCGATGGGCCGTTCCGAGCCGAACTCACGTTGCAGCCGGGGCAGGTGACCGCCGTCGCCTCGACGCCCCTGCGCGTCGGCTTCGAGCGGGTCGCCTCCGATTCCCGCTGTCCGGCCGACGCGTTGTGCATCCAGTCGGGCGACGCGCTGGTCGTCTTCCGTGTCTCGGTCGACGGTCGCGCCGCCGCCGACATCAGCCTGCGGACGCGCGGCGGCACCACCGGCGAGAACCTGACCGCGGTCGTCGCCGGCTACGAGCTCTCCATCGCCGGCCTTCAGCCGTACCCGTTGTCGTCGTCGCCGATTGCCCCCGGCGACTACCGCGTGACGCTCGTCGTCGAGAAGGACTGATGGAGCCAGCCGGCTACGTCGTCGCAGCCGGCGCGCGACGATCACCACGCGCTGCTCGACGCCGACGACGCGCGCTGGGACGCGGCACCTGCCATCGCGTGGGGCGCCGCGCCGTTCGCCACGCGCTTCCGCGCACTTTGGGCGCCCGACGTGCTCTACGTGCGTTTCGACGCGGACGACACGTCGCCGTGGTTCACCAAGGCGCAGCGTGACGCATCGATCTGGGAGGAAGAGGTCGTCGAGATCTTCCTCGACCCGGCGGGCCAGGGCGTCGACTACTTCGAGCTCGAGATCAGCCCGGCCAACGTGGTCTGCGACCTGCGCGTGCGCCGTCCGTATCCGAACCTCCACTCCGAGACCAGCTTCGATCTCGACGGGCTGGAATCGGCGGTGCAGCTGCGCGGGGAAGGGCCCGGGCAGGCACCCGGATGGATTGCGACCGCGGCGCTGCCGTTCGCCGGCCTGCGATCGCTGCCCGTGCCGGACGCGATCCGCATCCCGCCGGCCGCGGGCGACCGCTGGCGCTTCAACGTCTTCCGGATCAAGCGGCCGAACGGCCCGATGCGGCCGAAGGACGGGGCCATCCTGGCCGCGTGGTCACCGACAGGGACGCCGAGCTTCCACGTCCCGGCGGCCTTTCAGGCGTTCACCTTCGGCTGACCGACGAGATCGTGCCGCGCGAGCCCGGGCCGCTGGCGCAGCAGGTCGAGGCCGGCGATGGTCTCGGTGCGGCTCGTCAGCAGGACGACGGCGGCGGCGAGCTCGACGAGCGTCTTGTTCACCAGAAGGTACGTGCCTTCGGCGCCGGGCCGCGGCACGCCCTCGAGCGGGATCGCGGCGAGATAGAACAGCGCGAGCAGCAGCACGGCGCCCTGGCAGCCGCGCCTGGTGAACAGGCCCAGCACGAGCGACAACCCGACCAGCACCAGCGCAATCGGTACCGCGAGATCGATCCATCCGGCGAGGCTCGAGGCCGCGAGGGCGTGGAAGGCCGGCGCGAGCGGGCCGGTCGCGGCACGCAGGTAGCCGCCGGCGCTCCACACCGGCAGCGGCGCCCCCGCGGACGACCACGCCGGCAGCACCAGCTTGTAGTAGCCCTCGTAGAGGAAGTGCCAGCCGAGCAGCGTCCGGAGGACGACGAGCGCGACGCCATGCCAGCGCGTCGCGATCATGACTGGGCGGCCGCCCCGACCCGGATCGGCAGCCGCGTCTTGCCGGCCACGGCCTCGACGGCCGTGATGCAGGCGATCGCCGATCCGATGGCGCGGTCGGGACCGCAGAGCAGCGGCGCGCCGGTGCGGACGGCGGCGCAGAAGCCCGAGACCTCGGCGCGATAGGCGGCGAGCCGATCGAGGTTCACGCCGGCGGCGCCGCCGGCGGCGGGTCGTCCGGCGGCATCGGCCGCGCGGCTCTCGGACGCCGAGAGCGCGGGGCCCGCGGCCTTCGGCTGCACCTCGACGCCGGTCGGGCGTGCCGCGGCGGGCGTCGCCGCGCCTTCCTCGAAGAGATAAGCCTCCGCCTCGCCCTGCAGCAGCAGCGTTCCGCGCGTGCCGTAGAACACCTCGTAGTTGCGCTCGAAGGCGTTCGATTCGATGGTCGAGAACACGGCGCTGCGGCCGCCGGGATACTCGAACGTCGCGTAGATGTGGTCGTCGACCTCGCGGCCGTCCTTGAACCGGTAGATGCCGCCCGTGCCGATGACCGCCTCGGGTTCGGCCTGGAAGAACCAGTTGCTGATGTTCACCTGATGGCTGGCGAGCTCGGCGAGCAGGCCGCGCGAGTACTTCTTGTAGAGGCGCCAGTTCAGGAGGTGCTCCCACGTCGGGTAGCCCCACTTCGACGGATCGTAATTCGCCGCGGGCGGATCGCCGGTGCGGCGCCAGTTGCCGTTGCGATGCCAGGCGAGCCGCGCCATGAACACGTCGCCGAGCACGCCGGCCTTGACGATGCCTTCGTGCGCCGCCTGGTAGACGGTGTTGTAGTTGCGCTGGTAGCCGATCTCGAGCACCTTGCCGGTGCGCCGCGCCGTCGCCCGCATGCGCTCGCAGCCCTCGACGTCCCAGGCCATCATCTTCTCGCACAGGACGTGCAGGCCGGCCTCGAGGCAGGCGACGGTGATCTCGGTGTGCAGCCAGAGCGGCGTCGCGATGACGACGCCCTCGAGCGACTCCTTCTGGATCATCTCGCGCCACTCGGCGTAGTGCGTCGCCTTGGCGAGGCCGGCCTTCTCGAGCACGGCGTCGGCCTGCGCCAGCTGCGCCGGGTTGATGTCGGCCATCGCGACCACGTGGGCGTAGGCCTTGTCGGTCGCGCCCAGCAGCACGCGGCCTTCGCCGCCGACGCCGATGTAGCCGATACGCACCGGGCCGCCGGCGATCGGACCGCGCGCCAGCGACGCCGCGCCGAGGCCGGCGAGGACAGGAACGCCGGCGACGGCGCGCAGGAAGTTGCGCCGGCCGGTGGCTTGCTCTTCGGGTGTCAGGTGCACGGAGCCTCCACGATCGCGGCGCGCGAGGCGCCGAAGCGCACGGTGCGCAGGTCGTCGGTGGTGAGGAGCACGAGCGTGTCCGGGTACGCCGCGCAGTAGCGTTCGGCGAGCGGCGGCCCGCCGATCAGCATCGCGGTCGACAACGCATCCGCGGTGGCGGCGTCGGCGGCGACGACGGTGGCGCTCACGACGCCCGCCGCCGGCCAGCCGGTCCGCGGATCGATGACGTGGCCGAAGCGGCGCCCGTCCTGGACGACCGACTGCAGGCCGATGCCGCTGGTGCCGAGCGCGCCGCGGCGCAGGCGGAGGCGGGCGAGGGGTCGGTCGGCAAGCGGCGACGTGACGTCCACCGCGAAGCCGCCGTCGCGCCCGCCGATCGCGCGCGCGCTGCTGCCGGCGGCGGAGACCAGCGCGTGATGGACGCCGCGCCGCGCGAGCTGGCCGGCGATCGCGTCCACCGCCGCGCCCTTGCCGATCGCACCGAGATTCAGTTCGGCGCCGCGGACGCGGAAATGGACGGTGCGCGCGGCGGGGTCGAGCGTCACGCGATCGAGGCCGACGACGGCGCGCGCCTCGTCGATCGCGGCGTCATCGGGCACCCGGCCGTCGCGCGCGACGAACCCCCAGCAGCGCGACAGCGGCGTGGTGGTGATGTCGAAGGCGCCGTCGGTCCGCCGCCAGAGGTCCTCGGCGCGGGCGAGCAGCGCGAACAGCTCGGCATCGACCTGCACCGGCGCGCTCGCCGCCTCGCGATTGAGGATCGAGACGACGCTGTCGTCCCGGTAGATCGACCACGCCGCGTCGAGTCGATCGGCCTCACGCAAGGCGTCGTGCGCCGACGCCGTGTGCCGCCGATCCTCGCCGGAGAGCAGCACCTCGAAGCGGCACGCCATCGCAGCGCGATGGACGCGCAGCCACACGTCCGCGGTCGGGGGCGACGTCCGCGGCAGGGAAGGCCCACGCGACAGGAGCGTTCGGCGATCGACGAGCATGTCGGAGTCGAGGCATCATATACCATATACGACGACTCCGGAGTCGGTTGCGGGAGGACTCCGGAGTCGTTCGCGGAGTCCTATACTGGCGGCCATGCGCAGCGACCTGGGTACTCGGCCTGGTGGCGGTGACGTGTCTCTCTGGCGCGGCCCTGCGCGGGGCCGCCGACGACTGGCCGCAGTTCCGGGGGCCCGATGGCCAGGGCGTCGCGCCGCCCGGCCTGCCGCTCACGTGGTCGGAGACCGAACGCGTGACGTGGCAGACGGCGATCCACGGCCGTGCCTGGTCGTCACCGATCGTGGTCGGGTCTCGCGTCTGGCTCACGACCGCGACACCGGACGGCAAGACCCTCGGCGTCGTCGCCGTCGATCGCGAGAGCGGCAAGATCGTGCAGGACACGACGCTGTTCGAGGTGGCGACGCCGCAGTACGCGCACCCCTTCAACACCTACGGCTCGCCGACACCGGTCGCGGACGGCGGCCGCGTCTACGTCACGTTCGGATCGCCCGGCACCGCCGCGCTCGACGCCAAGACCGGCGCCGTGCTGTGGACGCGCCGCGACTTCGAGTGCAACCACTTCCGCGGCGCCGGCTCGTCGCCGATCGTTTTCCGCGATCGGCTGATCATGCACTTCGACGGCAGCGATCATCAGTTCGTGGTCGCGCTCGACACGAAGACCGGCAAGACCCTGTGGCGCACCGAGCGCTCGATCGAGTTCAAGGATCTGAAGCCGGACGGCACCATCGAGGCCGAGGGCGACATGCGCAAGGCGTTCGCCACGCCGCACGTGATCGAGGTCGGCGGCGCGCCGGTGATCATCAGCACCGGATCGAAGGCCACCTACGGCTACGATCCGATGACCGGCAAGGAGCTCTGGCGCGTCGAGGATCGCAGCGCGCACTCGGGGAGCACACGGCCCGTGGTCGGTCACGGCCTCGTCTTCGTCCCGACCGGCTTTCCGAAGGGCGGCCTGATCGCCATCCGCCCGGACGGCCGCGGCGACGTCACCACGACGCACGTCGCCTGGCGGCTCGATCGCGGCATTCCCAACAAGCCGTCGCTGGCGCTGGTCGGCAATCTGGTCTTCATGGTCACCGACGCCGGCGTCGCGCAGGCCGTCGACGCCACGAAAGGCACAGTCGTCTGGACGTCGCGCATCGGCGGCACGTTCTCGGCGTCGCCGCTCGTCTCGGGCAACCGCGTCTACTTCTTCAGCGAGGACGGCAAGACGACGGTGATCGAAGCCGGGCCGGCGTTCAAGGTGCTGGCCGAGAATCAGCTCGGCGACGGCTTCATGGCCTCGCCCGCGGCGGCCGGCGGCGCCCTCTTCCTGCGCTCACGCACGCGCCTCTACCGGATCGGGTGACGACGGTCATCCCGGCGCGGGCATCCTCGTGATCGACGACGTCACGCTGCGGCTGATCGCCGGCGCCCTCACCGGCGCGGCGGTCGGCCTGGAGCGCCAGTGGTCGGCTCAGGCGCCCGGCCGTGCCGCGCGCTTCGGCGGGCTCCGCACCTTTACCTGCATCGGGCTCATTGGCGCCATCGCCGGCTGGCTCTGGACCCTCGACGCCAGTCGCGCGAGGGCCTCGCCGTCGAGGCGGCGGTTGCCGCGATCGCCATCGGCGTCGTCTCGAACACCGTGCTCAAGCTGACGATCGCCGTGACGATCGGCCGCGGCACGTTCCGCTGGTACGTGGCCGCGGGCCTGGCCGCGGTCGCGGCGGCGCTGGTCGCCACGCTGCGCGCGACGCACGGTCTTTGAGATATGTTCGGGCCATCCACCATGACTGATCCACGCCACGTCTTCATCGGCACCGACGGCGGCGCCACCACCTCGAAGGTCGGCGGCGTCTGGGCCGACGGATCCACGGTCTCCACCAAGCTGCTGCAGCGCCCGACCAACGCCTCGGCCGGCCCCGACGCGGTCGTCGCCGGCTGGGTCGAGTCCGTCGCGATCTACCTCGCCGACAACGGCCTGACGTGGTCGCAGGTGCAGGGCGTCGGCGTGGCCATCGCCGGTCCGCAGCAGCGCTACGGCGTCATGGACAAGGGCCCCAACTTCCCGGCCAGCTTCGTCGGCTACGACGTGCTGCAGCACTATGGCGATGCGCTGACGACGCGGGCGGGCCGGCCGATCCCGCTGGTCGTCGGCAACGACGGCAACATGGGCGGCGTCGCCGAGGCGCAGCGCGTGCGCGGCGGCACGGGATCGTCGACGGTGGTGATGCTCGCGCCCGGCTCGGGCCTCGGCTGCGCGTTCGTCGACCGGAACGGCCTGCCGCTCGAAGGCGACACGCTCGCCGGGATGGAGGCGTCGCACATGCCGGCGCCGCTGCACCTGCTCGGCGTCGAGCCGCTCACCTGCGGCTGCGGCCGGACGTGGGGCTGCGTCGAGATGTACACGAGCCTGGCGGGCCTGCCGGCGCTCCTCGCCCGCGGCCTCGCGGCTCACCCGGATCACGCCCTCGCGCGATCGCCGCTGCCGATGAAGGAGCGCGCCTTCGCGCTGCGCGGGCTGGCTCAGGAGGGCGACGCGCTGGCGACGGAGATCTTCGACTTCCAGGCCAGGGCGATGGGCCTGTTCGTCGCCATGCTGGCGATGGCGCTCGATCCGGAGTACGTCGTGATCGGCGGCGGGCTGATGGATCCGGACGCGACGACGGCCGCGTTCCGCCAGCGCTACCTGCAGGTCATGCGCGACGCCGCGGCGCCGTTCCTGTGGAGCGCACAGAAGCAGCGCCTCACGGTGGTGGAAGCGGCGCTGGGCGACCTGTCGCAGGCGATCGGCGCCGCCCTGGTCGCGCTGTACTCGCGTCGGCTCGCGTGAGGCCGCGGCCGGAACGGCTAGTTGCCGGACGCGGCCTTGAACACCACGCCGACGTTCACCCAGCAGCTCACGGGCTGGCCCTTCTTCCTCGCCGGCGCGAAGCTCCACTGACGCACCGTGGCGGCGGCCGCGGCGCCGAGGCCGGGATCGTTGCTCGGGTTCTTCACCGGCGACGACTCCACGGGCCGGCCGCTGGGCGACACCAGCACACGCACGATCACCACCAGCTGGGCTCGTCGAGCCATTGAGGCGCGCCGGCAGGACGGGATCGAACCGTGTGGTCACCGACGGGCGCGCTTCGACCTGCGACACCTCGAAGATCTGGCCGAGGGGGACCGCTTCAGCCTGCACGGACGCCGGCGGCCGCGCGGCGGCGGTGGGCGCAGCGACCACCGGCGGCGGCGTCGCGACGAGCAGCGGCGCCGGCGCCGGCGCGGCGGCGGGAGCGGCGACGGGCACGGGTGCGGTCGCGACGGCGGGCTTCTTCGGTGCCGCCTTCGGCGTCGCGCGCGTGGTGGCCGGCGCGGCGGCGGCGACGGGAGCAGAGGGGGCGGCCGGTTCAGGCGCGAGCGGCTGCAGATCCTGATAGACGCGCGGGGCGGCGGGCGCCGGCGCCGCGGCCGGCGTGCCGTGCACGCGCTCGGGGCGGGGCGCGGCGGGTTCCGGTGCGGCAGCCGGTTCGATCGGCAGCGCGCTCACGACGGTGGGCCGGCTCGCGAAGGCCAGCTTCCACATCACGGGCGTCCCGATCGCGGCCACGCCGGCCAGGGCGGCGCCGATGACCAGCGTCCGGCTGCGGTTGCCGCCCGACGCGCGCGGCACAGCGGGGATCGCAACCGCCACCGCGGCGGGTGACTTCGGGCGCATCGCCTGGCGCGCCAGCGTCGACTCGAGCGAGGCGAACGGGGGCGGTGCCACGGCGGGCGGCGGAACGTAGCGGGCCGTCTCGGGCTTTGCGGCGGCGGTCGGCGACTGCTGCCCGCTGCGCTCCCACCAGGGCACGGGCTCTTCCCCGGGGCCGTCGGGCGCCGCGTCGGCGGCCGGGTCGGCCTCGGCGTCGGGGGCTTTGCGGGCCCATGGCGGCAGCGCGACGATGCCTTCGTGATCGTTCGACACCGCCGCCGGCGTCGACCAGTCCACCGAATCGGTCGCGGAGAAGGCCGGCGCTGCCGGCTCGGGCGCCGGCGGGGGCGGCGGCTGGGGCGCGGCCGTGAGCACCGTGGCCGCTTCCTCGGCCATCAGGTCGTCGGGCTCGTCCTCGTACTCTTCGTCGTCGGCGAGCGGCTCGTCGGCGAGCGCGTCGTTCTGATGGCCGACCGCGTTGCTCAGGACGGTCGCGGCGTCGGGCGACGCGGAGCCGCCAGGCGCGCTGGGGAGCACGGGCGCCTGGGGCTGCAACAGGGTGACGGCGTCGGCGTCACTGGCGGCGTGCGGCACCGGCGGCACGGCCGGCGTCACCGCGGCAACCGGAGCGGCCGGCTGCGTGCCGAGGATGCTCTCGAACGCGCGCGTGCAGGGCAGGCACAGCGTCGAACCGGGGAGCGAGGGTGCGCCGCAGCTCTCACACGGGCCGACGGTGAGGACGAGGGTCGGCGCCTGGGACGGATCCATCGCCTCGGCGGCCCCGTCGGCTACCGGGGCATCGGTCACCTTACCGCCGCAGAACGGACAGAACTTCGCGCCCTCGACAACGGTGGTCTGGCAGTGGTCGCAATGCACGCGTATCTCTCCGTCCCCTGGTTTTCGGGCGCTCACACTTCTCGCCGGCCACTCGTGGTCGCAAGGTCCCTGCCACGTGGCCGGGAGCGGAGGCGGCTGGCGGGAGCCCCCGGGACGAGGCTGCAGGTGCGCGACGGCCTGTGAGGCGCCGTGCATCCGGCGCGGCACCCGGTGACGCGGGACAGCCAGGCCACCGTGACGTTTTTCGTCACCGATGGCCAAGAAACGACGCTCGACCGAGCGGGATGTCGGTGGAGCGACGCCGCCCGGCGCGGCCGACAGGCAGCCTAGAATGACGGTTTCGGCCACACGGGCATGAAGGGGAGCGCGATGGAGTGGGAAGTGCTGGCGACGCTCGAGACCGGGCGCGTCCGGCGGGCGGGACGCTTCGTCGTCGTCGAGCTCGATGGTCCGCATCGCGTGCTGTCGACATCGGCCCGCACCGGCGGTGAGGCCGCCGGCGTGCGGCTGCTCGTGAACCATCAGAGCTGCGAGGGCGCGGGGCACGAGGCGCGCGCGCACCTGATGCTCGACGAAGGACCGGAGCGATATCACGAGCGGGTCTGCGCCGAAATCGGCGCCTCCGCGGCGAGCACCGCGGTCATGGGCACCGCGGCCAACATGCACTACGTGGCGGTGGCGCGCGAGCGCGATGCGGACGTCGAAGCGGCGGCCATCGTCACCGCCGGCGTGCACAGCAACGCGACCTGCGCCGGTGATCCGGCGCGCTGGCGCGAGAGCGCCGACGGCGTCGTTCGCGCCGGCGCGGTGGCCGGCACGATCAACACGATGCTCGTCGTCAGCCGGCCACTCACCGCCCCGGCGCTGGCGCGCGCCGTGATGACGATGACCGAAGCCAAGAGCGCGGCCCTGTCGCGGCTGGCGATCCCGAGCGGCGCGTCGGCGGACCTGGCGACCGGCACCGGCACCGATCAGTACTGCGTCGCCGCGCCACTCGATGCGGCCGGCGGCGCCCCGCCGCTGACGTCGACGAGCCCGCACATGAAGCTGGGCGAGATCATCGGCGTCGCCGTGCGCCGCGCGACGCTCGAGGCGCTGCGCTGGCAGAACGGCCTCGAGGCCAGCTACACGCGCGGCGTGTGCCACGCGCTCGGCCGCTTCGGCGTCACCGAAGCGGCGCTGATGACGGCGGTCGCCCCGCACCTCGACGCGACCGCGCTGGAGCTGCTGCGGCGCAACCAACGTGCGGTGCTGATGGAGCCGCTCGTGACGGCGGCGGCCTATGCGATGGCTTCGGTGATCGATCGCGTGCGCTACGGCACGCTGCCGGCCAGCATCGCGGCCGACGCGCTCGTGCAGCAGGCGGCCACGCTGGCGATCAGCCTGGCCGCCGCGCCGTCGCGGTGGAGCGAGTTCCGCGCGGTGCTGCACCACGCCGCGCGCGTCGACGGCGCGCCCGGCGACGCCGGGCGCGAGGATGCCGGGACGCTCGATCCGCTGCCGCTCGTCGCCGCCGCGCTCGCGCTCGGCTGGCGCGAGAAGTGGCCGACGCCGTGATTCCGGCGTGGCTGGCGCCGCTCGCGCCGAGCCCGCTCGTCCTCGGCGCCGCGCTCGTGCTCGATCTCGCGATCGGCGATCCTGCCTACGCGGCCCACCCCGTCCGCCTGATCGGCGCCACCATCGCCGCCGTCGAGCGTGCGCTGCGTCGCCTCGGCCTGGACGGATACGGCGGCGGCGTGCTGCTCACGATCGTCGTCGCCGCGCTGTGGGTGACGCTGGCGTCCGCGGCGGTGCTCGCCGCGGCGCGCGGCCCAGCCTGGGCCGGCCTGATCGTCCACACCTTCGTCGTCTACAGCCTGCTCGCGCTCGGCGATCTGCTGCGGCACGTGTGGCGCGTCGAGCGCGCGCTCGGCGCCGGCGATCTCGACGGCGCGCGCGCCGCGGTCGGCGCGCTCGTCGTACGGGACGCCGATCGGCTGGACGCGGCCGCCTGCCGCCGCGCCGCCATCGAGAGCCTGGCCGAGAACCTGACGGACGGTGTCACCAGCGCCGTGTGCTGGTACGCGATCGGCGGCGTCCCCGGCCTGGCGCTGTTCAAGGTCGCCTCGACCCTCGACTCGATGGTCGGCAACCGCACGCCGCGCTACGTGCGCTTCGGATGGGCGGGGGCGCGGCTCGACGACGTGATGAACTACGTGCCGGCGCGGCTCACCTGGCTGCTCCTGGCGATCACGGCGCTCGTCGTTCCCGGCTGCGCCGCGGCCGACGCCCTCGTCGTCGGCGCGCGGCAGCACGCCATCCTGCCGGGCCCGAACTCCGGCTGGAGTGAAGCCGCGGCGGCCGGCGCGCTGCGGCGGCGACTGGTCGGGCCGATCTGGCTGCGCGGCACGCTGGTCACCGAGCTGTGGATCGGCCGCCCTGACGATCCGCCGGCCTCGAGCCGCGGCGACCTGATCCGCGCGCTCGCGCTGATCGCGGCGACCGGCGTGCTGGCGACGCTGCTGGCGATGGCCGTCCTCGCCGCAGCGTGATATCGTCGGCCTGCCTTGGGTGCCCACGACGGGCATAACGGGGAAGTCCGGTGCGAGTCCGGCGCGGTTCCGCCACTGTGAGTGAGGCCGGTCGTTTCGTAACCACTTGGCCAACGTCCGATCCTGTCGGACGTTCCAGCCAGGGAAGGTGAAGCGACCCGCTGCGTGTCCCACGCAGCAGCCTCCGAGCCAGGAGACCTACCCAGGGCGTTGTTGGCTGCCTTTCTGCGGAGAACAGAAAGCATGCGCTGGACGTCCATTTCCGTCGCCTCCCTGGATTCCCGTTGCACGCCTGTTGTCGTGGACTGTCTGCCGCTCTGGGAGACAGACATGCCCGACGCGGTAATCCACTCGAACCGTTCCTTCACTCCCGCCCGACGCCGGCGACGACCGCGCTTCGGTGCGGCCATCCTCGCCCTCGTCGCCTGTCTCTGCGCGCGCGCCGCGTCCGCTGATGCCGTCGCGCTGACCGGCCGCGTCACCGACAGCCACGGCGGCGTCGTGGCCGGCGCCGACGTCCGTGTCCGCCGCGACGACGGCACCGTCAGCCGCCGCACCGCCAGCGACGCCACCGGCACCTTCACCATCGCCGCGCTGCCGTCCGGCGATTACGTCGTCGAGATCGAGAAGCCGGGCTTCCGCCCCGACGTCGCCATCGTCAACGTCGCCGGTGCCGGCAGCGCGACGCACCATGTCGAACTGGGCGCCGCCGGCGTGCGGGAATCGGTGGTCGTCACCGCCTCGGGGCTGCCGCAGTCGACGCTCGAGACGTCGAAAGCGGTCAGCGTGATCGATGCGGAGGAGATCACGGCGCGCAACGCCGTGACGCTGGCCGACGTGGTGCGCCTGACGCCCGGCGTCCAGGTGCGCGACGCCGGCGGTCCCGGCCAGCTCGGCACGCTCCGCATCCGGGGCCTGCGCTCCGATGCCGCGGCGGTTCTGGTCGATGGCATCCGGCTCCGCGATGCGGCGTCGACCCAGGGCGACATCACCGGCTTCTTCTCGAACCTCGGCGTCATCGACTTCGATCGCGTCGAAGTGCTTCGCGGATCGGCATCGTCGCTCTATGGCACCACCGCGGTCGGCGGGGCCATCAACATCGTCACCCGCGAGGGCGGCCCGCAGCGCAGCGAAGGGCAGCTGGAGATCGGATCGCTCGGGCACAGCCGCGTCCGCGGCACGACCGGCGGCACGCTCGGCGGCGGCCGCGTGGCCTACTCGGCCGGCGGGCTGCACTGGCTGGTGCGCGACGGCGTGGACGGCGACGATCGCGCGCGCACCGCCGGTGGACAGGGCAGTGTCCGCGCCCAGCTCGACGCCGCGACGAGCCTCGGGGTTCGCATCTACGGAACGGACGATCGCGTCCAGATCAACGCGAGCCCGACCGCCAGCGGCGTGCCCGCCGCCAACATTCCGGACACCACGATCGTGGACGCGATTGCGATCCCGGTCGAGGAGCTCGAACGCGCCAACGCCGGCCAGCCGTTCGCGTTCGGCGACGCGACGTTCGTTCCCGGCCGCGACGATCCGGACAACGACCGCGCCTCGCACTTCCTGACGACCGCGATCACGCTGCGCCGCGTCGAGTCCGATCGCGCCAGCTGGCAGGCCAGCTACCAGCGCGTCGGCACGTTCCGCCGCTACGAGTCGGGGCCGCTCGGCCCCGGCTTCCAGACCTCGACGCTGTCGCTCTCGGAGTTCGACGGCAGCACCGACACCTTCGAGGCGCGCGGGCACCTGCACCCGGCCTCGTGGCTGACGGTGACGGCCGGATACGAGCTCGAGCGGGAACATTACGGCGACCTGCAGGACGACAACGCCGTCGTGGCCCCGCTGCGGACCACGACCTCGATCAGCCAGACCGCCCAGGCGGTGTTCGGCGCGGGGCAGTTCTCGGTCCTCGATCGCCGGCTGCAGATCGCGCTCGCCGGCCGGCTGCAGGCCTTCCGCTACGGGACGCTCGACATCGAGGCGACCGGCGCCGATCATCCGTACGACGACGCCGATGCCGACAGCCCGCCGCGCGCGCTGACCGGCGACGTGTCGGTGGCCTACCTGGTGAACACGAGCGGCACGAAGGTGCGCGGCCATGTCGGCAACGCGTACCGGGCGCCCGCGCTCTACGAGCGCTTCGGCGGCGGGTTCTTCAGCGATCCCGAGAGCGGCCAGGTCTTCTACTCGGCCTACGGGGATCCGCGGCTGCGCCCCGACCGCTATCGCTCGTTCGACGCCGGCGTCGACCAGACGCTGGCCGGCGGCCGCGTGCAGATCGCGGCCTCGGCGTTCGTCATCGACGTGCAGTCGCTGACGGCGTTCGACTTCTCGGGCGGCATCGATCCGGCCACGGATCCGTACGGGCGTTTCATCGGCTACCTGAATGGGTCGGGTGGCTCGTCGAAGGGCCTCGAGCTCGCCGTCGACGTGCGGCCCACCGCGATGCTGCGCGTCTCCGGCTCGTACGCCTACACGAAGGCGCGGACCGACGAGGCCCTGACGGTGCCGGACTTCTTCATCGTGCCGGGCGTGCTCGAGCACACCGCCTCGCTCTACGTCTCGCAGCAGTGGTCGCCGCGGTTCGACACGACGTTCGACCTGCTGACGGGCGGCGAATCGTACGGCTCGTTCTTCGCGCGCGGCCGCACGCGTGCCTACCGCTATCCGGGCACGACGACGGTCGGCATCTCGGGCAGCGTGCGCGTGACCGCCGCCGGCGCCCCCGATCTGCGCGCCTACGTGCGGGTCGACAACCTGTTCGACGAGACGGCGTTCCCGGCAGGCTGGCGGGCCGCGGGCCGCACGGCCGTCATCGGGATTCGCGCGACGTTCTGATCGCTTGCGACCGCGCGTGCGCGTGCGGTCGCTCTCAGCAACATGGTGCTCACCGCGCTACGCGACCGCCGGGGCCCTGGCAGGTACCGGTGCGCTGCTGCTCGTCATCGGCGATGCGAAGCGGGACGCGCCACTGCCGCGCCTCGCGTTCAGCAACGGCCGCGCGGCGAGCGTCCAGCGCGTCACATTCTGATCCACGGCTCTGCGTGAGCCGGCCGCGCCTATACCATTCAGGGAGCATGACCTCACGCAGACCGGCCGCTGTCGTCTTCGATCTCGGCGGCGTCCTCATCGACTGGAACCCGCGGTATCTCTATCGCACGCTCTTCGACGGCGACGACGCGGCGATGGAGCACTTCCTCACGCACGTCTGCTCGCCGGCCTGGAACCACCGGCAGGACGCGGGCCGGTCGTTCGCCGACGGTTGCGCCGAGCTGGTCGGCGAGTTCCCGGAGGCGAGGCCGCTCATCGAGGCCTGGCGCGAGCGGTTCGACGAGACGCTGGGCGGTCCGATCGCCGGGACGGTGGAGATCCTGGCCGCGCTGCGCGAGCGCGGCGTGCCGCTCTACGCCTTGAGCAACTGGTGGGCCGAGACGTTTCCCATCGCCCGGGCGCGCTTCGACTTCCTCGGCTGGTTCGACGGCATCGTCATCTCCGGCGAGCTCGGCGTGGCCAAGCCGGACCCGCGCATCTTCGCCCACCTGCTCGAGACGTACGGCCTGCGCGCCGACGCGACCGTCTTCATCGACGACCTGCCCGCGAACGTCGCCGCCGCGGCCGCGGCGGGCATGCACCCGATCCTGTTCACCGATCCCGTCGCACTGCGCGCGGCGCTCCGTGAGCTGGACCTGCTGTGATCGATCCTGAGGGAACTCGCGCGACTGTCCATGACACGCTGCGAGGACGCCGCCCGGCGACGCCGCTGGTATCGTGCGCTGATGGGCGCAGCGCATGTCCGCACGGTGAACACATGACCAAGGGGCGGCTGCTGGCGTTCCGGACGGGAGACATCTGTCTGGACTCGATCCTCCAGTGGGCGGCGCGTGAGCGTCCAGACGTGCTCTTCCGTTGGGGACAGGCGCCGGCGTCCGAGGAGTCGTCGGCCGTTGACGCGTCCGCCGGATGTTCACCGCGCCCATGGCCGCCTCCGCCTTCGCCATCGACGCGAGCCGCCCTGGAGCGCGTCCCGTTTGACGGCGCAGGCGCGGCCGGGGACACGGCGGAGAGCCACATTCCCTGAGGAATTGTGGAGCCGACAATCAGACTTGAACTGATGACCTGCTGATTACGAATCAGCCCAGGGCCGTCCGCCCCTGTCCGAGGCGCGCTGAGAGGTCAATGAAATAAGCGATCTTTTCCACAGCCGTCCGCGTCGTGTCGTCGCGTGTTGTTGGTGTGGCTATCCTGATGGCTATCTAGGATGGGCCGACAATTCGACCTACCGCGTCAGAGAGGATGTTCCCGGACCTTCTCTCAGTTTCGCGGAGGAGGGCCAGGACGCCAGAAAAATCCCCCCAAGTTGCAATAGCGGGCGGGGGGCGGCGCTCGCGGGGGGTGGGGTCCCGGGGCCGTCGAGCGGGATGACACCGGGCTCCGACCTTGAGTCGGGGCGTGTCAGTTTCTATCTGGGGTGGCCGGCGCTCGCCGTGGCCTGCGTGCGTGCAGCGCCCGTCGCGTGGCGTCCGCGGCGCGGCCCGTCGCTGTCTGTCGACCGCGACGAGACACGAGTGGATCCGCTGGATGACAGGGTGGATCTGCTGGATGACATCGAGGCGTCACCGAATCCGATCACCTTGTGGCGCCCGTCGTGCGGTGCGGCTGGCACTGCTCTTGGAATCCCAAGAGCACCCGCGTGTTACATCGCTCGTCCCCAACCACACCGCTGCGCGCCGTCGGCTATGTGCGCGTCTCCACCGAGCGCCAAGCCGGCGAGGGCGTCTCGCTGGAGGCCCAAGCGTCGAAGGTTCGCGCCATGGCGGACGTGCAGGACGCCACCCTGCTGCGCATCATCGAGGACGCAGGAGCCTCGGGGAAGAGCCTCCGCGTCCGGGGCTCACTGAGCTCCTGGCGGCCGTCGAGGCGCGCAGCGTGGACGTGGTCAGGGCCTCGACGTCAAGACTGCATACCTGGGACGCCAGCTGACCGGCCGCGACCGCTTGCAGCAACCTTCGCCCGGATGATCGAGGCGTTCCGCTCGCGCGCACTCGGCGGCCGTTTTCGACGGTGGGCGGCAGGTGTCCGCGGAGGGATGGCGTGCCGCCGGTCGGCGCCCGCCTGAAGACGCGCGACGTTCTAGTGAAGCCGGATTGGGCCGATTGTCCACAGGTGAACCTGCAAGAGGCATTCGGCATCTTGGACGTCGGCCCTTCGGCGACGGAGCAGGAGGCGAAGCAGGCGTATCGGGACTTTGCCAAGGTGTGGCATCCCGACCGCTTCCGGGACGACGCACGCCTCCAGGGGAAGGCATCGGAGAGACTGCGCAAGGGGATCGAGGCACACCGTGTCATCCAGTCCTGGATCACTACCCAGCGGCGGCGATCCGAAGCGACATCATCGGAATCCAGCACCGAGCCAAAGCCAAAGCAGGAGCCAGAGCAACACTCCTTCCAGGTGCGCGCTGGCTCCATCACGCACAGCAGGGAGCTCGTATTGTCTCGCGAACGCATTCAGCTTGCTGGACATACCATGATGGCGGATGACGTGCGGTCGATTCAGCTGAGGTCCGTGAGCATCTCCAGCCACTTCATCAAGACAGGAACGACCTCTGAGCTTCGGCTCGTAGGTTCAGCGAGCTGGCTACAGTTCTCGATGCATGACTTGATGTATTCCAGGGCTCGCACGGACATGTTCCATCGTATAGCCTCCCTAATTCTTCGCTTCTATGGCAGTCGCATCCTACGCAACATGAAGGACACCCTACGGGACGACGGGAGCTTTACTGTTGGAACGTGGCGGTTCTCACGCCGCGCGGTTGAGATGCCGCCGAAGCGACTGCTGGGAAGCGGACCGCTCACGGAGGTGCCGTGGGCGCGATTGAAGTGGTCTAGGGAGCAGGGCGACGTGCGATTGTGGGATGCCCAGAAGCCGGCGATCTGCAGCAACCAGAGTCTGTGGACTCCGAATGCTGTTCTAGTTGAGCATCTGATCGCGCAGGCGCAGGGTCGCTAGAGACCCCGCGGCTGCCGGCGAGGATCAACTCGTCGCGTGTCCAGGGTGGGTTCGTGGTGCGGCGAGCGGTAGGTGTCTGCGGCTAGCCATCCTGATCAGTGGCCCGCTGCCTTTGTTGGGCATTCACCTCGGGCACCAAGGAATTGCCGAAGGTGTAGCCTGCCGATGCCTCGGACGCTCTTGAGCCCTTGACGACGGGCATCAAGCCGCGACGCCGATTTCACGACCTCCGCCACAGCGCCGCCGCGATCCTGATCGCGCAGGGCGTGCCGCTAGTCGAAGTGTCGATGCTGCTCGGCCACGCGGAGCTCCGCACGACGGCGGACCTCTACGGGCATCTCGTGAAGCAGACCGCAGCACGGGCCGCGACAATGATGGACGCTGCGCTGAAACCCGCGGCAAAGGCCTGAGGGTGTCAGTCGGGTGTCAGCGGTCTCAGTCTGCGGCGAACAACAGACTCGAAACCCTGAAAATCTCTCGGGAAAAGTGGAGCCGACAATCAGACTTGAACTGATGACCTGCTGATTACGAATCGTAGGCAACCAGTATACCGTGGACGCGGGTGGACGTTTTCCTAAGGAATTCGTCCAGTGGCGTCCATGCGGGACTTCCAAAGTCCACCCGCTGGGGAGTACGGTTGGGAGGTACCAATCGCCCCGCTCGACCTAGGCGAAAGTCCCGAGTGTTACCTCAGGCCGTACAGCGCCAAGCTCAAGGCATCGACAACCTCGTCAGCCTGCCGTTTCGTCTGCCGCTTCACTCTGGAGATCGGGTACCACGTCCTGCCAGTTCTCGCCGTCGAAGCGGCTGGCCGTGTTCTCCAAATCAGTGGCCGCCGACTGCATGTCGTTCGCCAGCGATTCAAGCTCCTCAAGTCGCACTCGCGCCTGTCCGACCTGGTCCTCGAGATGCTCGATCTCCGCTTCCAATTCGCCGACCCTGCCGCCGCCACAGGCCGACAGAGTTCCCACAGAGATGACGAAGCAGGCTACCGGCACGAATTGACGTCTTGAGAACGCCTTGATCGCCCTTCGCATTTCGGCCGAGTCTACCTCATCAGCAACCGCCCAATCGCGACACGAGATCAATCCCCACTGACGGGGCTACACTCGGCTGGGCTTTCGCCTGCCCTTCGTGGCTGGGGGCGGGCTAGGCCCCCGCTGGGCCTGGTCGACCGGTAGGCGGCCGACCGGTGCCCCGCCCCGGACCCTCCAGGAGGCCGAGCCGCATGCACGAGCACTCTCCACGGCGGCGCGGGCGCCCGCCGCGCGCCGAGCCCGGGGCGGCGGTCCACGTCAAGATGCTGCCCGCTGTCTACGATGCCGCGTTCAAGCAGGCGGCCCGGGAGCACGTCAGCGTGCCCAGCTGCTGCGTCGGGCGCTCCGCGCGCGCCTGGAGACGCCGCCCCGCTAACCCCGTAGACTCAGGCGATGTCCGTCGGCTTCCAAGACAAGTCGCCCCCGGAGCGGCCGCCCCTCGAGCACCTGATCTGGCGTGTGACGAAGGACACCCGCGCCGCCGAGGCCCTGGTGCGCGTCCTGCCGGCACGGGCGATGGCGGCGGTGCAGAGGGCGGCCGCCCGTGACCAGGCCGCCGAGGAGGCCCCACCAGAACCCGCGCACATAGCCGGGGGGCTCTCGTAGTCCATCAGTACGATTAGTCCGCATTAGCCGACATAATCGCCCATTCTCAGACGTTGCCCCTGCCGGACAGAGCCTCACAAGCGGCCGAGCGCCAGGCCGCCGTCGACGTGGATCACCGATCCGGTCGCGTAGGGCGCGTCGCCGCGCAGCAGGGACGCGATCACCCGGCAACGATAGTCCGCATTAGCCGAAATGGACGGCTTGTGTTCGATCCCATGATGAAGCGGCAGAATGAGTTTGATCGCGATATTTTAAAGTCATTGCAGAGACTTCTATTACTCTAAAAGATGCTGTGGCGAATTGTGTTGATTGTTTTCACACTGCGTCTCAACGGAAGCTCGACCCATCGATTAATGAGATAACTTGTTAGCAACAAGCAAGCAATTGTTGCGCCGACTAAGACATACTTATCAACAAAGCCACCAAGCCTGTGAAATATCACAAAGGAGATATTGCCATGCAGCAGGTATAAGGGATAAGTGAGCGCGCCCGCTGTCGCAAGCCATCTGTAACGGCCAAAGTCAATCTTTCTGTTGACTATCAGCAATATAACACCAAACATGCCGGCAATAATGGTGGCGATTACCGTGACGGAAAGATTGTCGCGAAAATAGCCTCCGAGAATCTGCGCATTCGAGTATTCGGTTTTTATCGCCAGCATATAACAGCACAGCAACAGAATATAATATTTTAGCTTGTTGCCTTCGGCCTGTTGCAGCAGATAAAAGAGCATTCCGGCAGCAAAATAGGGCGCAGCCTTCGGGAAAAACAATTGCTCAAACAACGAATTGGGTCGGTGAATACCCGGTAATGCGCTGTACGCTAAGAGCAGAATAATGAACGCCAGTGTATATCGCTCCAGCCTGAATGCCAGCAATACAGCAATCAAAAAATAAAAGCTGATTTCGACCGTAAGTGACCAATAAACGGCGTCAATCGAATGCAGCCCCATGAATTCCTGCAGCATTGTAAGATTGATGAAATAGTCCTTAAAACGCGCACTAAGCTCCTGCGGAATGGCACTTTGCCCATCGTATCCCCACAATTTTAAGACGAGAAATGTGAGCGTACAACACGCCCAAAACGCCGGAAGCAGCCGTATTGCCCGGGAAGTCAGGAATTGCCGCGGCGTTTTCCCTCGCGAGCTCAGGAGGATGACGTAACCACTGATAATAAAGAAAAGCTGCACGCCAAGATAACCATATTTAGTGATGGCGCCGATGCTTTCAAAACCCAGCGGACTGAAATTACCCGCGCGAAAACCCCTGTAAGTCAGGTGGTAAAGCAGCACACTAAATGCCGCAACAAATCGCAGGAGATCAATTTCAAAAAAATGGTGTTTGGGCGGCGGGCCTTCAATAGGCATAGTGAAAGTAACCGTATTCCTGATTATTAGTGTTCCAGCGCGATAGCCGCGGGCACAAAAAAAGGCCACAAAAGCAGCCGCGATTTTCGGAAAGCTTTTGACGCAAAAACTACTCCAGCGCTTTCATCGCCTCTTCCATCAGCTTACTCATCGAAGCTTCAATCTCTTTTTCCAGCATTGCGCTCATTTGTGCATGAAATGGCTGGCAGCAGGCTTGTATGCTCACGCCATCATCCACAATGCTAAAACGATAGTCCGCATTAGCCGACATAATCGCCCATTCTCAGACGTTGCCCCTGCCGGACAGCGGCACATTGACGCCGGCAGTGACGCCGGTACCGCAGCGCACATTGACGCCGGCAGTGACGCCGGTACCGGCGGATTATAGCGGCCATCCAGCTCTATGGGGCTACCCTACGAGGCGAGTGGCACGACGAAAGAGCTGACCTCTCGCTCGCCGGGCAGGCCTCCGGCCTACGCGGCTCGCCGCCGCGTCGGCATCTCACCAAGTCCAGGCGTCGGCGTCGGGCAGGGCTGATGTCGGCGGCGACCGCGGCGGGCAGCAGGCCGGCACCTCGCTCGGTAACCCGAGGTGGCGCAGGATGCGGGTGATCACGGCCGTCTGCTCGATGAGCGCAATCAACTGGAGTCGGCCGCCGCACCGTCCACACGCGAGCACGTCGAACGCAAACGTCCGGCGCATCAGTTCGGCCCAGCGCAGACCACGGAAGCGGATCGCGCGCGGCGCCGCCTCGTCGGCGGGCGCCGGTTCGACTTCGGCGGCCGCTGGCGCCACGGCCAGCCGCACGACCTCGGCCCGCCACGCCGACCGCGCCCCGAGCACGCCCTGATACAACAGCAGATTGATGCGCGGCCGGGGCACCAGGACGGCGAGCCGCCCGAGAAACGTCATCGGATCGAGCGCCACGACGACCGTGCCGTCCGCCCAGCCGTGCCGCAACGTCACCAACACCCGGCCATCAGCCGCCACCCCCAGCCGATCGGAGGCCACTGGGGGGCGCAGCACATACCGACACACCTGCTCCAGGCGCACCCGCTGGCCGGCCGGCACGACCACGCCGGCATGCAGACTGAAGCCGTTCGCCCGCGCCAGGCAGCGGCCCGAGGCCAGGTCCTCGCCGTCGAACTCACGGGCCTGATCGGCCCACCGCTGCCCCGAACCACGAGTCGCTTGGACGGACGCCGACGCCAGTCCCGCGAGCACGGGCGCCTGCGCCTCCCACCCGTCCTCAGCGCCCTCACCGACATCCCGCCGCACCATCAGCCGCGCGACGCGGGGCTCGATGGCGGCCAGGACTTCGGCCACATCGAGCGTCGTCAGCCGCGGCGTCCGCGACGTGGATGGCGCGCACCTGGTGGGCATCGATGGCCAGCAAGGAGAGACCAGGCAACGAGCGCCCTACGGTCAGCACCCAATACCCGCGGCCTTTGAGGTAACGCCGCACCAAGCCCCGCGCCAGGACGTCGGCAGCGCGCCGCGACGTCTGCTGGATGGGCCCTGGCCGCGTCCGGCCCGCTTCTTCGGTGAGCTCTAAAACGCCGTGCTGATACAGCGCTTCTCTGATCGCTTCCGACGGCGTCATGCCTTCAGCGGCGGCATACGCGCGCAGTTGCCTCAGCTCGGCGGGACTGAGTCGAAAGCAAAAACGCTCGCTCGCGATGATCCGCGCCGGCTCAACCTCGGCGGCCATATCAGCGGATGTTCAGACTCGTGATGCGCGCGCGCCACTCTTCGATCGGTCGCTCAGACCACTGGAGTACCTGCGTCGTCTCCCACGAACCACGCGTGGGGATGAAGACCGTGCGATCAGCGGGCGGAAAAGAGAGCCCAATCGCCGTTTCCCACTGCTCTTGCGACCAGGTGAACCGATGCCGGATGTCGGCGACTTGGAGCAGCACTTCCGGCGCCGGCTTCGCGTTCGGCGACCACGCGAAATCCGATTCGGTGTAGCGCGCCAGCCGCGAACCCTCTGGCGCGGCATGCACGGCCTCGACCACCTGGCCCGTGGCAATCAACTGCTTGGCGCGCGCCTTCGGCACCGTCGCGAAGTTGCCAGGCGGTAGTGGATCATACTTGCCGACCTGGAGGAATCCCACCGTCTTAACCACCATCTCACTGGATCCACCGAGCATCACACTGCCTCCATCACCGCATTAAGTCGACGCCGCGCCGTGGCGACCGATCGATCGCGCGTCTCGCCGCCGCGTCCACGCCAGCCGTCGACTACGCCCTGAAGGGTTGCGACGCGGTAGTTGTCGACCTTCGGCCGGCAGCGACCGCAGTAGGCCCCCACCCGACCGCCTCCCGACCGGAACACAACGGCCTCGGCCTCCCGGCACCGATCGCAGCGAACGCCCGATCGAATCGCCGTGGCGACCGCTTGCGCCATCGCCCCGGCCGCCATGCGCGGGCCGTTGTTGGTGGTCTCCTGGGTGGTTAACGCCGCGGCCCGCCCCAGGAGCGCCCGCGCTTTGCCCTGCACGTGTTCCTTGCTAGTCATTGTTTTGGTCTCCGTTGTCCAGCCACACACGCCCGCGGTCCCTCTCCGCGGCCATCAGGGCGCCGTCCGCCTGATCCCACCCACCAGCGCGCTCGAGCGCAGCACCATCACGGGACCGAACAAACCGTGACCCCACTGCACCCCGAGATCCATCCGCCGCGTCATCGGCGCTCGCCGTTAGCGCTAGACGCAACGGCACCAAGCTTTTGTCGACCAACAGCTCGTCGGCACCCTCGCGAGGATTCAGGTTCTCCAGCTGGCGACACTCGTTGACCGACATGACGCCGCACCGAATCAGCTCGCGGTAGAACGCCGCTCGGCTGGCCGAGTCACCACGCAGGACGCCTTCGACGCTGAACGCGAAGAACTGCTGCGTCCGCTCCAGGCGCGAGATCAATTTGCGATTGAACTCCTGCTTCAGCCGACGCAGCCACGGGACGATCGAATCGCGGACTGTACTCGATCGACATGTGCTCAATGTTTGAGTAGGTGGCGTGGCTTAGATCGCCCAACTTGTGCGCCGGCAGGTTGAACCAGCGCGCGACTTCCTGAATCTGGAACACCCGCGTCGCGAGAAACTGTGCGTCCTCGGGCGGGATGCCGCGCCGCTCGATGAAGGTCATGTTTTCTTGAAGCAAGAGAAGACGATGCGCGTGCGTCGGCCCCTGGTGCTTGGTGAGGCTCGCTTCGATGTTCTGCCGCGCCTCCGGGCTCAGCCGCGCCGGATGCGAGAGGAACCCACCGAACGTCGAGCCGTTCCCGAAAAACGTGGCGCCGAACCGCTCCGCGGCCGCCGCCAGGCCGAGGCTTTCACGCGCACAGGCGATCGGGCTCAGGCCGACGACGCCATCGCGGGACAAGCCGGAGACGTGCAGCATGTCCTCGGCCGGAATCATCACGTCCCTACCTGAGTCGAGACGCACGCGGTAGAACAGGCGGCCGGCCTCGTCACGTTCGGGCACTACCCTGAACGGCGGAATCGGCCACAACCCAACCGGGCGGTGCGCGGCATCGCGTTCGATCTCCGCGTAGCCGTTGCCGGTCAACAGCGTGTTGACCATCACGCAGGTCAGGAACTGGCCGGCGCTCATCTCCGGGTTCGGAGTGCTGTGCAGGAGTTCGTAGAGCGGATGGCTCCTGAACGGCTCCCGACCACCGTTCGGCAGGCGGTGAAAGAGGTGGATCGGAAGGCTCGTGATCGTCGATGTGATCGTGTTGACCGCGTCCCAGACCGGCGACAGGTTCAGGGCGTTCTGCTCGCTGATCGCGATGCCCGCCGCTGCTGGCTCACCGCCTAACAGGCGCGCGAGGGCCGGATCCTTCAAGTTGATTCCATCGATGCGGAACGAGCGCACCGCATCGCGCATCCGCTCGAGCAGGCCGCGACCGTTCGGATTCATCGGTCGCCCCCATCGGCGTCGTTAAAGGCATACCCGGAGATGAACCGGCGTCCCTGGCGGTTTAGGTCGTCCCGACGGCGCTGCTCCTCCGGCGTCGGCTGGTAGCCGCGCTCGGGCTCCGATTGTCGTCCAGGCCGCCACGCAGGGGCCTCGGCTGGGCCGTCGTGCTCCGCGCCTGGAGCGGGTTCGGCATCGGTTGCCCGCACCTCGGCCCCGTTGGCCGCCACGTTTGATTCTTTGATTGCGTTTGAATCAAACGATTGGCCGGGGCCGAAATCCCCAGTGTTTTCGGGCTCGCGTCCTAGCGGCGATCTTTTGGTTCCTGATTTAGCCGCGGCGACTGCCAGCGGTAAATCGGAGCGTTAGGCTGGAGAGATTTTCCGCTCGCGAGCGGTTCGGGCAACGGTCGGGCGTCGAGGTCGAAGGGCATTAGCGGTCTCCGATCGCCGCTCGTCGCGTAGTCGGTCGAGGTCGCGCGCCTCGTAGACCCGGACACCAGACGTAGTGCGCAGGGCCGGGAGTCGGCCGAGGTCGGCCAGGCGCCGAAGCGTCCCTGTGCTGCAGCCGACCCGAGCAGCCGCAGGCGTGGCGGTGAAGAACTCCACCGACTGATCGTGCGTGGTAGCAGAACTCATGTTGCTCAGTGTGATGGCCCATGAATCCAAGCGTCAGACAGGCTTCGCGTCGAACGCTGGTGGGTTGGGCCGATTGGTAGTCGTGGGACCGACCGCATCGTCCGCATCGTCCGCGTGCCCGAGGTCTGCTGCTGATTCCGTGCGGTCGGTGCGGACGGTGCGGTCGATGTAGATCACCCTTCGTCGCTTGTGGCCCTCTCGGTTGTCAGCGTCAGCGTGGACGGCGACGCCAACCTGGCGCAGTGCTGGGGCGAGTCGCCGGAGGTGTCCAGACAGGGCCCGCGGACTGCCGGGCCACTGCTTGCCCCTGTCCTGAATCGACACGCGCTCATTCAGCAAGGTCAGTAGCTCCAGAGCAATGCCGCTCCAGGGCAGCTCGAGGCCAACCACGGCAGCAGCAAAGCGATCACCGTCGACCTGCTCCTCGGCGGCACGGACGCGGGCGCCGAGCATCGCGTTGAGCGCGCGGCTGTGGTCCCATCCGAGCGAGACTGACGCAGCGGTGACCCAGGTGCAGGCATCAGCCATCCGCGGCTTCTGCGGTAAGCGGATAGACTCCACTCTGGCCAGGGCAGTAGACGCCGCCGCGCAGAGGGCGCCGAGTATCGCGGGACGTATGGCGTGATAGCGACGCCAGAGGTCGGTCTCGTCCCGTCGCTGGGTATCCTCAATCACCGGCAGGTGCACGACGAGGGCGCGGTCTAGAGATTACCGCGGCTCGCCGGTTGTTCGATGCCAGTCAATAGGATCGGCCTCGACACGTCGATGGTCATCTCGTCGCTGTCGGTGTAGAGCGCCCTGGTAGCGAAGCCGCCGCCGGTTGCCACTCGCAAAATGCGTCCGATGCCCACGGCAGGATACCGGACAAGTTGTCCAGGGCGAGGACGTGGGAGGCGAGCGCCCCCAACATGACATCCCGCTCGTCGCGCGGGACGCCGCGGAGGTCTGGACAGGCTGGGTCCACCAGGCCGCGCACCATCTTCCCGAGTGTCGACTTGCCCGTGCCTTGCTCGCCGACCAGGGAGAGGACGGGATACGGCCCGGTTGCCCGCATCGCGGAGACCAGCCAGATGACGAGCATGTCCCAGGCCTCGCTCGGAATAGGCCACAACTCGAGAAGGTCGTCCACGTGTCCACCTGACACCGGCAACGGCAGTGCTCGCAGGGTGGGCGGCCGCCAGAAGCGCACCGGTGACGACGCCTCAATGTGCCAGCCGGACTTCTCGATTTTGACGACCGACCAGTCTGGCGTGCCGAGGTCTAGGTAGATCGCTTCGTCGTGGTTTGCGACTCTCAGCGAGACCGGATGCTCACGGCCCTCGTAGACCGCCATGCCGGCAAGGGTCGCCGTCGCGTCGGTCAGAGCCTGCGAGCTGGCCGCCGACCGTTCCTGGCGGAGTACCGGGGCGCCACGACGTCTCGAACGAATCGGCGTAGAAGCAGATGTTCGTGATGACCGTCCACGAGCGCAGTCGCGTACGGTGATCGGTTCGGCGCGTGCCAGAGCTCCACCGCCTCGTCTTGTGCGAGGTCGACTAACTTGGTCGCAACGCTCGGCCCGCGACCATCGCCTCCCATTGAGTGTGTCTTCGACGCAGAGCCGCGGCGCTCCAAAGAGGGCAGCGCGGACCGCGACGCGGCGGTGATGCTGCTGTTCTGCCGCGACTTTCGCTCGCGTCGGGCACTGTCGAGCAGACCGTCCACGATATTCACGAGCGCACCCCAGGCTGCCGAAGGGCACGAAGCTCCTCGAGTATCCGGTCCCGGGACTCCCGTAGGCGCCACAGTTCGCGGCCTTGCTGATGCTGGTGACCGAGCGACAGCCGCAGCAGGATGCGCATGCGTTGCGCGTCCTCGTACGAGTCGACGACGGCGGCGGCGAGCTCCTCGACCAGTGCGGCGAGCCGATCGTCCGGGATGGTCGGAAGCGCCTCGATGGCGGCGGCGAGGACTGCCGCCGGAACCGGAAACGCGATGCCCGAACCGGAGACCGTTGGCGAGCTGGTCACTTGCCCTGCTGCTTCCGGGCAATGAAATCGTGAATTCCGGAAGCCGTTACACGGCGGCACCCGTCCAGCAGGATGCTCGGGATTTCGCCGCTGCCGACCAGCTCGTATGCCTTGCTGCGCGAGATGCCGAGCGCGTCGGCAACCTCGGTGATGCGGTACGCGAGTCGTCCGATGGTGGGTGAGTTGTCCGTTTGAGTCCGCATGGTGTTTATAGCTTGAAGAAAACACCACGCGTGCGCCATACTCTTTCTGTGGTGAAAAGGAAGGCTACAAAAGGTAACAGCCGATTTTGGCGCAAGGCTGAGGAAACGCGGGTCCGGAAGCGTCAGCCCGCGCTCCTCGCAGAACTTGTCGAATTCGCCGAGTCGCCTTTACCGGCGGAAATGCCGTCCTCACTCTTCGGGACGCCGGTCTACAGGATGCTGCTGGAACTGATGATGTCCACCGGCCCGTGGATCATGTTCGGCGGTCGGCTCGACGAGCCCGGCGACTGGCTGCCGGCATTTCATGCCGAGCTGCGAAGCTGGTTCCGCGACGTGCTCGCAATACGCGCTCTGCGGCCTCGCAAGGGTCGTGACGAGGTGCCGGTGCCGGAGATCCACATCGGACCTGTGACAGCGTTCGTGCATCCACGAACCCGCCTCGGCGCGGAGGCTCGCCGTGTCCGGGTGGATTTTGACGGGGACTTGCGGGACTTGGCGTGGCTTCAGGTGCTGAGCCTGGTTACCCAAGCCGGATTCGATCGACTGCTCGTCTGCGATTGCGGCCGAGTATTCGCGAAGACTGGACGACGGGAATTCTGTTCGGTGCGCTGCCAGAAGAGGGTGTACATGCGCGCCGTGCGGGCGATGGAACGGAAGGGAAGGTCACATGCCAACAAGACGCGGACACGGCGAAGGTAGCATCGCGCAGCGCGCGGACGGTCGATGGATGGGGCGCCTCGATCTTGGGCGCGGCATCGACGGTCGGCGTCGTCGGAAGACCGTCTACGGCGCCACCGAACGAGACGTCGTGCAGGCGATGAAGGCGCTCCACGGCCGCGACGCACAGGGCCTCGTGGTGTCGACATCGACGCCGACCGTGGCCGCCTTCCTTGCGCAGTGGTTCGCCACGAACTGCGACACGTGGAAGCCGTCGACGCGGCGCAGCTACCAAGGCGCGATCGATGGCCACCTGGTGCCGCCGTTCGGTCCATTGCGACTCGAGCAGCTCACGCCCAGCGTGATCCAGTCGTGGCTCGTCGCGGCGAAGACGGAGCATGGGGCGCGGCGCCGTATTGAACTGGCACACGCCACCCTGCGATCCGCGCTCAGTGACGCCGTCAAGTTGCAGTTGCTCGCGATCAACCCGGCCAAGGCGGTCAAGGTTCCCAAGGCCGCGCGCCGATCGATCGCGCCCCTCACTGTCGAGGACGCACGCCGCTTCCTGCTCGTGGCTGAGAAGCACCGGCTTGGGTCTCTGTTCTCTGTGGCCCTCGCTTGTGGGCTGCGGCTCGGTGAGGCTACCGGCCTGCGCTGGGAAGATGTCGACCTGGAGACCGGCGACGTGCAGATCGTCGTGCAGTTGCAGCCGGTCGGCGGCAAGCTGGAACTGCAGCCCCTCAAGACGACGTCCAGCCGGCGGGTTCCTGCCGCGCGTCTGCCTGGATGCCCTGCGGCGTCACCGCACCAGCCAGAAGGAAGACCGCCTCAAAGCTGGGGCGCAGTGGGTCGAGACAGGACTCGTGTTCGTCAGCTACGCGCCCCGCGGCAAACGGCGTAGCGTCGGCGCGGGCCTGCATCCCCGGAACGTGACCCGTGTGCTGGCCGTGCTGCTGAAGCAGGCGGGATTGGCGCGGCGCCGCTTCCACGATCTGCGACATTCCGCCGCCAGTCTGTTGCTAGCCTCCGGCGTGGAACTGGTCGAGGTCTCCAAGCTGCTCGGACATTCGGAAGTCCGGCTCACTGCCGACCTGTACGGCCACTTACTCAGGCCAACCGCAGCGAAGGCGGCCACGGCGATGGACGCTGTTCTGAACGGCTAGGGTGTCAGATTGGGTGTCAAGTCGTCGATCGGCCGACGACTCTTGCCCGTAAGTTGTTGATAGATATGGAGCCGACAATCAGACTTGAACTGATGACCTGCTGATTACGAATCAGCTGCTCTACCAACTGAGCTATGTCGGCGGCGGGGCGGGAAGTCGACGCGGCGTCGACCCGTGCAACCGCATGAGCATAGCGCGCCGGGTGCAGGCGCGACAAGCGGAATGGACTGGGTGGGAAAGGCCCTGACTCGCGCCGGCGTCGGCCGCGTCCGCAACGCCGCGGCCCGCGTGCCGCGCCGGCGACGCGCCCAGCGTCGCCGAATGGCAGCGGCACGCTAAGAGGGCCGCCCGCGGTCGCGCGTGAGAGCGCGACCGCCAACGATCAGAACTCCGAGTGGGTGGCGTGCTGCGGCTTGGTGGCGTTCTGCGTGACCTTCCAGGCCGCCGAGCCGAAGATGTAGACGACCAGGGCGATGACGAGGAGCCAGACGATGCGTGCCATCGATTTCTCCCGCCGCCCGCGTGACGGCGCCGCCGCGCGCCCAGCGCCGCGAATCGCAGCCGGCACGCCCGAGGGCGGCCGCGGCGGTTCCTGAGGGGAACCGCCGCCAACCAGACTACGCGGCCTGCGCTTCCTGAACCGTGATGCCGATGGCCGGACGGCGGACGTTGACCGTACGGCGGGGCGCCGGCTTGCGGACGGCGACCGGCGCCGGGCCCTGCGGGTTGCGCGCGGCGCGCATCCAGGTGCGCAGGCGCGACAGCGCCAGCGAGCGCAGCTGCGAGATGCGCGATTCCGAGAGGCCGAGGACGCGGGCGATTTCCGCCATCGTCAGTTCTTCCTCGTAGTAGAGGGCCAGCACCTTGCGCTCGCGCTCGTGCAGCTTGCTCAGCGCGGCGCCGAGCTGCATGCGCTGCTCGGTGCGCTCGAGCTCGACGTCCGGACCGTCCTCGACGTACCCGATGGCGCGAGCCAGGGCGCGCTGGTCGTCGCCGAAGGCCTCCTCGAACGCGACGAAGCCGCTGTTCTCGGCGCGCTCGACGGTGCGGCAGGCGCGGGTGTAGGCGGCCTTGGTCAGGCCCATCGCGTCGGCAATTTCGGTGTCGTTGGGGTCGCGGCCCAGCGTCTGGCGGAGGCCGGTGCAGGTGGCCTTGAGGTTGCGCTCCATCCGGCGGGTCCGGCGCGAGGCCGTGTCGACGGCGCGGAGCGCGTCCAGCATCGAGCCGCGGACGCGGCGGGCGGCGAACGCCTCGAACGGCACGCCCGAGGCCGGCTTGTAACGGCGGGCAGCGTCGAGCAGGCCGACCACGCCTTCGCCAATGAGCTCGTTCATCTCAACTTGCGCGGGGAGCCGGCGCACGAGGCCCACAGCCACCTTCTTCACCAAGCCGAGGTGGTTGATGACCAGTCGATCACGTTCCTGATACGCGGCGTCGGCGAGCTGCATGGGTCGGCCTCCGAGGCGGCCCTTTATGGACCGCACGTCGGTGCCCACTACAGCAAGGCAGTTGCCGGGGCGTCATCGAGGTCCGACCACGAGTGACGGCGCGGCGCGATCAATGAAATCAGGGACTTGCGAGAGCAGCCGGGTGAGGGTCGCGTCGTTGGCCTGTCGGAATTCCGACAGCCTTATCCGGACCGTCGACAGGAGACCGACAGGTCGTCGGATTCTCGACATTGCTGGGCTTGGCAGTGGCACACACCTGCGTAACGCCGTGCGCCACCTCCTGAATCACGAAACTGCATCCACGGACCCCGGCTTCGGGGTGCAGAAGGCTTTCGGATCACTCGCCGGAAAGCGTCAACGGGGCTGGCGGGGCAGGCCGATCGAAGCGCCGCCATTCCCCTCGAATCAGTCGCTCGTGGGGGAGGAATCGGGCCTTGTAGGCGAGGTGCCGGCAATCGGCGACGTAGAGGCCCAGGTAGAGGTAGCGGAGCCCCCAGGCGCGACAGGCCTCGATCTGCTTGAGGATGCAGTAGGTGCCGAGGCTGACGTCGGGGAAATCGGGAGCGAACGCGCAGTAGACGGCGGAGAGGGATTGGCTTCCGCGGTCGGCCACGGCCACGGCCACCAGTTCGCCTTTCGCCCGGCAGGCGAACTCGACGGTGTCGCAGCAGGTCTCGACGAGGAAGGCGCGGTAGGCGGCGACGTCCACTTCGCGCGTCTCACCGTCGGCGGTCAGACCACGCTCGAACTTGTGCCGCACATAGAGGGCGGCGCGTTCCTCGTCCGCGACGGCCGGCCCGATGCGTACCGTCAGGCGGGCGTCGCCCCTGGCGAGAATCCGGCGGAGCGACGCGGTCGGGGTGAAGGTCTGGACGTCGATGCGGATGGCCTCGCAGGCGCTGCAGGTGGGGCAGCTGGGGCGATACAGGAAGACGCCCTGCCGCCGGTCGCCCTCGGCCAGGGCGGTGTCGAGTTCGTCGCGCCGCAGCTTGCGCTCGGACACGCGCAGCGGGAAGCGCGCCAGCCGGTCCGGCAGATACGGGCAGGTATCGAGCGCGTCGTAAACGAGGAACTGCCGGACCACGGTACGCAATTGTACGCTCGCTCGACGCCGTTGCCGCGGCAACCACGCGCGAAGTGATACGATCAGGGGTTCAGAAATCCCCCGGCGGCCCGGCCGTGGGGATCTCGCGCTGGCGGTTCGATGCACGATTCACCCGGCCCACGCCTTCGACCCATCGTGATCAGGGGTGCGCGCACGCACAACCTGAAGAGCGTCGATCTCACGATCGCGCCGCGCCGGCTGACCGTGGTCACCGGCGTCAGCGGCTCCGGCAAGTCGTCGCTCGCCTTCGACACGATCTACGCGGAGGGGCAGCGCCGCTACGTCGAGTCGCTGTCCGCCTACGCGCGCCAGTTCCTGGAGCGGATGGAGCGCCCCGACGTCGACTCGGTCGAGGGGATGCCGCCGGCGATCGCCATCCGCCAGAAGAACAGCATCCGCAACCCGCGATCGACGGTCGGCACCACCACCGAGACGCACGACTACCTGCGCCTGCTGTTCGCGCGGGTCGGGCGGACCGTGTGCCGGCAGTGCGGCACGGACGTCGCCCGGGAGACCGCGGAGGCCGTCGCCGAGCGGCTGGCGCAGCTGCCGGAGGGCGCGCGCCTGCTGATCGGCTTCGATCTGCCGATCGTCCGCGTCGGCCGGCTCGCCCGGGCGGGACGCGACGAGAGCCAGGACTCGCGGACCGGGGCGCAGGGGCCGGAGGACGAGGCGCCCGAGCTCGACCTGCTGGAGCCGCCGCCCCCGGCCGATCCGGTGGCCGCGGCCATCGACGTGCTGCGGCGCAAGGGCTTCGCGCGCCTCCTCGTCGACGGCCAGGCGATCGGCTTCGACGACGTCGATTCCGCCGCGCTCGCCGATCGGACGTCGCTCGAGGTGATCGTCGATCGCATCCGCGTCGATGCCGAGGTGCGGCCGCGCCTCACCGACGCCATCGAGGTCGCCTACCTGGAAGGCGGCGGTCAGGCGTTCGCCATCGAACTTGGCGCGGGCGAAGACGGCGGGCCCTTGCGCCACGTGTTCAGCGAGCGGTTCGAATGCCGCCGCTGCGGCATCGTCTACGAGGTCCCGCAGCCGCGGCTGTTCTCGTTCAACAACCCATTCGGCGCCTGCCCGACCTGCCACGGCTTCGGCAACGTGATGGAGCTGGACATGGGCCTGGTCGTGCCGGATCCGACCAAGACCCTGAACGGCGGCGCCATCGAGCCGTGGAGCAAGCCGCACTATCGCGCCCAGCTCGCGGCGATGAAGCGGGCGGCCAAGGCCGCCGACTTCCGGCTCGACGTGCCGTGGAACGACCTCACCGATCGCGAGCGCGACGTCGTGCTGCGCGGCCACGGCGATTTCGGCGGTGTCCAGGGCTTCTTCCAGTGGCTCGAGCGGAAGAAGTACAAGGTCCACATCCGCGTCTTCCTGAGCCGCTACCGCGGCTACCAGACGTGCCCCGAGTGCGGCGGCACGCGGCTGCGCCGCGAGGCCCGCGACGTGCGCGTGGCCGGCTGGACGATCGATCGCGTCTGCGCGCTGACGGTGCGCGAGGCCAAGGCCTTCTTCGCGTCGATCGAGCTGACGCCGCGCGAGGCGGCCATCGCCGAGAAGGTGCTGCGCGAGATCCGGCGACGGCTGACGTTCCTCGACGACGTCGGCCTCGACTACCTGACGCTCGACCGCCTGTCCTCGACGCTCTCGGGCGGCGAGGCGCAGCGCATCAGCCTGGCGACGGCGCTCGGCTCGGCGCTGGTCGGCACCCTCTACGTCCTCGATGAGCCGTCGATCGGCCTGCACCCGCGCGACAACCTGCGGCTGATCGCGATCCTCCGGCAGCTGCGCGATCAGGGCAACACGGTGGTCGTCGTCGAGCACGACGCCGACATGATCAAGGTCGCCGACGAAGTCGTCGACATGGGCCTCGGCGCCGGCGAGTCGGGCGGACGCGTCATCTATTCGGGCAGCGTCGACGGCCTGCTCAACGAGCCGCGGTCGCTGACCGCGAAGTACCTGCGCGACGACCTCGCCATCGCCGTGCCGCCGGCCCGGCGGCGGGGCGGCAAGGCGCAGCTCAAGATCCTCAACGCCCGCGAGCACAACCTGAAGGGCGTCGACGTCACCGTCCCGCTCGGCGTCCTGACCGTCGTCACCGGCGTCAGCGGCTCCGGCAAGTCCACGCTGGTCCACGACGTCCTCTACGCCGGCATCAAGCGCGCCAAGGGCGACTGGGATCGCCGCGTCGGCAAGTGCGATCGGATCGAGGGCATCGAGCACCTCACCGACTGCCTGCTCGTCGACCAGACGCCGATCGGCCGGACGCCGCGTTCGAACCCCGTCACCTACCTGAAGGCGTTCGACGCGATCCGCGATCTGTTCGCGCAGACCAAGGACGCCAAGACGCGCGGGCTGACGCCGAGCCATTTCTCGTTCAACGTCCCGGGCGGCCGCTGCGAGGCCTGCGAAGGCGAAGGCCAGGTGCGGGTCGAGATGCAGTTCCTCGCCGATGTCTTCGTCCCGTGCGACGAGTGCCACGGCAAGCGCTTCCGGCCGCAGGTGCTCGAGGTCCGCTACAAGAACCGGAACATCGACGGCGTGCTCGACCTCACCGTGCGCGAGGCGATCGCGTTCTTCTCGGGGTCGCCCAAGGTGCTGCGCCGCCTGCAGGTGCTCGACGAGGTCGGCCTCGGCTACCTGCGCCTCGGCCAGCCGGCGACGACGCTGTCGGGCGGCGAGGCGCAGCGCATCAAGATCGCCGCGCACCTGTCGACCGAGACCGGCGAGCGGATGCTCTACATCCTCGACGAGCCGACCACCGGCCTCCACTTCGACGACATCGCCAAGCTGCTGGCGGCGTTCCGCCGGCTGCTGCACGCCGGGCACACCCTGCTGGTCATCGAGCACAATCTCGATGTGATCAAGTGCGCCGACTGGCTGATCGATCTCGGACCCGAAGGCGGCGACGGCGGCGGCCGGGTCGTCGCGGTCGGCACGCCGGAGGAGCTCGCGACCGTCGAGGGCTCGCACACCGGCCGGCACCTCGCCGAGGTGCTGCGCGCCGCCGGACAGGCCGCGGTGGGGGAGGGCGCGTGATGCGCTCCCCGCGGCTCGCTGGCCGCGTCGCCCGTGCGCTCGTGTTCGCCGCGCTGGCTGCCGCCGCGGTTCCCGCCGCCGCGCAGTCGCTCGTCGGCAAGCCCTTCGAGGACGTCGTCCGCTATCTCGCCAACCCCGATCCGAAGCTGCGGGTCGAGGCGATGCGGACGCTGGCGCAGACCGCCCACCCCGACGCGATCGGGCCGATCGCGCAGCTCGCCGCGGATCCGGTCGACGACATCCAGCTCGAGGCGCTCGACACGCTGCTGCGCTTCTACCTGATGGACGTGCCGGTCGGCACCAAGCGCGTCGCCGTCGTCTTCGAGACCGGCCGCAAGGATCCGGGCGAGGCGGCGTTCGCGATCGGACCGTATCAGCTGCTGCCCAGGCCCGTGCCGGACGCGGTGCGCACGAGCCTGGCCAAGGCGATGCGTGACGACCAGGCGCGCATCCGCCGCGAGGCGACGTGGACGCTGGGGACGATCGTGCCGCCGCCGGCCGGCGCCGCCGCCGAGGCGTCGCTCGCCGCCAACCTCCGCGATCCGGACGACGACGTTCGCGCCGCCGCGGCCCGCGTCGCGGGGGCGGTGCGCGCCGCCTCGCTCGGCGACGCGCTGGTCGCGGCCATGAACGATTCGAAGGAGGAGGTGCAGCTCGCCGCGATGCGCGCGCTCGGCGACATCGGCGAGAAGCGCGCCAGCCGGGCGCTGCGCGAGCGCTTCGCCAACGACCAGCACGGCCAGGCGGCCGAAGCCGCACTCGATGGGCTGGCGCGGCTCGCCGATCCCGCCAGTCAGCCGGTGTTCTTCGAGCAGGTCACCTCGAGGGACGCGGATCTGCGGCGGTCGGCCTTCGAGGGTCTGGCGCGCCTCGGCGACGTCGCGGCGATCCGGGCCGTCGAGGCCCGCACTGCCGGCGAGAAAGATCGCAGGGCCCGGCTCGCCCGCTCCTTCGCGACCGCCCGCGACGGCGGCCGCGGGCTCCCCGACCTGATCAAGGCGATCGGCGACGATCGGCTCGCCGAGCAGGTGATGGCCTACCTCGTCGAGCTCGGCCGCGTCCACGTGAAGGACCTCGTGCCGACGCTCGCCGACCCCGATGTGCCCACGCGCGGCCGGATCGTCCAGGTGCTCGGGATCCTCGGCGGTCCCGAGGCGCTGCAGGCGCTCGAGCCGTCGACGCGGGATCCCGATCCGGCCGTGGCGCGCGCCGCCGAGCACGCCATCGCCCGCATCCGCCTCACGACGCAGTGAGCACGCGGCCCCGCCGCCGCCGGGCGCTGTCGCGCGACTTCTTCGCCCGTCCGACCCTCGACGTCGCGCGCGATCTGATCGGGACGCGGCTGGTGCACGAGGTCGCCGGCGTCCGCGCCACCGGCATCATCGTCGAGACCGAGGCCTACATCGGCGAGGACGATCCGGCCTGCCACGCCGCCGCCGGCCTGACGCGCCGCACGGCGCCGCTCTACGGCCCGCCGGGCCTCGCCTACGTCTACTTGAACTACGGCATGCACTTCCTGCTGAACGCGGTGACCGAAGCGGAAGGGCATCCCGCGGCGGTGCTGATCCGTGCCCTCGCGCCCGAGGACGGCCTCGACGTGATGCGCCAGCGGCGCGGTGTTTCCGCCTCGCCGCGCGCCGATCAGGGGTTGTGCCGCGGTCCGGGCAACCTGACGCGCGCCCTCGGCGTCACGCTGCGCGAGAACGGCGCCGATCTGTGCGGCGCGTCGTCGCTGTGGATCGAGGCGGGGCCAGGCGCGCCGGGCCCGCTCGTCTGGGGACCGCGCATCGGGATTCGCGTCGGCGTCGACACGCCGTGGCGCTGCGCGGTCGCCGATCATCCCGCGGTGTCGGGACGCCGCGCGCCGGCGCGCCGGGGGTGACGGTCACTCCGCGACAGCCCGTCGCCTCGCCTGCTGCTGCTCGACCTGCACCTTGATCTCGCGCCTCGCGCCCTCGCGGAGGATGCCGAGGGTCATCACCCCGCCGATGGGCAGGTCGGCGAGCGCCCGCTGGAACTCGCGCGGCGTCTCGACCGGCTTGCCGTCCACCGCGACGATCACGTCACCCGGGCGAAGCCCCGCCCGGTAGGCGGATGCCGTCCGGTACATGTTCCACACCAGGGCGCCCTTCGTGTCCGTCAGCCCGAGATCCCGGGCGAGCGCCGGCGTGACCGAGGCCAGCTGGATCTCGCCGATGGTGCCGCGCTTCACCTCTCCGGTGCGGATGATCTCCTCCGAGACGCGGCGCGCGACGTTGCTCGGGATGGCGAAGCCGATGCCCTGGTCGCCGCCGCTCTGCGAGTAGATCCACGTGTTGATGCCGACCAGCTCGCCGCGGCGGTTGATCAGCGCGCCGCCGGAGTTGCCCGGGTTGATGGCGGCGTCGGTCTGGATGTAGTCCACGATCGACGAGACGTCCTCGTAGCTGCGGTTCAGGCCGCTGACGATGCCGAGCGTCACGGTCTGGCCGAGCTGATACGGATTGCCGACGGCGAGCACCCACTCGGCGACCTTGAGCTGCCCGGAGTCGCCCCAGGTGACGGCCGGCAGGTTGCGCTCCGCGATCTTGAGCAGCGCCAGATCGGTGGTCGGGTCGATGCCGACCAGCTTGGCCGGCCGTTCGCGGCGGTCAGACAGGATCACCGTGACCTGCTGCAAGGCGCCCTGGCCGAGGACGTGGTTGTTGGTCAGGACGTAGCCGTCGCTGCCGACGATCACGCCGGAGCCCGCGCTCTGGCCGCGCTGCGCGGGGAACGCGTCCTCGCCGCCGAACAGGTTGCCGAAGAACGGGTCGACGAACCGCCGCTGGCGGTAGACCTGCACCGCCGAGATGTTCACCACCGACGGCGACGTCCGCGCCGCAATCTGGGTGAAGTCGGGCAGGCCGGTGGCCGAGACGGCCCCGGCGGGTTGGGCCGCGGCGGTGGAGGCCGCGGCGGGAGTCGTGGGCCGCTGCGCGTCCTCGGCTTCGCGGGACTGCAGGCGGCCGGTGAGCAGGGCGCCGCCCAGGAACCCCGCCGATATCAGGGCCCCGGTGGCGAGCCAACGTCTGATCGCGGTCATGGCTCTAGGATAGCGCGCCGGACCCCTGTGATAGACTCGCTCGGTTAAACGGTCCCCGCCGCCCCCGACAAGGGGCCGGGCCCAACGCCAAGACACAAGCCGATGGCCAACGTTCCCGCTACGCGCCTCCGCAAAGGCAACCTCGTCAAGCACAACGGCGACCTGTGCCGCATCGTCGAGCAGCAGCACGTCACCCCTGGCAACCTCCGCGGCTTCGTCCGCGCCAAGCTGCGCAAGGTGAAGGACGGCTCGATGTTCGAGCACCGGTTCCGCTCGGAAGACATGGTCGAACGGGCCTCGCTCGACGAGCGGGAGATGCAGTACCTCTACAAGGACGGCTCCGGCTTCTGCTTCATGGACACGACGAACTACGAGCAGATCCACATGTCCGAGGAGTCGCTCGGCGACTCCATGAGCTACCTGATGCCGGAGTCGACGATCAAGGTCGAGTTCTACGAAGGCAACCCGGTCGGCATCGAGCTGCCGGCGACGGTCGACCTCAAGGTGACCGACACCGCGCCCGGCATCAAGGGCGCGACGGCCTCGGCGCAGACCAAGCCGGCAACCTGCGAGACCGGCGTCGTCATCACCGTGCCGTCGTTCATCAACCCCGGCGACGTGGTCCGCATCAACACCGAGTCGGGCGAGTACCAGGGCCGCGCCTGACGGCGTCCGCCGTCGTTCGAGACCGATCGTGGAAGACATCCGGCGAGCCCAGGCGGGCTGGATCGAAGTCATCACCGGCAGCATGTTCAGCGGCAAGAGCGAAGAGCTCATCCGCCGGCTGCGCCGTGCCCAGATCGGCCGGCAGAAGGTCCAGATCTTCAAGCCGGGCATCGACGATCGCTACGGCCACGACCACGTCACGTCGCACAGCGACATGCGGATCGCCTCCGAGAACGTCGCCTCCTCGCGCGAGCTGCTGGAGCGCGTCGACCCGGCCACGCAGGTGGTCGGCATCGACGAAGGGCAGTTCTTCGACCTCGAGTTGCCGATGGTCTGCAACGCGCTCGCCGATCAGCATCGGCGCGTGATCGTCGCCGGCCTCGATCAGGACTATCTCGGCAAGCCGTTCGAGCCGATGCCGACGCTGCTGGCGATCGCCGAGTACATCACCAAGACGCACGCCGTCTGCGTCGTCTGCGGCGAGCCCGCCAACCACACGCAGCGGCTGGTGCAGAAGCCGCGAGCGTGTGCTCGTCGGCGCGCAGAACGCCTACGAAGCGCGCGTTGCCGGGCGTGTTTCGACCCGACGCTCGCCGGCTAGCCGATGCGCCGTCGCCCCTGCGACCGATGACGACCTTGCCCGGCCCCGCGAATCCGCGCTTCTGGGCGACGCTCGACGCCTTCGTCGCGACCTCCACCCTGGTGATCGATCGGCCGAAGGGAACGCGCCATCCGCGCATCGCCGCCGCGATCTATCCCGTCGACTACGGCTACCTGGAAGGGACCACGGCGGGAGACGGCGAAGGCATCGACGTCTTCGTCGGCACGGTGCGGCCGGCGCGGCTCGGGGCGGTCGTCTGCACGGCCGACGGCGGCAAGCGCGACGCCGAGCTGAAGCTGCTGCTCGGCTGCTCCGAGGACGACACGGCCGTCATCCTGGCGTTCCTCAACTTCGGCGACATGGCGGCAATCCTGATCCCGCGCCCGCCAACGTAGGATGCCGCCCGCGTCGCCGTTCCTGAAGGGGACGGCGGCCAACCATGATGCCGCCCGCGTCCGGGCGCCGCGGCGCGCCCAGCGCCGCGCATAGCAGACCGGACGCCCAGAGGGCGGCCTGCCGCCGTTCCTGAGGAACGGCGGCCAACCATCAGCGTCACACGTCTTCGCGCTCGTCGTGGACCCCGAGGTCGAGGGCCTTGCCGGTGAAGTGGATGTCGTGCCCGGTGATCTTGTCGCGCAGCAGGCGCCGCGCCTCGGCGTAGTGCTGCGGCGGGACCGTCAGCAATTTCGCCAGGCGCTTCATCCGCGGCAGCACGACCAATGTCGGCTGCGGTTCCTCGCGCCAGGTGAGGCCGCCGATCGCCTCGTAGGGCATGAAGCCGCTGTCGAGCCACACGCCGTCACGATAGAAGCCGCGCCCGATCCGCATCGTCAGCGGGCCGAGGTAGACGTAGTACAGCAGCATCATCGTCTCGCCGAAGATGTCGGTGCGGTGCTGCTTGAGGATCTTCACGACGATGATGATGCCGAGCATCGTGCCCGATGGCGATGAGCAGCCTGGGATGCGTCGGCTGGCGGCCCGACCAGGTGAGGAGCGCCGACGAGCGGAGGCGCAGGAACCGGAGCAGCTGGAAGGCGAGCCGCAGGTTGGCGAGCAGGAAGCCCGCACCGAGGACGATGAGGAGGGTTGCGACGACTTGCTGTGGGCTCGCCACCATTGGCGTGGTCCCGTGGAGTGTGTCTTCGCGCGTCGGTCAGCCGCGCAGCCAGGCTGCCAGCCAGCCGATCGGCCCCAGGCCCGAGGCGTGCGGATCGCCGATCCAGGACGGCGGCGTCAGCCAGACGAACGCGAGGATCGCGATGACCATCAAGTCGTACTGCCAGGTCGCCCGCTCATAGGTCCAGTAGAGCGTGCGCCAGATCGCGCGCAGCGGCTGGGGCAGGCTCGTCCCGGCGCCCGCGATCTCCTCGTGGAGCTGAAGCGCGTCGTCGTGCGGCTGGCTCATACCGGCACCCGCTCCGGCGCCTTGGTCCGCTCGAGCTCGCGCCAGGTGTAGAAGATGCGGTTGGCGACGGTGAGGATCGACAGCACGAGGATGACCCAGAGCACCCCGGCCATCCGGTTGGTGAAGGCGCCGATCATGAAGAGCACGATGCGCTCGGGCCGCTCCATGAAGCCGACCTTGCACTGCGCCACGACCGACTCGGCGCGGGCCCGGGCATAGCTCGTCAGCACGGTGAAGATCATCGCCATCACCGTGATGACGACGTAGTCGGTGCGGTGCACGGACGAGTAGAGGTAGACGAGGCCGAGGAAGAGCGCCAGGTCCGAGAAGCGGTCCATCACCGAATCCCAGAAGCCGCCGAACGCCGACTCCATCCCCATCTCGCGCGCGACCTTGCCGTCGATGAAGTCGAAGATGTTCGCGGCGATCATGATCCCGCCGGCCATGGCGAACCGTCCAGTCGCCAGCGCCCACGCCGCGGCGACGTTGATGAGCACGCCGACGAACGTCAGGACGTTGGGATGGATGCGCAGCACCACACAGGCGCGGATGATCGCGCGCAGCGGGAACATGCAGATGGTGCCGATGATGCCGGTAAAGGTCATGCGAAGGCCGCGTGTTCGTATAATGGCGAGAGCCGCGGGCTGAATCTGCGCCTACAAGTTGTCGGAGTCTAGCAGGTTGGCCGGGTTCCCTCAACCCGAGCGGCTGGTTCATGCCCATTTTCGACCTCAAGGACCAGATCGCGCGGCTACCCGAGCAGCCCGGCGTCTACCTCTACGCCAACGCCGCCGGCGAGACCATCTACGTCGGCAAGGCCCGGGTGCTCCGCGACCGCGTCCGGAACTACCTCGGCGCGCGGGGCGCCGACCCGAAGACCGACGCGCTGCTCGACGAGGTCCAGGCGCTCTCGTTCATCGTCACGGACAGCGTGTCGGAGGCGCTCGCGCTCGAGAGCAACCTGATCAAGCAGCGCTCGCCGAAATACAACATCCTGCTGCGGGACGACAAGAGCTACCCCTACCTGCAGCTGACGACCGGCGAGGCGTTTCCGCGCCTGCTCGTGGCGCGGCGGGTCGAGGAGGACGCGCACGCCTACTTCGGCCCGTTCCTCCCAGCCCGGCTGGCCCGGCGCACCATCGATCTGACGCATCGCCTGTTCGGCCTGCGGTCGTGCAACGAGGTGATCACCGGCGAGCGGGGCCGCCCGTGCCTCGAGTACGACATCAAGCGCTGCGTCGCCCCCTGCGTCGCCGCGCTCTGCAGCGAGGACGCCTACGCCGCGGCGGTGGCCGGCGCGCGCCTGCTGCTCGAAGGGAAGCGCGACATGCTCGTCGCCGACCTCGATCGCCGGATGCACGCCGCCGCCGCGGCCGAGCGGTACGAGGAGGCGGCCCACTGGCGCGACGCCGTCCGCACCGTCGAGGCGCTGCGCGACCGGCAGCAGAAGATGGCCACCACGGGGCTCGGCGATCGCGACGGGTTCGGCGTCCGTCTCGGGCCGCGGGGCGCGGCGGTCGTGGTGTTCCAGACGCGCGGCGGCCGCGTCGTCGATCGCGTCGAGCTGTGGAGCGAGGGCGTGCCGGTGGCCGGGGGCGTCGATGGGATTCGGCCGTCGCCGGCCTCGCGCGAGGGCGAGGTCGTCGCCGCGGCGTTGTCGCAGTTCTACGCCATCCACGTGCCGCCGTCCGAGGTCCACGTCCCGGAGCCGCTCGAGGATGCCGCGGCCATCGAGGACTGGCTGTCGTCGCGGGCGGGCCGCCGGGTGCGGATCGTCGTCCCGCGGCGCGGCGACAAGCGCAGCCTGCTCGAGCTGGCGACGCGCAATGCCCGGGTGGCCTACGAGTCGCGGAGCCGTGAGACGCCGGCCGGCGCCGAGGATGCGCTCGAGGCGCTGCGCCTCGTGCTGCAGCTGACGGCCACGCCGCGGCGCATCGACTGCTTCGACATCTCCACGTTCCAGGGCAGCGAGACCGTCGCCTCGATGGTGGTCTGCGAGGATGGCCGGATGCAGCCGCGCGAGTACCGCAAGTTCCGGATCCGGCCCGGCGAGGACGCGCCGCTGCCCGATCGCGTCACCGCGCAGGCGCGCGCCGAGGCGCCGCCCGGGAACCCGGCCGCCGCCGCCCGGATCCTCGACGACTTCACCTCGATGCGCCAGGTCGTGCGCCGGCGCTACCGAGCGGTCGTCGAGCGCGGCGGGCCGATGCCGGACCTGATCGTGATCGACGGCGGCAAGGGGCAGCTGGCCGCCGCCTACGCGGCGCTCGCGGAGGTCGGCCTCGACCGCACCGTCGCCATCGGCCTCGCCAAGCAGGAAGAACTGGTCTTCACGCGCGACTCGCCCGACGCCATCGCCTTCCCGCCGGGCAGTCCGGCGCTGCGGCTGCTGCAGCGGATCCGCGACGAGGCGCACCGCTTCGCCGTGACGTATCACCGCCAGGCCCGGACCCGCCGCGATCTGCGCTCGGCGCTGGACGCCATCGCCGGCGTCGGCCCGCGCCGCCGCACCACGCTGCTCAAGCGGTTCGGCAGCGTCGCCGGCGTCCGCCGCGCCACCCGCGAGGAGCTGACGGCGGTGGTCGGGGCCAGGGCCGCCGACGCCATCCTGGCGCACTTCGCCCACTAGGCGATCGCCCCCTGGCGGGCGTTGGTAAACTGCGGTGAACGTCCGTCCAGGCGCGGCCCGGGCCGGAGGTTGAGCGGCCGAGCCGTTTTGCCTTACGCTGTAGCGTTTTGCCCGACCTGAATCCAGGCGCCATCTTCATCGCCCTCGTCGTGCTGGCGTTCTCGCTCAGCTTCCACGAGATGGCGCACGCCTGGACGGCGTGGCGTCTCGGCGACCCAACGGCCTACAACGAGGGCCGCGTGTCGATGAACCCGGTGGTCCACGTCGACCCGATCGGCACGATCCTGTTCCCGCTGGTGGGGATGCTGTTCGCCGCCGCCGGCACCCGGCTGCCGCTGATCGGCTGGGCGAAGCCGGTGCCGTTCTCGGTGCGCAACCTGTCGCGGCCGCGGCGCGACGTCATCCTGATCGCGCTGGCCGGGCCGGCCAGCAACCTGCTGCTGGCGATCGTCTTCGCGGTCGTGATCCGCGTCGCGCTCGCCGCCGACTGGGTGCCGTTCGACCCGTACGGACGGCCGACCGGTCCCCTGTGGGCCTTTCGTCGCGGGCGGCCTGTTCGCCAACCTCGGGCTGATGATCTTCAACCTGATCCCGATCCCGCCGCTCGATGGCGGCAAGGTGCTCTCGAACCTGCTGCCGCTGCGGTCCGGGCTGGCCTTCGACGAGTTCACCGGCCAGTACGGCTTCATCCTGCTCTACGCGCTGCTCCTCACCGGGGTCCTGGCGCGGGTGGTGCAGCCGCCCATCAACCTGCTCGCGTTCCTGCTGCTGTCGTGGTGACCAAACGTGTCGTGTCGGGGATGCGCCCGACGGGAAAGCTCCATCTCGGGCACCTGGTCGGCGCGCTGCGCAACTGGGTCGAGCTCCAGGATCGGTTCGACTGCTTCTACTTCGTCGCCGACTGGCACGCGCTGACCAGCGAGTACGCGGACACGAAGGAGATCACGGCCAACGCCCTCGACAACGCGGCCGACTGGATTGCCGCCGGCGTCGATCCGGAGAAGAGCACGCTGTTCATCCAGTCGATGGTGCCGGAGCACGCCGAGCTGCACCTGCTGCTGTCGATGATCGCGCCGACGCCGTGGCTCGAGCGCGTCCCGACCTACAAGGAGCAGCAGGAGCAGGTCACCGACCGCGACCTCGCCACCTACGGCTTCCTCGGCTACCCGCTGCTGCAGACCGCGGACGTCGTGATCTACAACGCCCACGCGGTGCCGGTGGGGGATGACCAGGTGCCGCACCTCGAGCTGTCGCGCGAGATCGTGCGCCGCTTCAACGGCCTCTACGGCGACGTGTTCGTCGAGCCGCAGCCGATGCTCACCCGGTTCGCGCGCCTGCCCGGCGTCGACAACCGCAAGATGAGCAAGAGCTACCGCAACGCCATCAACCTCTCCGACACCCCTGACGAGGTGAAGAAGAAGGTGATGTCGATGTACACCGACCCGAAGCGCGTCCGCGCCGACACGCCCGGCACCGTCGAAGGCAACCCGGTGTTCGTCTACCACGACGCCTTCAACCCCGACACCGCCGAAGTCGACGATCTCAAGGCGCGCTATCGCCTCGGCACGGTCGGCGACGTCGAGGTCAAGCAGAAGCTGGTCAAGGCTCTGAACACCGCGCTCGAGCCGCTGCGCGCCCGCCGCGCCGAGCTTGCCGGCACGCCGGGGCGCGTCCGCGAGATTCTCGACGCCGGCTCGCGCAAGGCGCGTACGATCGCGGTCGAGACGATGGGACAGGTGCGCGAGGCCATGCACCTGACGTACTGATGGCCAGTGAACCCTTCGAGTCCACGCTCGAGGCCTACCCGGTCCGGCTCCTGAACTTCGAGGGGCCGCTCGACCTGCTGATCCACCTGATCCGGCAGCACCAGGTCAACGTCTACGACATCCCGATCGCGACGATTACGCAGCAGTACCTCGAGTACCTCGAGGTGATGCAGGAGCTGGACCTCGACATCGCCGGCGACTTCCTGGTGATGGCGGCGACGCTGATCCACATCAAGTCGCGCCTGCTGCTGCCGCGCCCGGCCCCGGAGCAGCCCGAGGACGAAGAGGATCCGCGCGACGCGCTGGTGCGGCGGCTGATCGCGCACCAGCAGTTCAAGGCCGCGGCCGAGATGCTGCACGAGCGCGAGACCGTCCGCAGCGCGCAGTGGACGCGCGCCGAGGGCCGGCTGGCCGAGATCGCCGGCGAGGCGCCCGAGCCCGAGCTCGAGGTCGACCTCTTCAGCCTGATGTCGGCCTTCAAGGCCGTGCTCGCGCGGGCCCAGCAGCGGCCGCAGGTGGTCCTGCCCGGCGAGTTCCTCTCGATCGAGGCGCGCATCGAGCAGCTGCTGGCGCGGCTGTCGACGACCGAGGCGATCGGCTTCGCCGAGCTGTTCGACGACGTCGCCTCGCGCGCCGAGCTCGTCGTCACCTTCCTCGCGCTGCTCGAGATGATCCGTCTCAAGGTGATCCGCGTCTACCAGACCGGCCCGTTCGGCGACATCCGCATCTACCGCCGCCAGGCGGCCGCAGACAACGCGCCGCACTACGACGCCGCGCCAGGCACTCCGACCGCTCATGACTGACGAACCACTCGAAGAACGCGCCGACGCGGAGGGCACCGAGCCCGCGAAGGCGGTCGAAGAACGCGCCGACGATCCGGCCGCGGCTGCAGACGACGATCTCCAGCCGACCACGGATCCGCAGGCGCTCAAGCCGGTTCTCGAGGCGCTGATCTTCGCCTCGCCCGATCCGTTGACGCTCAAGGAAGCGGCCTCGCTGCTCGTCGCCGAAGCCTCGAAGGCCGAGGTCGAGCAGGCGCTGGCGCTGCTGCGGCACGACTACGAGCGGCCCGAAGGCGGACATTCCGGCCTGCAGCTGGTGGAAGTCGCCGGCGGCTACCAGATCGTCACGAGGCCCGACCTGCACGAGTACGTGCGGCGCCTGTTTCACGAGCGCACGTCGCAGAAGCTGTCGGTGCCGGCGCTCGAGACGCTGGCCGTCATCGCCTACCGCCAGCCGGTCACGGCGCCCGAGATCGCCGAGATCCGCGGCGTCAACACCTCGGGCGTCCTCAACACGCTGATCGGCCGCAAGCTGGTGAAGGTGGTCGGCCGCAAGCCGGTCGTCGGCCGGCCGTTCATGTACGGCACGACCCGCGACTTCCTCGACAAGTTCGGCCTCAACGACCTGTCCGATCTGCCCAAGGTCGAGGATCTCGCCGACGTGCTCGGCTTCGATCCGCCGTCGCTCGCCGAGCTGACGCCCACCGAGCAGCCGCAGGCGTTCGACTTCGGCGACGAGGTCCCGAAGGCGGACGGCGACACGAACTAGGAGTCCATGCGTCACCAGCCGCGAGGGCGGGCGGGATCAGCTCTGCCGCTGGCGCGCGTCGACGAGCGCCAGGACGCGGGCGACCGCGTCGGCGATCGACATGCGGGTGGTGTCGAGGAGCACGGCGTCCGCGGCCATCGCCAGCGGCGACGTGGCGCGGCTGCGATCGCTGGCATCGCGATCGGCGAGCGCGGTCGCGACGGCGGCGACGCTGAAGCCGCCCGACTGGTGCGCCGGATCGTGGGCGCGGCGCCGGGCGCGCTCGGCCGGATCGGCGTCCAGGTAGATCTTGACGGGGGCCTCCGGGAAGACGACCGTGCCGATGTCGCGGCCTTCCATCACCAGATTGCCGTCGCCGGCCATCGCGCGCTGCTGCGCGACCAGGATCGCGCGGACGGCCGCGAGCCGGGCCACGAGCGACGCGGCGCGATCGACCACCGGCGTGCGGATCGCGGCGGTCACGTCGACGCCATCGATGGCGACCCGCGTCGCGTCGATATCGATGCGGGCGCGATCGGCGAGCGCGGCAATCGCCGCTTCGTCGTCGAGGGCGATGCCGCGCTCGACCGCGGCCCAGGCCACCGCGCGATACATCGCGCCGGTGTCCACGTGCCGATAGCCAAGCGCCTCCGCGACGTTGCGCGCCACCGTGCCCTTGCCCGCGCCCGACGGGCCGTCAATCGCGATCACCACGCCCGCATTCTACCTCCCAGTCTCCGCTGACCGCGCCATGCGACTGCCCAGGAAACGGACCGTCCTCCTTCTCGTGGTCGTGCTGCTCGCGATCGGCGCGTGGGCCGCGGTGCCCTACGTGCGCGCGGCGTCGCTGGTCATCCGCGTCGCCGGGCTGCACGGGCCGTGGCTCGACCGTCTCGGCCGCTTCCAGAACGGGCCGGTCACGACGCGTGACGCCACCATCCAGGCGCGCAGCGGCGCCCATGCGCGTGCGCGATCTACGAGCCGGCGACGCGGCGCGAGCGCGCACGTGCTGCTCACCGGCGGCGTCCACGCCAAGGGCATCGACGAGCCGCGCCTGATGAAGCTGGCGCGCGACCTCGCCGTGGCCGGCACGCCGGTCGTCACCGCCGAGATCGACGATCTGCTGCACTACCGCATCACGCCGAAGCTGACCGACGCGATCGAGGACGCGATCCTCTGGGTCGGCGCCGAACGCGTCGCTGGCGCCGGACGGCCGTCTCGGCGTCTTCGGCGTCAGCTTCGCCGGCGGCCTGTCGATCGTCGCGGCGGGGCGGCCGAGCCGTGTCGCCGCACGTCGCCTACGTGCTGTCGTTCGGCGGGCACGGGAGCCTGCCCGACGTCGTGCGCTTCCTGTGCACCGGGCGTGCAGCCGGACGGCACCAGGCGGGCGCCGCACGACTACGGCGTCGTCGTCGCGCTGATGAACACCGCCGAGCAGGTGGTGCCCGCCGAGCAGGTCGGCGCCGCTGCGCGCGGCGATCATGTCGTACATGCAGCGCGTCAGCACCTGGCGATGGTCGACCAGAAGGCCGCCGCCGTCGAGTTCAAGCGCGCGCTCAGGCGCTGACCGCGGCGCTGCCCGAGCCGTCGACGCACGCTGATGGACCTACGTGAACACGCGCAACGTCGCGGCGCTCGGGCCCGATGCTGCTGCCGCACGTCGACGCCTTCACCGAGGATCCGGCGCTGTCGCCGGCGCTCTCGACCAGCGTCACCGCGCCGGTGTTCCTGCTGCACGGCGCCGACGACAACGTGGTGCCGGCGATCGAGTCACGGCGCCTGGCCACCGTGCTCGAACGGACCGCGCCGGTTCACCTGCTGGTGACCTCGCTGATCACCCACGCCGAGGTCGACCGCCCGCCGACGGCCGGCGAGGTCTGGGAGCTGATTCGCTTCTGGCGCGCGGTCGGGGCCGCGGGGGCGCTGTAGCGTCCCCCGCCTTCGCGGGCTCGTGCGGCTTCGGCGCGCCCAAGCCGCGCGTTCGCGGCCCGTCCCGACGCTTCTGTGGCGCACCCAGACCCGCCTTCGCCTGCGGCGTCGGCGTCGTGGCCAAGGCGGATGCCTGGAGCGCCTTGATCTCGCGCGGCGTCAGCTCGCGCGAGTGGCCGACCTTCAGGCCGGGATCGCGGAGCGGACCGAACTGCACGCGCGACAGCGTGACCACCGGATGGCCGACCGCTTCGAGCATCCGCCGCACCTGGCGGTTGCGGCCTTCACGCAGCGTGATGTCGACGAGCGCGTCCGAGCCGCGCGGCGTGTCGAGCCGCTTCAGCACGCGGACGCTCGCCGGCGCCGTGCGGTGGCCGTCGAGCGGGATGCCGCGGCTGAGGCGTTCGACGGCGTTCGCGTCGGGCACGCCGCGGACGCGCGCCCGGTAGACCTTCGGCACCTCGTGCCGCGGGTGCATCAGCCGCGCCGCCAGCTCGCCATCGTTGGTGAGCAGCAGCAGGCCTTCCGAGTCGTAGTCGAGGCGGCCGACGGGGTAGAGGTAGCCGAGGTCCGGGGGGATCATCTCGAGCACCGTCCGCCGCCGCTCCGGATCGGAGCGCGTCGTCACCATGCCGGTCGGCTTGTTGACCAGCACGTAGCGCAGCGGGACGGCGGTCTTGATCTTCTTGCCGTCGACGGAGATGGTGTCGGTCCGGGGGTCGGCCTTGGAGCCGAGATCCAGCACCGGGGTGCCGTTGACGGCCACCCGGCCCTGGACGATGAGGCCCTCGGCGGCCCGGCGCGAGACCACGCCGGCCCCCGAGAGTATTTTCTGAAGTCTTTCCTGCACGCGGGGATTGTACGCCCCGAGGCGGCCGCCACACATGCCGCCTGCGGGCGGGCGCCGCGGCGCGCCCAGCGCCGCGCATAGCGCCGCGCATAGCAGGACGCACGCCCAAGGGGCGGCCCCGCGGCCGGCCGTGAGAGGCCGGCCGCAGCAAATCAGGAGTCTTCGAAGTCGTCCTTCGAGGCGGGGTCGAGCTCCCAGCGGTGCTTGTCCCGGGCCTCGATCTTGGCCGCGCCCTTCAGCTCCTCGCCGTCCTCGTAGTTGACGCCCAGCGCCTCGCCAATCTCGTCGACGACGTCCTGGTCCGGCGTCGGGTTGTCGCCGCCGGGGGCCTCGTCGCCGCTGCTGTAGGCCAGCTGCCAATCGGCGTCGACGTCGCCGGCGGTGATGGCCGGGCTGGTCTCGTTGTGTTCCTTGATGTGCTGGAGGAGCTCCTCACGGCCGGTGCGTGCCGACGAGGAGGAGCCGCCGGACATGCCGAGTGACGACGGGATGGCGCCGCGGATGGGGGCGGTGTTGCCGGCCCGGGCCGGGCCGGATCGCTTGCCGCCCGCCTTCTTCAAGCCAGCCTTCTTCGGCGCGGTCCTGGCGATCGGGCCGACCACCCGCGCGGGCTTCTTGAGGGTGGGCGCCGCCCGTCGGACCGGGATCTTGCGGGCGGCCGCCTTCTTCGGCGCGGCCTTCCTGGGTGCTGCCTTCTTCGGAGCGGCCTTCTTCGGAGCGTTCTTCTTCGGCGTGGGCTTCCGCGCCACGATCTTCCTGGCCGCGGCCTTCCTCGGCGCCGCCTTCTTCGCCCCGGCCTTCTTCGAGACGGCCTTTTTCGCCTTCCTGGCGGCCGCCTTCTTCGGAGCGGCCTTCTTCGCAGCCGCCGGCGCCCCCCGTCGGGCGGCCCCCCCCGCCTTCTTCGCTGGCTTGCTCGCCTTCTTCACGACCGGCTTGCGCCCCGCCATCTTTCGTTTCGCCATCGCCAGATCCCCTGAGGTTTGGCCGCCCAGACAAAGGCCCAGACCAGCCCGAGACACAGCCCGAGACACGCCCGGTTGGTTCGTTGACAAGAAGCGCGTAAGTTTTGTAGACTCTTCTGCTTGGCGCTGCAAAGATAGCCGCAACAGACGTCGTCCGCAAGTGGGGAGCCCGTCGGGCCGACCGCTCGCGGCCTCGATCGCCGCGACCATTTTTCCCGCGACCACATCTCAGCGCGCCGGCCGCTGCAAAGACCGGCACCGTTCGTCAAGGAAGGACTCGCGCGCAATGCCTCATACCGAAGACATGGACAAGATGGTCGAAGCTCCCAGGGAAGGGGGACGTCCATCGCGGTCCGGTCAGGGTAGACCGCTGACGCTGATGCGTCATGACGATGACGTCGACTCATCCGAGTACGCCCGTCTGCTCGATCTGTACGACACCAGCTTCCGCAACATCGCGGAAGGCGAAGTGGTCAAGGGGACCGTCCTCAAGGTCACCGAGAACGAAGTCGTCGTCGACGTCGGCTTCAAGTCCGAGGGGATGATCCCCCTCGATGAGTTCATCGACGAGACCGGCCAGGTCTCCGTCCAGCCGGGCGACACCGTCGACGTCCTGCTCGAGCGCACCGAAGATCGTGACGGCCACGTCGTCCTCTCGCGCGAAAAAGCCGAGAAGATGAAGATCTGGGACGAGGTCGAGAAGGCCTTCGCCGACCACAAGGTGGTCGTCGGCCGGGTCATCGAGCGCATCAAGGGCGGCCTCGCGGTCGACATCGGCGTCCGCGCCTTCCTGCCTGGATCGCAGATCGACATCCGCCCGGTGCGGAACCTCGACTCGCTCAAGGGCCAGGACCTGCGCATGCGGGTCATCAAGGTCAACAAGAAGCGCGGCAACATCGTCCTCTCGCGCAAGGTCCTCCTCGAAGAGGAGAACGCCGAGAAGAAGAAGCACACGCTCGACACCCTCGCCGAGGGCAAGCAGCTGCGGGGCGTGGTCAAGAACATCACCGACTACGGCGCCTTCATCGACCTCGGCGGCATCGACGGCCTGCTCCACATCACGGACATGTCGTGGGGCCGCGTCCAGCACCCGTCGGAGATCTTCAAGGTCAACGACGAGATCGACGTGGTGGTGCTCAAGTACGACGCCGCCACCGAGCGCGTCTCGCTCGGTCACAAGCAGCTCGCCACCGACCCGTGGAGCGACGTGGTCGACCGTTACCCGGTCACGGCGCGCGTGCACGGCAAGGTCGTCAGCCTGACCGACTACGGCGCCTTCGTCGAGCTCGAGCCGGGCGTCGAGGGCCTGATCCACGTCTCCGAGATGTCGTGGAGCAAGCGCGTCAAGCACCCGTCGAAGATCCTCAACGTCGGCGACGAGATCGAGGCGATGGTCCTCGGTGTCGATCCGACGGCGCGGCGCATCTCGCTCGGTCTCAAGCAGGTCGCGGCCAACCCGTGGGAGGAGCTGTCCGGCAAGTACCCGGTCGGCACCCGCATCAAGGGCCGCGTCCGCAACCTCACCGAGTTCGGCGCCTTCGTCGAGGTGGAGGAAGGCATCGACGGCCTCATCCACATTTCCGACATGTCGTGGAGCAAGCGCCTGAAGCACCCGTCGGAGGTCCTCAAGAAGGGCGACCTCGTCGAGGCGCAGGTGCTCAACATCGACGCCGAGAACCAGCGCCTGTCGCTCGGCCTGAAGCAGCTCGCCACCGACGTGTGGGACGAGTTCTTCGGCCGCGTCCAGGTTGGGGCGGTCGTCGACGGCAAGGTCGTCCGGATGACCAACTTCGGCGCCTTCGTCGAGCTCGCCGACGGCGTCGAGGGGCTGATTCACGTGTCGGAGTTCGACGACTCGCACGGCGGCGAGAAGATCGACCTGCAGGTGGACCAGACCTACCAGATGAAGGTCATCAAGCTGAGCCCGTCCGAGCGCAAGATCGGCCTGAGCATCCGGGCGCTCAAGAGCGACGAGTACCGGACCGACTGGGAGACCTATTCCAGCGAGTCGGGCAGCCCGACGGCGACGCTGGGCGATCACTTCCGCAATCAGGGGTAGGCTGTAGCCTGTCCCGCGCGTCCGAGTCCCGGCAATTCCGGGCTCGGGCGCGTCGCAGATGTATCGCAGAGGGCCTTCTTCATGTCCACCGGCAGCATGACGAAAGCGGAGCTCGTCGAGGAAGTCTCGCGCGTCTCCGACCTCACCAAGAAACACTCCGAAGTCATCGTCGAGACGGTGTTCCAGAGCATCATCGATGCCCTGCACCGCGGCGAGAAGATCGAGCTGCGCGGCTTCGGCAGCTTCAGGCTGCGCCAGCGCGAGCCGCGCAAGGGCCGCAACCCCAAGACCGGCGACAAGGTCGACGTGCCGCCGAAGAAGGTCCCGTACTTCAAGCCCGGCAAGGAGCTGAAGGACCTGCTCAACCGGGACGCCGACGGCCTGGACGCGCCCGCCGCGGACGCCGGCGGCCGCTCGGACGGGCCGCCGGAGACGGGCACTCCGCCGACGCCCGACACGGCTTCCTGATCGCGCGCCCCTGGCGCCGGCGGATGCCCGGATCGATCGAGGATCGACGCGCGTGCAACGACTCTGGACTCCCTGGAGGCTGGCCTACGTGACCGGTGGCACCGTCGGTGACGGGTGCGTGTTCTGCCGCGCGGCGACCAGTGACGACCCGCTCGTCGTCCACCGCGGCACCAGCGCGTTCGTCATCCTCAACCTCTTCCCCTACAACAACGGTCACGTGATGGTGATCCCGCGGCGGCACATCGCCTCGCTCGGCGACGCCACCGCCGACGAGCTGTCCGAGCTGATCACGCTGGTGCGCGACACCGAGCGCGTGCTGACGACGGCCTACGCGCCGCATGGCATCAACGTCGGCCTGAATCTCGGGCGCGCCGCCGGCGCCGGCGTCGCCGATCACCTGCACGTCCATCTCGTGCCGCGCTGGAACGGCGATACCAACTTCATGACCGTCGTGGCCGAGATGCGCGTCCTGCCCGAGACCCTCGAGCAGACGGTGGCCCGGCTGCGGCCGCTGTTCGCGACGCCGGCACCGGCGCCGTAGCGCGGACGCGGCGCGACCCGACCAGACTCGATCCGTCCGACCGACCCGGAGGCGACGTGGATCTCGATCTCTCCGCCGAGCAGCAGGCCTTTCTCGACGAGGTGCGGCGCTTCGCCGACGACGAAGTGGCGCCGCGCGCCGCCGCCATCGACGACTCGGACGCCTTCCCGCGCGATCTGGTCGCGCGCGCCGGCGCGATCGGCCTGATGGGCGTCACCATCCCCGAGGCGTGGGGCGGGCGCGGCCTGGACGCCGTCGCCTACACGCTGGCCATCGAGATCGTGTCGCGGGCCAGCGCCACCGTCGCGGTGATCCTGGCGGTCAACAACTCACTCGTCGCCGAGCCGCTGCTGGCGCACGGCACCGAGGAGCAGAAGACGCGCTGGCTGCGGCCGATTGCGCGCGGCTCCGCCGTCGGCGCGTTCGCGCTGTCCGAGGAGCACGCCGGCACCGACGCCGCCAACCAGCACACGCGGATCACGCACGACGGGTTCGGCTTCCGGCTGGTCGGGCAGAAGGTGTGGGTGGCCAACGCGGCCGCGGCCGATCTGCTGATCGTGTTCGGCGCCGCCCAGCCCGACGTGGCCAGCCGCGGCATCAGCGCGTTCATCGTGCCCGGCGACGCCAAGGGCATCACGCGTCGTGCCCGCGCCGATGCCCTCGGCGTCCGCGGGCTCGGCTGCATGGACCTCGACTTCGCCGACGTCCGCGTCGATTCCGATCAGCTGCTCGGCGCGCCCGGCAAGGGCTTCGCGCTGGCCCGCCTGGCCCTCGAGAGCGGGCGCGTCGCCATCGCGGCGCAGGCGCTCGGCGTCGGCCAGGCCGCGCTCGACGAGGCGCTGGCCTACGCCAAGGCCCGCCACACCTTCGGCCAGCCGATCGCCAACTACCAGGCGATCCAGTGGATGCTCGCCGACATGGCCACCGAGCTCGACGCCGCGCGGATGCTGACGCTGCGCGCCGCGGCGGCCCGCACGACGCAGGCGCGGGTCGCATCCGAGGCGGCGATGGCCAAGCTGTTCGCTTCGGAAGCGGCGCACCGGGCCGCGGACAAGGCCATGCAGATCCTGGCCTCGGCGGGCTATCGGCGCGGCTCGCGGGTCGAGCGCCTGTTCCGCGACGTGCGCGGCGCGGAGCTCTATCAGGGGACATCCGAGGTCCAGCGGATGATCATCGCGGCGCACGTGCTCGAGGCGTAGCGACGATGTTCTGTCCGGCGGATCTCGCGGCGTTGATCGATCGGCCGAAGCGCGGCAGATGATCGCGATCGCGAACGGCGCCGCGGCGTGGGACGCCACCCTGCGGCCGTTCGTCGTCCCCGTCGGGCGCGGCGCCGCCATCTACGCCGGCCCGGGGTCGCCGACCAACAAGATGATCGGCATCGGCTTCGGCGAGGCGCTCGATGCCGGCGTCCTCGACGACGTGGAGGCGCGGTTCGCCGCCTGCGACACGCCGCTGCAGGCCGAGGTCTCGGTGCTCGCCGAGCCGGCCGTGCACGCGCAGCTGGCCGCCCGCGGCTACCGGCCCGCCGGCTTCGAGCACGTGCTCGGACATCCGCTCGGCGCGGCGATCGCGGCGCTGCCCGAGGGCGTCGCCATCGACGTCGCCGCCCCGGACGAGGTGCAGACGCTCGGCGACGTGATGGTCGAGGCGTTCGCCTCGCCGGACGTCGGCGGCGTGGGCGGCGACGCGATCCCGCCGCCCGCCGAGATCCGCCGCTGGTTCGACATCACGATGAGCGCGGACGGCTTTCGCGGCTACGTCGCCCGCGTCGACGGCGCGATCGCCGGCGGCGGCTCGCTGCGGCTGGACGGCGAGGTCGCGCAGTTCAGCGGCGCCGGGACGCTGCCGCGCTTCCGCCGCCGCGGCGTGCAGACGGCGCTGCTGCGCGCCCGTCTCATGGACGCAGCCGCGGCCGGCTGCACCATCGGCGTGGTCGTCACGCAGCCCGGCTCGAAGTCGCAGCAGAACGTCCAGCGGGAAGGCTTCGCGCTGCTCTACGCCCGCCAGCTGCTGGTGAAGCCAGTTCCGCCACGGACGTGAACGCCACGCGGAGCCTCCGGCGGTCTCAGGCCCCCGTCGGGCCGGATCGCAGCGTGACCAGTGGATCGACGCGCGACGCCCGCCGCGCCGGCACATAGCAGGCGGCGATCGCGGTGGCCGCGAGGGCGGCGCAGGCCGCGCCAAAGGTCGGCGCGTCGGTGGTCGCGACGCCGTAGAGCATCGTCGAGAGCAGGCGCCCCATCGCGAGCGCGCCGAGGACGCCCAGGCTCGTTCCAAGCAGCACCAGCCAGCCGCTCTCGACCAGCACCAGACGGACGATCGCCCGCGGCCGCGCGCCCAGCGCGAGGCGCACGCCCATCTCGTGTGCCCGCCGCGCCACGAGGTAGCTGGTGACCGCGAGCACGCCCATCAGCGCGACGGCGAGCGCCGCGATCCCGAGCGCGCCGAGCGCGGCTGCGGCGAGCCGCTGCCGCCACACCGCCTCGTCGATGCGGCTGCCGAGCGAGCGCACCGACGTCAGCGGCAGGTCGGGGTCGGCGCGGGCGGCCTGCGCCCGCACCGCCGGCATCGCCGCCTCGGCGTCGCCCGCGGCATGGAACACGAGGAACATCGTGCGCAGGATGTCCTCGGTGCCGGCCTGCTGCGCATACGGCACCCAGGCTTCGGGCCCGGCCGGTTCGTCGAGCCCGCTCCACCGCGCGTCGCCGACGACGCCGACGATGATCCGACGCGGCAGGGTCGGCAAGGCCTGCGCGTGCCCGACCCACAGCGACTGGCCGATCGGATCCTGGCCGGGGAAGAAGCGTCGGGCCAGCGCCTCGTTGATGACCACCACCGGCAGGCTGCCGGCGGTGTCGGTGGCGTCGAAGGTCCGCCCCGCCTTGGTCGGGACGCCGAGCGCCTCGGCGTAGCCGGCGCTGACGACGTTGTAGTGCACGTGCGGCAGCGCCCCGAGGTTGGCGACGCCGCGCGGATCGTCGCGCGTCAGCGCCTGCAGCCAGACGACGCCGGGCGCGAACGGCAGGGCCTGGGCGACGCCCACCGCGCGCACACCCGGCACGCGCCCGATCTCCTCGCGCACGCGATCGACCAGCGCCACGAGCCGGCCCGCGTCGGCGTAGCGGGCCCGCGGCGCGAAGTACGACAGCGTCATGCGGCCGGCCGCATCGAAGCCCGGATCGACGGCCCGCAGCCGGATGAACGTCTGGATCACGAGCGCGGCGCTCACCAGCAGCGCGAGCGACAGCGCCAGCTGGGCGACGATCGAGGCCTGCCGCAGACGGCGCCCGGTCGATGTCGCCGGCGGTGCCGCGGATGGCGCGCGCCAGCGTCACCGAGAGGTCGGCGCCGAACCCGCGCACCACGGGGAGCACGCCGGCCAGCAGCGTCACCGCCGCCGCCACGCCGATCGCGGCGAGGACCATCGTCGCGTCGGGCCGGACCTCGAGCCAGGCCAGCTCGCCGGCCGGCACGAACGCCAGCAGGCCGCGCACCGCGATCGGTGCGAGGAGCAGGCCGAGCGCGGCCGCGGCCGCGGCGAGCACGCGCGCTCTCGGCCACCGCCTGGCGGATCAGGCGCGACCGGGAGGCGCCGAGCGCGGCCCGGACCGCGAACTCGTGGCGGCGGCCGTCCAGCCGCACGAGCTGCAGGTTGGCGAGGTTGACGGCGATCAGCAGCACGATCAGGCCGAGCGCGGCGAGCAGCGTCACCAGCGGCCCGCGGATGTCCCCGGCCAGCGACTCGCGCATCGGCGTGATCGTCACGCCGAAGCCGCGGTCCTCGGGATGGGTGGCGGCCAGGCGGGCCGCGATGCGGTCCATCTCGGCGCGCGCCTCGTCCCACGTGGCGCCGTCGCGGAGCAGCGCCGACACCTGCATGCCGCGCGCGTCGCGGTAGGCGTCGCTCGCGATGGCGCGCATGGAGTCCGGGACCCACACGTCGACCGGGCCGTCGAGCGGGAACGTGAACCCGGCAGGCGCCACGCCGACCACGGTGTGCGGCACGTGGTTCAAGCGGATCGCCTGGCCGACGATGGCCGGATCGCCACCGTAGCGGCGCTGCCACAGCCGATGGCTGATGAACACGACGCGGCGATCGAGGGGTTCGTCGCTGTCCTGCAGCAGCCGCCCGGCTGCCGGGACGAGGCGCAGCGCGGCGAACAGGTTGGGCGTGACGATCGTCGCGCGCAGCCGCTCCGGCGCCTGGTCGTCGCCGGCCAGGTTGAAGCTCCACGGCCGCCACAGGACCATCGCCGCGAACGCGCGGCTGCCGTCGCGCCAGTCGCGGTAGTTGGGAATCGATACCGACAGCGTGTTCTCGAGGCCTTCGTTGATCGGGCGCTCGTAGAGGTCCGCCCACCGATCGACGTCGAAGTAGGGGAGCGGCCGTTGCAGCGCGGCGTGGACCACGCTCGACACACCAGCGGTCGCGCCGATGGCGAGCGCCAGCATCACCACCACCGCCGCCGTGACGCCGGGCGCCTGGCGGAGGCCGCGAACGCGCCAGCCCGAGATCGCGCCGGAAGATGTCCATGGCGGGAGCCTACGCCGATCGGTGCGGCAGGGCTATCCGCTTCGCCCCACGCACGTCACGGACCACTCCACGACTCCGGAGTGTAATCCGGAGTGGGAGGATGCCGACTCCGGAATGGTAGAAAGACTCCGGAGTCGTTCAGTCCGCCAGCAGCGCTTTGGCGATGGTCTGCAGCTGCATGTTGGACGTGCCCTCGTAGATCTGGCCGATCTTGGCGTCGCGATAGAGCTTCTCGACGGGATAGTCCTTCGTGTAGCCGTTGCCGCCGTGCAGCTGCACCGCGAGCGAGGTGATGCGCTCGGCCGCCTCCGAGGCGTAGAGCTTGCACATCGCCGCCTCGCGCAGGAACGGCCGTCGCGCATCGCGCAGCCGCGCCGCGTTGTAGACGAGGAGGCGCGCCGCTTCGAGATCGGTCGCCGCGCGCGCCAGCTGGAACTGGACGCCCTGGAAGTCGGCGATGGCCTTGCCGAACTGGCGGCGCGTCTTGACGTAGGCGATGGCGTGGTCGAGCGCGCCCTGGGCCAGGCCGACCATCTGCGCGCCGATGCCGATGCGGCCCTCGTTCAGCGTCTCGATCGCCACCTTGTAGCCGCGCCCCGGCTCGCCCAGCACGGCTGACGCGTCGACGCGGCAGCCGTCGAAGAGCACCTCGCAGGTGCTGCTGGCGCGGATGCCGAGCTTCTCCTCCTTGCGCCCGACGCTGAAGCCAGCCGCGCCGCGCTCGACGAGGAAGGCGGTGATGCCGCGGTAGCCGGCCGACGGATTGATCGTGGCGAAGACGATGAAGACGTCGGCCTCGCGCGCGTTGGTGATCCACACCTTGCGGCCGCGCAGCACGTAGGCGTCGCCGTCGCGCTCGGCCCGGGTCGTCAGCGCGAACGCGTCGCTGCCGGCTTCCGGCTCGGACAGCGCGTAGGCGCCGAGCCAGGTCGACGCGAGACGGGGGAGGACGGACGCCTGCTGGGCCGGCGTGCCCCAGCGCAGCAGCGCGTTGATGACCAGCGTGTTGTGGACGTCGACGACCACGCCGACGGCCGGGTCGACGCGCGACAGCTCCTCGATGGCGAGGGTCGCGTGGAAGAAGGTGCCGCCGGCGCCGCCGTGGACCTCGGGCACCTCGATGCCCATGACGCCCAGGTCGAAGAGCGCCCGCAGCAGGTCGCGATCGAGCGCCTGCTGCTCGTCCATGGCCCGCGCGAGCGGGGCGACGCGGTCCACCGCGAATTCGCGGACGCTGTCGCGGAAGAGCCGCTCGTCGTCGGTCAGCGTCGAAAGGGGAGAGGGCGCAACCGCGGCTGCGTCGACCGGCTCGGACATGGCCTTCGCGGTATTATGGCCGAAGCCTGCTCAAACGCCCGGGGAGAAGTCCATGTCTTGCGGTTCGCTGCGCGCGCGTCTCCTGACCGCCGCACTCATCGGCGCGACGGTGATGCCGATCCTCGCGCAGTCGGGGGGCGCCCCGGGTCAGACACCGCCGGCCCAGGCACCGCCGGCCCAGCCGCCACCGGCGCCGCCAGCCCCGGAGCAGACGCCGCCGGCACAGACGCCGCCCGCACCGGGTGCTCCGGCCGGGGCGCAGCCCACTGCGCAGCCTGGCGCCGCGCCGCAGACGCCCGCCTTCCGCACCGGCATCAACTTCGTCCGCGTCGACGCGCTGGTCACCGACAACAAGGGCAACGCCGTCGAGAACCTGACCCAGGACGACTTCGAGGTCTACGAGGACAACAAGCTCCAGAAGGTCGAGAGCTTCCGCTACATCAAGGTCGAGGGCAACCCGCTCGAAGGCGAGTTGCCGCGGCAGATCCGCACGACCTGGGACGAGGAAACCGAGCTTGCCCGTGACGATGTCCGGCTGTTCGTGATTTTCTACGACGACTATCACGTCCGTCGCGGCTCGGCGCTGGCCGTCAAGCGCCAGCTCACCGAGTTCATCCGCAAGAACGTCGGCCCGATGGACATCCTCGGCGTCATGTATCCGCTGACGCCGTTCTCGACGATCGGCTACACGCGCAACCACGAGGCGGTGATCAAGGAGATCGAACATTGGGACGGCCGCCGATTCGACTACCGGCCGATGAACGAGTTCGAGGAGCGCTACGCTTACTATCCGACCGAGGTCGTGGAGCGCGTCCGCAACCAGGTGAGCCTGTCGGCGCTCGAAGCGCTCGCCACCGGGCTCGGGACGAAGCGCGAGGGACGGAAGTCGATCATCCTCATCAGCGAGGGCTACTCGAACTACCTGCCGCCGCAGCTCCGCGATCCGAGCGCGGCAATGCCCGGCGTCGGCAATCCGAACCGGAACCGGCCCCTGGTCGGCGAACGCACCCCTGACGAGCGCAACACCGAACAGCGGGCGCAGTTCTTCTCCTACACCGACCTGCTCAGCGACCTGCGCGAAGTGTTCACCGCCGCCAACCGCGCCAACTGCGCGATCTACGCGCTCGATCCGCGCGGCCTGGCCGCCTTCGAGTTCGACATCGACCAGGGCGTCGGCCAGCAGCTCGACAAGGCCGCCCTCGACGCCGGACTCGACACCCTGCGCACGCTCGCCGACGAGACCGACGGGCGCGCCATCCTGAACAGCAACGACCTGGTCAAGGGCTTGCGGCAGATGGTGAAGGACGCCAGCTCGTACTACCTGCTCGGCTACACCGCGTCGTCGCCGACCGACGGCAAGTTCAAGCAGATCAAGGTCCGCGTCAAGCGTCCGGGCCTGGACGTCCGGGCCCGCAAGGGCTACTGGGCGCTGTCGCCGGACGACGTCGCCGCCGTCACCGCGGCGGCGACGCGGGCGGCCCCGGCTCCGGAGATCGGCGATGCGCTGGCGCTGATCGAGACGCCGCTCCGGGCTCGCACCATCCGGACCTGGATCGGCACGGCGCGCGGCGAGAACGGCCGCACGGCCGTCACGCTGGTCTGGGAGCCGGCGCCCGCGACGACCGGCGAGCGGCGCGAGCCGCCGGCGCAGCTGGCGGTCACGGCGGGCGGGCAGACCGGCGCGGCGTACTTCCGTGGCAAGGTGCCGGCCGCCGCGGCCGCGACTTCGCCGGGGTCACCAGCCGCGGCGGGCGCGGGCACGAGCACCGATACCGGCGGGCGCGTGACGTTCCAGGCGCCGCCAGGCCCACTGCAGCTGCGCATGTCGGTCGAGGGCGCCGCAGGGCAGGTCCTCGACTCGGACTTCCGCGACGTCGTGGTGCCCGACTACGCGAAGGCCGAGCCGCTGTTGTCGGTGCCGGCTCTCTACCGCGCCCGCACCCAGCGCGACGTCAACCTCCTCAACGCCGACGCCAATCCGCGGCCCAGCACGGCCCGCGAGTTCAGCCGGACCGAGCGGCTGCACGTGCGCTTCCAGGCCTACGCGCCGGGCGGCGGCACGGCGACGCCGAGCGCGCGGCTGCTCAACCGGGTCGGCAGCCGCATGACGGACGTCCCCGTGCGCGCGGCGACCGCCCGCGGTCCGGCCGACTTCGAGGCCGACATCCCGCTCGCCAGCCTGCCGGCCGGCGACTACCTGCTCGAAGTCGCGCTGCCCGGCGAACAGTCGCCGGCCAAGCAGCTGGTGGCGTTCCGAGTCACGAGCTAGGGTCTTTGTGACGATATGTCGGGCTGGAGACGGGCCGGAGGCCCGGCTCGCGCTCGACGTGTGATTGCTTGACCCGGGAAGGGTGGGCCAGTACGCTCCGGTTGCCATGATGCCAAAGCTCCTGCTCGCTGACGACAGCATCACCGTGCAGCGGGTCATCGCGCTGACGTTTCAAGGCGAGGGCATCGAGGTCATCGCAGTCGGCGACGGCGATCTCGCCGTTGACGCCATCGACCGCGAGCGCCCGCAGATCGTGCTCGCCGACCTCAGCATGCCCGGCCGCGACGGCTACGCCGTCGCCGAGTACGTCAAGCGCTCGCCGGAGCTGTCGAAGGACATCCGCGTCGTCCTGCTGACGGGCGCTGCCGAGCCCGTCGAGGAAGCGCGCTCGCGCGCCCTCGGCATCGACGGCGTGCTGTCGAAGCCGTTCGAGCCGCACGTGGCGACCGCGCTGGTCCGCCGCCTCCTCATGGAGAGGCCTACCGTCCCCGGCTTCCGCGAGGCGGAGGTCGCAGGCGTGCCCGACGCGCCGGCCGCCGGGACGCTGAAGTCTCATGCCCCGCCGCCCCTGCCTGGAGGGACGCCGGCCGCCGCGGCCGGATCGACGGGCGACAACGCCAACGTCATTGCCGTCGACGACTACTTCCGCCGCCTCGACGAGGCGCTCGCCACCGCCGGCCTGTCGACGGCGCCGGAACCGGCGGGCGATCTCGCCGCCATCGCCGGTTCGCCCGGCCTTGCCGCGGACCGCTCGGGGGACGCCGAGACGATGATCGTGCCGCGCCCCGCGCCCGTCGCGGCCGACGCCCGGCCCGCCGAGGGCGAGGAGTCCGGTGAGGCCTCCAAGCTGGTCGACGCGTTCTCGGCACTGCTCGCCGCGGAAGAGGGCGACGGCAGCCCGGTGGTCGCGGGCCCGGTGGAGATGGTGGGCGCGCCGGCGCCAGGTACCGCCGCCGGCCGTCGAGTGGACGCCGGGGCAGACGGCGGCCGCGCCGGTCGAGGCCGCCGCTGAAACCGTGGCCCTCCAGGCCGTGACCGCCGACGCCGTCGAAGCGGCGGCGATCGAGGAGAGTGCCGCGCCGGCTACGGTCGAAGCCGCCACCGAGGCCGAGCCGCACGAGCCGCGCCGGACGAGTCTGCGCCGAGAGCGGTGGCGTCGCCCTCGCCGGCTGCGTTGCGGGCCGACGCGCCGGGTCACGCCGCCCTCGAGGGCATCGACCTCGACGTGTTCGCCGACGCGGTGGCGCAGAAGATCCTCCACCGCCTGACCGACGCGCGGATTGACGCCATCGTGTCGGAGCGGGTCCTCGAGATCGCCGAGCGGCTGGTGCGCGAGGAAATCGACCGCATCAAGGCCGACGCCGAGTAGACGGCCGCCCGTTCTCGCTCTCCGCGTCGAGGCCGCTCCATGCGCAAGGCGTTCCGGATGTCCGTCCACCCCGGCAGCGAGGCCGAGTACGCCCGCCGGCACCAGCCGATCTGGGCCGAGCTCGAGGCCGTGCTGCGCGCGCACGGCGTCCGCGAGTACAGCATCTTCCTGGATCCGGAGACGCGCGACCTGTTCGGCTACGCCGAGATCGACGACGAGGCGCGCTGGAACGCCATCGCCGACACCGAGGTCTGCCGCCGGTGGTGGATCTCCATGGCGCCGCTGATGCCCTCGCACCCCGACGGTCGCCCGGTGTCGCGCGACCTCACCGAAGTGTTCCGCCTCGATCGCACGCCGTGACCGGCAGGCACGTCGCCATCGATCTCGGCGCCGGCAGCGGCCGTGCCTTCCTCGGCCACGTCGACGAGGCCGGCCTCGCGCTCGAGGAGCTGCACCGCTTCACCTACGGCCCCCGCCCGAGCGCCGGGCGCCTGCGCTGGGACATGACGGCGCTGCACCGCGGCCTGGTCGCCGGCCTGGCGGCGGCTCGGGAGCGGGCTGCCGCGTCGCGACAATCGGTGGCGAGCATCGGGGTGGACGCGTGGGGCGTCGACTACGGGCTGATCGACGCCAGCGGCGCACTCGTCGAGGAGCCGATCGCCTACCGCGATCCGCGCACCGAGGGCGTCATGGACGCGGTGCTCGCCCGCGTGCCGCGCGCCGAGATCTTCCGCCGCACCGGCATCCAGTTCCTCCCGATCAACACGATCTATCAGCTGGCCGCGCACGTCCGCGACGGCCTCGCTGCGGACGCCGCCGGCATCCTGCTGATGCCCGACCTGTGTCACCTGTTCCTGAGCGGATCGCGCAGCGGCGAGTACACCGACGCGTCGACGACGCAGCTGCTGAACGCGACGACGCGCCAGTGGGACGACGCGCTGTTCGCGCAGCTCGGGCTGCCGCGGGCGCTGATGCCCACGCTCGTCGACCCGGGCGCCGATCTGGGTGCGCTGCGGCCCGCGCTCCAGGCGGGGCTCGGGGGCGATCCGATCCGCGTGGTCGCGCCGGCGACGCACGACACCGCCAGCGCCGTCGTCGGCACGCCGCTGACCCCGGGGTGGGCGTTCATCTCGTCGGGGACGTGGTCGTTGGTCGGCGTCGAACGCGCCACGCCGCTCCTCACCGGCGACGCCGAGGCCGCGAACTTCACCAACGAGGGCGGCGCCGGCGGCACCATCCGGTTCCTGAAGAACGTGATGGGGCTGTGGGTGCTCGAAGGGTGCCGCCGCGAGTGGGGCAGCGGCGCCCCGGACATCGACGCGCTCGTCGCCGGCGCCGGCGCCCTGCCAGGGCCGGCCGGCGTCATCGACGTCGACGACTTCGGCCTGCTCAACCCGCCAAGCATGATCCGCGCGATTCACGCGCAGCTGACGGCGACGGGCCAGCGTGTCCCCGGAACGCCGATCGAACTGGCGCGCGTGGTCTTCGACTCCCTCGCGCTCGGCTACGCCCGCGTCGTCGCCGCGATCGAGCGCCTCACCGGCGGGGCGATCGCGGGGATCCACGTGGTCGGCGGCGGCTCGCGCAACACCTACCTGAATCAGGCGACCGCGGACGCCACCGGCAAGCCGGTGCTGGCGGGACCGGTCGAGGCGACCGCGGCGGGTAACGTGATCGTGCAGGCGGTCGCATCGGGGAGCCTCGCCTCGATTGCGGATGGCCGCGCCGCGCTGGCCCGCGCCGTTGCGCTGCGCCGCTACGACCCGGTCGCTTCCGACCGCTGGGCTGAGCTGGCGGCGAGACTAGGTCGGGCCTAGGCCCGGCGTCCGCCCGGCCTCCGCCCGCTCTCGGCCCGGCCTCTGCCCGGGCTATACGATCCCCGACCCGCCGGTCGCCGTCGCCGGCCGCTGATCGGCGACCGTCTCGCGATACCGGCTGGCGCGGTAGGCGGCGATCGGATCGATGGCGCCGCCGGCGCGGAGCCGGGCCATCGCCAGGATCGGCGACACGTCGGTCGTGAACGCCTGCTTCAGCACCTGCAGCGAGCGCATGGCGTCGTTCCCGGCCTGCGCGTCGGCGAGCGCCGGCCGATCGACGAGGTGCGCCTGGACGAACGCCCGCACGACCTCGACCGCGCTGGTCATCAGCGACTCCAGCGGATCGGTGACGTTGTGCGACTGGTCGAGCATGTAGGCGGGCGCGAAGCCCGCGATGCCTTCGAGCTCGGCATCGACCAGCTCGTTGAACACGAGAAACAGCTGGAACGGCTTGATCGATCCCGTGTCGAGATCGTCGTCGCCGAACTTGCTGTCGTTGAAGTGGAAGCCGCCGAGTCCGCCCAGCCGAATGAGCTGCGCGACGATCTGCTCGATGTTGACGTTCGGCGCGTGGTGCCCGAGGTCGACCAGCGACAGGCAGCGATCGCCGACCGCGCGCGCGCACAGGTAGCTCGCGCCCCAGTCGTTGAGGACGGTGGAGTAGAACGCCGGCTCGTAGCACTTGTGCTCGATGAAGAGGCGCCAGCCCTCCGGCAGGTTGGCGTAGATCGCGCGCAGCGACTCGATGTAGCGATCGATCGCGCGGCGGAAGTGGATCTGGCCGGGGAAGTTGCCGCCGTCGCCGATCCAGACGGTGTGCGAGCGTGGCGCCGAGGGCGCGGCCGATCGCGAGGCATTCGAGGTTGTGCTCGACGGCCTGGCGCCGGACCGCCGCCTCGGTGTGGCTCAGGCTGCCGAACTTGTACGACAGCGGCTGCCCGGGCTGATCCTGGAACGTGTTCGAGTTCATCGAGTCGATCGAGAGCCCGAGCTCCAGCAGTCTGGCGCGGATGCTGGCGGCGTCGCCCGGGCCGCTCTCGCGCGGCTTGTCCCACGGGATGTGCAGCGAGATGCCGGGCGTGACCCGGACGAGCGCCTGGACCACGCCGCAGTCGTCCAGCTTCTCGAGCAGCGTCCGCGGCTCGCCCGGCCCGGGGAAGCGAGCGAAGCGCGTGCCGCCGGTGCCGACGCCCCACGACGGGATGGCGACGCGGAAAGCGGCCGCGCGGGCCACCAGCGCTTCGATGTCGAGGCCGCGGCGGGCCAGCTGGCGGCCGAGGTGCGCGTAGTCCTCCTCGAGCGCGTCGCGGACCAGCGCGTTGCTGCGGTCGATCGCCTCGGGCAGCGGCCTCATCGCGCGAAGGCCGTCAGATTACCGGCATCGACGTTGAGGATGTTGCCGGTCGACTTGTCGGCCAGCG
>CAWJOG010000024.1:0-36729 GCA_963844435.1 Vicinamibacterales bacterium | reverse complement strand
CAGGGAGGTGAAGCGCAGCGCCTTGAGGATGCCGCTGCCCTGCGACGGGATCGACCACGTCACCGGTCCGGCGACCGGTGCCGGCGCGCCCGCGCGCGGCGGGTGCGCCAGGTAGGCCACCTCGAGGCCGGCATCCGCGGCCCAGGCGCCGAGGTGCGCCGGCAGCAGCGCGTTGGCCGCCTGGTCCGGTGGAAGGTGCGGCGTGACGTGGAGGATCACGAGCGAGGAGGGTACTTCACCCCGAGCCCGCCCCACGTCTGGAGCGCAGCCGCCGCATGGCCGGGCGGGGCGCCCGGCCCCGCCGGAATAGCCATGCGGATCAACGGCTGCCTGCTACGGCGCCGAGGGCGCGGGCGCCAACGGGCAATCACATGGACGCCCCGACGTGGGCGTCGCGGAACTCGCGGAACGTCCGCGGCACCGCGCCGAGCTCGGTCGTCGCGAACGCGAGGAATCGATCGAGCCGCTCGAAGAACCCGTCCAGCTCGCCCTGGGTCCGGTTGTACGGGCTGCCGCCGACGATCGCCTCGCTCGAGTGGAAGATCAGGTTGAGCAGCGGCACGCCGTCGTCGGCCAGGCGACGGGCCAGCGCGCACATGTCCTCGAGCGACGAGTAGGACGGCCGCAGCCACTGGACGCGCGCGATCCCGAGCTTCCGCAGCACCCGCTTCGTCAGGTACGGCTTCGGCGCGCGGGCCCAGGCCACCTCGATCGGGCGCGGCATCGGCGGATGGAGCGCGGTCGAGAGCGGCAGCTCCAGCACGCCGCTCGATCCCGGGCGGGTGGCGTGGTCGTAGGCCAGGTAGTAGGGGGTCAGCGGCGCGTCGGCGAAATCGGGCCCGCCCTTGTGCGTTTCGCAGAACAGCGGGCTGACGCTGGAGTCGATGAGATAGCCGGCCTGCTCGAGCGATGACACGTGCGCCGCCGAGAAGCCGAAGCGGCCGGACCGATAGGACACGGGTCGCGTGCCGACCGCGTCCTCGATCGCCGTCGTCAGCGCGTCGAGCTGCGCGTCGAAACGCTCGGGCGTCAGATCGAGCGCGTAGAGATGCCGCTTCACATCCTCGGCCGTCGACGGCGGCGTCTCCCACGCGTGATGGTGGGCGCCGATCTCGGCGGTGTGCGAGTCGTGCAGCGCGCGCAGCACGTCGGCCGATCGCGGATCCCGGGCCACCGGCCACGTCACCACGTAGGTCGGCCGGACGCCGTGGCGGCGGAAGCGCTCGTGCAGCGACGGCAGCGCGTAGAGGTTCTCGAACGTCGGGCGCTCGCGTGCGGCCAGCGACCATTGGTCGTCGCTCTCGGTGTCGATGCCGACGAGGAGACTAAGGCCCGCCTTCGCCCTCTCGGACTGCGCCGCGAGCGGGGGCGCGGCCGGTCATCGATCCTGGTCCGAATCGCCCAGCGTGACGTGCCACTGGTCGGTCTTCGTGTAGAAGTCCGGCGTCGGCGTCAGGGCGTTCAGCTTGATCACGAACTGCAGCGAGGACGACGCCTGCGCGTAGCCTTCCGACTTGAGGATCTTGCGGAAGCCGGCGTGCTGGCAGAAGCCGCGGATCTTGTCCGAGTCCTCGGCCCGCGCTTCACGATCGACCCAGCGGAGCAGCGAGACGAGCGCGTCCGGATCGTCCGGATCGACGAGGAAGTCGACCAGCAGCGTGACCTTGCCGCGCGGCTCGCGCGCGTGGCGGTAGACGACGTAGCCCTGCGCCTCGCCCTCGCGATAGAGCGCGGCGATCGCGTAGCGCACGTGCGGCGGCGAGACGAACTTCCATTGCAGGTAGGCGGCGTCGCGGCGGACGGCGACGTCGAAGCGCGGCGCCAGGCGCGCCCACAGCCTGTCGAACGACGCGTCGAAGCGGCGGATCAGGCGCACCTCGCCGGAGAGCGGCTTCTGCCGCGCCACGAACTTCACGTACGGCAGCGTCACCGCCGACACCAGGCGATTCAGCACCATCGGCCACTCGGCGCGGCGGAAGGCGCGGCGCGTCAGCGGCTTCACCAGGTACGGCACCGGACCGACCTCGGGCCAGCGCAGCTTCTGGAAGAGGCGGTGCGAGGACGGTGACAGGCCGAGGCCGAGCGAAGCGCCGACGTGGCGATCCCAGGTGCTGAAGAGCAGCTCGCCGAGGCCCTGGCGCTGCCGCTCGGGCGCGACCATGACGTCCATGCCCCATGAGCCGACGACGTCCTGGCCCTTGACCGAGAGCGCGACCGGCATGGTCGCGTACTGGCCGATGATGGACGGCCCTTCGCGCGCGATCCAGATCAGCGGACCGGTGCCCGGGTTCTGCGGGTTGAGGCGGTACTGCCAATCCCAGCGCAGCCGGCTCGCGTCGGCCGCGTCAGGGCCGAACACGCGCCGGTAGAGCGCATCGATCGCGTCGCGATCCTCGTACCTGAACCGGTCGATCACCATCGGGGTTTGCGGAACTAACGGAGGACGTACTCCATGTTACCAATGACCACGTCCTGCGTCAGCGCGCTCTCGCGCAGCCACGCAGGGATGGGGCCCGGCAGCCGGCGGAACGTCCCCGTCAGGTGCAGGTGCTCGCGGGCGATGGTGAACCCGGCTCGAGCGATCTGCGCCCGCAGCCGGCGGACGCGCACCAGCTCGAGCAGATCGTCCGGCTTGGCCACGCCCTGTCGGGCCAGCTTGATGAACGAGTTCTGGGTGACCTGCTCGCGGAGCGTCCAGGGGGCGTGCCGCGACAAGGCCCGGAAGGTCGAGAAGGCGATGCGGCGGCCGAGCAGCAGGTGCAGCGGGATCGGCACTTTGAGCCGCGGCAGGTGGGCGCCGGCGAACGACAGGTAAGGCGCCGTCGACAGATACATCCAGCCGCCGGGCTTCAGGACGCGGCGGGCCTGCGCCAGGTAGGCGTCCGCGTCGGCGACGTGCTCGATCACCGCGTGCGAGAGCACGACGTCGAAGCTGCCCGGCGCGAACGGCAGGCGCGTCCCGTCCGCCTGCAGGAAGTCGATGTTGCGCAGGTCCTTCTCGCCGGCCAGCCTCGTGCCGGCGTCGCGGAAGCGATCGATCAGGTCGATGGCGACGACCGAGGTGGTTTCCTCGGCGAACGACAGCGGCATCCCGCCGCCGCCGCACCCCATGTCGAGGACCCGACCCTCGAGGCGCACACCGGACTGGTCGAGGAACGCGAAGACCTTGGCGCTGCGGAAGTACTCGAAGAGGGCGTAGTCGTACTCCGAGCGGAAGCGCAGGTCGGCGTGGGCCTTGATGGCGGCTGAATCGATCCGTCTCACGGAGCTTGACTTGAGGAGACCGGGGCGGCGGGCGGGCCCTTGACGATGAGGGCCGCGCGGTCCTGGCCCGACGTGGTTTCGGCCACGTCGAAGGTCCATACCGTCCGGCGTTCGGGATAGGCGGCGAGGACGTCGAGGATGACCGGGCCCTCGTAGCCCGTCCGCGGCGCCACGTAGGTCAGCAGCCATGGTACATCGTTCCGCGTGAGGCGGTCCGCGTAATTGCCGAACTGCCGGCCCACGAAGATCGGCCGGATGCGGTTCTCGAACGCCAGCCCGTTGGCCAGCTTGCCGTGGACCAGCGTGCCCGGCGGCAGGCGCCGGCCCAGCTCGCGCGACGCCTCGACGTTTTTATAGCTGCGGCCGGCCGCGAACTGGATGAACTGACCGGCGCCGCCGGCGGACAGGATGGCGACCACGATCACCGCTGCCGCCGGCGTCCACCGCTGCCGGGCCGCCGCGGTCAGCCGCCGCCGGAAGACCCAGGCCGCGGCGGCCGCGGCCAGCGCCAGCAGGGCCCCGCCCCGGACCGCCGGACGCACGTCGTAGAGAAAGGCGAGGCGGACCAGCGAGCCCGAGGCAACGTAGGCGGCGTAGAGCGCCAGCGGCACGAAGAGCAGGCGGCGCCAGCCGCGCAGCGGTGCCAGCCAGTCCGGCACGATGGCGCGATCGGAGGCGATCGCCAGTGCGGCCAGCGCCGTGAACGCCGGGATCAGGAACACGAATCGGCGTTCGTTGCCGACGTCGTGCAGCAGCAGCTCGACGACGCCCACGCCGACCCAGAGGACGAGCAACTGCTCGGCCGGCGGGCGCCGGAACCAGTCCAGCGCGCGCGCGACGAACGCGGCCAGGCCGAGCGCGACGACCACCCACATCCGCGACAGCACGTCGTGCAGCACCGGGAACCACGACACCCGGTTCAGCAGCGACTGCGCGTCGTAGGACGGCTTGCGCGTGACCGACATCTGCCAGTTGTAGAAGCGGGTACTCGCTCCATTCCGGCCCGACGAAGAGCGCCAGCGCGACGATGCCGGCGACGGCCAGGCCGGCCAGCGTCCACAGGCCCGCGGCGCGGCCCCGATCGCCGACGCGCTCGCCGGCGAGACCGGGCAGCGCGATGGCCACGAGCGCGGTGAGGCCGATGGCGCCGACGAAGAACACCGCCGCCGCCTTGACGAAGTACGCCGCGATGGCCGCGACGCCAGCGACGGCGCCCCAGGCCGGCCGTTCCTGCGCCTTGGCGAACGCCCACCAGCTGACGACGATGGCCGACGCCATCGGGCCTTCCATGATCGCGGCGCGGTCGTACATCGCGCCGACGTAGTTGGTGGCGAGGAGGACCCCGGCGGCGATGCCGGCCCGCCGTCCGCCGATCCGCGCCACGCCGCAGCCGAGCGCGACGACCGCGATCACGCCGAGCGTCATCGGCACGAGGCGCGCCTGCCACGTGCCGACGCCGAAGGTGGCGAAGGCGGCGTACTCGAGGCCGGTGAAGACCGGCGCGACGTAGAGCGGGTTCCAGTCGTCGGTGCGCCACGTGCCCCACAGCGCGCGGTTGCGGGCGTTGTGGGTCCATGCGCCCTCGTCGTGCCAGACGACACCGACGGTGGCGCGCCACGGCGGATCCGCGGTGGGGTAGAGCCCGCGCAGGAGCGCGGCGAGGACGGCGATCGCCAGCCACACACCCCAGCGTCGCGGGGGCGATTGGCGCCCCGGCGCGGCGGAAGCGGGCTCGGCGGTCACGGCTGCCAAGTATAGTTGGCGCGTGCGCCTCTCCATCGTCGTGCCCACCTACAACGAGCGCACCCGCCTCGGTGAGCTGGTCGAGGCGGTCTTCCAGGTGTTCGCTGCGCACGGCATCGACGGCGAGCTGGTGATCGTCGACGACGGTTCGCCGGACGGCACTGGCGCGCTGGCCGACGATCTGGCGACGCGGCATCGCATCCGTGTTGTGCATCGTCCCGGCAAGCTCGGGCTCGGCACCGCCGTCATCGACGGCTTCGCGGCCGCGAGCGGCGAGATCCTCGGCGTCATGGACGCCGATCTGAGCCACCCCCCCGAGGCGTTGCCGCGCCTGCTCGCGGCGCTGGAGGGTGCTGGGACGGCCAGGGAAGGTGCCGACATGGCGATCGGCTCCCGTTACGTCCCCGGCGGCGGCGTCCGCAACTGGCCGTTGATCAGGCGGGCGATGTCACGCTTCGCGTGCCTCCTGGCGCGGCCGATCACGCCAGCGCGGGACGCGACCTCTGGTTACTTCCTGGTGCGGCGCCACGCCGTCGAAGGCGTGAAGATCGCCGCCGGCGGCTTCAAGATCTGCCTCGAGCTGCTCGTTCGCGGCCGCGTCGAATCGGTCGTCGAAGTGCCCTACGAGTTCAGCGATCGCGCCGCGGGCGAGAGCAAGATGTCGTGGCGCGAGGCGACGGGCTATCTCTGGCAGCTCCGGGATCTGATGCGATATCGGCACGGGCGCCCGGCTGCGCAGCGCTACGTCCGCTTCCATCCGTCATGATCGCTCCGGTCCGTTCGCTCGTCATTGACGACGTCGCGCTCGCCTATCGGTCCGCCGGCAGCGGCCCGGCCGTGCTCTGCATCCAGGGCGTCGGCGTCGCCGGCGACGGCTGGCGCCCACAGGTCGAGGCCCTGGCGCGGCGGTATCGCGTGCTGACGTTCGACAACCGCGGCGTAGGCGCCACGCCGCGCGGCGCCGGCCCGCTGTCGATCGAACGCATGGCCGCGGATGCGGCCGCCATCCTCGACGCCGAGGGGATCGATCGCTGTCACGTCGTCGGGCACTCCATGGGCGGGCTGATCGCCCTGGCAGTCGCACTGGGCGCGCCGGCGCGTGCGCTCACCCTCTCGCTGCTGTGTACGTTCGCCGACGGCGCCGGGCCGACCCGGCCGACCGCCCGGATGATCGCGCTCGGCCTGCCGACGCGGATCGGCACCCGGCGGATGCGCCGCCTGGCGATGCAGCGGATGCTGTTCCCCGACGACTACCTGCGCCAGGTCGATCGCGCGGCGCTGGCGGAGCGGCTGAACCTGCTCTTCGGGCGCGATCTCGGCGAGGCGCCACCGATCGTCTCGGAGCAGCTGAAGGTGATGGGCCGCTACGACGCGACGCCGCGCCTGGCGATGCTCGCGGGCGTGCCGACGCTCGTGGTCAGCGGCCGGCACGATCCGATCGCGCCGCCGGCGTTCGGCCGGGCGATCGCCGCGGGGATCCCCGGGGCGCGCTACGTCGAGTACCGAGGACGCCAGCCATGCCCTCCCGATCCAGCACGCGGATCGGGTCAACGCGCTGCTGCTCGCGCACCTCGACGCCCGCCGCGCGGTGGATCAGACATAGCTCAGCCACCAATCGCGGCGCCGCGCCTTCACCGCCGCGACCCAGCGGCAGAGCGGATAGAGCAGCGCCACCGCGAGGGCCCACACCAGATAGACGGCCGGCAGGCCGACGCCGAACCCCCGTGGATAGAAGCGGCTCGACGTCATCATCTGGTCCAGGCTGAAACCCTGGAACACACCCAGCAGCACGCTGGCCAGGTGAAGCAGGTACAGGTGCGCGACGTAGAACGCGAACGGGGCACGGCCGAACGTGATCAGGGCGTCCTTCACCATGCCCGGGATGCCACCCGAGATCCTGTCGGCGAACGCGCAGAGCATGGCGGCCGGCCCCAGGGTCATCATCAGGAACAGGAGGCTCGGCGGGTACTTCGTCAGGTTCAGGAAGTCGAACACCGTGGCCAGGATCCCGCCGGGCTGCTGCTGCCATGGATTCGGATCCCCATAGACTCCCCACGCGCGGAGGAGATAGAAACCGGCGGTGACGCCCGCGCCCGCAGCCAGCAGGATGGTGTTCCGGCGCGCCCGGGCACGTTCGAAGACGCTGGCCGTGCCGAAGCCCAGCAACATCACGCCGAGCCACGGCAGCATGGGATACCTGAAGAGGAACAGGAACGGGCCGGCGGGCACCGCCATCGGCGAGTGCAGGCCGACCCAGACCGGCCACTGCCGGTCCAGCAACTGGCTCGCCGGCCAGATCGGATCGAGCAGGTTGTGCGCCGCCACCACCGCCACACCCAGCGCGAGACAGGCAGGCCGTCCAAGCCACTGCAGGGCGGCGAGGGCCACCATGCTGGCGCCGATGGCCCAGATCACCTGCAAGGAGGTCCAGGTCAGCCCGCCGATTTGCGCGATGCCGCGAGGCGCGAAGGTCCAGGCGGTGGCGACGACGGAGATCTCGACGACGATGAGCCACGCGCCGCGCGTAAACAGGAAGCGGGCCAGTTCGCCTCGACTCTTCCTCGTGGCCATGAGGCCGGCGCTGGTGCCGGCCAGCAGCACGAATACCGGCGCGCAGAAATGCGTGATCCAGCGGGTCGCGAAAATGACGACCGATACGTCGGCGTTCACCAACGGATCGACGTCGGTGCCCAACAGGAAGAAATCCCTGGCGTGATCGAGGGCCATGAGGACGATCGCGAGTCCTCGGATGGCATCGATGGCGGTGAGCCGGTAGGCGCGTTGGCCGGCGTCGAGCGCCGCCTGTCGCGGGCCCGCCGCGGAGTCCGTCGTGGCCAGGTGCATGTCCGGCAAGTCTACATGCACGGCTGAGCCGGGGCGGGCCTCCGAGACGATCTATGCAGGTGCGCTAGTCGGAGCGCAGCGCCTGCGTCACATCGACCCGGGAGGCGCGCGCCGCCGGGATCAGCGAGGCCAGGATGGCGGCGGCTACAAGCAGCATGGCAGCTCCGAAGATCGGGAGGATTCCCGGCAGTCGCACGTCCTGGATGTAACCGCCGACGAGCCGGGCGAGGACGAACCCGCCGGCGACGCCGGTCACGATGCCGGCCGCGGCAATCACGGCGCCCTCTCGGAGCACACCGGTCAGGAGGTGGCGTGGCTCCGAGCCGATCGCCAGCCGGATGCCGAACTCGCGTGTCCGCGCGCTCACCGAGAACGCGAGGACACCGGCCACACCGACGACCGCGATCAGCAGGGCCACACCGGCAAAGACGCCGAAGACCAGCGCGTTCAGCCGATCCGGCGCCAGTACCTCCGCCTTCACGTCATCGAGCGTCGCCGCCTGTTCCACGGGCTGCTCGGCCGACAGCTCCCGGATGATGCGGGTGATGGGCGGGACCAGCGGGTACGGATCGGTCCGGGTGTGGACGAACAGGCGGCCGCCGCCGAATTCCTGTCCGAGCGGGTGATAGACGTTCATGGCGGGCCCGGGCACCACGTTGTTGTCGTCGATGTCCGCGACGACGCCGACGATCCGCCGGCGGTCGGGGCTCACGTCGATGAACTTCATGACCGGATCGGTCCACATCAGGTACCGGTTGACCGCGTCCTTGTTCGGAAACAGATGCTGCGCCAGGCTCTGGCTCACGATCACGACGCGTTCTCCGTCGCGGCGGTCGGCGTCGCTGAAGTCGCGGCCTGCGAGGATCGGGACGCCCAGCGCGGCGAAGAACCCTGGCGACACCGTCCGGAACTGCGCGCGCGGATCGTCGTCGGCATCGACGCGCACGTGCCCCTCGCCGGTGAGCTGGAAGCCGGGCCCGAATGAGTTGGCCTCCCGCCACGGCACCTGCGTGCCCACCGCCACCCGCTCGACGCCGGGCAGCTCGGAGATGCGCCGGATCGCTTCCTGGTAGAAGCCGGTGACCTGGTCCGGCGTCCGGCCGTAGGACATGACCGGTACGAGCAGCGCCAGCACGTTTCGCGTCTGGAACGTCGTCCGCGCGGCCTGCAGCGCGAAGAGCGTCGTCAGCAGCATGCCGGCGCCGGCCAGCAGGACGAAGGACGCGGCGATCTGCGTCACGGCGAAGAGCCGCAGACGCCGGTTGGTGCCGGACGTGATCCGGACGCCGCCGCTCGTCACGCCGAGTCCACCCGCCGCCTCGGCGGACGGAAGGCGCGGCACGAACGCCAGGAGGACCGCCGCCGCCAGCGCGAGCCCGACGCCGACCCACAGCAGGCTGGCATCGACCGTCAGCTCGAGCGCGCGGACGGAGAAGCGCGCGGCGTAGCGCGCGAGCAGGGCTACCATCGGCCGCGCCAGCAGGACGCCGAGAATCGCGCCGGCGCCGCAAAGCAACAGGCTCTCGGCCAGCAGCGTGCGCCGCAGCGCCCCGGCGCTCGCCCCGAGCGTTGCGCGAATCGCCAGCTCACCTTCGCGCCGCACCGACCGCGCCAGGATCAGGTTGGCGACGTTCGAGCACGCGATGATGAAGACGAGCCCGGAGGCGGCCAGGAGCACGAGCAGCACCGTCCTCGCCGGCGACGAGATCTGATCGCGCAGCTGCACGGCGTCGATGCGGAAGTCGCCCTTCTTCGGATACGACTCAGGGTGCGCCTTGACCATCGCGGCGTGCACCGCGCGCAGCTCGGCCCGCGCGGCCTCGAGGTCCCTGCCAGGGCGCAGGCGGCCGAACAGTTCGGTCATCCGGTGGACGCGGCCGGTCACCATCGTCGCCGAAAGGTGGTGCGGACTCGTGACGACATTGGCGATGATTTCCGTTTCGGCCGGGTAGGGCACCGACGGCTCGAGGACGCCGACGATGGTGGCCATCCGTTCGTCGAACCTCACTGTCTTGCCAATCACCGACCGGTCGCCCTTGAACGTCGTGGTCCAGAACCGATGCGTCAGCACCGCCGCGCCGGCGGCCTTCGGGCCGTCGTCGGCCGGGCCGAGCAGGCGGCCCACCGCGGGCCGCAAGCCCATGACGTCGAAGTACGAGCCGTTGACGACGCCGGCGCGTACGACGCGAGGCTCCCCGAGGCCGACCATGGTGAACGGAAGCGTGGAGAACTCGCCGAAAGCGGTCACTGTGGTGACCCGCGCCCGCAGGTCGTCGATCTCCGGAACCGAGAACACCACGCTGTCCTGCCCGAGGCCCTGGGCGCTCTGGCGGATGTAGATCAGCCGGTCCTCGTCGCGATTGACGAGCGGCCGCAGCAGGACACCCCGGACGACGCTGAAAATCGCGGCGTTGGCGCCGATGCCGAGCGCCAGGGTGACGATCACCGTGATGGCGAGGCCCTTGACCCTGGCCAGCGATCGGAAGGCGTAGCGGAAGTCGGTGATGAGGCTCATGAGTTCGTCGTCCGGATCCTCTTACACAAGCGCAAGGCGATCCTTGCGCCCTGTTGGCATGTCGGACACGAAGCGCCGGTATGACAGCGGGCTCCGGTCAGATCGCCTGATCAGGGGCGCGCCGAGCGATCGCGTCACAGAGCGACGGAGGGCCTGCGCTTCCATGACGCGTCGAGGCTCCACGGTCCGGCCCCGGCGGCGGAGATGTAGAGCCACAGGAAGCAGAAGGTCACGGCCTCCGCGCCGCCGTTCAACATCGGCCAGAAGCCCTTGCCGGCGTGACCGATGAAGTAGGCGAACGCCATCTCGCCCGAGAGCAGGAAGGCGACCGGGCGCGTGAACAGGCCGACCAGCAGCAGGCCGCCGCCGACCATTTCCAGCAGTCCGGCGATGCCCGCCTGCGTCATCAGCGGCGCCGTGCCGCCGCCGGGCATGAGGGGGCCTGGCCACGCCAGCAGCTTGCCCGTCCCGTACTCGAAGAAGACGAACGCCGCCATGATCCGCAGCACGCTGAGCAGATAGGGCGACAGGGCGATCCAGCGAGAGGCGAGAGTGTTCATGATGTCGGGATTCTCCGGCCCGTCCGGTGCGCGCGGCAAGCAGGGATCCGCACGGCCGGGCTGGCGGGCTACAGTAGCACCGTGCCCGAGCCGCTGAACCTGCCCCAGCCGACCACCGAACGCCGTCGCTTCCTGGAGGCGATGGGCGTCGTGACGGTGGGCGCCTTGACGCCGTCCACCACCAACGTCGCCGCGGCTGCCGCGGGCTCGGACTTCCTGCTCGAGCCCGGCCTGGTCTACCTGAACACCGGCTCCGTCGGACCGGCATCTCGCGCGGTCCTGGATCGGACGGTCGAAGCGTGGCGGGAGCTCGAGACCAACCCGGTCGGGATGGTCTACGGCAACGGCGCCTCCCATCGCGCGACCGACATCGTGCGCGACCAGGCGGCCGCGCTACTCGGCTGCACCGCCGATGAGCTGCTCGTCACGCGCAGCACCACCGAGGCGATGAACAGCGTGGCGACCGGGATCCGCTGGATGTCCGGGGATCGCGTCCTGACCACTGATCAGGAACACGACGGCGGCAGCCTGGGCTGGCGCCACGTCGCGCGGCGCCACGGCGTCGCGATCGACCGCATCGAGATCGCGACGACCGACCACGATCCCGGGCGCATCGTCGATCGCCTCGCCGCGGCGTTGACGCCGCAGACGCGAGTCATCAGCGTGAGCCACGTGATCACCACGACCGGCCTGCGCATGCCGATTCGCGAGATCGCCGCGCTGGCGCGATCGCGCGGTGTGCTGTGCGTCGTCGACGGCGCGCAGGCGCTGGGGCACGTCCCGGTCGACGTGCGATCGCTCGGGTGCGATGCCTACGCGGCCTGCGGCCACAAATGGCTCCTCGGCCCGAAGGGCACGGGCCTGCTCTACATCAGCAAGGACGCCGAGGATCGCATCCAGCCCGTGCAGCGCGAGGACGGACGCCGCGTCGTGGCGCATTCGACCGGCATCGGCAGCCTGCCGCTGATCGCCGGCCTGGGTGTGGCGATCGAGGCCGCGCAGACGCGCGGCGCGGCGGCCATCGAACGACGCGTCCTCGACCTGCGCGCCCGCGTCTACGCCGGCATGCAGGCGATCCCGAAGCTGACGATGGCCAGCCCGCCGTCGGGATCGCTGGGCACGGGTCTCGTGGCCGCCCGTGTCCCGGATCAGTATCCGTGCGACGTCCTGCGCGACCGGCTGCGCGACCGGCATCGCGTGATGGTGAAGATGGTCGAGAAGCAGTGGTTCAACGGCATCCGCCTCTCGGCGCACATCTTCAACACCGAAGCCGACGTGGATGCGGCGCTCGCGTCGCTTCGCACCGAGCTGGCCTGATCGGCTCGGAAGCGGCGTCGGCGGTTACGACGGCGCGAGACGGCGGACGCTGTCGCGAATCTCGCGCAGCACGCTCACGTGCCGCTCGGAGAGGCCGGACCCGGCCGCTGCCGCCGGGAGCAGGTGTTTCTGATGCTCGTCGCCGAGCCCCGCCGATCGCGTCCGGTCGACGCTGGCGAGAATCTGGTTGCGAACCGCCTCAGCGTCGTCGAGTCCCTGCAGGATGCCCTTGTGCGCGCCGAGCGACGACGTCTGGCCCTTGCCGTGCGAGGCCACACCGCCGCCGGCGGTCGTCACCAGGACGTCGGCGATGCCGAAGTAGCGCTGCAGCGGCCCCTGCGTGACCTCGACGTTCTGGACGTTCTCGAAGCTGATCGTGGTCTCGTGGATGGTCATGATGCCGCGCCGGATGCGCAGGCTGCGGTCGGTGAGCACGTACCACGTCGTGTCATAGCGCAGATGGATGCCGACGTAGGCGAAGACGTCGGGCAGGACCATGAGCGCGAGGAAGGGCACCGCCAGCACCACGCCGAGCACCGGGACGGCGAGCGACACCGCGATCCAGCCGACGACCGGCAGGATGTCGCCCGGAATCAGCGCGACCCAGAACAGGAACTTGAGATACCGCAGGTAGCCGGGCGATGGACGCAGCGACCGCACCGGCTCGCCGGCCGCCGGCAGCGTCGACGGCTCCTCGGGCACCTTGAAGAACCCGACGACGCTCGCCCAGACGCCGCGATAGATCCACGCCGAGGCCGCATCCACCTGGTGGCTCACGCGCTCGCTCCCGGTCCGCCGAGGCGGGCCTCGAGCCGGCGCAGGCCATCCCGGATCTCGGTGAGCAGCGCGAGCGCGTCGTCCTGCGCGCTGACGGACTCGAGGGCTGCGGCGGCGTGCGGCGTGGCGGCGCCGTGCGCGGGGTCGCGGACGCCCCGCATCTTCGTGTAGAGGAAGTCGCGCAGCGCCTCCGCTTCGAGGACGCCGTCGATCGTGACCTCGGGGTTGGCCGAGCCGGCGGCGGTCTGGATGCTCACGGTCGCGAGGCCCATCCAGCGCTGGAGCAGGCCGCTGGTCAGGTGGATGTCCTGGATCCGCCGGTAGGCGACGTTGACCTCACGGCGCCACAGGAGGCCCTGCGCCCGCCAGACGCCTTCGTCGTCGAAGCGGTAGCGCATCGTCCGGAACTGGATCCAGAGCGCGGTCAGCGTGATCGGGAAGGCGACGAGGGTCAGGATCGAGACGATCACGTAGTACTTCATCAGCCGCTCGTCGGGGCGGGTGATGGTCGACGGATCGAAGCCGCGGGAGGCCTGGTTCACGCGGCTGAGTATGCCGCAAGATCGGGCTGGGCGTTCCGGTACTCGCTGGTCAGCGCGCCGATCGCGACGGGCTGGCAGCGTACCGCCGTCTTCACGGACCTCGCGATGAAGCACTGGTCGTGCGCCTCGTGGTGCATCGCCTCGTACGCCTCGGCTCCCGGCGTGCGGCCGCCCGCGAACGTCACCATCGGACGGAGCACCACCGATGTCATCGCCAGCTGGCCGCCGGCGTCCTTGCTCAGTTCGCCGACGGCCTCGTCGCGATAGCGCTCGACGACGAAGCCGCGTCGGGCCGCGATCCAGAGGAACGTCAGCATGTGACAGCTCGAGAGAGACGCCACGAAAGCCTCCTCGGGATCGACCGCGTCGGGCCGCGACATCGGCACCGGCACGACGTGCGGTGACGAGGAGGCCACCACCGTGATGCCGCCGTCGAACGTCCAGCGATGCGCGCGACTGTAGCGGTTGTCCGAGAAGACGGCGCCTTCGCGTTCCCATGTGATGACGGCGGTGGACGAGCCCATCACGCCATTTTATGAAACGGCGAGGCGACTCTTGACTACCAGGGATCGCCCGGACGCGCATCGCAGGTCAGCGGCGCGAAGCGGTCGATGGGTGGGGAGGTTGGCGTCCGCAGGATCATCAGGCTGTCGTCGTCGTCCGGCGAGCGTTCGAGCCGGCCGTGTGGACGGCGCACCCACGTCGGCCCTCGCCAGCGCTCCCAGCCCAGGCGCTCGTAGAAATGCCATTCGCCGGTGGAGAGCGCGCCGAGGGCAAAGTCGCGGGCAACGATCTCGCCCAGCGCCCGCATCACCGCGGTGCCGAGCCCTGTGCCCTGCAGGGTCGGGAGCACGGCGACGGCTTCGACGTAGCCGGTGCGGACCGGGTGGCGTCCGACGTCAAGCACGCGCGGCACCACGGAGGCATGCGCGATGACGGCGCCGTCGGCTTCGACGATCGCGTGCGTGCCACCGAGCGCGTGCGCCCAGTCGTCGTCGCTGAAGTCGCCGGTGAAGGCGGCGTCGAGCAGCGACCGAATCGCGGTCCGATCGCTCGGGTCGAGCTCGTCGCTCAGGCAGAGGCGAACGACGGGATCAGTCGACATGCGCCCGAGCGAAGGTGCCGGCTTCGTCGATGGCGCGCTGGCCGTCCGGCGTGGCGTCGCGCATCCGCTGCCAGCGCGGGCGTTGGCCGCGGGGCGATGGCGAGGGCGAGCACCACGAGACCGGTTGCGGCCACGGGCAGGTTCCACGACCGTCCGATTCTGGAGCACATGGAGCTGCCCTCGTCATGTTAGTCACCTGACCCTGGTGCGGGGTTCCGGCGTGTTTCGTCGGTCACTCGCCGACGTGCGCCAGGAACTCCTTCGGCGCGCGCCGCCACAGCACGAAGTTGCCGAGCTCGCCGGCCGGCTGGTAATCGCGTCCGAGCCAGCCGACGAGGCGCGGCTGGCGCGAGAACCAGGTGAACGAGTCGATCGTGTCGGGATCCCAGTCGCGCCGCTGCAGGACGACGAGGGCCGGCTTGCGGGCCTCGAGCTCGGCGAGCAGGCCGGCGACGCCGTAGCCGGGCCAGCCCTCGCCGAAGCCGACGATCAGCGGCCGGCTCCAGAAGAAGCGCGTCGCGCTGCGGCGCTCCGACTGGAGCAGCGCGCCCGGCGAAAAGCCCAGCACGAGCACGGTCTCGTTCGCCGGCACGCGCTCGGCGATCACCTGGCCCAGCTCGCGGACGGCGAGCGCCGAGTACTTGTCGCCGGTGTCGCGGCCGCCGAAACGCGCCAGATAGTCCTCGCGCGAGCGCGATCCCGTCCAGGCACTCGCGTCCCACTGCAGGTAGTCGGCGATCTTGTCGACGTTGACGACGCGCTGGACCCCGACGACGACCAGGACGACTGCAAGCAGGCGCCACGGCTTGCCGAGGCGCGGCCACACCCACGCCGCGGCGACCGCGAACGCGAGGGCGAGCGCCGGGGCCGCCTGCAAGAAGTACTGCGGCAAGCCGCGGCTGCCGTTGACGGCGATCGAGAGGCAGGCGGCCGCCACCCACAGCACCGGCGCGAGGTCCGGCGTCCCGGCTCGCGTCCGCCGCATCAGCGTGGTCACGAGGATCACCGCGCAGCCGAGGCCGCCGACGAACCACAGGCCATCGACCCGCGCGCGCTCGATCGGGAAGCGCAGCAGGTAGCCGAGCATCGCGAAGCGGCTGGCGTAGGTCTCGCCCGAGTAGAAGACGTTGTAGCTGATGGTCGCGTGATACAGGTCGTCGAAGGCGCCGGCGATGGCGAAGATCGCCAGCATCGAGGCGACGACCGTGACGAAGCCCGACGCCGCCGCGACGCCGGCGGGGAGCAGCCCACGCACGCGGGCCAGCAGCGTGGACGCCTCGTCGCGCCGCCACCACCACAGCGCCGCCAGCATCGCGGCGATGAGCACCGCGCCGGCGTTGTACTTGTAGACGAAGGCGCACCCGAACAGCGCCCCGGCCGCGAAGCCCAGCGCCTGGACGCGTTTCGTCCCTGCGTCGAGCGCCCGGTGGAGCAGGAGCAGGCCGGCCGTCGACACCAGGCCGATGAAGACCTCGCACTGGCCCCGCGCGCGCACGCCTCCGAGCCGGCCCCACGCCGGGTCGCCAAGGAACAGGAACACCAGCGCGGCGAGTTCCCCCGCGCCTGGTGGTCCGATGCGCCGCCCGAGGGCGAGGAGCAGCAGGGCGGTCGCGACCGCGACGACCAGATCGGCGGCGGGCACGACGCGCTCGTCAGGCCAGATGGCCCACAGCACGGCGTAGGTCGCGTGGATTCCCGGCGGCTTCTGATCCCATGCGTCGCGGTACGGCAGCTCGCCGTGCAGGATGCGCTGGCCGACGTAGCCGTAGAGGGCCTGGTCGGCGCCGGCCGGCTGCTGCAGGGATGGCAACCGCAGCGCGACGCACACCGCGAACAGCGTCCAGAAGACCCCGCGGAGCAGTCCCCGGGAAGCGCGAGGACTCACACGATTCCCGGGCGGGGCATCCCGGCTGGCTGCGTTGCTCATCGCGCGCTTATGTCCAATAAGCTTGCTCTTCGCGCCTTGCCATCCGGGCGCCGCGCTCCAGGACTCGTGCAAGTCCTCGCGCTTCCAGGGGACTTCGCGTATTCACCGGGAGGGGGAACGTCAGTCGGCGGTGGCGGCGACGCGGTCGCGGGCGGTTGCGGCCGGCGGCGGCGTCGTCGCACCGAAGATCAGCCGCGGCACGATCTCGCCGATGACGCGCCACTTCGTGGTGACGAGGCGGGCGATGTCGCCGGCGTGGCGCGCCACGTAGCGCGGCCGCAGGAAGAAGCGGCGCTTGGCCCGGTTGATCGCCTTCATCACGACGTTCTCGTCGAGGCCGTTGCCGCGCAGCAGGTAGTACCAGTACTCCATCCGCGACCAGTCCTCGCTGGCGAGCAGGCCGTCGCGCTTCGCCTTCTCGTAGAGCTCGGTGCCGGGGTAGGGCACGGCCGGATAGAAGTTGGCGAAGTCGGGATCGAGGTCGATCGCGTAGTTGGTCGTCTGCTCGAGTGCCTTGGGCGTCTCGCCCGGGTAGCCGAAGATGAAGAACGCGAACGACTTGATCCTGGCCGCGCGGAGGTTGGTGAAGGCGGCGCGGACTTTCTCCTCCTCGAGCCGCTTGACCATGTCCTTGCGCGTCTCCGGGGACGCCGACTCGATGCCCATCGCCAGCATCCAGCAGCCCGACTTGCGCAGGCGATCGACGAAGGCGGGATCGGTGAGGTTGTCGGCGCGGGCGTTGCCGAACCAGTGGACGCCGAGGTTGCGCGCGATCAGCTCGTCGCAGAACCGCGAGAACGACTTGGCGTTCAGCGTGACGGTGTCGCCCCACAGATAGAAGTGCGACACGCCGAGCTCGCGTTTGGCCCGTTCGATTTCGTCGACGATCACTTTCGGGTCGCGCTCGCGGAACTTGTGGCCCTGGTGGATCGGCGCGACGCAGAAGTCGCACGCGTAGGGGCAGCCGCGGCTGGTCTCGACGATGATGTACGGCTTGCCCTCGAGCGGCAGCGTGTAGTGCGACAGCGGCACGAGATCCCAGGCCGGGAACGGCATGGTCAGGAAGCCGGCGAACGTGCCCTTGGCGGCGTTCGGGACGATCATCGCCGCCTCGGCGCCAGGTCAGGGCCGGCACCGACGCCAGCAGCTCCGGCGTGAACGCCGCGCCCGACGCCAGCGCCACGATGGCGTCTTCGGGCTCGCCGACGATCATCGCGTCGACCTGCGGCTCCCGCGCCATCGACACCGCCGGCACCGTGGACGCGTGCGGCCCGAACGACACCAGCGCGGCGCCGAAGTGCGCCTTCAGGCGCGCCATCGCCTCGACGTCGGGATCGAGCGTCGGCGTGGTGCTCGGGAAGACGATCAGCTCGGGCCGGAAGCCGTCCGCTTCGAGCTGCGCGATCACCGCCGGCGTCGAGAGCTTCGCCGCCGTCTGATCGACGAGCCGGAACGGCAGGTTGCGCTCGCGGAAGAGCGAGGCGCAGACCAGCAAGGAGTACGGCGGCTTGGTCGTGCCGAGCACTTCCTCGCGTTCCTGGCAACGGCCCTGCCGGGTGAACGCGATGCCGTTCACTGGCGGCGGGTTGATCAGCAGCGTGCGCATAAGTCTGGCGTCAGGGTTCGGCCGGGGCGAGCGCCTCGGGGGGCGCCAGCGCCGGCAGCACCTTGGCGGGTTTGGTGGCCGGCAGCGTCGGCGGCGCGCTCAACTCCACCTTGCAGCAGCGCCGGCAGACGGGGAACAGCTCGTGGTCGAGCAGCTTCTTGCGCAGGTCGACGTACTTCTCGCTGTTCCACACCTCGCCCAGCGTCTGGGTCGTCAGGTCGCCGACCTCGACGCGGATGAACGGGCAGAAGAACGCCTTGCCGCTGAACGACACCCGCGCGTGCATGAACGGGTAGAGGCAGCGGCCGGCGAGGGGAGTGCCCGGAGTGTAATAGGGATCGATGAGCGGCGGGTGGACCTTGGGGCGGTAGTCGAACAGCACGCCCTTGCGGGCGCAGGCCTGTTGCAGCCGCGCGACCTTCTCGCGGACCCGCGTCGGATCGACGCCCGGATCCTCGGTGATGTAGGTCGAGATGATCTTCGGGTCGGTCTCGCCGATGATCCGCAGCGTCTCGTCGCGCTCGGCGGCGGTGGCGAACATCAGGTGATTGAGCCCGATGGCGTCGACGCCCAGCTCCTCGGCGACGTCGACCATCTGCTCGAGCGTGTCGAGGCTCTGCTCGGCGACGGTGGTGTTGATGCTGACCCGCAGCGGCGCGCCCTTCTTCTTCGCGGCGGCCTGCAGCCGGCGCAGCCCGTCGGACGTGCGCTGGAACGTGCCCTTCACGCCGCGTGCCTTGTCGTGCAGCTCACCGGGGCCGTCGATCGACACCGAGACGTGCGTCAGGAAGCCGAGGCGGGCGAGCTCGGCCAGCGCCTCGGCGCGCTCGTCGCTGATGATCGTCCCGTTCGTGGTCAGGTAGCCGCAGGTGTAGCCCTTCTCGCGGAAGACATCGAGCACGCTCAGGATGTCCTTGCGCATGAAGATCTCGCCGCCGGTCAGGTTGACCTGGAGGTGGCCTTCGGGGAAGGCGCGGCGCAGGGCGTCGAGCGGCAGCTCCTCGCGCCACTCGCCTTCGATGTTCAGGAGATCGCCGACGTAGCAGAACTCGCACGTCAGGTTGCACCGCATGGTCGCCTCGTAGACGAGGCCCATCGGCAGCGGGTCGGCGCGGCCGGTGCCGTCCTTGATGAAGCGGCCGACCGTCTGCTCGTACTTCCGCTTGCGCAGCGCCGCGTGGGCGCGGCGCGCCAGCGGCAGCGCACGGGCCTGGTCGACGACGGCGCGTTTCAGCGAGGCGAGGAGCGTCAACGGGGCAGCTTCCAGATTTCCAGGCCTGGGCCCGGGCGCTCGAGCGCGGGATGCCAGGGTGTGTCCGTATTGTGCAGGAACGGCGCTACCCGCGCGCGGTCCGCGTCGGAGGCCTCCGCCCGGTATGGCGACACGACAGCCACCCGCGCGGCGGCGGCCATCAGCCGGGCCCGGAGCGGAACCGCCGCCGGATCCTCGGTATTGTAGCGTTTCAGCACCACGTACTGCACGCCGAGCCGGGTCAGCGGCTCGAGCCCGTTCGTCCCGGACGAGGCGGGTCCGTCCGTGAAGGCGCCGGGGCTGACGTAGATCTTGTCGGCGTCGAGGCCGCCGTCGCCGAGGTAGATCGTGCGATAGGCCGGCGCCGGGTAGGGCTGCAGGCCCAACCGGATGGCAAATTTGGTCGGACGCCCGCCGCGGATCGCCCAGGGTCGCGGTGAGGGCCTCGACGAGGCTCTCGCGCGACTGGGTCAGGGCCACCGAGTAGGGCTGCACGAGGATCGTGGAGCCGGGCGGCACGTGCCCTTCGATCCACGCCTGCCCGAGGGTCCGGGTGTCCGCATGGGCGAAGAACACCCCGAGCCGGCGGCTGTGCCAGCCCGCCGGAAGCGCCAGCATCACGACGAGGATGGCGGTCAGCGGCGTCGAGCGGGCCAGCACCGCCAGGCCGGCGCCGGCGAACACGGCCAGGAAGGGCAGCACGGGGTTGAGGTAGCGGCTGGCCGCGACCGTGTGGCTCAGGAAGACCAGGAAGGCGATCGGGAACGACGCCAGCAGCACCGCCTGCCACGGGCGCCGCCGGGCCACCAGGGTCAACCCGATCGCGGCGGCCCCGAGCCCCGGCCAGCCGAGGCCTTCCTGCCACAGCAGCCGCAGATAGGCGCCCGCGCTGGGGAACGGGCCGCTGCCGAGCGTGCCGGCGCGGTCGACCACGATCTGGCGGTTGGCGACGATGTCCTGCCAGGCCGTCCGCGGTTCGACGAGGAGGAACGGCGACAGGGCGAAGAACGTCACCGCCGCGCCCAGCCCCGCCCAGACGCACGCGGTGGCGAGCGCGGCCAGCGACGGACGCGGCGATCCCGGCGGGCGGCCGAACGCGCCCAGGCGGGCGGCGACGGCGATCGCCAGCGGCAGCGCCAGGAAGATCGCGTAGTAGTGCGTCGAGAACGCCACGCCGCACGCGGCACCGGCGCCGGCCAGCGTCGCGCGCGACGGCGGCTCGACGACGGCGTTGGCGGCCTCGCCGACCCGGGCGAGGCGCACCAGCACGACCATCGCCGCGACGATCGCCAGCGTCACCGGCACGTCGTGCTTCACGTAGTGCGCGTCGCGGACCGCGGTCGGCGCCACCGCCAGCAGCAGGGCCGCGCAGGCGCCGGCCCGCCATCCCGCCACCCGCGCGCCGAGCATCCACGTGAGCCACACCGTGGCCACGCCGCAGGCGACACCGAGCATCCGCCCGGCGTGATAGACGCCGGAGGGATCGAGGAAGAACTGCGTCTGGAACGCGCCGAGCGACGACACCGCGCCGGTCAGCCAGCTGAACGCGAACCAGCCGCCGACCCACGCGAACAGCACGTAGAAGTAGAAGGTCGGATAGAGGAAGTTGTGCGGGTTGAGGTCGCCCTTGGCGAAGCCGAGGGCGCGCGACATGATCGCCACTTCGTCCGGGTTGTAGACCGCCGGCAGCCCGAACGAGAGCCCGGTCGCGCGCAGCCACTCGGCCAGCGCGAGGAGCGCGAGCAGCAGCGCGAGCCGGGCCGGTGTCCAGCTGCGGCTCATGACCATCTCATGAACCGACGGCATTCGGCGGGCGTGCCGGTTGGTTGGTGGGTTATTCCCTTCCCCTGGGGCGCCGGGTGGCGGGGAGCTGCTGCTCGTCGGCGAGCGTGACGTCGGTCTCTGGCGGCCGCCGGCGCCGGCCCGGCCCCGGCCCGGCCCGGCACCCGCTCGACCATCCGGCCGAGCGTCCGCAGCTCGCGGGCGTCGAGGAAGCCGAGCGCGGCGAGGCAGCCGGGGAACGCCGCCGTGACGACGGTGCCGCGGACCAGCGCGCCGGCCAGCGGCGGCATCGCCGGCAGTGCCCACGCGGCGACGTAGGCCGTCGTCCCGGCCACGCCGATCCGCGCCAGCCGGCCCCACTCGAGCGGGATCGGATAGACGCGCTGCGACAGCACGAACGCGGTGCTCGCCATCACGCCATAGGCGGCGGCGTTCGCCCACGCCGCGCCGAGGCTGCCGAAGCGCGGCACCAGCAGCAGGTTGGCGGCGATGCTGGTGATCGCGGCGGCGCCGGTCGCGACCGGGTAGTACCGCGTCGACTTGGTGATGTTGAGGCCGATCGACGTCAGCAGGTAGACGCCGTGGAAGCCGACCGCGAGGCCGATCCACGGCACGATGCGCGCGGCGCCATGGAACTGCGGCGGCAGCACCCAGCGCACGATCTCCGGGCCGACGGCGGCCAGGCCCGCGACGAGGAGCGTGAGGCCGGCGACGCCGTAGGTCGTGACCAGGCGGAAGGTCGCCTTGGCGTCCGGCGTCTTCATCGTCTGGAAGTAGAACGGCGCCCACGCGTACTCGAAGGCGTTCAGCACCAGCTTCAACGCCATGCCGAAGCTGGCGCCCATCTGGTAGAGGCCGACCTCGCTCAGCACCGAGAACACCCGCAGCACGTAGCGATCGGCGACGAACATCACCTGCTGCAGCAGCCCGTGCGGCACCCGCGGCAGGCCGAAGCGCAGCGCGTCCTCGAGCACGGCGCGCGAGAACACCAGGCGGATCAGCGGCCTGAACCAGCGCAGCATGACGATCGTGAACACGGCCGACACGATCAGATCGGCCAGCACGAAGCCGGTCACGCCGAGGCCGACGCCGATGATGAGCGCGAAGCGCGTCAGCAGCGTCGCGGCCGCGCGGCTCGTGGTGAGGGCCACGAACGTCGCCGGCTGATTGGTCATCCGCAGGACGTGGAACGGGATGAAGTAGAAGCCGATGATGAACGTGTTGAGCAGGAGGATGCGCAGCGCGCCTGGTAGGCGTCGAGGCCCATCGCCGCGGCCAGCAGCGGCGTGCCGGCGATGGCAGATCACAGGCGACGCCGCTGACCGCGGCCAGGAACCAGAAGAGCGTGCTCGCCAGCCGCTGCCGGGCGCGCTCGTCCGGGCAGTCGTAGTAGAGCCGCATGAACGCGGCGTCGAGCCCGAAGCGGAAGACGATCTTCAGCGACAGCTCGATCGACAGCAGCAGGCCGATGGCGCCGTAGTCCTCGGGCGTCAGGAAGCGGGCGTAGAGCGGCAGCAGCAGGAAGCTGATGATGCTGGTGGCGACGTCGCCGAGGCCGTAGACGGTGAAGCTCTTGCCGAGCGACCTCAGGCGGTCCAGCACGGCGTGCAGTATATGTCCGCTATCGTGGCGGCCGCGCTCTCACGCGCGTCCGCCGCGGGCGCGGGCTCTAGGCGCGGCGGCGCAGCGTGACGATCGCGAGGAACGACAGCGACGGCCACGGCAGCAGGCGGGTCAACGCGGTGTGCAGCCAGCCGCGATCGGCCGGCTTGCGGCGGATCCAGGAGGTGAGGATCGGCACGGTGGGGAAGACGCCGTGCTCGGCCAGGACGTCGAAGCCGGCGCGATCGAACAGGCGGCGGTACTCCGCCAGCGGCCGGTCGCCCGGGTGCTTCACCTCGCTCGCCGTGCGAATCAGGCGCCCGGTCAGCAGGAAGTGGACGCGCGACTGCAGGTGCGCGAGGTTCGGCACCGAGACCAGCAGCTCGCCGCCCGGCGCCAGCACGCGGTGCAGTTCGGCCAGCGCCTTCGGCTGATCCTCGTAGGCGAGGTGCTCGAGCACGTCGAGGCACAGGGCGCGCGCGAAGCGGCCGTCCGGGAACGGCAGCGCCAGCAGCGATCCGCGCTGGACGTGCGGCGACGTGTAGTTGGCGTCGACGCCTTCGATCGCCAGGCGTCCGGCGAACTCCTCGACCAGCACGCCCTCGCCGCAGCCGGCGTCGAGGACGGGCGTGCCGGCGGGCAGGGCGTTCAGCCAGCCGCGGACGCGCGCGAGCTTGGCGAGATAGGTCGGGAGGTAGTCCCAGGTGCGTCGGGAGCGCGGTGGTAGTCGCCGCGCTCCGCGTATTCGCCCGAGGCGTCGGACGGCGTCACTCGGGCGGCTGCGCCGGGTTGTACGGGTTGCTGTCCTTGGCGCGATCCGGTTCGACCGGCGTCCCGCTGTTCGGCACCGCCGGCGGCGGCACCCAGTCGGCCGGGAGGTTGTAGGGGTTGAAGAACTCGCCCTGGGCCGGCGTCGGCGCGCGGCTGCGGCACCGGCGCGACGCCCGGCTGCGCCAGCACGCCCGGCGCCGTCGGGACCCCGGTCGGCTGCGGCGTCGGCGTGCGTCCGGTCGTGCCGAGGGCGCGCCGCGGCATGGTCGGCACCGCGGTCGGGACCGACGTCGGCTGCTGCGCCTGCTGCTGCAGCCGGCGCTGCTCGAAGTACTTCTGCGGGTTGGCGTAGTCGAACTGCGTCTCGGGCGGCGCGGCGCCCATGCCGGCCGCGGCGGCGGCCGCGGCGGTTGCCGCCGTAGGGGCCGCCGCTCACGGTGGCGCCGATGTACGGCGAACCCGGATAGGCGTTCGGGTACGGGCTGGCGACCGGCGCCTCCGGCATCGGCGGCTCGCCCTGCTGCTGGAACTGCTCGACGTCGTTGCGGTCGGGCCCGGCCGCGACGACGCCTTCGTCGCCGACCGGCGGCGCGAACCCCTGCGGCATCGACTCCGGCATCGTCCGCTGGAAGCCGGCAGGCGGCTGCGCGGGCGCGGGCATGCCGCGCGACGCTCGCTCGCCGGCGGCGGCGGCCGGGACGGGCGTGGTGGCGCGCGCCATGACGACGACGCGGTCGTAGCGGGACGGGCCGGCGGGCGCCGCTTCGGCCTGGGCGATGCGGTCGACGGCCATGTAGCCGGGCACGCCGCGCATCACGATTTCGAGCGCCTGCTTCTCGGGGATGTCGACCAGCGTCAGGGTGACGGGCGCGCCGGCCAGCTTGTCGGCGCCGACGATCTTGACCTGCCCCTGCTTCTCCCATTCCGCCAGGATCTGGCGCACGGACGCCTGCTCGGCCTTGAGGGTGACCTTGCCGTCCCGGATGACGAGCGAGACGCCGGGGGTCGCCGTCTGGGCCCCGACGGAAGACGCGAACAGGGCCACCACGGCCAGCGCCGGCAGGATGTGCTTCAGCATGTCGTCCGTCCTTCTCACCACTCTACGCCCTCGTGGCGAGCCTGCCAACCGCGGGGTCGCCTCAAGCTTCGACGACGACGCCCCCCTCGTGGCCGGATCTTCGGCTCGAGCCCGCACGCGCTTTACCTGCAGGCGAACGCGGCGAGCGCGACGGGGTAGCAGAGGCAGCCGGCCCAGAACGCGGTCGAAATGGTGGTGCTGAGCGCGATCGCCACCGCCAGCACCGACGCGCACACCGAGGTCGCGCCGTTCACGCCCCACAGCCATGGCGTCAGCGCCGGGCGGTTCCGGGCCAAGCCGCAGCCCGAGCGGGAACGCCATCCCCATGAACAGGCCCGGCACGGCCAGCAGCACGGCCGAGACGGCGATGCGGATCGGTGTTGCCGCCCTTCGAGGCGATGGGCCAGCAGCGGCGTCAGCCAGCCGAACACGAGCAGCAGGCCGAGGAGCGCCGGCCAGCCGGACCACCCGCCGGCCCGACGCGCCGGGCGCGATCCGGCTGGTCAGCGAGCTGCCGATGCCGCTCGACAGCAGCAGCGAGAACAGGACCACGGTCAGCCCGTAGGTGGGATGGCCGAGCACGACGATCAGGCGCTGCATCTGCGACGTCTCGACCAGCATGAAGCCGAGGCCGATGGCGGCGAAGAAGGTCACCAGCGGCGCCGCGCCGGCGAGCGCCTTGCGATCGGTCGTCACGAACAGCGGCACGACGATGCACAGCCCGGTCAGCAGCACCACCGTGAAGAGCAGCGTGCCGAGCACGAACACCGCTTCCATGTTGTGCGACGACTTGCCGTGCTTCAGCAGGTCGAGGCGCAGCACGTCGCGCAGCCGCAGCATGTTGAAGAAGAACGGCGAGTCGTCGGTCGGCGGCGCGATGTTGATCGGATGCGCGGCGACGAAGGCGTCGAGGTCGCGGCCCGACGCCAGCCGCGCCAAGTTCTCGTCGGCCGCGGTCGTCGGGCTCAGCACGACCTGGAAGCCCAGCCGGTCGGCCTGCGCCTTCGAGCGTCGCCAGGTCGCCTGCGTCGAGCGGCGTCGGGCTGACGAGCAGCGTGCCGATGCCGTCGGGCGCGTCGTCGCCGCCGTCGCCCCGGATGCTGCGGACGATCACCATGTGCGCGCGCGGATCGGCGACGCCGCGCCGCTGCAGCGCGGCGGTCGCGAGCGCCGTCATGCGGTAGACCTCGCCGGGCCGATCGCGGAAAGACCAGCGCGACACGCTGAGCAGCCCGCGCGGCGTCATGTGCGACAGGAACATGTCCCACGCCTCGACGGTGTAGAGCGAGTTCTCGCTCAGCACGAAGGCGCCGGCGGCGGTCGCGGCCCACGTGTCGATCAGCGAGATCTGGATCATGTCGTAGCGCTCGTCGTTGCGGGCGATGAAGCTGCGCGCCTCGTCGTTGACGAAGCGCACCCGCGGATCGCGATCGAGATGGCCGGTGAAGTCGCCGAAGCGGCCGTTCAGCGTCTCGAGGATGTTGGTGTTGATCTCGACGCCGGTGACCTTGCTGGCGCCGAAGTGCAGCGCCGACAGCACGTCGCGCCCGCCGCCGACGCCGACCACCAGCGCGTGGCCCTTCGGCCGGAGGTAGTAGCCGATGTTGGTGACGTCGTACTCGAGGTGCTCGGCCTCGGCCGGGTCGCCGGGCTTCTTCGTCAGCACCGTGCCGGCGGCGACGTCGATGTCGAGGTGCAGCTGCTTGACCGGCGATCCTCGGGAAGCGCGGGCTCAGGCCCCACGCGTAGGGCTTCTCGTCGGCGTCGGGGTTGCCCCAGACGCGGATGCGCGAGTACGAGTTCCAGCGCTCGTAGAGCGGGCGCGCCTCGAATCCGGCCTTGACGTAGAGAATGCGCAGGACCGGGAAGCCGCGCCAGACGAGCGCGGTGTGGCCGGCGGCGGCCACATCAGCGCGCACGCTGCACCAGCGCGCTCCCGCGCACCAGCCGCGCCGAGCCCTCGTCGAACGCGAAGAACACGCCGCCGAGCGCCGCCAGCGCGCAGATCACCAGCACCGCGGTCGGGCCATCGGTGATCTCGAGCACCCACACCAGCAGCACGCAGCCGAGCGCGGCGCCGATCAGGTCGGCGGCGTAGAGCCGGCCGACGTCGCGGGGAAAGCGCGTCAGCGCCAACGCGACGAGGATGCCGCTCAGGACGAACGGCGCGGCGATCACCGCGTAGGTGAAGACGATCGCGTAGATCGCGACGATCGACGGGTGGACGCGGAACGGGATGTGAGCTGCGTCAGGAAGCTGGGACGACCAGCATCGGGAACAGCACGCTGCCGATGGCGAGCTGCCGCTTCACGCCGTCGCGCGGGAACCAGGCCGGCCTCAGGTAGACGACCAGCGCGCCGACGGTCATGCCGAACATGGCGATCGAAATCGCCACGAACGCGAAGTGGTACCACATCGTGACGCTGAAGATCCGGGTCAGGAGGACCTCGTACATCAGCGTCGAGAGGGCGACGAAGGCGAGCCCGAAGGCCGTGCGGCGGCTGGCCGCGGGCGGAACCGACTGCATAACCGAACCAGTCTAGCAGCCCGGTCGATTCGGGCTATGCTCGAGGCAGCCCCCCGGCCGCCCCTTTCAGGAGATCTCGATGCCTTTCGCCTACGAGTCCGCATCCGCCGCCTCGATTCCCGTGATCCGGCTGTCGCTGGACGCCCGCAGCGCGTTCCTCCGCCGCACCTACACGCACCTGTTCCTGGCGGTGGCCGGGTTCGTCGCCTTCGAGCTGTTCCTGTTCAACGCCGGGCTCGCGCTGCCGATCGCGCGGGGGATGCTCAGCGTGCCCTGGCTGCTGATCCTCGGCGGGTTCATGGTGGCCGGCTGGCTGGCGCGCAGCGTCGCCGCGAGCGCCGCCGCGCCGGCCCTCCAGTACGCCGCGCTCGGCGGCTACGTCGTGGCGCAGGGCCTGATCTTCGTGCCGGTCCTGGTGATCGCCCACCTCCGGATGCCCGGCGTCCTGCCGGCCGCGGCGCTGACCACCTTGATCGCCTTCGCCGCGCTCACCGCGGTGGTGTTCGTGACGCGCAAGGACTTCTCGTTCATGCGCGGCATCCTGACGTGGGGCGGCATCCTGGCGCTGGTGCTGATCGTCGCCGCGGCGCTCTTCGGCTTCGAGCTCGGCGTGTTCTTCTCGGTGGCGATGGTCGCCTTCGCCGGCGCCGCGATCCTCTACGACACGTCGAACGTCCTGCACCACTACCCCGAGGACCGCGCCGTCGGCGCGGCGCTCGAGCTGTTCGCGTCGGTGGCGCTCCTGTTCTGGTACATCCTGCGGCTGTTCATGGGCCGCAGTAGGCCCGACGCGTCCCGCCCGCTTCCAACTGCAAACTACCAACGCCCAGCCGGCGAGGCCTGGCCCTTTGGGAGTTGGAGGTTGGAGTTCGGGAGTTACCCGTACGGGATACGTCCGGCCGTCGCGGGCGCGGACCCGCGGGTAGCCCGTGCTGCCCGAGACCGCGCGGAAATACCACACCCAGCCTTCGCGCCCGGCAGGTCGATCAGGTAGCCCGCGCAGTACGGCTTGTCCTCGAAGCCGCGGCCGCCGCGGGCGCGCTCGAGGATCCCGGCGAGCGGCAGGCTCTCGGGCGGCCGGCACCGATGCCGTCGGCGCGTTCCTCGTGGGGGAGCGCGCGCACCTGTGTCCCCTTGATCTCGAGCATCAGCCCGGTCGCGGTCAGCGACTTCCCGCCGGCCTCCGTCTCGTTCACCCAGCGCTCGTGCCGGCCCGGCGAGACGAAGCGGTAGCCGCTGCCCGCCTCGCCGCCGAGATCGACCACGCCGGTCGCCGACACGCGGCCGACGTCGATGCGCGTCAGCACCGCGTCCGAGGCCCAGGCGCGGCCGATGGCCATCGCCCACGGCAGCGACGCGACCGGATCGAAGTCGGCGAACCCGCCTTCCGGCGGCGTGCGTCGCCAGCACTTTCCAGCCGCCACCCTGCGGCGTCGATGGCGAGCTCGCCGGCGGCGCAATGGGCGCCTTGCCGTCGTTGGGCCGCGCCATCGACGTCGCTGCTGCTGAGTCCGATCGCGCGTCTTGGCGACCCACAGTCCCAGGACCGCCGGCACAAGCGCGCCGGCAGTAATCACGGCCACCGCCACGCAGCACGACGGCGACGAGGATGCGGTTCGCAGGCCGGCTCCGCGGCGCGTACTGGACGACGACCGGCCCGGATGTGAAGGCGGGAGCCGCCGCCGTGGCGTCGTGAGCGAGGCCGCAGAACTGGCACGTGACGACGCTGGCGCCCGCGGCCGGCTCGCCGAGCGTGGCGCCGTCAGCCCTGGCAGCGTCTGGCGGTTGGCACGCGCCAAATCTGTCATGTCGGGTTCGCCGCGGGCAAGTCAACTACCGTTGACACCGCGTCGCCGGGAACGCGCAAGAACTGCATCCATGATATCGCGTGCACCTGCGGCGGCCGTGTCGGGCCGGGTTCCCTCCTCCGGTATCCCGCTGGCCGTGTGCCCGGATCGATTCGTCATCGACGAGTCCTCAGATTCGCTCACGACATTCGTGGCCATCGGAGGGCCCGGGGACGCACCAGCGTCCCGGCCCTCTTTGTTTGGTGCGCACCATGACCCCATATCCGTTCCCGACCACGACCATTGCCCACGTCTCGCCGCTCGCCTCGATCGCGACGATCGGGTCGCTGCCTGGCGGCGCGCGATCGTCAGATCGCGGCTTTCGATGATCGCTACGGGCGGCCACGCCCATGCGCGGCTGCTGGAGCGCCTGGCACGGCCCGGCGTCAGCTTCGCGGCGATCGCGGCGGAGTTCGGCGTCAGCCGCGAGCGTGTCCGCCAGTGGCACCTCCAATGGGCGCCCCAGGCGCCGAGCCGGACGCGAGCAGCTATCGCGGGCCTCGCCGTGCGCCGCCGGCGCCAGCTCCCTCGAGCACCCCTCGTCCGCTCGTTCTATCAGGAGGTGCGGCGCCACGTGCCGGCGCATCGGCTCCGTCTCGTGGCCCTCGCGGAGCGGCTTCCGCAAGCGCGTCGTCCCGCATCGACAACCGCGTCGCGGTGCTGACCGCCGGACGGCCGTTGACGCGCTCCGCCACGGACCAGGCGCCGACCTACGCGCTGCCGCCGGTGACCGGCGCACGCCGCCTTCGTCTACGTGCAGCTCGGCGCGGGCGACTACCTCTTCGTGCCGGCAGCACACGCTGCCGCCCGTGGCACCACGTTCGTCGACACGCCGGCGTCGAAGTCATCAGCGGTTCCGCCGGACCTTCGCGGCAATCGACGGTCAGGTCGGCCGATTCGAGCCGTCGCCGGCCTGCTAGCGCGGGGGAGCCGGGCGGCGGAGGATGTGCCGCGGCGGCGGACAGGCGGACGCGCGGCACGCCGTCGTGGAGCAGCCGGCGCAGCTCGGCGACCGGCGTCCCCGGATCCTTGGTGACGACGTCGGCGACGAGCGTCCGCACGGCGGTGTTCGGATCCTGCGTGCCGGTCTGCAGCACCTTCACCGCCGCCGGCCGGTCGACCTCGATCAGCATTCCCGCGGCCTGGTAGCGGACCGCGACGTCCTCGCTCGCGAGCAGCGGCCGGGTCGCGTCGATCCAGCCGCTTGATCGCCGCGCGCCTTGCGCGCTCCGGCGACGCGGAGCCGCGCATCCTGGGCCGGGCTCGTGGCGCCGGCTTCGAGCAGCGTTTCGCCGCCGGTCGCGCCGAGATGGGCGAGGGCGACGGCCGCGGTGAACCGCGCGAACATCTCGCCGGTCTTCGCGACCTGCTGCAGGTCCGGCACCAGGCCCTTCAGCTTCAGCGTGGATGCGCCATCCGCCGCCGTCGACTGCACCATCGCGTCGCGGACACGCGAGGGCATCGCGCAGGATCGGCTCGGCGCCGGGCCCGCCGGCGGCGATGACCGCTTCGAGGGCGGTGACGCGGCCGCTGCCGGTCGACTCGCGATACGCCTGCGCCGCCCGCTTGGCCGCCGCCGCGATCGCCGAGGCGGCAGAGCGCGACGATCGCCGGCCACGAGCGCGTGCTCGGCGGATCGGCGGTGGCGAACTCGGTCAGCTGCGTGCGCGCCCGCGTCCCGCGCGGTCCCTGCTGCGTGCTGAGCGCCACGAGCGCGTCGATCTGCAGCAGCGGCTCGGCCTGCAGCGCCTCGAGCTCGGCGACGCGATGCGGTTCAGGAGCGCGGCGTCCTCGGCGCGGACGACCTTGAACCACGCCTCGTACGCAGCCAGGGCCCGGGGCCGTTCGCCGAGGCCGAGCAGGGCGTCCATCTTCACCGCCGCCGCCAGCGGATGCGCCGGCTCCTTGGCCAGCACGGGATCGACCAACTCGATCGCCTTGGCCGCGTCGCCGCGCTCCAGCGCGGCGCGGGCGGCGCGGGCGGCGCGATCGGCGGCTGTCGGCCGCGCGTCGCCGGGGCGGCTGCCGGGCTGGTGGGCCGGGCCGGCGGCTGGGCCGGGCCGGCCGCCTGTCCGGCCTCGACGGTCCGGCACGCGAGGACAGCTGCGACGGCGGCCGCGCCGCGCCATCGCCGTGACCCGCCGTCTCACCGCGGCGTTCCGAACGCGGCGCTGCCGGCGCGCCAGAAGTTGCTGCCGTCCCGCTGCCAGTAGATGGCGTGCTCGGCGACGATCGGCGGCCCGGCGAAGACGCGGACGGTGGTCGCGAACGACACGCTCGCCAGGGAGCCGGGCGGCAGGCCCTCGGCGATCTCCGCCTGCCGCAGCACCTCGGGCATGTAGAGCGTCAGCCGGCCGTAGGCCGGCACCACCTTGCGCATCGACGGCGGCAGCGTGATCTGGCCGTAGCCCTCGATCTGCATGCTGAGGTCCACCGTCGCAGGCGCTGTGAACGGATTGGCGAGCAGCAGGAAGGTGTCGAACTTGCTGCCGGCGACGCCCTCGGGCAGATCCCAGCGCCACGCCGCATTCGTTTCGCCGATGTGCTGGTGCCCTCCACGCGTGCCGGCCCCCAGTAGATCGAGCGCTCGGCGATGAACGGCAGTGCCGGAGAGGAACGCGGCCATCCCGCCGATGTTGCCGAGCGCGGCGTTGGCATAGATCGCCTCGCGTCCGCCGGGTGGCACCGTTGTAGAGGCGCTGCACCAGGCCCTGCGCTTCGGTGAAGAAGTTCGCTTCGAGCACGAGCGTCGTCGCCGTCGGGTTGAACACCAGGAAGAAGGTCTCGAAGCCGGGGGCTGACGCGCCCTCGGCAAAGAACCACCTCGAGCTCGTTCCCATCGAACCGAGCGGCGGCGTGTCCGCCGACCCACGGCGTGCCCGGCGGCGATGCCAACCGGCCGCCAGTACATCGCCCGTTCGACGAGAATGCCTCCGTCGGACCAGACGATGGTGCCGAAGTCCTGGCCGGCCAGCTCGGGGATGTCGTTGGCGGCGAGCGTCACCCGGCGCCCCGCGGGGATCGTGTACGATCGCTGCAGCGGCCACGCCGTCGGCGTCGCAGAAGGACGCTGACCGTCGCCGTCCACGGGTGGGGGTTGAAAAACAGGAAGTAGTTGTCGAACAGCTCGCCGCCGCGCGAGCCCTTCCGCGAACACCCACAACGTCGGACAGCTGCGGCTGGCCGCGCTCGGCGGTGCTGACCTCGAAGTTCGGCCCGAAGTCCATCGACCGCTCGACGTTGATGTCCGCCCCGGGCGTCTGCGACTGGAAGACGGCCGAGAACGCGCCGGCGCCGACTTCGGCGCCCAGGCTCAGGGTCAGCCGGCTACGCGCCGGCACCATATAGGTCTTGACGATCAGCCGGCCATCGTCGCTGGAGTAGAACACCCGCAGGGCGATGTTGCGCCGCGTTCGGGTTCTGGACCAGGTAGAACGTGACGAACCCGTTCGCCACGGCCGATGCCGCCCCTTCGGCGAAGAACCAGCTGCCGTTCGGTACGTTCGCGCCGGTCAGCTCGATCGCCGTCGGCGGCGGCGGCGGCGGGGGTGGCGGCGGTGGTGGCGGTGGTGGCGGGGGCGGCGGTGCGCCACCGGCGGACCGCACGCGCTGGCCGGTCACCTGGCCGAAGTTCGACGAGGTGACGACGAGCCACTCGCCGCGCTCGTTGTGCGACGTGACGCGCGGATTGTAGTTGCCGGCGATGCCCGGAGTCGCGGTCACCGTGAATTCGACGTCGGGTACGCCGGCCGCCGACACCTGGGCGCCGACGTCCTCGGAGCCGCGTCCGTGGAAAATGGCGAAGTAAGCGTTCGCGACCGGGTTGTAGGCGAGGCCGAGGCCGTCGTAGGACGCGTAGTTGTAGGCAACGAGCAACGTGTTGGTGACCGGCGTGCCATCGGGCGCCAGCGTCCTTCCCCAGATGCTCGGCTGCGTGTACCAGGCGACGAAGAAGTGGCCGGTGACGAGGTTGAATTCGACCTGCGGCACGTAGACGGCGCTGCCCGTGGCGACCTCACGGACCGGGCCGAGCGCGCCGCTCGAGGCCGACACGGTGCGCACGTGCACGGCGCCGGGACCGGCGGGGTTGTAGAACACGCCCCACGCGACCATGAAATTGTCGGTGCGCGTGTCGTAGGCGATGCTCGGCTCGCGCTGCCAGTGGTCGTCCAGCGACAGCGGCTGTGGACCGCCGACCAGGTTGCCGACGTTGTCGACCAACTGCGCGACGATTCGGCCGTGGGCGGTCCAATCTGGTTGTAGGCGACGAGGTAGCGCCTCGACGAGGGGAGTACCCACGTCCAGCCCCAGCTCGCCGTTGGCCCCCCCGGCCGGAGCGCCGATGAAGAAGTCGCCGGTCACGAACTCCGGCGGGCCGCCCCGGCCCAGCGGACGATGCGCCCCCACACCTGTACTGGTCGGGGTTGACGCGGGTGTCGTACCACACCACCAGGAACGCGCCCTGGTCGAGACTGTAGGCAACTCGCGCGCTCTGGTTGTGCGTGGAGAACCCGACACGGAGAACTGTCCGCCGATCGGGTCGCCGTTCATCCCCACGAACCGGCCCATGGTGTTGTTGCCGGAGACGGTCAGGTAGACGCCGTGGTAGGCGTCGTAGGCAACGTCCGGCAGCCGGACCGTGCCCCACCCGCCGAGGCGGCGAAGCTCGGGCCCTCGCGCGAGGCCTGGGCCGCGGCCGCGGTGGGAGCGATCAGCTGGATGAGAACGACGAGCGCGGCGCCGAGCGTGAACCGCGAAGTAACCATCACTTACTCCTGCAGATATGGCCGGTCGAGCCGGGGGCGGACCGTCCGACTATCGGTTGCAGGAGAGGAACTGTAGGGAAATCGCGGGAACGGGGCCCGGCGGCGAGCGATGGCGGCGACGCCCGCAGGGGCGCCGCCGCCGGATGACTACCGCGGAATGCCGAACGCCGCCATCCCGCTGCGCCAGAAGTTGGCGTTGTCCCAGTTCCAGTAGAGCGCCTCTTCAGCGACCACCGGATCGCCGCCGTCCAGCACCTCGATCCTGGTGCTGAACGACCGGCCGCGCAGGCTGCCGACCGCCGGCCTTCGGCCGATCTCGAGCGCGGAGAGGAACTCGTTCATGTAGATGGTCACGCGCGAGCCGGCGCGCACCGTCTTCAGCAGCTCCGGCTGGAATGCCGTGAAGCGGCCGACGCCTTCGATGAACAGCGTCAGGCGGACGGTCGTGTCGTTGGCGCCGGGGTTGGCGACCAGCAGGTAGGTGTCGAAGAGGCCGCCCGACGCCCCTTCGGGGAAGTGCCACTCGCGTGCTGCCGACGAGGCCCCGATGACGTTGGTGCCTTCGACGCGGCCGGCGCCCCAGTAGATCGAGCGCTCGGCCAGGAACGGCAGCGTGTCGGACGTGAACGTCGACGCGACGCCGCCGATGTTGCCGAGCTCGCCGTTCAGGTAGACGGTCGCGCGTGACTGCGGCGGGATATGTGATGGTCTTCAGCGTCGGCATGCCGGTTTCGGGCAGGAAGCGGGCGTGCACCGTGATCGGCACCGAATTCGGGTTGAGCAGCAGGTAGAACGACTCGAAGTTCGGCGCGGCCGCCCCTTCGGCGAACACCCAGGTGGTCTGCGGCGCGGTGGCGCCGAGGCTGGCCGCGCCGCCCACCCACGACGGGTCAGTGCTGCCGATCAGCCGCCAGTACATCGCCCGTTCGGCGACGACGCCGGCGGCCGCAGTGATCGTCGTGCTGAAGTCCTTGCCGGCGAGCTCGGGGATGTCGTTGGCGTAGAGCGTCAGGCGCTTCTGGGCCGCGACCGGGTACTGCTTGGTGATCACCTCGCCCTGGGCGGTGAGGAATCTCACGTCGACCGTGGTCGGATCGGGGTGCGGGTTGAAGACGAGGAAGAAGTTGTCGAACAGCTCGCCGCCGCGCGAGCCCTCGGCGAAGTACCAGGTGGTGGACAGGTCCTTGACCGCCGAGACGCCGGTGCTGCCTTCGAAGTTGTTGCCCCAGTAGATCGAGCGCGCGACGAAGATGTTGCGATCCAGCGTCGTCGACTGGAAGATCGCGCCAAAGGCGCCGTTGGCCAGCTGGCCAGGCTGATCGTCGTGCGGCTCCGCGCCGCCACCGGGAACTCCCGGTACTTCGAGCGTGCCGTTGTCGCCAGCGAACCAGACGCGCGCATCGACGGGAACGTCGTTCTCGTTGGAGACGAGATAGAAGGTATGGAACCCGGTTGCCGTGCCACTCTCCGCGCCTTCGGCCAGGAACCAGCTGCCGTTGGGTACAGTGGTCCCGGTCAGGACGATGGGCGGGGGCGGTGGCGGTGGTGGCGGCGGCGGCCCGCCGCCGTTGGCGAGCGTCTTGATGCGCTGCCCGCTGGCGACCGCGAAGGCCGTGGACGTCACCATCATCCACTCGTTGCGAGCGGTGCTTGCCACGATGCGCGGATAGAAGTTCCCGAGCTTGTTGCCCGTGGCCGTCACTTCGAACTCGGGGCTCGGCACACCGCCGCCCGTCATCTCGGCGCCGACGTCCTCCTGAGGGAACGTCGCGGGTGCGCGACCGTGGACGACGGCGAAGTAGGTGTCGGCACGGACGTTGTAGTCGACGCCGAGCGAGTCGTAGCCGCCGTAGTTGGTGATCATGGGCACGGCAGCCGCGGCCACGGTGCCGTCCGGGTTCACGGGGCGCCCGTAGTAGATACCGGATGTCCCTGGGCTGGCCTGCCACCAACTGAGCAGGAACTGGCTGCTCTTGGTGTTGTAGCTGACTTCGGGGACGTTCGTGTTGTTCGAGAAGGCCATGTCCGGCCGCGGTGCCGAGCGCACCGTCGACCGCGCTCACCGTCCGCGACTGGATCGTCGCCGGCCCGGCCGGTTCGTAGTAGTTCCGATAAGCGACAAGGAACTTGTCGCTCGCCGGGCTGTAGCCGACGCCGACCTCGACGTTGAGATGGTTGTCGAACGAGACGTCAATCGGGCCGCCCACCAACTGCCCGGTGGTCGATACCAGCTGACCGCGAATGTCTTGGCCCGGCTGTCCACCGCCCCCGGTTCTGATGGTAGACGACCAGAAAGCGCTTGCTGACAGAGGAGTAGGCCACCGCCGCGGCCCGCTCCGAATTGACGCCTCCCACGGCGCGCGCCGATCAGGAAATCCGGCCATCGAAGGTCGGTGCGCCGCCAGCGCCGTGCTGACGAGACGGCCCGAAGACGTGGGCCACGTTCCCGGCCGGATCGTTGCGGACGTCGAGCCAGGTCCACCAGGAACTTCCGTCGCCGTATTCGACTCGCGCCGCTTGGTTGTGGCCGCGCTGGTGAAATGCCGAATCGTGCGCCGATCGGCACGCCATCGGCCGTCATGGAACCGGCCGTGGGTCATCGACCCGGCGACCACCAGATAGACGTCGTTACCGGGTCGTAGGCGATGTCGGGATATCGCAGCGCGAACCCGGGCCAGGCGCCGGCAGCGGGAAACGTCGGGCCCTCGCGCGAGGCTTGGGCATGGCTGGGAGTGGGCAGGGCCGCGACGCTGAGAATCAGCGCGGCGGCGGCAGTGATGAACCGCGAAGCATGCATCGGTCTGTCGGACTCCCAGCGAGATGTGTCACCCGGGGATGAGCTATGGCCTGCTCATCTAATCGGCCACCAGCGCGCCACACTCTATTACGGGCGCCTTTTGACCT
>CAWJOG010000023.1:0-218942 GCA_963844435.1 Vicinamibacterales bacterium | reverse complement strand
CTTGACGGGCGTCGCGGTGAAGTCGCCGGTGACGCTGAACTCCTCCACCGTCACGGCTCCGGCCAGTTGACCGTCGGTGCCGAGCGACCCTTTGTAGGTCAGCGTAATCGGGGCGCCGTTGTAGGCGGACTTGAAGACCCACGACACGCTGGTCTCCACGACCTTGCCGGCGATCTCGACGTTCCCCTGCTCGGTGGCGCAGCCGCCGGTCAGTTCCTCGCCCTTCTGCGTGAACGAGCAGGTCATCTCGCTGACGTTGCTGGCGATGTCGTTGCGGACCTTCCATTCGCCGGTCAACGGGTTCTCCGCGGCTGGAGTGACGGCGGAGGTGGCGACGATGGCGATGACGGCGGCGGCGATGAGTGCGTTCACTGGCTGACCTTTCGCGAAGACGAGGTAATGGCGCTGTGAGCAGTTACTACCAGTTGACCCGGGAAATGAAGGCAGCCCGCCTGCCTCAGGCGCGCAAGCCGGCGAGCAGCGCGACCGCCTGCCCGGCGATGTCGCGATCGGACAGACCGAGCGGGTTCACGCCCAGCGCTTTCCATTGCGCGTACTGGGCTGCCGCGCTGAGCAGCATGTGGACGACGATCTCGGGCCGGACGCGGCGGAAGGCGCCCTCCGACTGGCGCCGCGCCACGTACTCGCGGAGAAAGCTGCTGATCGGCGTCGTGTACTTGACCTGGGCGATGCGCGCCAGTTCCTGGTCCTCGAGCGCGGCGAACAGCATCAGGCGGTGATAGACCGGCACCTGCTGGTAGGACTCGAGAATCGCCGTGACGACGGCCCGAAACAGCGCCTCGTCGTCACGCGCGTCAGCCAGCGCGCGCAGATCGTCGAGCCAGCGATCGACGTGGGCCACCGGCACCCAGTGCTCGAGAATCGCGGCGTAGAGGCTCTGCTTGGTCGGGAAATGGCGGAACAGGACCGTCTCGGTGGTCCCCACTGCGGCGGCGATCTCACGAGTGGTCGTGCCGGCGAAGCCGCGCCGCGAGAACAGCTCGGCCGCGGCGTCGAGGATCTGCACGCGACGCTCCTCGCGGGGCACCAGGATACGCACCGCGCCGGAGCGCCTGGTCACGCGTGCCGCCGAGGTGCCGCGCCGATGCCGTGACGTCATCGACGCTGATGGTAGCAATTACTCCCAGTCTGCGCAAGCCCTTCGGCTCACGCGCGATCCGGGTCGTCCTGGCGGGCCGCATTCCGGTCGGTCCCATCGGCGTCCGCTTCGTCGTCGGCCACCGTTTCGCGCTCGGTGACGACCCGGCCGGTGCTCGCGCTCGTCGATGGCCCCCGGACCGGCGTCGCCTCGTCGCGCACGTCCTCGATCCCGGGACCGGACCGTTCCGCCCCGCGCCATTCGTCCACGCCTGCGTCCCGGCCGACGACGACGCCGTGCCGGAATGCCTCGTTCCGCGGCAGGTCCTGGATGTCGGCGCGCGGCGCCTCGCCGGGCGGCGGCGCCGTCACGTCCGGCAGATCCTGCGCGTTCGCGGTGCTCGATTCGGAGAGGCGGCTGGCGCGCTCCGCGTCGGGCGACACCGTGTCGCGGTCGCCCTCAGCCTTGTCTTTCGTCGGCCCCGGCATGCCCATCTGAAGCTCCCTTCGCGCGGCCCCGGCCGCCGCCCGCGGTGTGAACTGCGGCATCGGCGACACACTGTCCTTGTCGAACGGCACCCGGGCGACCCGCTCGACGTTGGGGTTCTTCGGTGTGCGTGCCATGACGGCTCCTCACGCGCCGCGCGCGTCGCTGGCCGGCGAGCGGAAGATCTCGCCCGTCTCCTTCAGCGTCTGAATCGTCTCGGTCGGCACCAGCGTCTCCGCGCGCAGCGCCGACATGCCCTGCATCACGAGCACGCCGCCGATCACGATCATGACGACGGTCACGATCGCGCTCGAGGCGAGCGGCGACAGGCCGAGCGCGATGCCCGCCAGCGTCAGCGTGGCGATCAGCGACAGCAGCCCGGCAATGGCGAGCACCGCCCCGATGCGCGATGAACGTCGCCCGCCGCGCCAGCGTGTTGGCGATGCGGCTCATCTCCAGCTGCGCGAGCTGAATCTCCTTCCGCACCAGCACCGAGATGTCGCGACTCAGCTCCGTGAACAGCTCGCCCAACGACCGGTTTCTCAGGTTGTCCATGACCGACTTCTCCTCCACTGCCAAGTCCCGTGTGCGATCGTCCTGTGCGCTACGAACCCGCCGTGCAGCCCGGCGCGATCAGGGTCACCTTCGTCACGGTCAGCGTCCGTCCCGACGCCGTCGAGGCGACGCCGCCCGCCGCCGCGAACGACGACAGCCGGCCGGTCACCATCACGCGCTTGCCGACGTACTCGGCGAGGTCGATGGCGCGATCCGCATCCAGAAGCAGTCCGGCGTCGCGCGCTTGCGGCGACGCCATTTCGTTGCCGCTGGCGCGCGCCTCGGCGGGCGGGGCGCCGCTGCCGGGCTCGGCGGTGTTGGTCGCTTCGGATCCCTCGCTGCTGGCGGGCGTCCCCGGAGACGTGGCCGGCAGCGCCGGCCGTTCCGCGCGACCCGTGGATCCGCCAATCCGCGCGGCCCTGAGGACGAACGCCCCGTCGATACGCTGGCCGCCGGCGGTCGCCTCGGCGGGCGTGGCCCGCTGCACGCAACCGGTGGCGCTCACGATCTCGCGAGACGTCGTCGAATCCGGGGGCTGCGCCGAGACCAGCGCACCGCCGATCGCCACGCCCACGCCGATTGCTTGTAGCCACTGACGGGTGCGGTTCATGGCAGACCTCCGGGTCCAGCTGGTGCAAGCCGCGAGCCAGTGCGCCGCGATGCATGAGTCTCGTGGACGCTCGATCCTGCCCGCGGCCGAGTCGCGCATCGGCCGAGGCTGTGCATCGTCGTGCCCGATGGCGGCACGCAGGGACACACCTGGCAGGCTGTGCAATTGGGGACGCTGTGAGGGATCGCAACGGAGGCGTTGCGCGGGAAGATTCGACGCCGGCGCTCAGCGCGCCGGCGTCGCCCTGGGATCCGCTACGAGCCGGTGCTGCACGTGGCCGAGATCATGCTGACCTTGGTCACCGTCATCGACGCCTTGCCCGCGCTGGCGCTCGAGGCGCTGCTCGACGGGGACGACGTGGACGGGGACGAGGCGCTCGGCGACGCCGAGTCCGCCGCACCCGACATCCGCCCGGTCAGCATCACCTGGTGACCGACGTGCTCCGCCAGGTTCACCGAGGCATCAGCCGTCAGGCTGATGTCCTTCGACGCGCCCGAGCTCATCGAGCCAGCAGTACGGCTGCTCGGATCGCTCGCGCTCGCACCGGCCGCGCCCGAGCTCGTGCTGCTCGCGCTGCCCATCTTCGCGTTCTTCAACAGGAAGCCGCCGGCGCCAGTGCTGCTCGACGGGCTGCTGGCGGGACTGCTCGAGCTGCTGGCGCTGTCGCGCTGCAGGCAGCCCGTTGCCGTCGCCTGCCCGGCCACGTCGCTCGACGGACGAGCGGTCGGCTGGCTGCTCTGCGGACTGGGCGCTGGCTGGCTGCTCGGTGGCGTGGCCGGCTGGCTGCTCGGTGGGGTCGTCGGCTGACCGCTCGGCGGGGTTGACGGCGGCGGGGTCTGTGCCGCCAGCGTGCCACATAATGCGATGCCGCTACACAGCGTGGCCGCCCATTGCCAATGATGAGTGTTCTTCATGATGTATTGCCTCTCCTTCGCGTGTGATCCGCGTGGCCCTCGTGCCACACGCGATCTCGATGGTGCTGCATTGCAAGCTGGGAGCCAGTCTCGCGACTGAAGAGCCAGCCAGCCACTGGCGTGCTCCTTGCTCTGTTGGTCCATGTCGGCCGTTCGTGAAGCACCGGCGTTCTCAGACCGGGTGCGCCTGCGGCCAGGCGGGCACCACAGGGAGGCAGCGATGGCAACACCAACACCGAAAGACACCGCGGACATAGGCCGACTCGAGCACGAGATCGCGCAGGTGCGCAGCGACCTCGGCCGCACCGTGCAGGAGATCGGGACACGGCTGACGCCAGCGCAGCATCATGGACCAGGCGAAGCGCAGCCTGAAGGAGAGCACGGTCGAGAAGACCAAGGCCGTGGCGCAGTCGGCGACCGACGTCGCCAGCGACGTCGCGATCGCGTACCCGCGATGTGGCGCTCGATGCGCGCGATCAGATGCAGGCGCATCCATACGTCGTCGGCGCGGTCGGCGTCGGTATGGGGGTGGGCTACTGGCTGGTGACCTCGGCCATGCAGAACCGTCGGCGTCTCGTGCCGCGCGAGTGGGACGAACCGTTCGATCGGTCGAGCCGCAGGGCGGCGACGTCGCGGAACTCGCGCCTGTCGCAGCTGATCCCGCTCGGGGCAGCCGCCACCGCGGCCTGGCTGATCTGGAAGAGCCGCGACTAGCGGTGCGCGGTCCCAGCTGAAACAAAGGGCGCCCCACATCGGGGCGCCCTTGGCGTGTACGGGTCTGGCGTCGTCGCTACGACGTGGGCTTCTTCGCGCCCAGGGTCTTCGAGAGATCCTGCGCCTGCTGGAGATGTTCCTTCAGCGTGGGCAGGGTCTTGGACGCGAAGGCCTTCACGTCCGCGTCACCGTTGCCGGACGCCACCCGCGAGAACTCGCGGACGTCCTTCTGGTGATCGTCGACCATCGCCGCGACGTAGGCCTTGTCGAACTCCGCGCCCGAGAGCTTGGCGAGCTTGTCGTGCAAGGCCTGGTGGTTCTTCGCCGGCGCGCTCGCCAGCGTGATGTTCTTCTTGGACGCCACGTCCTTCAGGCCGTCGTTGGCCTGCGAGTGGTCCTTCTCGAGCTTGGCCGCGAACGACTTCACGTCGGCGTTCGATGCCTTCTCCTGGGCCAGCTTCGCGAGCGCGACTTCAGCCATGCCGCCCTCCGCGGCCTTCTTCACGAACGTCGCATCGGCGCCGGTCGCGGCGGTCGCCTGATCCGCCTGCGGCTTGTCCGCCGTGGGCGACCGGGTTGCCGGAGTTGCACCAGGCGGCTCTTGTGCTGGCGGCGCGGCGACGAGGGCCGAGGCGAGAATCAGGGTCTGGATGAACATGTGGTCGTACCTCCAACGCGAACAAATGCAAGCGCCACACCAGTCCCGCTCGACTCAGTCGTCTGAAGCCCGTCAGTACTTGACGACAAACACGAGATCGGCACCGCCCCGCTCGGTGCGCTGACCGATGGTGCGGTTGGTATCGCCGCCCTGGGCGATGCTGGTCGCCAGACGCAGCACCTTGGACAGCTCGTATTCCAGGACCAGCTGCGTGACCTCGCTCGAGCCGAACTGCTGTCGCACCTTCACGAAGACCCGCTCGCCGATCTGATTGCCGACCGAGACCTCCGTGGCGCCCATCGTCCGACACCGGCGTGATCTCGAGCAGGTCGACGTCGAGCGCGTCGCGCAGCGCCTCGGCCACCGGCGCCGCGACGAAGCCGCCGACGAGCGAGCCGGCGTGCTGTGCGAGCGTCGTCTTCTCGCCCTCGCCCAGGTCGTTGATCGGGCGGTTGAAGATGATCAGCGAGAGGATGTCGCCCTCGTCGAGCGGCGGTGCGCTCGACAGCTCGAGCTCCGGCCGCTGCGCCTCTCCGTGGACCCGCACCCGCGCCTCGATGCCCGACACGTCGCGCGTGGCGGTCACGTCGAGCTGCGGGTTGGCCGGATCCGGCCCCTTGAAGCTGACGGTGCCGTCGCGGCGCAGCTCGAAGCGGCGCCCCTGGAACTCGTAGAAGCCGCGCACGGTGTGAATGGTGCCGACGACCATCGTCGACGCGCCCGGCGCCTTGGTCGCCTGCAGCTCGCCGCCGAGCGTCATGTTCATGTCGCCGAGCGACAGCCCTTCGCCGCCGATCTTCACGCTGTCGCCGCGCAGGACCAGCGCGTTCGGCACGGTGACGTGCACGTCCAGGGCCATCGCGTCGAAGATCGACGGGCTGGCCGGCGATCCGGCAGGCGGGGCCGCCGGCGTGGCGGGCGCGTCCGCCGTGGCCACCGCCGGCGCGGGCGGCAAACCCGCCGTCGTCGCCGCCGCCGGCGTGGGGTTGGTCGGCGCCGGCGACGGCGCCGGATCGATGACCGTGCCCTTGGCCGGGCGCAGCTCCTCGAGGACGCGGTCGACCTCGATGCGGCCCGATCGCACGGTCATCGTGCCCGCCGTTCTCAGCGCGCGCAGGCCGCCGGTGACCTTCAGGTCGGTGTCGAGATGGATGCGGCCGTAGTTGCCGTCGAGGACGCGGAAGTCGTCGCTGGTGACGTGGAGGTCGACCTGCCCGACCTGCCGCTCGGCCAGGGAGACGCCGGCGCCGCCGGTGACCTGCAGCGTATGGCCGTCGTTGTCGGCCATCGTGAGGCGACGCACGTCGACGCGGTCCGCCTGCAGGCCGATGTCGGCGTCGATGGCCGTGAAGCGGGTCCCTTCGTCGGCCAGACTGAAGGCGCCGTTGGCGATGCGCAGCCCGCCATCGACGGTCGGCGCCGCCAGCGTGCCGGTCAGGTGCAGGTTGGCGTTCAAGGTGCCGGTGACCTGCTCGATCAGCGGCGTGAACGCTTCCGCCACGCTCAGGTCGATGGCGCTCGACTCCACGTGGAGATCGACGGGCGCGGTGTTGCGCCGCGCGTCGTCGCGCAGCACGGGCGCCGGGGGCAGCGTGCCGCGGACCGTCAGCCACTCGGCGCCGCGCTCGAGCCTGGCCTCGACGCGAGCCGCGTCGGCGTCGTGCCCGACGGTGGCGTCGAGCGACTGGTAGGTGAAGCCGCCGACCTTGCCATCGCGGACGGTGAGGTGCGCGGTCGCGTCCGGCGCGAGGAGATCCCCGGACGCCGTGGCCGTGCCGTTCACGATGCCGCCCAGATCGCGGCCCGTCTTCGCGAGACGGTCGACCGCCGCCAGGTCGACGTCGGTCAGCGTGAGCCGCAGCGGCCGATCGGCGGGCACGGCGCGCGCCGTCGCGTCGCCGATGGCGACCGCCCCGGCGGCTTCGATCTTCTGCGGCCCGCTGGCCAGGGCCAGGCGATCGACGTCGACGCGATCGCCGGCGTAGACGATCCGGGCCGGCTCGGTGAGCGACCACGACGCGCCCTCGGCGGTCGCGGTCAGGCGATCGAGGCGCACGTCGACGCCGGCTGGCTGCGGCAGCGCCACGGTGCCCGCCGCTTCGAGGGTCCGCGCGTCGCTGGCCGCGACCGTCGCCGAGAAGGCCGCGGCGCGATCGGCGTAGCGGACGTCCGCGGTGACCTCCCGCAGCGACTGCCCCGCCGCTTCGACCAGCGCGGCGCGGGTCTGCGCATCGACGCGAATCCGCTGCGCGTCGAGATCGGGCAGCGTGACGTCGTAGCGCACCTGGGTATCGACGGCGCGGGCCGTCGTGCCGTATGCGGCGTTCGCCAGGGCCAGCGTGCCGGTGGTGTGCAGCTCGGCGAGGTTGCCGGTGACCGTCCCCTCGACCGTTCCGGCGCCGGCGACATCCTTCTGGCCGGCGAGCGCCGCCGCCGGCGCGAGGTCGGCGGACGTGATGCGGTACTGCAGCGTGGAGGCCCCGTCACGCGTGAGCGCGACCTGCCCCTTCGCCGTCACGTCGGCGACCGGGCCGGCGACGTCGAGCGCGGCGACGTCGAGGATGCCGCCGTCCAGCGTGGCCTGCAGCGTGCCGCGATCGATGGCCTGATCGCCGACGCGCGACGGCTCGAGTGTCAGCCCGACCCGCCCGGTCGTGTCCGGCAGCGAGAACGTCGTGATCGACGGCGTCGCCATCGCGGCGTCGATCGATCCGCTGACGGCGCCGGCGAACGGCGGCCGGTCCGCCGCCAGGCCGGGATCGATGTTGGCGAAGGCGGCCGTGAGCGTGCCCTCCAACGCACCGCGAGCGAGGCGAACGTCGGCGACCGCGTCCCGCACCTCGCCGCCGACGATGGCCGCGTGCGGCACGCCCAGCCGTCCCTGGAGTTCGAGGGTCTGGAGCGTCTTCCCGCGGCCGGCGACGTCGAACGTGGCGTCGATCCGGCCGCGCAGGCGCGCGTCGGTCAGCGCCGGCAGCCGCAGCACGCTCCCGAAGCGGTGCGGGTCGACGCCGCGGATGCCGCCTTTGGCGGTGAACGTCGGCTGCGAGCCGTAGAGCGTGCCGCTGACGCGCGTCCCCGCGTCGATGGAGGCGCCTTCCACCGTCGACGCGTCGAACACCAGCTCGCCGCTGGGGCCGCGATCGTCCAGCCGCGCGCGATAGCGTCCACCCGCGCGTGTGGCCAGCGCCGGGACGCCCAGACGGCGCGGCAGCTTGCGCAGGTCGAGGCCGGCGATCTGCCCGGCCAGCTCGCCTGAGGCGCGGCGGCCGTTGATCGGCGCGACGATGTCGCCCTTGGCGGTGGCGCGAGCCCCGTAGGCGCGCGCGTTGGCGTCGAGCCGCACCCGCGAGTCGACGATCGTCGCCTTCGCCTCGAGGGCATCGACGCGATAGCCGTCGACGACGGTCGGCGCCACGTGCAGCGCGGCGCGGCCATCGATGTCGTTGCCCGCGTCCACGACGAGGGCCACGTCGGCGGTGGCGTTGACGCGACTCGCCGGCAGCCCCGCGACGACGCGGCTCAGGTCCAGCTCGCCGAGCGTCGCGTTGCCGCGGAGGCCGCGCTCCGGCCCCATCGCGTCGGCGACGACCTTCGCGTTGAGCGTGCCGGCGTCGCTGCGCATCGACAGCACGGTGTCCAGCGCGTCGAGGCGGCCCCGCGCCGTCGCCTCGAAGGCCGGCTGCAGGCGCACGTCGGCGAGCGCCGGGACGAAGCCGGCGAACTCGCGCGGCGTCAGCTTCTCCGACGACAGCACGAGATCCAGCGTCGGCGTGGCGAGGTACGAGCGCACCGCCCCACGCGCCGAGAGCGCGCTCTCCGCCGTCCTGATGGCGAGCCGATCGACGGTCACGTCGTCCTGGTTCACGACGACGCGGCCGGACAGACTGTTCAGCGCGAGCGCGGGCTCGCTGGCGCGGAACGAGGCGTGGCCGAGGTCGATGACGAAGTCGACCGGCTGATAGGCGAACGATCCCTGGAGATCCAGGCGGTCGATGCGCTTCGGCAGCCCGAGGTGCTCCGGCCCCTCGGGATCGTCGATCGTGACGGTCCCGTTCGAGATGCCGATGCGGCTGATGGTGATCGGCCTGGCCGGGCCTTCGCGGTCGGCCTCCTGCGCCTGCTCCTTCACGAGGCCGGCGACGTTCCATCCCGACGGCCCCGCGGCTCAAGGCGAGGCGCGGCTCGTTGATGCGAATCTCGTCGATGACGACGCCGCCGGAGATCAGATCCCACACGCTGTAGTCTCAGGCCGACGTCCTTGGCCGCGAAGATCGTTTGGCGGCCCTGCGTCAGCGTCACGCCTTCGATCTCGATCCCCGTGAACAGGTTGCCGTCGAGCCGCTGAATCGCCAGCGTCGCGTTCAGGTAGCCGTCGGCTTCGCGGATCACGTAGCGGCGCAGCCAGTCGCGGAACCACGCCGTCTGCGTCGTCACGATGGCGACGACGAGCAGGCCGACGAAGAGCGCCAGCACGAAGGAGCCGATGCGGAGCCAGCGCCGGAATCGAATCGCCATGTCAGAAGGCCTGTCCGATGCTGATGTGGGCACGCCACGGACGGCGCTCGGGCTCGCCGTTCACGAGCAGCCCGGGAATGGGGTTGAGCTGGTAGCCGACATCGAACCGCACCGGGCCGATCGGGGTGTCGTAGCGGACGCCGGGACCGACGGCGACGCGGAAGCCACCGGGATCGAGCTGCCAGGGATTGCGGCCGACGTTGCCGGCGTCGACGAAGGCGACCGCACTGAGCTTGGGGCCGAACGGCACGCGCACCTCGCCGGACGTCTCGACGACGGTGAGGCCGCCGATTGGCTGGCCCGACTCGGTCAGCGGGCTCAGCTCGTAGCGGCCCCAGCCGCGGACGCTGGTGGAGCCGCCGAGGAAGTAGCGCTTGAAGAACGGCACCGAGATGTCGATCGGCGGCGGCGCGTCGATGGTCGCGCCGCGCAGGCGGCCGGCGAAGACGATGCCGCGGCGGCCCGCGCTCGACGGCCGGCGCGTCGAGACGTAGCCGCGCACCTCGCCGCTGAACTCGGTGTAGGTGAAGGCGCCGGGCAGGAACTTGCCGGCCTGCTCGAGCGCGCCCGACACGGCGAAGCCGCGCTGCGGATCGAGCCGGCTCGACGTCGTGTCGTGGTCGGCCTGCATCCGCAGCGAGACGAGCGTGCCGCTGGCGGCGCCGGTCTCCGGATCGAGGCCGAGGCTGATCAGGGCGTTGCGCATGTCCGGATCGGCCAGCGCCTCGTCGCTGACGCGATAGTCGGTGAACTCGTTGATGAACGTCGTGCTCACCGACGTCGTGGCGCCACGCCGCGTGACCGGGTTCCGCCGCTCGCGCCGCCACGAGACGCCGGCGCGTCCGCCATACGTGGTGACCCGATAGACGGGCTCGCGCTCATCCCAGGTCTGCGCCTGGGCCGAGAACGCGAGATGCCGGGTGAAGAACCACGGCTCGCTGAAATTCAGGCGGACGCCGCGGTCGAGCGACGACCACTTGCTCTCGACCCCGGCGCTGCGGGCGCCGCCGAAGAAGTTGACGTGCTTCCATTCCCCGCGGATGCGCGCCTTCTCTTCGGTGCCGTAGCCGACCGCGCCGCTCAACTGGCGGTGCTTGTCCTCGGCGACCGTGATGCGCATGGGGACGGCCGACGGCTGCTCGCCGCCTTCCGCGTTCAGCCCGCGGGGCTCGACATAGGCGAAGCGGAACAGATCGAGCGACGACAGCTTGCTCTGGCTGGCGCGGACCCGTCCGGCGCTGTAGCGGTCGCCGGGCTTGAAGGCGAGCTGGCGCAGGATGACGTCCTCGCCCACCGAGGCGTTGCCGCTCACGTCGATCGGCCCGAAGGTCGCCGGCTGCCCGGGCGTGGCGCGGACGACGATGGCCACGCCGCGCGCCCTTTCGCCGGGCAGCTCGTCCACGGTCACCTTCGCGTACGGGAACCCTTGCTCCTGGAACACGTTCAGCGCCGTGGCGCGCGCCGCGTCGACGCGCCGGCGATCGCGCACGTCGCCCGGCGCGAGGCCGAAGCGGCTCTTCAGCGACTCCCGCCGGCGCTCGGGCAGCACCTCGAACCCCTCGAAGCGCATCGACTCGACGAGCGTCGGCTCGCCTTCGCGCACGGTCACGGTGAGGCGGACGTGCTCCTTCTTCTCGTCGAAGGTCACGCCGACGTTGGTCACGCGGGCGTCGGGATAGCCGCGCTCCGTGTAGAACTGACGCAGGCGCTGCAGGTCGCGCTGGAACTCGTCCGTATCGAACGCCGGCTTCTTGCTGAACGGTATCCAGCTGCCCGCCTTGGTCTGCAGCGCCGCCCGAAGCTGCGCCTCCTCGACGGCGTGCACGCCTTCGAGCGAGAGGCTCGACACCTTGATCTTGGCCTCTTCCTTACACGCCACGCTCGAGCTGACGAGCAGCGACAGGACCAGAATGCTTCGCCAGGAAGCCCGCATGGCACTTCAAGCGACGTGCCACCGTGCCGCGGATGAGGAAGCGCGCGAGAGGAGCATCGAGACCCGCGCCGTGGGGAAAGCGCTGCCGTACTTGCGCAACCGGCTGCCGAGTCCGCGGCCGCGACGCGAGTGCCGGCGTCAGGCCGCGCGACGCCTGGTGCGGGTGTCCAGCCGCGACGTGAGGAGCTTCACCACCGCCGTCTCTTCCGCGGACAGCTGACGCCGGCCCTTTGCCGCACCGGTGGTGCGGACGAACGGCGCGATCGTCTCGCCTTCGAGGAAGGCGTCGATCACCGTCGGGTGCACGTAGCACTTGCGGCACACCGCCTTGGTGTTGCCGAGCCGCGCGGCGACGTCGCCGATGGCCTCCGAGACGAAGCGCTTGCGCGCCGTCGCCGATCCCAGCTCGATGTCGGCGCACAGCGCGCAGGCGGCCAGGACGGTCCCCGACCAGGTCCGGAAGTCCTTGGCCGTGAACTCCTCCCCGGCGACCTCGCGGATGTAGGCGTTGACGTCGGTGGACGAGATCGTCCGCTGCGCGCCGGTCTCGTCGATGTACTGGAAGAGTGTCTGGCCCGGCAGATCCTGGCAGCGCTGGACGCTGCGCGCCAGCAGCGCGTCCTGCAGATCGATCTTCTGGATCACCCCGCTCTTGGCGCGGAAACGGAAGCGGACGCGACGGCCGCGGACGTCAACGTGACGATCGAGCAGCGTCGTCAACCCGAACGAACCGTTGGTGCGTGCGTACTCGTCGTTGCCGACGCGGATCAGCGTGCGTTCGAGCAGCGCGACGACGGTGGCGAGGACGCGCTCGCGCGACAGCGACGGGCGGCGCAGGTCCGCGGCGACGCGGCGACGGATCGCCGGCAGCACGCGGGCGAATGCCAGCATGCGGGTGTACTTGTTCTCGTCGCGCACCGCGGTCCAGCGCGGGTGATAGCGATACTGCTTGCGCTTACGCGCGTCGCGGCCAGTGGCCTGGAGATGGGCGTTGGCCTTCGGCGCGATCCAGACCTTCTGCCACGCCGGCGGGATCACCATCGCGCGGATCCGTTCGAGGGTCGCGCGATCGCGGACGGGCCGGCCGTCCACGCCGCGGTAGGCAAAGGCGCGGCCGATCTTCACGCGGGCGATCCCGGGATCCGCGTCCGAGGCGTAGAAGAGTCCGGCTTCCCTGGCGGAGTGGGCACCGGGCGGTTTCGGCAGCGGAACCGTTGCGCTCATGCGAGGCCTTCCCTTCAACAGGCGTACCAGGTCCGTGTGGACGGCGGATTCGACACGCCGCCGCGATTTCGGCCACAATCGTTGGACCGCCCTCCGGCGTGCCGTTCCCCGCTCCCGCCCTCGAAGCCGCGTGTCTTCTGCCCTGCTCGAACGTCCGACCTCGGACAGCCTGTCGATCGACCCCCGCCCGCGCGGTGTCCCGCTGCTCGTCCTGCTGGGCATCCTGACGGCCATCGCCTCGCTGTCGATCGACATGTACCTGCCGGCGCTGCCGGCGATTGCCGTGGACCTCCAGGCGGCGCCGGGCCTGCTCGAGGCGACGCTGGCCGCCTTCTTCGCCGGCTTCGCCCTCGGCCAGCTGGCCTACGGGCCGCTCAGCGATCGCGTCGGCCGGCGGACGCCCCTGATCGGCGGGCTGGCGCTCTACACGCTGGCGTCGATCGTCTGCGCCACGGCGGCGACGCCGGGCGTGCTCATCGCCGGGCGGGCCGCCCAGGCGCTCGGCGGCGCGGCGGCGCTGGTCATCGCCCGCGCCATCGTCCGCGACCTCTATGACGCGCGTGACGCCGCCCGCGTGTTCTCGCGGCTGATCCTGATCATGGGCCTGGCGCCGGTGCTGGCGCCCTCGCTCGGCAGCGTGCTCCTGGTCCGCTTCTCGTGGCGGGCCGTCTTCTGGCTCCTCGCCGCGTTCGGCGCGGCGTGTATGATCGCCACCATTCGCCGGCTGCCGGAGACGTCGCCGCGGACGGCGTCGGGCGGCCTGGGAACGGTTGCCGGCGGCTACCTGCGGATCTTCCGCGACCTGCGGTTCGTCGGGCTCGCGCTGGGAGGCGGCTTCGCGGCGGCCGGCATGTTCGCCTACATCGCGGCGTCGCCGTTCGTCTTCATCGAGCAGCTCGGCCTGTCGCCGCGGCAGTTCGCGATCGTCTTCGGCTGCAACGCGTTCGCGCTGATCGGCAACAGCCAGCTGAATCGCTTCCGGCTGCGGCTCTCGACACCGGCACAGATCCTCGGCCGGCAGCTCTACGTCACCGCCGGCTCCGCGATCGTCATCGCGGCCCTCGCCTGGATCGGCACGTCGTCGTGGCTGCTGCTCGCCGCGGGCCTGTTCGTCTACGTCGGCACCATCGGCGCGGTCGGGCCCAACACCACCGCGGCGGCGCTGGCCCGCTACGGCGAGGAGGCCGGATCGGCATCGGCGCTGCTCGGCGCGCTCCAGTTCGGTCTGGCCGCACTCGCCGGTGTCGCCGTCGGCACGTGGCACGACGGCACCGCCCGGCCGCTCGGCACCGTCGTCCTCGTCTGCGGCCTGGCGGCGTGGATCTGCGGCACGCTGGCGACGTCGGAGCAAGTGCCCTTCCGCCGCACCTGACGGGCCCGTCTGGCCGTCAGCATCTGACACAGGGCTGGCAGACGCGGTACCATGCGGGGCTGATGCCTGTTCCGCCCGCGATTTCCCGCTCCCCGCTCGGCCGGCTGCTCGGCCTCACGCCGCCGACGATCAAGGGCGCCCTCGACGAACCGGGCCCGCGCCAGCCCTACGCGCGCACGCTCACCGTGCGCGGGTGGACCGTCTCCACCGATGGCGCCCAGCTCGAGGTCGCGATCGAGGCCGACGGACGTACCGTCTGGACCGGCGCCCCGAACGCGCCCCGCGCTGACGTCGAGCCGCTGTTTCCCGGCGTCCCGACGGCCGCGACGTGCGGGTTCGCGGTGCAGCTGGATGCGGAAGCGCTGCCCGACCTGGCCGAGGCGACGCTCGTTGTCCGTGCCAGCCGGCCGGGCACGCGGGAGACCCACGAGATCGGCCGGGCGGTGATCGCCCGCCACGCACACCTCGAGCAGGGCTTCACGAGGACGGCGTACGGCCAGGTATGGGACGAGATCTCTCAGACCGAAGCTGCTGCCCGGGTCGCCGTCAGCGGCACGGCTGATGACGACGAGTGGGCCCGTTCCGGCGAGGCGACCGCCGGCGACGTCCGCACGCTGGCCGCCATCACCGCCAACGACGACGTCCTCGAGATCGGGTGCGGTGCCGGACGGGTCGGCCGCTTCCTGGCCCCGGCCTGCCGCCACTGGACCGGCGGCGACGTCTCGCCGAACATGCTCCACTTCGCGGCGACGTCCCTGGCCGACCTGCCGAACGTCTCCATGGTGCCGTTGAACGGCTACGACCTCGCCGGCGTCGCCGACCGGTCACTCGACGTCGTCTACAGCACGGGCGTGTTCATGCACCTCGACGAGTGGGAGCGTTTCCGCTACGTCGTCGAGGCGCGGCGGGTCCTGCGCCCGGGCGGGCGGGTCTACGTCGACAACTTCAACCTGCTGGAGCCGGAAGGGTGGGCGCTCTTCATGGAGCACTTCCGGATGGATCCGTCGAAGCGCCCGGCCAACGTAAGCCGGCACTCGACCCCCGCGGAGCTGGAGGCCTACGTGACGAACGCTGGGTTCACCGACGTGCGCGTGCGCACCGGTGGACTCTGGGTGACCGTGGTGCGGGCGGGCGCCGGCAGCCTAGGCCACCGGCGCGCGGCGCCAACCCTAATGCGTCTTCCGGGCTTCGGCGATCAGCAACTCGAGCATCCGGGCGTACTGCGTATCGGCGGCCTCGAGCGTGCTGAAGTACTCGGCCTGGGTCAGCTTCTGCTTGCGCCAGTCGAAGTCGAAGATCACGCGCTTGCCGTTCGCTTCGAACGAATCGCGCATCATGTCCTTGCTCTTCGCCAGGGCGAAGCCGTCGGCGCGAAGGTCCTCGACGATGATCCGCGTCGCCGCCTCGGAGGCCGAGTTGAGGTCGATGTAGGCGTCCTGGAACTTGCCGAGCAGGACCTTCTCGTTGAGCAGCGCGGGCGCGCCGTACCTCGCCGACACGATCAGCAGCTGAGCGCCCGGCAGGTGCATCGCCGCGACGAACCGCCCGGGATCCGTCGGATCCTTGGTCGCGATGTACTGCAGCTTGGCCTGGGCCAGCTGCTTGGCCAGCGCCGCGGCCTGCACCGATGATTTCGAGAGCTTGGCATCTTCGGCGACCGCTGGCGCCGCCAGGGCGACGGCGAGTGCCGTCGCCAGTACAGTCCCCAGGGCCATTCGTCCTACGCGCATCGCCGACGCTCTCCTTCTGCTCGACACTTCAACCGCTGCTCGCGCTCACCCGATGAAAAGCGCGTCGTCCTCTTCCACACCCGTCGGCGGCGACTTGCGGCTGCCGCCGGCGACACCGCGCAGGGCCGCGACCGTGGCCCGCACCGCCGCGAAGAGCGCCGCGCCTTCGCGCGCCGGGGTCACGACGGCGCGCTGGATCATGACCGCCGTCTCGTCGATCCGCTGCGACAGGTCCTGGAACACCTGGTCGACGCGCTCGACCTGGACGGCCGCCAGCGCCGACATCTTCGCGGCATCCTCCGACACCATCTTCGCCCGCTCGATCACGGGCTTCAGATCGGTCTCGAACCGGCCGAGCATCTGCTCGAGCCGCTGCGCCGCACGTGCCCCGTAGATGATGGCCCCGACCTGCGCCGCCGCCATCACCAGTGTCGCGACGGCGATCACGCCGAGGAACACCGGGGCCCAGTCGTTCACGCCGTCTCCTTCGGCCCCCGGGCCTGCTCGAACGCTTCCTTGCCCCGCTCGAAGGCGGTACTGAGGCCCTCCCGCTGGTTCCGCAGGAACTCGCGGCCCTGGCGCGCGGCTTCGCTCGCCTTGTCGCGGCCCTCACGCGCCTTTTCCCCGAGCTTGCGCCGGGTTTCCTCGCCGCTCGTCGGCGCCACCAGCAGCGCGACCGCCGCGCCAGCAATCGCCCCGAGCATGAACGCGACCATTACCCCGCCCGCACCGCGATCGTCTGACATGATCGGACTCCTCCGCTCGCTCAGAAAATACTGACCTTCACGTTCAGGAACTTCTTGGGATCCTTCTTGATCTCCACCAGAAGCGACCGCATGTCGGTCACGACGCCGTTCATGTTCTCATACAACTGCTTGTCCTGCAGCAACAGGCCGGCCGTCCCCTGGCCCTCGTTCAGGCGCGTCAGCGAGCGTGTCCAGCCGCGTCCGGTCACGGCGTCCAGCCGCTTGTACAGGGCGTCGTCGTTCAGCAGCTTGCCGGCCGTCCCTTCGCCCCGTGACAGCGCCGCCCGAAATCCGATCGAAGTTGGCCGTCGTCGACGACAGCGACTTGGCGAACTCCTCGTCCTTCAGCAGCCGCCCGAGGCTGCCCTCGCCGGCGTTGATCCGGCGGGTCATCGTCGCCAGGTTGTCGAGCGACGCCTGCAGCGAGCGGTAGGCCGGCCTCGTCGTTCAGCAGCTTGCCCAGCGTGCCCCGGCCGCGATTGAGGTTCTGCACGACGCTGATCGGCGGCGGCCGTCAGCGAGGCGAACTCCCGGTAGACCTGCTCGTCGGTGAACAGCTTCCCCACCGTGCCCTTGCCGGCGCGGATGTCGCGCAGCAGGTTGGTCACCTCGACGATGCCGACGTTGGCCTGCTCGGCGACCTCGGCGATCTGGCCCGGCGTCCGCGCCGACTGGATGTAGCCCCAGTCGGGGATCGGCCGGCCAATCGCCGACCGCGTTGATGTCGATGGCGGTCTCGCCGAGCAGGCTGATCGAGCCGATCATCGCCTTGGACTGCTCGGTGATCTTGTCCTGCACGTCCTCGCTCAGTTCCATGGTCACTTCGACCTGGGCGCCGACGAACTGCACGTCGGTGACCTGGCCGACTTCGACGCCGGCCAGCCGCACGACGGCGCCGGCCTTGAGGCCCTGCACGTTCGGGAAGCGGGTCTTCAGGTGGTAGCGCTGCCACGGCAGGCCGCCCTCCCCGCCGACCATGAAGGCGAAGAAGGCCGCCAGCACGAGGGCGGCGACGACGACGATGCCGAGCTTCAGCTCGGACCAGGCGAGCGAGCGTGTGCGGGGCATGGAAGACTCTCGACTGCGAGCGCTACGACAGGAAGCTCTTGAGATACGGGTCGCGACGACGCCCGCAGCTCGTGGACGTCGCCTTCGAAGGCGATGTCGCCGTCGCGCAGCATGATGAACTCGGTTTCCGCGACCTTGGCCGGATCGGCCGGATCCAGCCGGACCTCGCCGTCCTCGCGGACGGCGGTGTGCTCGGCGACGTAGAACGCGTCGCGCAGCTGGTGCGTGACCATGATGGTGCTGACGTCCTTCGAGGTCGCGCAGCTTGATGATCTCGGCGTCGATCGTCACCGAGGTGATCGGATCGAGGCCGGTCGTCGGCTCGTCGTAGAGCAGGATCGGCGGCTTGGCGGTCATCGCGCGGGCGATCGCCACGCGCCGCCGCTGGCCGCCCGACAGCGCCGACGGCGCCTTGTCGATGTGCTCGGCGAGGCCGACGAAGCCGAGCACCTCCTCGACCCGCGCGTGGACCTCGTCGAGCGGCAGATCGCCGTCTCCTCGTACAGCTTGTAGCCGACGTTCTCGCGCACCGTCAGCGAGTCGAACAGCGCGCCTTCCTGGAACACCATGCCGAGGTTCTGCCGCACGCGCCATCATCTCGACCTCGCTCAGCTGATCGACGCGCTGGCCCTTGACCCAGATGGCGCCGCGATCCGGCTTGAGCAGGCCGAGGATCAGCTTCAGGATCGGTCGACTTGCCGGCGCCGCTGGCGCCCAGGAAGATCTTCGTGTGGCCCTGGCGGATCGTGAAGCTCAGATTCTTCAGGATCACCTTCTCGTCGAAGGCCAGGTCGACGCCCTCGAACACGATGACCGGGGCGTCCGCTGTCGATCACGGCGCGTCTCGACGTCGCGCTGGGTGGTCGGCGTCGCCATCAGTAGAGCACCGAGATGAGCACCTTGGTCACGAAGAAGTCGACGACGAGCACGGCCACCGAGCCGGCGACGACCGCGTTGGTGGTGGCGCGGCCGACGCCCTGCGTGCCGCCCGACGTCCGCAGCCCGACGTGACAGCCGATCGTGACGATGACGAAGCCGAGGAAGAAGGGCTTGATCAGGCCCATCCAGACGTCCTCCATGTAGAGCCCGTCGACGACCGAGTTCCAGTAGACGCTCGAGGCGACGCGCAGCTGCCAGACGGTGATGAACCAGGCGCCGAGCATGCCGACGGCGTTCGCGATGATGGTCAGGACCGGCACCATGAACACGCCCGGCGAGCACGCGCGGCACCGCCAGCTTGCGGATCGGGTCGGTGCCGAGCGCGCGCAGCGCGTTGATCTGATCGGTGACCATCATCGAGCCGAGCTCGGCGGCGATGCCCGAGCCGACGCGGCCGGTGACCATCAGCGCGGTCAGCACCGGCCCGAGCTCCTTGACCATCGAGGCGCTGACCAGGCGGCCGACCGCCGTGCGCGCGCCGAACTGATCGAGCGTGAAGCCGGACTGCAGCGCGAGCACGGCGCCCGTGAACATGCCGGTGAGGATGACGACGGTGAGCGAGCCGAGGCCGATGGCGTCGAACTGCTCGATCACGTCGCGGACGTAGAACGGCCGCGTCACCGTGCCGCGTGCCACGGCGATGCACAGCTTCGTGTACTCCTGGACCTCCAGGAGCGCGGATTTCAACCATTCGACGAATCACGCGTCCGCGACCCCCACCGAGCCGGCCGCGCCGGGCAGGAGGTTGCGGAGCTTGCGGACCTTGTCGCGCAGCGCCGCCGCGCGCTCGAAGTCGAGGTCGGCGGCGGCCGCCTTCATGGCCGCCTCCTCGCGCGCCACCGCGGCGCGCAGCTCGCCCTCGGTGCGGAAGGCCTCGCGCGGATCGTGCTCGACCGGCACGGTCAGGTAGTCGCGGTCGTAGACGCTGCGGTGCACCTCGTCGATCGCCTTGACGATCGAGGCCGGCGTGATGCCGTGCTCGGCGTTGTAGGCCTCCTGGATCGACCGGCGACGATTGGTCTCGTCGATGGCGCGCCGCATCGAGTCGGTCATCGTGTCGGCGTAGAGGATCGCCGTGCCGCGCACGTGACGGGCGGCGCGGCCGATGGTCTGGATCAGCGCCCCCGACGATCGGAGGAAGCCCTCCTTGTCGGCATCGAGAATGGCCACGAGCGACACTTCCGGCAAATCGAGTCCTTCCCGCAGCAGGTTGATGCCCACCAGCACGTCGAAGACGCCCTTGCGCAGGTCGCGCAGGATCTCGATGCGCTCGAGGGTGTCCACGTCCGAGTGCAGGTAGCGGACGCGCACACCCAGCTCGTGATAATACCCGGTCAGGTCCTCCGCCATGCGCTTGGTCAGCGTCGTGACGAGGACCCGCTCGCCGCGGGCGGCGCGGTCGCGGATCTCGGCCAGCAGGTCGTCGACCTGGCCCTGGACCGGGCGGACGTCGATGGTCGGATCGACCAGCCCGGTCGGCCGGATGATCTGCTCCACGAACACGCCGCCGGCCTTCTCCAGCTCCCACGGGCCGGGGGTCGCCGAGACGTGGACGACCTGGCCGACCCGGGCCTGCCATTCCTTGAAGTCGAGCGGCCGGTTGTCGAGCGCGGACGGCAGGCGGAAGCCGTAGGCGACCAGCACTTCCTTGCGCGACCGGTCGCCGGCCCACATGCCGCGGATCTGCGGGATCGTCTGGTGGCTCTCGTCGACCACCATGAGGGCGTCGGCCGGCAGGTAGTCGAGCAGCGTCGGCGGCGGCTCGCCCGGCCGGCGTCCCGACAGGTGGCGCGAGTAGTTCTCGATGCCGTGGCAGTAGCCGATCTCGCGCATCATCTCGAGGTCGAACATGGTCCGCTGGTGCAGCCGCTGCGACTCGGCCAGCTTCCCTTCCTCTTCCAGGACGCGCGTCCGCTCGTGGAGTTCCGTCTTGATGCTCTCGACCGCCGCACGGCGCCGGGTCTCGGGCGTGACGAAGTGCGACTTCGGATAGATGGCCAGGCGCTCGTGCCGCTTCACCACCTTGCCGGTGATCGGATCGAACGACGACAGCCCGTCGATCTCGTCGCCGAACAGCTCGATCCGCAGCCCGATGTCCTCGTACGACGGGTAGACCTCGATGACGTCGCCGCGGGCCCGGAAGGTGCCGCGGCTGAAGTCGTGGTCGTTGCGTTCGTACTGGATCTCGACCAGGCGGCGCAGCAGCGTCTCGCGTGAGATCGTCGCGCCGCGCTCGAGCGGCAGCAGCATGCCGTAGTAGGCCTCCGGCGAGCCGAGGCCATAGATGCACGAGACGCTGGCGACGATGATGACGTCGCGCCGCTCGAACAGCGACCGCGTCGCCGACAGGCGCATGCGATCGATCTCGTCGTTGATGGTGGCTTCCTTCTCGATGTACGAGTCGGTCGCCGGGACGTAGGCCTCGGGCTGGTAGAAGTCGTAGTAGCTGACGAAGTACTCGACCGCGTTGTGCGGGAAGAAGCGGCGGAATTCCTGGTACAGCTGGGCGGCCAGCGTCTTGTTGTGCGCCATCACCAGGGTCGGGCGGTTCACCCGGGCGATGGTCTGGGCCATCGTGAACGTCTTGCCCGATCCGGTGACGCCGAGCAGCACCTGGTGCTGATCGCCGCGCTCGAGCCCGTCGACGAGCTCGTCGATGGCGCGGGCCTGGTCACCGGCCAGATCGAAATCGGTGACGAGCGTGAAACGGTCGTGGACCGAGGGCATGCGTGGCGTTCGTGCGCTGGAACGGGCCCGGTTCAGGGCTGGGGCTTGGGTGGCGCGACGTAGGGCGCGAAGTAGCCCTTGCGGGTGCGGATCTTCGCCTGCCGCAGCTCCGGCCGCGTCAGCCGCACTTCGACCGACCGCCACGCGCCGTTCGTGCGCCGATCGTTCGAGACGTAGCCGAGCAGGTAGCGCGAATCGATCTCGGCGACGATCCGATCGTATATCGACTCGACTTCCTTCATCGAGCTCGGAAACATCGCCTGGCCGCCGGTGACGTCGGCCAGCTGGGCCAGCTGCAGGCGCTGCTGGGTCCGCACCGATGACGGCTGGTGCTCGAGGAAGCCGATGGCGTAGACCGAGACGTCGCTGGCCTTCACCGCGCTGAGGAGGTCGACGTAGGTGAGCGTCGAGCGGGTGTCGCCGCCGTCGGTGAAGACGATCAGCACCTTCTGGCCGGCCTGGTCCTGTGAGCCGCCGAGGTAGACGCCGACCGCGTCCCATAGCGCCGTCCAGCCATCGGGCTTGCGGCCGCGCAGGCGCGCGACGAGACGGGTGAAGTCGTTCTGGCGTGTAGGTGGCGATGCGGACCTCGGTGTCGAAGTCGACGACCGTCATGTCCTCGGCGCGCGGCAGGCGGTTGAGGAACCTGATCGCCGCGCTCCGGGCCAGCTCCATGTCCGCCATCATCGAGCCGCTGGTGTCGAAGACCAGGCCGATGTGGAGCGGCAGAGCCTCGGCCTCGGCACCCTCGGCGGCAAAGTAGCGCAGCTCCTGCTTCTTGCCTTCCTCGTAGACGACGAAGTCGTCCTGCGTCAGCCCGCCGACCGCGACTCCGGCCTTGTCCAGCACGGCGACGCCCAGGTTCACGACGTCGATACCGCTCCGGAAAGCAGGCTGCTGGGGAATGGCCGCCAGTCCCACAGTGAACACCACCGCGGCCAAGCCGAGTGCGGGAACGACGGGAGGGGGAAGCCGCACGGTACACGTGAGGATAGCGCAATCGCCGTCCGCGGCGGCTCACCCGGCGACGCCCGCACGGAGGCAACTCGACGGCGCGCGCGACAATGAAAGCAGGCGTATACTTGAAAAGGTCAGGGGGACGCGGCGGGCCAGCGCCGACGCCACATGAGGGACCTCCCCGTCCCCATCAGATATGAAGTGTCTCGCGGTCTGCCAGGACGAACTCCTGATCCGCACGCTGCATCAGGTTCTCGCCCCCACGTTCCCAGTCGAGTTCCTCGTCGAGAACCGTACCCTCGGGCGGCGTCTCCACGACAACGGGTTGCCGATCGTGCTGGCGGACCCGAAGCGGTGTGACGCCTTCCTTAAAGTCGATCTCTCGCCATCGGACTGCGTGATCATCCAGGACACGCATCGCAAGGGGCTGGGGCGGGTCATCGAGGCGGCCCGCGACGCCGGGGGAACGTTGATATACGTCCTCGGCACGCGGCCCGACCCCGAACGCGAAGCCGAGCTCAAGGATCAATTCCCCGACGTCACCTATCTCACGCTCGCCGAACTCGTCAGCCCCGCCCTCACCGTCGCCCTCAGCCGCTCCCTCACCCGCGCCCGCGTCCAACAGTACCAACGCTACTTCGAAGACGCGGATCGCGTCCTGATCCTGCTGCACAACGATCCGGATCCGGACGCCATGGCCAGCGGCCTCGCGCTGCGCACCCTGCTGCGGCGCAACAAGACGACGGCGATCATCGGCGCCGTGCAGAACGTCACCCGGCCCGAGAACATCCGGATGAAGCACCTGCTCGACCTGCAGGTGGAGACGGTGACGCTCGGCCGACTTCGCCAACTTCGATCGCATCGCCACCGTCGACGTCCAGCCGCACTACTTCGGCGGCGCCCTCGAGCGCTGCGACCTGGTCGTCGATCACCACCCCGAGCAGGCGAATCACAACGCGGTCTTCAAGGACATCCGGCCCGACTACGGATCGACGTGTACGATCCTGACCGAGCACCTCCGGGCCGTCGACATGGACATCTCGGAGCGCGTCGCGACCGCGATGCTCTACGCGATCAAGTCGGACACGCTGTTCTTCGCCCGCCAGACCAACCGCGTCGACCTCGACGCCTTCTCGCACCTTTACCCGCTCGCCGACGCCGCGCTGATCCGCAAGATGGAGGGCGCCGACCTGTCGCTCGATCGGCTGGAGTACGTGACCCGCGCCGTCCGCGACGGCACCCTCGCCGATCAGGTCTTCACCGCCTTCCTCGGCAAGGTACCCCGCGAGGACTGCATCACCTACGCCGCCGACTTCTTCCTCGATCTCGAGGACGTGCGCTGGACGGTGATCTCGGGCGTCGTCAACGAGATGATGATCATCTCGGTCCGCAACCTGGGCTACTCGCGCAACGCCGGCGACTTCGTCAAGAAGGCGTTCGGCGACATCGGCAGCGCCGGCGGCCATCGCGCCATGGCCAAGGCGGTGGTCCCGATCCATCGCTTCGCCGAGAAGTTCGGCGCCATCGACCCGGTCCGCCTGGGCACGCTGATCCGCTCGCTCGTCGCGCAGTTCCTGCACGACACCGCCGCCGAAAAGAAGAAGGAACCGGTCGGCGTCAAGGATCCGCGGCGACCCGGCGACGGTGGCAATCGGCCGCGCCGTAGCCTGGCGAAGGCGGGTCAGTCGAGCGAGGCGAGGCGTTCCGCGATCGACGGCGCGTCGAGGGGCAGACGTGCCGGGGTCGGTCCCGGTGCGCGACGGCGGCGCGGCGGCCGCGCGGCTTCGGCCCGCTCCAGCTCGTCGCCGCTCGCCCCCAGCACCGGGTCGATGAACTGACGCTGAGCGTCCTCGGCCCCGAGCTCGACCAGCTCACGCAGCGTCTGCCGGCGATCCGAGCGCTCGTCGTAGGAGCCGTCGGCGTCGAACAGGCCGACGGCGTTGTGCGTCGGCTGGATCTGGAAGACGCCGGAAAAGCGATCGAACAATGCGGTGAGCGCGTCGCGCGCCGCCGACGCCTCGGCGCCGGCGAGGTACTCCGCCAGCCGCGCCCGCGGTTCCACGGCGCGCGCGCGCAGCGCGTGCGGGCGATCGATGGCGACGTCGGACGTGACCACGATCACCTGCTCGGCGCCGGCCGCCGACACCTCCTCGAGCAGCCGCACGATGGCCGCCGGGCGATCGCAGACGCGGTGCATCTCGCCGCGCCAGAAACCGGCCGGGTCGAAGCGCACCACGTGCGGCTCCGTCAGCCAGGGCACCGCCAGCGCGCCGGCGATCGCGTCGACGACGTGTCGGCCGCCGTCGCCCGACAGGTCCACCACTTCGGCCCGGCGCTGATCCTCGGGGCCGCCGCCGAAGAAGCGCGGCCGCGCGTCCTCGCGGAGCAGCGCGAAGATCAGGTCCCGTCGTGATTCGAGATCGTGCGCGGCGATGAGGAGCTCGCGATACCCCGGCTGCGTCAGGTTGTCGCCCAGCAGCTCCGCGTAGCGCCGCCCCAGGTCGACGGCCTCGGGCCGCGCGATGCGGGTCGCGCCCTTCATCACGTTCCAGAATCCGTCGAGGGCCCAGCGCACGACCGGGCGGGCATCGAGCGGCGACCCGAGCGCCCGCCACCACGGCGCGCCGTGCGGGCGGCGGACGCCGCGCCGGCGATCGATCAGCGCCGCGCCGAGGATCGTCAGCGCGAGGACGAGCATCGCGGCGCCGGACGCCCGCGAGACCGCGGCGGTCGCCGTCTCGCCGCGGGTGACCCAGAACGCCCATTCGGCGAGCGTCGACGTGAGGCGGCCGGCGAGCGGCGGCGCGACGAGCTCGAGGATGAACGCCGGCAGCCAGGCGACAGCCAGGGCGAGGAGGACGATGAGCGGCGCCGCCAGCGCGAGGATCGCCAGCGCGAGGAGCGCGCCGGCGACCTTCCAGATCGTCCGCCACGGATACAGCGACGGGCGCGACGGCCCCGTCCAGATCCCGGCCGGCTCCCACAGCGTGGCGGCGGCGTCGACGGCGGCGTAGAGCGCGGTCACCGCGCCCATCCCGCGTCCGGCGACGAGATCGATGCGGACGCCGGCTTCGGCCAGCGCGCGCAGCACGCCGGCCTGGTAGGCGCCTGCCGTGCCCGTGCCGGCGAGCACGAGCGCGGTCCGCTGCCGGGGCGAGTACGGCTGGTGCGCGGCGTCGGACACGGAGATGGTGCAGCTGCCGAAGGCTAGCTGGCTTCGTCGTGGATGGTGGCGAGCTTGAGGATCTCGAACGTGCGGACGCCGGCCGGAGTCGGGACCTCGACCTCGTCCCCTTCTTCCTTGCCCATCAGCGCGCGGCCAATCGGCGATGCCGTCGAAATCCAGCCCTTCTCGCCGTCGGCGTCCTCGGGCATGACGAGCTGGAAGGTCAGGGTCGCGCCGGTGCCTTCCTTGAGTACCAGGGTGGAGCCGAACGCGGCCTTGCCGTGCGGGATGCGATCGAGGTTGAGCAGCGAAATCTCGCTGACGCGCTTGCGGAGCATGCCGATCCGCGCGTTGACGTACTCCTGCCGCTCCTTGGCCGCCTTGTACTCGGCGTTCTCACGGAGATCGCCGAGCTCGCGCGCACGCTGGATCTCCTTCGGGAGCTCGGTCTTGAGCTCGCGCTCCAGCTGGCCGATCTCGTCCTCGAAGCGTTTGAGTAGTTGCGCCTTCATGCTCCACCACGAATCGGGGCGCCTCGACTGACGCCACTTCCGACCCACTATACTGCCACCGTCGCATGGACGTCATCGCCAGCCGCAAGAACCCGTTCGTCGCGACGGTCCGTCGGGTCGCGGACGGCGACGACCGCGATCGCGTGCTGCTCGACGGCCTGCACCTCCTCGAGGAGGCGCGGGCCGCGCAGGTGCCGATTACCAGCGCAGCCTTCACGGCAAGGGCCCTGGCGGCCCTCGACGGCAAGGCCCGCCGTCTCGCCACGGCCCTCGCCGGCACTGGCGTGCGCGTCGTCCAGGTGGCGGATCCCGTCATGGAAGCGCTCAGCCCGACCACCAACCCGTCCGGCGTCATCGCCGTGGCCGCCCGACCGAAGCACGCACTCGACGCCGTGCTCGGCCGGCCCGGCGGACCGGCGGCGCTGGTCGTCGTCGCCGTCGACGTGCAGGATCCCGGCAACGTCGGCGCCATCGCCCGCGTCGCCGAAGCCGCCGGCGCCACCGGCTATGTCGTCGCCGGCCAGTCGGCGGATCCGTTCGGCTGGAAGGCGCTGCGCGGATCGATGGGCAGCGTGCTGCGGCTCCCGACCGTCCACGACGGCGATGCCGCGACGGTGGCCGGCGTGCTCCGGGCGAGCCGCCTGCAGTGCCTGGCCGCGGCCGCGGCCGGCGCGGTGTCGTTCGATGCCGTCGACTGGCGAGGGCCGGTCGCGTGTTTCGTCGGCGGCGAAGGCGCCGGCCTGCCAGAGGCGTTGCTGCAGATGGCCGACCGCCGTGTCCGCATCCCGATGGCGGAGCCGGTCGAATCGCTCAACGTGGCGGTGTCCGCCGGCCTGCTGCTCTACGAAGCGCGGCGCCAGCGGACGCGCCTGGCCGCCACGTCGGCTACGTCAGGTTGACGACGACCATCCGCAGGTTGGTCATTTCCTCGACGGCGTAGCGGACGCCCTCGCGGCCGATGCCGCTGCGCCGGTTGCCGCCGTAGGGCATGTGGTCGACGCGGAAGATCGGCGTGTCGTTGATCAGCACCCCGCCCATGTCGAGCCGCTGGATCGCGGCGAACGCCTTCCCGATGTCGCGGGTGTAGATGCCGGCCTGGAGCCCGTACGGGGTGTCGCCCAAGCGCTGCAGCCCGTCCTCGAAGGTGTCGTAGCGGACGATCGACACCACCGGCCCGAACACCTCCTGCGCCATCACCTTCATCTCGGGCCGCGTGTGCGTCAGCACGGTCGGCCACACCAGCCTGCCCTCGCGGCGGCCGCCGATCGGACGACGCGCGCCGCCCTCGAGCGCCGCCTGCACCCAGGTCTCGACGCGGTCCGCGGCCGCCTCGCTGATCATCGGTCCGACGTCGCAGGCGCGGTCGCGGGGATCGCCGACCTTCAGCGCCTTCGTCTCCTCGACCAGGCGCTCGATGACGGTGTCCGCGATCGAGCTGTGCACGAACAGGCGCTGCAGGCTGAGACACACCTGCCCGGCGTTGGCGAACGCCGACATCACCAGCCGCGGAATCGCCTTGTCGAGATCGGCGTCGGGCTCGATCATCACGCCCGAGTTGTTGCCCAGCTCCAGTGTCACGCGCTTGAGGCCGGCGATCGCCAGGATGCGCTCCCCCACTTCGGGGCTGCCGGTGAACGAGATCTTGGCCGGGCCGGGATGTCGCACGAGGGCTTCGCCGGTCGTCGCTCCTTCGCCGTGCACGACTTCGAGCACGCCTTCAGGCAACCCGGCGTCGGCCAGCGTCCGGGCCAGCGCGACGGCGGTCAGCGGCGTGCGATCGGCCGGCTTGAGCACGACGGTGTTGCCGGCGGCGAGAGCCGGCGCGACCTTGTGCGCGACCAGGTTGAGCGGGAAGTTGAACGGGGTGATCGCCGCGACCACCCCGACCGGCACGCGCAGATAGAACCCGACGCGGCCCTCCCCGGCGGCGGAGGCATCGAGCGGCACGGTCTCGCCGTGCAGCCGCTTCGCCTCCTCGGCGGCGAACTCGAAGGTCTCGACCGCGCGCGCCACCTCGGCGTCGGCGTAGCGCCAGGCCTTCCCCGACTCGCGCGCGATCAGCTCGGCCAGCGCCTCCCGCTTCGATTCGAGGAGCTGGGCGGTGCGACGGAGGATGGTCGATCGCTTGTGTGCGGCGACGGCGCCCCAGGCCGGCGCCGTGGCGGAGGCCCGGGTGACCGCCCGGTGCACGTCGGCGGCCGAGGCTTCACGCACTTCGCCCAGCCGTTCGCCGGAATACTTGTCGTACACGTGCATCGCGATACGCTACCACCGTGGCCACGCTCTTCGATGACGACCCGGACGCCCGTGCCGAGGCTGGCGACGCGCCGCCGGCCCGAACCCCGCTCGCCGAGCGGATGCGGCCGCGCACGCTCGACGAGATCGTCGGCCAGGCCGCGCTGCTGGCGCCGGGCCGGCCGCTCCGCGAATCGATCGACGCCGACGTCCTGCAGTCGATCATCCTGTGGGGACCGCCGGGCACCGGCAAGACGACGCTGGCGCGGGTGATCGCCGACACGACGAAGGCGCGGTTCATTGCCTACAGCGCGGTGATGTCGGGCATCAAGGAGATCAAGGCGGTGATGGCCGAGGCCGAAGAGACGCGACGGCGGCTCGGCCGCCGCACGATGCTCTTCGTCGACGAGATCCACCGGTTCAACAAGGCGCAGCAGGACGCTTTCCTGCCGCGTGTCGAAGCCGGCGACCTGGTCCTGGTCGGCGCGACCACCGAGAACCCGTCCTTCGAGGTCAACGCCGCGCTGCTCTCCCGCTCGAAGGTGTTCGTGCTGCAGCCGCTCGACGAGGCGGCGATCGCCGAGATCCTGCATCGGGCCTGGCGCGACAACGAGCGCGGGCTCGGCCTCGAGACGCCGCCACACGCCGTCACACTCGCCGAGGACGGCGCGGCCGCTGTCGCCCGGTATGCCAGCGGCGACGCCCGGGTCGCGCTGAACGCCCTCGAGCTCGTCGGCGGCTACGCGTCGCGCCGCGGCGTGGCGAGGGTGGACGCGGCGCTCGTCTCGGAGCTGCTCGAGAAGCGTGCCCTGCTCTACGACAAGAGCGGCGAAGAGCACTTCAACATCATCTCGGCGCTGCACAAATCGCTGCGCAACTCGGATCCCGACGCCGCGCTCTACTGGCTCGCGCGGATGCTCGAGGCCGGCGAGGATCCGATGTACGTCGCCCGGCGGCTGGTCCGCTTCGCCTCCGAAGACATCGGGCTCGCCGACCCGCAGGCGCTGCCGATGACCGTCGCCGCCGCCCACGCGACGCATCAGCTCGGCATGCCCGAAGCCAACACCGCGCTGGCCCAGGCCACGGTGTACCTGGCGACGGCGCCGAAGAGCAACGCCGTCTATGCGGCCTACGGCAGCGCCGCCCAGGACGCCACCGAGGACGTCGCCGAGCCCGTGCCGGCGCACCTGCGCAACGCGCCAACCCGGCTGATGAAGTCGCTGGGCTACGGCAAGGGCTACGAGTACGCGCACGACGCAGCCGATGCGATCACGGGGATGGACTGCCTGCCCGAACGGCTCCAGGGACGGCAGTATTACCGGCCGACCGGCCGCGGCTACGAGAAGACGCTCAGCGATCGGCTGAGCCGGTGGGCGGACCTGAAGCGGGAACGGAAGACGGCTGCTGATCCCAAAGTCGAACCAGAATAGGCCGACCAGCGTCCAAGGGGACGTGGACAGCCCAGGTTGCCGCCCCGGCTATTCTCCTTTACACTGGGTGTCAGTGACATCGACGCTTCTCTCCGCCGTCAGCCGGAAGGGCACGCCCAATCGAGTCAAGTTCCGGGGCGGCCTGGAGTTACGTCGATTCCTCGACTTCCGGCGGCTCGGCCTCTGCGCCTGCTGCTGTGCCTCTCTCGCCACTTCGGCTCGCGCTCAGCAGACCGAACCCCAGCCGCAGACGCAATCGCCGACTCAGCCTGAACCGCCGGCGACGCCGCCTGCCGGACAGTCGGGCTTCATCCCCGAGGTGCTGCCGATCGGCAGCGACGTCGAGGAGTCCAAGTCCGGCTGGCGCAGCGTGCTCGCGACGATCAACAAGGACATCGAAGGTCCGGCGCTCCGGGCCGGCTCGGTTGTCGCCGGCGGCGGCCTCGCCCTCGGCGGCCATTGGCGCGAGACGCTGGCGACGAACGCCCGCCTCGACACCGAATACATGCTGTCGATCAAGGGCTACCAGAGCGCCCTGCTCGAAGTGTCGTCGCGGCCGCTGGCGAATGGACGCCTCACCTTCGGCTTCGGCGCGAAGTACGAGAGCCTCCCGCAGGAAGATTTCTACGGACTCGGGCCCGACTCCGACCTCAGCACCCACGCCACCTACGAGCGGCAGGGGCTCGACACGCGAGGCTGGGCCCGCATCCGCGTCCGGCCCTGGTTCGAGCTGCGCCCGTCGATCGGGCATCTCGACACGAAGCTCCTGGCCGGCGAACAGTCCGGTGTGCCCTCGATCGAATCGGTGACGTACGGCAAGCCGGTCTCCGGCGTCGGCCGCCAGAGCCGCTACGTCCACGCCGGTCTCGCCGCCACCATCGACCGGCGCGACGATCCGAAGCGGACGCGCGCCGGCTTCCTGATCAAGGCGTCCGCCGAGCGCTACCAGCCGATGACGCCGGAAGACGACAGCTTCCTCAAGACCGAGCTCGACGTCCGCGGCTACGTGCCGATCCGGCTGCTGTCGCGCCAGGACGTCTTCGCCGTGCGCGGCGTGGCGCTGCTCACCGACGGCACCGGTCACGAGCGCGCGCCCTTCTACTTCCTGCCCCGTCTCGGCGGCGGCGGCCTGATGCGCGGTTACGAGACGTCCCGCTTCATCGATACGCAGGCCCTCTACGCCAGCGCCGAATACCGTTGGCAGGCGATGCGCCGGCTCCAGGTCGTGACCTTCGTCGACGTCGGCCAGGTCGCGCCCAAGATGCGCGCCTTCGAGCTCTCGAATCTCCGCACGTCCGTCGGCGTCGGCGTCCGCTACCGCGGCTTCCGCATCGACTACGCCACCGGCGACGAGGGCGGCCGCCTGCACATCGGCGTCGGCGCGAGCTTCTAGCCAGACAATCCGGCTGCCGGCTGCCCGGCGCCGGACGCGCCCAGCGTCGCGAAGGCAGCTGCACGCTCAAGGCGGCCCGCGCCGGCCTAGCGTGCGCGCAATCGCGCTGCGAGCCCGACGCGCCCGCGTCGCGCATGAACCGGCCTCGGCGCCAGGCCGCCAACGGCCCGGCGCCGCAACTTGCCGCGCGTCGGCGGCGCCGCCGCTCGGAGAGCCGCGCCGGGCCGAGTCGGGCCGAGCGCCAGACAACTACAGCGACGACAGGAACAACAGCACGCGGTTGCGATCCGCGCCGCTCAGGGCGTTGAAATTCGCGCGCGCCCCGCCGCCTGACCTCCGTGCCGCCCGAAGCGCACTGGATCGACCACGCAGTTGGTAAGGAGATCGAAACCGGCCGAGCCTCGGTGGCCGGTGGCAGCGCGGCGAGCGCGGCCGGCGCTTCGCGTGTCACCTCTGATGGCTCCAGCGTTTCCGACTCTGTGACCTACGCCCGCGCGATCGCGTCGTCAGGCCGAATCGTGCACATTTGTATGCGGGTGCGCATCCGCGCGCGCGCAGATCGTGTGCACCAGTCGAACACGGCAACTCAGGCGCGATCGAAGGCGCGTTCGATCTCGCGGCGCGTGAGGCGCAGCAGCACCGGACGCCCGTGCGGGCAGATCGTCGAGTAGGCGGTGCGGCGCAGCTCGTCGAGCAGGTACTGCATCTTCTCGATGCTCAGCGGATCGTGCGCCTTCACCGCCGCGTGGCAGGCGATCGTCGCGGCGAGGTGCTTGACCGCGACGTCGACCGGCGCGCCGCGATCGCGGCCGTCGAGGTCGTCGGCGAGCGCGCGGATCGCCGCCGCCGCGGCTTCGACCTTCACGATCGACGGCACCGCCGCGACGTGGACGGTGCGATCGCCGAACGGCTCGACCTCGAAGCCGAGCCGCGCCAGGTCCTCGCCGCGCGCGCCGAGCGCTTCGACCTGCGCCGGCGACAGCTCGAGGACGAGCGGCGTCAGCAGGCGCTGGCTCTCGAGGGCCTTCGACGTGAGGCGCTCGAGGACCTGCTCGTAGAGGATGCGTTCGTGGGCGACGTGCTGATCGACGATCAGCAGCCCCTCGCTGTCGATGGCGACGATGAACGTGTCGCGCAGCTGGCCGAGCGGCACCATCGGCCGCACCGGATCGACGGCGCCCCGGCGATCGACGAGGCCCGCCGCCGGCTCGCTCGCCGGCCGCCAGCCGCGTCGCTCGCGATGTCGCCCCCGGCCGCGCCGGCGCCGAGGGGCGCGTGCGTCCACGGATCCGTGCCCGGCTCGGCCGCCGTCATCGCGACGGCCAGCCCGTCGCGCGCCAGCAGCGCGCCTGCTCCGAGCGGCTCGCCGAAGACGCCCGGCAGCGACGGCAGGCGGTTCGGCTGGCCCTCCGCCGGCCACTCAGTCCCGCCGGCGCCTGCGCCCGCGCCCCCGGCCGCCGGCCCGGAACCGCCGAGCCGCAGGCTGGGCACGGCCGGCTTCCCCAGCGCGTCGATCAGCGCCCGCCGCAGGACCTCGTGCACCAGCCCCGGCTCGAGGAACCGCACCTCGGCCTTGGTCGGGTGCACGTTGACGTCGACGCGTTCCGGCGCCAGCTCGAGGAACAGGTGGACCTCGGGGCTGCGCTCGCGGATGGTGGCTGTGCTGTAGGCGTCGATGATCGCGTGCTGCAGCGATCGGTCACGGACGATGCGGCGGTTGACGAACACGTGCTGCGGGCCGCGCACCGGGCCCTGCTCCGCCAGCGCCGCCACGAACCCGGAGATGCGGATGCCCGCCGACTCGCGGAACAGCTCGATCAGATCGGGCCGCTCGCCGAGCACCTGGTAGATGCGGTCACGCAGCGTCGCCGCTGGTGGACATTGCATGACGCGGCGTCCGCCCGAGACCAGCGAGACGCCGACGTCGAAGTAGCCGAGCGCGATCTGCGTCACGAGGCGGGTGATCTGCGCCGACTCCGCGGCATCCGCCTTGAGGAACTTGCGGCGCGCCGGGAGGTTGTAGAACAGGTCGCCGACCTCGATGCACGTCCCCTCGGGGGCCGCCACTTCACGCGCGCGGAGCCGCCGTCCCGCCATCGACGCGAATCTCCGTCCCCGACAGGCTGCCTCGCGTCCGCGTCCGCAGCACGAAGCGGGACACCGACGCGATTGAGGGCAGCGCCTCGCCGCGGAAGCCGAGGGTGCGGATGGCGGCCAGATCGTGCGCCGTGGCGATCTTCGAGGTGGCGTGGCGCTGCAGCGCGAGCACGGCGTCGGCCGGCGACATGCCGGCGCCGTCGTCCTCGACGCGCACCATCGCCTTGCCGCCCAGCTCGATGGCGATCGCGATGTGGCGCGCGTCAGCGTCGAGCGCGTTCTCGACCAGCTCCTTGACCACCGAGGCCGGCCGCTCGATCACCTCGCCGGCGGCGATCTGGTTGGCCACCTCCGGCGGCAGCTGGCGGATCAGGGTGCCGGGAGCCGTCATCGGTACTTGGACCGGTTGAAGTACCAGAGCATGGCGCCAGCGATCGCGGCCATGCTGGCCGACGATCCACCAGAACTGCATGCCCTCGCCGCCTGGAAAGATCGGGAAGCGTCACGTTCATCCCGAACATGCCGGTCAGCACGGTGAGCGGCAGGAAGATCGTCGAGATGACGGTCAGCGTCTTCATCACCTGGTTCAGGCGATTCGACGTGAACGACAGGTGGGCGTCGAGCAGCGACGTGATCCGGTCGTGGAACATCGTCGCCTCGTCGGCGAGACGGACCAGGTGATCGTAGACGTCACGGAAGCGGTACGACAGCGCCTCCGAGATCTGCGTGAACTCGCGGCGCGCCAGCCGACCGACGACGTCGCGCTGGGGCGTGACCACCCGGCGGAGCGACGACACGTCGCGCTTGAGCCCGAGGATTTCCCGGACATCGTTCGAGTCGGGCTTGTTGAAGACACGATCCTCGAGGGTCGTCGAGCCGCGTCTCGAGCTTCTCGACCTCGGGGCGATAGTTGTCGACCATCGAGTCGACGATGCGGTGCAGCAGCGCCGCCGGCCCTTCCGCCAGCACGAAATCGTTGCGCGGACAGAGGTCGCGCATGTGCGCCACCGAACGCGAGAAGTCGTCGTGGACGGTCACCAGGAACTGCTCGCCCAGGAAGATGTCGACCTCGTGCGTCCCGAAGCGGTGCTCCGTGGCCGAGAAGTCGATGCCGTGCAGGATCAGGTAGAGGTAGTCGCCGTAGCTCTCCACCTTGGGGGTCTGGATCTCGCTTGAGCGCGTCCTCGATGGCGAGCTCGTGGAATCCGAACGGCTCGGCGAGGATCCGCGCCTCATCGTCGGTCGGGCTCTGCGAGATCGACCCAGACGTAGTAGCCGCTCTTCGGCAGGAGCCACCCGGGCTCGACACCGTCGGCGAGCCGGGTCTCCCGGCCGTTCGAGACGTAAATCGTCAGCATCGCCTGCTGCCGGCGGCGCCCTCAGCGCCGCCGGGGCGGCCTTTGAGCCTGTCCGCGCTGGGCGCGCGGCCAGGCGGCCGCGTCGCGGAGAGGGCGGCGGCGCTGGTCGCGCCGCCGCCAGGGTTGCCTAATCGCCGACCTTGACCGACATCGCCGCCTGCGCCGCCGCCAGCCGCGCCACCGGGACGCGATACGGCGACATGCTGACGTAGTTCAGGCCCACCTTCTGGAAGAAGTGGATCGACGACGGATCGCCGCCGTGCTCGCCGCAGACGCCCAGCTTCAGCGTCGGGCGCGTCGCCCGGCCCTTCTCGCAGGCCATCTCGACCAGCTGGCCGACGCCGGTCGCGTCGAGCGACTGGAACGGATCGCGCTCCAGGATCTTCTTGTCCTGGTAGGCGCCCAGGAACTTGCCGATGTCGTCGCGCGAGAACCCGTAGGTGAGCTGCGTCAGGTCGTTGGTGCCGAAGGAGAAGAACTGCGCTTCCGTCGCCACTTCGTCGGCCGTCAGCGCGCCGCGCGGCACTTCGATCATCGTGCCGACGAGGTAGTCGACCTTGACGCCGTACTCCTTCATCGTCTCGGCCGCGACGCGCTCCACGACCGCCTTCTGGTCGCGCAGCTCCTTCACGTGCCCGACGAGCGGGATCATGATCTCGGGCAGGACCTTGTGCCCTTCCTTCTTCAGCTGACAGGCGGCCGCGATGATCGCCTTCGTCTGCATCTCGGTGATCTCCGGGTAGGTGATCCCGAGACGCACGCCGCGGTGGCCGAGCATCGGGTTGAACTCGTGCAGCTGCTCGACGCGGTGCAGCAGCGACTTCTTCTCCTTGAGCTCGTTGCCGCCCTTGCCGGCGGTCTCCAGCCGGGCGATGTCGACCATCAGGTCTTCGCGCTTCGGCAGGAACTCGTGGAGCGGCGGGTCGATCGTCCGGATCGTCACCGGGCAGCCGTGCATCGCCTTGAACACGCCGTAGAAGTCGTCGCGCTGGAGCGGCAGCAGCTTGTCGAGCGCCTTGCGGCGATCGGCTTCGTTGTCGGCCAGGATCATCTCCTGGACGATCGGGATGCGGCCTTCACCGAAGAACATGTGCTCGGTGCGGCACAGCCCGATGCCGCGCGCGCCGAAGGCGTAGGCGAGCTCGGCCTGGTCCGGCTGGTCGGCGTTGGCGCGGATGTCGAGCGTCCGCTCCTTGTCCGACCACGCCAGGATCTGCTGGAAGCGGCGGTAGATGTCCGACGCCTCGGGCTTCATCTCGCCGGACACGACCTGCAGGATCTCGCTCGGCTTGGTCGCCACCTGGCCGATCTTGACCTCGCCGGTGAGGCCGTCGAACGACACCCAGTCGCCTTCCTTGATGGTCTGGCCGGCGACGGTGAAGGTCTTGCCCTTCTCGTCGATCGAGAGCGCGCCCGCGCCGACGATCGACGGCTTGCCCATCTGGCGGCCGACGACGGCGGCGTGCGACGTCATGCCGCCGGTCGCCGTGAGGACGCCCTGCGACACGAACATGCCGTGGATGTCGTCGGGCACGGTCTCCTTGCGGACCAGCAGGACCTTCTTGCCGGCGTTGGTGAGCTCGACGGCGTGCTCGGAGGTGAACACCGCCTGGCCCGACGCGGCGCCCGGCGAGGCCGGCAGGCCCTTGGTCACGACCGGCAGCTTCTTCCACTCGGCCGGGTCGAACACCGGCGCCAGCAGCTGCGACAGCGCCTCGGGCTCGACCAGGAGCAGCGCCTCGCGCGGCTTCAGCAGCTTCTCGGCGACGAAGTCGGTGGCGATGAGGACCGCCGCGTAGCCGGTGCGCTTGCCGCTCCGGGTCTGCAGCATGTAGAGCTTGTCCTCCTCGATCGTGAACTCGAAGTCCTGGATGTCCTTGTAGGTCTTCTCCAGGCGGCTGGTGATCTTGCGCAGCTCCTTGTAGGCGGCCGGCATCACCTTCTCGAGCTCGGCGATCGGCAGCGGCGTGCGGACGCCGGCGACGACGTCCTCGCCCTGCGCGTTCACCAGGAACTCGCCGAAGAACTCGTTGGCGCCGGTCGCCGGGTTGCGGGTGAAGCCCACGCCCGTGGCCGAACGGTCACCGGTGTTGCCGAACACCATCGCCTGGATGTTGACGGCGGTGCCGATCTCGTCCGGGATGTCGTAGATGCGGCGGTATTCCCGCGCGCGCGGGTTGTTCCACGAGCGGAACACGGCGTCACGCGCGCCGCGCATCTGCGCCTGCGGATCCTGCGGGAACGGCTTGCCGCTCTTCTCCTTGACGAGCTTCTTGTAGCGGGCGACGGTCTCCTGCAGGCCGGCCTCGTCGAGGTCGGTGTCGACCTTGGCGCCGCGCTCGTGCTTGACCGCCTCGAACTCGTGCTCGAAGGCGTCCTTCGGAATCTCGAGGACGACCGCGCCGAACATCTGGATGAAGCGGCGGTAGCTGTCGAAGGCGAAGCGGCCGTTGCCGGTCCGCGCCTTCAGGCTCTCGACGGTCTGGTCGTTGAGGCCGAGGTTCAGGATGGTGTCCATCATGCCCGGCATCGAGAACTTCGCGCCCGAGCGGACCGACACGAGCAGCGGCTTCTTGACGTCACCGAGCTTGTTGCCGACCGCCTTCTCGAGCTTCTTGACGTTCTCGAGCATCTGCGTCTCGACGGCGGCCGGCACCTTGCGCCCTTCGGCGTAGTAGGCGCGGCACGCGTCCGTCGAAATCGTGAAGCCCGGGGGCACCGGCAGGCCGGCGTTGGTCATCTCGGCGAGGTTGGCGCCCTTGCCGCCGAGCGTGTCCTTCATCGTCCGGTTGCCGTCCGCCTTGCCCGCGCCGAAGAAGTAGACGAACTTCCCCGCCTTCGCGGCATTCTTCGCCGTCGGCTTCGGCGCGGCCTTGCGGCCCGCCTTCCGTGCCGCCGTCTTGGCGGCCTTCTTTGCCGGGCGCGACGATCGCGCCGCGGTGGATGCCTTCTTCTTCGCTGTCTTCTTCTTGGCCATGAGCGTGTGTTCTCGCGTGTTCCGTCAGCCTCTGTGACGTGTGAGCGGCCGCCATGGCCGCTCGAGTGTTCGGGTCGGTGGGGTGTCAGCCGATTGATTGCGTCAGCTGTTGCTGCGCTCGCCGCCAACCTCTGAAATGTCGGCGAGCTCCATTACCAGGTCGCGCAGGATCGCCAGCAGCCCGAGCCGGCGGTCGCGGACAGCCGCGTCGTCGTGCATGACGAGGACGTCGGCGAAGAAGCGGTCGACCGAGGCGCGGAAGCCGGCCGCGGTGCGGAAGGCGGTCGCGTAGTCGCCCGCCTTCGCCGCGGTGCGGATCTGCGGGGCCGCGTTCCTTGATCGCCGCCGCCAGCGCCGCTTCGGCGGGCTCGGCGCCGTCCATCGCCACCAGCGCGTCGATCGACGGGCTCGCCCCGGCGCGCTCCTTGGCGATGTTCTTGACGCGCTTGAAAGCGGCGGCGAGCGCCGTGAAATCGGCTGAGCCGCGCATGCCTTTCAGCGCTTCGAGGCGGCGGCGCAGGTCGAGCGGCGCCAGCGCGTCGAGCGGGGCGCCGACTGGCACCACGGCATTGATCTCGTCGGCCGCGAAGCCGCGCTTCTCGAACAGGAAGCGCAGGCGCTCGACCAGGAACGCGGTCAGCTCGCCACGCCACTCGCCGTCGGCGCCCAGTGTCGTGAGCCCGGCCTTCTCCTCTTCCGCCGGCACGCGCACGGCGTCGGCGGCGAAGCTGGCCTCGACCTCCTCGACGAGCGGCGTCAGCGCGACGCTGACGTCGAGCCCGGTGAGCTCGGGCAGATCGACCAGCACCCGGAGCAGTCCCTGGGCCTGCCGGCGCATCGCCAGCGGATCGCGGGTGCCCGTCGGGCGCTCGCCGGCGGCGAACAGGCTGACGACGGAATCGAGCTTGTCGGCGACCGAGACGGCCGCCCAGGCGACGGCGCCGGCGCCCAATGCCTCGCGGTTCGGCGGCTGCCCCGGCTCGACGCCGACCGGCAGGTAGTGGAAGTAGATCGCCTTCGACACCGCCTCGGGCAGGCCCTCGTGTCTGGCGTAGAGGCCGCCCATCGTGCCCTGGAGCTCGGTGAACTCCCGCACCATGCCGGTGACGAGATCGGCCTTCGCGAGGCGTCCGGCCTGCTGCGCGTGCGCCGCCGCGGCTTCGTCCTTGAAGAACGCGCGCGCGATGCGGCCGGCCACCTGCTCGAGGCGGAGCGCCTTGAGGCGATAGCTGCCGAGACGCTTGTGGAACAGCAGCGTGCCGAGGCGATCGAGGCGCGACTCCAGCGTCGCCTTGCGATCGGCCTGCCAGAAGAACTGCGCGTCGCGCAGCCGCGCCGTCAGCACGCGCTCGGCGTTGACGGCGATGGCGCGGGCGTTGTCGGTCTCGATGTTGGTGACGGCCAGGAAGGCCGGCAGCAGGCGCCCGGCGTCGTCCGCCACCGGGAAGTTGTGCTGGTGATGGATCATCGTCGTCGCCAGCACCTCCTCGGGCAGGTGGAGGAACTCGGCGGCGAACGTGCCGGCGACGACCGTCGGGTACTCCATCAGGTCGACGACTTCCTGGAGCAGCCCGGCGTGCCCGGCGCCGCTGGCGACGCGGCCACCGAGGCGGCGCGCGTGCGCGTCGAGCTCGCGGGCGATGCGCGCGTGGCGCTCCTCGCGCTCGAGCAGCACGAAGTGCTCGCCCAGCTTGGCCCGGTAGTCGGCCATCGAGCGCACCTTGAGGGCGCGGCCGGCGCGGCCGCTGCCGGCCAGCACGCGATGCCCGTAGGTCACCGCGCCCGAGCGCACGTCCTGGACCGACGGCGAGGCCGCGACGTTGCTGCGGCGGATCACGAACGGGACGACGCGCCCGCCGTGCAGGTAGAGGATCCAGCGGATCGGACGGCCGAACGTCAGCTCGCCCTTGCCGTCGTCGAGCCACGCGTCCCAGCGCATCGCCTTCGGGAACGAGAGGCCGCGCAGCGTCGCGCCGAGAACGTCCGGCAGGACGTCCACGGTTGCCTTGCCGCGCTCGTGCCGTGCGTACGACACGTACTTGCCCTTGGCGTTCTCGACGATCGTCAGCGCCGACGGCTCGACGTTGCCGCGCTTGGCGAAGCCGATCGCCGCCGGCGTGGGCTCGCCGTTCGGGCCGAACGCGGCGGCCACCGGGGGGCCGGTGACCTGTTCGTCCAGATCGGTCTGGCGCTCGGAGATGCGCGACACGCCGGCCATCAGGCGCCGCGGCGTCGCGTGCGTCTCGACCGACGCGCCGGCGCTGATGCGGAAGGTCACGAGCTCGGCCGCGAGCCGCTCGCCGAGCTGACGCGACAGCGGCAGCAGCCAGCTGGCCGGGATTTCCTCACAACCGATCTCGAGCAGCAGTTCACGATCCATGGGTGACCGGGGCGGGCGACGTGGACTCGACGTAGGCCTTGGCGATGGCCACGGCCAGCTGGCGGACGCGCAGGATGTAGGCGGTGCGTTCGGTGACGCCGACCCCGCCGCTGGCGTCGAGCACGTTGAAGACGTGCGAGCACTTGAGGCATTGCTCGAGCGCGGGGATGACCAGCCCCGCCTCGATCAGCGTCTTCGAGAACTCGAAGTGCCTGTCGAAGAGATCGCGATGGAAGGCCGCGAAGACGCCCGGCGCCAGGCCCGGCACCTCGCCGAAGGCGAACTTCGACTGCTCGATCTCGTCGCGCAAGCGGACGTCGCGATACGGCACGCCTGGCGCCCACTCGAGGTCGTAGACGTTGTCGACCTTCTGCAGCACCATCGCCAGCCGCTCGAGGCCGTAGGTCAGCTCGGCGGAAATCGGCGACAGCTCCTGGCCGCCGGCCTGCTGGAAGTAGGTGAACTGGGTGATCTCGAGGCCGTCGAAGAGCACCTGCCAGCCGATGCCCCACGCGCCGAGCGTCGGCGACTCCCAGTTGTCCTCCTCGAAGCGGATGTCGTGCTGCTCGATGTTGATGCCGCACGCCTCCAGGCTCTGCAGATAGAGGTGCTGGACCTCGTCCGGCGCCGGCTTGAGGATCACCTGGAACTGGTGGTGCTTGTAGAGGCGATTCGGGTTCTCGCCGTAGCGTCCGTCGGCCGGCCGGCGCGAGGGCTGGACGTAGGCGACGTTCCAATGGGTCGGCCCCAGCACGCGCAGGAAGGTCTCGGGCGACAGCGTGCCGGCCCCGACTTCCAGGTCGAGCGGCTGCTGGATGAGGCACCCCTGGGAGCTCCAGTACTCCGACAGCTTGAAGATGAGATCTTGAAGGGTCACGCGGTATTGGTCTCGAACCTGGGCTAGTGCCGCTCGGCGTGACGCATCTCGCGCAGGACGCGCGCCGAGCGCAGGTCCTTCTCGAGGTGCCACGTGATGAGGGCGCGGTGCACGACGGCCAGCTCGCGCTCGGCCACCGCGGAGAGCGGCGCCTCCGCGAGTTGCAGCGGACCCAGGCTGGCCGCCGCGCGCAGGAAGCCCAGCGCGCCTGCCGAGAGCGGGCTGGCGCCGGCGGGCGGGGCGCAGTGGCGGCACACGAGGGTGCGCGCCGCCGGCGACAACCGGGCGCCGTCGGCCAGTGACCCGTTGCAGCGCTGGCAGGTGGTCACCGACGGGTAGACGCCCTGCAGGCGCAGCAGCCAGAACTCGAAATAGCGCACCAGGGCGTCGACCGGGATGTCGGCGGCAAGCGCTTCGACGACCGCCGCGCCGAGGCGGAACAGCTTCTCGTTGGGGTCGTTCTCCGGCGCCCACTCGTCGATCAGCTCGGCGAGGTAGCCGACGTAGCCGAGGGCTTCGGGATGGAAGGCGGAGAGCGGCGACCGCTCGGTGTCCGCGTCGTTCAGCGACACCAGCTCGCGGCTCTCCTTTTCGAAGTAGACGACCGAGGCGCGGGTCAATGGTTCGAGGGCGCCCCGAAACCGGGAGCGAAGCCGCCGCGCCCCTTTGGCCACGCCGCGCTTCTTGCCGCGGTCGCGGGTCAGGAACACCACGATGCGGTCCGCCTCGTTCAGCTTATAGGTGCGGAGAATCAAGGCGTCGGTGGTGTGCAACGGCATGGAGGTCAGCGCTGGACTGCTGGGCGTCGCCGCGCGGGGCCGCCCCGCTAGGGACCTGTCCATTTGGCAGGGGTATTGTATATCCACTCCGGTTCGGCGCGGCGAGTTACCGTCTTCGCGGCGCGGAGCGTCGCCCCGGGCGTGCCGTCCCCTTGCGCCGGGTGCCCGCGATCCCCAGGTCGTCCAGCACCCGCTCGTTCTCGCGCCACTCCGGCGCCACCTTCACGACCAGGTCCAGGAACACGCGGGTCCCGAAGAACTTCTGGATCTCCAGCCGGGCGGCGGTGCCGATCCGCTTGATCATGTCGCCGCCCTTGCCGATGAGGATCGGCTTCTGGGACGCCCGGTCGACCAGGATGCTGCAGGCGATGCGCAGGAGGTCCCGCTCGGGCTCGGTGATCTCTTCGCCGGCCTTCGGGCGGCCGGTCGGGCGGCCGGTCGCGACCTCCTCGAACTGGTCGATGGTCACGGCGGTCGAGAACGGCAGTTCGTCGTCGGTGGCTGCGAGCACCTGCTCCCGGACCAGTTCAGCCGCGATGCGCCGTTCGGGCTGGTCGGTCAGGTAGTCCTCGGGAAAGCCCGGCTCGCCTTCGGGCAGGTGCTTGCCGATGACCGCTTCGAGCGCGGCGACGCCGTCGCCGGTCCTTGCCGCGATGGGGACGATGTCGGCGAACTGCGAAGCGCTCCTGGAACCACGCCATCCGCGGCAGGAGCGCCGGCTTGCGCGACCAGGTCGATCTTGTTGAGGGCCAGGACCGACCGGCTGCTTGACGCCCTCGAGCAGGCCGAGGATGAACTCGGTCCCCTTCCCCGTCGATTCCGACGCGTCGACGACGACCACGACCACGTCGAGGCTGCGCAGCGCGTCGAGCGCGGCGTCGACCATGCGGACGTTGAGGCGGTGCAGCGGGCGGTGGACGCCGGGCGTGTCGACGAAGACCATCTGCGCCTTCGGCGTGGTCTTGACGCCGAGGATCCGGGTCCGCGTCGTCTGCGGCTTGTCCGAGACGATGGCGACCTTGGTCTCGACCAGGGCGTTCAGCAGCGTCGACTTGCCGGCGTTGGGCCGGCCGACGAGCGCGACGTAGCCGCTCTTCATGAGGGAGCCGGCTTCACGCGTCCGCCGCGACTTTGCGGCGCAGGCGGACCTTGTGGACGCGGCGGCGCTCGGCTTCGAGCACTTCGACCTCGACGTCGCCGACGTCGACCTTCTCGCCCGGCACCGGCACCCGGCCAAGGTGCGTGACGATGAAGCCGCCGACGGTCTCGAACCCGTCGCGCTCGATGTCGATGCCGAGACGCTCGGCGGCGGTGTCGATGTCGACCTTGGCGCTGAACACGAAGACGCCGTCGCTCTCTTCGACGATCGGATCGGTCTCGACGTCGTACTCGTCGCGGATCTCGCCGACGATCTCCTCGAGCATGTCCTCGATCGTCACGAGCCCGGCGGTGCCGCCGTACTCGTCGACCACGATGGCGGCCTGGATCTGCCGCCGCTGGAACTCGCGCAGCAGCTCCGGCACCCGCTTCGTCTCGGGCGCGAACGTCGCCGGCCGCATGTGCGCGGTCACCGGCTCGCTGTCGGCCGCCGTCGGCGACAGCAGCAGATCCTTCATGAAGACGATGCCCAGGATGTTGTCCAGGTTGTCCTGGAACACCGGGACGCGCGAGTAGCCCTGCTCGCGGAACTGCGCACGCAGCTCGCCGAGGGTGGCCTCGGCGGGGATGGCGACGAGGTCCGGGCGCGGCGTCATGATCTCGCGCACCAGCGTGTCGCCGAAGTGGACGATCGAGCGCAGCAGGCGCGCCTCGTCGTCGCTCGCCTCCTCCGCCGCGGTCTCGACGGCCTCGGGCGTCATGCTGGCGCCGCGCAGCGTCAGCTCGTCGGTCTGCGCGCCTTCGGCATCGCGCCGGCGCACCAGGCCGAGCAGCGCCAGCGTCAGCGGCAGCAGCGGGCTCGAGACGATGCGGAACGACGGCAGCAGGAACAGGGCGACGACCCGCGGGTTGGCGCGGACGATCAGCTGCGGCACCAAGTGCTCGCAGGCGATGACGAAGCCGAGGATCATCAGCGCCAGCACGGCGATGCTCCGCCAGGTGCTGATTCCGAACAGCACGGTGGCGAGCTCGACCGAGACGACCAGGATGATGCCGAGGAGGATCCGCGCCGGGATGAACAGCAGACGTGGCTCGTCCAGGTACCGCGTCAGGGTGTCGTTGGGGTCGGATCGCTCGGCGCTCAGGCGCTGCGACAGCCGCATCAGGGCCGTGAACGCAGCCTGGACGGTGCCGACGTAGATCCCGGCGCAGCCGAGGAGGAACAACAGGAGCGGGATCACACTCTTCATGTCTGGGCCGGACCGCGCTCGATCAGCCCTGCCGGCAAACCACCCTGCCGCCTGAGCCGCCGCTCGATCCGCGCCATGCGCCCCGAGTCGCGCTCGTGATCATAGCCGAGGAGATGCAACAGCCCATGAAGTGCCAGAACGCGCAGCTCTGTCCCTAGGGAATGTCCCTCATTCCGCGCCTGGCGGGCCGCTGTTTCCCTGGAAATCACGAGATCCCCGAGGTGCCGCGCCGGTCCGGGGTCCTCGCCGGCCGGGAACGACAGCACATCGGTCGCTTTGTCCGTGCCCCGCCACGTCCGGTTCAGCCGCCGGATACGGCGGTCGGTGGTGATGACGACGGTCACCGTCACAGACCTGGTCCGGGCCGCCGTCCGGGGCGCGACTCCGGCCAGCCAGGCCGCCAATCCCGGCACCCGGACCGGCGCCCCGGCCGCGTCGCAGACCGTCACCACCAGCCTGGGTGCCGCGCCGCTCGCCATGCGGCTAGTCGGTGCGCGCCGGCGGAATCGCGCCGCCGGCCGTGAACTGCGCGTAGGCCTGGACGATGCGCTGCACCAGCTTGTGGCGCACCACGTCGCGCTCGTCGAAATGGATGAAGGCGATCCCCTCGATCTGGCGGACGACGTTCAGCGCCTCGATCAGGCCGGAGACCCGCCCGGTCGGCAGGTCGATCTGGGTGATGTCGCCGGTGATCACCGCCTTCGAGCCGAAGCCGAGGCGGGTCAGGAACATCTTCATCTGCTCGGAGGTGGTGTTCTGCGCCTCGTCGAGGATGACGAAGGCGTCGTTCAGCGTCCGGCCGCGCATGAACGCGATCGGCGCGATCTCGATGGTGCCGCGCTCGATCAGCCGCTCGGCGCGCTCCTGCTCCATCATGTCGTAGAGCGCGTCGTAGAGCGGGCGCAGGTACGGGTTCACCTTCGCCTGCAGGTCGCCGGGCAGGAAGCCGAGCTTCTCGCCCGCTTCCACCGCCGGCCGCGCCAGGATGATCCGGCTGACGCGCTTGGCGAGCAGGAACGCGACGGCCTGCGCCATCGCCAGGTAGGTCTTGCCGGTGCCGGCCGGGCCGACGCCGAACACGACGTCGTGCTTCTCGATCGCGTCGAGGTAGGCGCGCTGGTGGCCGCTCTTCGGCACCACCTGCTTCTTCGTCGATCCGCGGATCGTGCTGCGCAGGAAGTAGTCGCGCAGGTCGACGGCCGGATCCTCGGCGATCAGCGACGCCGCCGTCTTGACCTCGCCCGGCGCGAACTTGTAGCCGTCTTTCATCAGGCCGGCGACCTGGCCGACGAAGCGATCGACGCGCTCCGCCCCCGACCCGTCGCCCTCGACGAGCAGGCCGTGGCCGTCGGTGCGGATCTCGACGCCGAACAGCGTCTCGAGGTGGCGCAGGTTCTCGTCGTGCGTTCCGAAGAACGTCTCGACGCCATCGTCGGGCAGGGCGACTTTGCGGACCGCCATGCTAGACCGTCGTGCCCGGGCGACTGCGGGTTGCGCAGCCGGATGTGCAGCTCGCGCAGCTGCTTCTCGTCGACGGGCGTCGGCGCGCCCGCCATGATGTCGACGGCGGCGGCCGTCTTCGGGAACGCGATCACCTCGCGGATCGACGTCTCGCCGCAGAGCAGCGCGACCAGGCGATCGAGGCCGAGCGCGATGCCGCCGTGCGGCGGCGTCCCGTACTCGAGCGCGTCGAGGAAGAAGCCGAAGCGCGACCTCGCGTCCTCGTCGCTCAGGCCGAGCATCCGGAAGATCTTCGCCTGCAGCGCCTGATCGTGGATACGGATGCTGCCGCCGCCGATCTCCGTGCCGTTGAGGACGATGTCGTAGCCCTGCGAGCGCACCTCGCCCGGCGCGGTGTCGAGCCTGTGGACGTCGGCCTCGTGCGGCGCCGTGAAGGGGTGGTTGACCGAGAAGTAGCGCTGCTCGGCGTCGTCCCACTCGAACAGCGGAAAGTCGACGACCCAGGTGAACTTCCACGCCGCCTGATCGATCAGGTTCAGCTTCTTGCCGAGGTGCAGACGCAACTGGCCGAGCAGCTTGGCGATCTCGTCCGCCGGACCGGCCGCGAGCAGCAGCGCGTCCTCGGCCGTCGCGCCCGAGAGCTTCAGCGCCTCGACGACGGCCTCCTCGCCGACCTGGTTCTTGAGCGGGCTCTGGACGTTGCCGTCCGGCAGCCGCCGCGCGTAGGTGACGAGGCCGCCGAACTGCACCGCCTCGTCGCACAGGGTCTCGACTTCCTTGCGGGACGAGCGCGCCGCGCCGGGCACGATCAGGCCGCGCACGACGCCCTTCGCGTCCAGCGCCTCGCGGAACGGCGCGAACGTCGTCGCCGCGAACGCCGGCGTCAGCTCCTGGATCTCCATCCCGAAGCGCAGGTCCGGCTTGTCGGAGCCGTACTTGCCCATCGCCTCGCTGTACGGCATCCGCGGCAGCGGCAGCGGCACGTCGACGCCGATCTCGGCGAAGGCGGCCTTGATCACCGGCTCGATCAGGCCGAAAACGATGTCCGGCGTCGCGAACGAGATCTCGACGTCGACCTGGGTGAACTCCGGCTGGCGGTCGGCGCGCAGATCCTCGTCGCGGAAACAGCGCGCGATCTGGAAGTAGCGATCCATGCCGGCGATCATCAGCAGCTGCTTGAACAGCTGCGGCGACTGCGGCAGGGCGAAGAACTGGCCGTCGTGGACGCGGCTGGGCACCAGGTAGTCGCGCGCGCCCTCCGGCGTCGACTTCGTCAGGATCGGCGTCTCGACCTCGATGAAGCCTTCCTGGTCGAAGCACTTGCGGATCGCCATCGACACCTTGTGCCGCAGGATCAGGTGATCCTGCATGCCCGGCCGGCGCAGATCCAGATAGCGGTAACGGAGCCGCGCTTCCTCGGTGACCGGGCCCTCGTCGGCGATCGAGAACGGCGGCCGCTTGGCGTCGTTCAGCAGCCGCACCTCGGACGCCACGACCTCGACCTCGCCCGTGTCCAGCTTCGGGTTCACCGTGTCCGCGCTGCGGCGGTCGACCGTGCCGACGACGCCGACGACCATCTCGGTGCGGAGCTTCTTGGCCTCGTGGACGAGCGCGTCGTTGTCGCGGACGACGACCTGCGTGACGCCATACCGATCGCGCACGTCGACGAAGAGGATGGCGCCCATGTCGCGGACGCGGTGGACCCATCCGAGCAGGACGGCCGGCTGGCCGACGGCGGCGGGCCGCAGCGCGCCGCAGGTGTGGGTACGACGAAGGTCTCCGAGTGGCTGCATTGCGTCTGACAGTCTAATTGAGCAGGCGGCGGATCTCGGCCGGCGCCTCCGCCCGGGCCACGGTGACCTGGACGCGATTCTTCAGATCCTTGAGCGTGACGGTGCCGGCCTTGGCCTCGTCCTCGCCGACGAGCGCGGCGATGCGGACGCCGAGGCTCTCGGCGTACTTGAACTGCTTGCCGGGCTTCTCGACCTCCGGATAGAGCGACGACGCGCGGCCAGGGCCGGCCGACCTCGCTCGCGCCCCGCAGCTCACGTGCCAGCGCCAGCGCGTCGGCCTGGGTCGCTTCGCTCCACTGCAGGACCATGACGTCGGCGGCCGCGGCCTCGAGGTCGGGCGGGAACATGCCGCGCTCGGCCATCACGACGAGGATCCGTTCGAGGCCGAGCGAGAAGCCGCAGGCCGGCACCTGCTCGCCGCGGAACATGCCGACCAGGTTGTCGTAGCGTCCGCCGCCGCCGAGACTGCCGGCGAGGTCGGGCACCGCGATCTCCATGATCGCGCCCGTGTAATACGAGAGCCCGCGCGCGAGAGATGGATCGAGCTGCGGACGCCCGCCGGCCGGCGTGGCCTCGCACAACCGCTCGACGGCGGCGAGGTTGTCGAGGGCCGCCTGCCCCGCCGCGTGGTCACCGACTTTCGTGCGCAGCGCCGCGAACACGTCGGCGTTGCTCGGCGACGGCACGCCGGCGACCAGGAAGTCGGTCAGGAACAGCCCGATCGAGGCGTCCGCGGCGGGCCGCGCGATGCCGCGCGCCTCCATGTCGGCGATCACCTCGTCCGGCGTGATCTTCCCGAGCTTGTCGAGGGCGATCAGGGCATCCGAGTGCTTGTCCGCCGGCACGCCGGCGACCTCGAGCAGCGCGGTCAGCAGCTGCCGGTGATTGAGCCGGATCTTGAAGTCGGTGAAGCCGAGGGCCAGCAGCGCCTCGGCCGCGGCGGCGCACAGCTCGGCCTCCACGACGGGCGACGTCGAGCCGAGCACGTCCACGTCGCACTGGTAGAACTCGCGGAAGCGGCCGCGGGCCGGCCGATCGGCGCGCCACACCGGCTGAATCTGGTAGCGCTTGAAGAACTTCGGCAGCGTCCGGTGCTCGGCGACGACGCGCGCCAGCGGCACGGTCAGGTCGTAGCGGAGCGCCAGATCGGCGAACTCGCGCTTCTCGTCCGGCCCGTCCAGCGCGCGCTGCAGTTCCGCGCCCCGCTTCAGGATGCGGAAGACGAGCTGATTGCCCTCCTCGCCGTACTTGCCGAGGAGCGTCTCGAGGTTCTCGACTGCCGGCGTCTCGAGCGGCTCGAAGCCGTAGCGCTCGTAGACCGAGGCAATCGTCTGGATCACGAACCGCCGGCGCCGGACGTCGGCGGGCAGGAAGTCGCGCATCCCGCGCGCGGGTTGAGTGGAAGCTTTCGACATCGGACCTGTTCCCAGGACCGACGTGGGCGGCGACCCGGGTCTTCTACAGGTACACGGGCCGGCCGACGTTGACCTAGCCCACCTCAGCCTCTGAAGGCGGTACGACCCTTGCCACTTGTTTCGGTGCGCCCTGCCATGGTGGCACGCAGGCGCCCACATTGGAGGCTACGGATGTTCAATCGAACCCATTCGTTCACGCGCGCAGTCATCACAGGCGGCCTGCTGAGCCTTGCGGTCGCGACGGCGGACACGTACGCGGCTCCTGTCGCCGCGATCCAGGAGCAGCCGGCCCAGGCGGCGCCAGCCCAGGCGACGCCGGACAGCGAACTTGCGGCGAAGATCCGCAAGGCGATCGGCGACGACACGGCGCTCGCCGCCTACGTGCCGACGCTCAAGATCGTCGTCAGCGACGGCCTCGTGACGCTGAAGGGCGCGGTCAAGTCCGAAGCGGACAAGAAGGCCATCGGCCAGAAGGTCGACGAGATTGCCGGCGCCAAGAACGTCATGAACAACCTGTTCGTGTCGACCGAGACGAAGCCGGCCCCGGAAACGCCGTAGCGCGGGCGCGATCATGTGCCGGCCCTGCTCGACCCGGCGCCATCGGGGTGCCGGGTCACTCGCCTGCCGGGATGGACTGCGTGAGGGCTCCGGATGCCGGTGACCATCCCGGTCCGCGGAACGGCGCTGCTCCTCATCGACGTCGTCAACGACCTCGCCTTCCCTGGTTCCGATGCGCTGATCGAGCAGGCCGAGCCGATGGCGACGCGACTCGCCGACTTCAAGCGCCGCGCCGCCGCGGCCGGCGTCCCGGTGGTCTACGTGAACGACAACTTCGGGCAATGGCGATCCGACTTCCGGCGGACCGTATCCCATTGCACGGCGGCGAGCTCGCCGGGCCGGCGCGTGTCGCGGCGGATGCGGCCGACGTCGCGTGACTACTTCGTCCTCAAACCGAAGCACTCCGGCTTCTACGACACCACGCTCGAGACGCTGCTCGACGATCTGAAGATCCGCCGCGTGATCGTGACCGGCATCGCCGGCAACATCTGCGTGCTCTTCACCGCCAACGATGCCTACATGCGCGGCCTGAAGATCTTCGCGCCGGCCGACTGCATCGTGTCCAACACCGTCGGCGACAACGATTCCGCGTTGCGCCAGATCGAGCTCGTGCTCAAGGGCGACATCACACCGTCGACACGGCTGCGCTTCGGCCACAGCCGCGGCTGAGGCCGCGTCCCGGCACGCGCCTTGCCCTCTCTATCGCAGCGCAGCGGACCTGTGGCGTCGAGCGACCAAACGCTGTAACGAGGTCGCCGATTGTTCACCCGGTCGGCTCGGCACGTTGAAACGGCCCGGCTGCGCGATGGAGAAGCACACTCATGCATCAACCTCGACATCGTTCGCTCATCCACGCGGTCGTCTTCGGCGGCGTGCTCGGCCTGGCCGCCTCGGCTGCCGCTCAGACCGCTCCCGACAACACCAAGGTCAACAAGCGTGACCGCGCGGACGGCGCGCAGACCGCCGATCAGCAGAAGGAGAACCCTGCCGATCGTGAGCTGGCGAAGAAGATTCGCGCGGCCCTCACCGACGACGACACGCTGTCGACCTACGCGCAGAACGTCAAGGTCATCGTGAGCGACGGCCAGGTCACGCTGAAGGGCCCGGTACGCACGGCCGCCGAGAAGACCGCGGTCGCGGCGAAGGCGATCGAGATCGCGGGCAAGGAGCACGTCACCAACAGCCTGTCGATCGCGCCCGACAAGGACAAGGTGAAGGACGCCGACAAGGAGAAGCCGAAGACCCGCTAGGGCCGGCTGCCTCGAACATCGTCCATCACATCACAAGGAGATCACATGGCAGACAACAACACCGCCGTCTACGGGATTTATCAATCGCAGGCCAGCGCGGAACGCGGCCGTCGACGCCCTCGGCCAGGCTGGCTTCACCAACAATGACATCTCGGTGCTGATGCCCGATCAGGACAGCACGCGCGAGTTCGCGCACGAGAATTCGACCAAGGCGCCCGAAGGCGCCGCAACCGGCGCGGCCACGGGTGGCGCGCTGGGTGGGACGCTCGGCCTGCTCGCCGGCATCGGCGCGCTGGCGATCCCGGGCGTCGGGCCGCTCATCGCCGCGGGCCCGATCGTCGGCGCGCTGGCCGGCCTCGGTGCCGGCGGCGCGGTCGGCGGCTTGGTCGGGGCGCTGGTCGGCATGGGCCTCCCCGAGTACGAAGCCAAGCGCTACGAAGGGCGCGTGAAGGACGGCGGCGTACTTCTGTCTGTTCACGCCGCGACGTCGGAGCTCGACGAAGAGCGCCAAGGCAGATCCTCGAGCGCACCGGCGCCGAGGACATCTCGTCGTCGGGCGAGGCCGACGCAGCGGTGCACCGGCCGGCGACCCGCACCGTCCTCGCGTTACTGAGGCGCTCAGGCCCTCGGGCCAGCCCTCATCGCCCGGTGCCGCCCGTATGTGGCGGCATCGGGCCTTCCCGCGTACGGGCGCCGGCTCGCAGCGCGAACTCCGCGCTCGCTCCGCCCTCCCGAGCAAGGCCCTCCAGGCTGGAGGCAGCAGCGGCATGATTGTCGCGACGAGATCGCGGCTGGCGAAACGCGCCTTCATCACGCCGGACTGCACGTGCCCGCGTCCAGCGAGCCAGTGCCCCAGTTCGTGCGCCACCACACGTCCGAGGCCCCGACCGACCAGCGCCCGCCGGTTCACGAGGGGCAGCGTCGGGATCGGCCGGTCGAACTGCACGCCGGCGAGCACGAGCCCGGTGATCGCATCGAACGAGATTTCGATCATGTTGGCCGGCCGATCGTCGGCTGCGAACGCGACCTGCCCCAGGGCGTGGCTCGCCGACGGCTCCGTCCGGCCGGACGCCGGCGGCGTCCGCAGCGCGTTGCGGATCACCAGGACGACGGTGTCGTCGTCCGTGCGCTTGAACGACGCCGGCTCGAACGTCCACTCCAGCCGGACGCCGGCCTCGGCCCAGATCGCGCCGGCCTCCGCCGCTGCCGCGTCCAACGCCGAGGGCTCGACACCGGCCTCGTTGACCACCAGCAGGCGCACGACCCTGAACGACGCCGCCGCGCAGGGTGCGGTGGTCGCCCCGCCGGGCATCAACGGCTCCGTCGGGGGCGGCTCCGTCGGGACGCGCGAGAGGACGACGGCCGCCAGGACGAACCGGACCGTGCGGCGAGCGGCGAACGCCTTCGTGCGATCGCTCCGACAGGACGGGTACATTGCTCACTCCTCACTGGACATGCTCGTTCACGATCGGCTATCTATCGCTAGATAGAGAGCCGGGCAAAAGACCGTGCGCTAGGTCGCCTTGCGGATCCAGTCGCGCGCCGCGCTCAGGCTGGCCTTGTGCGCCTGCAGGCGGCTGAGCAACAGGGCGCCTTCGAGCAGCGACACCAGCAGCCGGGCGAACGTCGCGGGCGGCAGCCCTCCGGGCGCAGCGACACCACGCGCGTCCGCCTGGTCGACTCACCCACGCCTGCAGCTTCGCAGAAGAAGCCGTTGACGGCCGTCTTCACCGCGGGGTCGAGCAGGTCGGCCTCCGTGGCGAGCATGCCGCACAGGCACGACAGTTCCTGGCCCTGGGCGCCGACGAACAGATCGACCAGGACCAGCATGTCCTGACGGAAGGATTTGCTGGCTCGCGCGCCATCCTTCAAGGCGGCGGCAAACGCGGTGGTGTACTCGCTCGCGGCCTCGTTCAGGAGATCCGACTTGGTCGGAAAGTAGTAGTGGACCGTGGAGGACTTCACCCCGACTGACTGCCCCAGGTCGCGGAAGTTCAGCGCAGCGCTGCCGGCGCGCCGCACGGTGGCGGTCGCCTTGCGCAGCAGCTCCTGTCGGGTGCTCTCCATGGCCGGTAACTATCTATCACTTGATAGATAGGGTCAAGGGAAATCGCCGGCGGTCGAAAAGCAAGGCTACCGGCGGTTCGGATCCGGCGGTGGACGCCCCGTCGTTTGCGGCTCAGGAATGCGGCTCAGGAACGCCACCAGGTCCGCGACGTCCTGCTCGGTGAGCCCGAGCTGCGCCGCGCTCATCATCAGCGAGCCCTGGACGCGCCGGCGCGAGCCGACGCGGTTGAGCGGGATGATCTGCGTGACGCCGCCCATGCTGCGCATCATCAGCGGATCGCCCTGCTTGATCAGCACGCCCTCGATCGTCAGGCCTTCGTTCGTGCGCACCTCCCAGCCGTCGTAGCCATGCGCGATCTCGGCGCTGGGGTTGACGATCGCTGTCGCGATCACGTCCGCCGACTTGCCGCGTCCCCAGCCGTCCAGTGCCGGGCCGAGCTCGGCGCCGACGCCGCCAACGGAGTGACACATCGCACACCGCGTGATCGTGTCCTTGCCGCGCGCCGGATCACCCTTCAGCGTGGCGATGCGCTCGACCGACAGCTCCGGAAGGTTCGCGCCCGGCTTCGGGATGGTCGCTTCGCGCAGCACGATCGAGTCGGGGTCGTAGACACCGGCCGTCTTGAGCACCGGCCGGAGGTTGTGCGACGTCCAGCTGCTCGTCATCCGGTTCAGCAGCCACCACGTGGCCGGCTCCTTCAGCGCGCTGTCCGGCTCGGCGAGGGTCAGCATCGCCTTCGATGCCGCCGGATCGTCGATGAACGCCAGCGTGTCCATCGCCAGCGTGCGATCGGCCGCGGACAGCTTCGACGAGCGCGCGCGGGCGAGCAGGTCCGGCACCGCAGCCGGCACGTGCAGACGCCAGGCGAGGCGCGTGAACGTCGCGTCCCAGGCCAGCGGATCGCTCTTCGCGCCCGGCTCCTTGCGCAGCCGATCGTAGAGCGCCGCCTCCTTCTTCGTCGCGCCGGTGCCGAGCGCTTCGAGGTAGGTGCGATCCTGGCCGTCGTAGCCGCGCGCGAGCTCGACGAGCAGATCGAGCGACTTCTCCGCCGGCTGGTCGCGCAGCGATAGCGCCACCTCGCGGCGCACGCCCGGATCCGTGTCCTTGGCGAGCTTCGCGGCCATCGGCAGCACGTCCAGGTCGGCGCGCCGCATGGCGCGGTAGGCGGCGATGCGCATCGCCGGTTCGGTCTGCGCCTCCGGCGAGCCGGCCCGCTTCTGGCCCTCGGGACCGAGCTGATACAGCAGGTAGAGCGCGCGGGCGCGGATGAAGCGGTTCGGATCGTTCAGCAGCGCCGCGACGGGGCCGATGGCGGCAGCGCCGCGCGCCTTCAGGCCATTGAAGCCGATGGCGCGGACGTTCACGGCCGGCGAGCGGAGCGCGGTGATCTGTCCCTCGATCGTGCTGGCATCGAACGCCGGCGGCCGCGGCACGAAGCCCTTCGGCGCGATGCGGTAGATGGCGCCGGTCGTCTCGTTGTCGAGATCCTGGTGCCCGCCGACGCGCGCGTCGATCCAGTCGGTGACGTAGATCGCGCCATCGGGACCGACTGCGACGTCCGATGGACGGAACAGCGTCGCCACCGCACTGGTCACGCTGCCGCCACCGCCGAGGAAGTCCGACCCGGCGTACTTCTGCTCCTTGTTCGAAGTGACGAAGATCTTCCGATCGAGCGCGAAGTTCGCGCCGGACGGTGTCGGCTGGTAGGAGAACACCTCGTTGCGACCGGCCTCGGCGGCGAGGAACGTCCCCTCCCAGGCCGCGCCGAGCGCGCCGGTCTCGTAGAACACGTTGCCGGTCGGCGATCCACCGCCATAGACGTCGCCGAACGGCGTCATGCCCGGGTCGTCCTGCCGCCACTCCGCCACCGGCAGCGATTGCCCGGGCCGGCGATCCGCCGCCCAGCTGCGCTGCCCGTCGTTCGACGAGAAGCCGAAGTTCGCGTACTCCATCACGAAGCTGACGCGGCAGGCTGGCGGATCGTCGTTGTCGTTCTGGAAGACGTCGCCGAACGAGCTGATCGACTGCTCGTAGCTGTTGCGATAGTTGTGGCCGATGATCTCGGCGTTGGTGCCGTCCGGGTTCATCCGAACGGTGAAGCCGCCGACGTAGGTGTGACCGTCGTCGCTCGGCTTGCCCGCCCACTCCGCCGGGTTGTGCGGGCTCTTGAACGGGCCGACCGGCCCGTCGCGATAGGCGCCGAACACGCGGAACGTTTTGCCCGACTTGTCGGTGAACATCCCGCCGGTGTTGCCGGAGTTGAACATCCACTTGCCGTCCGGGCCGACCGTGACCGAGTGCAGGGAGTGGTCGTGGTTCTTGCCCTGGAATCCGGTGAGCAGCACCTCGCGCGTGTCGACGGCCGGATCGAAGCGCAGGTTGCGATCGACGTCCGTGTAGACGATCAGGTCGGGCGGCTGTGACACCACGACCTTGTTGTCGATGACGGCGACGCCGAGCGGCGCCACCAGGTCGACCTCCTGGACGAAGGTCCACTGCTTGTCGGCCTTGCCGTCCTTGTCGCTGTCTTCGAGCACGACGATGCGATCGCCCTCGGGCTGACGCGCGTGGTGCGAGCGATAGCGCACGCCCTCGGCGACCCAGATGCGGCCGTCGCGGTCGATGTCCATGTTGGTCGGGTTGCGCAGCATGGGCGTCTCGGCCCACAGCGTGACCTCGAGCCCCTCCGGCACGCTGAACAGCTCGAGCGGCACGTGCGTGACGGTGACGGTCTGCACCGGCTGCGGAGGCGGCGGCGTTACCGCCGGCGGAGGCGGCGGCTGCTGCGGCGCGGAAGCCTGCTGCGGCCCGACCGCCGACAGCATCAGGACGAGCGTCAGGATTACCGGCGAGGAACTGCGTTGGCGCATGGCGCGGGACTTTACACGGCCTGGCCCTTTGGGCGACAGCGAAACGAACGACCGCGGCGAGGACGGACTAGAATGCGTGAGCTTTCGAGAGCGCCCATGCCCGACACGCCTGCGAGGTCGCCGACGCCGCGCCTGGTCGCGCTCGGGGCCATGATCGGCATCGCCGGCATGCTCGCCATCGCCGCACTCGTGCTGGCGCAGCCGACGCCTGCCGGCGGAATCCCGCCGTACCCAGAGGCCACCGCGGCGCCGGCCCAGCCAAGGCGCCCTGCGCCGGTCGTTCCCGGCGGCCGGGATCACGACGCTCGTGCTGCGCGCCGAGGGCGCGCACAAGGCGATGGTCGAAACCGGCGCGCGTGGTTCCGCGATCGAGGTCTCCGGGATTCCCACCGGCGGCGCGGCGGGTTATCACTCCCCCGACCCGAAGTGGCGCGAGACGCCAGCCGCCGAGTGGGGCCTCGACTTCGTCTCGGTGCAGCGCGGCCCGATCCTGGTCGTCTCGACGAAGAACGAGATGCGCTACATCCATCACCACTACGCCTTCGCCTCGGTCACCGTGCGCGTGCCGCCGGGCGTCGAGGTGGTCAAGGAACAGCGGACGCTGACGGGTGACGGCGCCCCCGACCTGCACTAGCACGTGCGCTTGTGCCAGACTCCCGATGTGGCGACCGCCGCGTCGAGCACTCCGCTGTCGATTCGCAGGGCCACCGCCTCGGACGCGGCGTGCGATCCTCGACTGCCTGCGCTGCGCCTTCGAGCCCTACCGCGACCGCTACTCACCCGAGGGGTTCCGCGACACCGTGCTGACGCCGTCGACGATCCACGACCGCCTCGCGTCGATGGCCGTGCTCGTCGCCATCACGCCTGACGGTGCGACCGTCGGGACCGTGGCCTGGCACGTCGCCGCGCCGGGGGAGGGCCACCTGCGCGGCATGGCGGTCCTGCCCGCACACGCCGGCACCGCCGTCGCCGAGCAGCTCCTGACCGCCGCCGAGGGCGCGTTGCGTGAGTGCGGCTGCGTCCGCGTCAGCCTCGATACGACCGAGCCGCTGCAGCGCGCGATCCGCTTCTACGAGAGGCACGGCTTCCGGCCGTCGGGCCGCGTCAGCGACTTCTTCGGGATGCCGCTCGTCGAGTACGTCAAGGAGCTCGCGTAGCGTGTCGCACGCGCCGGCCGGCCACCCCGTCTACGATGTCGTCATCATCGGTGGCGGGATCATCGGTTGCGGCATCGCGCGCGACGCCGCGCTGCGCGGCCTGAAGGTCGCCCTGGTCGAGAAGCACGATTTCGGCAGCGGCACCACCGCCGGCTCGACCCGCCTCATCCACGGCGGCCTGCGCTACCTCGCCACCGCCGACTTCAGCCTCGTGCGCATGGACCTGCGCGAGCGTGAGACGCTGCTTCGGATCGCGCCGCACCTGGTCAAGCCGCTCCCCTTCCTGCTGCCGCTGCCGAAGGGCTTCTACGGCCGCACCCGGCTGCGCATCGGGATGCACCTCTACGACGCGCTCAGCTACGACAAGACGCTGCCGTCGCACCGCATCCTCGGCCCCGACGAACTGCGCCGCGTCGAGCCTTCGCTCGACAGCTCGCGGTTCCACGGCGCCGCGCTGTTCTACGACTGCCAGTGCGCCTCGCCGGAACGCCTGACGCTCGAGAACGCCATCGACGCGTCGGAACACGGCGCGCTCGTCCAGAACTACACCGAGGTCGTCGGCGCGATTCACGAAGACGGGCGGCTGGCCGGCGTCCGGGCGATGAGAGTCTTGACCGGCCATGAGAGCGAGTTGCGCGGCCGCATCATCGTGAACGCCAGCGGCCCGTGGTTCGATCGCGTCGCGGCGCGCCTCGAACCGACGCCGGCGCCGCGCCTCCGCACCACCAAGGGCGTCCATATCGCGTGCGAGTCGTTCACCAACCACGCGATCTTCCTGGAGTCCGCGGTCGACGGCCGCGCCGTGTTCGCGATCCCCTGGATGGGCCATACGTGGATCGGCACCACCGACACCGACTTCGACGACGATCCGGCGACCGTGTCCGCGACCGACGAGGACGTGCGCTACCTGATCGAGTCGCTCGCGCCGCAGCTCCCGCCGCTGCGCACCGCCAGGCGGCACTGGACGACGGCCGGCGTCCGCGCCCTCGTGCGCTCCGACGGCTCGCCGTCCGGGGTCAGCCGCATGCATCGCATCACGACCGAGACGTCCGGCCTCGTCTCGGTGCTCGGCGGCAAGCTGACGGGATACCGCGCCATCGCCGAGGAGGTCGTCGACCGCGTCTGCCGCGAGCTCCAGGTGTCCGCGCGCTCGACGACGGCCACGAGGCCGCTGCCGGGCGGCGGTCCGGAGCGGTCAGGCGTGCCGCACCTGGACGCGATCTACGGATCGCGAGCGCCTCGGGTCCAGGCGCTCGCTGATGCGGACCCTGCACTCGCCCGCCAGCTCGCGCCGGGGTACCCGGACATCGCGGCCGAAGTCGTGTTCAGCGCGAGTCACGAGTGGTGCGAGCGGGCCGACGATTTCCTGCTGCGCCGCAGCTACCTGGGTTTCGAGGGCGACCGCGGCGAGTCGGCTCTGAGAAGCATCGATGCGGCGCTGGCGTCGGCTCGGCTTCAGGCGTAGTCGAGCCGGTATCGAACGTAGTTCCCGGCGTAGCCGCGAATCGAGTCGACGTCCGCATCCGTCAACTGGCGCCGGACGTGGGCCGGGCTCCCCATCACCAGCGACCGCGGCGGCACCTCGAAGCCCTCGGGCAGCAGGCTCCCCGCCGCGACGATCGACTCCGCCCCCACCCTGACGCCGTTCAGCAGGATCGCGCCCATCCCGATGAGGCAGCGGTCCTCGATGGTGCAGCCATGGACAATCGCTCCGTGGCCGATGGTCACCTCGTCGCCGATGGTGGTCGGGTGGGTGCCAGTCTGGACGTGGACGACGGCGCCATCCTGGACGTTCGTCCTGGCGCCGATACGGATGGCATTCACGTCGCCCCGGATGACCACGTTCATCCAGACCGAGCTCTCCGGGCCGATGTGGACGTCGCCGATGACCTGGGAACTCTGGTCGACGTAGGCCGTCGGGTCGACGGTGGGCAGGATCCCGCGAAAAGTGCGCAGCATTTCTGGCGATTATACGGACCTCAGCCGCACCGGCCTGCGGTTATGTAAAGGTCACGATTATAAATTGGACTTCTGAAGTGCGCCCCGACCATAATCTTCCATGCTGATCGCCTTCCAGGGCGAGACGGGCGCGTACAGCGAGGCCGCGGGGGCGAAATTCGACCCGACCGCCACCTTCCTGCCCTGTCCGGCCTTCGAGGACGTCTTCGCCGCGGTCGAGACCGGCCGGGCGGGCTGCGGGGTCCTCCCGATCGAGAACTCGATCGGCGGCACCATCCACCGCAACTACGACCTCCTGGTCCAGAACGAGCTGAAGATCGTCGGCGAGATCGAGCTGCCGGTCCGGCACCTCCTCCTCGCCCTCCCGGGCACCCGGTTCGAGGACCTGAAGCAGGTCTACTCGCACCCGCAGGCGCTGGCGCAGTGCGACCGCTTCCTCCGCTCGCTCAAGGGCGTCGACATCGTGGCGTCCTACGACACGGCGGGCAGCGCCAAGATGATCCGCGAGCAACACATGGCCGGGGTCGGGGCCATCGCCTCCGAGCGGGCGGCCGCGGTCTTCGGCCTCGAGACGCTCCGGGCCGGCATCCAGGATTACGAGGACAACACGACGCGCTTCCTGATCGTGACCCGCGCCGGCGCGGTGGACGAGTTCATCGGCAGCCGCCCGGTCAACAAGACCACCATCGTCTTCACGCTGCCCAACACGCCCGGCGCCCTGTTCAAGGCGCTCAGCGTCTTCGCGCTGCGCGAGATCGACGTCACCAAGATCGAATCGCGGCCGACCGGCCGCCCCTGGGAATACCTGTTCCACCTGGACCTCGCCGTCGGGCAGCACGAGCTCCGCTGCGGCCGCGCGCTCTCGCACCTCGCCGAGTTCGCGCCGTCGCTGAAGTCGCTCGGCTCCTACCCCGGCGTGGCCCGTTCCGCGGACACGGCCGTCGCCCAGGACGCGCGCGTGGCCGGAGGCGTTTCGTGACCCTGGATCCCAAGCACAAGAGCCATGCCCTGACCGAAGGGCCCAGCCGCGCCCCGGCGCGCGCCATGCTGAAGGCGGTCGGCTTCTCCGACGCCGACCTGCACAAGCCGCTGGTCGGCATCGCCAACACGTGGACCGAGATCGGGCCGTGCAACTTCCACCTCCGGCGCCTCGCCGCCAAGGTGAAGGAAGGCGTGCGCGAGGCCGGCGGCACGCCGATGGAGTTCAACACCGTCGCGGTGTCGGACGGCATCACGATGGGCGCCGAGGGCATGCGCACGTCGCTCATCAGCCGCGAGGTCATCGCCGACTCGATCGAGCTGGTGGTGCGCGGCCATCACCTTGACGCGGTGGTCATGCTCTGCGGCTGCGACAAGACGATCCCGGGCACGCTGATGGCGCTGGCGCGGATGAACCTGCCGGGCGTGGTGCTGTACGGCGGGTCGATCGCGCCGGGCACGTTCGAGGGCCACGACGTCACGATCCAGGACGTGTTCGAAGCGGTCGGCGCGCACGCGGCCGGCAAGATGAGCGACGCGCGGCTGCGCGACCTCGAAGATCACGCCTGCCCCGGCGCCGGCGCCTGCGGCGGCCAGTTCACCGCCAACACCATGGCGATGGCCTGCGAGTTCCTCGGCGTCGCACCGTTCGGCAGCGCCAGCGTCCCGGCGGTGCTCGAGACCAAGGACGCCGTCGCCAAGAGCGTCGGCGCGCTGGCGATGGATCTGCTGAAGCGCGGCGTCCGGCCGCGCGACATCCTCACCCGCGAGGCGTTCGAGAACGCGATCGCCGGCGTCGTCGCCAGCGGCGGCTCGACCAACGCGGTGCTGCACCTGCTCGCGCTGGCCAACGAAGCCGGCGTGCCGCTCACCATCGACGACTTCAACCCGATTTCGGATCGCACGCCGCTGATCGTCGACCTGAAGCCGGGCGGCAAGTACGTCGCGACCGACCTGCACAAGGCGGGCGGCGTGCCGCTCGTCGGCAAGCGCCTGGCCGAAGCCAGGCTGCTGCACGGCGGCGCGATGACGGTAACCGGCAAGACGATCGGCGAGGAAGCCGCGGCGGCCAGGGAAACGGCCGGCCAGCAGGTCGTGAGGACGGCGGCGGATCCCGATCAAGAAGACCGGCGGCCTGGTCATCCTGCGCGGCAACCTCGCCCCGGACGGCTGTGTCGTGAAGATCGCCGGCTACGCGGCGCACAACCACACGGGCCCGGCCCGCGTGTTCGACAGCGAGGAAGCGACCTTCGCGGCGCTGAAGGCCGGCCAGATCAAGGCGGGCGACGTGGTCGTCATCCGCTACGAGGGCCCGAGCGGCGGTCCCGGGATGCGCGAGATGCTGGCGGTCACCGGCGCGATCCAGGGCGCGGGCCTCGGCGAATCGGTCGCGCTGCTCACGGACGGCCGCTTCTCCGGCGCGACCCGCGGCCTGATGGCCGGCCACGTGGCGCCCGAAGCGGCGCGCGGCGGCCCGATCGCGGCGGTGCGCGAGGGCGACACCATCACGTTTGACTTCGACACGCGCGAGCTGCGCCTCGAGGTCGGCGACGCGGAGATCAAGACGCGTCTCTCGACCTGGACGGCGCCGAAGCCGCGCTATGAAACCGGCGTGCTCGCCAAGTACGCCAAGCTCGTCTCGTCGGCGGCCACCGGCGCGATCACGGGTTAGGACAAGGAACGACTTATGACTCAGCCTGCCTCCACCAAGAAGACCGGCGCGCAGATCCTCTGGGAATCGCTCGCGCGCGAAGGCGTCACGTGCGTCTTCGGCTATCCCGGCGGCGCCATCCTGCCGGCCTACGATGCGATGCTCGACTACCCGATCCGCCACATCCTGGTGCGGCACGAGCAGGGCGCCACGCACATGGCGGACGGCTATTCGCGCGCGACCGGCCAGGTCGGCGTGGCCATCGCCACCTCGGGCCCGGGCGCGACCAACATGGTGACCGGCCTGGCGACGGCGATGCTCGACTCGATTCCCATCGTCTGCATCACCGGCCAGGTCGGCAGCAAGCTGATCGGCTCCGATGCCTTCCAGGAAACCGACATCACCGGCATCACGCTGCCGGTCACCAAGCACAACTACCTGGTGACCCGCGCCGATGAAGTGGCCAAGACGGTCCGCGAGGCGTTCTACGTGGCGCGCTCGGGCCGCCCCGGTCCGGTGCTGATCGACATCACCAAGGACGCGCAGCAGAGCTCGTGCGAGTTCGTGTGGCCCGATCCGCCGAAGCTGCGCGGCTATCGCCCGGCGCATCGCCCGGTGGCCCGCGAGATCCAGCACGCGCTCGACCTGATCCACTCGGCCAAGAAGCCGGTGATCCTGGCCGGGCACGGCATCTCGATCTCGGGCGCCGGCGACATCGTCCGCAAGTTCGCCGAGCGCACCAACATCCCGGTCGCGACGACGCTGCTCGGCATCGGCGCCTTTCCCGCCTCGCATCCACTGAACCTCGGCATGATGGGCATGCACGGCGAAGCCTGGGTCAACACCGCGATCCAGGAAGCCGACCTGCTCCTCGCCTTCGGCATGCGCTTCGACGATCGCGTTACCGGCAACCTCAAGACCTACGCCCTCAACGCCAAGAAGATCCACATCGACATCGACCCGGCCGAGATCAACAAGAACGTCCGCGTGGACGTCGGCCTCGTCGGCGATCTCAAGGAGACGCTCGAGCAGCTCATGCCGCAGATCGAGAACTGCGACAAGAGCGAGTGGAACACCTACGTCAACGGCCTCAAGGGCGACGCCGCGGTCCGCGACATCCAGAACCTGCCGGACAACGGGCACCTCTACGCCGCGCACGTCATCAACGACATCTGGCGCGCCACCGAGGGCAAGGCGATCGTCGTCACCGACGTCGGCCAGCACCAGATGTGGGAGGCGCAGTACTACAAGCACGACGACGACCGCTCGCTGATCACGTCGGGCGGCCTGGGCACGATGGGCTTCGCGCTGCCGGCGGCGATCGGCGCCAAGGTGGCGCGGCCGGACGCCGAGGTATGGGTGGTCGTCGGCGACGGCGGCTTCCAGATGACGATGTGCGAGCTGGCGACGATCGCCCAGGAGAACATCGACATCAACATCGCCGTCATCAACAACGGCTTCCTCGGCATGGTCCGGCAGTGGCAGGAGTTCTTCTACGAGCGCCGCTACGCCGCGACGCCGATGACGAGCCCCGACTTCGTCAAGCTGACGGAGGCCTTCGGCCTCACGGCGCATCGCGTCGAAACGCGGGCGGAAGTCATTCCGGCCGTCGAGGCCGCGCGCAAGCACCCCGGCACCGTCCTCATCGACTTCCGCGTCGAGCAGGAAGACTCGGTCTTCCCGATGGTCCCGGCCGGCAACGACCTCCACAACATGATCCGGCGCCCGAGCGCCATCGTCGAAACGGGAGCGGACGCATGAACCTCCATACCTTCGTGGTCCACGTCGAGAACAAGCCGGGCGTGCTGACGCGCGTCTCGTCGCTGATTCGCCGGCGCGGCTTCAACATCGAGTCGCTGACCGTCGGCCACGCCGAGACCGACGGCGTGTCGCGCATGACGATCGTCGTGTCGACGGACGACTTCGGCGCCCGTCGCGTCGAGTCGAACCTCTACAAGCTGATCGACGTGCTGCGCGTCGACGACGTCTCCAAGCGCCCGTCGGTGACGCGCGACCTGGCGCTGGTCAAGGTCACGGCGACGCGCGAGACGCGGGTCGAGATCATGCAGCTCGCCGAGGCCTACCGCGCGCGCATCGTCGACGTCGCGCCCGATTCGCTGATTGTCGAGGTGACGGGCGCCGAGGAGAAGGTCGACAGCATGGTCGAAGTGCTGCAGCCGTACGGCGTGCTGGAACTGGCGCGGACCGGCCGCGTCACGATGGCCCGCGGCGCCATCCAGCAGCCCGAGATGCACCGGGACTTCGAGGACGTCGAGACCACGGAAGACGCCGCGGTTTCCTACTCAGTGTAAGGACGCAGGACGAACAGAGACATGGCAGCTCACATCTACTACGACAAGGACGCCGACCTCGCGCTCATCCGGGGCAAGAAGGTCGCGATCATCGGCTACGGCTCGCAAGGGCACGCGCACGCACTGAGCTTGAAGGACAGCGGCGTCACGGTGAAGGTCGGCGTCCGCGCCGGGAGCCCGGCCAAGGCCAAGGCGGAGGCCGCCGGCCTCGCCGCGGTGCCGGTCGCCGAAGCCGCCCAGTGGGCCGACGTGATCATGATCCTGGCGCCCGACACGGCGCAGGCGTCGATCTTCAAGAACGACATCGAGCCGCACCTCGGCCCCGGCAAGACGCTGATGTTCGCGCACGGCTTCAACATCCGCTTCGGCACCATCCAGCCGCCGCAAGACGGTGGACGTCTCGATGATTGCCCCGAAGGCGCCGGGCCATCGCGTCCGCGAGGTCTTCCAGGAAGGCGGCGGCGTGCCCGCCCTGGTCGCGATTCACCAGGACGCGAGCGGCAACGCGAAGGCGCTGGCGCTGTCGTACGGCAAGGCGATCGGCGTGACCCGCGCGGGCGTGCTCGAGACGACGTTCACGGAGGAAACCGAGACCGATCTCTTCGGTGAGCAGGCCGTCCTCTGCGGCGGCGCGGCGGAGCTCGTGAAGGCGGGCTTCGAGACGCTCGTCGAAGCCGGCTACCAGCCCGAAATCGCCTACTTCGAGTGCCTGCACGAGCTGAAGCTGATCGTCGACCTGATGTATCGCGGCGGCCTCAACTACATGCGCTACTCGGTCAGCGACACCGCCGAGCACGGCGACTACGTCGCCGGCGTCCGGGTCGTGAACCAGGAGACGCGCAAGGAGATGAAGAAGCTCCTCGCGGAGATCCAGGACGGCAGCTTCGCCAAGGCGTGGATCAAGGAGAACGAGGATGGCCGGCCGACGTTCAACGCGCGGCGCAAGGCCGAGCAGACCCAGCTTCTCGAGGACGTCGGCGCCAGGCTGCGCGCGATGATGCCGTTCCTCAACCCGGTCACGCACAAGCCGGAAGACCTCGTCACGGCAGCGCCTTCCGGGGCGCAGCCGGCCGGCGCCAAGGGCTGACGCGTCAGCGTGCCGGCGCCGCCAGGGCGCCGGTCGCTTCCAGTTCCTCGGGCGTGTGCGCACGTCCGAGGAGTTCCTCTCCCCGCGTAACCGGCATCGCTGTTTCTGCAGAAAACGAAGACGCCCGGCGGGCCCTGAGGGCACACCGGGCGTTTCGTCGATCCCGAAGGGGAACGCTACTTCCTGGCTTTAGCGACCGTGACCGGCGTCACTGCCGCTTCATCTTCCTCACCCGTGCGGATGCGGTAGATCTTCTCGACCGGCAGCACGAAGATCTTGCCGTCACCGACGGTCCCCGTGCTGGCGCCTCGGAGGAGGGCCTGCACGGTCCGCTGGACGAAGTGATCGGAGACGGCAATCTCCAGGCGGACCTTTTCGGACAGCGCCATCTTCACCGTGGTGCCGCGATACGTCTCGACCTGTTCGATCTCGCCGCCGTGCCCTCGGATCTCGCTGATGCTCAGACCCTGGACGTCGGCCTTGAACAGTTCGACCAGGACGTCGTTGACCTTTTCGTGGCGAACGACTGCGACTACGAGCTTCACGCCTTGCCTCCTTCGTTCGCCAGGCGCGCCTGCAGGGCGCCAGACAGCGCTTCGACGTCGGGCAGCACAAGGATCGCGCCCTCACCGCTCGTGTAGGCCTCCTCGCCGTGCTGCGTCACGTCCATGCCCAGGCCCTCGTCGCCCACGTCGGCCCGCAGGGGCATCAAGGCGCCCATCACCTTGAGGATGGCGAACGTCATCAGCGCAGCGTAGACGATGACGGCGCCGACGCCGATCACCTGGATGCGCATCTGATCGGGGTTGCCGAAGAGCAGACCGTCGACCAGGCCGCTCCAGTCCTTCTGCGAGAAGACGCCGGTCAGCAGCGCGCCGACCGTGCCGCCGACGCCGTGCGCGGCGACCACGTCGAGCGAGTCATCGAGCTTCGTCTTGGCGCGGTAGAGGATGGCGAAGTAGCTGGGGAACGCCGCGATGCCGCCGAGGAGCAGCGCGCTGGTCGGGCTGACGTGGCCCGCCGCCGGGGTGATGGCCACGAGGCCGACCACGATGGCCGTCGCCGCGCCCACCGCCGTCACCTTGCCGCCGCGCGCCATGTCGAGAATCGACCACACCGTCAGCGTCGCCGACGGCGCCAGCATCGTCGTCACGAACGCGAGCGACGCGCTCTTGAACATGCCGTTGGCGCTGCCGGCCGCGATCGCGCTCCCGGCGTTGAAGCCGAACCACCCGAACCACAGGAGCCCGGCGCCGAGGAGGACGAACGGCACGTTGTGCGGGAGGATGGCCTGTCGGGCATAGTCCTTGCGCGAGCCGAGGACGACCGCGGCGACGAACGCCGAGACCGCCGCGTTCACGTGGACGACCGTGCCGCCGGCGTAGTCGAGCGCGCCCAACTTGAACAGCCAGCCGGACGGCGCCCACACCCAGTGGCACACCGGGCTGTAGACGAACACCGACCAGAGCACGAGGAACAGGAGGTAGGGGCCGAAGCGCATCCGCTCGACGATGGCCCCTGAGATGAGGGCCGCCGTGACGATGGCGAACGTCGCCTGGAAGGCCATGAAGAGGATGTGCGGGATGGTGCCGCCAGAGGCCTCACCCAAGCCGACGTCCTTGAGGACGAGAAACGACAGGTCCCCGAGCCAGGCATTGCCTGTCCCGAAGGCCAGCGAGTACCCGATCACGGCCCACGTCACGCCCAGCACGCCCAGCGACACGAAGCTCATCATCATCGTGTTGAGCGCGTTCTTCGAGCGGACGAGGCCGCCATAGAAGAACGCCAGCGCGGGCGTCATCAGCAATACCAGCGCAGTGGCCACAATCATCCACGCGACGTCGGCCTGAACCATTACGTTCTCCTCCTACCGCGATGCAGTCTCTTCAACGCCCCAGCCGGCCGGCATTAGCACCGGCACGGTGGCCGCGACAACCGACAAGAACGTACTGCCGACGCTGCAGACTGCGCAACGATTCTTTCGCGAATGAGCGCCATAATTGAAAGAGATGGCAACACCGTCGACAATGTTGTGCGAATTGAGCACATTTTGAACGACAGACTCAAGAAACAGTCCAAAAAGACGACACAGCCCGTCCGGGTGTCGCACGGCACGCGGCCCGACAGCGCGGACTCCGCCCGGCCCCAATGCCATAATCGAGTGGGATGGGGACCACGGATGGATTCGGGCGACCGCTCGGCACGCTGCGCGTGTCGGTGACCGATCGCTGCAACCTTCGCTGCGCCTACTGCATGCCGGAGACGGAATACGTCTGGCTGCCGCGGGCGGATCTGCTGACCTTCGAGGAGATCGACCGGCTCGTCTCGATCTTCGTATCGCTGGGCGTGGAGCGCGTGCGGCTCACCGGTGGCGAGCCTCTCCTCCGCCGCGATCTCCCCGGCCTGGTAGGCCGGCTCGCTCGCCGACCGGGCCTCGAGGAGCGCGCGCTCACGACCAACGGCGTCCATCTGGCCGCACAGGCGGCGGCGCTGCGGGCTGCCGGCCTCGATCGCGTCACCGTCAGCCTCGACACGCTGGACGCCGAACGGTTCCTGCGCCTGTCACGATCGCGTGACCTCGACGCGGTCCTCGCCGGCATTGCGGCCGCCGTGGGCGTATTCGGCACGGTCAAGCTCGATACCGTCGTCATCCGGGGCGAGAACGACGACGAACTGCCGGCGCTCGTCGAGTACGCCGGCCGCGTCGGCGGCGAAATCCGCTTCATCGAATACATGGACGTGGGCGGCGCGACGCATTGGTCGGCCTCCCGGGTCGTGCCCCGGACCGAGATCGCGGCGCGGCTCGAGCGCGCGTTCGGGCGGATGACGCCGATTGGACAGCCGCGCCACGCGCCGGCAACGCGCTATGCGCTGCCGAACGGACAGACACTCGGCATCATCGCGTCGACCACCCAGCCGTTCTGCGGTGATTGCGATCGGGCCCGGCTGACGGCAGACGGCCAGCTCCTCACCTGCCTGTATGCGACGGGTGGCCTCAATCTGCGCGGACCGCTGCGAAGCGGGACGAGCGATGCCGATCTCGCGACGCTGATTCGCGACACCTGGACGCGCCGCGTCGATCGCGGCGCCGAAGCCCGTCTCGCAATCGAAGATCGGGCCGCGCTCATCCCCCGCGAGGCGCTCCGCGCCGAGCCGCACCTCGAAATGCACACCCGCGGCGGCTGACGCCCGCAGCATTCCTATCGCGTGGCGTCAGGCGACAGCCGTTGCGTCGGCGGCTGGAAGCCCCGACGGCATGCGTAGCCCGTTCCAGGGCGAGCGCGGCCCCGAAGACGAGGGCCAAAAGGTCCAGGAAATGGACTTGACTTGAAATCTGCCGATTCTGCATGGCCTGCCAGACGAGTCGGCACGATGAGCGGCATATTCTGCCGACTGCGCGCGAAAATTTGCATTTTCGACACGGACACGTCTACACTCTGCGCCAGCCTTCAAGCTCGAGCATGAAGGCCGTGACGCGGTCACGCGTCGCGAGGCAACGGCCCGGCCCATTCGCATGGCAACCGGACGCAAGGAGAGACGATGCACGTGAGCGCTGCGAGCGGCTTGTCACCCACACCCAGGAACCCGATAACTCCGGCGCGGCCCGTCGCGGCCGCCACACGCGAACGCTGGCCGCGACCGCGCGTCATGGCCGTGGCGGCGCTGAGCCTGCTCGGAACGGCTGCCGCGGCGGCGGTCGGCACGCAACTGCCGATCGCCGGAGTCGTGGGCGACGCCGCACGAAGCGCGCTCACCGACACGAGCGTGGTGCCGCTCCATGTCGTGCTCACGCTGTGCGCCGGCGCGCTGCTGTTCGGCCTCGCCAGGCGCTACCCCTCCGTGGTGCTGAAGCGGACGGCGTTCACGCTGGTCGCGTTCGCTGTCATTCACGCAGGCGATGCGGGTCGGCGCGCAGGACGCCGCCGCGCCTGCCGCGCCGGTCATCGACAACACCAAGGTGGCGCTCGACACGATCTGGACGCTGATCACCGGGTTCATGGTGTTCTTCATGAACCTCGGCTTCGCGCTGGTCGAGAGCGGCCTGTGCCGGGCCAAGAACGCGGTCAACATCCTGGCGAAGAACTACATCGTCTTCGCGTGTCGTCGATCGCCTTCCTCGTCCTCGGCTTCGGCCTCATGTTCGGCGACGGCAGCCCCTACATCGGCATGCAGGGCCTGTTCTTCGTCGGCGGCCCCGACAACAGTCCGCTCACCGGCAAGGACTACCAGGGCGTCTACAGCGCGCTGAACTGGACGGGCACGCCGCTCTGGACGAAGTTCTTCTTCCAGCTCGTGTTCGCCGGCACCGCCGGCACGATCGTCTCGGGCGCCGTCGCCGAGCGCATCAAGTTCTCGGCCTTCATGGCTCTTCTCGTTCGTGATGATCGGCGTCGATCTATCCGATCGCGCGGCCACTGGATCTGGGGAGGCGGCTGGCTGGCGCAGCGCGGCATGTTCGACTTCGCCGGATCGACCGTCGTCCACTCGATCGGCGGCTGGGCGGCCCTCGCCGGCATCTGGATCCTGGGCCCGCGCATCGGCCGGTACAAGGACGGCAAGGTCATCCCGATTCCCGGCCACAGCATGACGTCGGCGACGATCGGTGTGTTCGTGCTCTGGTTCGGCTGGTTCGGGTTCAACCCGGGCTCGACGATGGCCGCGGACTGGGCGTCGATCGGCCACATCGCGGTCACGACCAACACGGCCGCCGCGGCCGCGTCGCTCAGCGCGCTGATCACGATCTGGAAGATCGGCGGTAAACCGGACCTGAGCATGACGCTCAATGGCGGCCTCGCCGGCCTGGTGGCCATCACCGCGCCGTGCGCCTTCGTCGGCATGGGCACCGCGCTGCTCATCGGCCTCATCGCCGGCGTGCTCGTGGTCTTCGCCGTGCTGTTCTTCGACAAGATGAAGCTCGACGATCCGGTCGGCGCCACGTCGGTCCACCTCGTGAACGGCGTCTTCGGCACGCTGTGCGTCGGCCTCTTCGCCGACCCCACGGTGTGTCCGGCCGCGGCCGCCGTCAAGGCGGGCCTCTTCATGGGCGGAGGCACGGCGCAGCTGATGCCGCAGATCATCGGCATCGTCGCCGTCGGAGCGTTCGTGTTCATCGCGGCATCTGCGACGTGGTTCCTGCTGAAGGCCACGATCGGCATCCGCGTCTCGGCCGCAGAGGAAACGGAAGGCCTCGACTACGGCGAGCACGGCAACGTCGCCTACCCCGACTTCCACCCGAGCGCGGAAGCCTGATCCGCTCGTATCCGGCGCCGTGGGTCTACCGACCCGCGGCGTCGGGCCGCCACATCCTCCGGGCGCGCGACAGGGACGCGCGCGCCGGAGCCTCGTGTCTCTTGACATATGCTTGGCCTGACGGCGGGAGCCTTCTCCCTCGACACCATGGCGGGCGCCAGCATGCGCGATGAGACTCCGGCCGACGATCGACGGCGGTCACGTGCGCTCCTCGCGTCGGCCCGCGAGCAGTTCACCACCGCCATCGAGCGTGGCCTGGGCGGCCGCGCGGCGCACGCGCGGTTCTCCGATCACATGGACGACCTGATCCGCGGCCTGGTCGGGTCGGCGCTCGCCGCGTCGCCGGTCAACATGGCCGTCGCGGCGCTCGGCGGCTATGGGCGCCGGGCGCTGTCGCCGCACTCGGACGTCGATCTGCTGCTCGTCTTCGCCGGCGACATCGGTACCGCCGAAGAGGCATTCCTCAAGGGCGTGCTCCATCCGCTCTGGGACCTCGGCCTGACCGTCGGCCATCAGGTGCGGACCCTCGACGAAGCGCTGACGATCGAAGTCGACAACCCGACGTTCCTGCTCTCGCAGGCCGACGCGCGCCTGCTCGCGGGCAGCCCCGCCCTCTTCGCGTACATCGATCGCCGCGGCCCCAGCCTGACCGGCAAGGCGCGCGAGCAGGTCATCGAGGCGCTGCTGCGGCTGACGACTGCTCGCTACGACACGTTCAACGACACGATCTACCAGCTCGAGCCGGACATCAAGGAGGCGCCGGGCGGCCTCCGCGACATCGTGGCCGCCCGCCTGCTCGCCTCGCTGGCGCACGATCCGGCGGCGATCGACGAGGACGACCTCGAACAGGCCGAGAACTTCCTCCTGCGCGTGCGCGGCATCCTCCACCTGGCCGCGCGGCGCAACTCCAACATCCTCGGCCACGAGCTGCAGGAGCGCGTCGCCGAGCGCCTGCGCTTCCCCGGCGCCGATCCGACCCAGCGCGTCGAAGCGTTGATGAGCCGCTACTTCGCTCACGCGCGCACGGTGGCGCGGGCGCTCGAAACGGCCGTGGCCCGGGTGACGCCGGCTCCCCAGGCGCTGGCGGTACCGGTCGGCGCGAACATCGAGCTCGCCGGTGGCGCGATCCGGTTCATCGATGCGGCGCGCGCGTCGGCGGAACCGGCCTCATGGCTCGGCGTCTTCGAAGCGGCGCTCGAGCACGGGGCGACGGTTGCGCCTGAGACGCTGGGGCTCATGGACAGCCGCGGCAGCCGCTACGCGCTCGCCGATCTGCTGCCGTCGCCGGAGGCGCGGCATCGTTTCACTCAGCTGCTGCGGCCGCGGCGCGGGCTGTACGCGACCCTCAGCGCGATGCACGACTGCCGGCTGCTCGAGCGCCTGATCACCGGCTTCGGGCGCATCAGCGGCCGGATGATCCGCGACTTCTACCACAAGTACACCGTCGACGAGCACACGCTGCTGACGGTGCGTGGCATCGAGCGGCTGGTCACGAAGCCGTCGAAGCGCCCTCGGTTCGCCGACCTGCTCGCCGAACTGCACTCGCCCGAGCGGCTGGTGCTGGCCCTGCTGCTGCACGACATCGGCAAGTGGAAGGATGAGAACCACGCCGAGGAGAGCGCGCGGATGGCGCAGATCATCTTCGACGAGCTCGATCTCGACGGCGAGACGCGCCAGGACGTCGAGTTCCTGATCGTCCAGCATCTCGAGATGTCGCGGGTCACCTTCCGGCGCGACAACTCCGATGCCCGCGTCATCCGCCAGTTCGCCGACCTGGTGGGCACCGAAACGCGGCTCCAGATGCTGTGCCTGCTCTCGCTGGCCGACATCGGCGCAGTGGGCCCGGGCACGCTGACCCCGTGGAAGGAAGACCTCCTGTGGGAGGTCTTCGTCCGCACCTACAACGAGCTGACGCATGGCTACGGCGACAGCACGATTGCCGCCGGCGAAGCGGCGCTGGCTGCCCTCGAAAGCGGCCGGCCGGCGGACCTCGCCGCCGACGAGCTGTCGCGCGTCCTCGAGGGCTTTCCGCGCCGCTACCTGGTCAGCGTCGACCCGACCCAGATTTACCGCCATGTCCGCCTCGCCCGCGGCCTCCGCCACGACGAGGTGCATCTGCTGCTCGATCGCCGCGGCGACGCCTGGGAGCTGGCGGTGGTGGCCCTGGACAAGCCGCACCTGTTCTCGAACATCTGCGGCACCCTCGCCTTCTGCGGCATGGACATCCTGCGCGGCAGCGCGATGACCAGCCGGAGCGGCCTGGTCCTGGACATCTTTCATTTCGTCGACGGCGAGCTCTTCTTCGACCGCAACGCGGATGGCCCGACGCGCTTCGAGGCGCTGCTGCAGGAGGTCGTCGCCGGCCGCGAGGACATCGCGGCGCGGCTGCTGCGGAAGGAGAAGGGCCTGCTGCATCGCCGGACGCCGGTGCGGGTCGCGCCGGTCATCCACGTCGACAACGAACAGTCCCCGACCTACACCGTCCTCGAGCTCGTCGCCCAGGACGCGCCTGGGCTCCTCCACCGGGTCAGCCGCGTCGTGTCGGGCCACGGCTGCGAAGTCGACCTCGTGCTCATCTCCACGGAAGGCAACAGAGCGATCGACGTGTTCCACCTCACTCAATCGGCCGCCAAGTTGCCGCGGCCGGTTTCTCACGCGCTCAAGGTCGACCTCGAGCGTCTGCTCCAGGAGGGTTCATGAAACTCGTAATGGCCATCGTGCGGCCCGCCAAGGTCGATGACGTCACCGCGGCGCTCGAGAAGCTCAATCTGCCGGGCCTGACGGTCACGGAAGTGCGCGGCCACGGCCGCCAGAAGGGCCACACCGCCACCTACCGCGGCGCAGAATACGACGTCAAACTGCTGCCGAAGGCGATGATCGAAACGGTGGTGCCGTCGGAGCTCGTCGAGCCGGCCGTCCGGGCGATCACGGCGGCCGCGCGCACCGGCGAAGTGGGTGACGGGCGGGTCTTCGTCATCCCGGTCGAAAGCAGCACGAACATCCGCACCGGCGAGACCGACTAGCCGGCGGCGTCCGTCGATCCCGGCGTCACTGCCGCGCGCCGGCCTGCTTCGCGGCGGGCCGGCGCCGGGAGTGCGCGCGGGCGGTGGCGACGCCGATGCCGCGTCGCCAGTCTCACTGGCGCGGGCGCGCCCGCAACAGCGCGATCTGCCCCTGACGCGCCTCGTCGACCGAGATCGCGAGCAGCCGTCCCGCCTCCTCCGGCGCGTGGAATCCCGTCGAGTTCTCGGCCTCGACGAAATCCAGCAGGAACTGCGCGCGGCGGTGATGCTTCTGCGCCTCCAGCAGCTCCGCTTCAGCGGCGCCGCCCGACTTCGCCGCTTTCAGGTCGCCGATCAGCGCGACGGTCGCGTCCATCGCCCGGTTGCGCAGCTCGAAGACGCGCATCTGGATCGTCTCCGCGCGCGCCCTCAGCTCCTCCTCCGACCACTTGTGGCAGGTCTGGCAGGCGCGGTTGATGTTCAGGAGCGGGCTGCGGACGTGATGGTCGCTGACCTTGAGCGCGCCCTCCCGCTGGTACGGCATGTGGCAGTCGGCGCAGGTCACGCCCGAGCGGGCGTGGATGCCCTGGTTCCACATCTCGAACTCGGGGTGCTGCGCCTTCAGCACCGGCGCGCCGGTGTCGGCGTGGGTCCAGTCCTTGAAGCCGGTCTCCTCGTAGTAGGCCAGGATCTGATCGGCCTTGAGGCCCTTGAACCACGGATACGTCAGCCGCTTCTCCGGGCCCTTGAAGTAGTACTCGACGTGGCACTGGCCGCACACGAACGCCCGCATCTCCTGCCGCGACGCCATCGTGTTGACGTCGTAGTTGGCGATGCCGGCGACCGCCTTGGCCGCCCTGATCCCTTCGATGAACGCCGGCCGCGTCACGCGCAGCGCCATCGACGACGGGTCGTGGCAGTCGATGCAGGCGACCGGGAACTTCACGTGCCCGCGCGCCTCGGCGTAGGGCATGTGGTTCAGCGTCTCGAAGCCCTTGAACAGATCGCCGCCGCCCGCCTTCTTGTACGGCACGTAGACCGAGGCATGGCAATGAATGCAGGTGCCCGGCTGCTTGCTGACGACCTGGCGCTCCGTATAGACCTGGTCGTCGAGCATGTAGGCGTGACCGCGCTCTTCGCGGAAGTCCTTGCTGAAGGCGTAGCCGGCCCAAATCGTCTTGAGGCGCGGATCCTCGTCCAGCCTCGACTGCGCGACCACCGACCGCGGGTCGACGGCGGTCGGCGTCCGCGGCACCGCCTCGCTCCCACCGAAACGCGTCCGCACCTGATCGACGGTCCGCCGGTAGCTGTCGAACTGCGACGGGAAGTTGCGGCCCCACACTGCCGGATCGACCGTCTCGTCGTTCAGCTCGACCACGCGGAAGAACGGGTTCCGCGCCTCCTGCTTGTGCTGGACGATCGTGACGAGGACGCCGATGACGGCGACCGCGGCGACCGCGGCGAGCAGGGTGACGATGAGCAGGCGCCGGCGTGTCATCGGAGGTGCCCCACTGAGGCGTGGCATCGCACGCACGAAATCCCGGTTCCGGGGTGGTCGCCGGCGGCGGCGTGACCGGCGGCGGGAATCGCCCGGCCCGTCGGCGCGGCGATCGAGCTCGTGATCTCGGCGTGACACTTCAGGCACGCCGCTTCGGTGATGGCGCGGTTGCGTGGAGTCATCTGGATGGGATCCGGGAAGCCGCCAAAGGTGAAGTAGTAGGAATGAAAGAAGCCGTTCGTCGCCTTGGTCGCGTACTTGCCAACCACGCTCGCCGGCGTATGACAGTCGTTGCAGACGGCCACGCTGCGATGGCTGCCGCGCGACCATCCGGCCAGCTGCTCGGCCATGACATGGCAGTTGGCACAGGCCACCGGATCGTCGGTCATGTAGGAGTAGCCGCGGGCGTAGACGAACGTGAAGCCGCCCAGCCCGACGCACGCGCCGACCGCCACCGCCGCCGTCCAGGCAAGCCATAGCCGCGAGTGCGCCGCGGGTTTCGCCGTGGGCTGTGCCATCATCCGGAAACCTCTGCGAGCGACGTGCGGCTCTCCGAGTTCGGACGTTGGATCATGACAGGACGCTGGTAATGTCTCATACCCCGCTCGTGCTGTGCGCAGTGGATTTTTCCCCGCCTTCGGCGGACATCGTCCGCGTTGCAGTGGCGTGCGCTGGCGGTGCCTGGCCCGACGGCGACGGCCGTGCGGTCTTGACGCTGGTGCACGTCGTCGAGCCGCTCCTCGTGCAGGCCGCGGCGATGACCGTCGACTCGGATGTGATCCGGAGCGAGTGCCGGCAGGCGCTCGCCGCCCTCGCGTCGTCGGTCACGTCGACAGCATTGGCGCAGCCGGCGACGCTCGACGTCCGGGTCGGGCTGCCGCACGTCGAGATCCTGAAGGCCGCCGCCGCCTCGCACGCCACCCTGATCGTGCTCGGCACGCAGGGCCAGACGGGAGCTGCCCGTTTCTTCTTCGGCTCGACGACGCAGCGCGTGCTGCGCGAGACGGTGACGCCGACGCTGGTGGTGCCGCCGGCGGCGAGCCCCATCGTGCGCGACGACGCATCCGGCCCGGTACTCGCCATCGCGCACGTCATCGCCGCGCTCGACTTCAGCGACGCGACGGCGGCGACCGCACAGGCGGCCGCTGGCCTGGCCGCGCGCGCCGGCGCCCGGCTGACGCTGGCCCATGTCGTGCCCGAGGCGCGCGGCCTGGACCGATGGGCTGCGCTCGTCGACGAGCACCAGGCGCAGCGCACCACGCACGCCGGCGAGGAGCTGGCGATGATCGCGCGAGAGATCCAGGCGCAGGTGCCGGACGTCCGCACCGTGGCGTCGCAGGGTGAGCCGGAGCGCGTGCTTGCCACCCTCGCCGCGGAGCAGCCGCACAGCCTGCTCGTGATGGGCGTCCGCCGCGGTGCCGGCCTGCTCTCGCCGCAGCCGGGATCGACGGCCTACAAGGTGCTGTGCCTGGCACGGACGCCGGTCCTGGTGGTGCCGGCGCGCCTGCGATGAGCCGCGACGCGACGGCGCGCGTCCTCGCCACAGGGGCGATCGCCGCCGCCGTCGCGCTGCTGGTCGCCGCCTGCGGCGGCCGACGCCCGAGTCTCGCCGCGCAGCGCCAGGTCGCCGACAGCCTGATCGCAGAGGGCTGCTATCACTGCCTCGACGAAGCCGTGGTCCGCTACGTCGCCCTGCCGCCGGCACGCGATGCCGTCGCCCGCGTCAACGACACACAGCTGTTCCGCGCCCTCGTCCTGCTGGCGCTGCGCGAAAAGGAGCTGGGGATCGACGCCGCCCAGCACCTGCGGCAGGCTGGGCTCCTGGCGCCGCGCACCACCGTCCCGGCTGCCGCGCACGAGCAGCTGAAGTGGGCCGGGCTGGTGCCGTCGAACCCGTCCGGCGTGCCCCGGGACGACGCGGAGGCCGAGCGCCTGCGACTCGCCGAGGCGCGCGGCGATCTCGAGCGACGCCTGGCCGGCGCAGCGGCCATGAGCGATCCGCTCGACGTCTACCTGAACGTCAGCCTCGCCTGCTCGGCGAGCTTCCCGGTGTCTTCGCGCGATCCCGAGACGCTCGCCGCCCCGGCCGCGGCCCACCCGATCGTCCAGTGGCGCCTCGCCACCTGCAGCCGCAGCCACGAAGACGCCCTTCGCGCGTTCGCCGGGGCGCACCCACGCTACGTCGAGGCCGACTATTGGCGGGGCCGCTACCGCGCCACGATGGCCGCGTCCACGATCGCGGGCCGCACTGCCATGGCGTTTGTCAGCGATCCGGCGGCGCGCCGCGAGGCCCGGGAGCGCATGCGGGCCGCACTCACGGCGATCCCGGGATCGCTGGCCATCGCGTTCGATCTCGCCGGCATCACCAGCGTCACCAGCCCGCGCGACGCGCTGCCGCTCTACGAGCGCGTCACGAAGACCCAGCCGCGGCACAACGAGGCGTGGCTCGGCCAGGGCATCTGCCTCACCTACCTGGAGCGTCCGCGCGAGGCGATCGACGCGCTGTCGCACGTCGTCGAGCTCGGACGCTGGTCCGTCGGCGACGCCCTCTACTGGCGGGCCTGGAACCGTCATGCAATCGGCGAGCTCGAGGCCGCGTGGGCCGACATCGAGCAGGCGCGTACGACGCTCTACAACACGAACGTCTACGGCCTCGCCGGCCGCATCGCCTTCGACCGCAAGGCACTCGACACCGCCCGGCCCCTGCTCCAGAAGGCCGTCGAATTGAGCGACGCCAACTGCGCGGCCGCATGGTTCCTCGGGCTCCTGCACAGCATCGAGGAACGGTGGCTCGCCGGCGGCGCGGCGTTCGAAGCGGCGGAAGCCTGCTACCGCGCCGACATCACGCGCGCGCAGTCCGAAGGGCGGATCGCGGCCGGCGACGCCGTCGACGAGGCCGCCCGGGCCGAGCGGCAGGCACAGACCGAGGCGGCGATCCGCACGGCCGAACGGCAGGCGGCGCTGTCGGCCTACAACGCCGCATTCAATTTGGTCCGCGGTGGCGAGCCGGCTCGATCGCGTCCGCTGCTCGATCGCGCCGTGCAGCACCCGGAGGTCAGCGACCGGGCGCGCGAGCTGCGGGCGTTCGTGGATCGCTGACCCGGCGCAACGCCCACGTCGCGGCGAGCGCGGCCAGGCACGGCGCCCACAGCCACACGACCTCGTTGCTCAGCACCTCGAGGCCCCGCCGGGAGAAGAACGACCACACGCCGATTGGCGACACCTCGATCGGTCGCGCCGGGAAGTGCCAGCGCGTGTCGACGAACGGCGCGAGGAACGCGACGCCGCGCCCGCCGTTCGTCAACGCGTCGAGCAGGCCGTGCGATACCGCCGCCAGGGCCAGGACCAGCCAGATGCGCCAGCGGCGCTCCGGCGGACGGGCGCGAATCGCGAGCGTGCCGAGTACCGGCGAGCGTCAGGGCCGCGAGCACCGAGTGGCTGAGGCCGCGGTGGCCGAGGGGATGGTCGAGACCCCAGCCGAAGGCGATCCCGACGACGTCGAGATCCGGCACGACGGCCAGCACGGCCCCCAACACGACCAGCGTGGCGCGCGGGCGGGACAGCCCGCAGGCGACCAGCGTCGACCCCACGATCGCGTGGGAGAACACCGAGGGCACGGCTCAGGGCTCCTCGACGGCGGCGAGGGCGCGCGGCGCGCTCACGCGTCGCGATGGACGGTGGTCGGCGAGAAGGCCGGCAGGCAGATGGCCACGTACTCGGCGCCGCCGGGCTCCGGGCTGCTGTACCGGATCCACTCCCCCGGCATGGCGACCACCGCCTGACCGGCTCGGACGTCGAGCGTGCCCCCCTCGTGATCGACCCGCAGCAGGCCGCTCAGGACGACGGTGATCTCCTCGAAGTCGGGCCGCTGGCCGGGCTCCTCCCACCCCTCGGGCGACAGCATCCGCGCCACGCTCACGCCGGTGTGGCCGGAGTTCACGCGACCGGCGTATTCCTCGATACGTTTGGGCTTGTTGCCGGCCGGCGCGATGACCGTCGGCTGCGGGATCAAGGTGGGCATGGTGCGCCTATTCTAATGGGCATGCACTTCCGCCCGATCGCCCTCCGTGTGCTCGCGCTCGCCATCGCGAGCCTGGCGTTCGCCTCTCCGGCGGCTGCGCAGCGGCGCGTCCTCTATCTGGACTACGTCAACCCGAACGCACACAACCACCCGTCCAGGGTCAACGCCCGCGCAGCCATGACGGCGATCGCGCAGGCCAGCGGGGGCGCGTTCACCGTGGACCTGCGCACCGATCCGACCGGGCTCGACGCCGCGGCGCTCGCCCCTTACGATGCGCTCGTCTTCTTCACGTGCGGCGACCTGCCGGCCGACCATCCGCTGCGGCCAGCGCTCCTGGCCTTCGTCGCCGGCGGCAAGGGCTTCGTCGGCTTCCACAGCGCCACCGACAGCTTCTACTCGTGGCCGGAGTATGGGGACTTCATCGGTGCCCGCTTCGTCAACCACGGCAGCGAGAACCTGCCCGGAACGATCCGCGTCGAGGATCCGAACCACGTCGCGATGCAGGGCTTCACCAACCCGTTCTCCTTCGTCGAGGAGTTCTACCTGTTCCGGGGCCCGAGCGCGACGTCGGTCGACTCGTTCACGCGCCGTGATCTCCACGTCCTCATGAACCTCGATCCGGCGACACCGACGCCCGCGCGCCCTCTGCGCAGCCGCAGTTCCCGCAGCTCCAGGCCACCGACCTCCCGCTGGCCTGGACGCGCCAGCACGGCGCCGGCCGCATGTTCTATTCGGCGCTCGGCCATCGGCCGGAGACCTGGGACAATCCGCAGTTCCGCGCCCACGCGACCGCCGCGATCCGCTGGGCGCTGTTCGACGGCGATGCCGACGGCCTGAACGACGCCTGGGAACAGTCGTGGGGGCTGCGCGACTACGATGCGACCGGCGTCAACGGGACGCTCGGCGACCCGGACGGAGACGGCCAGACGAATGCCCAGGAACTGCTCGCCGGTACGCACCCGCGCGGCTTCGAGCAGCGCTATCTCGCGGAAGGCGCGACGAGCATCTTCTTCGAGACGCGGATCAGCGTCCTCAACCCGGGCCTCACGTTCACGTCACGCGTGCAGCTGCGCTATCAGCTCGACGATGGCACCGTCCGGACCGATCGGGTGACGCTGGCGCCGCGTTCGCGCCGGACGATGATCCCGCCGGACGGCGCCGCCTTCTCGACGCTGCTGGTCTCGGATCTCCCCGTCGTCGCCGATCGCACGATGACCTGGGGCCTGAACGGCGTCCGTTATGGCAGCCACGCCGAGTCGTCTCTCGCCGCCCCCGCGCTCAATTGGTACTTCGCCGAAGGCGCCACCCATGGCCCCTTCGACCTGTTCTACCTGGTGCAGAACCCGAGCGATCAGGCCGCCGACGTCGACGCCCGCTTCCTGCGTGGTCCGGCCGGCGCCGGCGCGCCCGTGACCCGCCACTACACGGTCGGCGCGCACCAGCGCCTGACGATCAACGCCGACTTCATTCCCGGGCTCGAGGCCGCCGACGTGGCCGGCGAGTTCCACAGCACGAACGGAACACCGATCATCGTCGAGCGGGCGATGTACAGGAGCCGCGGCACCGAACTGTGGACGGCCGGCATCGACGGCACCGGCGTCACCACGCTCGGCACCAGCTGGTTCCTGGCTGAAGGCGCCACGGGGGCGTTCTTCGACACGTTCGTGCAGGTGGCCAACCCGTCGCCGACGCCGGCACGGATCCACGTGACGTTCCAGCTGCCGTCCGGCGCGCCGCCGGTGCAGCGCGACTTCGACATCCCGGCGCTGCAGCGCCTGACGATCCCTGTCGAGCAGGTGGACCCGGCGCTCGCCGCGACCTCGGTCTCGATTGCGATCACGTCCACGGTGCCCGTGGTGGCCGAGCGATCGATGTGGTGGCCCGGCGGCGACTGGTATGAAGGACACGCCACCCTCGCGACCAACACGACGGGCACGGCGTGGGCCGTCGCCGACGGCTTGAGCGGCATCGCCGACCACGCCCGCACCTACCTGCTGGTGGCGAGCGGCACCAGCCCGACGAGCGATTCGCTGCGCGTGACTCTGGTCCGCGACGCCGGGCCGCCGATCGAGCGCATCTACACCGACGCGCTGACGCCGAACAGCCGCCTGACCATCGATCTGAGCAGCGCCTTTCCCGACATCCTCGACGAGCGCGTCGGGGTGATCCTCGAGTCGATGGGCCAGACGTCGGGCGGCGCGGTCACGCCGATGCCGATCGTCGTCGAGCGTGCGATGTACCAGCGACGCCAACGGCGTGTTCTGGAGCGCCGGCTCGAACCTGGTCGCGACGCGTTTGCGCTGACGCCGACGCGACTACTGCGGGTCGAGGGTGAAACCGAGCGTGACGGTCATCACCACCGGCACCGCCACGCCGTTCATCAGCGTCGGCTCGTAGCGCCACTGGCGCACCGCCGCGATGGCAGCCGCGTCGAGCATCGGCACGCTCTGCGAGACCTGCACGTCGGTCGGCACGCCGGTCGCGTCGACGACGACGTCGAGCACGACCTCGCCCTGGACCTTGGCCTGCAGCGCGTCGTCCGGATAGCGAGGCGGCACGTTCACCAGCTTCTTCGGCGTCTTGACGGCTTCGCCGACCTTCAGGGCGTCGCTCGGCGGCGCGGCGATCACGTGCGGCGGGTAGCCCGACATCGGGCGAATCGAGCCGGAACTGCTGCGCCCGCCGGCGACGTCGAAGTAGATCGGCACGCGGACGACGGCCGGCGTGCTGGCCGGCGGGTCGAACCGCCACTGGCGGAGCGACGCGATCGACGCCTTCGCCATCGCGTCGAAGTCCTCGCGCAGCGCCGCCGGGTCTGCGGTCATCTCGACCTTTTCCGCGACGATGCTGACGGCGATCAGGCGGACGTTGGCGACTGTCCCGTCCGCGGCGACGTCCGCCTCGAGCTGCACGAGCACGCGCCCCAGCCTCGCGTCGAGGTCCGGCGGTATCTCGACGGGCACCTTTCTGGACGATCTTCAGCGGGGTGCGCGGCGTGGCGCCGTCCGGCGCCTGTAGCCAGGCGCACGGTCCGCGGCGCGGCGACGCCGCCGCCGCGCCGCTCAGGCACGCAGAGGCAACTGTGACGCAGGCGAGGAAGCGAGCTGCCGACATGACGACCTCCGAGGTCATCGTAACAGTGCTTGCTGCGGCCGCGCCCGCACGCGGGCGGCTGGGCTGAGCGGCTGGCTAGGGCGCGAGCGTGAAGTTGACGGTGATCGTGCAGATGACGGGAACGCGGCGCGCCGTTCAGCAGCGTCGGCGCATACCGCCACTGCCGGACCGCATCGAGCGCGGCCTGGTCGAGCATCGGGATCGACCGCAGGACCCAGGCCTCGGCGACGTGGCCATCCGCGCCGATCTTCGCCTCGATGACGACCACGCCCTGCACCTTCGCGTCCTGCGCCTCCTGGGGATAGACCGCATTCACATTGACGATCTTCTGTGGCGGCCTGATCATGCCGCCGACGCGGAGTGCGCCGTCGTCGGTCGAGAGCGAATCGGGGCGCGTGACGAACGTGCTCAGCGGTCCGGGCGCCCCTGAGAAGCCCGAGATGGCCTGCGGCGCCCCGGTGGTCACCTGCCCGGTTGCGAGGTCGAACCGCGCATCGACCCTCGCGATGGCGGGCGCCGCCGCGGGCGGGGCGAAGCGCCACTGCATCAGCGCCGACGTTGCCGCCCTCAACATCAGATCGAGATCACGCGCGATCGCCGGCGCGTCGACGGCTGGGCGGCGCGAGGCGTCGCCCTTGGTCGCGATCTCACGCAGCATCGCCACGACCGTTTTCGCATCGGTGACCGAGACAGACATCCCGGTGGGGGTGTTGCGCATCGCGAACGAGACGGGGCGCACCGACGTGACCTCGCCCTGCGCGTCGACGACCAGATCGAGCAGGATCGTCGCGCTGGTCAGCTCCTGCGACAGGCCGCCGGGCACGTCGATCGTTTCGCGGTGCGCGACCGCGAGCTGTCCGGGCGCCGCGGCCCCGCCGGGCACCGTCGACGCTTGCGCGGCCGCCAGCGGCCACGCGGCGACCGCGGCGGCGCCGCTGCCGAGCAGCACGCCGAGAGCCAGCACTCCACCAACCGCGAGACGGACACGGGACATGACGACCTCCTCTGTGAGCGCGATCAGGCGCCGCGCGAGATGGCGGCGGCGCAGGAATCCAGCGAGCAGCGGCGGCGCCGACGGGGCGTCCGCCGCCGAGAACAGCGCATCCATGTAGGCGCGGCGCGCGCCGGTGGCGTCGACCGTCAGGCGATCGACGACCTGCTCGCGGGCCAGCTGCAGCTCGCCGACGAGCCACCAGACGGCCGGGTGGAACCACAGCAGGGCGAGGACGGCTTCTTCCACCAGCACCCACGGCCAGTCACGCCGCCGCACGTGCAGCAGCTCGTGACACAGGACGGCCGTCCGCTGCTCGGGCGATGCGTCGCGCAGCGCGGCCGGCAGCAATACCACGGCGGGCGCGACGCCGAAGGTGACGGGCTGCGCAAGGCCGGGGGCGAAGTGGACGCGGGCCCGCGTGCCGAGCTCGGCCTGGAGTGCGTCGACCTCGCCGGTCGTCTCGGCCGCCGGCAGCCGGCGCAGTCAGGCGCGAGAGCCGGACGAGGCCGACCCCGAGCCACAGGAGCCGCAGCACCACGCCGGCAGCGACCACTCCACCGACGATCGCGCCCCAGGGCAGGCCGCCGGGGACGCGGGCGTCGATCGCGTCGACGAAGCCTGGTGTGGCGCCGACCAGGGAGACGAGCGGCAGCTCCGGCGGAGGCGTCCGCACCAGCGCCTGCCAGGGCAGGACGAGCAGCGCCAGCAGGACGGCGCGGCAGGCCGCCAGGCGGAAGGCGGGCGACAGGCGGACTGCCGCGAAGAGCGCCGCCAGCGCGCCGATCACGAGCGCCGCCTGAGCGGCATAGAGGAACAGGTTGGTGAGCGTCAGCGCCGGCATCTCACACCTTCTCTTCCCGCGCGCCGGTCTTCTCGATCAGCCGCTTCAGCTCGCTCCGCTCCTTGGGGCTCAGGGTCTCGGAGGTCGCCAGGTGCAGCAGCAGCGGCTGAGCCGCGCCGTCGAAGACGCGGTTGACGAAGTCCTTCACCATCGCCCCGACCACCTGCTGCCGCGACCGCGTCGGCGTGTAGCGGAAGGCGCGGTCCTCGCGGGCCTTCTCGAGGAACCCTTTGGTCTCGAGGATGTTCATCGTGGTCATCACGGTCGTGTAGGCCAGCGCCCGGCCTTCGCGCAGCGTCTCGTAGACGTCGCGGACGGTCGCGCTCCCCTTCTTCCACACGACCTTCATCACGGCCAGCTCCTGCGGTGCGAGCGTCGCGTCGATTCGTTTCGCCATCTACTAAGTAGTTAGTACTTAACGAACCGTAGTTGTCAACACAAAAAAGCCCGGAGGTTTCTGGCCTCCGGGCTCGGGCGTTCGGTGCGCGCCGTGAAACGACTCCGGAGTCGTTCCGCGGTCGCCGGGCTCAGTGCGTGGTGACCGGCTCGGTCTTGTCGTCAGACGGGGCCGCCGGCTTCTTGAGGCCCTGGATTTGCAGACCCGAGACCTCCTGCGGCTTCGGCTCCTTCAGGACGTGCTGGCGATACAGCCGCGCCATGCGGTCGTCCTCGGCCTTCTTCTTCATCTCGTCGCGGGCGCGCAGCTTCTCCTCGCGGGCGTTCTTGGCGATGCCCTTGTCGTCGAGGTCGGTCTGCTTGCCCTTGGCCACGGCCTCGGCGTCGAGCACCAGGTTGTGCTGGCCCGGCGTCAGCTCGACCGACTTGCCGCCGGCGTAGATCGTTGTGGCGGCCGTGCTCCTCGTACCACTTGGTCAGCGTGGCCGTCATGTGCATCTTCTCGATGATCTGACGCCAGCCGATGCCCGTGTTGTAGGCGCAGAAGCTGATCTCGCCCTGCTGCGTCGCGTACGGGATGATGCAGCGCTCGGTGCGGCGGAAGTCGTAGTTGAACAGGTCCTGGAACCACATCCCGGCGATGAACAGGAAGTTCCAGCGGTCCTGGCGGCGCACCTCGATGTCCTGCATCGTGCGCGTCTTGTCGACCTTGCCGTAGTTCTTCCCGGAGGCGCCGAAGGTCTTGTCGAACTTCCGCATCAGGTCGATGAGCTTGAAGTGCGTCGGCGACTTGAACGGGTCGTAGTTCTTCATCAGCGCGAGCGCCATGCCCGTCACCGAGAGGAAGCGGCCGCGGGCGGCGTCGTTGACCTTGGCGATGTCCTTGGCCAGCTGCTCGCCCCGGAGGAACGCGGTGACCGGGACGGCCTCCTTCGTTTCCTTGTCGATCATCACGGCCATGCCGACGCCGCAGTTCGGGTGGCAGCCGCACGAGAGGTTGCCCCACTCGTTGGCCGGGCCCTTGACCAGGTCGGCCCAGTCGGTGAACGTGCCCATGAACGAGATCGGGAACCAGTCGCGCACCGGCTCGCCGAGGCCGGTCTGGTTCTTCACGTCGTGGGCGAGGTGCGACAGCGTGTAGCGCTGCGCCTCGCGCCGCTCGTCGGTGACCTCCTCGTCGCGGCCGGTGAACGACACCGGCTGGAACGACAGGAAGCTGATCTTGCGCGGGTTGTCGAGGGCGAACTTGATGATGCGGCCGACCTGCTCGTTGTTGACGCCGTTGACGATCGTCGTCACCGGGACGATGTCGACGCCGTTCGACCACAGGTTCTCGATGGCGCGCAGCTTGACGTCGAACAGGTTGCCGACCAGGCGGTGCGAGTTGGCGGCGTTGCCGATGCCGTCGAACTGCAGGTAGGCATAGCGCAGGCCCGCTTCGGCCGCGGACTTGGCGAACTCGGGGCTCTTCGCGAACTCGATGCCGTTGGTCGCGGCCTGGACCGAGTTGTAGCCGACCTTCTTGGCGTAGCGGACCGCGTCGAGGAAGTAGGGCGAGAGCGTCGGCTCGCCGCCCGAGAACTGCACCGACATCTGGCGCCGCGGCTTGATCGTGATGGCGTTGTCGAGGAGGGTCTTGATGTCCTCCCACGACAGCTCATGGACGAAGCCGACCTGGTTGGCGTCCATGAAGCACGGGTCGCACATCATGTTGCAGCGGTTGGTCAGGTCGATGGTCAGGACCGAGCCGCGGCCGTACTTGATGGTGCTGGTGCCGTGATTGTGGAGCTTCTCGTCGTTGTGGGCGCGGATGTCGCTGCCCGGGTAGGTGTCTTCGAGGTGCTTGAAGAACGCCGTGTCCATGGCCATCACGTCTTCGAAGTGGCCGTGGATCGGGCAGTCCTTCACCATCAGGATCTTGCCGTCGCGCTCGAGGATGGTCGCCTTGATCTCGCCGACCTTCTCGTTCAGGAGGATGCTCACGTCCTGCTTGCCGTCGAGGATCGACTGCCGGGCCTCGCGCACGCACGTCGGGCACAGCGAGTCGGTCTCGCGCGGCCATCCGAGGGGCGGCTTCACCTTCTCCTTCGACTTGAGGAGGGGCTTGTCGGACCAGTTCGGCGTGAACCCGGGGTTGGGCTTGATCTGGTTGAACGTGTCGAACACCGTCCAGGCGCCGCGCGCGGCGATGGTGAGGCCCTTCTCCACGTACTTGATCGGCTTGTGCATCGTGTCTCCCTGCTTCTGCTTGCGCCCGAAGTATCCCAGGAAATCAGCCCATGCGCAGGATTTCCACAGCGGGCGGGCAAATTCCGGGGTCGAATGGCCGCACGGCCGGCTGATCGGGCACGGCCGGACCGCCCGGACGGGCTAAGTGTCGGCGGCGAAAGGCTATACTGCCCCGATGCGCAGGCTCGCCATCGCCCTCGTCGCCGCCGTTGCGGTCCTCTCCGCCGGCTGCTTCCAGAGCGAGACGGTCATCCGGGTGAAGGCCGACGGCACCGGCACCATCGAGCAGACCAACCTCGCCGACAAGCAGATGCTGGGGATGGCCGCCGGCATGGCCAAACAGGCGGTGGAGAACGCCGGCGGTGCCGGTGGGGTCGGCAGCAGCGCCCCGAATCTCGACAACATCGGCGACCTGTTCGACGAGGCCAAGATCCGGGAGCAGGCTTCCAGCTTCGGGCTGGGCGTCCGCTACGTCTCGAGCGCGCCGATTGCGGAGGGCGGCCTGACCGGGGTCAAGGCGACGTTCGCCTTCGACGACGTCCGCCTGCTCAACCTGAACAACCGTCAGGGCGCCGCGACGCCGACGCCGCAACTGCGCTTCGAGCTCGATCGGGCCGAAGGCGGGGACTCGACCCTCCGCGTCCGACTCCCGGAAGGCCGGACCGCGGCTGCCGATGCTGCGCCCGAAGCACCGCCGATCGCGCAGCGCCCTGACCTGCCGCCGGAAGCCCTGGCCATGGTCCGCAACATGTTCAAGGGCGCGAAGGTCGACGTCGCCGTCGAAGTCGACGGCGCCATCGTGACCACTGATGGCCCCAAGCGCGACGGCTCGCGCGTCACGATCTTCGGTCTCGACCTCGAGCAGCTTCTCAGCGACCCCGCCAAGTTCGCGGCGCTGCAGGGCCTGAAACCAGGCGCCGACTTCGCGACCGCGCGCAAGGCGCTCGAAGGCGTCCCCGGCGTCATCCTGCCGACGAGCCCGACGGTCACCATCGCGTTCCGCTGACGCCGCCCGGCGCTATGGCGTCAGCCGGGTTGCGACCACGGCCGTCCCGGCCGCCCACGTCACGCCGCCGGGGCTCTCGTAGATCGCGCGCTCGACCACAATCGGCACGGGTGCGGCGCCCACGCTCTCGACCAGCGTACTGAAGCGCTTTCCGACCGCCTCGGGAAACAGGCTGCTCACGGCGATGTTGGTGCGGCTCTCGGCCGGCAGCGGCACGGTGCGCGTGGGGCCTGCGCCGGTACTCGAAATAGAGCGACACGCGGGCGACCCCAGCGGTCGCAGCGGTGTTGGCGACGAGCACATAGGTTTCGGTTTGCTTGGGACCGCCGACGAAGCCTTCCGCCAACGCCCACCGGGTCCCGGTCACCGTCGTGCCGGCTGCATTGTGTGCCTCGTACCAGAGCGGCTGAGGCCACCACATCGATCGCTCGACGACGATGGGCACGGCGTTCGTCGAGGTCACCCGCATGGCGACGGCCGTCGATGCCAGTGGGCGCTGACCCGACCCGGCCGGCAGCTGCTCGTCGTCGACCCAGATCGTGAAGCGGCTCTCCGGCCGCACAGTGTACTGCTTGCTCAAGGTACCGCCCCCCGGGAGCAGGTAGTCGACGCGGACCGCCGCGGCCTGGAGGGTCGGGTTTGCGATGAGCACGAAGAGCTCGAAGAACGGCCCCGTGGCGCCTTCCGCGAGGAACCACGACGTGGCCGGCGTGGTCACGCCCGCACTCCCGTGACCCGCCGCAAAGGGCTGACCGGGGCGGTTCAGGTACATGGCGCGCTCGACGACGATCGGCTGCGGCGCCGTGACCACCCCGGACACGTCCGTGCTCGCGAGCTCAGGCGATGCCATCGACGGGAATCGTGAGACGCGCGTGCGGCGCGATGGCATAGGTCTTCGTGACCGGCGGCTGCGGGGCCGGCCGGAGGAACCGTACGGAGGCAGACACGGCTACGTCCCCGGGATTCTGGAGCAGGTAGAAGAGCGCGAAGTCTCCGGAGGTCGACCCCTCGGCCAGGTACCAGGTGGTCGCCGCGGCCTCGACGGCCGATTCCGCGTGGGCGCCGTAGCCGGTCGCGTCCCACCGCACCGTGCGATCGACCACCACCGGAAAGTCGGATTCGATCAGCGTCGCGAACGGCGCGGTGGTGAGCGACCTGACCAGCGCGGCATTCACGGTCCGGCGGCCGCGCATTCCCACCAGAAGGGGCCACGTGCGTTCGCCACCACCCTCCGGCTGGACCCGAAGCACGACGCTCGAGAAGTTGTCGCCGACGCCGAACAGCGCCAGCTCGGTATCGAAGAAGGCGTTGCCGACGCCCTCCGCCAGGTAGCGGCGGACGATCCCCCGCGGGTGCGTGCCGGCGGCCTGCTCGGCGAGGTTCGAGACCCCGTCGCCGTCCGGGTCGTCGGCCGGACCAGATTGGGTGGGCGTGAAGACGTCGAGCCGGAAGAAGTTCACCCAGTTCTCGTAGAGTCCGTCGCCGTTGAGGTCGACGTCGCCGGCCTGGGTTACGGTGGCCGACGCCGAGCCGATCGCGATCGTCGTCGCGCGCTCGGCGGGGTTGGCGAGGTTCGGCCCGACGAGGAAGGTGACGGTGCCGTTTCCAGGTACCGGACTCGCCGATGATCGGGTAGATCCACGGCGCAGCCGGCACCGCGGTCCACGCACAGGTCGGCAGCGAAGTCGCGACGCTGACGCTCAGGGTGTCGCCATATGCGGAGCTGAAGACCGATGACGGTGGGCCAATCGTGTACGTGCAGGCCGGCCGGGGATAGATGAACTCCAGCCCGGCGAGGTCGTCCGGCCCGATCGCCGGCGGCACCGGCATCCCCGGCGGGCAGCACGCGGGGTACATGATGTTGTTCTGGCCCTGGTCGCTGTGGCCGAGGCCGATGCCGTGGCCGACCTCGTGCTCCAGGATGCGCGTGATGTTCGGCGCCGTCCGGAAGCCCTCCAGCGCGGCGTCGTCGTTGAGGACGACGAGGCCGTGCGTGAAGGCGCTGAAGGTCGTGCCGTTGACGGTGTGCGTCGACGACGAGGCGCAGCCGCCGCCGATGGCGAGGACGCCGACCGGCAGCTCGTCCAACGGATCGCCGAACGTGAACAGGCCGACGCCGAGATTGCCCGCGGTGCAGTACCGGATCCTCGCCCGGGATGTTCTGGATCGGCACGTCCCGCGTGCCGCCGAAGGCCAACGCGATGGACGCTGTTGGCGGATCGGTCCACGCAACGAGGGCTGTGCGCAGCTGATCGTCTGTGTCGGCGCCCTGGATCGGCGAGGGCAACTGGGTATTGCGGTACCACGTGATCGCCTGACCGCCGTCCGCCTGCTGCCAGCGCACACCGTCGCCGAGCAGCGCGAACGGCTCGTCGACCCGATCGCCCGCCACGCCAGCCACTGCGGCGGTCGCCTGCGCTTCGGTCAACACGGCGCGAGCCGCCACGCCGGTCACGGTACCCGCCGCGCGCCTGAACTCCGCGAGCCCGCGCGCCGCCGCCACGCCCGCCACGCCGCGACTGGCGACGACCGCGGTGCCGGCGAATCGCGTCAGCGGTCGATCGCCCGCCACCGCGGCGCCGACACGGAACGCCGAGAACCCCATCGACACGGTGCGGTAGCCGCTGGCGGTCCGCTCGAGGCACAGGACGACGTCTTCGCCCGGCGCGAACCGCGGCGCGCCGGGGATCCACACGGTGGTGCCGTCAGGTAGTCGGCCGCCGCGCTCGAGCACGGTGATTATCGTGTCAGCGCCGCCGGTGAAGTCTTCGATCACCGCGACGCGCGTCCGCGTGTGGATGGCGCCCGAGGGCGCCCGCTCGACCACGCTGTCGAGGACGCGGCCGCGGACCACACGGTCGGCGATCGCAATCAGTTCGGCGTCGGTGCGATACGGCACCGTCGCGGCAGATGCAACGACGGCGGCCCCGAGGAGGGCCGCGACAGCGAGAAGGATCCGGCGCATGCCGGGAATGCTAGCAAGGTTGCGGCCGTGTCCCGCCAGGCGTGACAGGACGTGCAGCTGCGTGCACTTACTGCAGCCGCGTGGCGACCGCGGCCGTGCCGGCCGACCACGTCACACCGCCAGCGTTCGAGTACATCGCCCGCTCGACCACCAGCTGGGCCGGGGTCCCGCCGAGGCTGTCGACGATGATCCCGAAGCGGCGGCCGTGCGACGACGTAAATGTGTCCGCAATCGAGACATTCGTCCGGCTGTTGGCGAGCAGGTTGATTGTCGACTGGGCACTGGTGCCGTCCTCGAAGTAGATCGTCACCCGCGCCTGGCCGGCGATGGCCGACGTGTTGGCCACCAGCACGAACGTCTGCAGACTGCCCGGACCGCCCACTTCCCCGCCGGCCAGCGCCCACCGCGTGCCGGTCACGGTGGTGCCGGGCGCGTTGTGCGCCTCGTACCAGTTCGGCTGCGGCCACCACATCGCCCGCTCGACGATGATCGGCACGGCGTTGGTCGACCGGACGCGCATCGAGCAGGACACGCTGGCGAGGGCGCGGCTGCCCGAGAGGCTCGGGAACTGCTCCTCGTCGACCCAGATGGTGAAGCGGCTGTTGGCCGCGACCGTGTAGCTCTTGCTGAGCACCGAGCCGCTGGTGAGCAGGTAGTCGACCGTGACGTTCGCAGCGGTCGGGTTCGGGTTCGCGATCAGCACGAACATCTCGAAGAACGCCCCGGTGGCGCCTTCGGCCAGGAACCAGCTGGTCGAGGTGGCCGTCACGCCGGCGCTCTCGTGGCCGGCCGCGAACGGCTGGCCGGGACGATCGAGGTACATCGCCCGCTCGACGATGATCGGCTGCGTCGCGGTGATCACGCCCGACACGTCGGTGCTGGCCAGCTCCGGAGCCGCGTTGTCGACGGGCACCGTGGTGCGCGAGTTCGGCGGCAGGGTGAACGACCGCACCACCGGGGCGTTGCCGGCCGGGCGCAGGAACGTGATGGTCGCGCTCGCGGTCGCCGCGTTCGGGTTCTGCAGCAGGTAGAACAGCGAGAACGGACCGGCGGTGGAACCCTCGGCCAGGTACCACGTCGTCGAGGGGGCGTCGACGGCGGTCTCCGCATGCGACCCGTAGCCGCTGCCGTCCCAGCTCATCGTGCGATCGACCACCAGCGGACGATCGGATTCGATCAAGGTCGAGAACGGTGCCGTCGTGAGCGCGCCGAGCGTCTGCGTCGACAGCGTCACGCGCGTCAGGCTCGGCACGCTGATCACGATCGTGCGCTCGGCCTGCCCTTCCGGCTGGATGCGCACCAGCGTCTTCGCGGCCTGCGCGTCGGCGTTGAGGATGTCGATCTCGGTCGAGAAGAACGCGTTGACCGCCCCTTCCGCCAGGTAGCGGCGCTGGAATCCGCGCGGATGCGTGCTGGGCTGCGCCTGGAATTCCTGCAGGTTGCTCTGGCCGTCTCCGTCGGGATCGCCGCCCGCGCCATCCGCGCCGGTCGCCGAGTTCGGATTGAGACCGAAGGCGATCTCGAACGAGTCGGGCATGCCGTCGCCGTCGGAGTCGACGTCGCCGGACTGGTTCAGCGTCACCGTGGTGCCCGCGACCGTCAACTGCGCGGACCGCGCCAGGCCGCTGTTCGGCCCGACCGAGTAGCGGACCTGCCCGGTGCCCGTGCCGCCGGCGGTGCCGGTGAGCGTCGCCCAGGTGGCGTTGCTGGACGCCGTCCACGCACACGTCGACGCCGACGCGGTGACCGTCACGGCGGAGCTGCCACCACCGGGCCCGTAGCTCGTGCTGGTCGGACTGACGGTGAAGGTACAGGGCGGCGGCGGAGGCGGCGGAGGGGTCGGCGGCGGCGGAGGCGGCGGCGTGCCTGAGCCCGGGTAGATGAACTCGAGCCCGGCCAGATCGTCGGGCCCGATCGCCGGCGGCAGCGGCATCGCCGCGTAGCAGCACGCGGGGTACATCAGGTTGGCCTGCATCGGCGCGGTGCAGTTCGAGCCCGAGCACGGATGCCCGAGGCCGATGGCATGGCCGATCTCGTGGGTCAACACGCGCGTGAAGTTCGGGGCGACACGGTAGGAGGCGCCGAGCGACTCGGCCTGATTGAACACCACGTAGCCGTGCGAGATGCTCGAGAAGCTGGTGCCGTTGACCGTCGTCGTCGGGCCGCCGGCACAGAAACCGCCGATCGCGAGCACGCCCGAACCGGCGTCCTCCTGCGGATCCTCGAAGCTGATCAAGCCGGCGCCGGCATTGGTCGAGGTGCAGAACACGTCGGTCGAACCGCCGGCGGTGCGCGTCCCCGCGTTGGCCAGGATCAGGCTGGCGGTCGTCGGGTTGGTCCAGGCTGCCGCCGCGGTGGTGATCTCGGTGTCGATGTTGCCGCTGGTGAGCGGATGCGACCGATCGGTGTTGCGATACCAGTTGACCGTGGTGCCGCTGTCGGCCTGGCGCCAACGCGAGCCGGTGCCGAGCAGCGTGAACGGTTCCTCGATGCGCACCGCGGCGCCGGTCTCGGTGACCGCCGCGGGACGCACCGGCTGGACGCCCTTGACCGCCCCGACGATCGTCCGCATCTCGGCCAGGGTACGCGTGCGGCGCGATTCACCCTGCTCGCCGATCACGTCGAGCCCCGCCGCGAAGCGCACCACGCCGGCCGCGGCGCCGCGCCCCGGGCACGACGTGGAACGCGGAGAACGACAGCGCAACGTTGCGGAGCCCCTGCGGCCCCCGCTCCAGCAGGAGCAGCACTTCCTGTCCGGCGACGTAGCCGGGCGCGCCGGCCACGAACATCTCGTCGATGCCGATCCGCCCGCCGAGCTCACGGACCTCGACGATCGATTCGTCGACGCCCGTCAGGTCTTCCAGGACGGCGACCCGCGCGACCGTATAGATCCGGTTGTTGTCCCCGGACTCGGTCCGGACACTGAGGACGCGGCCGTGGACGACGCGGCTGGCGAGCGCGACGAGGTCGCCGTCGGTGCGGTACGGCACGGTCGACGCCGACGCCGGCGTCGCCGCCGGCCACAGGGCCGCGAGCACGAACGCCGCGGCCGCGAGAACGAGCCGTCTCGTCGCGCAGACGTCAGGCGATGAATGCAATGGCAGGAGGCTCGGCATCGTGAAGTACCGCTACTTCAATCGGCACTTCCCGGGCCTGACTTCGACCTGCACGGGGCCTTCGATCGAAGGACCGGAACTGCACGTGACGGCGCAGGACTAGCCTGGCGAACTGGCCGTCCGGCGAGCGGGCAGGGGTGTGGCGGCGAGACGCCTGGCGATGGCCCACCAGACACGAAGTCCCAGCAGCACCGCCAGGATTACCGCGTAGGTGATCTGCTCCGTTTCGACCACCTTCACGAGCCAGAGGAAGTGGACGACGCCGCAGATGCCGGTGACGTAGACGAGGCGGTGGAGGCGGTTCCACCAGCGTCCTCCGAGCCGGCGGATCCAGCCGGCCGTCGAGGTGATGGCCAGCGGGATCATCAGGACGAAACCGGTGAAGCCGACCGTGATGTACGGCCGCTTGGCGATGTCACGCAGGATCAGCTCCCACGTCACCGCTTCGTCGGGTCCGGCCTCGGGCAGGATGTAGGGCCACAGGGCGCCCTGATCGAGTCCGATCCAGGTCGTGAAGTGCAGCGAGGCGTAGAAGAACGCGAACAGGCCGAGCATCCGCCGGTAGCGGATCAGGACGTTCCATCCGGTCAGCCGCCGCAGCGGCGTGATCGCCAGCGACAGCAGCACGAAGCGCAGGGTCCAGATGCCGGTGGTGTCGGTCAGCGTGTCGATCGGGTTGGCGCCGAGCGCATGGGTCTTCCCCAGGATGTCGGTGACCGTCAGCGTGACGACCCTTGCCGCGGGCGACAGCGCGATGAGGAAGACGAGGACCTTGACGAATCGGCGCATGACGTCCTAGCTGCCGCCCGCGTGGCGGCGCCGCGACGCGCCCAGCGTCGCGCATAGCAGCCGGCACGCCCAAAGGGCGGCCCGCGGCCGGCCGTGAGAGGCCGGCCGCACTAATAGTTCTTTTTGAGATCCATGCCGGTGTACATCGACGCCACCTGATCGCCGTAGCCGTTGAACATCAGTGTCGGCCGGCGCACGAACTCGCCAATCCGCCGCTCGCGGCTCTGCGTCCAGCGCGGGTGATCGACGGACGGGTTGACGTTCGAGTAGAACCCGTACTCCGAGCTGTTGGCGATGTTCCAGCTGCTCGACGGCTGCTTCTCGACCAGCGAGATCCGCACGATCGACTTGATGCTCTTGAAGCCGTACTTCCACGGCACGACCAGCCGCAGCGGAGCGCCGTTCTGCGTCAGCAGCGTCTTGCCGTACAGGCCCACGGCGAGGATCGTCAGCGGATGCATCGCCTCGTCGAGGCGGAGGCCCTCGACGTACGGCCACTCCAGCGCCGCACCGCGCTGTCCGGGCATCTCTGACGGCCGGCGCAGCGTCTCGAAGGCGACGTACTTGGCTTTCGACGTCGGCTCGACCTTCGTGAGCAAGTCGGCCAGCGGAAAGCCGATCCACGGAATCACCATCGACCATGCCTCGACGCAGCGCAGACGATAGATCCGCTCTTCGAGCGGGAACTTGAGCAGATCCTCGATCTGGTATGCCCCCGGCTTGGCGACGTGGCCGTCGATCTTCGTCGTCCACGGCCGCACCGTCAGCTTGCCGGTGAAGCGCGCCGGATCGCCCTTGTCGGTACCGAACTCGAAGAAGTTGTTGTAGCCGGTGATGTCCTCGAAGGCGTTGACCTTCTCGTTGGTGCTCAGCGGGCTCTTGGCGGCGTTGGCAATCGGCCACACGCCGTCGGCCTGCGCCGAGGCGTCCGGAGACGAGCGGTGTGCCGGGCGCGGCCAGCGCCGCGCCGGCACCGGCCACGATCGCCGCGCGCATGAACGTCCGGCGGTTGACGTAGACCGACTCCGGCGTGATCTCCGACGACGGCAGCTCCGGGCGGGTCTTGATCAGCATCGATGGATCCCTCGTGACATTGGACGCCGGCGGCGTCGTGTCGTGTCGGATGCCGCCCGCGTGCCGGCGCCGCCGCGCGCCCAGCGCGGCGAACAGCAGACGGCACGCCCTAAGGACGGCCCGCGGTCGGGCGTGAGAGCCCGACCGCCAACAGTTATAGTGCGCCTCGTGCCCGGCCCGTCCGTCTCGGTCCTCGTGGTGAGCTGGCAATCGGCGGCGTGGCTCGAGCGCTGCCTGACCGCCATCGACCCGGGCGAGGCCGAGATCATTGTCGCCGACAACGCCTCGACCGACGGCAGCGCCGCCCGGGCGCGGACCATCGCGCCGCACGCGACGGTCATCGCGCTGGAGCGGAACCTCGGCTTTGCCGGCGGCGTCAACGCCGCCCGCGCCGCCGCCCGAACAGACGCGGCTCCTCCTGCTCAACCCGGACGCGGCCCCGACGCCGGGCGCGATTGCGCGGCTCGCCGATGCGCTGGACCAGGCGCCGGACATCGGCGCGGTATCAGGCCGACTGGTCGATGCCGACGGCACCCCACAGCACGGCTTCAACGTCAGGCGTTTACCCACGCTCGCCAGCCTCGCCGCGGACCTGCTGCTCATCGACCACCTCTGGCCGGACAACCCGGCCTCTGTGCGTTACTACGCACGAGACCTGGATCCCGATGCACCGGCCGACGTCGAGCAGCCAGCGGCGGCCTGCCTGATGATCCGCGCCGACGTCTTCGACCGGCTCGGCGGGTTCGACGAGGCGTTCTGGCCGGCCTGGTGGGAGGACGTCGACTTCTGCCGGCGCTTGCGAACGGCAGGCCATCGCATCCGCTACGTTCCCGACGCGGTCTTCCAGCATCAGGGCGGTGCCTCGCTCGAGGCGCTGGGCTCGCGGACGTTCGAGCGCGTGTTCGCCGCCAACCGCCGGCGCTACGTGCGCAAGCACCACGGACGGCTCGCCGCCGCGGTCGTCGGCGGGTTGGGCATCGTCGGCGCGACGATGCGCGGCGTCGTCCGCGCCGTCAGGCCAGGCCGCTGAGCCCGCAGAAGGCGGCGGTCTCGCGGACGATCGGGCCGAGGCTGGCCTGGAGCCGGTGATCGTCGTCGAACAGGCGCAGCGTGACGTTGGGCCGCGCCGCCGCGAACGCCTCGACCATCCGCGGGTCGACGAGGTCGTCGCGCTGTCCCTGGAAGATCAGCGTCGGCACGGACACGACGGCGGTGCGCGAGTCGTACTGGTGCGCGTCCTCGTAGAGTGCGTAACCGACGTTCGTCGGCCGGCCGTAGGCGTGATGGAACACTTCCAGTGTCCCGGTCTCGCGCCACCGGCGCAGGCCGTCGTCGGCGAGCCCGGGGAACGTGCTCCAGTCCAGCACGAGGGCCGGCGCGAGCAGCACCAGCCGATCGACCGCGCGTGTGCCTCGACGCTCGGCTCGCGCGGCGACGTGCCACGCGACGAACGCGCCGAGGCTCGATCCAATCAGCACCACCGGCCCCGGCGGCACGGCGTCCATCGCCGTCTCCACCTGGCCGATCATGCGCGACGCCGTCAGGGTCTCGAAGGCCGGCTCGTTGAAGTCCGGCGCGTGGAGCGCGATGCCGAGCGTCGCGAGGCGCTCGGCGAGCAGCAGCGCCTTGCCGGCGTGCGGTGAGGATACGAACCCGTGAAGGTAGAAGACGTGCATAGATCACCGCCGCCCGCGTGACGGCGCCGCGGCGCGCCCAGCGCCGCGAACAGCAGCCGGCATGCCATGAGGGCGGCCCGCGGCGGTTCCTGAGGGGCCACGGACGCCGAGGCCGATGGCCGGAGGCGCCGTGAGGTCGACGACTCGGCCTCGGCCGGGTCGTTCGACAAACCGCCGCCAACAGTCAACGCTTACAACATGCCCTGGCAGCCCGGGCGACAGCGGCAGGGAATCTCCGCGGCGCCGTCCGTGTGGTAGTTGTACGACAGCTCTTCGCCCTTGCGGATCTTCCGTGACGCGCGGATCCAGATCACGCCCTTGATGATCTGGACGTAGCAGTTGCCGCGGCAGCTGTGATTGATGAAGCGCGCCGCGTTGCCATCCACGGCCGCGTCGATCGCCCAGTTGCGGTTGAGCGTGAAGCACCAGATGTGGCCCTGCTTCAGATAGCGGACCTCTCGAGGCGTGCTCTGCTTGGCGGTGATCTTCTCGCCTGCGTAGTCGATGATCCGCTTGTTCTTCGGGATCGTCTCGAGGGCGAACACGCCCCATCCGTGCACGCTCGACCGGCGCCGCTCGATCTTCGGGGGATCGGGCAGCGGCGCGACGTTGTAGCGGACGCGCCCTCCGGATCCGTTGGCCTTGGCGTTCGTCTTCGTCGTCTTCGTCGTCTTCGTGGTCTTTCGTGGTCGTCTGGGCCGCTCGTGCACTCACCTGGATCGTCGCCTCCCGCGCGCACACACGATATCAGGAACGTATTTCTCACTACAGCCGAGTTGGACGCGCAGCTGTCACGCCGTGCCTCCAAGATCCCCATGTTAGAGTCGCTGAACGGCGCGTCGGGTACTCGGGGAGGTCACATGTCGAGGATGGAAGGGCTGTTCACTGCGTGGGGACGAATCCTGAGCGGGCGCGCGCCGAACCTCTCCATCGAAATCACCCGTGAGTGCCCGCTGCGTTGCCCGGGCTGCTATGCCTTCGGTGACGACCATCTGGGCGGCGACGTCACCCTGCGCGACGTCGCCGACTACAAGGGCGACGCGCTGGTGCAGCGCATGCTGCACCTGATCGACGAACACAAGCCGATCCATCTCTCGATCGTCGGCGGCGAGCCGCTGGTGCGCTTCCGCGAGCTGAACACCCTGCTGCCGATCCTGGCCGCGCGCGGCCTGCACACGCAGCTCGTGACGAGCGCGGTACGCCCGATCCCGATCGAGTGGGCGCGCCTGCCGCGCCTGCAGATCGTCGTCTCGATCGACGGCCTGCAGCCCGAGCACGACGAGCGGCGCAAGCCGGCGACCTACGACCGCATCCTCAAGCACATCGCCGGGCAGCAGATCACCGTCCACTGCACGGTCACGCGCCAGCAGGTCCAGCGTCCGGGCTACCTCGAGGAGTTCGTCCAGTACTGGTCGCGCCAACGCCGACACCCGCCAGATCTGGGTCAGCCTCTACACCCCGCAGATCGGCGAGACGGCGCCGGAGATCCTGACGCCGGCCGATCGCGACCTGGTCGTCCAGGATCTGCTCCGGCTGCGGACGATGTATCCGAAGCTGAAGATGCCCAAGGGCATGATCGAGGTCTACCGCAGGCCGCCGGCCTCGCCCGAGGCGTGCGTGTTCGCCCAGACCACGACCACCCTGTCCGCCGACCTGGAGCGCCGCATCACGCCCTGCCAGTTCGGCGGCAACCCCGACTGCGCGCAGTGCGGCTGCATCGCCAGCGCCGGGCTGGAGGCGGTCGCCCGCCACAAGCTCCCGGGCGGAATCCCGGTCGGGGCCATTTACTGGTCCTCGCTGCGGGTCGGGAAGTGGGTCGGCCGGGGCCGCGCCGCCGATGGCCGGGTCGCCGCCGACCGGCCTGACGCCGGCCGAACCGAAGGCCTGAGCCGGCCGCCGGCTACAGCGGAGCTGTAGTCCGGACCGCGAAACCGGCCTGCTATACTCGACCAGACGTGCACGAACCCGCTCAGCCCACCAGAGCCGCCCGGCTTCGCGCCCGCGCCACCCGCAAAGTGCGGGCGGTGCGGAAGTTCGCGTTCGGGCTGACCAACACCGCGCACCCGCTGCTGGTGCACATCATCCCGATCCGCCGCTGCAACATCGACTGCGGCTACTGCAACGAATACGACAAGGTCAGCCAGCCGGTGCCGACCGAGGTCATGCTCGAGCGGATCGATCACCTCGGCGACGCTGAAGAGCTCGGTCGTGGCGTTCAGCGGCGGCGAGCCGCTGCTCCACCCCGACCTCGACCTGCTCCTCCGGCACATCCGCTCGCGCGGGATGATGGCCGGGCTGATCACCAACGGCTACCTGCTGTCGCCGAAGCGGATCCTGGCCCTGAACGAGGCCGGCCTCGACTTCCTCCAGATCAGCATCGACAACATCGAGCCCGACGAGGTGTCGAAGAAGAGCCTCCGCCTGCTCGACAAGAAGCTCGAGTGGCTGCGCGACTACGCCACCTTCGACATCAACATCAACTCGGTGCTCGGCGGCGGCATCAAGAACCCCGAGGACGCGCGGACCATCAACCGCCGCGCCCGGCAGCTCGGGTTCTCGACCTCGATCGGCATCATCCACGACGGCCAGGGCGGCCTCAAGCCGCTCGGCCCGACCGAGCGCGCGGTCTTCGACGGCGTGACGCAGGAGATCAGCGGCACCTGGCAGATCGCCAAGAACCTCTACTCGGGGATCCGCGGCTTCCAGGAGAACCTGGCCGAAGGCAAGCCGAACACCTGGCGGTGCCGGGCCGGGGCGCGCTACTTCTACGTCTGCGAGAACGGCCTCGTCCACTACTGCTCGCAGCAGCGCGGCTTCCCCGCCGTGCCCCTCCGCACCTACACGGAAGCCGACATCTCGCGCGAGCTCCTGACGCCCAAGTCGTGCGCGCCCTACTGCACGATCGGCTGCGTCCATCGCGTCTCGACGATGGACTTCTGGCGCAAGCCGCAGGACGCCGGCGACCGTTCGGCCCGCGGTTCGAGCGCCGCCCTCGAACCGCGCTCCTAGCCGGCGCTGCTAGTCGGTGCCGCTCCGCGAGCCAAGCTCGCGATCCAGATCGAGCAGCGACGGCGGATCGTTTCCGATCAACCGGAACTTCGCGACGATCTCGCGCGCCGACTTCTCCTCCTCGACCTGTTCCGTGAGGAACCACTGCAGCTCCACGGTCGCGGCGAACGCCTTCTCCCGGAACGCCAGCTCGTAGAGCGCGTCGATCTGCCGGCTCACTTCCTGCTCCTGCGACAGCGCCGCCTCGAACACTTCGGCGATGTTGTCGTAGGTCTGCTTCGGGGCGGGCATCGCTCCGAGCTCGACCCTGCCGTCGCGGGCGATGAGGAAGTCGTACAGCTTCATCGCGTGGCCGTACTCCTCCTGGCTCTGGAGGCGCAGCCAGTGAGCGCAGCCGTTGAACGCCTGGCGGGCGCAGAACGCCGACATCTGCAGGTAGGAGTACGACGCGGTCAGCTCGGCGTTGATCTGGCGGTTGATGGCTTCGTGGACGACGGCGTTCATGGTTGCTCCTGCGATGGGGCCATTGGGTCGGACTCGTAGAAGACGGGGCTCTTCTCGCTGCGCTGACCGTCGAGCGCCGCGAAGTGCTCGACCATCGCGTCGCGGCGCGCCAGCAACGCCTTGCGCGATTGCGGATCCAGCCACCGGCTCAACGTCTCGACGTCCTGGGCGCGCAGCGCCTTCAACCGATCGTAGAACCGCCGATCGATGCGGCGGAGCAGGGCCGGCGTCTTCAGCCCCATCGTATGCCGGAAGGCCCGCGTGAAATCGATGAGCCAGAGGTGGAAATCCGCCGTGACCAGCTGGTTGCCGAGGTTGCGATCGGTGTCATCCACGAGCGCGGTGAAGGCGCGGGCGAGGTACAGCTGTCGCTCCCAGGCGGGCACGTCGGGCGGCTCGGCGCCCTCCTTCACCCGTTCGTCCTCGTCCCACTTCTTGTCGACCCACCAGGTCAGCGCGCCGCGCCGGCCCTTCCACACGCGCTCGACCGACACCGGCACGAGGTCGTCGTAGCCGAGCAACCGGGCGAGGCGGTAGGCGGCGATGTTGTAGCCGTAGAAGTCGCGGAAGTCGCGCTCCGAGCGGCCGCTCCGGAAGCGGGCTTCTTCCTTGTGCGCGTCGACGTCCTGGAAGGCCGCGTCCTGGACGACGTCGCCCTGCCGGAGGGTCAGCCGCCAGGGCTTCGTGACGCCCTTGCCCAGCTGCTTGGCACCGACCACCTCGGCCTTCTGGAGGAACACCTCCCGCGCTTCGGCCGTCTGCGGGAGCGAGGACGGTCTGCCCGGTTGCCGTGGCGGGCAGCACCGCGAGCAACCCGGCGACGACGACGGCAGCGGCGCGGACGCCGCGATGGGCACACATCCGGCGGCTATAATACGCGCTCCGAGGAACCCTCCCATGTCCTGCTTCGGCGTGCCCACCGGTCGGACCAGTCTGTTTGCCCTCGCGCTGATGCTTGGCGTGCTCGTCGGCGTCGCGCCCGCGCAGACGATCCGGGCGGCCCCGGATCGCCCCGCCGGCGAGGGCGAGGGCCCCTTCGAGCGGCTGATTCTCCGCGGCGTGACGGTGATCGACGGCACCGGCGCCCCGGCGCAGGGCCCGGTGGACATCGTGATCGCGCGCAACCGGATCCTCGAGGTCCGCTCGGTCGGGTATCCCAACCTGCCCATCCGCCCCGACGCGCGGCCGGGCGGCGCCACCCGGGAGATCGACGGCACCGGCCTCTACGTCATGCCCGGCTTCGTCGACTGCCACGTCCACACGGGCGGCGGGCGCAAGGCGCCGGACGCGGAGTACGTCTACAAGCTGTGGCTGGCGCACGGCGTCACGACGGTCCGCGGGGTGCCGGCCGGCCCCCTCGACTGGACGCTGCGCGAGCGCACCCGCAGCGCCCGCAACGAGATCACCGCGCCCCGGATCGTCGTCTATGCCCGGCCGGGCACCGGCGAAGGCTGGCTCGGCGGGCCGGTCACGACGCCCGAGAAGGCGCGCGAATGGGTCACCTGGGTCGCGGCCAAGGGCGCCGACGGACTCAAGCTGTTCGCCGAGGATCCCGAGGTGATGCGGGCGCTGATTGCCCGGGCGCGCGAGCTGAAGCTCGGGACGACCGCGCACCTCGCCCAGACCGGGCTGGCCCGGATGAACCTCCGTGACGCCGCCCGGCTGGGCCTCCAGGGCGCCGAGCACTTCTACGGCCTGTTCGACTCGCTGCTGGTCGACCACAGCGTCCAGCCGTACCCGCCCGACTACAACTACAACGACGAGGCGCACCGCTTCGCCCAGGTGGCGCGGCTGTGGAACCAGATCCATCCGCGCGGCAGCAAGGAATGGAGCGACCTGCTCGACGAGCTGCTGGCGCACAAGGTCACGCTCGATCCGACGATGACGATTTACGCGGCGAGCCGGGACGTCATGCGGGCGCGAAACGCGGACTGGCATGCCACGTATACGCTCCCGACGCTGATGGAGTTCTTCCAGCCGAGCCGGGACGCGCACGGGTCTTACTGGTTCGACTGGACGACGGCCGACGAGATCGCCTGGCGCAACTTCTACCGGGTCTGGATGTCGTTCGTGAACGACTACAAGAACCGGGGCGGGCGGGTCACGACCGGCTCCGACGCCGGCTACATCTACAAGCTCTACGGTTTCGGCTACGTCGAGGAGCTCGAGCTGTTGCAGGAAGCTGGGTTCGACCCGCTCGAGGTGATCCGCGCCGCCACGCTGCACGGCGCCGAATCGCTGGCCGAGCCGCGCGGACAGCCGATCGAATACGGCGTGGTCCGGCCCGGCATGCTCGCCGACCTGGTCGTCGTCGACCAGAACCCGCTGCAGAACTTCAAGGTGCTCTACGGCACCGGCGCCATCCGGCTCAACGACCGCACCGGCCAGGCGGAGCGGGTCGGGGGCGTGAAATACACCATCAAGGACGGCATCGTCTACGACGCGCGCAAGCTGCTCGCCGACGTCGCCGCGATGGTCGCCCGCGCCAAGGCCGGCCCCGCGCCCACGGCCGGCGCGCCCGACGACCCCGACTGAGCCCACTGCGCGGCGCGCGGGCGGCGAAACAGCAGCCGCCCGCTCGAGGCGCCGCTTGCGGCCGCGCGTGAGGGCGCGGCCGCCAAAAAGAGACTGACATGGCTGCCAGCGCATCGTTCGACATCACCTCCACCGTCGACCTCCAGGAGGTCGACAACGCCCTCAACCAGGCGCGCAAGGAAATCGCGCAGCGCTACGATTTCAAGGGCTCGCCTGCCGCCATCGAGTTCGTCAAGGCGGACAGCACGCTCGTCCTGACCGCCGAGGATGCCTTCAAGGTCGGCGCGGTCTGGGAGATCCTGCAGACGCGCCTGATCCGCCGCAACGTGCCGGTCAAGAACATGGATCTCGGCGAGATCGAACCGGCCGCGGGGAGCACCGTCCGCCAGGTCGTCAAGCTCAAACAGGGCATCGAGAGCGAAGCCGGCAAGGCGATCGTCAAGTACCTGAAGGACCAGGGTCTCAAGAAGGTGCAGGCCTCCATCCAGGGCGACCAGGTCCGCGTCACCTCGCCGTCGAAGGACGACCTCCAGGCGGCAATCCGTACGCTCAAGGCGCACGACTTCGGCCTGGAGCTTCAGTTTGGTAACTTTCGTGGCTGATCGGTCCCCGTTGTCGACATTCTTGTCGGTCTGAGGGCCATCATCGCTGTTGACGCGCCCACGGGTGCAGAGGCCTACTAGCACATGCTGCGGCCCCCGCCCTCGCAGACGGCGGCATCGTTGTTCGCCCACTACGAGCTCGACGCGTCTTTCGACGAGATGTTCGCCCCCGGCCATGCGCCGCGGGACGCCTATCGCCTCTTGTTCGACCGCCTGCTCGAGCTGCCGGCGACCGAGTGGCGGCACCGCCAGCAGGCCGCCGACCGCGCCTTCCTGAACCAGGGCGTGACCTTCACGGTCTACGGCAACGACGAAGGCACCGAGCGGATCTTCCCCTACGACATCCTGCCGCGGATCATCACCGGCGCCGAGTGGAGCGTCGTCGAGCGTGGGCTGGCGCAGCGGCTGCTCGCCCTCAACCTGTTCCTGAAGGACATCTATCACGAGGGCAGGATCCTCGCGGAAGGCATCGTCCCGCGCGAGCTGGTCTACAGCTGTCCGCATTACCGGCGCGAGATGTGCGGCGTGCGCGTGCGCCGCGACACCTACGTGTCGGTGGCCGGCACCGACCTGGTCCGCGTCGAGGACGGCGGCTTTGCCGTCCTCGAGGACAACCTGCGCGTGCCGAGCGGCGTGTCCTACATGCTCGCCAACCGGCAGGTGATGAAGCGGGTTTTCCCGGGCCTCTTCTCACGCTATCGCGTCCGCCCGATCGATCACTACGGCCAGCAGCTGCTGGGCACGCTGCGGGCGCTGGCGCCGCGTCCGAACGACCCGACCATCGTCGTGCTCACGCCCGGCGTCCACAACTCCGCCTACTTCGAGCACACCTTCCTCGCGCGGCAGATGGGCGTCGAGCTGGTCGAAGGCCGCGACCTGTTCGTGCACGACAACGTGGTCTACATGCGGACCACCGGCGGCCCGCGCCGCGTCGACGTCATCTACCGCCGCGTCGACGACGACTTCCTCGATCCCCTCGCCTTCAGGCGCGACTCGCAGCTCGGCGTCGCCGGCCTGTTCAACGCCTACCGCGCCGGCAACGTGTCGCTCGCCAACGCCGTCGGCACCGGCGTCGCCGACGACAAGGCGGTCTACGCCTACGTGCCGCAGATGATCAGGTTCTACCTGCAGCAGGACGCGATCCTGCCGAACATCGAGACGTTCCTGCTGCACAACGCCACGCATCGCCAGCACGTCCTCGACAACCTCGAGAGCCTGGTGGTCAAGGCGGTCGGCGAATCTGGCGGCTACGGGATGCTGATCGGGCCGCACAGCACCAAGGCCGAGCGGTCCGAGTTCCGCGCCCGCATCGAGGCCAACCCGCGCAACTACATCGCCCAGCCGACGCTCGCGCTGTCGCGTGTCCCCTGCCTCTTCGACGACGGCGTCCAGGGCCGCCACGTGGACCTGCGGCCCTACGTCCTGTTCAGCGGCCAGGCGACCACCGTGCCGGGCGGGCTGACGCGCGTCGCGCTGCGGCGCGGATCGCTGGTCGTCAACTCGTCCCAGGGCGGCGGCAGCAAAGACACCTGGGTGCTGGAGTAGCGGTAGCCGGTGCTGGAGAGTAGCCGCATGCTGTCACGCGTCGCCGACGCCTTCTACTGGACCGGCCGCTATCTGGAGCGGGCCGAGCACACCGCGCGGCTGGTCGACGTGAACACCTACCTGTCGCTCGACAGCACGCCGGAGTCGTCCGGCCGCCACTGGCATCGCGTCTTCGACAGCCTGCAGGCGACGATGGTGGACGGCGGGACCAGCGACGTCGTCGCCCTCGTCCATCAGCTCGCGCTCGATCGCGGCAACAAGGAGTCGGTTGCTTCGAGCATCCACTCGGCGCGCGAGAACCTGCGCCAGATCCGCGAGCAGATCAGCGCGGATCTCTGGGAGCGGATCAACCGGCTCTATTGGACGGTGCGGCGCACCGCCGAAGACGCGTCCTGGCAGGACCAGCCGCACCAGTTCCTGCGCGGCGTGATCGAGGACTGCCACCAGTTCATCGGGCTCACCACCGCGACGATGAACCGCGGCGAGGGCTACTACTTCCTCGAGCTGGGCCGTTTCCTGGAGCGCGCCCTCACCTACTCGGCGCTGCTCGACACGCACGTCCGCGCCTTCCCGGATCTGCGGCACGGCGAGGTCGCACCCGAAGTCGTCGCCGAATGGACGGCGCTGTTGCGCTCGTGCACGGGGCTCGAGGCCTACACACGACGCTTCACCGCCCGCATGGACGCGCGACGGATCGCCGACTTCCTGCTGCTCGACCCCGAGTTCCCGCGCTCGATCCGCTTCGCCGTGGAGCAAGTCGAGGCGGCGCTGCGCGGCATCACCCGGCTCTCCGGCCGCGAGAACGCCGGCCGGCCGGAGCGCCTCGCCGGCCGCCTGCGCGCGTCGCTGCACTACGCGCAGCTCGACGAGATCGTGGACGACAGCCTGCAGACGTTCCTGAACGGCATCAGCCGTCAGTGCGGAGAGATCCATGCTGCGACATACCGAACCTTCATTGGGTATCACCTCGACGCCGCGCTCGTCTGACGTCATGCAGTACACCGTCCGCCACCTGACCCGATTCACCTACGACAACCCGATCAGCGAGAGCGTGATGGAGGTGCGGATGCAGCCCCGCACCGAGCAATTCCAGCGCTGTCTCGGCTTCGAGCTGACGACGACGCCGCGGGCGACGGTCACCGCGTATCGGGATCCGCTGAGCAACATCGTCCATCACTTCGACATCCCCGGCCGGCACGGCCAGCTCACCATCGTCGCCGAGGCGATCGTCGAGTTCGTCGGGGCGCCGAGCCTGCCGACGTCGCTGCCCGTCGAGGCGTGGACCCAGGTCGAGGCCATCGAGCACTCGCAGTCGCACTGGGAGTTCCTGCAGGCCAGCCCGTTCACGCTCGAGACGCCGCTGCTGAAGGCGTTCGATGCGACGCTGGCGAACGGCGACCGCCGCGACCCGCTGTCGGAGATGCTGGCCATCTGCGAGGCGATTCACCGCCGCTTCACCTACCGCCAGCAGGTCACCGGCGTCGACTCGCCGCTCGATCACGCGCTCGAAAGCGGCGAAGGCGTGTGCCAGGACTTCGCCCACGTCATGCTGGCGTGCGTGCGGCGGCGCGGCATCCCCGCCCGCTACGTGAGCGGCTACCTGTTCCACGGCTCCGGCGACACCTCGGCCGACGGCGCCACCCACGCCTGGATCGAGGCGTTCCTGCCCGGCCTGGGTTGGGTCGGCTTCGACCCGACCAACAACGTGATCGCCGGCACGCGCCACATCCGCGTCGCGATCGGCCGCGACTACACCGACGTGCCGCCGACCAAGGGCGTCTTCCGCGGCCGCTCGGCCAACGAGCTTGCGGTCGCCGTCCAGGTGTCGCAGGCCGACACGGCCGTGCTCACGCGCGAGCTGATGCCGGTCATGACGTGGACGACGCCAGAGAACGACGGCCAGCCTGACTGGGACGTAGACCTCCAGCAGCAGCAGCAGACAGCAGCAGCAGTAAGACGGCGGCGGCGCGGCTTCCTCGCCGCCGCACTCGATGCGCTATTGCGTCACCAGATCGCGCTCGGCGGCGCGGCGCTCGCGGTAGCGTGCGAACGCGGCCCGGGCCGGGTCGCGGGCGAACCACGTACGGGGTGACGAGCCGCGGAAGACGTGGCGGATCATCGCCGGACCGTGGCGCAGGCAGAACAGCGGGCTGTGTCGCAGCGCCTGCGGGAAGTGGCGCAGCTTGATCCACCGCTCGGCCCGCCAGCGCAGGAACTCGATCTCCTCGGCGGGTACCGCCTCGCTGCGCACCACGGCCGTCGTCCCGTCGTATTCCTCGAGGCGGTCGTTGATGACGAGCCCCCGCGCCCGCAGGTCCTTCGTCATCGGCGTCCCCGGGTACGGCGTCGGATGCTGGATGTAGGGCCAGTCCACGTAGCGCCGGGCGAAGGCGAGGTTGGCTTCGATGGCGTCGCGCGTATCGCCGGGGTTGCCGACGATGAGTCCGCCGACGACGAACATGTCGTTGTCGTGCAGGTGCTCGATGGCGGTGAGCGTCGCGTTGCCGGCGCGGCGGCCGCCCTTCCCGTGCTTCGTGTTCTTCGCCGACGCCTTGAGGAAGCCGAGGTCGTCCTCGAGCACGTTCTCGATCCCGAGGAACACGTAGCGGAAGCCAGCTTGCCGCATCAGCGGCGCCAGCGTCGCGCCATGATCGGCGATCGACGCCGTCGTCGCCTGGACCGCGTACTCGAGCTCGTGCAGCCCGGCGCCGACGATCGCCTGGCACAGCGCGGCGAAGCGCTTCACGTCGAGCGTGATGTTGTCGTCGACGATGAACAGCGCCCGGGCGCCGCGGTCGCGGCAGTCGCGGATGTCGTCGAGGATGCGGTCGAAGTTGTAGGTGTGGAAGTTGCGGCCGCGCATCTCGATGATCGAGCAGAAGCTGCAGTCGAAGGTGCAGCCGCGCGAGGTCTCGATGACGTCGACCGGCCGGCCGAGCAGCGTGTAGCCGCCGAGGACGCGGGCGTCGCGGCGCGGCGGCGCGATGGCGGTCTCGTCGAGCGAGCTGACCGGGCGGTCGGGCGTGTGGCGGAACACCTCGCCGTCGCGGTAGCCGAGCCCGGCGATTCCCGCGAAGCCGCCCCCTCGCTCGAGGGCACGCAGCAGCTCGCGGAACGTGATCTCGCCTTCGCCGCGGACGATGAAGTCGACGTCGGGCTCGTAGGCGTCCGGCGCGAGGCTCGGATCGTAGCCGCCGACGACGACCGATGCCGAGGGCCGCAGGCGCCTGATCCGCTCGATCAGGCGCAGCGCCGTCCGTCGCTGGAATGTCATCACCGACAGCCCGACGACGTCGGGCTGGCGCTCGGCCAGCAGGCGATCGACGGTCGCCATCACGCGGCCCTGCACGAGGATGAGGTCGGCGACCGCGACCTGGTGCTGTGGATCGACGTTGCCGGCGATCGACGTGAGCGCCCCGTTCGGCATGCGCACGGCGACGGGCGCCATGTGCTCGAACGAATCCGGCATCGACAGCAGGAGCACGTTCATCGCCGGACCTCATCCGTCCACGTGCGGGCGCCGCGGCGCGCCCAGCGCCGCGAACAGCAGTCCGCACGTCCGATGGGCGGCCTCGGCTGCGCGTGAGCGCGCAGCCGATAGCAAAACAGCGCGCATCATTGTATGCCCCAACGACGGGGACCGGGATGGCCGAACGCCAGCTGTGCGCTACCGGAAATCCCGCGATGGCACCGGCGGCATCGCCTCGGATGCCTCCCCGACGGGGGGGCCGCCGCCAATCACGTAGAGGCGCTCGGCACGGATCGACGTCACCCCTTCCTGCTGCTGCAGGATGCCCTCGATCAGCAGGAACGGGGCCTCGACGACGGTCATCCGGTGCGCGTCGTAGACGTCCGGCCGGACGATCACGTTGGCGATGCCGGTTTCGTCCTCGATGGTCAGGAACACGAAGCCCTTCGCCGTCCCCGGCCGCTGCCGCGTGATCACCGCGCCGGCGACACGAACGCGACGCCCGGCCCGCGCCTTCGGCAGGTCGGTGGCCCGCAACACGCCGCGCAGCGCCATCTCGGCGCGCCGGTAGGTCATCGGGTGCGGCCCGATCGTCAGGCCGGTGCCGTCGTAGTCGGCGACGACGCGCTCGATCGGCGTCAGCGGCAGCAGCGGGCCGCGCGCCGCCGGGCCCGGCAGCGCCACGGACGCCGATGGAACGGCCCCGCCATCGCCGGCGCTCACCCGGCGCTCGGCGACGCGCGTCACCGGCGGCGGCGCAGGACGCGGCAGGCGAACGGGCCCTGATCGAGGCTCAAGCGGCGCGGCCGCGGGCTCGCCGCCGCGCGTCTCGTCGAACAGCGCCCCCGCCGGCCGGATCGCGCGCGCCACCTGCCACAGCGCCTCGCGCCGGTCGCAGCCGAAGGCGTTCAGCGCGCCGATCGAGGCGAGCGTCGTCAACTCGTCCTCGCGGATCCCAGTCGCCGCGACGAGATGCTCGATCGATGTGAAACGCCCGCCTTCGCCGTCCGTCTTCGCCGACCCGGCTTCGGCGCGGCCAGCCCGCCACTCGAACGGGTGCGCGCAGAGGTTGCAGAACCAGGCTGTCGCGCCCTGCTCGCGCTCGATCATCCGCTCGTCGTCGCTGCCGCACTTCGGGCAGCGAAGCATTGCGGCGTGCCGCACCGTAGCCGTTGCCGCGAAGGCAGACGGCGAAGGCTGGGCGATCCGCTGCCCCACCTCCGCCCGCAGCCCGTCGACGTAGCGCAAGCCGATGCGGATGGCGCCGTCGTCCTCGACCACGCAGTCCCACTGCGACACTTGCACGTCGATCGGCCGGAAGCGCACGCCGCGGCGCTGGGCGTCCTTGACCAGCGTCGCCGGGTGGTAGAACCCCATCGGCTGGTTGTTGAGGAGCGCGGCGTAGAACGCGCTCGGAAAGTAGGCCTTCAGATAGGCGCTGGCATACACGATCAGCGCGAAGCTGGCGGCGTGCGACTCGGGGAAGCCGTAGAGCGCGAACGACGAGATGGCCAGGATGATCGCGTCGGCGGCGGCGCCGGTGATGCCGTTGCTGGCCATGCCCTCGCGCAGGCGCACCTCGATCGCCTTCATGCGCGCCTCGGATCGCTTGAAGCCCATCGCCCGGCGCAGCTCCTCGGCTTCCCCGCCGGTGAAGTTGGCGACCACCATCGCAATGCGCAGCAGCTGCTCCTGGAACAACGGCACGCCGAGGGTGCGCTTCAGCACCGGCTCGAGCGACGGGTGCGGGTAGGACACCGGCTCGCCGCCGCGTCGGCGATTCAGGTACGGGTGCACCATCTGGCCGACGATCGGACCGGGCCGGATGATCGCGACCTCGACGACGATGTCGTAGAAACACGTCGGCTTGAGGCGCGGCAGTGTCGCCATCTGCGCCCGTGACTCGACCTGGAAGACGCCGATCGTGTCGGCGGTCTGCAGCAGGTGGTAGACCTCGGGATCGTCGGGCGGCAGGTGCGCCAGATCGACGGGCGGCGAGGTCGAGCGGTTGACGATGGCGAGCGCGTCCTGCAGCACCGCCATCATCCCGAGGCCGAGGAGATCGACCTTGACCAGGCCGAGATCGGCGCAGTCGTCCTTGTCCCACTGCACGACGACGCGGCCCGGCATCGACGCCGGCTCGAGCGGCACCACGTCGTCGAGGCGGCCCTGGCAGATCACCATGCCGCCCGAGTGCTGGCCGAGGTGCCGCGGCAGGTCCTGGATCCGCGCCCACAACTCGACGAAGTGACGGAAGCGCACGTCGCCGGGATCGAGGCCGACGTCGCGCAGGTTGCGCGCGATCGTCTCGTTCGGGTCGCGCCACTCGAAGTGGTTCATGACCTTGGCCAGCCGGTCGATGTCGCCGGTGTCGATGCCCAGCGCCTTGCCGACCTCGCGGGCCGCGCTGCGGCCGCGATAGGTGATGACGTTGGCGGTCATCGCCGCGCCGCGCGCCCCGTAGCGCTGGTAGACGTACTGGATCACCTGCTCGCGCCGATCGCCGCTCGGCAGGTCGAGATCGATGTCGGGCCACTCGCCGCGCTGCTCCGAGAGGAAGCGCTCGAAGAGCAGCTCCATGCCGACCGGATCGACCGCGGTGATGCCGAGGCTGTAGCAGACCGCGCTGTTGGCGGCCGACCCGCGCCCCTGGACGAGGATGTCGTGCTGCCGGCAGAAGTTGACCAGGTCCCACACGATCAGGAAGTAGCCGGCCAGATCCAGCTTCTCGATCAGATCGAGCTCACGCCCGACCTGGGCCCTGGCGCGATCGTGGAACGGGCGGTACCGCTCGCGCGCGCCGACGTCGGCGACCTTGCGCAGGAACGACGCCTGCGTCTCCCCCGCCGGCACCGGATAGTCGGGGAAGCGATAGCCGAGATCGGCCATCGTGTAGTCGAGCCGATCGGCGAGCTCGCGGGTGGCGGCCACCGCCTCCGGCCGATCAGCGAACAGCTGCGCCATCTGTGCCGGCGACTTCAGGTAGCGCTCGGCGTTGTGGGCGAGGCGCTGACCGGCACGATGGACGTCGGTCTTGTGGCGGATGCAGCTGAGGACGTCGTGGAGCGGCCGATCCTCCGGCGTCGCGAAGCGGACGCCGTTGGTCGCGAGCAGCGGCACGTGGTACGCCGACGCAAGCGTGACGAGCGCGTGGTTGTCGGCTTCCTCGTCGCGCTGCAGGTGGCGCTGCAGCTCGACGTACAGCCGATCGCGCCCGAACACGCCGACCAGGCGATCGAGCAGCCCGCCGACGCCGTGCCGCGCGCCGCCGAGGACGGCCCGGCCGGCGAGCGCGACGAGGCCGGCGGTGGCGCCGTCGAGATCCTCGAGGCTGAGCGCGCCGCCGGTCGCCGTGACTTCCCCTTTGGGCGCGCCCGCCTTCATCTGCGTGAGCAGGCGGCACAGGTTGCGGTAGCCATCGCGCGAGCCGACCAGCACCGGCAGCCGCCACAGGCTCGGCGGGTGCGGGCTGTACGGCTGCTGCTGCGTGCGGATGGTCAGCTCCGCGCCGACGAGCGCCTTCACGCCGGCCTTCCGGGCGGCCATGTGCAGGCGCGGCGCGCCGTAGACGCCGTCCCGATCGAGCACGGCGATCGCCGAATGACCGAGCGCCGCCGCGCGCTCCACCAGCGCCTCGGGCGTGGAGGCGGCTTCGAGGAACGAGAACGCAGACGCAGCATGCAGCTCGACGTACACGCGTCGAGTTTCGCTCTATTTTCGCCTCGCGATCAACCGCAAGATATAGGGGTCTGACAGTCGTATAACAGGGCATGCCAACTCGTCGCGATTTCCTCGCCGGCACCATCGGTGTCGTCGGCGCCACGGCGCTGCCCGCTTCGGCCGCGCCCTTCGTCCAGACCACCGCGTCGCCGGGTCGCGTGCTCGGCGCCAACGACCGCGTTCGCGTCGGCGTCATCGGCACCGGCCGCCAAGGCACCGGCGTGATGCGCGGACACCAGCGCCTCGCCGACGTCGAGATCGCCGCCATCTGCGACGTCTTCGCGCCCAACCTGGCGAAGGCGGCCGACGTGGCCCCGGCCGCCGCGAAGCATGCCGACTTCCGGCGCATCCTCGACGACACGAGCATCGACGCCGTCGTCATCGGCACGCCCGACCACTGGCACGCGCTGATGACCGTGCTCGCCTGCCAGGCCGGCAAGGACGTCTACGTCGAGAAGCCGACCTCGGTGGCCATCGCCGAGGGCCGCGCGATGGTGCAGGCGGCGCGCAAGTACAACCGCATCGTCCAGGTCGGCACGCAGCAGCGCTCGCAGCCGCACTTCCAGCAGGCCGCCGAGATCGTGAAGAGCGGCGCCCTCGGCGACGTGACGCTGGTGCGTTGCTGGAATGCCGCCAACGCCAAGGGGATCGGCAACCCGCCCGACGGCGCGCCGCCCGAGGGCCTCGACTGGGATCTCTGGCTCGGCCCGGCACAGATGGTGCCGTTCAACCCGAACCGCTTCGGCGTCGTGCCCGATGCGTGGTCGCACTTCCGCTGGTTCTGGGATTACGCCGGCGGCATGATGACGGACTGGGGCGTGCACCTCATCGACATCGTGCAGATGGCGATGAACGTCGACGCGCCGCTCGAGGTATCCACGATCGGCGGCAAGTTCCACCTCACCGACAACCGCGACACGCCGGACACCATCGTCGCCACGTATCGCTACCCCGATTTCGTGATGACCTACGAGAACCGGGTCTGCAACGGGTTGCCGATCAACGGCCGCGCCTACGGCATCGAGTTCATGGGGACTGCCGCGACGCTGTTCGTCGATCGCGAACGCTTCGAGCTCCGGCCCGAGCCGCCCGTTGGCAGCCGGCCGGCCGATCCGCGGCCCGAGGTCACGACCACGCCAGCCGCCGCTGACGGCTCGTTCCCCTCGCACCAGCGCAACTTCATCGACTGCGTGAAGTCGCGCCAGGCGCCGATCTGCGACATCGAGATCGGCCATCGCTCGTCGTCCACCGCCATCCTCGGCAACATGGCGCTGCGCTCCGGCCAGACGGTGGTGTGGGATGGCAAGGCCGAGCAGGTCACCAACGGCAACGACAAGGCGCAGGCGCTCGTGGCCCGGGCGTATCGCGCGCCCTGGAAGCTGCTGGTCTAGCGGTCGCGCTCTCACGCGCGACCGCGGGCCGGCCTCCTGGCGTGCGGCCTGCTATTCGCGGCGCTGGCCGCGCCGCGGCGCCTGCGAATCTCCGGCGAGCCCGGCCGGCGGCTGACGCTGTTCGCCGACCCGCGCCCAGACGCCGAACGGACGGCCGAGGTGCCCGCCTGTGTGAAGGCCGAGGTGTTGCAGGTGCGCGGCCGCGAAGGACAACGCTGGTATCACGTCGAGGTGGACGCGCCGGCGTCGCCGCGCGGGTGGATTCCCGAACAGCTGGTGGTGGATGACGTGGACTGCAGCGGCTCGCCACGTGATTCCGGCGCCATGGTCCAATGGATCATGGCGCGCGTGCTCCGGGCCGCCCTGATCGCCTCGCTGCTCTGTGCGCTGGCGGCGTGCCATGCGCTCCCCCATCAGCGTGCCGGCAAGCAGCCCCCGGCGATCCCGATCTCTCGATCGCCGGCAATCCCGAGTCCGCGTCCGGCGCGACGTGGACGCTGACCGGCACGCTCGACGGCACGACGGTCGATCTCCAGGGCATCCTGCTGAAGCCGCGCGGCCGCGGACCGTTCCCCGCCGTCGTGCTCAGTCACGGCGCCGGCGGCAATGCGCAGTCGTATGGACGCGAGCTCGGCGGCGTCATGCGCAAGTGGGGCCTGGTCTGCATCGCGGTCGACTACACCCACGCCCGCAACGCGCCCCTTGGCGCCCCGGGAACGCGGCTCCAGCAAGGCGCGAGTTCGGCAAACGCGTTCCGCGCGCACGCCACGGTCACCGTCCTTGCGCGCCTGGGCTACGTCGATACCACCCGCGTCGCCGCGCACGGTCACAGCATGGGGGCCTTCGTCACCACCGCCTTCGTCGCCGACCATCCAGGCGACGTCCGGGTCGCGTCACACACGTCCGGCGGCGTCCTGCTCGATGCGATTCACCGTGATGGCATCCCGCTCCCGAGCGTCGCGCAGGCTCGACGCATCAGGGCGCCGTATCAGTGGCACCACGGCCTCCTGGACTACGCCGTCCCGTTCCTCCTCGACAGACGCTTCGACTCCGTCCTCGAGGCACCCCACGAGGGCCATCTCTATCGCCGCCTCAGTCACGCGGAGGTCGCCGCCGATCCCGAGGTGCTGGCGCGGGTGCGGGCCTGGTACACCGCGCACGGGATGTTCTAGTCCGGCGCGGCCATGCCGCCTGGCCGCGCTACACTGCGCCATGCGTCGTGAACGTCGGCTGTGGGAGGTCTGGCTCGTTGCAGCCGGTGTCGCCGCGACGACCGCTGGAATGCTGATCGCCGCGGAAGCGCCCTCTCCTCCGCGGCTGATGGCCGACGTGCTGCGAGCCCGGGCCGAGTGGCGGCTGCTCGACCCGGCGACCGACCTCGTCGGCGACTACACGATCAAGCAACTCGAAGAGCTCGATCGCTGGCCGCCGTGGATCGAGCTGGACTTCGACCGGGACGGCCTCGACGACATCGCGGCGGTGGTGGTCCGCCGCGGTGCCGGGAACGAGGCCGAGTTCACCATCGTCGTCGTGCACGGCGCGACTCCTGGTCGGGCCGAGCTGGTGGTGCCGTTCCGCCCCCAGCGGATCTTCGGCGTGTCGGAAGGCATCAAGGACGACACGGTGATGCCGCTGCACTGCGCCGACTGCGACGCCAACGTCTGGTATCGCTGGAACGGCCGCGCCTATGAACCGCGGCTGCACGCCGTCGGCGAGTCGATCCGGATCGGCAGCGAACCCGGCCGCCGTTCGACCCTGTTCGCCACGCCGCGCGCCGACGCCACCCGGACCGGCGACGTCCCGTCCTGCGCCCGGGCGCAGGTGCAGGAGGTGGGCGGCGAGGCGGGCCAGCGGTGGTACCGCGTGGAAGTGGTCGCGCCGACGTTCCCGCGAGGCTGGGTGCCGCAGCAGCTCGCGATGGAAGGCGTGGAATGTGAGCGCTAGCGCACTGAACATGCCCTTCCCCGAGTTGACCGCCTACTTCACCGCCGAGAAGCAGGCCGGGCTGCTGCTGATCGCGCTCGCCACTGCCAGCGTGGCGCTGGCGATCTACCTGTTCGCGACGAAGAGCCTGTTCAGCCCGATGGCCTGGCCGGTGCTGGTCCTCGGCGGCATCGAGCTGGTGATTGGCCTGACCGTCGCCGGCCGCGCATCGGCCCAGATCGCGGAAATCGAAGCCGGGCTCCAGTCGAAGCGCACCGTGACGATCACCGCGGAAATCGAGCGGATGGCGCGCGTGAACGGCACCTTCGAGCTGATCAAGAAGGTCGAGATCGCGCTCATCGCCGTCAGCATCCTGTTCGTGATCGTCAGGCCGGCGCCGGAGCCGCTCGGTGCGATCGGACTCGGCATCCTCCTGCAGAGCGCGGCGCTGCTGGTCTTCGACACCTTCGCGCACCACCGCGCGCTCCACTACGTCGAGTGGCTGATCGCGCTGCCGCCGGGCCCGGGCGGATGATGACGGACGGGCGCGGCTGCCCTATTTGAGCGCGAAGACGACGTCGATCGCGAAGGTGATCGCCTCCGTGCCGGACTCGACGCTGGCGCCGGCGGCCATCGCGCTCCGTGCCGCGCAGTTCCGAGTCGACACGAAGAAATCTGAGCCGCCCGGCGTCCTTGGCGCCCGCCGCGATCGCCGTCTGGATCAGGTCGCCGACGCCGGCCGCGTCCCCGCGCGTCACGGTGACGCGTTCAGACGCGATAGCCGTTACGCGCTCGTCCCGTCCGGATCGCGCGAGCCGACCTCCAGGTCGGAGTCCTGCAGTTCCTTGGGCTGGCATGCCCTTCGCCTTCAAGAGGATGCCGGCGAGGATCAGCAGCGAAGCACGGGTGAGGTGAGGCATGCGATGATCGTAGCCTCTCAGCTTCGGCCGCGATGCCTCACCGCCTCTTCGTCTACGGAACGCTCGCGCCGGGTCGGTCCAACGCGCACGTGCTGGCGCCGATTCCGGGAGAGTGGGAGCCGGCGACCGTGACCGGCACGCTGCTGCCGGAAGGCTGGGGCGCGGCGGCCGGTTATCCGGGCCTCATCCTCGACGAGCACGGCGCCAAAGTCGCCGGCTTCCTCTTCAGCTCGGACACGCTGGCCGACCACTGGCCGCGCCTCGACGCGTTCGAGGGCGACGGCTACGAGCGCGTGCTGACCACGGTGACGTGCATGGACGGGATCACCGTGCAGGCCTACGTCTACGCGCTCAGCGGACGCCGGTGAAGAGATCGGTTTCCTGCTGCCGGCCGCCGTTGACAGTGCTCGAGACCCGATAGAAGGACTGCGCGCCCCACAGCGCCTCGTGCAGCTCGGGCTCCAGATCCTTGAGCCGCGCGAAGATGCCCATCTGCGATTCGTGACACGACACGGCGCGCCAGACGGTTTCCCACGACGCGCGGGTGTCGATCACCGTCGTGATCGACCAGTCCGGCCACGGCACGGCCTGTCGCTCGACGCCGTCGACGACCGAGATCAGGCGCTTCAACGCGTTCTCGTAAGCGGCCCACGTCGACGCCGGCCAGGCGATGTAATACAGCTTGGCGACCCGATGCGGCGCGTCGCCGTCGCCGGACGCGAACGACGGATCCGCGGCAACGGCGACCGCCGCCGTCGTGAACTGGCCGATCGCGATGTGATCCGGGTGCCCGTAGGCGCCGTCCTGCCCGAACGTGAGCACGACGTCCGGACGCGTGCGCCGGAGCTGATGGACGATGCGCGCCACCGCTTCGCGCGGGTCGGCGCGATCGAGCTCCTGGTCGCGGTAGTCGAGGAACGCGATGTCGCCGATGCCGAGGATCGCGGCCGCCGCCCGCAGTTCGCCTTCCCGGATGCGCGCGAGCGCGTCGGGGCCTGGATGTCCCGGCGAGCCGCGCAGATGTTCGCCGCACCGGCCGGCTTCGCCGCGTGTCGCCATGACCAGCGACGTCTCGACGCCGGCCGCGGCATAGGTCGCCAGCGTGCCGCCGAAGCCGAGCGACTCGTCGTCGGGATGGGCCAGGACGGCCATCAGCTTCAGCGCCATCAGATCGCTCCTGCCGCCCGCAGCGCGGCGAGCGCAGCGTCGTCGAGGCCGAGCACGCCGCGGTAGACCTCGTCGTTGTGCGCGCCAAGCGGCGGCCCTGGCCACACCGTGCCGCCCGGCGTGTCGACGAGTCGCGGCGCCAGCGCCGGCAGCGTCACGGTCTTTCCGGTCGCGACCTGTACGTCCTCGAACAGGCCGCGGGCCTTGAAATGCGGATCGGCGACCTGATCGGCGACCGAGTAGATCGGCCCGGCCGGCACGCCGGCCGCTTCGAGCGCGGCCAGCACGTCGGCGAACGGGCGGGCCCGCGTCCACGCTTCGATGGCGTCGTCGATCTCGGCTTCGTGCGTCACGCGGCCGTCGTTGCGCGCGACACGCGGATCCTCGGCGAGATCGGCGCGGCCGACGACGCGCATCAACCGCTTGAAGATGCTGTCACCGTTGCCGCCGACGATGATGTACTTCCCGTCGGCGCACGGATACGTGCTGCTCGGCACGATCCCCGATACCTTCGAGCCGTGCCGCTCACGGACGATGCCGGCGCTCGTGAACTCCGGCACCATCGACTCCATCAGGTTGAAGATGCCCTCGACGATGGCGACGTCGACCACCTGTCCGGCGCCGCCGTTGACGTCGCGGTGGTAGACGGCGGTCAGGACGCCGAGCGCGGCGTGCAGGCCGGCGATGCTGTCACCGAGACTCAGGTTGGCACGTGCCGGCGGCCGGTCCGGGAAGCCGGTAACGTAGCGCAGGCCGCCGTAGCCTTCGGCCACCGACGCGTAGCCCGGCTTCGGCGCGTACGGCCCGGTCTGGCCGTAGCCGGACACGCGCGCGAGGATGGTACGCGGGTTGAGGCGGGCGATGTCCTCGGGACCGAGTCCCCACTCCTCCATCCGGCCCGGCCGGAAGTTCTCGATGACGACGTCGCTGCGGGCGATCAGCTGGCGGATCAGATCGCGGCCGCTCTCCTGGCGCAGGTCCGCCGTGATCGATTTCTTGTTGCGCCCGAGGATGTACCACCACAGCGACGTCCCGTCCTCGACGTGACGCCACGTGCGCAGTGGATCGCCGTCGCCCGGCGGCTCGACTTTGATCACCTCGGCGCCGAACCAGGCAAGCAGCGCGCCACAGAATGGCCCGGCCAGCACCTGGCCGAGCTCGAGGACGCGCAGGCCCTCGAGGGGACGGATCGGCGGGTGTGCCGTGGTGGCAGAGTTCTCTGGCATCACGCCGCGAGGATATCGCAGCGCCCAGGCCGTGGGGCAGATGCCGGCCGTACGTGGAAACGGCCCCTCGCGGGGCCGCTTCCCGACGCCGATGATCCCGAGGCCGGACTAGGCCGCGGCGAGCCGCTTGAGCAGCGGGAGGTCCGACAGCATGCGGCCGGCGCCCATGACGACCGACGACAGCGGCTCTTCGGCCACGGTCACGGGCAGCTGGGTGTCCTCGCGCAGGCGCCGATCCAGGTTGCGGAGCAGCGCGCCGCCGCCGGTGATCATGACGCCGCGATCGTAGATGTCGGCCGACAGCTCGGGCGGGATGCGCTCGAGCACGTCGCGGACGGCGTGGACCAGGATGTCGATGATGCCGCGCAGCGCGTCGCGGATCTTCGGCGTCGCTGATGGTCACGCTCTTGGGGATGCCTTCGGCGATGTGACGACCGCGCACTTCCATGGTCATCTTCTCGTCGAGCGGCGCCGCCGACCCGATCTCGATCTTGATCTGCTCGGCGGTGCGGTCGCCGATGAGCAGGCCGTGCACCTTGCGCATGTGGTCGATGATCGCCTCGTCCAGCTCGTTGCCGGCGATGCGCACCGACTTGCTGTAGACGACGCCGGCCATCGAGATGACCGCGATGTCGGTGGTGCCGCCGCCGATGTCGACGATCATGTTGCCGGTCGGCTCGGTGATGGGCAGGCCGGCGCCGATCGCCGCCGCCACCGGCTCGTCGACCAGGTAGACCTCGCTGGCCTTGGCCCGCAGCGTGCTCTCCTGCACCGCGCGCCGCTCGACCTGCGTGATCTCGGCCGGCACGCCGATGACGACGCGCGGCCGGACCCACATGCTGCGCGGGCTGGCCCGCTTGATGAAGTCGGTGAGCATCCGCTCGGCGGCGTCGAAGTCGGCGATGACCCCGTCGCGCAGCGGCTTGATCGCCACCATGTTGTTCGGCGTGCGCCCGAGCATCTCCTTGGCGCTGCGCCCGACCGCCTCGATCCGGTTGTGCGCCGTGTTGTAGGCGACGACCGACGGCTCGTTCAGGACGATGCCGCGACCGGGGGCGAAGACGCAGGTGTTGGCCGTGCCGAGATCGATGGCAAGGTCGGAGGAGAACCGGGCGAAGTTGGGCAGCATGGCCATGTGTGCTTTGGCGGATCGGTGATCCTGTTGTGACTGCAATCGGCACATCTGCCAATCGCTGCACTCGCCTGCCCCTGCCTGGACGATTTGGCCCGGAAAATCGCGTCAGGATGCGCCGGGGCGCGGCAGCGCATGCAGCCGGTCCGGCCGGCCGGCGGCCAACCTGAGCAGGGCTGCCAGCGCATCCGTGAGCAGGGCGGACGCAACCGGGTCGGCGAGGATCGCCTCGGCCGTCCGCTGGCCGGGGCCGAGCGGGAGCCGGACCGACGCCGCCTCGACGACCATCGCCGACATCGTCCGGAGCGTCTCGATGAGCGAGGCGTGGGCGATGTGGGCGCGCGTCGTCGCGTTCACGACCGCCACCGGCAGCCCGGGCACGTCGGGACCGCTGACGAGCCAGTCGAGCGCGTTCTTCAGCGAGCCGGGAACCCCGTGCGCGTACTCCGGGCTGCAGATCACCATCGCGTCCGCGCCGGCGATGGCCGCGCGCCACCGGGCCACGGCCGGCGGGGGCGCGGCGCCTTCGCCGTCGAGGTCGGGGTTGAACGCCGGCAGATCGGCCAGACCGTCGAAGCGCGTGACGTGGACGTGGGACGGCGCCAGCGCGGCGACCGCATCGAGCACGGCGCCGTTCGACGACACGGCGCGCAGGCTGCCCGACACCGTGAGCAGGCACATCGCGCGTGCGGCGCGGGAGCCGGCGTCGGGCGTGAGGTCGGAAACCACGTCGGGCGTCAGGTTACACTCTCGGCGTGGATCAGGTGGCGATTCTCGTGACGGCGCCGACGGGCCCCGGCGTGCTGCACCAGTTGACCGGCGTCATCGCGCGGCACGGCGGCGACATTTCCAGCGTCGAGATCCTGAGCGACTGGGAAGGCCTGAGCCGGACCTACCTCGAGATCACCGTCGAGGACACCGACGCGCTGGTCGCGGAGCTGCGGGCGCTGGACATCGTCCGCGGCCTCGAGGTGGCGGCGACGCTCAAGCGGATCTACGGCAAGCGCATCATCATCATGGGCGGCGGCGCGCAGGTCGGCCAGGTGGCCATCGGCGCGATCTCCGAGGCCGATCGCCACAACATCCGCGGCGAGAAGATCTCGGTCGACACCATCCCGCTGGTCGGCGAACAGGCCCTGGCCGAAGCCGTGCGCGCCGTGTCCCGGCTGCCCCGCGCCCGCGCCCTCGTCCTGGCCGGCTCGCTGATGGGCGGCGAGATCGAGGACGCCGTGCGCGAGGTGCGCGCGCAGGGCCTGCTCGTGATCAGCCTCAACATGGCCGGCAGCGTCCCCGACGCCGCCGATCTCGTCGTCACCGACCCCGTGCAGGCCGGCGTGATGGCGGTGATGGCGGTGGCCGACACGGCGCGCTTCACGATCGAGCGCCTCAAGCGCCGCGTGTTCTGGTTGAGCGCGCGCCCTCACGCGCGCCGCCGAGCCGGCCTGCCGAGCGTGGCGACCGCGCGCCACGCCGCCGACGCAGCGTAGCTCAAGTCGTCGCTCCGGCCCGGGACGATCGTCGTCGGCGATGTGCGCTTCCAGCACCGCCTTGAGGCGCGCGCCTCGTCGACGAAGCGGGCCGTCGACACCGGTCGGCGCGAGGCGCAGCGCCGGCGGCGCCAGCGTGGCGACGTAGAGCTCGGGGAACACCCGATCCTGCGTCTCGTAGTTGTGGAACGTGTAGAGCCCGAGGCCGACCACGAACAGCGACGCCATCACCGCCGCCAGCACCCGTGGACGCCCGGGCAGGAGGCGGCCGATGTGCGCCCCGACCGCCGACCAGCGCGATCGCGGCGACGACGAGCGGCCCGATGCGGCTCGGCCACGCCCATCCGGACGTGAACGCGAACACCGGCAGCAGGAGCGCCGCCACGCCCATGGCGAGGCTGGCGAGCAGCGCGATGACGGTGTGGCTCCAGAAATCGAAACGGTGGCGGGTCAGCTTCGATCCCACCGACCAGAACCCGGCCCAGATCGCCACCGCGATCGGGGCGCCGATCAGCACGGGCAGGTAGTCGGTGAAGCGGCCGCCGGGATCGTCGCGGAGCCACAGTTCGGCGGCGTTCCAGACGGAGAACAGCAGCGCCAGCACCAGCACGGTGCGCACGCTGCCCGTGGCCTCCGGCACCCAGCGACGCTCGGCCGCCAGGGCGTCGGCGGCGCGGCGGACGCGCAGGCGCGTCCCGCCCACCTGGACGACGTCGCCCGCGGCGAGCTCGGCCCGCTCCCCTGCTGCCACCCGGCGCTTCCGGAGCCAGACGCCGTTGACCGTGTCGCCGACCGTCAGCTGCAGCCCGCCCTCGTGCTCGCCGAGCGTGGCGTGCTGCGGCGCGACGTAGGGATCGTCGAGCACGATGTCGCAGGTGATGGCGCGTCCGATGGTGACGGGCCAGTGGCGCACCGGCAGCGTGACGCGCGCCCGGCCGTCGCGGTCGAGGACGTCGACGACGCCGAGGATCGGGTCGACCGTCACGGGGCCGTCGAGGTCCTGGTCCATCGGAATCCCTCGAGATAGTGCGCGGCCAGCGCCAGCGCGTTGTCGAAGCTGACGCCCTGCGCGTCGAAGCGGCCCTGGACGCCCTGCTGCGGCGCGTCGACGGTCGCGACGAGGACGCTGACGTCGAACAGGCCGGTCAGCTTCTTGTAGGCCGACAGGCACAGCACCGCGCGCAGCGGCAGTCCCTCGCGATCGACGTAGCGCTCGTGGCACTGCGGCGCGGTGCGGGCGCTGTCGCCGGCCCCGCCGAAGCCCTCGTTGGCGAAGCTGGCGGTGTAGCGCTGGGCGAAGCGCAGCGTGCCGAGCTTGGCGCCGTCGTAGGCTTCGTGCCGGACGTTCAGCGATCCGGTGGTGAGCCAGCCCGAGACGAACACCCGCGTGTCCATCTCGCACTCGGCGTGCTCGAACTCGAGGCCCTTGGCATCGGCCGGCGTGCTGCGGCCCCAGCACCGCATGAACGCCTCCTGCGGCAGCGGAATGACGTAGCGCGGATGCCCGGCCTGCCGCCACGGCTGCTGGAGGAAGCGGGCGGTCAACGTCGCCTGGTGCGCCCACAGCTGCTTGACCAGGGTCGGGTAGGCCGGCCCGGTGAGCGGCGCCGCGCTGCGCGCCTGCTGCAGCAGTTCCTCGGCGAAGACGGCCGGGACGAGGAAGCTGACCTGCTCGCCGTCACGCCGGGCGGCGACGTTGATGCCGATCACGGCGCCCTGGCCGTCGAGCGTCGGCCCGCCGCTGACGCCGGGATTGAGCGAGCCGGAGAAGAAGATGGTCGGATAGAAGCTGCGTTCGACGAGCCCGTTGTAGGTCCCTTCGATCACGGCGAAGCCGACGTCGAGGGGGTTGCCGAGCGAGTAGATGCGCTCGCCCTGCGCCAGCGCCCGATCGCGCGGCCGGAAGCGCAGCCCGCCGTGCCCGGCGAGCGGCGCCGGATCGACCGGCTTGACGATGGCGAGGTCGTGGATGGCGTCGAAGCCGAGGAGCTGCAGCGCGCCTTCGCGGCGATCGGCGGTGCTGTAGACCAGACGATAGCGGTCCGGCTGCAGCGCCGCCTCGCTGACGACGTGGTAGTTGGTGAGGATGTGGCCTTCGCCGGTGACGAGGAAGCCCGATCCGACGCTCGCCTGGCTGTCCTGCCCCTTGAGCAGCGTGCGCACCTGGAGCAGGTGCGGCCTGGCCTCGCTGTACAGGCGCTGCGCCGAGGCCGACACGGGGGGCTGCGCCAACGGCGGCTCGTCGGCGGTCGGGGGCTGCCCGGCCACGAACGCGCCCCATCCCGCCACGAGGACGACCGCCGTGCTGCCGGCGGCGCGCAGCCAGGACGCGTGAGACCAGGACATTGCACCGGATTGTAGCGCGACGTTGTTAGTGGCGACGGCGCCCTCAGCGCCGTCGCCGGCCGCCATTGGACTCGCAACGCGCTTCAGCCGACCCTGGGCGGGTCGGCTGGCGTCGCTCGCGGCGGCGCGTCAGCGGCGGCGCGTCAATCGATCAGCGCGGCGACGACCCAGGTGTCGCGTCGTCGATCGCGCGCGAGGCGCAACGCGGTCCCCGAGTCGAGGACGACGTCCCACTCGTCCTCGTCCCAGGCCGTGGTGGGCTCGTCGCTCCACACCGACGGATCGGGCTGCCAGACCGACGATGTCGACGCGGCGCGCCGCACCGTCGCGGCGCCGGGCGCGGCCGGCTCGCCACCGAGCGCGGCACTCTCGACCCGCCACCAGTCGCCCGACGATCGCCACGGACCGGCGGACTGCCGCACCGCCCCGAGCCGCGGCAGCCGCCGTGGCTCGAGCGATCGCACGCGCACCGGCCGCCCGCGATTGAGCTCGACGCGGACCGGCGGCGGCGGCCGGAACCGGCGCAGCGTCAGCCGGCCGGCGCCGGCCGGCTCGCGCGGCGTCGTCGATGGCGTCTCGGCGACGGCGAGCGGCAGGCCCGCCGCGGGCCCGTCGAACGGCCGCATCCCGATCGCCCCGCCGCGGTGGGTGTCGAGCGCGACCGGTCTGCCGACGCGCCCGTCGCCCATCACCGCGCGCAGCCGGGCGGTCAGCGTCGCGATCGTCTCGGGTCGCGGATGGGCGCGCGCCAGCAGCGACGGCTGGACGATGCGGCCGGCTACCGGCTCGAACGTCACCGTCAGTACGTCGATGCCGGCCGGCGGCGGGTGCGATTCGAGATCGAGGACGATCAGCGTGCGCAGCACCCGCGGGTCGCGCATCGGCATCGGCAGGCCGAGCCGCCGCACGTACAGCTCGCGGGTGACCAGGCGCAGCGTCGTCTGCAGCGTGACCGTGCCGAGGCCGTCGTGATCCAGCCGCGCGCACAGCGGATCGATCACCCGGCCGAGCGCGAACGACAGCGGCTCGATCGCCTCGATCGGCCATTCGAAGGCGCACGTCGCCTCGAACGGCTGCGGCTCGGCGGTCGGCACGAGCGGGCGTGCATCCCGCCCGCGCGCCATCGCGTGCCAGGCCAGGCCGGCCACGCCGAGGCGCTCGAAGAGATCGGCGGCCGGCAGTGCGGCGAGCGCGCCGAGCGTGGCCAGCCCCCAGCGCCGCCACAAGGCCAGCGGCACGTCGGCGCCGGCGGCGTCGCCGCCGCCCCCCACGGCGCGACCTCGGGCCGCGCGTCCGCGCGGACCCGCCGGCATGTCGAGCGCGGCGAGCCGCGCGACGAGCGCGATCGGCAGCGGCGCCAGCGCCGCGGCTTCCGCCCCGACCGGCACGATCACGGCCGGCACCGTCACCACGGCACGGGACGCGTCCAGCGCCGCCGCGGCGATCCGCTCGGCGGCGTCGAGGGCCAGCAGCAGCGCCGCGGTCCGCGTCGAGGCCATCGCGACCGCGGCCACGACGCCGCGATCGGCCGCCTGCTGCCGGCACAGCGACGCGACCTGCGCCTCCTGTCCGAACAGGCGGGTCAAGCCGCGCGCGTCGATCACGACGACGCCGGGCCCGGCGATCTCGACCCGCGGCGACGCGCCCCGCGCCACGGCGGCGAGCGCCTCGGTCGACGCCGCGACGCCGGCCGCGGGCGGAACAGTGGACGAGGCCGTCGAGGCGGCCACCAGCGCGGCGAACATCACCCCTGCAATCTGCGCGCGGTCCGGACGTTGGGCGTCAGCGCGAGCCCGGTCAGCCGGCGGGCGCGCCGGCTCTCCCCCGTCCACACCGCCGTGGACGTCGACGCCGTCAGTTCCAGCGTGACGCCGCGCGCGCTGCGAGCCACCGGCGCCGGCGTCAGCACCAGGGCGACCGTGTCCCGGCCTTCCACGAACCGCTGCAGCCGGCGCCACGTGGTGAACGGCAGGCGCGCCAGGTCGGCCGGCGCGACGTCGGCCAGATCGAGGGCGACGACGCCGAAGCCGCCGGCTTCGAGCACCAGCCCGAACGCCTTGATGGCGCGGTCGAGCAGGACATGGGGACGCGGTGCGCCGGCCGGATCGCCGCGGGCCCAGAGCAGGTGGTCCAGCGCCACGCCGGCAGCCAGCGCCGAGCTGGCGTCGAACGTGTCGTGGGCGTCGATGAGGGCCGCGACCTCCCCGCGGGCGGTCGCGGCGGCCAGCGAGGCGAGCAGCAGGCTGGTCCGGCCGGACGAGACCGGGCCGACGATCTCGGAGGTTTCGCCGCACGGCCAGCCCCCCGCCAGGCGTGGATCCAGCCATGGCAGACCGGTCGACACGGCCCGGACCAGTTCGGGTGGCGTGCCCGCGTCCGTGACCGTCCGATCGAGCCGGCGCGCCCGCAGCAGCGCTTCGATATGGAGTCGAGCGGCCTGCATGCCGCATTTTCGCTTTTTATTCGCCAACGAACAAGTGGGAGGCCAGCGCGGCCGGAAGGCCGCGCGTCTCGTCGACGACCGGGCCGCTTCGCAGGTTGGCGATCCCCTCAGGACCGCAACTTCGCCACGATCGCGTCTGCGTCGTAAACGCAGCCGCCCCACGTCCCACCGCTCGCCTGCTGCATGGCCGCCCAGATGCGCGTGGCATCCGGCAGGGCGGGATCGGGGGCGAGATCGGGGCGCATCACGCGCTGCGCCAGGGCACTGTCCGCGGGCACGTCGCCGTCCATCAGATCGATGCTGCCGTCGAGCGTGCGCGTGTCGATGACGACGCGCACGATGTCGCCGTCGACGAGGCGGCCGATCGGCCCGCCGGCCAGCGCCTCCGGCCCGACGTGACCGATGCAGGCGCCGGTGGAGACGCCCGAGAACCGCGCGTCGGTGATGAGCGTGATGGTCTTGCCGATGTCGATGTGCTTGAGCGCCGAGGTGACCTGGTAGGTCTCCTCCATGCCGGCGCCGATCGGGCCGCGGCCGATGAGCACCATCACCGTCCCCGCCTGCAGCCGATCGGCCTGCTGGCTCTTGATCGCGGCGATCGCCGCGCGCTCCGAGGTGAAGATGCGCGCCGGTCCGGTGTGGCGATACACGCCGTCGGCGCCGAGGAGCTTCGGATCGATCGCCGTGCTCTTCACGATCGCGCCCTCGGGCGCGAGGTTGCCGCGGATGTAGGACACGGTGCTGGTCAGCCCCCTGGCCCTCGCCACGGGCGGCGGCATGATCACGTCGTCCGGATCGATGCCATCGCGCTCGCGCAGCAGCTCGCGGACGCGCTGCCGGCGCGGCGACGCCTCCCACCACGCCAGCATGTCGCCGAGCGGCTCGCCCGACGCGGTGAGCACCGACAGATCGAGCAGGCCGAGATCGCGCAGGTGCAGCATCACCTCCGGCACCCCGCCGGCGAGGAACACGCGCACCGTCGGATGCGGACCGTTCGGCAGCGAGTCGACGAGGCGCGGCACGCGGCGGTTCACGTCGAGCCATTCGTCGATGGTCGGACGGGCCCGGCCCGCGGCGTGGGCGACGGCGGGAATGTGCAGGAGCAGGTTGGTCGATCCGCCGAAGGCGGCGTGGACGACCATCGCGTTGCGGATCGCGGCGTCGGTGACGACGTCGCGCACCGTCTTCTTGCGGGCGCGGAGGGCGAGGACGCCGCGGGCCGAGCGGCGGGCCATGTCGAGCCACACCGGTTGTCCCGAGGGCGCCAGCGCGCTGTGCACCACCGAAAGCCCGAGCGCCTCGGCGACCACCTGCGAGGTCGCGGCCGTGCCGAGGAACTGGCAGCCGCCGCCGGGCGACGCGCAGGCGCGGCAGCCCATCTCCGCCGCCTCCTCGAGCGAGATCGAGCCGTGCGCGAAGCGGGCCCCGAGCGTCTGGACCTTCCCCGCGTCCTCGCCGTCGGTCGCCGGCAGCGTCACGCCGCCGGGCACGATCACGCCGGGCAGGCCGTGCGCCCCGGCAACGGCCATCATCATCGCCGGCAGGCCCTTGTCGCAGGTCGCCACGCCGATGACGCCGACGCGGGTCGGCAGCGACCGGATGAGGCGTCCGAGCACCATCGCCGCGTCGTTGCGATACGGCAGCGAGTCCATCATCCCGGTCGTGCCCTGCGTCCGCCCGTCGCACGGATCGGTGACGTAGCCGGCGAACGGCATGCACAGCGCGGTGCGCAGCTCCTCGGCGGCGGCGCGCATCAGCAGGCCGACTTCCCAGTGGCCGGTGTGATAGCCGAGCGCGAGCGGGCTGCCGTCGTTCTCGCGGATGCCGCCCTGCGTGCTGAGGATCAGGACCTCGGGCCGCCGCATCGCGTCCGGCTGCCAGCCCATGCCCGCGTTCAGCGTCCACCCGAAGAGATCGCCGCTCGGCCGTTCCAGCAGATCGGCGGGCTCGAGCGGGAGGGCGCCGGCGGGCCCAGGCCGGGCGGTTTCGACGGTCTCGAGGACGGAGAGATCGGACTCGCAGGTGCGCAGTGCGTCGGCGGGCAACGAGGACATCTCGAGTCACTATAGACTACGCGTGCTCATGCGCTGGCCGGCCCGTTGGCGACGTCCCCTCCGCTTCATCGGCGACGTCGGAATCCTGGCGCTCCTCGGCTACCTGAGCGCTTCTCGCCTACCTCTACGCCTACCAGGTCGACCTGGTCTTCAGGCCGCCGAGGCACGGGACTTTGTATATGGCGAGCGTCGGCCTCGCGCCCGAACGGGTCGTCGTCACCGGCGACCACGGCCTGGCCACGGAGGCGTGGCGCATCCGGGCGGTGCACCCCGCGTCCGGCGCGACGAGCGCCGGCGACGCCACCGGCTACTGGGTCCTCTTCCTGCACGGCAACGCGGCGACGATCACGCTCGGGCGCGAACGTCCGCCGCTACGATCAGCTGCGGCAGCTCGGCCTCAACGTGCTGGCGGTCGAGTACCCCGGCTTCGGCAACGTCGGCGGCACGGCGAGCGAGGCCGGCATGCAGGCGGCCGCACGCGCCGCCTACGATCGCCTGCACCGTATCGACGGCGTGCCCGCCTCGCACATCGCCATCTACGGCTGGTCGCTGGGCACCGGCGCGGCGGTCCCGCTCGCCCGCGACGTCGACGAAGCCGCGCTTGATCGCCGAAGGCGGCTTCACGTCGGTGCAGGCCCGGGCGGCCGAGCAGCATCCGTTCATGCCCGATCCGCTGGCTGCTGCGAACACCCCTTCAAGTCCGACGAGGCGATCGCCGCGACGCACAGCGCGACGCTCTTCCTGCACAGCCCGGACGACGACGATCATCCCCTTCCCGCACGGCGAAGCGATGTTCGCCAAGGCCGCGGAGCCGAAGCGCCTGGTACGCCTCGCCGGCGGCCACATCTTCCCGAACGCCGAGGATGCCGACCGCTACAGCACGGCCATCCACGACTTCCTGAGCGAGGTCGTCCATTGGCCGGTCGCGAAGCCGCGGCGGTCGGCTGGCGTGGCGGTGGCCACGGCTCTCGCTCGCGGCGGAGTCGAGTCGGCGCTCACGGCCTGGCGGGCCGCCGTCGCCGAGGGCGAGCCGCACTGGAACCTGGCCGAGTACGAGCTGCAGCACGTGGGACGTCAGTGCACGCTCGCCGATCGGCACGAAGCGGCGGTGGCGCTGCTTCGGGCCAACCGCGACCGCTTCCCGGACTCGCCGCTGGCATGGTACGAGCTGGGCCGGGCCCTGGCTGAAGCCGGCCAGCCCGACGACGCGCGGCGCGCGCTGCGGCACTCGATCGCGCTCGAGCCGGCCGCCATCAACCCGAGCTTCGACGTCCTCCCTGGGCTCGATTAGGTTGGCGGCCGCGCGCTCACGCGCGGCCGCGGGCCGGCCTTTGGCACGTTCGGCTGCTATTCGCCGCGCTGGGCGCGCGGCGGCGCCTCACGTGGGCCGGCGGGTGTTGGCGGCCGCGCGCTCACCAGCGGCCGCATTGGGTCGCCCGCGCAGAGGCTATTCTGTCTGCCATGAACTTCGCTGGGAAGACCGTCATCGTCACCGGAGGCACGCAAGGGATCGGCGAGGGCTGCGCCGCCGTCTTCGCCGCCGCCGGCGCCTCGGTCGTCATCGCATCGCCGGACAGCGGCCGCGGTCCGGACGTGGCCGCCGCACTGTCGGCGCGTGGCCCGGGACAGGTCCACTTCACGCGTTGCGACGTCACCGCGGACGCCGACCGCGAGGCGCTGATTTCGAGCACCGTCGAGCGCGACGGGCGGCTCGACTGCCTGGTCAACAACGCCGGCTGGCACCCGCCGCACAAGCCGATCGACGGGTTCTCGCTCGACGAGTTCCGCGCGCTGCTCGAGCTCAACGTCGTCAGCGTCTTCGCGCTGGCCAAGCTCGCGCTGCCCCACCTGCGGCGCACGCGCGGGTCGATCGTCAACGTGGCGAGCCTCGTCGCCACCATCGGCCAGCACCACGCCACGACCTACGTCGCCACCAAGGGCGCCGTGAAGTCCTTCACCAAGGCGCTCGCCGTCGACGAGGCGGTCCACGGCGTGCGCGTCAACAGCATCTCGCCCGGCAACGTCTTCACCCCGTTGTGGCAGGCCGCCATCGACGCCGCGCCCGATCCGGCCCAGTGCCGCGACGACGGGGAGGCGGCGCAATGGGCGGGCCGCATGGGCACACCGGAGGAAGTCGGACGCCTCTGTCTCTTCCTCGCCTCGGACGCCACCTTCACCACCGGGGTCGATCACATCATCTCGGGCGGCGCCGAGATTGGCTACGGACGCAAGGCAATCGCACGATGACCGGCCCCTTTTCCGCCCGCCGTGTGGCGGGCGTCGTCTTCGACATCGACGGCACGCTGCTCGACAACATGCCGTTCCACATCGAGGCCTTCGAGGCCTTCACCGCGGCGCACGGGCTGCCGCCGCTCACGCTCGAGATGCGCAAGTGGATGGACGGGCGCCGCAACGCCGACATCTTTCCGCGCCTGTTCGAGCGGACGTTGACGGAGGCCGAAGTCGCCGATCTGTCGCACGAAAAGGAGTCGGCCTACCGCCGCCTCTCGGCCGGCCGGCTGAAGCCGCTCGCCGGGCTGATGCGCCTCGTCGACGGGCTCGACGCGACGGCACGTGCCGATCGCGCTGGCCACGTCGGCGCCGCGGGAGAACGTCGAGCACACGCTGCGCGAGCTGGAGCTGGCGTCGCGGCTTACGGTGATCGCCCGCAGCGACGAAGTCGCGCACGGCAAGCCGGAGCCGGACGTGTTCCTGGAAGCGGCGCGCAAGCTGGGGGTCGACGCGGCGGATTGCGTCGCGTTCGAGGACGCGCCGATGGGCGTGGTCGCGGCCGTCCGCGCCGGGATGACCACGGTGGCCGTGACGACCAGCTACCCGGCAGAGACGTTCGCCGCGACCGATCCGCCGCCGGCGCTCGTCGTCACCGACTTCGACGCGCTGCTCGACGGACCGGGCAACTGGCTGCTGTCCGGCGTGGCGCGCGGGTAGCGCGCCGGCACGGCGCGCTACGCTTCGGTCACTTCGACGGCCGAGCTTGTCCAGGACCCGCCTGCGGGTGCGCCGTCCCACTGCTTGGTTGGCGACGCCGCTCTCAGCGGCGTCGCGGGCAGCCTCGCGATCCGCGTCGCTGTGCCGACGGCCCTAGGCGGGCCGTCGGGCGCCGCGGGCGGCTGCGGGGCCGGCACCCTACTCGTACTTGACGCCGAGCTTATCGAGACCGCCTGGGGTGCGCCGTCCCACTGCGCGGGGACGTTGCCCTGGTAGCCGAGGTCCTTGACGCCGACCTTGCTCGACCAGAATCCGCCGGCGACCAGGTCGCGCATGGCGGTGAAGAAGCGGACGCCGTGGCTGAAGCGCGGGTCGGCCTTGGCCGGATAGGCGATGTCGTCGAGCACCTGCCGGCGCTCCGCGTCGGCGCAGCCCAGGAACGCCTTGTCGAAGCGCCGCCGGCATTCGGTGTCGAGCCACACCAGCCCGCCGCGCATCGCCACCTGCCGCGCTTCCTGCATGGCGACGAAGTGATCGACGAACTCGGGCGCGCCCGCCTCGGACGCGCTCCCCGACCGCTCGTCCTTCGGGATGATCATGTCGGCGAGGGCGACGACGGTGGCGAATTCGGCCGCGGTGAAGAACTTCGGCTTGTAGGCCTGGCCGGTGGCAGCGGCGCGGCTGCGGGCGGTCTGCGCCTGCTGGCCGACGGCCTCGGCCTCGCTCTCGGTGAAGGCGAGCGCGGCCACGGCCGGCGTGGCGCCGAGGATCTGGAGGACGCGGCGTCTCTTGAGATCGCGCATCAGATGTTCCCCTTCTTCCGTTCCTCGGCGATGTGCTCAGAGGTCCGCCACGCCAGCGCCATGATCGTCCACGTCAGGTTCTTGTTGGCCTGCGAGACGAACGGGCCGCCGTCGCAGATGAACACGTTCTTCGCGTCGTGCGCCTGGCAGTTCTTGTTGAGCACCGAGGTCTTCGCATCGTTGCCCATGCGGGTCGCGCCGGCCTCGTGGATGATGAGACCGCCGACCGCCAGGCCGTAGTCCTGTTCCTGCGTCGGCATCGGCGTCGTCGGCGTGCCGCCCATCTCGGTGATGATGGTGCGGAAGGTCTCCTGCATGTGCTTCGCCTGCAGGCGCTCCTGATCGCTCCACGTGTGGTGGAAGCGCAGCACCGGGATGCCGTAGCGATCGACGACGTTCGGGTCGATGTCGCAGCGGCACTCTTCGCGCGACACCTGCTCGCCGCGGCCGGAGAAGCCGACGAAGGCGCCGTAGTAGCGCCGGTATTCGTCCTTCAGCTCCTTGCCGTAGCCGCCGCCGCGGCTCTGCGGATAGTGCTGGATGCCGCCGCCGTAGCCGTAGCTCGGCATGCCGAACCCGCCACCGAGCTCGATGTGGTAGCCGCGCGCGAAGCCGAGCTTCTTGTTGTCGCCCCACCACGGCACGTAGAGGTGCATGCCGCCGATGCCGTCCGCGTTGTAGCGCGGCACGTCCATCAGCTTGGGCACGAAGCCGCTGACGTTGAGGCCGGTCGAGTCCGTCAGGTACTTGCCGACGACGCCGCTCGAGTTGGCGAGGCCGCCCGGATGGCGGGTCGACTTGGAGTTGAGCAGCAGCCGCGCCGACTCGCAGCAGCTCGCCGCCAGCACCACGGTCTTGGCGCGGACCTGGTACTCGGCGTTCTTCTGCGTGTCGATGTAGGAGACGCCGGTGGCCAGGCCCTCGGCGTCGGTCATCACCTCGCGTGCCATCGCGTTGGCGATGATCGTCAGCTTGCCGGTCTTGAGCGCCGGCGGCAGCATCACCGAGGTGCTCGAGAAGTTCGAGTGGGTGGCGCAGCCGCGTCCGCACTGGCCGCAGTAGTGACAGGCGGCGCGGCCGTTGTGCGGCTTGGTGATGATCGACATGCGCGACGGCACGACCGGAATCTTCAGCTTGTCGCACGCCTGCTTGATCACCAGCTCGTAGTGGCGCGGCTTGGGCGGCGGCAGGAAGAAGCCGTCCGGCTCGTTGTGCAGGCCCGTCTGGGCGGCGTGGTTGGTGCCGAAGATGCCGACGAACTGATCGAGCTTGTCGTAGTACGGCTTCATGTCGTCGTACGTGATCGGCCAGTCGTCGCCGAACCCGTCGATCGATTTGCCGCGGAAGTCGTCCGGGCCGAAGCGCAGCGAGATGCGGCCCCAGTGGTTGGTGCGTCCGCCGAGCATGCGGCCGCGATACCAACGCCACGCACCGGTGCCGACCGTGTACGGCTCGCCCTCGATGTCCCAGGCCCCGATGCAGCCGTCGAACTCGCCGAATGGCTTCTTGTCGCCGCCGTAGCCACGATTCATGGAATCGTAGTTCCAGGCGAACATCTTGCCGTCCTTGGCCGAGTCCCACATCGGGCCGCCCTCGAGCATCACGACGTCGGCCCCGGCTTCCGTCAGCACCTTCGCCGTCGTGCCGCCGCCGGCTCCCGAGCCGACGATGCACACGTCATAGACCTTCGGCGTGCGAATGATCTGCATGCGCGGATTGTATGCCAGCGCTGGATCGGACACGACGACAACAAAGGCCGGGCTAAGGGCCGAATCAGCCCTGTGACTCGCCGCTAGGCCAGGACCTTGGGCTGCTGCTGCGTCACGCAGTGGATCGCGCCCATGCCCCACACGAGGTGCTCGCACGCGACGGGGACGACGCGGCGATCGGGGAAGAGCCTCGACAACGTGTCGATCGCCTGGGCATCGTTCGCGTGCCCGTAGACCGGGAGCAGCACGACGTCGTTGGCGATGTAGAAGTTGGCGTAGCTCGCCGGCAGCGGCTCGCCGTCGGCCAGGATGCGGCCGGGCATCGGCAGCTTCACGACCTGATAGGGCCGGCCGGCCGGATCGCGGGCCAGTTCGAGCCGGCGCAGGTTGTCCTGCAGCGGGGCGTAATTGGGATCGGCCGGATCTTCCTCGACCGCGCAGACGATGGTCCGCGGCGAGACGAAGCGGGCGATGTCGTCGATGTGGCCGTCGGTGTCGTCGCCGGCGACGCCCTCGCCCAGCCACAGCACGTCGCTGACGCCGAGGAAATCGCGCAGCGCCCGTTCCAGGTCGGCCCTCGACTTGCCCGGATTGCGGTTCGGGTGCAGCAGGCACTGCTCCGTCGTCATCACGACGCCGGCGCCGTTGACGTCGATCGATCCGCCCTCGAGCACCAGCCCGGGCTCGAACACCGGCACCCGCAGCAGCGGCGCGATGGCGCGCGGCACGGACGCGTCGCGCGTCAGCGTCTCGTACTTGCCGCCCCACGCGTTGAAGCCCCACGCGTTGTAGGCCAGGGCGTTGTGGGCCAGCGGCTCGCCGGGCTGCCGCCGCTCGGGCCGGGCGAGCAGGAAGTTGGGGCCGTAGTCGCGGATCCACGAGTCGACGGTCGGGATCACGTGGAGCTGCACGGCGCGGGCCTGCGGCCACGGCATCCGCGCCCGCACCTGATCGCGCGTCGCCTCGTCGTTGACCAGGACATGGACCGTCTCGTGCTCGGCCAGCACCTCGATCATGCGCAGGAAGATCATCTCGACCTGCGGCACGCGATCCGGCCACGTCAGCGGATCCTTGGGCCACGACAGCCAGGTGGCCGCATGCGGATGCCACTCCGCCGGCATCGCGTAGCCGAGCGCGGCGGGCGTCGAGCGGGTCATCGCGGCGCGATCGCCGGGAGATCGAGGAGGCGCGAGCCGAGCCCGCCGTAGGCGTCGACGCGCCGATCGCGAAGGAACGGCCAGTTCTGCCGCGTCTCCTCGATCTTGGCGCGATCGATCGGGACGAGCAGGATCTCCTCCTGATCGGACGAGGCCTTGGCGAGGATCCGTCCGAACGGATCGGCGACGAACGACTGGCCCCAGAACGTCAGCTCGCCTTCGCGGCCGACGCGGTTCACGGCGGCGACGAACACGCCGTTGGCGATGGCGTGGGCGCGCTGGATCGTCTCCCACGCCGAGTGCTGCGCCAGGTTCATCTCGCGGCTCTCGGACGGCAGCCAGCCGATCGCGGTCGGATAGAAGAGGATCTCGGCGCCCTGCAGCGCGGTCAGGCGCGCGCCTTCCGGGAACCACTGATCCCAGCACACCAGCACGCCCATCCGGCCGGCGCTGGTGTCGTGCACCTTGAAGCCGAGGTCGCCGGGCGTGAAGTAGAACTTCTCGTAGTAGAGCGGGTCGTCCGGGATGTGCATCTTGCGATACGTCCCGACGATCGCGCCGTCGCGATCGAAGACGACGGCGGTGTTGTGGTACAGCCCGGCGGCGCGCCGCTCGAAGAGCGAGGCCACCACGGCGACTTTGTGCTTGCGCGCGGCGGCGGCGATCGCCTGCGTCGACGGGCCGGGGATCGGCTCGGCGAGCGCGAACAGCGCCGTGTCTTCCTTCTGGCAGAAGTACTGCGAGCGGAAGAGCTCCTGCAGGCACACGATCGTGGCGCCGCCCTTGGCGGCCTCCCCGATGCGTGCGATCGCTTTCTTGAGGTTGCGCTCCGGCTTGACGTCGCAGGTCATCTGGACGAGACCTGCGACGGTCTGGCCGGGTGCCTGCGTGCGAGTGCGGGCGGTCTTCTTCACACCCGCAGTGTAGCGTGAACGTGGTGCGCGCTCGAAGGCAGCACGGCGCGAGGCGCGGCCGCCAGCGCTCCCGCCTGCGGCCGCGCCGTTCCTATCGCCCGCGCGTGCGGGCCTACCGCTCGCCCGCGGCGTCGATGGTCAACGGCTTGTAGCCGCCGATCGTCTTGAAATACAGCAGAAGCAGCAGATAGACGACGGCCATGACGGCCGGGATGAAGGCATCCGCCACCAGTGTCTGGCGGTCGCCGAGGATGCTGGCATCCGCGACCAGCTTCTGCTCCGGCGTCTTCGCGGCCGCCGTCTGCGCCGCCGACAGCTTGGTGCCGTCGAGACCGGTGACTTCGTCGAGGAACAGAAACTTGCTCGGCGCCGGCGCCTTGTACTGCTCGTAGACCGCCGGGGCCGTGGTCTGGAGGTGCTCGGCGGTGAAGCGATCCTTGGCGTAGCCCAGGCCTGGACCACCGATCAGGCCGGCCGACATCATGCCGATGCCGCCCATGATCGACATCGCGACCGCACCGGTCCGCGGGAACCGATCGCCGACCACGGCGAGCATCGTCGGCCAGAAGAACGTCTTGCCGAGGGCGTACACCGTGAGGGCGAACATCGCGCCCGCGAACGTCTCGATGCGGCTGACGGCCAGCAGCCCGACCGAGCCGAGCACCGCGCAGGCGAGCAGCAGGCCGACCGGCGTGACCTTCAGCTTGTTCTCGATGAAGTGGAAGGTGAATCGCAGCGTGAACATCAGCAGCGACGTGAACACGAAGAGGATCTTGCCCTGCGCCGGCGTCAGGATGTTGCCGGTGATGTTCTGGATCCAGCCGTCCGTGCCGAGCTCGACGGCGCCGACGAGCGCGTGCGTCACGAAGAGCACGAAGAGGAGCAGCGAGCCGACCGAGAAGTTCGTCTTCACGCCGACGACGAGCAGCAGGAGGCCGGCCACCGCCCACGAGAGCAGGCTCCACGTGCCCGACGTGAAGAACGCATTGCCGGTGAAGAACGACAGGATCGACCCGAGCTGATCCTTGAAGAACAGGCCGATCAGCACGCAGGCGACCAGCGCGCCGAGGACGCCGACTTCCTGCATCATCGTCCAGACGCTGAGCCCCTTCGCCGAGGCCTCCGACTTCGGGAAGCTCTGGCCCAGGAACGCGACACCGTAGAGGATCGTCGGCACCAGGAAGAGCCCGAGCTGCAGCTTCCACGAGACCTGCATGCCGTCGCCGAGGATCCAGCCGACCAGGCCGCCGAGGACCAGGCCCGCCGGCCAGCTGGCGTGCAGAATGTTCAGGTAGTGGGTGCGGTTTTTGGGGAACAGCGTCGAAACGAGTGGGTTCGCCACGGCCTCGAGGGTGCCGTTGGCGAGCGCGAAGATGAAGGTCCCCAGGTACAGGAAAAGGTAGGCCGTGTCCTGCGCCTGTCCCTTCGTCGCGCCGAACGTGACGAAGGCGGACAGCACGTGGAACAGGAACGCGGCCGCCACCAGCTTGCCGTAGCCGATGCGGTCGACGACCACGCCGCCGATGATGATGCCGAAGCAGAAGCCGGTGAAACCGGCGCCGCCGATGGCGCCGAGCTGCGCGCCGGTGAACCCGAAGTCAGCCGCCCATGTCGCCAGGATGCCGCCACGGATGCCGAACCCGATGCCAGAAGCCAGAATGGCGAGGAAGCCGGCCCAGAGCAGGCGTTGGGCGTTGGCCGCGATTGCGTCGGTCTTGACAGGTTGATTGGTCATGGCTGCTTGTCGGTCGCTCCGTGTCCCGGCGATGCGTCGCGTGGCGTGGTGCGCCGGCCCTTCGGCTCGCTGGGGGACAGGCGGGAAAAACCCCGCCGCCCCGGCGAGGGACGGAGAGCGAGCGGTCGTTGTGGTGCTGGCGGCGCAAGGATACATCAGGAGCGCGGGCGGGCGGCCAGGGCCGCCAGGTAGCAGCCGGCGACCACGATCAGCAGCGTCTGGAAGCCCGTCACCAGGGACAGGTACTCGGCCACGCCGCCGACCATCGCGCCGAGCAGGTTGGCGCCGTAGGCGGCCGGGATGTCCGGCGTCCGCTTGAGGCTGGAGCCGAACAGCAGACCGGCGCAGAGGATCGGGCTGAACATCAGGGCCGCGTAGACGGCCGACTCGAGGCCGAGGCTCTCGAAGGCCAGCCGGCCGACCGGGAGGGCGTAGCTCGCGGCCAGGAGCGCCAGCAGGACGCCGCCGACGAGCCACGGCCGGGTCACCTCGATCCGGCTGACGATCCACGTCGCCGCCATCGCCATCACCAGCACCGAGAGGATGGCCAGCGACGCCACCACCCAGGTCGAGCCCCACAACAGGGCGAACTGGATGATTGACTTGGTCTCGAGCAGCATGAAGCCGGCGCCGAGGAAGAAGAAGTGCCACGAGAAGGCGACCGACGTGCCCCAGAGCACGCCGCGGACCGCCACCATCGACACCACCAGGACCAGCGCCAGCGCCCACAGGTAGTGCGACGGGATGTGCCGGTCGCGCATGTAGAGGAACGGCCAGTCGTCGGTCGCCGGCGCGACGCCGGCATCGCGCGCCAGGGGCACGCCCGGGCTGATGACGTCGGGGTGGTTGTAGGCCTCCACGCGTTCGGGCGGCGCCAGCGTCGGGCTGATCCGGCTCAGGCCGGGGCCGACCATCAGCACGCCCAGGTAGCTGTGCTCCTTGTGGATGTGGACGCGCGGCTCGGTGCCGAACGCGGTGGCCGCGGTGTTGGCCAGCCGATCGACCAGCCACCGCTCGCGGAAGTAGTTGTAGATGACCAGCACGCCGCCCGGTTTCAGGCGGTCCTTCACGGCGCGGAACGACTCCTCCGTGAACATGTAGCTCTCGAGCCGCACCGACGTGAAGCTCGATTGGAGGGTCAGCGAGTCGATCAGCGCGAACACCACGAGGTCGTACTTCTTCGGCGTGGTGCGGAGGAAGTGCCGCGCATCGTCGGTGACGACGTTGACGCGGGGGTCGTCATACGGCCGGTCGGGATGGAGCTCGCGCCCCAGCCGCACGATGACCGGATCGATCTCCACCGCGTCGATGCGCTTGCTGCCGTGCAGGAGCGACGCCGCGACGTCGGTGCCGGAGCCAGCGCCGAGGATCAGCACGTCCTCGAAGCCGTCGCCGAACGCCGTGTACGGCCACTGATAGAAGTACTCCTTGCGCGCCACCGGGGCCATCGACTGGTGGAAGATGTTGTTGACCTCGACGACGGTCTCCTGCCCTTCCTGGATGGTGGTGATCTTGTAGTACGGCGACCAGGTGGTGTTGCGCGACAGCCCGTGCACGACGACCAGCGATCCGCCCAGCAGGACGATCATCGCCAGCCGGCCGACCAGGCCCATCGGCGCGTCGACGAGGAGCACGGCGACCGCAAACGCGACCGCGAACCAGGCCGTCGGCGGGAGCTCGAGCCACGACATCAACCCGAACGTCACAACCCCGGCGACGCTGCCGGCCAGGTTCACGCCGTAGCCCTTGAGCGGCGGCAGCCCCTCGAGCAGCTTGCCCATGGTCTGGGCCAGCGTGGCGAACAGCACCGCCACCACCAGGAACACCAGCGGCAGCAGCATCGTGCTCTCGACGACCACCACCGGCGCGGTGGTGCCGCTCGAGAAATAGATGCTGGTCGACGTCGGCACCGCCACTTCGAGCCGGAAATAGGCGACCACCCCTATTACCAGGGCCTGGAGCGGGGCAAACCACGCGAACAGGGATCGGGTCCGGGTCATCAGGCAGCCGACGCCGATGCCCAGAAACGCCGCGAGCAGGATGAAATTCGAGAAATACGCCAGAAGCCGCACATAGGCGGGCATCCAGCGAATCAAGGCAACCTGCAGGAAGAGGACGAGGAAGGAGACCAGAAAGAGCCGCGAAGCACGCATCGGAGGCGGTATTGTATACTCCGCCCGTTTTACACGACTGGAGCCCCCTATCCCGATGCGAGTCCATCTCGTCAACCCGAGCCACGTCTCATTCGGCGTCGGAGTCATCACGCCGCGCTGGCTCTTCGTGCTCGCCGCCGCTACGCCCGCCCGTTTCGGCGCCCCGCACATCGTTGACGAGACCCTCGAGGTCCTCGACCCGACGACCGTGCAACCGGGTGACGTCGTGGGCATCGGCATCCACACCGGCAACGCGCTGCGCGGCTACGAAGTCGGCCGGATTGTCCGCGAGCGCGGGGCGACCGTCATCTTCGGCGGCATCCACACCACCCTCTACCCGGAGGAGCCGCCGGAGCTGGGCGGGGCCCACGCGGTGGTCAAGGGCGACGGCGACGTCGCCTGGGGGGCGGCGCTCGAGGACTTCTCCGCCGGCACCCTGCAGCCCGTCTACGAAGGCGGGCGGGTCGGCGCCGAGTCGTTCAAGGCGGCCCGGTGGGACCTGCTGCCCGACGGCAGCTACATGTGGGCCTCGGTCCAGACCATCCGCGGCTGCCCGAAGCACTGCTCGTTCTGCTCCGTCTGGCGCACCGACGGCCAGCAGCCCCGGCAGCGGCACGTCGACGTCGTCGTCGACGAGATCGTCGAGCTGCGCCGCAAGGGCTATCGCTTCATCGCGCTCGCCGACGACAACTTCTATCCGGTGTCGCAGGAAGATCTGCGCATGGCGCGGCGCCGCGCCGACCCGACCCGGCTGCACGAGCTCGAGGCCATTCGCGCCGAGCGCTTCGAGCTGATGGAGCGGCTGGCGGAGCTGCCCCGCGACATGGTGTTCTTCACCCAGATCACCATGGAAGCAGCCGAGGACACCGCGTTCCTCGATGCGATGCGCCAGGCCAACATCAAGGGCGCGCTGGTCGGCGTCGAAGCCGTCACGCCCGAGGGGCTGAAGGACGTCTACAAGGGCTTCAACGTCGCCGGCGAGGCGCTCGTGGAGCGGCTGCAGACGTTCCGCACGCACGGCATCCACGTGCTCGGCTCGTTCATCTTCGGCCTGCCCAGCGATCGGCCTTCGACGTTCGAGGCCACCGCGGCCCTCGCCCAGCGCGCGGGCGTCACGTTCGCGCAGTTCGTGATGCTGACCCCCTTCCCCGGCACCCTCGACTTCGCCAAATGGGAAGAGACGATGGGCAGCGATCCGGAGAAGATCGACGGCATTCCGCTGACCCGCCACTGGCTGATCCCGCAGGCGATGCGGCCCAAGGTCTACACGCCGCACCCGGTCATGAGCGCCGACGAGATCCGCGAGCGGACGCAGGGCGTGTGGGACAGGTTCTACAGCCTGAGTGCGGTCTGGAGCCGTTCGACCTGCGTCAAGAGCTACAAGTCGCGGCTGGCGTTCGTGCTGATCTCGAAGCTCTATCGCCAGATGTACGCCAACACCGGCATCGCGACGGACAGCGCGCGCGTCACGCGATCGGCCCAGTGGGCGCGGCTGATCGCCAAGTACACGCGGCGGCTGTTCGTGGCTCCGCCGATGCCGGACCTGGCCGCGCCGGAGAAGACGGCGCCGCGGCGGGCCGCCAGCCTGGCGCGCCAGGCCACGACCCAGACGGCGAGTCCCGCCTCGCTGTAGCGCTGCGTAGTTGCGGCTGCGCGCTCACGCGCGGCCGCTGCTACCAGCCGAGCACCTTCGCGAAGATCAGGGGCGCCACGATCGTGGCGTCCGACTCGATGAGGAACTTGGGCGTGTCGACGCCCAGCTTGCCCCACGTGATCTTCTCGTTGGGCACGGCACCCGAGTAGGAGCCGTAGCTGGTCGTCGAGTCGCTGATCTGGCAGAAGTAGCCCCACAGCGGCACGTCGTCGCGGCCCAGGTCCTGGTGCAGCATCGGCACCACGCAGATCGGGAAGTCGCCGGCGATGCCCCCGCCGATCTGGAAGAAGCCGATCGACTGCGACGGGCTCGTCTTCTGGTACCAGTCGGCCAGCGACACCATGTACTCGATGCCGGTCCGCACCGTGTGGACGTTCTTCACGTCGCCCGAGATGACGTGGCCGGCGTACATGTTGCCGAGCGTGGCGTCCTCCCAGCCGGGAACGAACATCGGCAGGTTGCGCTCCATCGCCGCGATCAGCCAGCTGTCCTTCGGATCGATCTCGTAGGACGCCGTCAGCTTGCCGCTGCGCAGCACGCGGTAGAGGAACTCGTGCGGGAAATAGCGCTCGCCGGCGCGATCGGCGGCGGTCCACTCCTCCAGGATGGCGGTCTCGATCCGCCGCATCGCCTCGTGCTCGGGGATGCAGGTGTCCGTGACGCGGTTCATGTGACGATTGAGCAGCGCCTGCTCGTCCGCCGGGGTCAGGTCACGATAATTGGGGATGCGCTCGTAGTGAGAGTGCGCGACGAGGTTGAAGACGTCTTCCTCGAGGTTCGCCCCGGTACAGCAGATCGCGTGGACCTTCCCTTGCCGGATCATCTCCGCCAGCGAGACGCCCAGTTCCGCCGTGCTCATCGCGCCCGCGAGGGTCAGGAACATCACCCCGCCGCCATCGAGGTGGCGCGTCCACGCCTCGGCCGCGTCCTTCACGGTGGCGGCGTTGAAGTGGCGATAGTGGCGGTCGACGAACTGCGAGATCGGTCCTGGAGCCATTGAGCCAGCATTCTACAACCGCCGCCGGCAAGGACGCCGCCGCCAAAACGCAGTACGATACCGGCGCTTTGGATCTCCGGCCGGAAGCGTCTCCGACGACGGCAGCGACGCGGCCGGCGGCCGGGTCGCCCGCCGTACCGCCGCGGCGCGGCCTCAATCGCCTCGCCTCGGCGCTCGCCTCCCGCAACTTCCGGCTGCTCTGGTGCGGCAACGTGCTGTCCACGTCGGGGACGTGGATGCAGAAGGTCGCGCAGAACTGGCTGGTCCTGACCATTGGCGGATCGCCGTTCTGGCTCGGCCTCGACGCCTTCGTCGGCGAGCTGCCGATCCTGCTCCTGACGCTGGTCGGCGGCGTGATCGCGGATCGGCACGACCGGCGCTGGCTGCTCATCGGCTCGCAGCTCGTGCAGGCGGCCTGTGCCTTCGTGCTCGCCGCGCTCGTGTTCGGCGGCGCCGCGCACGTGCCGATCTACGCCGTGCTGATGCTGTCGTTCTGCACCGGCGTCGCCCAGGCCTTCGGCGGCCCGGCCTACCAGTCGCTGCTGCCGGCTCTGGTGCCGCGCGAGGATCTCCCCAACGCCGTCGCGCTCAATTCCCTGCAGTTCAACCTGTCGCGCATCCTCGGCCCGCTGATCGCCAGCGTGACGCTGGCCGCGGCGGGGCTGACGATCTGCTTCCTGCTCAACGGCCTGTCGTTCTTCATCGTGGTCGGGGCGCTGCTGCTGCTCCGGCTCGATCGCACGGTGCCGAACGTCCGCCGCTCGATTGCCGACGAGATGCGCACCGGCCTGTCCTACGTGCGGCACCGGCCGGCGCTGCTCGAGCTCACCGTCCTCGGCTTCCTGATGACGTTCCTGGCGTTCCCGCTGCAGACGCTGCTGCCGGTGATGGCCAAGGACGTCTTCGGCCAGGGCATCGATGGCTACAGCCACCTGATGATCTGCTCGGGCACCGGCGCCGTGCTCGGCGCCGGCATCGTCGCCTGGCGCGGCCGCGCCCCGCACATGGGCCGGCACGCGCTCGTGCTCGGAGGGCTGGTGGGGCTGCTGCTGATCGGGTTCGCGACGGCGCGGACGCTGGCGATCGCCTATCCCCTGCTGCTCATGACCAGCGTGGCGCTGATCATCGTCACGTCGACCGCGATTTCGCTGGCCCAGCTGGCAGCGCCGGACGAGATGCGGGGGCGCGTCCTGAGCATCTTCATGGTCGCCTTCCGCGGCGGGCTGCCGCTCGGCGGCCTGGCGGTCGGATCGCTGGCCAGCGCGACGTCGGCACCGACGGCGCTGGTCGCCTGCGGTATCGGCCTCGTCGCGGTATCGGCCGGCTTCCTCGCGTTCGGTCGCGGCGTCCGCGAGATGTAAGGTAGCCGCCGCCCTGAGCGGCGGCCTCAGCTAGGCCAATGCCTGGCGGATGGCGTGCTCGAGCCGATCCTTCTGCAACGGCTTCTCGAGGTAGTCGTCCATCCCCGCGCCGAGCGAGGACGCCCGGCGCTCCGCCGCATCGTGGGCGCTCACCGCGATGATCCACGGCCGCCGCGCGCCGGGAACGCGGCGGATCGCGCGGGTCGCCTGGACGCCGTCCAATCCGGGCATCTCGAGGTCCATCAGGATCACGTCGTCGAGGCCGTGCCGCCAGGCCTCGACGACCGCGGCGCCGTCGGCCACGGTGCGGACCGGTGGCCGAGGTGCTCGAGCAGGCGCTGCGCGATCCGCCGGTGCTGTCCGACAGCTCGATGCCGGCCGCGAGCAGGCGGTCGCCGACCAGGCCCGCGACCAGGCTGAGGGCCAGGACGCGCAGGAACGTCCGTCGGCGCGGAGCGTCGCCGGCGGCGGCACGGGCGGCGGGTTCCCGGGCCCGCCGGTTTGACCATTCCCGGGGGAACTCGCTATGGTTCCCCCGCCGATGATCGTCCGCCATACCGAGGGCCGCCTGCTCTGCCTGTCGCAGCCCGACCACGCCGAGCTGGCCGGGCGCCTGGCCGAGGCCTGGGCCGCCGACGGGCTCCCGGGGCGCCGCACCCGCGATCGCGTCGTGGAGGCAGTCCGCCGCCACGACATCGGCTGGACCGCCGAAGATCGGGCCCCCCGCTTCGACGCGGCCACCCACGGCCCGCAGGGCTTCGTCACCGCGCCGCTCGAGGTGCGTCAGGGCGGCTTCCTGTTCGGCGTCGAGGATCTGGCGCCGGCCGATGCCTACGTCGCCGCCCTCGTCGCCCAGCACGGCTTGACCGTGTATCGGCGTTTCCAGCACGATCCCGCGTGGGCGGCCTTCTTTCGTGCCCTGGAACGCCGGCGGGACGACCTGTGCAGCGAGGTGCTCGCCGACGCCGGCGCCGCGCCCTTCACCTTTCTCCAGGATTACACTGTCCTCGGCCTCTGTGACCTGTTTTCCCTCGTGTTCTGCAACGGCTGGCGCGAGCCGCACCTGATGGAGGGCTACGAGGCCGTGCTGGAAGGCGACCGGCTGGTGGTCACGCCGGACCCGTTCGCGGGCGTCGTCGTGGAGCTGGACGCGCCGGCCCGCGCCCTGCCCCTGCGGCCGTACTGGAGCCAGGAAGACCTCGACGCGGCCTGGGCCGACGCCGAGCCGGCCCGCCTGACCGGCTGCGCGATCGGCGCCAGGCCGGCATCATGAGCCGCATCCTGGTCGTCGAGGACGACGCCGACATCGCCAGCCTGATCGTCCATTACCTGGCGCCGGCCGGGCACGAGTCCGAGGTCGTCGCCAACGGCAGCGACGCGCTGCCCGCCGCCCGCCGGCATCCACCCGACCTGATCATCCTGGATCGCATGCTGCCGGGGCTCGACGGGCTCGAGATCTGCCGCGCCCTGCGAGCCGACGAGAATCTCGGCGCCGTGCCGATCCTGATGCTGACGGCGCGCGCCGAGGAAGTGGACCGCATCGCCGGCTTCGAGATCGGCGCCGACGACTACGTCACCAAGCCGTTCAGCCCGAAGGAGCTGGTGGCCCGGATCGGGGCGCTGCTCCGCCGCGTCCGCCGGGGCCCGGTGGACGAGCACGTGCTGCGCTACGGCCCGCTCGTCGTCGACGTCGAGCGCCACGTCGTCACCGACGGCGATCGCGAAGTGCGGCTGACCGCGAAGGAGTACCTGCTGCTCCGCTATTTCCTCGAGCATCGCGGCCGCGTGCTGTCGCGCGACCTCCTGCTCTCGGACGTGTGGGGCTACCAGTACACCGGCGGGACACGGACCGTCGACGTCCACGTGCGGCGCCTGCGCGAAAAGCTGCCCGTGCTGGTGCAGGCAGTGGAGACGATCAAGCAGTTCGGCTACAAGTTGAAGATCGACGGCCCGGACGGCGACGCGTCGTAGGCCGTCCAGACACAGTGCCGTCACGCCGACCTCCGATAGTGCGCCCATGCGTGTCCGCACCGAGCTGATGCTGGCCGGGGCCGCCGCCGCCGCCGCGGCGCTGGCCGTCGCGTCCCTCGCCCTCGGCCTGCTCGAAGGCGCATTGCCGGCGGCCGTGGCCACCGCGCTCGCCCTCGTCGCGGGCCTGGCGGCGGGTGCGGCGCTCGGCCGCGCCGCCGCCGTCACCGCGGAGCACCGGCTGGCCCGCCTCCGCGCCACCGCCGAGGCCTACGCCCATGGCGACTACTCGCGCCGTCTGCGCAGCGGATCGGACGAGCTCGGCGAGGTGCTGCGGCCGCTCGACGACGCGTTCCAGGCGCTGGCCGGCCGTCTCACCGCGCTGACCCGCGATCGCGCGCGCATGGAGGCCATCCTGTCGGGGATGGTGGAAGGCGTGCTCGTGATGGACGAGCAGGGCGTCGTGCAGCTCGCCAACGAAGCGGCGCGCCGGGCGCTGCGGGTGCGCGACGACCCGGTGGGCCGCCGCTATGTCGAGCTCGTGCGCCACCCGGACATCGAGGCGCAGATCAGCCGGGCGCTGCGCGGCGAGCCGACCGACGCCCAGGAGCTGACCATCGCCCAGGATCCGGCGCAGACGATCATGGCGCAGGCGACGCGCGTCTCGGGCGAAGGCTCGCAGGGCGTCGTCCTCGTGCTGCACGACATCACCGGCCTGCGCCGCGCCGATCGCATCCGCCGCGACTTCGTCGCCAATGTGTCGCACGAGCTGCGCACGCCGCTCACCGCGATCCGCGGCTACGTCGAGGCGCTGATCGATCTGGTGCCGCCGGACGCGGAGCCGCGCCGCTTCCTCGACATCATCGCGCGCCACTCCAGCCGGATGGAGAGCCTGGTCAAGGATCTCCTGCGCCTGACCCGTCTCGAGGCCGGCCAGGAGCCGCTCGAGCGCGTCGACTGCGCGCCGGCGCAACTCTTCGACGGGGTCGTGCACGATCTCGAGCCGCTGCTGGCGCGGCGCCATCAGCACATCACGACCTCGGTCGCGCCGGACGCGGCGTCGCTGCTCGGCGATCCCGCCAAGCTGCACGACGTCCTTCGCAACCTGATCGAGAACGCCGCCAACTACGCGCCCGAGCGGACGACGATCAGCCTCTCGGCCCATCGCGACGGCGACCACGTCGCGCTCGTCGTCGAGGACGAAGGGCCGGGCATCCCCGAGGCCGATCGCCAGCGCGTCTTCGAGCGCTTCTACCGCGTCGACAAGGCGCGCTCGCGCGAGACCGGGGGCACCGGCCTGGGCCTGTCGATCGTCAAGCACCTGGTCGGCCTGCACGGCGGCGACGTCAAGGTCGAGAACCGCTCCGCCGGCGGCGCCCGCTTCACCGTGAGAATCCCGACATGACGTGGCTGCTCGTCGGCGTCGGCGGCGCGCTCGGCTCGATGGCCCGCTACGGCATCACGCAGGCGGCGGGACTGTGGCTGCCGGCCGGGTTCCCGTTCGGTACGTTCATCGTCAACGCGGTCGGCTGCGCGATCTTCGGCGTGCTGGCCGGCATCGGCGAGCGCAGCGGCGTGATGACGCCGGCGCTGCGCGTCTTCTGCCTGACCGGCGTGCTCGGCGGGCTGACCACTTTCTCGGCCTACTCGCTTCGAGTCCTTCGCACTGGCCCGCGGACAGCACCTGGGGCCTGGTCCTGCTCAACGCGCTCGGCCAGCTGATCGTCGGCTTCGCCGCCGTCGCCGGCGGCTGGTGGGCGGCGCGCTCGATCGGCTGATCGCTCCGCCGATTCGGGCCGCGCGATAAGATACGCGCGCCGATCATGCTCAATCCCGACCGCTATTTCGACCCCGCACCGGGCGTGCGCGACCTCGCCCGCGAGCTCTACGACCGCGCCGCGCACCTGCCCCTCGTCTGCCCGCACGGCCACGTCGATCCGCGCATCCTCGCCGAGAACACGCCGTTCCCGGATCCGGCCGCGCTGCTGGTCATCCCGGATCATTACGTGACGCGGATGCTCTACTCGCAAGGCGTGCCGCTCGAGGCGCTGGGCGTGCCGTCGCTCGACGGGACGCCGGTCGAGACCGACTCGCGGCGCATCTGGCGGCGCTTCGCCGAGCACATGCCGCTGTTCCGCGGCACCCCGAGCGGCTGCTGGCTGCGGCACGAGCTGGCCGACGTCTTCGGCATCGACGAGCCGCTCACCGCCCGCAACGCCGACGCCGTCTACGACCGCATCGACGCGCAGCTGCGCACCGACGCGTTCCGGCCGCGCGCCCTGTTCGAGCGGTTCCAGATCGAGGTGCTCTGCACCACCGACTCGGCCACCGACACGCTCGCGTGGCACCAGCAGATCCGCGACTCGGGCTGGAGCGGCGTGGTCCGGCCGACGTTCCGTCCGGACCTGGCGATCAACATCCTGCACCCCGACTGGCCGGCGGAGATGGATCGGCTCGCGCGTGCTGACCGGGCGCAGCATCGTCGACTACCGCGACCTACATCGCCGCCCTCGAGGCACGGCGCGCCTTCTTCCGCGGCATGGGCGCCGCCGCCACCGATCACGCGGCGCTGACCCCGTACACGACGCGCCTGTCCGACCACGACGCCTCGACGATCTTCGCCCGCGCCCGCGCCGGCGAGGCGACGCCCGCCGATCTCGCCGCCTTCACCGGGCACATGCTGATGGAGATGGCGCGGATGAGCGTCGAGGACGGCTTGGTGATGCAGCTCCATCCGGGCTCCCTCCGCAATCACAACGCGGCGGTGTTCGACCGCTTCGGGCCCGATCGCGGCTGCGACATCCCGCTGGCGACGGAGTACACGCGCAACCTGCAGCCGCTCCTGAACGCCTACGGGAACGATCCGCGATTCCGGCTGGTGCTGTTCACGCTGGACGAATCGACCTACTCGCGCGAGCTGGCGCCGCTCGCCGGACACTACCCGGCCCTGCGGCTCGGTCCGCCGTGGTGGTTCCACGACAGCCTGGAGGGCATGCAGCGCTTCCGCCACGCCGTCACCGAGACCGCCGGGTTCTACAACACGGCCGGCTTCAACGACGACACCCGCGCGTTCCCGTCGATCCCGGCGCGCCACGACCTGTGCCGGCGCGTCGACGCCAATTTCCTGGCCGGCCTCGTCGCCCGGCACGTCCTCGATCTCGAGGAGGCGCAGGAGCTGATCGTCGACTTGAGCTACGGCCTGGCCAAGGCGACGTACCGGCTGCCCTGACCGCGACGCCGCCGGCGCGCCCTGGAGGACGGGAGCGCCTACTTGCCCTTCGCGCCGGTGACCTTCTCCGCCAGCCGGCGCGGTCCACCGTCCTTGTCGGCAAGGCCGGCGCCCTTGACCAGCGCCTCGGCGTCGGCGCCGCCGATGTAGTCCATCGCCTTCAGCGTCACCCAGCGGCAGTCCTCGTCCTCGGCGGCATAGCGCTGGCTGAGGATGGGCACGGCGTCGGCCGCGCCGAGCCGGCCGAGCGCCTCGATCAGCGCCGAGCGGCGGTTCTCGTCCGGCTCCTTCGGCACCAGCGCCAGCAGCACCGCCGGCGCCTCGGGCGAGCCGGACAACGCCAGCCGGTGCACTGAGGCAGCGGGCCGCTGCTCGCCCATCGTCTTCATCTGGTCGAGCAGGGCGGCGACACCCTGGTGCGGCGGCGCCTTGAAGTGCAGGCGGTTCAGCCGCGCCAGCGCCTCCTGCGCGCCTTCGACGAGGAGGTGCGCGAGGGCCACCATCGCTTCGTCCTTCCGACCCATGCCGGCGTTGTAGCTGCCGTTGTAGTTGTGCAGCCGCATCGAGACGGTCTGCGGCGCGGCGCCGCCCCGGGCGACGCGGAAGTCGACGTCCATGAAGCCCCAGAACAGCGTGGCGCCATAGGGGATCTGCTTGCTCTCGACGTAGAGGTCCTTGATGGTGCCGTCGACCTGCCAGGCCGACGCGCCGGCGGCACCGAAGCCCATCGCCGTCGCTTCCTGCTTGAGGGCGCTGGCGAACAGGACGCCGAGGTCGAGCGACTTGTCGAGGTTGTACTCGGGGCCGCGGGTCATGAACCCGGTCGCGCCCCGCCGGACGATCTTGGCGCTCCGGTCGAAGGTCACGGCGATGGAGCCGATGGCGACGGGGGTGCGCGATCCGTCGACTGCCGGGGCGGTCAGCCTGTTGACCTCGTCGCGGCCGTCGTCGAGCGACAGTTCCTTGATGGTGCCGATCGCCAGCACGGTAGCGGTTGCCAGCACGACGCCCCCCATGCAGAGTCCCATCCTCAAATGGTGTCGCATCGCCGCTCCTTGAGTGGGCCCACCAGACGGGCCACACGCATTAACGTCTAGTGGGCCCGATCGGAACGCCGTGACACGGCGCTGCCCGAAAGTGCGTCCGGCGGCACCTGGCGCGCCCCGGTCGCGCCGCCGTCGAAGTGCCCTCGGCGTGAGCCTGAGCGGCCGGCCCTGCCGGTCCCACGCCAGCTAGTCCCACGCGAGCGTCGCGCCGGTCTGGTACTCGGTGACCCGCGTTTCGAAGAAGTTCTTCTCCTTCGAGAGGTCGGTCGCCTGCGACATCCACGGGAACGGGTTGTCGCGCAGGTAGCGCTTCGGCAGGCCGAGCCGCTCGAGCCGGCGATCGGCGACGTACTCGACGTACTCGGCGAACTGCGCCGCGTTGAGGCCGAGCACGCCATCCGGGCAGGCCTCGCAGGCATAGGCCTGTTCGAGGCCGACGGCGCGCGCGATCAGGTCCTCGATCTCGGCCTTGAACTCCGCCGTCCACACGCCCGGGTTCTCCTGGCCGATGGTGGCGATGAGGTCGCAGCCGAAGGCCAGGTGCAGGCTCTCGTCGCGCATGATGTACTCGAACTGCTCGCCGAGGCCGACCATCTTGTTCTGGCGGCGCAGCGCCAGCATCATCGCGAAGCCGGCGTAGAAGAAGATCCCTTCCATGATCACGTAGAAGCCGACCAGGTCGCGCAGGAAGCGCTGGATGTTGGCGGTACCCGTGGTCACGAACCCCGGCTCGAACACGGTGCGCGTCAGCTCGACGACGAAGGCGTCCTTGGCCGCGATCGACGGGATGCGGATGTACATGTTGTACACCTCGTCCGGATCGAGGCTGAGCGAGTCGCAGCCGTAGATGAACGTGTCGGTGTGGATCGCCTCTTCGAATGCCTGGCGCAGCAGGTACTGGCGCGCCTCCGGGCTGGTCACGTGCTGGTAGACGGCGAGGACGATGTTGTTCGCCGTCAGCGACTCCGCAGTCGAGAAGAAGCCGAGGTTGTAGAGCACCAGGCGCCGCTCCGCCTCGCTGAGCACCCGCGTCGACTTCCACTGCTCGACGTCCTTCTGCATCGAGACTTCTTCCGGCGTCCAGTTGTTGGCGATGGCCGCCTTGTAGTACTGCCGCGCCCACGGATAGCGAATCGGCAGGATCTTGTTCGGGTCGGTCTTGGCGCTGTTGATGATCATGGCTACTGACAGGACTCGCAGTCGGGATCATCGATGCGGCACAGCGCCGGGTCGACGACCGCGACGGGCGCCGCGTACTCGCGTGTCTGGGTGAAGCCGAAGCGGCCGGCGTCCAGCGTCGACTTCTCGACCTGCGAGGCGGCGAGGGTGCGCAGGTAGTAGGTGGTCTTGAGGCCGAGGCGCCACGCCGTCAGGTAGACCTCGCTCAGCTTGCGCCCCGAGGCGCCCTTCATGAAGACCGTGTGCGCCTGGCTCTGATCGATCCACTTGGCGCGCACCGCCGTCGCCTGGAGCGCGGCGATCGGATCGATCTCGAACGTCTCGCGGTACTTCTCCTTCAAGCGGTCCGGCACGCCGGCGATCATCCGCAGGTTGCCGTCGAAGTACTTCAGGTGGTCGAGCATGTCGGCGCTCCACAACCCGAGCGCCTTGAGATCGCGCACCAGGTGGGCGTTCACGATCGTGAACTCGCCGCTGATGTTGGCCTTGACGTAGATGTTGCGGTAGATCGGCTCGATGCAGGGATAGCAGCCGGCGATGTTGGCGATGGTCGCGGTCGGGGCGATGGCCATCGTGTTCGAGTTGCGCATGCCGTGCGCGGCGACGCTGGCGTAGACCGGCGCCCAGTCCAGCCGCCGCGTCCGGTTCACGTCGACCGGCGTGCCGCGCTCGGCGTCGAGCAGGGCCAGCGTGTCGAATGGCAGCAGACCACGAGCCCACTTCGAGCCGGCATACGACGCGTACGGCCCGCGCTCCGCGCCCAGCCGAGACGAGGCCAGGATGGCGTGGTACGAGATCACCTCCATCGTGCGGTCGGCGAGCGCCACCGCTTCCGGCGCGTCGAACGGCAGATCGAGGTCGAACAGCGCATCCTGCCAGCCCATGAGGCCGAGGCCCACCGGACGATGGCGCAGGTTCGACGTGCGCGCCTCGGGCGTCGGGTAGAAGTTGATGTCGACGACGTTGTCGAGCATCCGCATCGCCAGCGTCACGGTGTCGCCCAGCGCCGCCTCGTCGAGACGTCCGTCGACGACGTGCCGCGCCAGGTTGACCGAGCCGAGGTTGCAGACCGCCGTCTCCTCGGCGCTGGTGTTGAGCGTGATCTCGGTGCACAGGTTCGAGCTGTGGACGACGCCGGCGTGGTCCTGCGGCGAGCGGACGTTGCACGGATCCTTGAACGTGATCCACGGATGCCCGGTCTCGAAGAGCATCGTCAGCATCTTCCGCCACAGCGCGGCCGCCTGGACGGTGCGGTGCAGGTGCAGCTCGCCGCGCGCCGCACGCGCCTCCGCCTCGCGGTAGCGCTCGGCGAAGGCCCGCCCGTAGAGTTCGTGCAGATCGGGCACCTCGTCCGGCGAGAACAGCGTCCACGGCCCGTCGGCCTCGACGCGGGCCATGAACAGGTCGGGGATCCACACCGCCGTGTTCATGTCGTGGGTGCGGCGGCGCTCGTCGCCGGTGTTCCGGCGCAGCTCGAGGAAGTCCTCGATGTCGTAGTGCCAGGCCTCGAGATAGGCGCAGGTCGCGCCGCGGCGCTTGCCGCTGCGGTTGATCGCCATCGTCACGTCGTTGGCGACCTTCAGGAACGGCACCACGCCCTGGCTCTCGACGCGGGTGCTGGCGATGCGGGCGCCGGTGCCGCGGATGCTGGTCCAGTCGTTGCCGAGCCCGCCCGACCACTTCGAGAGCTGGGCGTTGTCGCCGAGCGCCTTGAAGATGTGGGCGAGATCGTCCTGCACCGTGGTCAGGTAACAGGACGACAGCTGCGGCCGCGGCGTGCCGGCGTGGAACAGCGTCGGCGTGGACGGCACGTAGCGCAGCGTCGACATGATGTCGTAGAAGGCGATCGCCCGTGCGGTCGGCTCGTCCTCGTCGACGGCGAGCCCCATGGCGACGCGCATCCAGAACGCCTGCGGCAGTTCCACCGTGCGGCCGTCGTCGCGGGCGAGGTAGCGATCGGCGAGCGTCTGCACGCCGAGGTACTGCAGCAGGGCATCGCGTTCCGGCCGCAGCGCCGCGGCGAGCGGTGCGTGGTCGAACGCGGCGAGGCGCGCATCGTAGAGGCCGCTGCCGATGCCGCGCCGCAGCCCGGCCGCGAACGCGTCGCGGTAGCGCGCCTCACGATCCGCGTCGCCGGGCGAAGCCTGCGTCACCTCGCGGAAGAGCGCATCGAGCAGCAGCCGCGACGCCGCGACGCTGTAGGCGGGATCGCGCTCGATGAACGCCGCCGCGGCCAGCACCAGCGCCCGCTCGATCTGGGTCGTCGCCATGCCGTCGAAGATCGTGCGGAGCGCCTCGCCGACCAGCGCGTCGACCGAGACGTCTGGAGCGAGATCGCCGACGCGGGCGGTGACCGCGGCCACGAGCCGCGCCGTGTCGAACGGCACCGTGGCGCCATCGCGGGTGCGGACGGTGAGGCGGCCGAGGCGGGCGCGCTCCACCGCTGCCGCGCGCTGCGCGTCGCGCTCACGCTGCCGATCGGCGCGGTAGAGGATGTAGGCCTTGGCGACTTCGTAGAGGCCCTCGCGCACGAGCGCCTTCTCGACCAGATCCTGGACGTGCTCGACGGTCGGCGGCGCTTCGCCGAAGCGGGCATCGGCCTCGGCGACGACGCCGTCGACGATGGCATGGATGCGAGACGCCTCGACGGGCGCACCCGCGGCGCGGATCGCCTTCGTCACCGCGCCGTGAATCCGGCCGCGGTCGAAGGGGACGATGTCGCCGGTGCGTTTGACGATGCGCAGAATGGCCACGGACGTTCTCCCTGGATGGACTGGATCTCCCAACATATGGGCATCAACCAGGGACGCGGTCAACTACATCTTGTGGACGACTCCGGAGTCGTTCCCCCTGGCGCCGCTGGTAACATCTCGGCCATGGGCACGGTCCTTCCGCACGAGCCGGCATGAGCACGGCGGCAGCCGGCGCGCCGCAGCCTCGGGAGCGCCACCGCAGCGAACGGATCGGCTGGCTCCGTGCCGCGGTGCTCGGCGCCAACGACGGCATCGTCTCGACGGCGAGCCTGGTCATCGGCATCGCGGCCGCGCAGTCGAGCCGGGAACAGGTCCTCGTCGCCGGCGTCGCCGGCCTCGTGGCCGGCGCGATGTCGATGGCCGCCGGCGAGTACGTCTCGGTCAGCTCGCAGGCCGACACCGAACGGGCCGACCTGGCGATCGAGCGCGCCGAGCTCGCCGCAGATCCGGACGATCGAGCGCGACGAACTGGCGGCCATCTACGTGGTGCGCGGACTCGACGCGACGCTGGCCCGGCAGGTCGCCGACCAGCTCATGGCGCACGACGCGCTCGCCGCGCACGCGCGCGACGAACTGGGCTTCTCGCACGTGATCACGACACGACCGGTGCAGGCGGCCTTCGCCTCGGCCGGCTCGTTTGCCGTCGGCGCGGCGATGCCGCTCCTCACGGCCGCTGTCGCGCCCGAACGCGGCATGGTCCTGGTCATCGCCGCCACCTCGCTCCTGTTTCTCATCGGCCTCGGTGGCGTCGCCGCCAGGGCCGGCGGTGCGCCCGTGTGGCGCGGCGCGCTGCGCGTCGCGTTCTGGGGCGCGCTGGCGATGGCGTTCACGGCCCTGGTCGGCTGGGCCTTCGGCGTCTCGATGGCGTGATGGCACAGGCACTCCCCAAGGTTCGTGCACTCACCGCCGGCGTCGATCTCGAGACGCTCGGCGAATGGGCGCCGGTCGAGACCGCGCTCGGCCTGCTGGCGCGGGCGCGGGCCCGGCTCGCCCGCGAGGGCTTCGAGGTGCAGCTGGCCCGGCTGTCACTGCCGCCGCTGCTGGCCCGCCTCGATCCGCCGCGGCGCTGGACCAGCCTGGCGCACGTGCGCCAGCTCGATGCGATGGCCGGCGACGCCGGCGTCGTGGTCAGCGTCGGGCCGCTCGCCATCGACGACGCGCCCGATGTCGGCCTGGCCACCTGGATCGCCGATCTCAACGCGGCGACGACGCACACCCACGCCAGCGTCGTCATCGCCTCGCCCGACGGCGGCGTCCACCGGCACAACGCCGCCATCGCCGCCGCGGCGATGCGCGCGATCGCCGCGACGTCCGCCGATGGCCTGGGCAACTTCCGCTTCGCGGCGGCGGCGCGGGTGCCGGCGATGACGCCGTTCTTCCCCGTCGCCCATCACCACGGTGCACCGGCGATCTCGGCCGGACTCGAGTCGGCGCACCTGGTCCACGACGCGGTGCGCGAGGCGCGGCACGCCAACGACGCCGGGCGCCGGCTGATCGCGCACCTCGGACCAGCGCTGATGGGCGTCGAGCGCGTCCTCGACGGCATCGCCCACGACGAACGCGTCCACTACGCCGGTATCGACACCTCGCCGGCACCGCTCGGATCGGTGAGCATCGGGGCGGCGATCGAGACGCTGTCGGGAAGCGCGTTCGGCGACGCCGGTACGCTCGATGCGTGCGCGACGCTGACGGCGGCGATCAAAGCGCTGCCGGTCCGCGCCTGCGGCTACTGCGGCCTGATGCTGCCGGTGCTGGAGGACGACGTCCTCGCCGCGCGTGCGTCGGAGGGACGCTTCGGCGTCCGCGAGCTGCTGCTGTATTCGAGCGTCTGCGGCACCGGCCTCGACGTCGTGCCGATCCCCGGCGACACACCCGAGGCGTCGATCGCGCGTCTGCTGCTGGACGTTGCGGCGCTGTCCACGCGCCTCGAGAAGCCGCTCTCGGCGCGGCTGCTCCTGGCCCCCGGCCTGGCGCCGGGCGAGACCACGACGTTCGAGAATCCCTACCTCGTCAACGCCAGCGTCTTGGCCGTCTGAATGCTGGCGGCGCTGCACGCGCCGCGGTCTCCACACGCGGGCGGCAGGTCGCCTACACGTTGGCCAGGTACTGGACGTGGCCGGTGCTGTCGCCGATGGACTCCGGACGCACGCCCATCCGATCGAGCAGCGTCATGTAGAGGTTGGTCATCGGCGTGTCCTTGGCGTAGCGGATGTGCCGCCCCGGGGCGAGCGCGCCGCCGCCGTTGCCGACCAGCAGCACCGGCAGGTCGAGGTGCGTGTGCCGGTTGCCGTCGGCGATGCCGCTGCCGTAGACGATCATCGAGTGGTCCAGCAGCGAGCCGTCGCCGTCCGGCGTCGCCGCCAGCTTCTGGATGAACTTGGCGAAGAGCCCCATGTGGAACTCGTTGATCTGCGTCACCTTCTCGATCCACTCCGGGTTGTTGCGGTGGTGGGTCAGCGGGTGGTGCGGATCGGCGACGCCGATCTCCGGGTAGGTCCGGGTGCTGCCTTCGCGCGCGATCATGGTCGTGGCGATGCGGGTGATGTCGGCCTGGAAGGCCAGCGCCTGCAGGTCGAACATCAGCGAGACGTGCTCGGCGAACGTCTCGGGGATGCCGCTCGGCTTTTCCATCTCCGGCAGCCACTCCGTGTTGTGGGCCTCGGCCTGGACGATGCGCTGCTCGATCTCGCGCACGGCGGTGAAGTACTCGTCCAGCTTGCGGCGATCGTTGGGGCCGAGATCGCTGCGCAGGGCCGCGCTCCGCTCGCCGACGAGGTCGAGGATGCTCCGGCGCGTGCGCATGCGCTGCGCCCGCGTCGCCGGATCGAGACCGGCGTCGGCGCCGAACAGGCGCTCGAACACCGCCCGCGGGTTGGTCTCGGGCGGCTGCGGCGTGGTCTCGCTGCGCCACGACAGGCTGTTGGTGTAGGCGCAGCTGTAGCCGGAGTCGCAGTTGCCGACGATGCGCGTGTCCTCGCAGCCCAGCTCGATCGATCCGAGCCGCGTCTGCGAGCCGATCTGGCGGGCGGCGATCTGGTCCACCGAGACGCCGTTCTTGATGTCCGCGCCCGCCGTCTTGCGGCAGTGGACGCCGGTCAGGAACACCGCGCCGGCCCGCGCGTGGTCGCCCGGACCGTCGCCGAGCGCGTTGCCGTTCTCGTGCTCGAGACCGGACAGCACCAGCATCCGATCCTTCACCGGCGCGAGCGGCTTGAGGATGCGCGTCAGCTCGAAGCTGGCCCCTTCGGCAGCCGGCGTCCACTGCTCCATCGTCACGCCGTTCGGGACGTAGGCAAACGCGAGGCGGAGCGGTGCGTCCGACTTCTTCCCGGCAGCGGCGGCCAGCGCCGGCGTCATCGCGTCGAGCGCGGGCAGCGCCACCATCGCGCCCAGACCACGCAGGATCGTCCGTCGGGAAAGGTGCTTGCCGGTGATGATCATCGTCCTGGCTCCTGCGAAAGGGTCCCCTGGGGCGCGCGCTCCGGCGCGGGATGCTCTGCGGTCCGCGTATCGGCCGGACTCGTGGCCGGGGCCGGCGCCGGCTTCGGCTCGGCGCGCCGCATCTGGAAGGCGGGGCTGTTGACGATCTGCAGCACCACGCTCGAGAAGCGGTAGCGGTTGGCGGCGATGGTCTTGGCCATCTGCGCAACGTCACGGCGATCGGAGCGTTCGAGGCCGCGGCCGAGCGCGTAGGTCATCAGCTTGCCGGTGATGGCGCGCGTGAAGGCGTCGCGCTCGGAGAGGAGCACCGTGCGCAGCTCCTTCGGGCCGGTGAACGAGCGGCCGTCCGGCAGCGTGCCCGACGCGTCGATCGGCACCGTCCCGTCGGCCGTGCGCCAGGCGCCGATGCCGTCGAAGTTCTCGAGGCCGAAGCCGAGCGGATCCATCCGCTTGTGGCACGACGCGCAGGTCGGGTCGGCGCGATGCCGTTCCAGCTGCTGCCGCACCGACGTGGCGGTCCCGACGCCCTTGTCGTCGAGGTTCGGGATGTCGGGCGGCGGCTCCGGCGGCGGCGCGGCCAGGATGTTGTCGAGGATCCAGCGGCCGCGCAGCACCGGCGAGGTGCGCGTCGCGTAGGAGGACACCGTCAGCACGCTCGCCTGCGTGATGATGCCGCCGCGGACGCCGTCGATCGGCAGCGCGACCCGGCGGAAGTCGGTGCCGCTCACGCCGTCGATGCCGTAGTGACGCGCCAGCCGCTCGTTCAGGAACGTGAACTTGCCGTCGAGGAAGTCGAGGATGCTGCGATCCTCGCGCACGATCGCGGCGACGAACAGCTCGGTCTCGCGCCGCATCGACGTCCGGAGGTAGTGGTCGAAGTCGGGGAACTTCTCGCGATCGGGCGACGCGGACTCGAGCGCGCGCACCTGCAGCCACTGGCCGGCAAAGTGTTCGCCCAGCGTCGCCGATCGCGGGTCGGCGAGCATCCGCTTGACCTGCGCCGTGAGCACGGCCGGCTGGCGCAGCACGCCGCGATCGGCGTCGGCGCCAAGGGCCGCGTCGGGCATGCTGGCCCACAGGAAATAGGACAGGCGCGAGGCGAGCTCGTGCTGGGTCAGGCGGATGCCGATCGGCGTCCCCCGGCGCGAGGTCGCGAGGCGCGGCTCGCCGCGCTCGATGCGGAAGAGGAAGTCCGGCGACACGAGGATCGCCTGCACCGCGGACGCCAGGCCTTCCTCGAACGAGCCCGTCTCGGTCGCGACGCGCTCGGCGAGCGACACGAGGCCCGCGACCTCGGCCTTCGTCACGGGCCGGCGGTAGGCCCGCCGCGCCAGCCGCGACATGATCGGCAGCCGGCACGCGGCGACGTGCGGTCCGGCATGGCGGCAGGTGAAGATGCGCGCCTGGCTCTCCGGCGACGGCCGTCCGTCGTAGTTGTACGGGCCGATGACCTCGATGCCGCCGACGCGCGGCGTGTTGACCACCATGCGCTCGGTGAGGCGGGCCTCGAACCGCTTCTTCGCGAACTCGATCTGCTCGGGCGTCATGCCGGGACGCGGCTTGAACTCCGGCTTCGGCGGCGGCGGCAGCGTCGATGGCGCCGGTCCGTCGAAACGCGGCGGCAGGCCTTCGTAGAGGCGCAGCGGCGTCCCGGCGATCCAGTGCTCGCCGGCCTTCAGCTTCAGGCGGAACTCGACCCGACGCCCGCTCAGCTCCTGCTCGCCCGGCTCGAACCCGGCGCCGAGGCTCGGGTCCAGCTCCTGATCGCTGACCATCGTGCCGTCGAGCCAGAGCGCGAAGCGCATCGGCATCGAGCCCTGCGGCCGGCGCCCGCTGGTGATCAGGCGGATGACGTACTCGGCGTCGATCGGCACGCGATAGGTGGCGTGCGCGGCGTTGGCCGTCGTCAGGCCGCTCTCGTCGTAGGTCGCCGGGATGTCCTTGCTCTCCTGCACGCGCCCATTCAGCATCGGCAGCTTCACCAGCGACGGCTTGAGCTCGCCGCTGCCGAAGATCGCGGTGCGGGCGATGCGCTCCGCCGCCGCCAGCTGCTTCTCCATCAGCAGCGGCGACGTCGAGAGCACGTCGCCGATGTTGTCGAAGCCGTAGCCGGAGTCGTCGTTCGGGAACTCGTCGGCGGGCCGCAGATCGACGCCGAGGAGGTCGCGGATGGTGTTGTTGTACTCGGTGCGATTCAGCCGTCGCATCGTGACGCGGCCCGGATCGGGCGGACGCGCCGCATCGGCCTTGGCGATCTCGCGCTCGACGAAGCCGGTGAGCTCGGCGATCTGCTTCGCCGTCGGCCGCGGCTCCTCCTCTTCCGGCGGCATGTCGCCGTCGCGGAGCTTGCGGACGACGAGCTCCCAGCGGTCGGCGTCGTTGGTGAGGGCCTCGAGCGAGTCGTAGGCCTGCAGGTTCAGCTGGCCCTTCTGCCGCCGCGTGCCGTGACAGGTGGCGCAGTTCTCCATCACGAACGGCTTCACCAGGCTCTCGAAGGTGTGGGCCGGCGCCGCCGCGGCGCGCCCGGCCGCGGGCTTCGCTGGCGTCGCCGTCCGGGCCGGCGTCGACACCGGGGCCCCCGCGCGCGGTGCCGCTCGTGGCCGGGACCGGGTTGGCCGGCACCGGGGCCGGGACCTGCCCCCGCGTCGCGACGCCGCCGGCGAGCGACAGGAAGATTGCGATCGTGAGAAGCCGCAGCAGACGCACGCCATGCATACGCCGCGGATCCCCCGGGCGCCTACCAGGTGAGAGCGACGGCCAGCGCAACCGCGGAGAAGTCGTGTATCGCTGTGTGTTCAATAGTTTGTGGTGGTCTGTCCTCTGATTGTGCGGGGGCCCGCGGGCTGCGTCAAGTCCAGATCGCGAGCGAGGCGGGCGCGTTGCACCTGAGGCGGTAACGCGCCGATATGTGTAGGTCGAAGGGAGCAATCGCCTGACCGGATATACGGACCCGCCCGAGCACGCGGAGCCGGCGCAGCCCGCCGACGTATCGGCGCTCGTCCGCGACGCGGTGATCCGGCTGACGCGGCTCGTCCAGCGCGCCGCGATCTATCCGCCCGGGCATCCCACCGTCCGCCTGCTGCTGGCGCCGTTCCTCGACGCGGTGGCGCCGTTCACCGATGGGACGACGCCGCTGCACCTGGCGGTCCGCCGCGACCGTCTCATCGCCGCGGCCGGCGACACGCCGCCCCAGGAACACGAGAGCAAGTGGCTCGCCGGCCAGCTCCACGGCCGCGGGGTCAGCACCATCCTCGTCGAGGGTCCGGTCGACGCCGAGGAGCTGCTGACGTTCGCCCGCTGGCTGAGCGGACCGGCCCAGGCGGGTGAACGGGCGAGCACGCCGCGCGGCCTGACGGTCTCGTTCGTCGACTACACGGCCGCGGCCTACGACGATGCGCCCGGGCTGGTGGAGTCTGGCGAGGCTGGCCTCGGCGTGTGGCATCGCATCGCCGCCGCGCTGATCGGCGACGGGTTCCCGGGACACGGCGGCGGCGACGGCGGCCACGCCGCCGGGCTGACCGGACTGGGCAACGCCCTCGGCGCGAGCGGCGCGCTCGGCGCCGCCATGCTCGGCCCAGGCGGGGCCAGCGCGGCCGGGGGATCCGGCGGCGGCGCGTCCGACGGACGATGGCGGCGCCGGACGGACCCTCGATCCGCAAGCCGTCGCCGCCGCCATCCAGAGCGAGCTGGCGCTGTCGGAAGGCACCGGCGTCAGCGCCGTGACCGAGCGTCTGCTCGTCGCCGGCACCCGCCTGGGACGCCTGTCGCCCGCCGAACGGGCTGCGGTGAAGCAGCGGCTCGCCGACCTCGTCGATCGCCTGCCCGACGAGGTCCGCCACCAGCTGTTGCGCCTCGTCCCCAACGACGACCCGCGCAAGTGCGATCTGCTGACCTCGGTGCTCGACGACCTGCCGACGCAGCGGCTGCTCGATCTCGTCCCGCGCGTCGACATGAAGCGCGGCACGCACGCCAGCGCCTTCCTGACGTTCCTGGTGCGCCTCTGCTCCGTCGCGGCGCGCGACGCCTCGGTCAGCGAGGCGGTGGAAGCGCAGCTCGGTCGCTTCGGCCTGCCGACCGACCTCGTGCACGCCGGCAGCGATCACGTCCGCACCGTCCTCGAGCAGGCCTTCAGCGAGACCGCCGAGCACTACTCCTCCATCGGCGAGCTCTACCAGTCGAGCCTCAACGAGTTCTCGATCTCCTTCGACGCGAGCGAGGACAGCGAAGCGCGGCGTCTCCTCGCCGAAGGCCAGGACGCGAAAGCGACGACGGAGCACGCGGCGCGGATCGCCGTCGCGCTGGTCCGCTCGGATCCGCGCGACGACGCCACGGTGAGCTGCCTGTCGTTCGCCCGCGACGCCGTGACCCGGACGCTCGCCGGAGACGGCACGCTGTCGCTGCTCGCCGAGCTCGCCGCCGTGGCCTCGCTCGTCGGCGAGACGTCGCCCGACTCGCCCACCCGCATCGTGGTCCAGGAGTGCCTGGCGCTGTGCCGCCAGCCGATCGCCCTCGAGCAGCTGATCGACGCGATCGGCGAGCACGTCGGGCGGCCGACCGACACCCTGACCGCGCTGTTCCTCGCCTCCGGCCTGTCCGGCACCGTGCTTGCCGTCACCCGCATGACCGACCTGCCCGACGGCGCCTTCCGCGACCGCCTCGGTGAGCTGGTCGCGCGCCAGGAACTGGACATCGTGCGCAGCGCCCTGACGCGCCTGCGCAAGGACGACCATCCGGTGATGATCGTGCTGAACGTGCTGCGGGTCCTCGACCCCATCCGGGCGCCCGAGCTGTGCCGCCTGTTCATCCGCGATCCCAACGCCGGCATCCGCCGCCTGTCGCTCGACATGCTGCGCGAGGCGCCGCTCTCACCGGCCAAGCGCGAGCGCGTGATGATCCACGCGATGGTCGATCACGACGCCGACGTCGCCCTCACCGCGCTCACCGACCTGTGCGCCAACCAGACACCGAGCGGGCTGGCGGCGCTGACCAGGTACCTCTCGCGGGTCGACGATCGCGAGCTCGAGCAGATGCAGATCGCCGCGGTGGACCTGCTCTGCGACGCCTGGTCGGGCGGCGCCTCGGACGTGATCGCGACCGCGCTGCGCAACCGGCGGAACATCTTCAACAGCGGCCCGCGCCGGGTGTCGCAGGTGATGGTGTCCGTCCTGTCCGCCAAGCCCGATCTGCAGGGTCAGGCCGCCGCGCGGGCGTGGCAGCGCTCCGCCGCCGGCCTGTGGAGCACCATGCTCGGCGGACGCAAGGAGGCCTCATGAGCTCACCGCTCCGCGCCGAGACGTTCCTCCGTGAGCTGCAGGGCGCCGTGTCGAGCCGCCGCCTCTACGCGTCCGATCATCCGCGCAACGTCGAGATCGTCGATCGCCTCGAAGGGCACATCGCCGCCCTGACCGCCAACCGGCCGGAGTTCTGGGCGCTGTCGGACGCCGACCGCCTGATCACCGACGACGGGCTCGTCGAAAGTCACGCGCCGGTGGCGCGCGGCATCTTCAGGGCGCTCAACCAGCGCGGCTTCGATCGTCTCACCGTGTCGCGCGGGGTGACGCGGGCCGAGCTCTCCGCTTTCATCGGGACGATCGCCACGATCGAGAGCGGCGGCGCGGCCACGCTGACACCGACCCCGCACCTGCTCTTCTCGCGCCTCGTGCGAAAGGGAGGGGGCGGGACCGGCCCCGGCGCCGGCGGCCGGGGCGGCGGCTTCCTGTCCGGCGGCGGGGCCCCGCTCGAGCGCGTTTGGCTGTCGGTCGAGACTGGACCGATCGAGCTGGACGTGCTCGAAGGGCTGGTCCTCGCGCTGAGCCACACCGTGTCGCAGAACCGCGACGCGATGATTCCGCTGGTCAAGCTGCTGTCGCACGACGCCTACACCGTCACGCACATCACCAACGTCGCGGTGCTGTCGATGGCGCTGGCCTCGGCCCTTGGCTTCAACGCCGCGTTCGTCCACGATTCCGGGACCTCGGCGCTGCTGCACGACGTCGGCAAGCTCAAGGTCCCGTCCGACGTCCTGAGCTCGCCCACCAGGCTGACCGAGGCGCAGGTCGTGCTGATGAAGCGCCACCCCGAAGACGGCGCGCGCATGCTGATGGGGACTGGCCGGCTGCCCGAACTGGCGGCGATCGTCGCCTTCGAGCACCACCTGCAATTCGACGGCGGCGGCTATCCGGCCGTGCCGGCTGGCTGGAAGACGCACATCGGCAGCGAAATCACCCACGTCGCCGACGTCTACGACGCGCTGCGCAGCGACCGGCCGTATCGTCAGGGCCTGCCGGCCGACACCGCGGCGCAGATGATGAACGCGGACGCCGGGCGCGTCTTCGATCCGTACGTCCTCAAGGTCTTCTTCGAACAGGTCGCGCCGCGCCTCACCTGGCGCACCGCCGACCTGTCCGCGTCCCCGGCCGAACCGCCCGCCGCCGAGCCGCCGGCCGCCGCCACCGATCACCCCGCGCCCATCGTCGAAGGCCCCAACGCATGAACCCGCTCGCGGACCTGCCGGCGAAAGCGTCCATCCTGATCGCGGACGACGACGCGAGCAACCGCGAGGTCCTCTCCTACTATCTGCGCCGGCAGGGCTACGACATCGTCGCCGTCGCGGACGGCGAGCTGGCGCTCGACGCCATCGCCCGGCAGCGCTTCGCGCTCGTCCTGCTCGACGTCGTCATGCCCGGTCTCGACGGCCTCGAGGCGCTGCGCCGCATTCGCGGCACGCACAGCGCCGGCGAGCTGCCGGTGATCCTGTTCACCGGACTCGATGCCCCCGACGCCCTCGAAGCCGCCGGCGAGCTCGGCGCCAACGCCTGGCTGGCCAAGCCGTATCAGCTGGCCGACCTGCTGGCCGCGGTGCGGGGCCAGATTGCGTCGCCGACGATCCTCGCGCGGACCGCTCAGCACCAGCGGTCCCATTCAATCGGGCGCGTAACCCACACTTAACCTGTCCGTCACCGGACGGAAATGCACGGCCGATACCGTTGCCATGCCGCTGACACGCGCGCGTCGCGTGCGATCGGCGGCAGGAAAGGCCAGGCCAGGCGTGCCCGATACCAGTCTCCGCGAGAGTGCTCCACGTCCCTCCCCCGCCGTCGCCGCCGCCGGACTCGCGCGCGCGACACGCATCCTCGTCGTCGAGGACGAGCCCGACATCGGCGGGTTGATCGCCCACGCGCTGGAGCGCGATGGCCAGACATCGGTCGAGCTGGTCGGGACCGGCGACGCCGCGCTCGCGGCGATCGCCGAGCGTCCGCCCGACGTCGTGGTGCTCGACCTGAACCTGCCGGTGCTCTCCGGCTTCGAGGTGTGCCGCATCCTGCGCGGCCGCCCGGCCACGCGCCACCTGCCGATCATCATGGTGACGGCGCGCACCAACGAGGTCGATCGCATCGCCGGCCTCGACATGGGCGCCGACGACTACGTGACCAAGCCGTTCAGCCTGCGCGAGCTGTCGGCCCGCGTGCGCGCGCTGCTGCGGCGCAGCCAGGGCCCGGCCGCCGACGTCGAAGCGGTCTATCGCGGCCGCCAGATCGTCGCCGACTTCGACGCGGTCTCGGTGTCCGTGGACGGGGCCAGCATTCGCCTGACGCGGCGCGAGTTCGAGCTGCTGAAGTGCCTGGTCGAGAACCGCAACCGCGTGCTGTCGCGCGAGCGGCTGCTCGAACGGGTGTGGGGCTACGATCGGCTCATCGAGACGCGATCGGTCGACGTCCACGTCGGACGCCTGCGCGCCAAGCTCGGATCGGCCGGTCGTCAGATCGAGACCGCGGTCGGTCTCGGGTATCGCTTCGTCGAGTAGGAGCGGGAACTAGCGCGCGCTGCCGGCGTGCCGCACGCGCCGCGCGGTGCTCGTGTCGGCGCTGACAGGCACCCAGCCTTCGTTCTTGAGGATTTCGACGCGCATCGCGAACATGCTGAGCTGGCGCTCGACGCGATGCCAGTCGTCGTAGTGCACTTCACGCACCACGCGACGATCCTGTTCTTCGAGCACATCCCAACCGCCTGCGGCGCGCGTTTCGATCAGGAATCCCCGCGTCCGGCCTTGATGCTCGAGTCGATGATTGAACATGTGCGTCCCTCTGAGGGAATCCGGGAAGACCCCGGAAGGGCATCATCGCAGAGCCAGGCTGGACGCAGTGTAAATTCTATGTTAACGCTCACAACCAACAGTGAAATAACGATTTACGCCTTACTCTGTCGAGCCTCGACGAGTGCTCGCAGGATGCGCACGTCGATGGGAATGTGCGGCAGCTCAGGCGGTACCGATCGGGCGAGCGCGACGCGCAGTGACGGCCCAGCGCCCGATCTCGCCGGCGCAGCGGCTGCGGATGCCATCGGCGCCGGCGCCGACACCACGCGCATGTCGGCGGACGGCGGCACGGCGACACCGCCACCGTGCGCCTCGCGCCAGGCCTCGAACAGCGGCTCGAGCGCTCGAGGCCAGCTCCGCGCCTCGGCGTGACGCCGCGCGGCGACTCCCATCTGCGCCCGCCGTCGCCGGCTCGCGCAGCATCCAGGACAGCGCCACCGCCAGCGTGAAGGGCCCCTGCGAGCCGCAGATCAGGCCGGTCTCGCCGTGCCGCACCGCTTCCCGCGGTCCGCCCTCGTCGGTGACGATCACCGGCAGGCCGCACGCCTGCGCCTCGAGCACGACGTTGCCGAACGTGTCCGTGCGGCTCGGGAACCAGAACAGGTCTGCCGACGCGAGCAATGCCGGCACGTGCTCGTGCGCCACCCGGCCGGTGAAGATCGCGCCGGGGCACGCTGCCTGCAGCTCGGCCCGCATCGGCCCGTCGCCGATGAACAGCAGCCGGTGCGGCTGTCCGTGCGCGCGCAGCGACTGGCTGATCTCGGGCAGCACGTCGAGGCCCTTCTCGCGCGACAGCCGGCCGGCGTAGGCCACGATTGGCACCTGCGGCCGGGCGCCCCAGCGCGGCTCGCTGCGCTTCGGAGCGCGCCGCGGGCGTGAAGGTGCGCGTGTCGACCCCGCGCGCCCAGACCCGCAGCCGATCGGCGCGGAAGCCGGCGTCGACGAGCAGGCGTGCCGTCGCCTGTGACGGCGCCAGCACCGTGCCGCAGCGGCCGTAGGCCCAGCGCTGGTAGATGCGCATCGCCTGGCCGAGCCGGCGCGATCCGCTGAGCACCTCGGTGTACTCGGAGAGGAGCGTGTGGAAGCTGCCGACCATCGGCAGACCGAGCTTCCCCGACACGTACCGCGCCGCCAGCCCGACAGGCCCCGGCGTCGTGTAGTGGATGACGTCGAGGCGATCGGCGCGGGCCCTGGCCAGGAAGGCGCCGAAACGCGGCCAGTGCATCGCGCATCTCGCGATAAAACGGAATGCCCATGCCGGCCGCGCGCAGGGACAGGTAGTCCGGCTCGTCCGCGCCGACATCATCCGCGGTGTAGATCCGCGCCGCGACGTCACCGGGCAGGTGCCGCAGCACCGCCCGCAGCGTGGTGGTCACGCCGTTCGTCTTCGAGAAGTCGTTGTCGGTGAACAGTCCCACGTTCATGCGACCATTGCATCCTGCCGGCGCGACGCACGCATGGCGGCCGGACGACGGGGCGGTTAAACCACTTCACCGGGTCATTGCCGTAGTGCGCAGGTTGACGCCAGTGGACGGATGTGGAAGAAATCGCCGTAGGGCACTGACCGCGTTGTGACGGCGGCGCCACGGGAGGCAGGCTGGCATGACGGACGTTCTGGCGATCATCCTGGGCGGCGGGCAAGGCAAGCGCCTCTACCCCCTCACCTACCGCCGCTCCAAGCCGGCCGTGCCGATCGGCGGCAAATACCGGCTGATCGACATCCCCATCAGCAACTGCCTGCACGCCGGCATCCGGCGCATCTTCGTGCTGACGCAGTTCAATTCCGCGTCGCTCAATCGACACGTCGGCCAGACCTACCGCCTCGACCACTTCTCCCAGGCCTTCGTCGACATCATCGCCGCCGAGCAGACGCCCGAGACCACCAACTGGTTCCAGGGCACGGCCGATGCGGTCCGGCGCGCCATGCCGCACTTCATCAACCTGCACGCCGACCACTACCTGATCCTCGCCGGCGACCATCTGTATCGGATGGACTTCGACGAGATGGTCCAGGCGCACGTCGCGTCGGGCGCCGACATCACGATCGCCGCCCAGCCGACGAACGCCGACGACGCCCGCGGCATGGGCATCTTCCGCTTCGATCGCAAGGGCCAGATCGAGGGCTTCGAGGAGAAGCCCTCGGCGGCGCGTCTCGAGGAGATGGGCGGCAGCCTGCCGGCCGGGGCGAGCACCGACTTCACGACGCCCGCCAACAAGCCGTTCGTGGCGTCGATGGGGATCTACGTCTTCACCCGCAAGGCGCTGGTGGAAGCGCTCGCCGAGGCCAACGTCGTCGACTTCGGCCACGAGATCATCCCGAAGGCGCTCGGCCGCCGGAAGGTGCGCGCCTACGCGTTCAACGGCTACTGGGCCGACGTCGGCACCCTGCGCTCGTTCTTCGACGCCAACATCTCCCTGACCCAGCCGGGCGCCGAGTTCAGCTTCTACCACCCGACGCGGCCGGTCTTCTCGCGGCCGCGCTTCCTGCCGCCGTCCTGGGTCGATGGCGGCTCGCTGTGCCGCACCGTCGTCTCCGACGGCGCCTCGGTGTGCCACGCCGAGGTCGAGGACTCGATCGTCGGCCTGCGCATGCAGGTCGCGTCGGGCGCGAAGGTGAAGCGCGCCGTGCTCCTCGGCGCCGACGAGTACGACGATCGCCAGACGCACGACGGGCTGCCGCCGCTCGGCATCGGCCACGACGCCGTGCTCGAGAACGTCATCGTCGACAAGAACGCGCGCATCGGCGACGGCGCGATCCTGGTCAACAGCGCCGGTATCGTCGAGGGCGAGGGGCCGGGCTACGTGATCCGCGAAGGCATCATCGTGGTGCCGAAGGGCGGCGTCGTGCCGGCCGGCACCAGGGTCGGTCACGGGCCGACGGCGACCGCCGCGGCCGCCGGCTCGGTCTGAGGGGACGACCCGCGGGCTACGCGAGCGCGCGCAGGATCTTCGGCGTCAGCCACGAGTAGAGCCGGCCGGATCCGGCTGGCGGCGGCAGGATGGCGACGTCGATGCGGGCGACGCCGCCCTTCTTGAACTCGGGCGCCGTCCTGAACCCCACGAGCAGTGCCGCCAGTTCGCCGAGGTCCGGCTCGTGGCCGACCAGCGCCAGGCTGGCGATGCGCCCTTCCGGCTGCAGCGCGCGCAGCACGTCGCGCGGCTTGACGCCCGGCTGCAGGGCCGGCAGCTCCACCACCTTCGGCTTCTTCGCGAACGCCGCCGCCAGCAGATCGGCGGTCTGCCGCGCCCGCGTGAACGGGCTCGTCAGGATCAGGTCCGGCCGCGCGTCGATGGCGACGAGGCCGGTGGCCTCGCGGCGCCACCGCTTGGCGCCCTCCGCGCTCAGCGGCCGCTGCGAGTCGTCGGGCCAGGCGGGACCGCGCTCCTCGGCGACGGCGTGGCGCACTAGGTAGAGATGGAAGGGTCCAGGCATGGGGCAATCCGGTCACGCACACGATCGGTGAGGGCCGCCAGCGCACGCGCTCCGCGGAGGTACCGCGCGTGCAGCAGGCGGATGTCGGCATCGACGTCGTCCGTCAGCTCGTTCGAGATCCCTGGCCACGATGGAGTCCGGCGGCACGTCGCTGCGCACCCGCCCCGCTTCGGTGCGCAGCACGTCGAGGTCGTGCAATTCTCCCAGCACGTCCTGCATCGCCCGCAGGCTGGACACGAGCGACGCCGTCCGCACCAGCCGCAGCTCGCCGGTCAACTCGAGCGCGTAACGCAGCCGCTTGGCGGCGATGCGGACCGCGTGCACGCGATCGATGATGAGGATGGCGCCGGCATCGGCCACCGCGATCCCGAGATCGCGGGCGCGATCGATGACGCCCCGGGCCAGGCGCCGGCGCTCGCGGCTCGGCAGGCCGCCGTGGCCGCGCCGAGGACGCCAGATCGCGATCGCGCACCAGATCGGCGAGGCGGGACAGCAGACGCCGCGCCCGCCCCGGATCGCAGGCCTCGCGCAGGTGCTCGAAGGCCGCGCGCCGCCGCTCCGTCAGATGGGCCCGCAGCGCCACGACCGCCGGTGACGCCGTTTCCTTGGCGCGGCCGTTCACCAGCGTCAGGGCGACGTCCAGCTCACGCACCGGGCCGAGCGCGGCGGTCAGGCGCTTCAGCCGGCGCCGCAGCCGTTCGCCGCGCCCGGACTGGGTGTCGGTGACGATGGGCACGATCTCGCGCAGCCGGCGGGTGGCGACGCGCGCCTGGTGGATCGCGCGTTCGTCGCCGTCGAGCGCCGCCTGGAGGTGCCCGGCCAGCGCCTCGACGCGGCGGCCGAGGCTCTGCGCCAGCGGCGTCCGGTCGTCGGCGCCGGCGGTCGCCGGGGGCGTCGCGCGCCGGCGGGGGCTGGCAATCGAGGTCGTCAGCATGTCGGGATTCCCGGCGCTCATCGGTACTATGGCCTCCATGCGCCTGGCCGCGATCGACATCGGCACCAACTCCGTGCACATGATCGTGGCCCAGGTCCGCCCCGATCAGTCCTTCGAAATCATCGACCGGGAGAAGGAGATGGTCCGGCTCGGCGCCGGGGGCCTCGACGGGCGGGCGCTGACGCCGGCGGCAATGGCCGGCGGCCTCGAGGCGCTCTCCAAGTTCCGGCGGCTGGCCGACTCGCACAAGGTCGACGAGATCATCGCGGCGGCGACCAGCGCCACCCGCGAGGCCGAGAACGGCGGCGACTTCCTCGCCACGGTCCGCGATCGCACCGGCATCGTCGTGCGGGTGATCTCGGGCGCCGAGGAAGCCCGGCTGATTCACATCGCCGCGACCTACGGCATCGATCTCGCGAAGCGCCACGGCGTGGTCATCGACATCGGCGGCGGCAGCGTCGAGATCACCCTCGGCGCCGCGCGCGAGCCGGCGCTCGCCAAGAGCTTCAAGGTCGGCGTGATCCGGCTGACCGAGCGGTTCGTCCGCGGCGACCCGATCGCCCGGCGCGACGAGCGGCGGCTGGTGGAACACATCGAAAAGGCGATCGGCCCGCACGTCGACCAGATCGTCGGACGCGGCTATCAGCGCGTCATCGGCACGTCGGGAACGATCCTCAGCCTCGGGTGCGTCGCGCTCGCCGCTGACAGCGGCCACGTCGTCGCCGACCTGCACCACCGGCCCGTGTCGGCCAAGTCCATCCACAAGATTCGCAAGGCGCTCGTCGCCTCCGATCAGGCGGCGCGCCTGCAGATGGCGGGGCTGGATCCGCGGCGCGCCGACCTGGCGGTAGCCGGCTCCGTGCTGCTCGACACCATCCTCCGCCGCCTCGGCGCCGACGAGATCTCGCTCTGCGAGATGGCCCTGCGCGAAGGACTGATCCTCGACTACGTCCGGCGCAACGAGCGCCACATCGCCGCCGTCGAGCGCTATCCGGACATCCGCCGCCGCAGCGTCGAGGAACTCGGGGAACGCTGCCACTACTGGTCCGAGCATGCGCGTCAGGTGGCGCGAATGGCCACGCAGCTGTTCGATCAGACGACCGGGCGGCACGGCCTCGGGGCGCGGGAACGCGAGTGGCTGAAATTCGGGGCGCTCCTGCACGACGTCGGCGTCCACATCAGCTACCGCAGCCATCACAAGCACTCGCACTACCTGATCCGGCACGGCGACCTGCGCGGCTTCGACCCGGAGGAGGTCGAGATCATCGCCCTCATCGCGCGCTACCACCGGCAGGGGACGCCGAAGAAGTCGCACGAAGGTTACACGGATCTGAAGGGGCCGGAGCGCCGCATCGTCCGCCTGCTGTCGGCCTTCGTGCGCGTCGCCGAGGGCCTCGATCGCAGCCACTCCCAGGTCGTGGCCGACCTGAAGGTCTCGGACGACGGCGACGGCCTCGTGGTGCGGGTCGACGTGACCGGCGACGCCGAGCTCGAACAGTGGGCGGCGGAGCGCTACCTGCCGCCGCTCGAAACCGAGCTCGAATGCCCGGTCCGCGTCGACGTCCAGACCACGTCGCCGCGCCGGTTTCGCAAAAGCGCCCGGGCGCGCTAGACTTTTCGATGATGTCGTCGGCGCCCCGTCTTCCTTCCCTCTCGGCGCTCGCGCGCCCAGGAGGCACGCCCGACGACTCGAGCGCGCCGCTGAAGATCGACGTCCAGGGGCTGAACTTCTACTACGGGGCCAAGCAGGCGCTGGCCGGCATCACCATCGGCATGCGCGCCAACCTCGTCACCGCGTTCATCGGTCCGTCGGGGTGCGGGAAGAGCACCTTCCTGCGAACGCTGAACCGGATGAACGACATCATCGTCGGCGCCCGCGTCGAGGGCTCGGTGAAGATCGACGGCGACGACGTCTACGCGCCGGGCACCGACGTCGTCGGCCTGCGCCGCCGCGTCGGCATGGTCTTCCAGAAGTCGAACCCGTTCCCCAAGTCGATCTTCGAGAACGTCGCCTACGGCGTCCGCCTGAACGGCCTGGTCGAGAACAAGGCGCGGCTGCAGGAGCGGGTCGAAGAGAGCCTGCGCCAGGCGGCACTCTGGGACGAGGTCAAGGATCGGCTGCACGAATCCGCCCTCGCCATCTCGGGCGGCCAGCAGCAGCGCCTGTGCATCGCCCGCGCCCTGGCCATCAAGCCGGAAGTGCTGCTGATGGACGAGCCCGCCTCGGCGCTCGATCCGATCGCGACGCAGCGCATCGAGGAACTGATCTACCAGCTGAAGAAGAACTACACGATCGTCATCGTCACCCACAACATGCAGCAGGCCGCGCGTGTCTCGGACGACACCGCGTTCTTCTGGCTGGGGAAGCTCGTGGAGTTCGACAAGACCGAGCGCATCTTCACCGCGCCCAACGAAAAGCTCACGGAGGACTACGTCACGGGACGCTTCGGCTAGCGCCCCGACGAGCATCACCATGCGAGATTCCGACCGCGTCGTCCCGCACTTCCAGGAGCAGCTGGCCACCCTCAAGGAGCGCCTGCTCGTCATGGGCGGCCTGGCCGAGGAGCGCGTCCGCGCCATCATGGAAGCGCTCGTCGAGCGCGACCTGTCGCTGGTCGAACGCGTCCAGGCCGGCGACGAACCGCTCAACCAGCTGCACATCGAGATCGACGACCGCTGCTTCAAGCTGCTGGCGCTGCATCAGCCGATGGCCGCCGACCTGCGCGCCATCGTCTCGGCGGTCAAGATCAACACCGACCTCGAGCGCGTGGGCGACCTCGCGGTGAACATCGCGGAAGCGGTGCGCCGCTACCTGCAGCATCCGCCGGTCAAGAAGCTGATCGACATCCCGCGCATGGCCGAGATCGCGCAGAAGATGCTGCGCGAGTCGCTCGACGCCTTCGTCCGCCGCGACGTCGAGCTGGCGCAGGGCGTGCTCAACCAGGACGACCTGCTCGACACGCTGAAGACCCAGGTCTTCCGCGAGCTGCTCACGTACATGCTGCAGGATCAGACCAAGATCGAGCCGGCGCTCGATCTGATCCTGATCTCGCGCCACCTCGAGCGCATCGGCGACCATGCCACCAACGTCGCCGAGGACGTGATCTTCATGGTCTCGGCGCGCGACGTGCGGCATCATCCGCCGGTCGCCGGTCCACCGGCGTAGGCGCGCGGCACGGCCCTGACACGCGCGCATTCTGTGGCGCTGCGGTAACATTTTCGTCGTGCCCGATCCGACGGCGGCGCCGCCACTCTGTGTATACTGTCGTCGACATCCAGTCGAGGCGGCGTACCGGCCTTTCTGCAGCAAGCGCTGCAAGATGCTGGACCTCTCTCACTGGGTCGACGGGGACTACCGGGTCGCGGGCGAGTCGATGGCCGACGAGACCACCATCGAGGACGCCGACCCCGGAAGCCGAGCCGGCGCCCGGTCCCGCGCTGAACGGCCGGCCTCGTCGAAAGGGCGCCCCCGCTAGTCCCGACCGCCGCGCGTCACACCCCCATGCCCGATACGCTTTCCATCATCGACAACCGCACCGGCAAGCGCTACGAAGTGCCCGTCAAGGACGGCACCATCCGGGCCATGGACCTGCGCCAGATCAAGGTGGGCGACGACGACTTCGGCCTGATGACGTACGACCCGGCCTTCACCAACACCGCGTCGTGCCGGAGCGCGATCACCTACATCGACGGTGACGTCGGCGTCCTCGAGTATCGCGGTTATCCGATCGAGCAGCTGGCCGAGAAGAGCACCTACCTCGAAGTCGCCTACCTCCTGCTGTTCGGCGAGTTGCCGACCACGGCCCAGCTGAACGGCTGGCAGGAGAACATCACGACGCACACGATGCTCCACGAGAACATCAAGCACCTGATGCGCGGCTTCCGCTACGACGCGCATCCGATGGGCGTGTTCCTGAGCACCGTGGGGGCGCTGTCGACGTTCTACACCGACGCCAAGCGCGTCACCGATCCGGCGGCGCGCCTCCTGCAATGCGAGCGGCTGATCGCGAAGACGCCGACGGTCGCCGCCTACGCGTACCGCCACTCGACCGGCCGCTTCTACGTCTATCCGGACAACGAGCTCTCCTTCGCCGGCAACTTCCTGAACATGCTGTTCAAGATGACCGAGGCGAAGTACCGGGTGAACCCGGTGCTCGAGCGCGCCCTCGAGGTGCTGTTCATCCTGCACGCCGACCACGAGCAGAACTGCGGCACCAACGCGATGCGCGCCATCGGCAGCTCGCAGGCCGATCCGTACTCGTCGATGGCCGGCGCCGCGGCGGCGCTCTACGGTCCGCTGCACGGCGGCGCCAACGAAGCCGTGGTGAAGATGCTCGAGCAGATCGGCTCGGTCGCCAACGTCCCGGCCTTCATCAAGAAGGTCAAGAACGGCGAAGGCCGGCTCATGGGGTTCGGCCACCGCGTCTACAAGTCGTACGACCCGCGCGCGCGCATCGTCAAGAAGACCGCCTACGAAGTGTTCGAGGTGATGGGCCGCAACCCGCTCCTCGACATCGCCCTCGAGCTCGAGCGGATTGCCCTCGAGGACGAGTACTTCGTCGCCCGCAAGCTCTATCCCAACGTCGACTTCTATTCCGGCCTGATCTACCAGGCGATGGGCTTCGCGCCGGAGATGTTCACGGTGCTGTTCGCGATCCCGCGCACCGCCGGCTGGGTGGCGCAGTGGGACGAGATGGCGCGCGACGCCGATCAGAAGATCGCCCGGCCGCGCCAGGTCTACGTCGGCTCCCGCCAGCGCAACTACGTCCCGATCGGCAACCGCGGCTGACCGCGGGAACGTCGTCGGGAGTGACTCCCGACGAGGGGTGCAGGAATCTCACCGGGCGCGCCAGCGTCTGATCGTCCAGGCCACCAAGCCGCCGAAGGCGTACGACGCGCCACCCAGGAGGCCGTACGGCGCCCGGTCGATGGCCGTGTCGAGGGGGCCGATGAGCGTCACCGCCACGGCGACGGCGAGGCCGAGCGCAGCGGGGATGACGAGCATCCGGCTGTCGGGCCGGGCCGGGGGCGCTGAGGGCCCGGAAGACATCTCGAACATGGCAGCTCCAGGAAGAAGGTCCTTCCTGAAGAACGTCCGGCCGCCCCCGGCCGTACAGGGCGGCGCGCTATCGCTGCCGGCCGGCGCGGTAGCCCAGCCAGGCCGCCAGCAGGATGCTGGCGACGACGACCGCGGTCCACGCGGTCGCCACCCACGCCCCCTCGCGCACCGCGACCGCCATCGACCCGTCGAGCGTGACGTCGCGCGCCTCGCCCAGCGCGTGCGCCGCCTTCTTCCACAGATACTGGCGCTCGGCCTGGCCGAGCCACAGATCGAAGACGAGGTTCCAGATCAGGATCGCCGCCAGCAGCGCGACGGCCACCGGCCCGCGCGCGGCGCGCCACGGGATCATGCGCCGGCCGGAGGCTGATGGTAGGCGACGACGAGGGCGGTGATGTCGTCGCCCTGCGGCGCCGCTCCGGTGAAGGACCGCACTTCGGCGATCAGCGCCTCGACCAGCGCATCCGGTGACGGGTCGTCGAGCGCGGAGGCGACCGCGATGATGCGGGCGTCGCTGAACTCCTCGTCCGAGATGTTGCAGGCCTCGGACACGCCGTCGCTGAAGACGATGACGCGATCGCCCGGCAGGAGCTGGACCTCGCCCGAATCGTAAGGGATGTCTTCGAACAGGCCGACCGGCGGACCGCCGGCCTCGAGCCGGCGCAGGCCGCCAGGGCCGATCACGATCGGCGGGTTGTGGCCCGCGTTGCCGTAGACCAGCCGGCCGTCGGCGTGCAGCTCGGCGTAGAACATCGTCGCGTAGCGCGCCGCCACGGCGCGCCGGATCATGGCCTTGTTGACGCGGGCCAGCGTCGCCGACGGCCCGTCTGACGAGGCCGTCTGCGCGGCGATGATGCCCTGGAGGAGCGCGCTCAGGAGCGCCGCCGGCGGGCCCTTCCCCGCCACGTCGCCCAGCGCGAAGCCGAGCACGTCGCCGGTCAGGTCCATGACGTCGTAGAAGTCGCCGCCGATCGAGCGGCACGGGATGGTGGTCGCCGCCGTCTCGAAGAAGGCCCCGCCATGGCGCGGCTTGGGCAGCAGCGCCTGCTGGATCTCGGCGGCGATCCGGATGTCCTGTTCGAGCTTGGCCTTCTCCAGCGCGGATCGATAGAGGCGCGCGTTCTCGATGGCCAGCGAGGCCTCGGCGGCGAGCGTCTCCAAGGCGCCGCGGGTCGATGCCGCGAGCAGCGCGCCACGCTCCCGCGAGTCGAGATACAAGACGCCGATGCGGCGCGACGCGATCGGCCCGATGGCCGTAGCGTCTTCGACGTAGCGCACGACGTCCAGCGGCACGCACAGGACGTGGCGGATGCCGAGCGCCACCGTGCCCATGTGGACGTTGGCCAGCTCGCCGTCGAGGAGGTCGGCGATCAGCCGCGCGTTGCCGGTCTCGAAGACCTCTTCCGGAATCTTGCGGCTGGTCTGGAAGGTGCTGCCCTCCAGCTGCTGCTGGCCGCGGCCGCGGCCCATCTTGAACTCGAGGGCGCCGTCGTCGCCGGCGAGCATGATGAAGCCCCGCTCGGCGCCGCTGACGTCGATGGCCGAGTCGAGCACCAGCGCGAGCACGTCGTCGAGCACGCGGCCGGTGCCGAGCGCCCGCAGGCCTTCGAGGAGGCGGGCGACGTGGCGCAGGTCGCCGATCGCGCCGGCCGCGGGTCCCGAGACCATCGAGAGGTTGAGCGGCGCCGACGGCGGCCCCGCCGGATACGACGAGCCGACCTGGAACACGAGCTCGGCGCCGCCCGTGCGTCCGAGCCGGATCACGTCGCCGGGCTTGAGGAGCTTCTCGGTGGTCACCGCGTCGCCGTTGACGAAGGTGCCGAAGCGCGAGTGCTTGTCGCGCAGCAGATAGCGCGAGCCTTCCATCACGATCTCGGCGTGATCGCGCGACACTTCGCTGCCGCCGAGCTGCAGATGGTTGGTGTCGCGGCGGCCGATGGCGAAGGGCACCGGCGAGACGTCGACCGAGCGCCGGCCGGAGCCGTCGACCACGTCGAGGCGAGGGGTCACTGCCATGGCATCACCGGCGCCGCGCCACGAGGCGCCAGCCGAGCAGCGCGACGGCGACGACGATCACGCCGTAGCGGACCTCGACTGGGACGTCGATCATCCCGGCACGGCCGAGGAAGAGCGCCGCCAGCGCGAGGAGGACGAGCGCGAGGAGCGCGGCCACACGGCGCCATCTCGATGGCGGCGGGGCTGGCTTGCGCAGGGGCGCCACGGTCGCCTGACCGCAGCGGAAGCAGACGATCGCCTTGTCGGCAATCTCGGTACCGCAGTTCTGACACAGCATGCAGGGAATCGGGTGCGGCGACGTCGTCCCCGCCGCGGGCCTTCCGGCTAGCCAAGTATACTCGGCGCGATGATTCCCTTGCGGGACGTCATTCCCACCCGCACCTGGCCGGTCGTCACGGTCGCCCTGATCGTGCTGAACGTGATGGTCTTCCTGCACGAGCAGACCCTCGGCCGGCACGCCCTGGAGCTCTTCGTCCGGGAATGGGGCCTGGTGCCGGCGGACTTCGCCTGGGACCGGGTCGTCACCTCGATGTTCCTGCACGGCGGCTGGGCCCACGTCGGCGGGAACCTGCTCTACCTGTGGATCTTCGGCGACAACGTCGAGGATCGCCTCGGACACGGCCGCTATCTGGTCTTCTACCTGCTGTGCGGCGCCTTCGCCGCCCTTGCCCAGACCTACGTCAACCCCGGGTCGTCGGTGCCGATGATCGGCGCCAGCGGCGCCATCTCGGGCGTCCTCGGCGCCTACATCGTGCTGTTCCCGCACTCCCGGGTGCTGACGATCGTCCCCATCGTCTTCTTCATACAACTGCTCGAGGTGCCCGCCATCGTCCTGCTCGGCCTCTGGTTCCTGATGCAGCTGCTCTCGGGCGTCGGCAGCCTGGGCGAGCGGGCCGACATCGGCGGCGTCGCCTTCTGGGCGCACGTCGCCGGCTTCGTGGCCGGCCTCGGCTTCGTCTACGTGTTCAAACAGCCGGAACGCGAAAAGGTCGAGTGGTGGGACGGCGTCCGGTGACGCCGCCCACGTACGGGCGCCGCGGCGCGCCCAGCGCCGCGAATAGCAGCCCGCACGCCACTGGGCGGCCCTCGGCGCGCGTGAGAGCGCGCCGCAAACCAAACAATGACCATGCGGATCCGGGCGTTGGCGTCGATCTGTGTCCTGGCGGCCGTCACGGCGCCGCTCGCGCAGACCTCCGCACCGGGGCGGGTGCAGTTCGAGCGGTTATGCGCCCGCTGCCACGGCGCCGACGCGCGCGGCGGCGAGATGGGCCCCGGGATCGTGTCGCGACTCGCCCTGCGGACGGACGATGAACTGGCCACCCTCGTGCGCGACGGCCTGCCAGCGAAGGGCATGCCCGGACAGGCCGTCCCGGACGCCGACCTGCGGGCGCTCGTCAGCTTCACGCGGACCCTTCGACCCAGGCGCGGCGACGCGCCGGCGCGCCTGAGCGTCACGATGGCCGACGGCAGCGCCGTGCACGGCGTTGCCCTCAATCGCACGGCCACCGACGCGCAACTCCTCGCCGATGGCGGCGCACTGCACCTGCTGCGCCGGACCGGCGACGCGTGGAGACGCGTCACGTCGCAGGCCGACTGGCCGACCTACCACGGCGATCGCGGCGGCAATCGCTACAGCACGGCCGACCAGATCAATCGCGGCACGGTCGCGCGCCTCGCGCCGGCGTGGGTGTTCCCGCTGCCCGGCGCCTCGAGCCTGCAGGTGACGCCGATCGTGGTCGACGGGGTGATGTACGTCACCAACGCCAACGAGTGCTACGCGCTGGACGCGGGGTCGGGGCGGCGCATCTGGCACTATCAGCGGCCGCGGACGAAGGGCCTCGCCGGCGACGCCGCCTCGGGAATCAACCGCGGCGTGGCGGTGGACGGCGACCGCGTCTTCATGGTCACCGATCACGCTCACCTCCTCGCGCTCAACCGCTTCACCGGCGATCTCGCTGTGGGAGACGCCGATGGCCGACTGGCGGCAGAACTACGGGGCCACGTCCGCGCCGCTCGTGGTCGGCAACCTGGTCGTGTCGGGGATCTCGGGCGGCGACGAAGGCGTCCGCGGCTTCCTGGCCGCTTACGATCGCACCTCCGGCAAGGAAGTCTGGCGCTTCTGGACCGTGCCGGCGCGGGGCGAGCCGGGCTCCGAGACGTGGGGGCGCGGCACCACGATCGAGCGCGGCTGCGCGGCCACGTGGCTGACCGGCACGTGGGACCCGGACCTGCAGACGCTCTACTGGCCGACCGGCAACCCGTGCCCCGACTACGACGGCGCCGAACGGCAGGGCGACAACCTCTACTCCGACTCGATCCTGGCGCTCGATCCCGCCACCGGGCGCCTCAAGTGGCACTTCCAGTACACGCCGCACGATCTCTGGGACTGGGACGCGCAGCAGCCGCCGGTGCTGATCGACACGACCTGGGACGGCCGCCCGCGCCAGCTGCTGCTGCACGCCAACCGCAACGGCTTCTTCTACGTGCTCGACCGCACCAGCGGCGCGCTGCTGCTCGCGAAGCCGTTCGTGAAGAAGCTGACGTGGGCCCGCGGCATCGGCGCCGACGGCCGGCCGCTGCTCAACCCCGATCAGGCACCGACCGCGGACGGCCGCACGGTGTGCCCGGCGGTCGAGGGCGCCACCAACTGGTTCTCGACGTCGTTCAGCCCGTCGACCAGCCTGTACTACGTGCAGGCGCTCGAGAAGTGCACGGTCTACGCGCGGACGCCGGAGACGTGGCGCGCGGGCCAGTCGTTCTATGGCGGATCGACGCGGCAGGACGGCGAGACGGGCCAGAAGGTGCTGCGCGCCATCGACGTGAAGACCGGCGCGATCGCGTGGGAGCTGCCGCAGACCGGCCGGGGCTCGTCGTGGGGGGGCACGCTCGCCACGGCCGGCGGGCTCGTGTTTCTCGGCGAGGACAGCGGCGCGCTGATGGCGGTCGACGCGGCGACCGGTGCGCCGCTCTGGCAGTTCCAGACCAATGTGCAGTGGAAAGCGTCGCCGATGACCTACGTCTTCGACGGTCGCCAGCACGTCGCCGTCGCGGCGGGCCCGAACATCATGGCGTTCAGGTTGATCGACTGATTGTTGCGGCCGCGCGCCTCACGCGCGGCCGGAGCCGCCCCTCGGCGTGCGGCCTGCTATTCGCTGCGCTGAGCGCGCAGCGGCGTCCGCCCGCGGCGGCGAGAAGCGGCCAGGACTCGCCCTACGATCGCCCGGCCTGCTCGGTGCGGATCTTCCGCGACACGCGGGCGATCTCGATGATCACGTCGTCGCGCCGCGTTGCTGGGTTATGGCCGCGCGCCTCACGCGCGGCCGGAGGCCGCCCTTCGGCGTGCGGCCTGCTATTCGCTGCGCTGAGCGCGCAGCGGCGTCCGCCCGCGGCGGCGAGAAGCGGCCAGGACTCGCCCTACGATCGCCCGGCCTGCTCGGTGCGGATCTTCCGCGACACGCGGGCGATCTCGATGATCACGTCGTCGCGCCGCGTTGCTGGGTTATGGCCGCGCGCCTCACGCGCGGCCGGAGGCCGCCCTTCGGCGTGCGGCCTGCTATTCGCTGCGCTGAGCGCGCAGCGGCGTCCGCCCGCGGCGGCGAGAAGCGGCCAGGACTCGCCCTACGATCGCCCGGCCTGCTCGGTGCGGATCTTCCGCGACACGCGGGCGATCTCGATGATCACGTCGTCGCGCCGCTTCTCGTACTCCGCGAGCCGCATGAAGTCCTTGCGCTTCTTCAGCTCGTCGAGCTCGGATTCGAGTGCGTTGCGTCGCGCCACCAGCTCGGACAGCGCAGGCCCGCCGGCGCGGGCCGGATCGTCGGCGTCGTCGAAGAACGTGCGGCTGGCGATGGTGCCGTCGGCGCCGGTCGCGCCGGCGTCCTTGCCGATGCCGTCGCCGGTGTCGTCGAGGACCGGCTTCTCGACGGTGAGCTGCCCCTTCTGGCGGTAGTACTGCCGCACGCCGAGGCTGGCGCGGGCGAACGCCTCCCACACCGAGATCCGCGCATCCTTGTCGAGATCGGTCTCGGCCTCGCCGAACGCCTGCACGAAGAAGCGCGGGAACACCGTCTCGTAGCGCTGCACGCCGCTGTCGGTGGCGGTGATGACGATGCGCCGCTCCCCCGCCAGGCGCGACAGGAAGGGCGCGCTCGCTGCCGCGGTGTTGACGAAGACGACCTTGCCGCGGATCGGCGCGACCAGCGACTTCCAGTCGGCGGCCTCGAGGTCCGGACCGACCAGGTTGAACTTGGCGTCGACGCCGTCGAACGTGGCGTGGCCGATGAGCACGACCAGCAGCAGGTCGTCCTTCTCGAGCACCGGAGCGAGACGGGCGAAGGCGGCGCGCACCTGGTCGCGCGACGCCACGTCGACGTCGTCGGACACCTTGCGCTGCGCTTTGCGTTCGGCGGCCACGTCACCGAGGGCGTGGATGTGCCCCGGCGGCATCTTCATCGAGTTGCGCAGGGCCGCGGCCAGTTCGTCGCGCCAGGTGCCGTGCTGGGTGGCGTGGTCGGCGCTGCCGGCCGCGCCCGTGATGAGGATGGCGTAGCGCTCCGCCGCGACGGCTGGCGCTGCGGCAAAGACGGTGAACGCGACGGCGAGGGCGAACGCGGACCGCATGTTCCTATCGTAGCCCCCACCGGCGTCGCAGGATCCACTCTCCGCCAAGTGTCGCGAGCAGCCCGAGCAGGAGCCAGGGCGAATGCCAGAGCTCGCGCGCTTCTGGCGGCGCGGCGGCCGCGGCGGCCGCGTGGGCGGCGGCCACCAGCGCCGGCAGCTGCGGAATCTCGTTCTCGGCCACCAGCCGGCCGCCTGTTCCGCGGGCCAGCCGATCGAGGACGCCGTCGTTGCGCCGCGGATCGGCCCACTCGCGATCGACGCCACCGACGAGCGTCCATTCGTGCGCCTCGCCTACCCGCGCCCCGTCGCGGCGCGCGTCGACGTCCACGCGCAGCAGGCCCGGCTGATCGGCCGGCACCGGCGCGGTGAAGCGGCCGGGACGCGAGGCGTCCGGCGTCGCCTGCAGCTCCCGCGTCGCGCCGCCGCGGGTGACGCGCAGGCGCACGGTCGCGTCGGGGAGCGGCCGGAACCCGGCGTCGCGGACGTCGACGCTGAGCATCGCGGTCTCGCCGAGCGAGACCGCGGGCACGGCCAGCGCCACCGGCTCCGGCGCCGACGCCACCAGCCAGCGGCCGGCCTGCCGCCAGAAGGTCTCGAAAGTGTGGTTCGACGATGGCATGCGCATCCGCCACCGCCAGGAGGCCTCGCCGGCGAACACCATCGTCCGGCCGTAGCCGTAGCGCTGCACCGCGACGAGCGGACGCGGCGCGCCGCCCGCCCCGCTGGTCACGGCCAGGACACTGGCGCCGGGGCGACCGGAGCCGAGCGCGGTCGTCGACCCGAGCGGCGGCACCGCCGCCCACAGGTCGCGCGCCTCCGCCGGTGTCGTCCCGAGCTGCATCACCGGATGGTGCAGCCCGTCGGGCGTCAGGCCGACGCCGCCGACGGCGAGCGCGGACGCGGCCGATGGCGCGGAGCGTCCGAGCCGGTCGGTCGCCGCCACGGGCATCAGCTCCTCGAGCGGCGTCGCGGACAGGCCGGCCGGCGACAGCGTCCGCGAGCCGAGCATCAGCAGGCCGCCGCCGCGCTCGGCGACGAAATCGCGGACCAGCTCGACCTCCGCCGCGCCGAGCAGGTCGGCGCCGACGTTGGCGAGCGCGATGGCGTCGTAGCGGAACAACGCTTCCCGCGTGGAGGGGAAGCCGCTGATCAGCGGGCCGGCGCGGCCGCGCGGCGCCTGGACGTAGTAGGTCTCGCGGCCCTTGTCGTCGCGCCCCTTGCGCACCAGCGCGTCCACTTCGAGGCCGCGATCCAGCTGCCACGCGCGCTTGATGAAGCTGTGCTCGTAGCCGGGCGCGCCTTCGACGAGCAGCACCTGCCGGGCCCGTCCCGGCGGGCGGACCAGCACCGACTGCCGGTTGTTGGCGGTGGTCAGCTCGCCCGGCGCCGACGCAACCTCGACGTTGTAGACGCTGGGGCCGTCGAGGCTGGGCGAGACGCGGAAGCGCTCCGTCAGCGCGGTCCCATCAGCCGGCGGGCTGACGCGGCGCACGTGCACCGCGCGGCCGTTCTCGACGACGCGCACCTCGACCGGCTCGCCGCGGAAGCCGCGCGCGCCGATCGTCGCCGACAGCTCGACGACGGAATCGGTCAAGACCGCATCGCCGACGTCGACCGCCAGCACCTCGCGATCGGGCGGCGCCTCGGCGGCGCCGGTCGCGAGCGTGAACACCGGCGGCAGACGGGCATCCGCGACGCGGCTGCCCGACGTGTCGACGCCGTCGGACACGAGCACGACGGCCGCGAGCGGGCGGCCCGCGTGGCGGTCGCGCACGGCGGCAATCGCGGCCGCGAGGTCGGAGCGGCGGCCTTCCGGTGACGTGCGATCGCCGAACGGCGACAAGGTGTCCCCGAGCGCCAGCGTCTCGACCGCGAACGTCGACTCGAGCGTCCGGCTGATGGCGCCGGCGGTGCGACGCGCCGCCTCGAAGCGCGTGCCCGTGCCGACATCGGCGAGCTGCATGCTGCGCGAGGCGTCGACGACGATGGCCACGAGCGCATCGGTGGCATGCGTCGGCGGCGCCAGCGCCACCGGACGCAGCAGCGCGAACACGAGCAGCGCCCACGCGGCGGCGCGCAGCCCGGTCAGGAGGACGCGGCGGCCGGTCGACAACCCACGGGTGCCGAGCCAGGTCACGACGAGCGCCAGCGCCACGCCGGCGAGGCCGGCGGCCAGCAGCCACCCGGGGAGAGGGGTCCCGAAGGTCACCTGACGTCACCCATGGATGCTACGGCGCCGGCCGCCGCGCGATGGATCGGTAGTAGCGCGAGACGGCCTCCTCGTAGAGCGCGGGCGCCCGATCGTCCTCGCCGGCCGTGACGCGATCGCGGGCCCGCTGATCGGAGAGCCGATCGGCGAGCGACGCCTCGAGATCCTCGAGCGCGTCCTTGACGTTCTTGGACAGCGAATCCCAGCGGGCGTAGTCCTGCTTGAACGCCTCGGTGCCCGGCGCCGAGCGGCTGAACTCATGCCCTTCGGGAGTGCCGTAGGCGCCGTAACCGCCATCCTGGCGTCCGTCACGCGAGCCGTCGCCGCCGGCGCGGCCGCCATCGCCGCCCTGCGCACCGCCCTGTCGGCCGCCCTGTGCCGCGTTCTGTCCGTTCTGGCCGTTCTGACCGCCGCCCTGCGCGCCAGCCTGGCCGCCCGGCTGATTCGACGCCTGCCGTCCGCCGTCGGACGCGCCGTCGCGCTGCGCCAGTTGCCGCGCCTCGTTCAGCGCACGATCGAACTCGCCCTGGAGCCGGCCGATCTCCGCGCGCGCCTTCGCGTCGGCGCCCGGATCGGCCCGGCCGCCGTTCGCCTTGCGGGCCTCGGCCGCCTTCATCGCACGCTCGACCGCCTCGCGGAGCGCCGCTTCCGCCGCCTCGGCGCGCTGACGCGCCTGGCGCAGCCCGGCCAGCTGATCGGAGAGCCGCGCCGCGTCGCGTCCACCGCCGTCGCCGCCCATCCGATCCGCGGTCCGGGCCAAGGTCTCCGCCGCGCGGCCGGCCCGCTCCGCCGCCTCGCGGGCCGCGGCTTCGCGGGTCGCGCCCTCGGCGCCCCCAGCGCCCCGCCGCATGGCGTCGGCGGCCTTGCGCATGTCGTCGCCCGGCTTGCCGCGCGCAAGCTCCGCCCGCGCGCCCACCGCGGCGCTCGCCGCCGCGTCGCCGGCCTCGGCGCGATTCACGAGCGAGAGCTGCTTCTCGAGCGCCTCGGCGCGCGCCGCCAGCGATTCCTGCTCCTGCGCGAGCCGGCGATCGGCGTCGCGCGATCCCGCGCCGCCGCCGCTGGCGCCGGCGCGCTGGCCCTGCGATCCGCTCTGCCCCGTCGAGGCCGACGGCGATCCGCCGGCGCGGGCGCCGGCCTGCTGGCGCGCCGCGTCGGCCAGCCGCTTCTGCGCTTCGGCGAGGAGCCGCGCTTCCAGCTCCAGCTCACCGAAGCGGCGGCGGCGATCGTCCGACACCGCTTCGCCGCCGAGACGCCGTTCGAGCTGGCGCAGGCGATCGAGCGTGCGCGCCGATCGGCGCCGCGCCTCCTCCAGATCCTGCCGCGACAGATCCTTCGCGGCGTCGGCCATCTCACCAGCCGCCTGGCGCAGCTCGCGGCTGCCCTCCTGCTGCTGGCGGCCGCCCGCCGACGCCTGCTCGCCGCCCTGGCTGCCGCCACCCGCCGACTGGCCCTGGCTCCCCGACTGCCCGCCGGCCTGCTGGCCGCCCTGCTGGCCACCCTGCTGCTGCCCGCCGGCCTGCTGCGATCCACTCTGGCCGTTCTGGGCCTGCTGCGACTGCTGCTGCCCGTCGCGCTGCATCTGCTGGGCGAGCTGCTCGGCCTCGCGCCGCAGCTGCTCCTGCTCCTTGGTGAGCCGCTCCAGCTGACGCTTCAGTTCCTCGCTCGGCATGGCGGCGCGGGCGCGCGCCAGCTCGCGCTGCTTCTCGGCGAGCTCGTCCTGCCGCTTGGCCAGGGCTTTCACGCGCTCGAGCGCGTCGTCCTTCTTCTCGGCGTTCTGCCCATTGGCGCCGCCGGCGGCGTTGCGGTTCTCGTAGTTGGTCTGCTGCTGCCGCAGCAGCTCCTCGTCGAACAGCGCCGACAGATCCTGGGTGCCGGTGCGGCCGCCGCCACCGCCCCCGCCGCCGCGCTGGCGCGTCACCTGACGCTCGGTTTCCTCCGCCGCCAGTTTGAGCAGCTCGTTGTAGGCGGCCATCTCGTGCGGGACCGCGTCGTTCGGCTTGAGCGCCGTGAGCGACGTCTCGGCCCGGGCCATGGCGCCAGCGGCGCGCGTCAGCGGCGACGCCGCCGGAGGTGGTGGTGCCGCTTCGGGCTCGGCCCGCCGGCGCCGCGGCGCGGGACGCCCCTGCTGCGCGGCCAGCGCCTCGGCGCGCACCTTCAGCTCGCCCTGGGCCTTGGCGATGGCGCGCACGTCGGTCGCCGACTGGCCGGCAATCGCGCGCCGCTGCAGCTTCCACGTCGCGACGATGATCTCCTTCTGCGACTCGAGCAGGTCGGCGGCCGCGCCGGCGCCGCCGCCCATGCCGGCCTGGCTCTGTGCGGCGAAGAACTGCTCGCTGAACGGCCGCACCTCGAGGAAGAAGATGTCGCTGCGCGCCTCGGTCGAGGCCTTGCCGCGGCTGACGTCGCGAGCCCGCGCGTAATACGTGACGAAGTCGCCCGGCTCGACATCGAGCTCCTCGATGAAGAGCGTGTGCATCCCGTTGACGCTGGTGGACGGCAGCTTCGCGCCCTTCCGGAACGGCACCACCTTCTCGCCGCGCCCCTTCACCGCGTAGACGAGCTCGAGCGAGCTGATGCCGTGATCGTCGTCGGCGCGCGCTTCGACCACGACCTCTTCGAGCTTGGTCACCTGGCGGTCACCGGCCGGACGCATGATGCGGACGTCGGGCGGACGATCGTCGAGGACGCGGACGAAATACTGCGTCCCCTCCGGACTGGACAGTCCGTCGACGTCCTCGAGGCCGATGCGGTAGGCACCGTCCTGGGCGATGGTCAGGCCGGCCACCAGTGTGGTGGCCTCCTGGCCCTCGGCCTTGAGCGGCAGCGCCGCGCCGCCTTCGAGCGCGACGGCGCCACGACGAACCGGCTTGTCCGTGTGGACGCGGATCGTCACGGTGGTGCCGGCGGGGCCGAAGATGTCGCCGCCGTCCTCCTCGTGGCGCGGGGCCATCTTCGTGAAGGCCGGGAATGCGTACTCGAGATCGATGCGCGTCACCCGGGCAGCGTCGATCGCGGACACCTGGTACTCGGGCGACGTGAGCGCCCCGGCGACGACGCGGTAGCGGAAGTCGGCCTCCACGCTCGGCCAGTCGGCGACGTAGCCGGCGCCCTCGCGCCGCATCGGCTGCGGCACCGCCTCGGCAGCGGCGACGATCAGCGCCGGCACGTCGGGGGTGGCGCCGGCGGGCAGACCATCCAGCCGCGCGGTGATCCGCAGCGGCGTGCCGCGGGCGATGCGCACGTGCCCGGGCGTGACCACGACCGCGAGCGTCGGCGGCGCGATGTAGAGGCGGGCCGTCTGCACGGCGCGCCACGCCGGCGACCAGGCAAAGGCCAGCGCGATGGCCAGCACGACGGCGGCCGCCGCGGTCCACCGCAGCGCCCGGCGCATCGTGTCCCGCGCGATGACGCGCTCCGGTTCGACCTCGCGCAGCCGCGCTTCGGCGGCACGCACCAGGAGGCCGTCGAGCGGGCCCGGCGCCGCCGCCGACAGCCGCTCCGTCGCGGTCACGACGACGTCGTCGAGCTCGCCGTTCTGCTCCTCGGCGAGACGCGCCAGCTGACGATCGCTGGGTGGACGGCGCAGCGGCGCCCGCAGGCCGATCACGGCGGCCACCGCGGCCACGATGGCCACGATGAAGAGGCCCACGAGCGCGAGGCCCGTCGGCGACGTCGCGGCGTCGACGGCCCACGCGGCGCCGGCGATGAGGGCCACCGCCGCCGCCTGCCGCGCCGAGACACGCAGCCGGGTCAGCGCCTGCCAGCGCCGCCGCAAGCCGTCGAGCCACCCTCGCAACGTCTGGTCAGCGCTCATGCCACGGTCTCCTCACGCGGTCCCGTCACCAGCCGCCGGCTGCCGGCAATGGCTTCCCACACCAGCACGCCCGCCACTCCGATCAGGACGAACCACCACAGCCCCTGGCCGGCCTCGCGCTCGCGGGCGACCGCCGAGGGTCCACGCCGCTCCGGCTCGACGCGTCCGACGGCGGCGACGATCGCCTCCGGCTTCACTCGCGGGGCGCCCGATTCACGCAAGTCGACGTTGACCGCCACCGGCCGCGGCGGATCGCCGGCGCGCACGATCCCCGGGCGTCCACGCGCCGCGTCCGGCGCGTCGGCGACGACGAGATCGGGCGGCAGCGCCCGCGCCGCCGGCCCGGCCAGATAGTGCAGCGTCTCGAGCACGAACGGCACGAACGTGGCCTGGCGGGCGAACGTGTTCCAGGCGGTTGCATCCTCGGAGCCGAGCGCCGAGGCGAACACCGCGATGCGGCCCGTGCCGACCGGCTGCTCGACCAACGCCGCGAGGCCGTTCGTGAACCGCGCCACGACCCGCCCGCCGGGACCGGGGACGACCCGCAGGGCACGCGTGAACCGGGCCCGGCCCAGGCCGGCGGCGGCGTCGCCGAAGGCCGCGAAGATCGGATGCCGCGCGTCTACCGGCGACAGAGTGGTCGGAAAGGCGCCGTTGTCGGCCGCCTCGATGCGCAGGCCGGAGTCGCCGACGATCTCGCCCAGGGTGCCGGCGTCGAGCGTCTCGCTCGCGAGCAGCCACAGGGCGCCGCCGCTCCGCGCGTAGTCGTGCAGGACACGGCGCGTCTCCCGCGTCAGGCCGCGCGTGCCGCTGACGACGATCACCTGTCGGGCCCGCGCCGTTTCCGCGCCGAGCGCGCGGCGGGCGTCGCCGCCCAGCATCTCGACCGCGAAGCCGCGCCCCTGCCCGCCCGATTCGATCGCCGCGCGCAGGAGGAACAGATCGTCGCCGGAGGCCTGCTCGCCGAGCAGCGCCACGGTGGCGAGCGGCGGCGTGTCGAGCACGAGGTAGCGCGTGTCGTCGGCCGGGATGCCGTCGGTGTCGCTGACGACGATGCGCGCCACGCCGGTCGACGGCAGCCGGGCCGGCAGCCGCACCGACGCGGTCCGGCCCGGCTCGATCGCGACCGCGGCGTCGGCCACGGATCGATCGTTGACGGCGAGCACGACCTGCGTCTTCCGTGGACGGATGCCGTGATTGGTCACTTCGGCGACGAGGGCGTCCGCCTCGCGCCGGGCCGGGCCGACGGCGAGGTTCTCGACCGGCCCGCCGACGTCGACGACGTCCAGCGTCAGGCCGTCGGCGATGGCGCCGGCCGGATACTCGACTTCGAGAATCGCTGACCAGCACGAGCCGGCCCTTGGCCGCACCGGCGAGGCGCGTCGCGGCGCTCCACAGCGGCGTGAGCGCCGTGCCGCCGCTGCCGGCCGTGAGGGTCGACACGGCGGCCCGGGCGGCGCCGCGGTCGAGGCTCGGCTCGGCGAGGACGGTGGCGCGATCGTCGACGCGAATGAGCGCGAGGCGATCGCCGGCCGAGGCGGCGCCGATCGCCCGCAGCGCGGCGTCCTTTGCCTTCGCCATGCGGCCCGGCGCGCCCATGCTGAACGACGTGTCCACCGCGACGATGGTGATCCCGCCGACGGCGTCCTCGCCGCGGATGTAGGGCCGCGCGAACGCCGCCGCCAGCAGCGCCAGCGCCGCGACGCGGAGCGCCAGCAGCAGCAGGTCGCGCAGCTGGCGCGGCCGCCGCGCCTCGACCGGCGCGCGGCGCAGGAAGCGGATGGCCGCGAACGCGTGCGCCGGCGCGGTGTCCTGCTTGCGCAGGTGCAGCACCACCGGCAGCGCCACGGCGAGCGCCCCGAGCAGGAACCACGGCGAGAGAAAGGCCAGCCCCATGATCGTCCCGTCGCTATCGTCGAGCGCGCGCGCGCAGGTAGCCGAGCAGCGAGGCGTCGAGCGGCGTCGCCGTCGAGACCACCTGGTAGTCCATGCCGACGCCGTTCAGGGCGCGGGCATACGTGTCCGTGTGCCGGCCGAGCTCGGCGAGGTAGTGATCGCGCACCGCCGAGGGCACCGCGAGCACTTCGTCCCGCGACTCGAGATCGCGGAACAGCAGCGGCCCTTCGAACGGGAAAGTCAGCTCGGCCTCGTCGAGGACGTGGAAGACCACGACCTCCATGCCGCGCGCGCCGAGCAGCATCAGGCCGTTGACCACGTCGTCGGGATCGTCCAGCAGATCGGAGATGAGGACGATCAGACCGCGGCGTTCCAGGCCTTCGGCGAGCTCGCGCAGCGGCTTGGCGACATCGCTGCCGGCACTCGGCTTCGCCCGTTCGAGCGCGAGCAGGATCTGGTGCAGGTGGCCGGCCCGCACGCGGGCCGGCAGGCGCAGCCCGACATGCTCGTCGAAGGTCGTCAGCCCGACCGCGTCGCGCTGGCCGGAGACGAGCCACGCGATCGCCGCGGCCAGCGTCGCGGCGTAGGTCAGCTTGGTCATCGCGCCGCTGCCGTAGCCCATCGACGCGCTCGTGTCGAGGAGCAGGTGGCACGACAGGTTCGTGTCGGCGTCCCACTTCTTGACGTAATAGCGGTCGCTGCGGGCGTAGACCTTCCAGTCGATCCACGCCGGATCGTCGCCGACCACGTAGGGGCGGTACTCGGCGAACTCGGTGCTGAAGCCGTGATACGGGCTGCGGTGCAGGCCGAGCGTCAGCCCTTCGACGATGGTGCGGGCCTTCAGCTCCATCGTGCCCAGCCGGGCCACGACCGCGGGGTCGAGCAGGTGCGCCGAACGAGCCAGCGCGCTGTCGGCCATCAGAGCCCGCTCTTCGGCGCCGGGACGGTCTCGATGAGCCGCGCGATCACGCCGTCGACGGTGACCTGCTCGGCGTCGGCGTAGAACGACGTGGTGATGCGGTGGCGCAGCACCGACGGCGCCAGGGCGCGGACGTCGGCGATCGACACGTGGAAGCGGCCGGAGAGCAGCGCCCGCGCCTTGCCGGCGAGGATGAGCGACTGCGAGGCGCGCAGGCCGGCTCCCCACTTCACCCATTTGCGAACGAAATCTCTGGCGTACGGCCGCGTCGGTCGCGAGGCGTCGACGAGCCGCACCGTGTAGCGGGCGACCTCGTCCGAGACGGCGACGTGACGCACGACCTGCTGGAACGCCTCGATGTCGGCGCCGCTGAAGACCCGCGACGGCCTGGCCCCGCCCGTGCCGGTCGTCCCGGTGACGACCTTCACTTCGTCGTCCTCCGAGAGGTAGTCCATCACGATGTTGAACATGAAGCGATCGAGCTGCGCTTCGGGCAGCGGATAGGTGCCCTCCAGCTCGATCGGGTTCTGCGTCGCGAGGACCAGGAAGGGCCGCTCCAGCGCGTACTCGCGGCCGCCGGCGGTCACGTGGTACTCCTGCATCGCCTCGAGCAGGGCCGCCTGGGTCTTGGGCGGGGTGCGGTTGATCTCGTCCGCGAGCAGCACGTGCGCGAACACCGGCCCGCGCACGAAGCGCAGCGACCGGGCCCCGCCGGTGTCGTCGAGCACCTCGGTGCCGGTGATGTCGGCCGGCATCAGATCCGGCGTGAACTGGATGCGCTTGAAGCTCAGGTCGAGGATCTCGGCCAGCGTGCGGACCAGCAGCGTCTTGGCCAGGCCGGGCACGCCGGTCAGCAGGCAGTGGCCGCCGGTGAAGAGCGCGATCAGCAGCTGATCGACGGCGTCGTCCTGACCGACGACCACCTTGCGCAGCTCATCACCGATGCGGCGGCGGCCTTCGACGACACGGGAGACGACTTCCTCGGTGGGCGCGGAAACGGTCATGGGATGCACGTCGCTCCAGGCTCTGCGCGAACGAACCTCAATGGGTCAGGGAATAGATGATCTCGTTGATCATCATCCGGTAGGCGTCGGCGGTGTGCGGAGCGTAGCCGGGGTACTCCACGGCGTTCGACCACTCCATGCCGTCGCCCATGTCCGTGTTCCAGTTGATGAGGACCATGGCGCGGCCGCGGTCGTCCTCGATCGCGCGCAGGTGGGACGTGAAGCCGCCCTTCTCCCACGTCCGGCCCTGGAAGAACGAGCCCAGCCCGGGGATCTGCGGGTAGCGATCCAGGTCGTAGAAGCAGTGGTAGACCGGGTGCTCCGGCGGCAGGTCGACGATCGGGCGATCCGGAAAGACGCGGCCGAACTCGCGCACCACGTTGTCCCACTCGATCGGTCCGTGGAAGTCGTCGAGCACCGCGGTGCCGCCGCGCAGCAGGAACTCGCGGAGGATCGGCACCTCGCTCTCCTTGAAGCGCAGCGTGCCCGGCTCCACGAAGTAGACCCACGGGTTGTCCCAGAGCTGCGGGCTCTCGATCTGGATCTGGACCGGATCCTCGACGTCGATGGCCGTCACCGTGCGGACGCGGCGCGACAGGTTCTGCTCGGCCGCCGGCCCGTCGATGGCCCACGGATCGCTCCAGTAACGGGCGCGGAAGCTGTCGGTGTTGTGCGCGCTGTACTGGACGCGGGCGAAGCGCCACCGCAGGCCGAGCGTCCGCTCGGCGCCGGGCTCGAGCCCCGACCGATCGATCGTACCGCTGGCGGACGGGAAGCCGGGGGCCTGCGCGCCCGCTGCCGGGATGACCCGCACCGGCCACACCGCGAGCGCCACGGCGCCGAGCGCCGCCGCCGAGAGGACCGTCCAGATCGTCCGCGTTCGCGTCATCGTCCGTCCACTATCTGCAGGAGGAGCTCCTGCGCCCGCTCGAAGCGGGGTGCCTGCTCGAGCGCCAGGATGGCGTGCTTGCGGGCGTCGTCGGGCCGCCCTGCCCGAAGATACGCCTCGGCCAGGTCGGTATGTTGCGTCACGACGTCGGCCGGACGCAGCGCCAGCCCGCGCTCGAGCGCCGAGATCGCCGCCGGGATGTCGCCCGCCGCCAGCGCGGCGCGGCCCACCTCGGCGTGCGCGGCGCCGTCGAACGGATCGAGCGTCAGCACGCGCTCGGCGCCGGTCCGCGCCCGCGCCGGCTGGTTGGCCTGGCGGCCGAGCGTCATCAGCTTGCGCGCCGACTCGATCGCCGTGTGCGACTCCTTGACGACGGCGTCGAGCTGCTCGAGCGCCGCGTCGATGTCGCCCCGTTCCTGCGACAGGCCGGCGAGCAACGCCAGGGCGCTATCGTCGCCCATCGTCTGCGGGACGAGCGGCGCCGCCCGTTCGAGCACCTTGCGCGCCTGGTCCTTGGCGCCGCGGGCGATGAGCGCGCGGCCGGCCGCGAGCTGCACGTCGTACTTGCCGGCGTGCGTGTCGGCGATCCCCACCAGGGTCGCGATGGCCTTCGGGTCGTCACCCTTGACCTCCGGCAGCTCGGCGTCGATGGGCGCCAGCGCGGCCTTCGGGCCCTTGAAGCGCCCGTCGAGGAAGCCGTCGAACGACGTCTGCAGGTTGGCGAGGTCGACGCCGAAGGCGCCCTTGAGGGCGGCGTCCTGCGCCTCGCCGCGGCCGTAGCCGGCGAGCAGCTTCTGCAGCCCGGCGTCGCCGAACCGTTCGACGAGGTGCTCGACCAGCAGCGACGACTGGTGATAGGCGAGGCCGATCGTCCGGCCGTCGGTGAAGGCGGCGTTCAGCGACTCCAGCGGGATCGCCTTGCCGGCGGCGTAGGCGCGCAGGAAGTCCTCTTCGCCCTCGCGGCCCCAGCTGGCGTCGGCGCGGCGCTCCTCGAACACCGACGCGCCTTCGGTCAGCCAGCGCGGGACGCGCTGGTTCGACAGCTGCAGCGTCACGACGTGCGCCAGCTCGTGCCACAGCGTCGCCGCCCAGTTGAACGAACCGGGCGGACGCGCCCGCGGCGAGTCGAGCGTCACGACCCGGCCGAAGCAGGCGCCGAGCGCGCCGACCATGCCGGGCAGGCCGAGCGTGCGCACGGCGAAGTCGTCGTGGCGCGGGAACATCTCGATCAGCACCGGCCCGCGCGGCGTGACGTTGTAGCGCTTGCCGAGATCGGCGAGCGCCTTGCGCGCCAGCTGCTCGACCGGCTCGCGCATCAGCCCCACTTCGTCGGGATGGATCTTGAGGATCAGATCGTCGGCGGCGATCGTCTGGAAGCGGTCGAGCGTGTCGAGCATCGACAGCGAGTTGTAGGTGACGACGTCGAAGGGATCGCGGCGGAACGCGGCGTCCAGCGCCGCGCGCGCGGCGGCTTCGTCGCCGGTGCGCAGCAGGTGCATCCCGATCGCGGCCTGCGTGCGCGAATCGGTCGGATCGACCTCCACCGCCTTGCGCCCCTGCGCGACCGCTTCCTCGAAGCGGTAGTGGCCCGCGAGCTGGGCGCCGATGATGCGATGGACGGCGCCCGAGCCCGGCCGCAGCGTCAGCACGCGCTGCGTCAACTGCTCGACGTCCGCGGTGCGATCCTCGATCGCCGCGATCGCCGCCTGCAGCGACAGCGCCTCGACGTGGTCGGGATTGACCGCCAGCACCTTGCCGATCTCCTCGCCGGCAGCGGCGAGGCGCCGGCCGTCGAGCGCCTGCTCCGCGAGCCACAGGTGCGCGGCGACGCACGCCGGATCGATGGCGAGCGCCTTGTCGAGGCTGGCGCGCGCGGCGCCGGGCTCGTCGTCGGCCATCGCCGCGGCGTAGCCGACGAGCGCCGGCACCCAGCGCGGATCGGCCTGCAGCGCCGTCTCGAAGGTCTCGGCCGCTTCCTTCGCGTTGTGCTTGTCGAGGAAGAGCTCGGCCCAGGCGGTGGGAATGCGGGGGTCGTTCTGCGCCTCGGAGGCGGCCTCCTGGAACGCGGCGCTGGCGCGGCGCGGCTGGTCGAGCGCGGTGAGCGCCCGGCCTTCGCGAAAGATCGAGTGCGGCGTCCGCTCGTCGGCGCGGTCGGCGACGATGGCCTGCCACAGCTTGGCGGCGTCCTCGCGAAGCCCCATGTCGCGGAGCACGAATCCGAGCTCGAGCGCCGCGTCGCCGGTCGGCGCCTTGGCGACCTCGGCCTCGAGGCGCTCGCGCGCCGCCTGCAGCCGGCCGCGGGCGGCATCGGCACGGGCCAGGACGATCTGGCGCGACGCCGGTGCGCCTGGTTCTGCCGCCAGCGCCTCGACATCGGCGAAGCGTCCTTCGACGAGCGCACGCTCGGCAGCTTCGATCGGAGACGTCGCGGGCGCCGGCGGGGCCGGCGCGGACGCAGGAGCCTGGGGCGCGGGGGCCGCCGGCGCGGCTCCGCCCGCCGGTGGCGGCTGCTGCGCGGCGGGGACGGGCGCCGACCCGAGCGTCACGCCGACCGCAAGAAGCCACGCAACGGGCCGGGTAAACCACGGCCCGCCCGAGCGCACGCGCGTCGGTCGATCCACGCCAGTCATCGGCGACTCTCTTGTTCAGCCCGCGAGGGGACGGCTACAGAAAAGTATAGCCCCCGCGCTGGGACACAGGGGGCTTTGTTCGGACGCTCAGTCAGGAGATACGGTCTGGCCTCACCGACTGTAACGCCCGGCCAACCATCAGAAGAACGGCCGCCAGGTGAAGAAGACGACGGCCAGCAAGGCTTGAAAGGCCGCGAACGCCATGGCGGCGATGGCCAGCGGGGTGCCGCGCAGCCGCCAGCCCAGGTAGAGGAACAGCGGGAACAGCGTCGAGGTGAGGCGTCCGAGGGACAGGAAGCCGCCACGGAAGAGCGGCGGCGCGATCATCAGCAGCACGAACGCGCCATACGCGGGGCCGAACCGCCACGTGATCGGCACCGCCAGCGCGAGCGCGGCGATCACGAGCGTCGCGTTCACCAGTTCGATCGGCTGGCCGATCGTATAGGTGTAGAAGCCCTGGTTGGCGATGATGTCGGCGCGCTCGGTGAACAGCCCGGCGACGTCGGTGGCGATGCGACCCCACGCCTGGTGCGCCTCCATCCACGCCAGCGGGTGCCCGCTGATGCTGTCGAGGTAGGCGCTGAAGATCAGGACGCCGATGCCGGGCCCGGCCGACGCCGCGACGCCGAGCAGCGCCGTCCGGCGCGCCGCCGGGTCCCGGCGCCAGATGGCGCGCCAGTCGGCGACGGCCAGCAGCGCGAGCGGCACGCTGACGAGAAATCCGTTCGGGCGGGACAGACCTGTGACGAGGCCCCAGGCGAAGGCGGCCGCCCACTGGCGCTCGCGCAGGTGGTACCACGCGCCGACCACGCCGAGGAAGAACAGGCCCTCCGTATAGACGGCGCTGTAGAAGAGCGCGCCCGGCCACGCGCAGGCCAGGACCACCGCCGACGCCGCCGCGGTCTCGTCGCCGCCCAGCGCGCGAACCAGGCGGTACAGGTAGACCAGGCCCCAGCCGAAGGCCCCGATGCTCACGAGCAGGCCCGCCGCCAGGGCCCGCCGGTGCAGCGCATACTGCCACTCGATCCGATTGCCGGACATCCGCTCGTCGGGTCGCATGATGCGGCCGCCCAGAAACGCCGTGACGGCCCGCATCGCCATCGGATACGCCGGGAAGAAGGCCACGTTCTGCTGCGCCGTCGGCCGCGCGTTGGGGTCGTAGTCGTAGCCGTTCAGGGCGATGCCGAGGTACCAGCCCGCGTCCCATCGGACCGGCAGGTTGACCCACTCGTAGCTCGAGACCCGGTTCGGCGGCTGGAGCTTGTCCGGGTAGCCGATCAGCGCGACGCCGAGGTAGCCGACGGCGAGGACCATGAGCCGCGAGGCGATCAGCGCCGGCAGCACCGCCCGCGTCACCGGCGCCGCCCACGCGGCGAGCAGGCCGGCGCGCAGCCGCGCCGGCCACGACGGGTGCGGCACCAGCCAATGGCGCACGCCGGCGGCGAGGACGAGCACGGCGAGCGGACGCCAGACGTCCTGCGCCGTGATCCGCAGATCGCCGTAGCGCAGCCGGAACCCGCCGAAGACGACGATCGAGATCAGCAGCAGCACGGCGCTGCCGCTGACGACGTCGAGCGCCCGCGCCCACCACACCAGGGGCCGCGCCGCGGGGAGCGGCTCCACGATCGCCGGCGTCGTCGCGGACACCGTCATCTCGCCTCCCTGAGCAGGCGTTCCTCGACGCGGATCCGCGCGACCAGCAGCGCGCCGAACACGAGGGCCGACGCGACGCCGGTAAACGGCGCACGCATCATCAGCGCCACGCCGGCGATCTCGCCCATCAGGCCGACGTAGTTGGGATGCCGCATCAGTCGGTACGGCCCGCTCGTGACCAGCGGCACGCCCGGCAGCACCAGCACGTGGAAGCTCCAGAAGCGGCCGAGCGAGAGGATCGCCCACCACTTGAGCAGCTTGCCGGCCAGGAACACGGCGATGCCGATCGCCACCAGCGTGGTGCAGGCCGGCGGGGCGAGGACGCCTTCGGCGGTCATCGCCACGAACATGCCGGGATAGACGATGCGCATCCACGCATAGACGTCGTCGGGGGGTTCGATCGCCCCCGCGGCCCGCAGCGCGCGTTCGTGGCGGCGCGAGCGCCACGTCTCGAGCAGCAGCCACGGCACGACCACGACGAGGAGCAGCGCGACCGGCTGCATCGAGGGCTGGGCGATGACGACGATGGGATCGCTCGCGATCACGCGGCGACGTCCCCGGCGTAGCGAATCATCTGGCGCAGGATGCCTGGCGCGACACGGGCACTGATCGCCATCACGCTGACGCGGCGCGGCGTCCCGACCAGCCGCCGCAGCAGGCGGTTGACGCCGTACTTCGCGCCGAAGGCCTGCGCCCGCGCCTCGGCGAGCCGGCCGGCCGCGTCGATGCCGGGATCCTCGAGCGCGGCGAGCGCCGCGTCGGCGGCGAGCTCGGCGCCGCGCATCGCGAAGCGCAGGCCGTCGCCGGTCATCGGATCGACGAAGCCGGCGGCGTCGCCGGCGAGGAGCAGGCCGGGCACGCCGGCAGCCCGGGCGTCGACGGCGAGCGGGCCGAGGATCGCCGGTGCGGTGACGCGACGCGCGCCGCGCGGCACGCGGGCCGAGCACGGGGTCCGCGGCGACGTGCCGCTCGAGGAGCCGGGCGGGATCCGCGAAGCCCTCGCGTGCCGGCGTGACCAGGCAGACGTTGGCCAGCCCGGCGTCGCCGACCGGCGCGACGCCGATGTAGTGCGGCCCGCGCACGTGCATCTCCCCCACCGTGTCGAGCCCGGCGATGCCCTCGAAGTAGGCGCCGACGGCCCAGCGGCGCGGCGCCGGCGGATGGCTGGCGAGCCCGAGGGCGAAGGCGAGCGTGGATCGGCGGCCGTCGGCGGCGATCGTCACGTGCGCCGGCACGCGGATGCGCGCCGCGGAGGCCCCGCCGGTCCGGCACAGGACGGCGCCGCGCACGCGTCGGCCGTCCACCGGTGTCGTCCATGAGCGGGCCGTCCACGCGGACGCCGTCCTGGAACTGGGCGCCGGCGGCAATCGCGGCGTCGACGAGCAGCTGATCGAGCACGCGCCGGGTCAGGGCGCGGGCGAAGAGGCCGGGCCCGTAGGTGCCGCGCACGTGGACGCCGCCGTTGCCGGTGATCAGCATGCCCTCGAGCGGACGCGACACCGCCTCGACGCGCGCGCGCAGCCCGGCGCGGTCGAGCAGGCGCAGGGCGCCGGGGTTCAGCGTGTCGCCGCACAGCTTGTCGCGCGGAAAGCGGGCGCGATCGACGAGCAGGACGCGGGCGCCGGCGCGCGCGAGTCGGATGGCGGCGATCGATCCCGCCGGTCCGGCCCCCGCGATCAGGACGTCGACCATGAGGACTAGGATCCCGGCGCGGCCAGGACGATGGCGCTGTTCTTCGATCCGAACCCGAGGCAGTTGCACAACGCGGCTTCGACCTGCGCCGGCCGGCTCGCGTTCGGGATGAAATCGAGATCGCAGGCCGGATCGGGATCGCGCTGGTTGATGGTCGGCGGCAGCACGCCGCGGTGCAGCGCCAGCGCGGCGGTGGCGAGGCCGCTGGCCCCGCTCGCGCCCTGCGGGTGGCCGATCATCGACTTGGTCGACGATCCGGGCAGGCGCCCGGCGTGGCTGCCGAAGACGCGCTTCACGCAGGCCACTTCGATGGCGTCGTTCAGTTGCGTCGAGGTGCCGTGGTAGTTGACGTAGCCGATGCTCTCGGCCGGCCGCTCGGCGCGATCGATGGCGGTGCGCATGGCGCGCACGATCTCGCCGCCGTCGGGATCCATCTGGACCCGGTGGTAGGCGTCGCACGTCGAGGCATAGCCCTCGACCCATGCGTAGACGGTCGCGCCGCGCGCCAGCGCCGTCTCCTCGCGCTCGAGCACCAGCATCCACGCGCCCTCGCCGAGCACGAAGCCGTCGCGGCCGCGGTCGAAGGGCCGCGAGGCGGTCGCCGGCATGTCGTTGTAGTGCGTCGACATCACCCGCATCCGCGCGAAGCCGTAGATCATGCCCGGCGTCACGCAGGCGTCGACGCCGCCGGAGAGCAGCGCGTCGTATTCGCCATCGCGCAGCAGCGACAGCGCGTAGCCCACGGCATCGGTGGAGCTCGTGCAGCCGGTCGAGAGCACGTGGCTGATGCCGTGCAGCCGCAGCGCGATCGAGATCTCGCTCGACACCATGCCGACGATCGACACGGGAATGGCGTAGGGGGTGACCTTCTTCAGGCCGTCGGTGAAGAACTCGCGGTACTGCCGCTCGCCGACCTCGATGCCGCCGGCGCCGCTGCCGACGATGACCCCGGCGCGCGGCTCGCCGAGGCGCAGGCCGGCGTCGACCCAGGCCTCGCGGGCGGCGATGACGCCGGCCAGCGACGCCCGCGAATAGCGCCGCGGATCGGAGTGATCGGTGCCGGCCGCGGCGTCGACGCCGTCGATCGACGGCGCATCCTCGATCGCGATCGGCGGCAGCGCCGCCGCCACCTGGCAGCCGAACGCCGAGGCGTCGAACTCGTCGATGGTGCGCGTGCCGCTGACGCCGCGGGTGATGTGATCCCAGTAGCGCTCGCGGCCGACGCCGAACGGCGACACCACCCCGATGCCGGTGATGGCGATGCGGGGCCGTACGGGTGCGGTCCGGACCATCATGGCGTGTCTATAATACGCGGCCAGTCGGAGTGCTCGCCTGTCGGTCCCAGTCCTGTCCGCGTCACCCGTCCCGCCCAGCTCGCTGGTCGCCCGCGCCTACGTCATCGGCGGCGCGATGATCTTCGTCGTCGCGCTCGCCACCGGCGCGTGGCGGTTCGTTACGCTCGGGACGGCACCGGACGAGGGACCGCTGATCGAAGGCCTGCTCATCAACACCCTGCTGTTCGGCGTCTTCGCCCTCCACCACAGCGTGCTCGCCCGCGGGCCGGTGAAGGCCCGCGTCACCCGCCTGGTGTCCCCTCCATTGGAGCGTCCAACCTATGTCTGGGTGGCAAGCCTCCTGTTCATTGGCGTCTGCATCGCCTGGCGGCCCATCGCCGGCACCCTCTACCGCATGCCGCCGCCGTGGGCCTGGGCGGTGGGGACACTGCAGTTCGCCGGCGGCATCCTGACCCTCGACGCGGCACGCCGCATCGACGTCCGGGTCCTGGCCGGGCTGCGGCCTGAACCGGCGGAGTCCGGCGAGCTCGTCGCGCGAGGCACCTACCGGTTCGTCCGGCATCCGATCTATCTGGGCTGGGTGCTGCTGGTCTGGGCGGCATCCGACATGACCACCGGACGCCTCGTCTTCGCGGCCATCAGCACCGCCTATCTCGTCGTCGCCGTGCCCTTCGAGGAGCGATCGCTGCGGCGCCGCTTCGGCCCGTCCTACGACGCCTACCGGCACACCGTCCGCTGGCGCATCGTGCCGGGACTGTACTGATGGCGGTCGTGTTCTACGTGACCGGGCACGGCTTCGGGCACGCCGTGCGCCAGATCGCCATCGTCAACGCGCTGGCCCACCGGCGTCCCGACGTGCCCATCGTGGTGCGGACGTCGGTTGCGCCGTGGCTCTTCTCGCGCAGCGTCCGCGCCTCCGTCCGCCTCGAGGCGGGCCCGGTGGACACCGGCGCCATTCAGCGCGGCAGCCTCGACGTCGATATCCCGGCCACGCTCGCGGCCGCCCAGGCGTTCTATGCCGACGGCGAGGCGTGGATCGCGCGCGAAGCGGCCTTCCTGACCGGCGAGCGCGCCCGGCTCGTGGTCGCCGACATTCCGCCGCTGCCGATCGCCGCCGCCCGGCGGGCCGGCGTCCCGGCCATCGGCATCTCGAACTTCACCTGGGACTGGATCTACGAGGACTACGACGCGCGGCGCCTCGCGCCGGGCCTCGTCGAGACCCTCGAAACGCACTACGCATCGGCCGCCGAGGGCTGGCGCCTGCCGATGTACGGCGGCTTCGGCAGCTTCGCGACGCTGCGCGACCTGCCGCTCGTCGCCCGTGTCGCCCGCCAGCCGCGGGACGTGGTGCGCGCCGCGCTGGGCCTGCCGGCGGAGCGGCCGCTGGTGCTCGTGTCGCTCGGCGGCTACGGTGCCCGCGGCATCGACCTGCACGGCGCCGCCGCGTCGCTGCGCGGCGTGGCCGACGTCGTCGCCACGTCGTACGACGCGTTCACGCCGGGCCACGGCGTCCACCGCGTGGACGAAACCGCGATGTACGGACAGCGCATCCGCTACGAGGATCTGGTCGGCGCCGTCGACATCGTCGCCAGCAAGCCGGGCTACGGGATCATCTCCGAGTGCGCCGCGAACGGCACGGCGCTCCTCTACACGGACCGCGGCCGCTTCTGCGAGTACGAGGTGCTGGTGCGGGAGATGCCGCGCTATCTGGAGGCGGCGTTCATCGGCCAGGAGGACCTGCTGGCAGGACGCTGGGACGACGCGGTCGCCGATCTTCTGGGGCGTCCGCCGCGGGCCGCGGCGCCGGCCGAGGGCGCGACGACGGCGGCCGACTGGCTGTCGGACCGGTTGGATCGCGGCTAGGTCAGGCGTCCTTGACGGTCGTGATGAGCGACCAGATCCGCGGAACGTTGACCTTCTCGATCGACTTCGGGTGGAGTTCGGACTGGGCGAGGAACGCCGGCAGGTCGAGATCGGACTTGAAGCCGATGTGGATGGTCGCCGGCGACATCCAGCGCTCGACCCGCGAGACGAGCGGGTTGGCACTGAGGAAATGATTGAGGATGATGACCCGCCCGCCGGGGCGGCAGACGCGGTACATCTCGCGGGCGACCTTGACGGGGTCGGGGACGACGCTGATCACGTACGGCGCGTAGACGATGTCGAAAGACCCGTCGTCGAACTTCAGGTCCATCGCGTCCATCTGCAGCAGCCGGGCATTGCGCACGCCCTTCCGCTCCATCCGCTCCCGCGCCTTCTCCAGCATCTCCGCGGAGAAGTCGATGCCGGTGACGGTGGCTTCCTTGGGATAGAGCGAGAGGTTGATGCCGGTGCCGACGCCGACCTCCAGTACCCGGTCGCCCGGCTTGATGGCCATCCGCTGGATCGCCTGGAGGCGGCCCGGGTGGAGGGTGGGCCCGAAGGTGAAATCGTAGACCGCGGCGATTTTCGCGTAGACGGCTTCGACGAAATCGTTCTCGACGACGGTGACCGAGAGCGCCCGGGTTGCTGCGTCCGAGCCACTCAGCTCGTCGGCCTCTCGTGCCGATCGATTGTCGAACAACGCCATCGTGACTCCTCTCGGACTGCGCCCCCGTGACCGTAAATGGCGGGGCGACTATATCTTGCCATGGGTCCCCCGACAAGCACCGTCTTCGCGCCCGAGCGTGAATCCGTGCCGGAGGAGCTGGCGTCGGTGGTGGTGGTTAACGGAATTGTGCGGCGCTGAGGGTGCGGGCGATCACCGGGAACACAAGGTCCGGACGAGCTCCCGAGACCACGATCCCCTGGGCGAACGGCCGCACTGCCTCGACCAGTTCCTGGGCGATGGCCACGCCTTCCGCGGCCTCGGTCCCGGCGGTGGCCGCCTGGCGCATTCGCTCGACGAGTGCCTGCGGGACGCGCTGGCCGGGCACTTCGTTGGCCAGCCGCTCTGCTTCTCTCACGCTGCCGAGCGTGCGGATGGTGACGACGAGCGGCAGGTCGACGTCGCGCGCCCGGGTCCGGAAATGGGCCGACGTCCGCGACGTCGAAGACCGGCTCGGTCATGGCGAATTCGGCCCCGGCCTCGGCCTTGTAGCGATAGCGCCGCACCTCCTCGTCGAGGTCGAGCGACGAAGGGCTGACGCGGACGCCGGTGTGGAACGCGGTCGGCTCGCCGATGGACTGACCGCCGAGGTCGGTGCCGTGATTCAGCCGGCTCACCGCGTTGGCGACGCCGATCGAGTCCGCCTCGACGAGCACGGTCGCGTCGGGATAGTCGGCCCGACGCGTCGGCTCACCCGTGACGAGCAGGATGTTGCGCAGCCCGAGCGCGTGCGCGCCGAGCAGCTCGGCCTGCATGCCGGCCAGGCGGCGATCGCGGCAACGGAACTGCAGCACGGTTTCGACGCCGGCCTGGCGCTCGAGCAGCAGCGCGGCCGCGAGCGGCGCCATCCGGGCCCGGCTGGCGGGGCGGTCGGTGACGAGCAGCGCGTCGACGCCGCGGATCCGCAGCTGGCGGCCGAGCTCGACGAACTCCTGCGTCGTGTGACCGCGGGGCGGATCGAGCTCGACGGCGAGCACGAACTGGCCGCGCGACAGGGTGCTCGCGAAGCGCGACTTCTCCGCCCGCGGCACCGGCTGCACGATCGGGCGGCGGCGCCGACGGCGGACACGGTCGCCCGGCGTCGCGCCGGCGCGGCCGCTGGCCGTCGGCGCCGTGGCCGCGACGCGCATCTGGCGCGTGTGCTCCGGCGTCGTGCCGCAGCAGCCGCCGACGAGCCGCACGCCCGCCGCGACGAAACGCCGCGCGTAGGACGCCATGTACTCCGGCGACGAGAGATAGATGTTGCGGCCCTCGACGTCGCGCGGCCGTCCGGCGTTGGGCTGCACCGAGAGGCGCGCCGTCGTGCGCTCGGCGATCCGCTCGATCGTCTCGAGCATCGCCGCCGGGCCGACGCTGCAGTTCAGGCCGATGACGTCGGCGCCGAGCGCCTCGAGCTCCGCGGTGAATTGCTCCGGCGGCGTGCCGTCGGCGCGTGACGCCGTCGTCGCCGGTGGTGAGCTGCGCGACCACGGGCTTGTCCGAGACGGCGCGGACGCCGCGGACGGCGGCGCCGAGCTCGGCGACGTCGCCGAAGGTCTCGAGCATGAACAGGTCGACGCCGGCCTCGGCGAGCGCCTCGGCCTGCTCGCGGAACGCCGCTTCCGCTTCGTCCAGACCGGTCTTGCCCCACGGCTCGACGCGCACGCCGAGCGGGCCGATGGCGCCGGCGACGTAGGCCTGGCCGCGCGCCGCCTGGCGGGCGATGCGCACACCCGCGGCGTTGATCTCACGCAGCCGCTCGCCGAGGCCGAAGGGCCCCAGCTTCAGCCGGTTGGCGCCGAACGTGTTGGTTTCGAGGACGTCGGCCCCGGCCCGCACGTAGGCCTGATGGATCTCGGCGACGAGATCCGGCTGGGTGAGATTCAGCTCGTCGAAGGATCGGTTGAGGAAGATGCCCTTGCCGTAGAGCATCGTCCCCATCGCGCCGTCGCAGATCAGGACACGCGCGTCGAGCGCGTCGAGGAACCCAGTCACGCGTTCGCGGACGCCGTCGCGGACGCCGCCGGCAGGCCCGCCGCCGACACGACGCCGCCCGGCGCCGGGACCAGCAGGTCCTGCTTGTCCCAGATGAAGTCTTTGTTGCTGTAGACGGCGAGCTCGTAGTCCTTGCCCATGAAGATCGCCGAGACCGGGCACGCCTCTTCGCAGTAGCCGCAGAAGATGCAGCGCGTCTTGTGGATCTGGTAGACCTTCGCGTAGCGCGGCCCGGCGGCCACGCTGCCGTCGTTTTCTTCCGCTTCGAGGTAGATCGCGTCGGCCGGGCAGGCCACCGCGCACAGGCCGCAGGCGACGCACTTCTCGAGGCCGTCCTCATCGCGCATCAGGACCTGTTTTCCCCGCCATTTGGGGAACATCGGCACCTTCTGGTCGGGGTAGTTGACGCTGACCGGCTTCTTGAACATGTGCCGCAGCGTCGTCGCAAACCCGATGAGAAACGGCTTGATCATACGGGGCTCAGTCTATCATCGGTGACAGCAGAATCGCCCCGTATGGCCCCGCTTGACATCCGGTTCCTCTCGAACGAGCAGTTCCTCATCTTCACGATGCTGGCGCAGCTCGCCGTGGTGGCGGCGCTGGCCACGATGTTCGCCCGGTTCCGGGGCTTCCGGCGGCTGCTCCTGACCGAGAAGCGCGACTGGCCGGAACGGCTCGCCTTCGCCGGAGCGCTCGGCATTCCCCTGTTCGCCGGGGCCATCTCCCGCATCCTGCTCGGCTACAACGCCGCCGACCTGATCCTGGCCGGGCCGTTCCTGGCCGGGCTCCTGGCCGGGCCCTACGCCGGAGCGCTGGTCGGCCTGGTGGTCGGCCTGCCCGGCGCCCTCGCCGGGGAGTACGGCGCCGTCCCGTTCGCGGTCGGCTGCGGCTTCGCCGGCGGCGGCCTGCGCGAGATCTGCCCCAAGGACGCCATCTGGCACTTCTCGCCGTTCGTCTTCACCGACCTCCATCGCTACGCGTGGCGGCTGCTGCGCCGCTTCCAGATCGACTGGCAGGTGATCCTCATCACGCCGCCGATCCTCCTCGAGCTGCTGCGCCAGGCGATCGGCCACCGCTGGCCCGGGCGCATCTTCGTGCTTCCTGGCCAACGATCCGCTGATGACCGCGCTGGCCGTGCTCGAGACGACGCTGTGCGTGGCCATCCCGATCAAGATCTGGAACAGCGCGCGCATCGAGCACAAGCTGCAGGAGCAGGAGAAGCTGCTGATGACGGCGCGGATCGAGGCGCTCGCCAGCCAGATCAACCCGCACTTCCTGTTCAACACGCTGCAGTCGATCTCCTCGCTGATCCGGTCCAAGCCGGAGACGGCGCGGATGCTGATCGTCAAGCTGTCGGCACTGCTGCGGCGGCTGCTCCGCAGCCAGGATCACTTCGTCACGCTGCGCGAGGAGCTCGAGGCGGTCGACGAGTACCTCGACATCGAACAGGTCCGCTTCGGACGACAGCTCGTCGGTCGAGAAGGAAATCGGCGCCGAGACGCTCGACCGGGTCGTGCCCAGCATGCTGCTCCAGCCGCTGGTCGAGAACTCGATCAAGCATGGCTTCGCCGACAAGGTCGATCCCGGCCGCATCCTGCTCAGGAGCACCCGGCAGGGCGAGGTCGTGGTCATCGAGGTGATCGACAACGGCATCGGCATCGACGCCGAGCGGCTGACCGGGGTGATGAACCACGGCATCGGCCTGCGCAACGTCAACGAGCGCCTGCGAGTCATCTACGGCGCCTCCTGCCAGCTGCACCTGCACAGCGTGGCGGGGGTTGGCACGTCGGTCCGGCTGGAGGTCCCCGACATGGCTGCCCCCGAGCGGATCTCGGCGTAACATGGAGCTCAAGGCCCTCGTCGTCGACGACGAACAGCTCGCCCGTGACGAGCTGTGCTACCTGCTGGAGCAGGCCGGCGGCGTCACCGTCGTGGCCCAGGCGGCCAATGGCGTCGGACGCCCTGGCGCTGATCGACGAGCACGCCCCCGACCTGGTCTTCCTGGACGTCCAGATGCCCGGGTTGAACGGGTTCGAAGTGGCCCGCCAGGTGCTCGAGCGGCAGGACGGGACCGGCGACAGGGCGCAAGGCGGGGCCCATGGCGAGGATCGCGTCGAAGCGTCCGGCGGCGCCGAGATCGTGTTCGTGACGGCCTTCGACCAGTACGCCATCGAGGCGTTCCAGGTCGATGCCGTGGACTACCTGCTCAAGCCGGTCGATCCCGAGCGGCTCGACCAGGCGGTGCAGCGGGCGCGGCGGCGGATCGGGGCGCGGACGTCCTCGCAGGCGGGGGACGACGGCGGGCGGGCCGAGCCGACGCTGGCGAACGCCGAGCTCGCGCGGCTCGTCAAACGCCTTGCACTGGGCCAGGGACGGCGGGAACGGCTGGCGGTGAAGGTCGGCGAGCGGTTCCTGCTCGTCGACGCCGGCGACGTGATTTTCGCGACGCTGGCCGATGAAGTGGTGACGGTGGCGGCCACCGGGTTCACGGGTACGTCCAATTACCGGACGCTCGACGACCTCCAGGCCCAGCTCGATCCCGAGACATTCTGGCGGGTGCATCGGGCATACTTGGTGAACATCAACAAGATCAAGGAGATCGTCCCCTGGTTCAGCCGGAACTACATCCTGAAGATGAGCGACGCGAAGTCGACGGAAATTCCCGTCAGCCGCTCGCAGACCAAGCGGTTGCGGGAGTACCTGCGCCTGTGAGCGAGGTGCCGCCGGCCGAGCCGGCTGGCCGTCCGCTCGAGCTGGCTCAGGCCGACCCTGCCGAGCCGGGCTCTCTCATGCTCGCCCCGGCCGAGGGTGTGACCAGGGAGGTGGTTGCGCCTTTGGTGGTGGCGGCGCCGCGCGTGATCGTCGAGCCACCCGGACCGTCGGCCTGGGAGCGGCTCGGCGAGGAGATCCTCACGTGGTTCAAGACCCTGGCCTCGGCCGCGGTCTACGCCACCCTGATCGTCACGTTCATCTGCCAGGTCGCGCGGGTCGAGGGCCACAGCATGTCGCCCACGCTCGAGAACGACGATCGCCTGATCGTCAACAAGCTGATTTACCGCTTGAGCGTGCCGCAGCGCGACGACATCGTGATGCTCTACTACCCCGTCAACCCGGACAAGTCGTTCGTCAAGCGCGTCATCGCCAAGGAGAACGACACCGTCCGCATCGTCGACGGCAAGGTCTACGTGAACGGGGAGGCGCGCGATGACGTGTTCGTGCCGCCCACGTATCGCAGCCACGAGGACTTCGGCTCGATGACGGTGAAGCAGGGCTACTACTTCGTCATGGGCGACCATCGCAACAACAGCTCGGACAGCCGCGAGTGGGGCGAGGTGCCCCGCAAGTACATCATCGGCAAGGTCCAGCTGCGCTGGTGGCCGCTCTCGACCGCTAGAATTTTCTACTAGCGACGGGGCCCCTCAGGCGCACGTCGCGGCAGCCCTTGGACGCTCGCCTGTCGCGCGGCGCTGGGCGCGCCGCGGCGTCTCGCGTGGGCTGCTCCTACTTTCCCGTGACCAGCCCGATCAGCCACGACACGATGCTGACGACGATCGCGGCGAGGATGCCCGACCAGAGGTCCGCGACCTGGAAGCCGGGCACGAGCGAGGCGGCCAGGTTGAACGCCAGCCCGTTCACCACGAAGTAGAACAGCCCGAGCGTGATGATGGTCAGCGGCAGCGTCACGAGCACCAGGATCGGGCGGATGATCGCGTTCACCAGGCCCAGCACCAGCGCCATGATCGCCAGCGGCACGAGGCCGGTCACGGACACACCCGGCACCACCTGCGTCGCGACCCACACCGCAATTGCGACCACGATGACGTGGACGAGGAACCCGCCGCTCTTCGTTTCGCCGGACATGTGACCCTCCGTGGGTGCCAGGCGGCCCGCCCGCTCAGGCGTAGAGCCGCTCGATCGTCTCCTGCCACCGCGTCTCGATGACGCGCCGCCGCACCTTCAGGGTCGGCGTCAGCTCCCCGCCCGCGATCGTGAACTCGGCCGGCAGCAGGGCGATCTGCTTCACCTGCTCGAACTGCGCCAGGTCGCGGTTGAGCGCCTCCACGATCTCACGGTACAGCCCGAGGACGTCGGACCGGCCGACCAGCGCCGCGCGGTCGCCCGCCGGCAGCCCCAACGACTTCAGCCGCTCGCCCAGCACGTCGAACGCCGGCACGATCAGCGCGGCCGGGAAGCGGCGTCGGTCGCCGACCACCACCGCCTCGGCCACGAGCGGGTGCTGCTTGAGGCGAGCCTCGATCGGCTGCGGCGCCACCTTCTTGCCGCCGGAGGTGACGAGCAGATCCTTCTTGCGATCGGTGATGCGCAGGAAGCCGTCCGCGCTCAGCTCGCCGATGTCCCCGGTGTGGAACCAGCCGTCGCGGATCACGGCCTCCGTGTCGGCCGGCCGGTTCCAGTAGCCCCGCATCACGTTCGGGCCGCGCGCCAGGATTTCGCCGTCCTCGGCGATGCGCAGCTCGACACCCGGGATCGCCGGACCGACCGTCCCGAGCCGCGAGCGGCCAGGATGATTGGCCGCCAGCGCCGGCGCGGTCTCGGTCAGCCCGTAGCCTTCGTAGAGCGGCAGGCCGGCGGCGAGGAAGAACTCGCCGGTCTCGCGCAGCAGCGGCGCGCTGCCGGTCACGATGAGGCGCAGCCGTCCGCCGAGGCGCGCCCGCACCTTGGCGAACACCAGCCAGTCGTCGAACCGTTCGCGCCAGCCGGCCGGCACCAGGGAATCCGCGCCCGAACCGGTGCGGCGGACGCGCGCCACGGCGCGCGCCAGCGCGTTCGTGAACAGCCAGCGCCGCGGCGCCGACGCCTCGGCGACCGTGGCGAGCACGCGGGCCTGCAGCTTCTCGCACACCCGCGGGACGACGGTCATCAGCGTCGGCGAGGTCGATCGCAGGTCGCGTGCGATCGTGTCGAGGTTCTCGGCGAAGACGATCGTCAGGCCGGACATCAGGTAGGCGTAGACGACCGTCCGTTCGAACGAGTGGCTCAGTGGCAGAAACGTCAGCGCGACGTCGTCGGGCGTCAGCTGGAAAATCGGGATCACCGCCTCGGCGTTCGAGACGATGTTGCGATGCGTCAGCATCACGCCCTTGGGCTCGCCCGTCGTGCCCGAGGTGTAGATGATGGTGGCGAGCGATTCGTCCTCGACGGCGGCGCGCCTCGCTTCGATGGCCAGTCCCACTGAGGGGTCGGTCGCCAGGCGATCCCGACCGCGCGCGAGGAGCGCGGTGTAGGCGATGACCGACGTGCCCAGGCCGAGATGGCCGGCTGTGAGATGGCCAACTTGGGGATCGGTTGCGTTCGCCGGCGTCCCCGGATCGATGATGACCATCAGCTCCAGCGCCGGCAGCAGGTGCCGCACCTCCTGCACCTTCGCCGCCTGGATGCGATCGGAGACGATGGCCAGGCGGGCGCCGGAGTCGGCGAGGATGTGCCGGACCTGCGGCGCCGGGAGCGTCGGATAAATCGGCACGGTGACCACGCCGATGGTCTGCGCCGCGAGATCGACCATGATCCACTCGGGCCGGCTCTCGGACACGATGGCCAGCCTGTCGCCGGCGGCCAGGCCGGTCGCCAGCAGGCCGGCGGCGCCCTGCTGGACGGCCTCGATCAGGTCCGTCGACGACCAGTCGCGGAAGCCGTTCTCGCCGCAGCGCCGTACCAGCGCCGGCCGCGGACCGCGAGCCGCGACGCGCGACGGCAGATCGGCGAGCGTCTTCATCAGTCCCGACCTCGTTGCCTGGTGGCGGCCGCGCTCGCACGTGGGCGGCGCGGCGCCGGCGTCCGCTGGTAGTCGCCCGATTGGCCGCCGCGTTTGGAGACGAGCTCGACGTCGGTGATCGTCATCGTCCTGTCGACCGCCTTGACCATGTCGTAGAGTGTGAGCGCAGCCACGCTGACCGCGGTGAGCGCCTCCATCTCGACGCCGGTTTGGGCGACGGTGCGGACCCGGCTCTCGATGGCGTAGCCGTCCCGGGCCGGCACGATCGTCACGTCCACGCCGGCGAGCGGCAGCGGATGGCAGAGCGGGATGAGGGTCGACGTGCACTTGGCGGCCATGATGCCGGCCAGCCGCGCCGTCTGCACGGCATCGCCCTTCTTCAGCGCCCCGGCCCGCACCAGCCGCCGCGCCGCCGCGGACATCCGGACCCGCCCGCGCGCGACCGCCTCGCGCGCGGTGACCGGCTTGTCGCCTACGTCCACCATCCGCGCCTGGCCGTCCGGGCCGATGTGCGTCAGGCGACCTGGAGACCCTTTCCTCTGAGTAGACATCGGGCGCTCAGGTAACGTCGGGGACATCCACGCCTCGCGCCAGGAAGAACGACAGGCTCTCGAGCGACACGGTCAGATCCACGTTCTTCAGCTTGACGCCTTTCGGGACGCGCAGGGAGCCGGGAGTGAAGTTGAGGATCGCCTTCACCCCCGCGCCGACCACGGCGTCCACGACCTCCTGGGCCGATTCGGCCGGCACCGCCAGGACGGCGATGTCCAGCCGCTCCCGCTCGGCCAGCCGCTCGAGCTCGCGGGCATGGCGGATCGGAACGCCACTGCGGGAATACTGCCCCACTTTGTCGCGGGCCGTGTCGAGCAGCGCGACGACGTCGAAACCGTCGTGGCGGAAACCCGGGTAGTCGGCGAGCGCCAGCCCGAGGTTGCCGGCGCCAAGGATGACGACCTTGAGCTGCCGATCGAGGCCGAGGATCTCGCGCAGGTGCCGGCGCAGGTCCTTGACGTAGTAACCGACGCCGCGGACGCCGAACTCGCCGAAGTGGGCGAGGTCCTTGCGGATCTGGGCGGCGTTCAGGCGGAACTGCTCGGCCAGGCCGCGGGACGACACGGTGTTGACGCCAGCGGCCTCGAGGGCTTCGAGCGATCGGAGGTAGACCGACAGTCGCGCGGTCGTGAGCTCGGAGACCGACTCGCCGTCGGCACGCTCGCGGGACGACCGTTTCACACCGCGTATTCTACTTGGTGGCGGGCGCGCTCTCACGCGCGCCCGCCGGCGGCGGGCCGCCGCTGGGGCCGAGGGCGCGACAACCGGCCGCAAACGCTGCTAGTATCGGCGCCATGGCCCACCATGTGTCGGCATCGGCTTCGTCCGAGGCCTCGGCAGCGCCCGCGTTCCAGCCTTACGTGCCGGCCAGCCAGTCGCCGGCCGAGTTCACGTTCAAGGCCGTGATCATCGGGGTGCTCTTCGGCCTGCTGTTCGGGGCCTCCACCGTCTACCTGGGCCTGCGCGCCGGGCTGACCGTCAGCGCCTCGATTCCCATCGCGGTGCTGGCCATCTCGGTCCTGAAACGCCTGGGCGGCTCGACGATCCTCGAGAACAACATCGTCCAGACCATCGGGTCCGCCGGCGAGTCGATTGCGTCCGGCGTCGTCTTCACCCTCCCCGCCCTCCTCTTCCTCCTCCCGTACGGCCCCGGCTACTTCGCCTACCTGCAGATCACGCTCTGCGCCTTCGCCGGCGGCGTGCTCGGGGTACTGATGATGGTGCCGCTGCGGCGGGCGCTGATCGTCAAGGAACACGGCGCGCTGCCCTATCCGGAAGGCACCGCCTGCGCGGACGTCCTGGTCGCCGGCGAGCAGGGCGGCAACATGGCCAAGGCCGTCTTCATGGGCCTCGGCGTCGGGGCGGCGTGGAAGGGCCTCTCCTGGATCGTCCAGCTGACGCGCACGGCGATCGGCTACACCATGCCGCGCGGCTCGTTCTTCCCGAACGCGACGCTGAACGTCGACATCTCGCCCGAGTACATGGGCGTCGGCTACGTCATCGGGCCGCGCATCGCCGGCGTCATGTTCGCCGGCGGCGTGCTGTCGTGGCTGGTGCTGCTGCCGCTGTTCACGATGATGGGCGAGTTCATGACGGCGCCGTTCCCGCCGGTGCCGGCCAGCGGCAAGATGCTCAGCGCGATGACCGCCGGCGAGATCTGGCGCGCCTACATCCGCTACACCGGCGCCGGCGCCGTGCTCGCCTCCGGGATCATCACCCTCGGCCGGACGCTGCCGACCATCATTTCCTCCTTCCGCGACAGCGTGAAGGACCTGCGCGGCGGCAGCGCGGCGACCGCGGCCCAGGTCCGGACGGAGCAGGACACGCCGATGCTGTTCGTGGTCGGCGGCACGCTGGCGCTGGCGCTTTTCCTCCTCGCCATGCCGCCGCTGCCGACCTACGGCAACGTCCTGGCGACGGTGCTGATCATCGTCTTCGGCTTCTTCTTCGTCACCGTCTCCTCGCGCATCACGGGGCTGATCGGCAACTCGTCGAACCCGATCTCGGGCATGACGATCGCGACGCTGATCCTGACCTGCACGATCTTCGTCGCGCTGGGCTGGACCGGCGACGTCTATGCGCCCATCGCGCTTTCGGTCGGCGCCATGGTGTGCATCGCGGCGGCCAACGCCGGCGCGACCTCGCAGGATCTCAAGACGGGGTTCCTGGTCGGCGCCACCCCACGCCACCAGCAGACGGGCCTGATGATCGGGGCGATGACCTCGTCGCTGGTCATCGGCCTGACCACGCTCTACCTGCATCAGACGATGCAGATCGGCTCGCAGGCGCTGCCGGCGCCGCAGGCGACGCTGATGGCGACGCTCATCAAGGGGCTGCTGGCGCAGGACCTGCCGTGGGGCCTGGTGCTCGCCGGGGTGTTCATCACCGTCACGCTCGAGCTCTGCGGCATCCACAGCCTCTCGTTCGCGGTCGGCTCCTACCTGCCCATCTCGACGACGGCGCCGATCTTCGCCGGCGGCGTGGTGCGGGCGCTGGTCGAGCGCTCGACCGGCAAGGCCGCCGAATCCGAGATCAGCTCCGGCACGCTCTTCAGTTCGGGCCTGATCGCCGGCGGCTCGCTGGCCGGCATCCTCTACGCGATCCTGTACGGGCGAGGCCTCATCCACGACGCCGAGGAATCGCTCGGCTTGTCGACGTTCCTGCACGAAGGGACGAGCGGCCAGATCGTCGGCGTCGTCGTGTTCCTGCTGCTGGGTGTCGTGCTCTGGCGGGTCGGCCGGCGTAAGATCGACTAGTGCGCTCGCCTGCCCAGCTGACGTCCGCCGCGGTTGCCCTGGCCCTCGCCGCCGGCCTGATGGCGGCTGGTGTCGCGGCGCCGCTGGCGGCGCAGATCGGCCGGGCCGGGCCGGGCGCCACCCGCAAGGCGGCCACGGTGGCCGCCCTCGTCCGCTTCCCGTTCTTCTTCCACACGCAGCCGGTCCGCGTCCGCGGCAAGGCGCTCGAAAAGGACGGGCTGTTCCAGATCGAACACGAAGGGGCGCGGGTGTGGCTGGTGGCCGGCGGCACCGGGAAGCTGCCCGATCCCGGCGGGGACGCCGAGATCACCGGGCTCTACGTCGACATCGGACGGCTGGACCGCACGGACGCCCGCGTCAACGCCGACTTCGGCACGCTCAGCCAGCGCGTGCTGCGGCGCGACTGGCCGGCGCCGGGCGAGCTGCTCGCGGTGATCGTCGACACCGCCGTCGCGGCCGAGCCGATGAACGCGCCCTCGGTGCGGCACGTCGCGCTCGATCCCGGCCGCTACGTCGAGCAGGAAGTCACCGTCGTCGGCCGGTTCCGCGGCAAGAACCTCTACGGCGACTTGCCCGAAGCCGCCGGCTCCGGCCGCTTCGACTTCGTCCTGCAGTCCGCCGACGCGTCGATCTGGGTCACCGGACGGCGGCCGAAGGGCGAGGGCTTCGACCTGAACGTGGAGAACCGCATCGACACCGGGCGCTGGCTCGAAGTGGCCGGTGTGGTCAAGGAGGAGCGCGGGATGGCCGTGCTGGAGGCGACCGCGATCCGGATCGGACGCCCGCCGGCGGAGAGCGCCCCCGAGGCGGTGGTCAAGGTGCCGGTCGCGATGCCGCCGCCGGAAGTGGTCTTCAGCGCGCCGACGCAGGGCGAGACCGACGTCGAGCCCGACGCCAAGATCCGCGTGCAGTTCTCGCGCGACCTGAAAGAGGACTCGCTCAAAGGCGGGGTCGCCATCGCCTATGCCGGCGTCGCGGCGCCGCCGCCGGCGTTCACGGTGCGCTACGACGCCGGGCGGCGCGTCGCGGAGATCACCTTCGCGGCGCCGCTGTCGCCGTTCGCGAACGTCCAGGTCGTGCTGAAGGAGACGATCGTCGCCACCGACGGTCAGCCGCTGCGGCCCTACACGCTCGCGTTCACGGTCGGCAGCTGAGCGCCGCCGGTCGGCCCGCCCTCGCGCCGCTCACGCCGGCGCCGGAAGGCGCGCACGATCGCCATCGAGAAGATCGCGATCAGCGCCAGCAGGCCGAGGACCACACCGAACGCCACGGCCGGAAAGGCCAGCGCCAGCGCGCCCACGCCGACGACGAACACGTCCTCGAACAGGCTCAACGCCCAGTTCGAGAACGGCTCGGGTGAGGAATTGGCGGCGACGCGCGTCGACGCCTTGGTCAGGTGCGAGGCCGCCGCCACACCGCCGCCGAGCAGCGCCGCCGCGGCCTGCGCCCCGGGCGACACGTCGCCGAGCGTGGTGACCGCGATGAAGGCGCCGCCAATCGGGCGAATCACCGTGTGGACGGCATCCCAGGCCGTGTCGACCCAGGGCACCTTGTCGGCGACGAATTCGATCGCGTAGCAGACGATGGCGATGCCGATGACCCAGTTGCTGTCGAAGACGGCGAACTGCGGCGGCAGGGTGACCCAGTGGAAGCGCGAAGCCAGCCCGAGGATCGCGACAGTGGCGTAGAGGTTGACGCCCGCCGCGAACGAGAAGCCGAGGGTGCGTCCGAGCGTGACCAGCAGTTCCATGGTTCCCTCCCGGCCGGTCGCGCCGACTAGGTCGCCGCCAGCAGCCGCTGCACTTCCGCCCGCACCGAGTGTACCAGCTCGTCGCGGCGATCGTCGCCCAGGTCGCGCGTCTCGATCGGCGGCCCCAGCCGCAGGCGCACCGTCGCCGGGCGGATGATCGAGCTGCCCTTCCGCATCGCGTCCCGCGCCCCGGAAATCGCGATCGGGACGATCGGCACGCCGGCGCGCATCGCCATCACGAACGCGCCCTTGCGAAACGGCAGCAACTCGCCCGTGCGCGAGCGGGTGCCTTCAGGAAAGACGAAGAACGAGCCGCCGGCGTTCAGCCGGGCGACCGCCGCGCTCACCGCGCGCGTCGTCTGCTCGCGGTTGCCGCGATCGACCGGGATGAAGCCGACCAGGTCGAAGCCGAGGTTGAGGATCGGCAGCTTGCGCAGCTCCGCCTTGTAGAGAATGTGGAGCCGCGGCGTCAGGCGGCGAAGGGCGGCGAACAGGATCGGCGGTTCGACGTTGCTGGTGTGGTTGACGCAGTAGACCGCCGGCCGATCGAGGAGGTGCTCGGCGCCTTCGACGACGTAGCGCAAGCCGACGACGGCCAGCGCGATCCGGACGGTGAGGATCCCGGCCTGGAACGGCAGGTTCGGCCAGTTGAACAACCAGCCGATGACGATCGTAGGAGGACCGAGGACGAGCGTGGAGGCCGCCACCAGGAGCAGGGCGGCGGCGGTCCGCAGGGCGGCGAGGACCGTCATGATGTGCGAAAGGCCCGTCCGGAGATGACTCCGAACGGGCCCTCGCCTCCAGGGATGGGACCCAGGAATCTGACCCGAAGAACGATGCGACTACGACGCGCGCGAGACGCGGCGGACGCCCGCCGCAGCCACGGCCGCACCAACCGCCACCGTGGGCGCCGGCGTGACCTTCGCGGCCTTGGCGGCCGCTTGACGCGCGATCGTGCGATTCTTCGACGACGACGAACGTTCGAGGGCTTCCTCGACCTTGACCTCGACGCCCGGCAGATCTTCCCGCGTCACTTCCGCGATTTCGGAGGTGACCAGGAACTTGGCGCGATCGAGCATGCGCTTCTCGCGGAACGACAGGTTCTTCGAGCGGCTCAAGTAGCTCAGGCTCTTGAGCACCTCGACGACGTCGAACAGCGAGCCCGTGCGCATCCGATCCGAGTTGTCCTTGAACCGGCCCTTCCAGTTCTGGCCCGTATCGATCTTGCCGTCACCGAGGAGACTGTAGAGACGATCGACTTCCGAATTACCAACGGCCTTACGCAGGCCGACACTGTCTGCGTTCTCGACCGGAACGAGCACCGTCGTCTCGTTCGACACCATGCGGAGCTGGTAGAACCCGCAGGTCATACCCATGATGGTGCGGCTCTCGATCTTCTGAACGACGCCGAGCCCATGATTCGGGTAAATGACCTTGTCGCCGATCTCGAATGTCACGTGGCCCCCAGTTTCTAGGTGGTCTATTGGGAAACGGACGTCGCTGGTACGCCCTTTTCGGGGTATTGCAACCACACGAGTATAGCGCGAACCGGCGAAAATCGGCCGAAAAATCGGGGCGATTTGGCGCCCCTCCAGTAAACCTCTGGCCTGTAACGAGTAAGGTCGGAGGCGCCACGCGCCCCGGCGCCATGGCGACCGCAAAAGACATGACGGTGCCGCATTGTCAAGCGCACGGCGAACACCCGGACGGCCGAACCATCCGCTCCGGCGTCCCGTACCTACACTGAGAGGTAGCCTCGAGCCGCCCTGCTGCGGTCGAGCTGGAGCCCTGATGCAACCATCGCCCGCCGCCGTCGTCCTGGCCCTGACCGCCACCGTGGCCGCAGCGGTGGTCGCCGCCGGCCCGGCGGCACCGCAGGGTGGACAGCCCACCCCCAACCTCGCGCCGTACATGGCCACGCCCCAGGAAGTCGTGGACCGCATGCTGCAGATGGCGGAGGTCACGAAGGGCGACGTCGTCTACGACCTGGGCTCCGGGGACGGCCGGCTGGTCGTCACGGCGGCGAAGCGCTACGGCGCCCGCGGCGTCGGCATCGACATCGATCCGGCCCTCATCACCCAGTCGCGGGCCAATGCCCGGAAGGAGGGGGTCGAGAGCCTGGTCGAGTTCCGCCAGCAGGACGCCCTGACCGTCGACGTCTCGCCCGCCAGCGTGGTCACGCTCTACCTGCTCAGCGGCGCCAACCTGAAGCTGCGTCCGACGCTGCAGAAGCAGCTCAAGCCTGGCTCGCGGATCGTCTCGCACCAGTTCGGGATGGGCGACTGGGTACCGACCCGGACCGAGACGATCACCGACCAGCGCGGCACGTCACGGCTGCTCTATCTCTGGATCATCGGCCCGTCATGACGGCGTTCGCCCTGGACCCCACGCTCCACGCCGACACCATCGAGATCACCACGCTGCCCCTCTGCGTAGCGCGGCTCATGAACGATCGCCGCTTTCCCTGGGTCATCCTGGTCCCGGCGCGGCCGGACGTCAGCGAGATCATCGACCTCGATACGGCCGATCGCGCCCGGCTGATCGAGGAAGTGGCCCTCGTCTCGACCGTCATGCGCGAGCTGTTCCGCCCGACGAAGCTGAACGTCGGCGCGCTCGGCAACGTCGTCGCGCAACTTCACGTGCACGTCATCGCGCGCTTCGCGAATGACGGCGCCTGGCCGGGACCGGCGTGGGGCACCACGCCGGAGCGCTATCGGCACGACGAGATCGATCGGACGCTGGCGCCGCTGCGTCACCGCCTCGCCGGCCGCGCCTGAATCCCGCCGCCAGCGAGTCTGCGACGGCTCTCAGCCCGTGATGTTCTTCAGCATGCCGAGCGCCTTCGACAGCTCGTCCTGGGGCTCGCCCGTCAGCCGCTCCTCGGCCGCCATGCGGCTCGTGATCGCAGGCACGAGTTGGGCGAGCGTCCCCTTGGCCTGCTCGGGCGACAGCCCGAGCTTCTGCGCGATGAGGTCGACGATCGGGCCGCCGAGCGCCTGCTCGACCTGATCGCCGGAGACCGGCTCGTTGGGACCCGGGCTCGCCCACGAATCGGCCTGGGCGCCGAGGCCGCTGGCGCGGAAGCTGTCGAGCAACCCGCCGAGCCCGCCCTTCTGCTGCAGCAGCTCCATCATCGTGCCCATCACGGCCGCCGCCTGCGCCGGATCGCCGCCCGCGAGGCCGGGGAGCTCGAACACGTTGCCTTCGGTCGTCGATTCAGGAGCCGGTTGCCGCGCCGAGCCGGTCGCTCCACCGAACGGGTTGTCCTTCGGTCCCATCGCGTCCTCCTCTGTCGGCGGCCGGCCTCTCGACGGGCCGCAGGCGTCGATCAGTCTACGCCCGCCTTCGCGACGGTGGCGCTACGGCAGCAGGGCCCAGAACCGCGGCCCGAAAATGATGAGTCCGACGATGGCCGACGCGGCGACGGCGACCACGACCGAGCCAGCCGCGACGTCCTTGGCGCGGCCGGCGAGCGGATGATGGCCCGGCGACGCGAGGTCGACCACATCTTCAATCGCCGTATTGAGTGCTTCGGTGATCCAGACGAGCGCCATCGCCAGCACCGCCGCGCACCACTCGCCGGCGGTCAAGCCGAGCGCGAGCCCGACCGCGGTGACCGTGATCCACACCCCGATCTGGAACCAGGCGTTGGGCTGCGTGCGCAGCATGTAGGCCACGCCTTGCCAGGCGTAGCGGAGGGCGAGCATCTTGCCGCGGACACTGAGCGGGTGCGGTGCGGTCATCGTGGCGTGTGCAGCGATCGAGGCGGAGTCGAGGGCGGTGTCCATCGGCCGGCGAGCACGCGGCCGCGCGCGTCGACGGCGACGAAGGGCCGCGGACGCGGCATGGCCATGGCTGCCGCGGGCGGAAGATCGTCCCCGCCGGCAGCGTCGATGTGCCGCTCGGCCCTGGCCGCGAGCGCGTCGGCGTGCGACCGCCAGCCGACCCGTCGCCAGCGCCCCGCGAGCTGCGCGTAACGCTCGGCGAGGAAGCGATGGTCCTCCGCGCTCAACACGGCCGCGGCGCCGGGCGCGAGCCGGAGGAGGGCCCACGCGGCCAGCAGATCCCCGTAGATCTGCCAGAGCGGCAAGGGTCGGCTCACGACGTTTTCACCTCGTGTCCGGACGCGCGCAGCACGTCGATCGCCGCGGCGAGCGCGTGCTCGCGGACGAGGATGTAGTCGGTGTCGAAGGTCGAGATCGCGAAGATGCTGATGCCGGCCTCCCCGAGGGGAGCGAGGACCGACGCGAGGACGCCGGTCAGGGCGAAGTCGATGGTGCCGGCGATGCGCAACGCGCGCCAGCCGCGCTCGGCACGCGCGTCGCTGGGCACGGCGTCCGCGGCACGGACGAGCGACAGCTCCTCGCCGGTCCGCGTCATCGACCACAGCGCGCCGGGCACCGGGCTGAAGGCCCAGGACGGCACGTGCGCGTCAGGCGGGAGCCGGACCACCGCCAGTTCCCCCGCCTGGACGAGCAGGGTCAGGGAAAGCGCCTGAGGCCGGGCTGCCGACGGAGCCATCGGCTGTAGGATAGACGGTGCTCCGCCTGGCGGCGTGGCGAAACTGGCAGACGCAGG
>CAWJOG010000022.1:0-403856 GCA_963844435.1 Vicinamibacterales bacterium | reverse complement strand
GTCTCCACGAAGACGACCGGGCCACGGTCGAAGACCTCTGGCGGGACGTGCCGTAGATCGCGCAGCGACACGTCGGCGAAGTCGACGGCCATGAAGAAGCGCCGCTGGATCGCATTGCCGAGGGCACGGCGGAGGGCCGCGAACAGCCCGACGATTACCGCCAGCACGGCCACGCGCATCGTCCACGATGGGTTCGCCCGCGCGAAGGGTCCGGGATGAAAAAGCCGCGGGCCGCCCACAGGTGCCAGGTCCGGACGCATCGATGCATAAGTCGCCGTCGATCTGTCGATTACCGCGGAGCCTTCTACGCCCCCGGCAGAGGTCGAACCGACCTTGGGGAATCTCCGTCCCCAAGGGAGGAGGCATCGCATGACACGTGGCTACGTCGCTCTCATCACGGCGTTCGTTGCATTCGCAGGCACGCCGGCCGCCCTCCAGGGCCAAAGCCCGGCGGACGTCCGTGTCGGCTACACGCCGCTGACGTTGGTGGCCGAGGGATCGCGAACGGACCAGCTCGGGGGCGAAGCCCTCTACACGGTCGCGGTCTACGCCGAGGCGCGGCCGCTCGACCTCGCAGGCCTTGCGAAAGAAGATACGGCCAAGGCGCTGCGGATCGAGGTCGCCAGCGACGACGACCCGTTCAGTCCGCTCACCCGCCCCTGGCGGCGCGAACTGGTGCCGCGCCTCGATCGCGCCGCGACCACGCAACTGTTCGCGATTGTAGGATCGGCGCGGAAGGGCGACGTCCTGCTGGTGGAATACGAACCCGGGAAGGGCACCACCATCCGGGGGAACACGCTGACGGCCGTGTCGCGCGCCCCGCACGGTCTGATGGTCGCGTTTCTGGATCAATGGCTCGGCCAGCGGCCGGTGTCGGAGGACTTGAAACGCACGCTGCTCGAATGGTCGCCACCGGACTCGGCTTAGCGGCCCTATGATTCTCGCGTTCGAAGATCGGTCGTCCGATTCGCCCTTCGTCGAGAAGGTCTGGTGCAGCCGCAGCAAACGCGGCGGGCCGTTCGTCTCGATCGCGCAGAGTCATTTCGAGATGGCGGTGACGCGGCACCAGGGCCGGACGTCCATCACCCTGCGCGGGCCCGAGACGCAGGCGACCCTGGCCGACTGTCCGCCTGACGGCGAGTGGCTCGGGATCCGGTTCAGGCTGGGCACGTTCATGCCGCGGCTGACCCCCGGCGAGCTGCGCGACCGGAACGACGTGACGTTGCCCGGCGCTGCGGGGCGCTCGTTCTGGCTGAACGGTTCCGCCTGCGACTATCCGGATTTCGAGAACGCCGACACCTTCGTCGACCGGCTCGTCCGGAAGGGCCTGATCGTGCGCGACCCGATCGTGGACACGGTGCTGCGCGGCGACGCCGAGGCCCGGTCGATCCGTTCAGCGCAGCGCCACTTCCTGCGCGCGACCGGCATCTCGCATGGCACTGTCCGCCAGATCGAGCGCGCGCGCCGCGCGGCCATGCTGCTGCGGAACGGCGTCCCGATCCTGGACGTCGTCCACGCCGCGGGCTACTACGACCAGGCGCACCTGACGCGGTCGCTCAGGCACCGCATCGGGCTGACGCCGCTGGCGCTGAGCCGGATGGCGGAGCAGCTGTCGTTTCTATACAAAACACCGCCCTGGCCGTGAGGCTACGATGCGCGCGGAGGCTCCGCCCATGAACGCATCGACGCCAGGTTCCACCCGGACGCAGGTCCGAACCGCGTACGTCCTGACGACGCTCGCCGCGCTGTTTCTCACGCTCGACACCGTCATGAAGCTGCTGCGGCTGGCGCCGGCGGTGGAGGGCACGGTGGCACTCGGCTACCCGGAGCACACGGTCGCCCTGATTGGCGTGATCGAACTGGTCTGCCTCGTGCTCTACCTGGTGCCGCAGACCGCTGTCCTCGGCGCCGTCGTCATGACGGGGTACCTAGGCGGGGCCATCGCGACGCACGTCCGCCTCGGCAACCCCCTCCTGAGCCACACGCTGTTTCCGATTTACGTGGCGGTGATGGTCTGGGGCGGCTTGTATCTGCGGGAGCCGCGCCTGCGCGCGTTGATGCCGCTCGTGCGAGCCAGGGCCTGAGGTCAGCCGACCTTGACGACCATCATCGTCGCGTCGTCCTGCAGCTCCACGCCGGCGCGGAAGCGGCTCACCTCGGCTTCGACCTTCGCCATCACCTGATCGGCGCCCAACCCCGCGGCCGACGCCAGCGCCTGCTCGAGGCGCTCCGAGCCGAACATGTCCCCGCTGGCGTTCTCGGCCTCGACACAGCCGTCGGTGTAGAAGAAGAGCACGTCGCCGGCGGCCACGTCGAAGGCCTGCTCGGCGTAGCCGCCGCCCGACAGCAGGCCGATCGGCCGGCCCGTCGACTCCATCCGCTCCAGTCGACCGTCGGTGCGCAGGACGTACTGCGGATTGTGGCCGGCGTTCACGCAGCGCAGGCGGTGCGTCGCCGGATCGAGGATGCCGACGAACAGCGTGGCGTAGACCGGGCCCGGCGTCGTGCGATCGATGTCGACGTCGAGCTCCTGCGCGAGCGAGGCGAGATCCTGGCCGAGCGCGAGGCGCGTCCGCAGCGCCGCCTGGAGATTTGCCATCAGCAGGGCCGCGCCGACGCCCTTGCCCGACACGTCGCCGACCAGCAGGGCGATGCGGCCGTCGCGCAGCTGGAAGTAGTTGAAGAAGTCGCCGCCGACCTCGCGGGCCGGCACCGACACGCCCTTGATCTCGGTCAGGCCGAGCATCAGCGGCCCCTGCGGCAGCATGTCGTGCTGGATCTGGCGGCCCAGCTCCAGCTCGCGGCGGATCCGCTCCTGCGACACGGCCGACTTCTGGTGCTGCTCGACGTCGGCCGCCATCTGGTTGAAGGCGACGGCGAGCCGGCCGATCTCGTCGTTCGACCGCACCGGCACGCGCGCGCTGTAATCGCCTTCCGCGATGCGCTTGACGCCGGCGCTCAGCGTGTCGAGATTGCGCGTCAGGCCCGCCGACAGCGGGACGATGACGATGAGCGCCAGGCCGATGAAGCCGAGCCCGAGCGCCGCGTTGCGCGCCGACGTCGTGCGCAGATCGACCAGCGCGTCGCCCACCGGCCGCGCGATGCCGAACTTCAGGCCCGACCCGGTCGGGTCGGTCGTGGTGGCCACGATCCAGTCCGGGAGCACCGTCGTCCCCGGCGCGCTGCCGGCGCTGAGCGCGGACGTGCGCAGCGCCTCCAGCTGCTGCTTCGCCGCCGGCGTCCTGGTGTACAGCTCGCCGCTTTCGCCCACGGCGAACGGCACTTCGCCGCGCTCGCGTGACGTCTTCGCGAACACCGTCGCGAGCAGCTTCGGCATATCGACGTCGGCGTTCACCTGTCCGACGAGCTGACCATCGCGCTCGACCTTGACCGCGAAGCGCTTGCCCGACATCTGCGTCGATCGTTTCGTCACGGGCGGTGGTACCTTCGCCGGCGGCGGCGCGACCGGCGCGGGCGCGACGCGGGCGGTACGCGGCGGTCCGCGCGGAAACCGGCGGCGGCGCCGGAGCCGGCACCGGAGCCGTCGGCGGCGTCGCGGCAACGGACGGCGCGGTCGCCACCTGCTGCTGCCGTCGCCGTGTCCTGGGTCTGCACGTCGACGGCACGCGACGCCAGCTCCTTCTGCAACACCCTGATGCCCTGCGCCACGTCGGCGACGCGCTGCTCGATCAGCGCGAAGACCTTCTGTTTCTCCTCGAGCGGCAACGCGTCGAACGCCTCCCGATCGGCCACGAGCTCCTTGAACAGCTCACGGCGGACCAGATGCAGGTCGATGCGGATGCGCTTGGAATCCTCGAGGTCGTTGACCTGCCCAGGCGCCGGCTCACCCGCCCCTTGCGCCTCTGGCGGCGGCCGAACGCCCAGCGCGCTCGACTCCATCCCGCGGACCGTTTGGCGGGCCCGCCGGCGCAGGCGGGACGGTCCCGACCGAGGTCGACGCGCTTCGGACCCGTCGGCGACCCGGGTGAAGCCGCCGGCGGACCGGGCGGCGTCGGCGCGACGAATGGCCCACCCTCGGGACGCCCTGGCACGCGTCCGTCCGGCGGCGGACCGAACCGGCGCCCGGGGCGCATGCCCCGGACCTCGATGTTGTTGATCAGCTCGGCCAGCTCACCGAGCTTCAGATCGAGCTCCGCCATCTCCGGCTGCACGACCGCCGCCGGCGCCGCAGGCGCTGCAGGCGGAGCGGGCGCAGCAGCCGGCTTCGGCACCGCCGCCGCCTCGCGCGGCTCGCTCGCTGCGGCACGTGTCTCCGCTGGCGACGGCAGATCCATCAGCGTCTCGACGCGCTGACTGAGCTGCGTCGTCACCGCGCGCATCCGCTGGCTCAACTCCCCCGCGAGCTGCGCCGCCTCGGACGCCGCCGCATCCCGGATTGCCTGCGCGTTGCTGGCGTACGTGTAGTACGTCACCGCGCCCACGGGCACGACCGAGAGCAGGAAGAAGACGACGATCAGTCGAAGTCGAAGATTCACGGCAGCCTGGATCCGAGCTGCCCTGAGCGTACCTGAATTCGCGGGGGAGCCAGAGCGGAGCGACTTGGCGGGCTAAGGCGGAGAAACTGCCCGGGCCTGAGCGCGAAGGTCGAGGGCCCGACGGGCCAGGGGATTCGTCACTGAGGCGCCGACGCGAAAGCGGCGGGACCACTGGCAAAGAATCCCCTCCGAGCAGCCAGTTTCGCGCGCCTACGGCGCGCGAAAACTGGCGGTGAGGAGGGGATTCGAACCCCTGATACAGGTTTTAGCCCGTATAACGGTTTAGCAAACCGCCGCCTTCAGCCTCTCGGCCACCTCACCGCGGCGAGAAGCTAAGTATAAACGAGATCGCGACTTACGCGCCTGGCGATTGTCCCCAAGGTTGTCCCCGAAAATTGTCATGCCGGCAACTGATAGGCGCACGCCGCCTTACTCGCATGAGCCGGCGTCCACGTCTCTGGCCACTCGCGCTAATTCGCAGCGTTCTCCAGGCCTAACTGGATGGCTCGTGAGAGCGACATGGCCCGCCCTTCGGCCAATGCCACTTGAAACGAGTTCTCTCCCAGACAATCCTTCACGGCGTCGAAGTAACGATCGCCAATCCATTTGTTGTAGATGGCTTGAACCGGTGCGCCGACGCTCTCGAGCAGACCCTCCATTGCGCCCCGGAGCCGAGCCGCGCGTAAAGCATGTCCGTCCGCCGCCTGGGCTCCTGAGAGAATCCCCAGGCACCAGGCGATGCCGCGTCGGTCTCCGAATTCTTCGTAGAGAGCAATGCCCTCGGCGCACAGAGCCCTGGCCTGCGCGTGCCGTTGCTGAACCACGCGGAGCAACGCGAGGTCGAACAATGCGATCCCCATGCCCCACTTCTCTCCCTGCCGGCGAACCAACTCCAGCGCCTCCTCGTGCAGCTGGCCGGCGCGGTCGAAGTCACCTTCGTGCATGGCCACGTACGCGAGACAGGAAAGGGACGGACCCTGTACCCACGGAGTCGCGCTCGCGCGACCTGCAGCCTGGCCTTCGGTGGCGATTCGTACGCCCTCTGCGATGTCGCCGAGCTGCAGAGCAACGCACTGCCATCATGCCAAGGGAAAAGCCGACCCCGGGCAAATCTCCCGCGGCCCGGCCGAGCGTCACACTTTCTTCCAGCAACACTCGCGCACGGACAAAGTCGCCCTGGAAAAACGTCAGGCTTCCGAGACTCATGAGTGCCTTCGCTCGGAGCATGGATGGCGTGCGAGCGCTGGCCGACAGCGCGCGCTCCAGATACTCTTGTCCCTCGCGGAAGTAGCCCCGCTTCAGCCAGAACCAGAACAGCGCTGCCGCAAATTCCAGAGCCTGGTCGCCACGTTCCGGCGCTGCCAGACACCCCTCCAACGCCAATCGCAGGTTGTCATGTTCACGATGCAATCGATTCAGCCATGAGACCTGACCCGCTTTCGTCAGCTCCGGCTCGGCGCGTTGAACCAGCTCGTGAAAAAACGCGAGATGGCGGTCTCGCAAGCGTTCGGCCTCGCCTGACCGCAGCAAGCGTTCCCGCCCGTACTGACGCACGGTCTCGAGGAACTGATACCGTCGACTCTCGCCACTGTCGCTGTCTGCATTGACGAGTGACTTGTCGACAAGGCGCGACAGGACGTCCAACACTTCGTCCCGTTCGACGCCGTCACTCGAGGACACATCCTCCGCCGCTTCTAGCGTCCATCCCCCGGCAAACACCGAGAGCCGCCGCAGCAGCCGGCGTTCCGAGTCCGAGAGCAGGTCGTAGCTCCAGTCCACGGCTGCTTTGAGTGTGCGCTGGCGCGCGACCGCGGTTCGGCTTCCCCCGGTAAGCAGGCGGAAACGATCGTTCAGCCGGGAGTCGATCTGTTCGATCGAGAGCACATTCACCCGAGCAGCGGCCAACTCGATCGCGAGCGGAATGCCATCGAGCCTGTGACACACCTGGGCGACGAGGGCGGCATTGGCTGGGGTCAGCACGAACGCAGGGTCGACCGCACTGGCGCGCTCGACAAACAGCCTCACCGCGTCGTGCTGAAGCAGCGTCTCCGCGAACACTGCCGGCAGCGGTTCCGGAAGCGAGAGAGAAGGGACGCGCCAGACTGTTTCGCCGGTGATGCCCAGGCCTTCGCGGCTCGTCGCCAGGATGCGCAGTCGCCCGGCCGCGCGGAGCAGCGCTTCCGCGAGCTGCGCGCACGGCGTAATGAGGTGCTCGCAATTGTCGAGGAGCAAGAGCATCTGCCGATTGCGCACGTAGTCTGAGAGCGCTTTGTGGATCGGTCGGTTCGGTCCCTCTCGCACGTCAAGCGCTGACGCCACGGTTTGAGTCACCAGGCCCGGCTCGGACAGGGCGCCAAATCGACAACCCATACGCCGTCGGGAAAACGATCGAGCACGTTCGCGGCCAGCTCCAGCGCCAGGCGCGTCTTGCCGCACCCGCCGGCACCCGTAAGCGTCAGCAGTCGAGTGGATACCGCGAGTCGCAGCAGTTCCGCGATTTCCCGCTCGCGCCCGATGAAATTCGTCAGCGGCACGGGAAGGTTGTGATGCCGAGCCTCCGGGTCGACCACCTTGAGGCGGACGGCATCGGCAGTCACGCCATTGTCACGACTCTCCGGCGCTGGCACCTCGCAGAAGGCGTACCCGAAACGATGCACCGTCCGGATAAAACGGGGATGAGCGGGATCGTCATCGAGCGCCGCGCGGATTTCGCTCACCAGATTCGTAAGGTTCTTCTCCACGACGAAGGTGCTGGGCCAGAGGCGGTTCTGCAACTCGGTCTTGGAGAGCGCCTTAGGGTGGTTGTTGACCAGGATGCCGAGGAGTTGAAACGCTTTCGGCGAAATGAAGACCGCGTGTGCCTGCTCGCACTAGCTCATGCGTGTCGAGATCGAGCACGAAGTCTCCGAACGTCCAGCGCTCCATGAACCGGCCATGGCCATTCTAGTGTCGCCGCCGACCCTGCCAAACCCCTGCCGATTCCCTGCCCCATGCATGCGACTTCTCCGCCTGCCTCGCCTACATTTTCGAGAGTCGAGGAGAATTACCATGCATCGATCTCTCAGTGCGCTTGTCCCGGCCGTCGCCCTCACGTGCGCCCTCGCCACCGTTCGCCGCGCTCGTCCCTTCGTCGTGGATACCGATTGAGACCTCGGCCGCCGAAGTCAGTGAAGGGCAGCGTCTCTTCGACCATGAAACCTTCGGCGGCAACGGCCGGACGTGCCGAACTTGCCACTCCGGTAATGACGGCACGATCAGCCTTGAAGAAGTTAGGGAGCGCCTTCTCGACGACCCCTCCGACCCTCTCTTCCTTCATGACGGCCTCGACGATTTCTTCAGCGGCACCACCCGCATCGCCGCCCATGCCACCATCCTGATTGAGCGGGAGCTGCCGGAGGGCGTCGTCCTGGTGGATGATCCCTCGGCCTCCTCGGTGGTCTTCGCTCGCGGCGTCCCGAGTACCGATGAACACGCCCGCTCTCGATCCAGCGCTGATGTACGACATCCGAAACCCGGACCTGCAAGCTCAGGCGGCGGGTGCGATCGATCGCCATGCGCAATCCACCATCCCGCCTACGGCGGCACAGCTCGATGCCATCGCCGAGTTCCAGCAGACAGACAACCGGTTCTTTTCGAGCAAGGCGATGAAGGCCTTCGCTGAAGGCGGCCCGGCGCCGGGGCTTCCGGCAGGTAGGACGGCATCGGAGCGGCGCGGTCGAGAGTTCTTTGTCGATGCGCCCTGGGACCCTCCTAACAAGAGGGGTACGTGTGCGCTTTGTCACAGCGGGCCCATGCTGAACACGGCGAACCAGTTCACGACCGCCGCAACGGGTGCGCCACCGGGTTGGCGTGCGTTCGACATCCTGGTGAGCTCGCGAAACCTCATGAACAATCCGGTCCACACGTTCGCGGTCACCGATTCGTGCAACACCACCGTTGTGGTGCGTTCAGCCGATCCGGGGATCATGATCACCGGCGTGTACAACATCCCGATGTTGGCGCAGTTTCTTCCGCCCAAAGAGCTCTGTATTCTGCACCCTGCGTTCTTTGCAAACATGTTCAAGACACCGCAGCTCCGTGGCGTTCGGCACACCGCGCCGTACTTTCACGACAACTCGGCGAAGAGCCTCGAAGAGGTGATGGAACAGTACAAGTTTCTGTTTACCTCCAATATCGGTGTCCCCATTACTGATTCGAACATCCTGCTGACGCAGCAGGACATCGACGACATCATCGCGTTTCTGCGGCTCTTCTGATCGACGCGCAAACAACGGCACACTTAGAGCCAGCGGCACATACACAGACGCCGGGAACAGCGATGTCAGCGGGTCCACGTGGTTTCTGGTTTTGACTGACGCACCACGGACAGAGCAACACTCCCAGAACCCCGGACGCTAGCGCGCAGCTGACTGCTCGAGAGAGCGGCAACGGCGCAAGAGCAACGACGTCGGGCGTGTCGCGCCAGGAACGTTGCGCGGGGAGATTTGTCCCCACGATTGTCCCTGCGACGCGCCAAAACGGCGTCTCCAGCCCCAACGCGAGCCAACTCGCTCGATCGGCGAAGCGAAAGAACGTGAAGGATTTGCGAGCCGCCCGCGAGCGTCGATCTCGACGCGATCGCCTCCGGGAACCGCGCACCGGATCTGGCCACGAGCTTCGATGCCGACCTGAAGCCGAGCCCTCGTCGTCGCTATGCGGCTGCGCAATTGCCGCACGACTGGGTCTGTTGGGAAACGGGTCAGGTCACGTTCGAGTCACGACGGGAACTTCTGCTCAAGCGGCTGGTGCCGGCGTCAGTGACGATTGTCGCTGGAGCCATCGTGCTCGTGCTGATGAAAGCCCGGAGCCGCCGCGCCTGAGTTGGGGTGACCGATGTCGCTTGCGCGCGTGGCCTCGCCTTCCACGAAGTCGCAGTACACATTGAAGCCCAGTCGCTCGTAGACTCGGCGTGCCGTGGCGTTGGCCTGCGCCACGTTGAGGACGATGGTCGCCACGCCACCTTCGATCGCCTGGGAAACGACGGCGCTCGTGACCCGGGCGCCGAACCCGCGGCCGCGGCAGTCGCTTCGCGTATAGACGTTGCCAATCGCGCAGATCCCGAAGGCGGGCGAGTCCAGATGCGTGCCGGCGATGGAGACGAGCGCGCCGTTTTCCCAGACTCCCCAATAAGTGTTCTGGCGCAGCATGGCAGCACGGAAGAACGTCGGACCTTCACCCGTTCCGTGCCCGTCCTCATACAGTGCAGACACGGCGGCGAGGTCCTCCTCGCTGACTGATCTGACACCCTCTGGCGACACGGGCCTGAATTTCCCGGCTTGGAGAACCATGCGGCACATGTGGCGCGTGTACCAGGGTGCGTAGATGTCAGCGATGGCGTTCACGGCATCCGGGCGCAGATGCAGAGAAATCCTGGGCGAACGCACTTCGTCAAAGAGCACACGCAGATGTCCAGGATCTCCCATCGCAAACGCGATGGGCGGGTCGAACCCGTGATACACGAGCAGCAGCGCCGACTCGGCGTCGGCGGACACGCGCCATTCGCACTTGTCGACGAGGCCGGGGCTGGAATCCCCAATGGCATAAGCGGCCCATTCGCGTTCGCGATTGAGATGCGCGCGGACAACAGTGAGATCAATCAGCGGTGGCATGAGGTCGCAGCGGTCCGCCTCTTTGTGCTCGTTCTACTCAGCTGGAAACATTCGAGCGTGCCAGCAGATTAGGGGAAGGATGTGGACGCCTGGCGCACATCCTGTCCGCGACTTCCTGTCTGGGAGGAAGCGAATGAACGCGGTTTCATCGAGTACCATCATGAGGCCGGACGTGGAACTTGCGTGTCGGTGTCAGGGTCGGGCGCCGACCGCCTGCTGTCAAGGCCGGTCTTCGATTCTCCCAGACAGCCGCTGACGACCGCTCTCTTCACGCCGGGTGCTCACCGACCGGGGCGCCGTGACGGTGTCTCGGGCTGCGTTTTCAGGAAGGCGACGACGAACAGGATCAGGAGCACAGCATCTGGAATCGCCGTGCCAGCATCGGCGGCTGAGATGCCCCCCCGACCGTGGAGCATCGTCACCACGATCACGTAGCCAGCCTTCTCGATGAAGCTCGGAATCATGAGCGGCCGGAACCGCACGGGGTTCGACCCGATGACGAGAAAGGCGATCTGCCACGCCATCGCGACCGCCGCGAACCCGTAGAAGAAGTGCGGATAGTCAGCGGGCGCCGCGTAGCGACGCCCGGTGATGTCGACGAGGAAGAACAAGGGCGTGAGCATGGCAATGCCCCACAGGCCCGCACCAGTGAACACGTACTTGGCGAACGTCATGGACACTCAAACCTTCAATGGCGCTCGAATATTCCAGGCTGGCAGAATGGCCGGGGAAGCCGGGTCGCGGCCGGATTCGAGAATCCCACCGGCCCTGGGGCGGCCTACCCGCGTGGGGTATCGATGTCCTTCAGCAAGGCCTCGATCGAGGCGCTGCGGCCCGCGTAATCCCCGCGCCCGCAAAGCCGAGGTCGGTCTTCCCATTGGTGTGAGCCCCTCCCCCCCACGACTAAGGATTTTGGGGATTTCTCTCCAACTGTTCAGCTGCTGACCACCGGCTGTGCCCAAACCGTGCCCGGGCGGTCCGCCGTGCCCGGTACAGCAGCTCCTTCGACGAACAACCCATTATAGCGTCGCGGGTCCTCCAGACACACGACGGCGATTAGCCAGGTTCCACCGAAACGTCGCATTGGCCTCTGACCGGCCGGAATGACCCGGCGCTCGATTCGAGGACGTAGCTGATGTTGACGTTGACCCAGAAGACGCTCGTGCAGGAGAGCTTCGCGTTGATCGCCCCGATCGCCGACGATGCCGCGGTGTTGTTCTACCGCCGCCTGTTCGAGATCGATCCCTCGCTCCAGGGGATGTTTCGTGGGGACATGGCGGAACAGCGCAAGAAACTGATGCAGATGCTCACCGCCGCCGTCAAAGGGCTCGACCGCCTCGATCTGCTCGTCCCGGTCGTCCAGGAGCTGGGACGCCGCCACGGTAGGTACGGCGTCGTCGATTCGCATTACGACACGGTTGGCGGCGCGCTCCTGTGGACGCTCGAGATGGGGCTGGGCGCTGGGTTCACCCCCGAAACGCGGGAGGCGTGGACCACGGTCTACGGGCTGCTTGCGACCACGATGAAGGACGCGGCACGCGAGGCGGTCGCGGCCTAGAACGCGACGATCGCGACCGTGCCATCTTCCCACGCCGCGACGAGGCGACCGTTGGCTGCGAATGTGAGCGCGACGATGGCGCTCTGGCGAGAGTGGACGGAGTCGATCGGCGCGCCGCTGGCGGCGTCGCGCAGCTCGATCGATCCCGAGGCGAGCCCTACCGCGACGAAGCGTCCGGTCGCGTCCGTCGCCAGCGCGCGCACGCCTCTGACACCGGCTGACCACTCGAGACTTTTTGGAGGTGCGGAATCGACTGCCGTTTCAGTACGCGTGGAGTCGGCGACGTCCGCGGCCGCGATCTGGCGGCCCTCGAGGAAGCGCACGAGATCGGCCGCGAGATCCGCAGCCGTCTGGTAACGTGCGGCGACGTCGCGCGACATCGCGCAGCCCACGATCCGCTCGAGCGGGCCTGCGACGGCTGGATTGACCTGCGCGAGCGGCGTGGGATCGGTTTCGAGGACGCGCTGGATGGCCTCGGGCCACGGCAGGTCGCCAATGTCGAAGGGCGGCCGATCGGCGAGCACCCGGTAGAGCAGGACGCCGAGGGCATAGACATCGCTGCGCGCGTCGACCTCGTCCGGGCGTCCGCGCAGTTGTTCGGGGCTCATGTAGGTGAGCGTGCCCATCAATTGTCCGTGCGCGGTCTGAATCGTGATCGGCCGCATGTCGACGCCGGTCGCGCGGGCAATGCCGAAGTCGAGCACCTTCGGCTGGCCTCCGGTGGCGACAAGGACGTTCGCGGGCTTGAGATCGCGATGGATGATGCCGCGCTCGTGCGCGTGCTGCACGGCGTCGGCGAGCTTCGCCATCATCTCGACGCGCGCCGGGATCGACAGCCGCTCGGCGCGTGCGTAGTCCGTGAGGGACGGACCGGCGACGAGCTCCATGACCAGATGAGCGGGAACGGAAGGGGCGCCCGGATGGAACGAGTACACCTGCGCGATGCCCGGATGCAGGAGCCGTCCGAGCACCTCGGCCTCGCGCTCGAACCGCCGCAGAATCTCGGGATGCCGAAAGCCGCGCCGGAGCACCTTGATGGCCACCATGCGGCGCGGGCGATCCTGCTGTGCCGCATACACGACACCCATCCCGCCCGATCCGAGCGCGTGCAGCACGAGGAATCCGCCCAGGTTCGTGCCCGGCTGCAGCGGCCCGTCGACCGCTGCCATGTCGAGCGTCGGAATGCGGCCGGGGTCGAGGAATTCGACGGGGGCGTCGAGAGCGTCGACGAGCACCTCGACCTCGCGACGCAGCGCGACATCTCCGGCACAGCGCTCGTCCAGGAACGCCACGCGGTCACCCGGCTCCACGTTCGCCATCGCCAGGAAGATCGCTTCGGCCGGCGACAGCGTCATGGCCGTGGACCGGCGGGTGGATCGCCGATCGGGCCGAGCATGCGGTACAGCCAGGCGCGGGCGAAGGCCCATTCGTTCTTCACGGTGGCCGGCGACAGGTCGAGCGCGCCGGCGGTTTCCTCGATGCTCAGGCCGGCGAAGTACCGCAGCGACACGATTTGCGCCTTGCGCGGATCGGTCTGCTCGAGGCGCGTCAGGGCTTCGTCGACGGCGACGAGATCGACGAGCGACGGATCGACGCGCATGATCGCGCTGTCGAGCTCGACGCGCTCCGCGGCGCTCCCATGCCGGATGCGTTGGTAGTGCCGCGCGCGCTCGACCAGGATGCGGCGCATCGCGAGCGCGGCGGCGGCGAAGAAATGCCCTCGCCGGTCCCAGTTCCGGTCCTTGCGCTCGCCGGCGACGCGAAGGTACGCCTCGTGGACGAGCGCTGTCGCCTGCAACGTCTGATTCTGCTGGCGCTCGCGTGCGAGGCGGACCCTCGCGAGCTTGCGCAGTTCGTCATACACTTCGGGCAACTGCTCGTCCGAAGTGCCCGGGCCGCCGTCGTTGGTGATGTCGCCTGACATCCAGAGCCGAGATTATGACACCGGAAGCGATCGACCAGGTCAGGGCCAGCTACACCGAAGTCGCGGCGCGTCCGCGGCAACTGGCCTCCCGCTTCTACCAGGAACTGTTCACCACGTCGCCGCACCTGCGGCCGCTGTTTCCAGGCGATCTCACGTCGCTGCAGGGGCACTTCGAGGCGGCGCTGGCGCTCGTCATCCGGAATCTCGACGAGGTAAGCGCCCTGCGCGAACCGCTGCGGGAACTGGGCGCGCAGCACGTGCACTGGGGCACGCGCCCGGAGGACTACGCCGCCGCACGCGAGGCGCTCGTCGCGGCGGTCCGCGCACTGGCGCCTGCATGGGACGGTACGCTCGAGCAGCACTGGCGAACGGCGATCACGGCGATCATCGTGCCGATGCTGGAAGGGGCGGCTGTGGACGCCGCCGTCTGGGCCGAGCGGCTGGCCGCCGGGGCGCCAGGGATCGACTGATGTGACTAACGAACCCCACATGGCCAGCGTGCTGATCGTCGACGACACGATCGACACCCTGAGGCTCCTGTCGGACCTGCTGGGCGAGCGGGGGTACGACGTGCGCGCCGTCACCAACGGACGGCAGGCGCTTCAAGCCGTCGAGCGCGACCCACCGGATCTCATCCTGCTGGACATCGGCCTGCCTGAGGTGGATGGCTACGAGGTCTGTCGGCATCTCAGGGCGAGCGAGCGCACGCAGGACGTGCCGGTGATCTTCATCACGGCGCTGTCCGATACGGCCGACAAGGTCCGGGCGTTCGAAGCGGGCGGCGTCGACTACGTGACGAAACCCTTTCAGGTCGAAGAAGTCCTGGCGCGGGTGAAGGCGCATGTCGCGCTCAGGCGGGCGCAGGCAGGACTGGCCGACAGCTTCACCCGCCTTCGCGCCCTGGAACAGCTGCGCGACGACATGGTGCACCTGGTCATCCACGACATGCGATCGCCGCTGGCGTCGCTGCTCATGGATCTGCGCTTCCTGACGGCCTCGGCCGGCGCCCTCAGCGAAGACGGCCGGGCGGCCCTGCAGTCAGCGCTGAATGCGGTCAGGGAGATGACGGCCATGGCGAGTGATGTGCTCGACGTGAGCCGGCTCGAGACGAGCAGCATGCCGATCGCGCGGGCGGTGTGGGATCTGACGCAGATGGCCCGCGATGTGTGCTCAGTGCTGAGAACCACTGGCAGCGAGCGCGCTGTCGACATCGATACCGCGGATGCTGCCGCCGTGACGTGTGACGGCGCCCTCATCCGCCGGGTCATGGAAAACTTCGTCAGCAACGGCATCAGGTACTCGCCCGCCGGCAGCCTCGTGCGCATCTCCATCGCGAACGGCAACGGGGCTGTGCGAGTCGCGGTGCACGATGAGGGGGCCGGAGTGGCTCCGGAAGACAGAGAAAAGATCTTCGAGAAGTTCGGAACGCTCGCGGACCGACAGGAATCGAGCTACCACTCCGTCGGGCTGGGTCTCGCGTTCTGCAAACTCGCCATCGAGGCGCATGGCGGGACCATCGGCGTGGATTCCGGCGTGCCCGCCGGCTGCACGTTCTGGTTCGAGCTGCCCGCGTAAATCACCCAGCGGTTCGATCGCCTCCGGCGGCACACAGGCGCTTGACGGTCGACAGCAGGTCGCCGTTGCCCGCCATCTTGAAGACGAATGCGGAGGCTCCGACCTCGAGCGATCGCTGCCTGACGTCCGGATCGTTCATCGCCGTGAACACGATGACCTTCATCTCCGGGTGCGCCTGCCTTATCTGACGACACGCCTCGAGCCCGTTGACGTTGGGCAGGTTGAGGTCCACCACAATCACGTCAGGCCGGAGCCGTTGCGCAGCCTCCAGCACGGCGCTGCCGTCCGCGACGCTCCCCACGACATCGCATTCCATGGCCAGCAAACGGCAGATGGCTTTCACGAGATCAGCGTGGTCGTCCGCAACCAGAACACGGGGTCGGCTCATGCTGCACCCGGCGACGCTGATCGGCTCTGGTGGATTTCGATGCGCGGCAGGGTGACCGTGAAGGTTGCGCCCCCTTCGGCATTGTTGTGGGCGTCGATGGTGCCCCCGTGCGCTTCGACGATCGTGCGGACAATCGTGAGGCCCACCCCGAGCCCGTGTGGTTTCGTCGTGACAAAGGGCGTGAACAGCGTGCCGTCGATTTCCGGCGGCAGGCCCGTTCCCCAATCGCGCACCGAGAGTTGGACATCGGCGGCCCGGACTGCGGTCGCGATCGTGAGGTGCCCCCTGGCGGGCAGGCCCCCGGCCATTGCGTCGATGGCGTTCATCATCAGGTTCACCAGCACCTGCTGCAGGAGCACGGGATCGCCGTGGACGAGGCAGGGATGGGAAGACAGATTGACGTCGGCTTCGATCTGCCGCGATTTCAGGTCGTGAGCGACGAGCGCCCGGCTGTCGTGGACGACGGCGTGAAGGTCGATCGGCTTCTTGTCGAGCTGATGACTTCGCAGCATCGTCCGATGCCGCTCGATGATTTGCGCGGCCTGGATACCCTGCGTCCGGATGTCGGTCAGGATCTCCGTCGTCGTATCGGATGTCGCCCGATCAGCGTCGACCATCGCCTGAAGCGCCTCGGCGTTGTGAATCATCGAGCTGAGGGGTTGCCCGACCTCATGGGCAATCGAAGCGGTCAGCGCCGACATCGTCTGACGGCGGCTGGCATCGGCGGCGAGCGCCAGGTTCCGCCGGCTGTCGCTTTCGGCCTGCCGCCGGGCGCGGCGCTGGGAGAGGAGGCCGACGATGAGAAGGGATTGGATGGCCAGCGCGCCGATCGATCCAAGCACGGTGAGCTTGTGTTCCTCCCACAGGCCGGGCGTGCGATTGCGCACGACGCTGCCCGCGGGCAAGCGGCTTTCCTCGATCCCCCACCGCCGTAACTCGCGCCCATCGAAGATCGGTTCGCGTGGCGGTCGTTGTGCCGGCACTGCGATGCTTCCGGCCGGCGCGCCGTTCAAGATGATGGTAGCCACATCGGCTGTGCGGCGACTGAGATCGGCGATGGACAGCAGCCTTCCGCCGACGATCCCATGGCCAAGCATCGGGCTCATCGGGCCGAACAACGGGGCATTCGCGGTGGCGTGGAGCTCGGCAAGCACGCGCTCGTCCGCGTACGCTCCACCCTGCGCATCCACGCCGAGAGTCACATAGAAAATCGCCGAGTCGGACGGGAGGCTCGCGCAGCGGCGCAGGATCTCCGCAAGGGACATTTTGTCGGACCAGACGAACGTCAGCCGTTTGTCAAAGCGCTGAAACTCGTGTTCGAGCTCCCGACGCCAGAATCGTCCAACGGGTCCGGCCCCCGTCACCACGAACACCCGCTTCGTCCGGGGAAGCAGCTGCAGGATGTCGTCGATCGATTGAGGAAAGTCGTTGGCGACGGCGACGGCGGTTTCATGCTTCCCAAGGGGCGCGTCGCCCAGGACACGGCGTTCGACGGACGCGAACACGAGGGGTACGTCGGGAAAGAGCTGCTGTCGATACTTGCGCGCGAAGACCGCCGCAGGAGCAGCGATCGTCACGATGAGCTCGGGCTTGGAACGATTGGCGAAGGTGGATCGGATGTAGTCGACAACCGCCTGTTCGGATGCGCCGACGAACCCGGTCGGACTGACGACGACCTGGACGACGTTCACCGGTCTGCCGACGCGCTTGTCGAGGTCCACCCGGAAGTTGGCGGTGAAGGAGTCGACGACGACGCTGCCGCGATCGACCCCCTGCAGCAGCAGGATCTGCTGCACGTGCGGATGGGCGACGGGCTGAGCGTCACTCGACGTCGCCGCGAGCAGCATCAAACCAGCTAGCGCCGCGGTTCGAAATCCGCTAGCCGCGCCATGCTTTGAGATGGCCGTCACTGTAGGACGCAACAAATCTTTTTACCCGACCACGGATGATATACACCTTCCCATCTGGCCATGAGGTTTTCACTAGCCGCGTGCCTGGTGCTGTGGTGCGTGGCTGTTTCGGCGGGCGCACAGTCCATGGGAAGCGTGTCCGGGTCGGTCGCCGACCAGACGGGTGCCCCCTTGCCAGGCGTTCGGGTGGCCATCCAGGGTGTCGCACCCCGCACCGCGGAGACCGGCGCCGCCGGCGGCTTCGCCTTTCAGGACCTTCCGGAAGGTGACTATGAGATTTCCGCCGAGCTGAGCGGCTTCGAGCGGGCGCATCGCGCCGTCCGCGTCAAGGCGGGCGAACGGGTCACCGTCACCTTGACCTTGCGCGTGGTCCTCGCGGAAACCGCGATCGTCACCGCTGACAGGACGGGCGAACGCGACGTCCAAGAGGTGCCCCTCGCGATCAGTGCGGTCTCGCCAGCCGGTCTCGAGCGCCTGGGCGCCCAGACATTGGAGCAGGCGCCGGCGCTGGCCCCTTCGGTGTCGTTTTCTCAGAACACCGGCTGGGGCCAGCTCACGATCCGCGGTATCGGCACGTCCAACGTGCTGTTCGCCGGATCCGATCCGAGCTCGGCCATGTACCTGGACGGCGTCTACCTCGCCCGGCCGGCGATGGTGTTTGCGCAGTTCCTGGATCTGGATCGCATCGAAGTCCTGCGTGGACCGCAGGGCACGTTATACGGACGCAACGTGGTCGGCGGCGCGGTGAACCTCATCCCCAGGCCGCCCACCAACGATCTCCAGGCGGCCGCCCGTCTCACCGCCGGAAACTTCGGCGAGCTTCGCGCGGACGCCCGGCTCAGCGGACCGCTGAAACGCGACCGGGTGATGGGCGCCGTGGCGTTCGCGCGAGGCGTCCGGGATGGTTTCGTCCGCGACCTCGACCATCCGGACCATCCGCTCGGCGGCGATGATGTCACCGCCGCACGCGGCCAACTGCAGGTGGTGTTCGATCGCCGGACGAACCTGCTGCTGTCGACCGACGTCGACCATCAGGGGGGCATCCCGCTGACCTACAACAAGGTGCTGGTCGCGAAGCCGGGATATCAGTTCGACAATCCCCCCGGTTTCCACGACGTTCGAACGTCACTCCTCGCCTGGAACGACACGCTGCACTACGGTGCGAGCGCCCGCCTGACGATGGCCCTGACGCCCGCCACGTCCCTGGTCAGCCTGACGGCGTTTCGGGCGCTGGACTACGAATTCGTCGCGGATTCCGACAGCACCGAGCTCGATCTGGTAGGGACGCGCCAACTCGAGCGGCAACATCAGCTGTCTCAGGAGATCACGATCTCGCACCAGCAGCCACGACTGACCTGGGTCGGCGGAATGTTCCTCTTCAGCGAATCGGATCACCAGACGATCTGGAGCGATCAGCCGGCGGGACCTTTCCAGCGCCAGCTCGACCCACGCGTAACCGCTACCAGCCGTGCCGTGTTCGGACAGGCAACCGTCAAATTGACGTCCCTGCTCTCGGCAACTGGTGGCGTTCGGTACACGCACGAGGGGAAGGACATCGACAATGCCGGGGGGCTCCATGCCCTCGAGGATCCGAATCCGCCGATTCCCGGTGCGGTCTACAGCTATTCCGATTCCATTGCCCACAGCGCCTGGACGCCCAAGATCGGACTCGAGATGAAGCTGCCGAACGGTGCGCTCGCCTACGGGTCGGCGACGCGCGGGTTCAAGAGCGGCGGCTTCAACCCCTCGTCGACGGCGCCGGGCCGCGGCTACGCTCCTGAATGGGCGTGGAGCTACGAAGGCGGGTGGAAAGGCGCGCTCATGGGCGGTCGTTCCCGCTTCGGCGTGGCGGCCTTCGTCATGGACTACACGAACCTGCAGGTGCAGACGCCCATCGGGATTGGGATCCTCGACATCCGCAACGCCGCGGCCGCGACGATTCGTGGAGTCGAAGTGGAGACCACGTCACGGCTCGGGCACGGGTTTCAAGCCGGGGGCCACGTGACCTGGCTCGATGCCACCTACGACCAGTACATCGCGGTCGCCGTCGACCGCACCACTGGAGACGTCTCGGGCAACCGATTGAACAACGCGCCGGAGTGGGCGGGGCGCCTCTGGATCGAGTGGACCGGCGACATCGGCCAGTCGCGCCGACTGTCCGTCTCTGCCGAGTCGACGGCGCAGTCGACGGTGTTCTACACGCCCTTCAACGACAGCATCCAGCGGCAGAGCCCGTATGGCCTGCTGGGCGCCCGGATCGAATACGGCCCCGGCAATCGACGATGGGCCGTCGGCGCCTACGTCCGGAACCTCACGAATACGGACTACGTCACCGCGACCTTCGGGACGCCGCCCAATGCCTTTGCCGGACGTCCCGGACCCTCGCGTCAGTTCGCCATGGATTTTGCCGTCCGGCGCTAACGAACAGGGCACGGTCGACTCATGCCGCACCCTGCGATGCTGACAGGCTCTCGGGCATCTTGCTGCGGCGCAGGGTGATCGTGAGGGTCGCACCCCCTTCGGGATTGTTGCGGGCAGCGATGGTGCCGCCATGAGCGTCGACGATCGTCCGCGCAATCGTCAGGCCTATCCCGAGCCCGTGCGGTTTCGTCGTGACGAACGGTGTGGACAGGGTGCCGTCGAATTGCGGCGGCAGGCCCGTTCCAGCATCGCGCACCGCGAGCTCGACATCGGCGGCGCGGACTGCCGTCGAGATCGTGAGACGCCGCCTCGCCTTCGGGGTCGCAGTCATGGCGTCGATGGCATTCATCATCAGGTTCACCAGCACCTGCTGCAGGAGCACGGGATCGCCGCTGACGACGCATGGACTCGAAGACAGATTGAAGGTGGCTTCGATCTCGCGCGTTTTCAGGTCGTGAGCGACGAGGGCCAGGCTTTCATGGACAACGGCGTGAACGTCGATCGGTGTCCTCTGCAGCTGATGACTTCGCAGCATGGCCCGATGCCGCTCGATGATCTGCGCGGCCTGGACGCTCTGCGTCCGGATGTCGGTGAGGATCTCTCTCATCGTGTCGGACGGCACACGATCGGTGTCGATCATGGCCTGCAGCGCCTCGGCGTTGTGGATCATCGAGCTGAGGGGTTGACCGAGCTCATGGGCAATCGACGTGGTCAGCGCCGACATCGTCTGACGGCGGCTGGCGTCAGCGGCGAGGGCCAGGTGCCGTCGGCTGTCGCTCTCGGCCTGCCGCCGCGCGCGGCGCTGGTACAACAGGCCGACAATCAGAAGCGATTGGAGGGCCAGGGCGCCGATCGACGCCATCACGGCGACCTTGTGGTCCTGCCACATGCTGCGACTGCGATAGCGCACGGCGCTGCCGGCCGGCAACCGGCTCTCCGCGATCTCCCACCGCTGCAACTCGCGCCAATCGAACATGGGTTGGATGGGCGGTGGTGGCGGCACCGCTGATGCTTTCAAGCGGCGCGCCGTTCAAGATTCTGGTGGCGACGTCGGCGGTGCTGCGACTGAGGTCGTCGATGGACATCAGCCGGCCGCCGACGATGCCATGGCCGAGCAGCGGGCTGAACGCCGCGAAGATGGGGGCATTCGCACTGGCATGAAGGTCGGTGAGCACTCGCTGGTCGGCATACGCCCCGCCCTGCGCATCTGCTCCGAAGGTGACGTAGTAGATGGCCGAGTCGGCCGGAAGGCTCGAGCAGCGGCGCAATATTTCCGGAAGCGACATGTTGTCGGACCAGACGAACGTCAGCCGCTGGTGAAAGCGCTGGAACTGGTTCTCGAGTTCTCGACGCCAGAATCGTCCGAGCGGTCCGGCCCCCGTCAGCACGAACACCTGCTTCGTCCGGGGAAGCAGATGCAGGATGTCGTCGACGATTCGGGGAAAATCGTTGACGACCGCGACGGCTCTTTCATTCTCGCCCAGCGGCGCGTCGCGAAGATATCGCTGGTCGACAGCCGCGAACAGCAGCGGCGTGTCGGGAAAGAGTTGCTGGCGATACCTGCGCGCGAAGACCGCGGACAGGGCCGGAAGCCGTCAGGATGAGGTCCGGAGCGGGACGATCGGCGAAAGTGGAGCGGATGTAGTCGACGGCCGCCTGTTCAGGTGCGCCGGCGAACCCCGTCGGACCGATGACGATCTGGACGACGTTCACGGGTCTGCCCGCGCGCTCGTCGAGGTCGGCTCGGAAGTTGCCGGTGAAGGTATCGAGGACCAGGTTGCCGCGGTCCGACCCGTGCAGCAGCAGGACCTGCTGGACCTTGGGCTGGGCCCAGACTGAGGACCCCTGGAGCAGCAGGCAAACGGTCAGCGCCGCACCCAAGAACCTGCTGGAAACGCTCAGCATCTGGCCTGTCCCGTCGTCGCCCGTACTGTGAAATGAAGGGGGCATGATAACGCACCCGGGTTCCGCCGAGGGCCGGCCGTCACTCCGAAGGCCGTGAGCCCGACTCCGGCGGGACGTGGGCGCGCCCTCTGCGACACCGCGAAATCCGTGCGCTGACCGGCTCGTTCGTCGCTGGCTCGCAGCTTGCGTCACCGGCCGCAACGATCAGGACCGCGGGCTGACGTCCGCGCCAAGGAGTATCGACTCACATGAAATGGATCATCGCTGGAATCATGGTTGCGTTGCCGTTTGCCGCCGGCTCGGTCGCGCAGGCGCAGTCGGCCCCCAAGGACACGCCGTGGAGCGTGGAGTTCGCCATCGGCTGGGACAACAGCATCAGCGGCAACATCAACTCGAGCGGGATCGGCACCCTCAACGGCCAGGCGGTGGTGGTCACGAAGAACAGCTACAACGACGTCTATGGCACCGGCCTTCACATCCGGTTCGGCGGCGGCTACCTGATCGACGACGTCACCGAGGTCAGGGCCACGTTCTCGCTGCAGTCGCTCGACGCCGACCTGACCGAGATGGGCGACATCGGCTCATCCCGCCTCTACGGGCAGTACGACGACTACCAGAGCTTTGGACTCGACTTCGGTTTTCGACGGTACGTGGACTTCAAGCCGGGTTTCCGCGCCTACGGCGAAGGCACGCTCGGGCTCGCGTTCATCGAGGAGACCGACATCACCCTCGTCGCGCCGGGAGCGAACTTCACGGGAGATGTCACCGACTTCTACGACCAGACGGCGGCGTTCACGCTGGGCGGCAACGGTGGCGTGGTGCTCGAGATGAGCAGCAACATCGACATGTTCGGCCAGGTCGGCCTCCGCTGGGTGAGCGGCATGTCCGCGATCGACAACCTGGAAGGCACCGGCCTCGAGACCATCAACGACAAGAGCGGGCGGTGGACGGTGCCGTTCCTCACCGGTGTTCGCTTCCGGTTCTAGATCGTCACGCGCGCGGCGTCCGGCCTACCGATTGCGCAGCAGCGCCATCAGGAAGAACGGCCAGATCAGCACGCCGCTGATGAGCGGCGGCGGCACGGCGTAGAGCCAGCACACGCCGATGAAGCCGGTGAGCCACACCAGGTTCAGTACGGTCACCGATCGCAGCAGCGCCGGCGTCGTGTCGCGATGCCAGACGATCACCGCGTTCAGCGCCGCCAGGGCGAAGAACGTGACCGACATCGTGAACGCCAGGTCGCGGAAGATGTCCCACAGCGACGGCGCCATGCCCATGCCCATCGGCAGGTGCGCGGCGCGCATCGCGGCAAGCGCGGCGGTGAGCTCGGGTTCGTCCGGCGTGAACTGTCCGGCGGTGTGGGCGGCGCCGGCCAGCGCCAGCAGCGCGGTGCCGGCGATGAACCAGCCGCGTCCAGGGATGACGCGCGACGTTTGCGATCTCTCCAGAGGGCCTCCGGCGGCGGATCATACCAGCCGGGCTTGGACGAACCTCCGGGCGGCCCGAGCTGGTCGTCCCCGTCCGGTCCCGCCCTCCGGCGTAGTCGCGCCCGCAGCAGTCCGCGTCACGCTTCGGCGGCGGAGACGTCGATGACGCGCGAGTCCTCCCACGCGGCGAGGACCGACGAGGCGACGCGCCGGCAGGCCTCGAGCGTCGCGCCGTAGACCCAGTGCGCGCCGAGCGCGTAGGCATGGACGCCCAGCGGAATCTGATCGGGCTTCTTCGACAGGCCAAGCGCGGGCACCGCACCTTCGTCCGCCGTCGCCCACACCAGGCTGCCGTAGACGGTGCCGTAGCCGCGCCGCAGCTCTGGCGCGCGCTCGGAGGCGAGCATGTAGTTCACGCCGACGGCCGCGCTGAACGCGTAGTGCGCCGCCGTGCCCAGCCACTGCTGGGTCTCCCGTCCCGGCGTGTAGCCCGCGACCGATCGGAAGGCGGCCGTCCCGACCTTCACGGTCGCGTCCTGCTCTGCCGAGCCTTGCGCCTGAGCCGGCTGCGCGCCGCGGGCGTCGCGCTCGCGGCCACGCGTCGCGCCTGGCGCCTCGCGGCCGCCGTCGTCGTACGCCTGCATGAACCGCGAGAACGTGTCCATCATCATCGCGGCGACGATGCCGCTCACGGCGCCGATGGCGGCGAGCTTCATGTCGATGTGCGCCGATGACTCGGGAACTGTTGGCGCCGTGGGCTCCATCTTTGACACCTCGTCTGGAGCGACGCGCCATTCACGCCGCTGCGACGGGCATCGACTGCAAATTGGACGCCTACTTCGCGGCGGTCCGCTTCTTCGTGGTGCGTGCCGTCGCACGGCGCGTCTTCGCGACCGTGCGCGTCTTCCCGGCGGTCTTCTTCCTGGCGGTCTTCTTGGCCGTCTTCTTGGCTGACTTCTTCCTGGCCGTCCGGGTCCTGGCCGCGCCGACCCGCTCGGGGAGCTCCTTGCCGCCGGTCGAGCGGTTCCACTCCTCGTAGGTCTCGTCCGAGATCTTTCCCTCGACGAGAAGCTGGGCGAACTTGCGCCGCTGGGCTTTGCTCTTGAAGGGCATGAACAATCCTAGGCCCGGGCGCGCACCAGCACCTCGATTCCATCGAGGATGCGGTCGAGGCCGAACTGGACGTCGTCGGCCGGCGTACCCGGCGGATCGAACGCGCGCGCCGCGAGCACGGCGTGGATGGCCGGAAAGCGCTCCGGGTCGGCGAGGCTGCCGAGCAGGCGGCCGTAGGCGGCGCCAGCATGCTCGAGCGCGACCCCGGAGGTCTGGGCCGCCTGCAGCAGGTCGGCTTCGAGGGTGGCCTGGTTCCGCACGAAGCCGTTCACGAGGAGGAGCACAGCCGGCTTCTCGGGCTCGGACAGCCGCGTGGCGCGCAGGCTTTGCAGGCCGCGCTCGAACCACAGCACCTGGTTCGGCATCAGCGGCGGGCCACTGATCGGGACCCGGACGAGCCAGCGATGCCGGCGCAGGACGGCGAGGTGGGCGGAAGCCCAGCGCGTGAGTCCCGCACGCCAGGCCTCATCCGGTTCGGGTGCGGGCGGCGGAGCGGCGAAGGCCGCGTCGACCATGTGCGCAAGCAGCTCGTCCTTGGCCGACACGTGGCGATAGAGGGACATCGTCGCCGCGCCCAACTCGCTCGCCACGCGGCTCATCGACACGGCGCCAAGGCCGTCGGCGACGGCGACGCGAAGTCCGGCCTCGACGATCGTCGGCAGGCTCAAGCCCGGACGGCGGCCCCGCGTCCCCGGCTCCCGTCCGCGCCACGCCGCCGCGACGCTGCGCGGAATGTCCTCGCTCACCGAACAGCTGCCTCCATGCTTGACTCGACCGGCAAAGCGTATATCATACGCATATATGCGTACGCCATACGCTCAGGCCCGTCCATGGACGATCGCCCCCCTCCTGCTGGTGGTGATTGCCTTCGTCGCGTTTTCCCTGCCGCCGTACCTGACGTTCGACCCGGCCCGGTCGCGTGTCCCGGTCGGCGACGCCGTTCGCGGCTACTACCCGCTGCTGGTGGCGCACGTGGTCTTCGGGTCGATCGCGCTCCTCACGGCGTGTCTGCAGATCTGGCCGTGGCTGCGGACGCGCTTCCCCGACGTCCATCGGCGCACCGGCCGGGTCTACGTGTTCGCCGGGGTGCTCCCGGCCGGCGCGATCGGCCTGGTCATCGGCGCGCTGACGCCGTTCGGGCCGGTGCTCCGCGCGAGCAACGTCGTGCTCGCCATCGTCTGGCTGACCGTGACGATCACCGGCTACCGCGCCGGCCGGCAGTACCGGCTCGCCGATCACCGCCGCTGGATGATCCGCAGCGTGGTGCTGACGCTGTCGATCATCACCAACCGGATCTGGGCGGTTGTCTGGGTGATCGCGCTGGTGCCGCAGCTCCAGACGACGTTCGGCGGCAACGAAGCGCTGATGGTCCAGAGCATCGCCGGGCTGTCGGGATGGCTCGGGTGGGTGCTGCCGCTGCTCGTCACGGAATGGTGGCTCGACACGCGGCGGGCGCCCGAAGCGCCGAGCGCCAGACCGGTCGCCGGGCAGGCGACGGCGGTGAGTCGAGCCTGAGTCTCGAGTCGCGCTAAGCTGCCGGCATGGCGACGACGCGCAGCCACGCCGCAGCCACGACCCGCGCCACGTCGTCGATCCACGTGCCGGCGGTCGATGCCGGCCAGCTGCTGGCGCCGACGCAGGTGATCTTCAGCCCGGAGACGAAGCTGCAGTACCGCATCGAGCGGATGCTCGGCGCCGGCGGCTTCGGGCAGGCCTACCTGGCGACGCGGCGCGGCCGGTCCGCGACGATTCCCGATCAGGTCTGCATCAAGGTCAGCGCGCGCATCGACGGCTGGCTGCGCGAGGCCTATTTCGGCCTGCTCCTCGACGGGCACCCGCGCGCGGTCCGCGTCTTCGATCGCTTCCCGCTGATGCGCGCCGACGGCCAGGTCCTCTACTACCTGGCCCTCGAGTACGCGTGCCACGGCGATCTGAGCGCGCACCTCCAGCAGGCCGGCCGCAAGTGGACGGAGGCGGCGGCGCGGCGCGAGATCGCCGGCATCCTCGAGGTGCTCGGCAAGCTGCACCGCGGCCAGCTGCTGCATCGCGACCTGACGCCGATGAACGTGTTCGTCTGCGACGGACGGCGGCTGAAGCTCGGCGACTTCGGCATCGTCCGCCAGCAGAGCGACCGGCGCGGCGTGACCGCCAGCACGATGAACGCCTCGATGGTGCCGAGCGACCTCCTCGCCAGCACCGCGCCGAAATGGCAGGCGCGCGACGACGTCTATCAGGTCGGCCAGCTGCTCGGCATGCTGGTCAAGGGCGACGCGCGCGCCCGCATCCGTCCGGCCGGAGGTGCGATCGCTGTCGTGCAGCGATCACCTGAAGGAGATCATCTACCGCTGCATCGGCGAGCGTCGAAAGCGTTACGAGAGCGCGGACGAGATGATCACGGCGCTGCGGACACCGCCGGCGCGACTCAACGCCGGCGTGACGCGCACGCTCGACGGCGTCCACCTCGCGTTCACCGGCATCCTGAGCCGGCCGCGGAACGAGGCGAAGCTCGCCGCCAAGCGGGCCGGCGCCATCGTCCACAGCGGGCCGTCCGCAAAGACCACCGTGCTGGTCCGCGGCCGCCCCAACCCGCTGCAGGCGGCAGGGCGCGACGGCGGCGTCAAGCTGCTCGAGATCAAGCGGCTGCGCGAGAAAGGCCACCACATCCGCATCCTCGGCGACGCGGCGTTCTGGCGGCTGGTCGAGACGCGGAGCTCAGTCCGCCGTCGCGCACAGGACGTGCGCCGACGTCGGGAATGACACACCGCCGTCCGGCGACGTCGTGACGTACGGCGTCAGCGCGTCGTCGGCCTCGGCCAGCGTCGCCGCGATGATCGGCTCGGGCAGCGACACGCCCATGCGCGGCAGCCACCCGCGCAGGTCGGCCTCCACGAGCACCCGCACGCTGGAGAACCGAGCCTGTGCGGCATGCGTGTCGATCGACGGCCGTTCGATGCCGGCGTCAGCGGCCGCGCAGGCCAGCGCGCTCCGATCGCCAAGCGCGAACGGCACCCGCAGCGCATCCGCGGCGCGCTGGCCGGCGACGCGTTGCAGCAGCGCGACCTCCGCGGCGAACGCCGGCATCGACGCCAGGCCGTCCCACACGGCGATCGCCAGCCGGCCGCCGGGCCGCAGGACGCGGCGCATTTCGCGGATCGCCGCGCGGCGATCCTGGAAGAACATCAGCCCGAACTGGCTGACGACGGCGTCGAAGGATCCGTTGGGGAACGGCAGCGTTTCGGCCGCGCCCTCGCGCCACGCGATCGTCGACGAGCGCTCGCGGGCCACGGCCAGCATGCCCGGATGCAGGTCGAGTCCGACGACTTCCCCGCCAGCGCCCGCGCGTGCCTCGGCCTCGCATGCCAGCACACCCGTGCCGCAGGCCACGTCGAGGACGCGATCGCCCGCCGCGATCGCCGCCGCCTCGGCGACGATCGGCGCGAAGGCGCCGGTCATGGAGGCGACGAACAGCGCGTCGTAGGCGCGCGCGCCGGCAATCTGCGCTTGCAGTCCCGCGTCATCCATCGCTGTCTCCTGTCCTGCGCCGACTTCCCGCTTCACGCCATCGTAGGCGTCGAAGAGACGCCGATGGCTGGCCAGCGAGCACGCGTCGTCGCGCGTCGGGTAGCTGCGCACCCACTCGAGGAGCATGGCCAGGTTGCGATCCTGCGCCTCGGCGCTGGCGTACTTGTGCGGCTCCCACGGCCGCGCCCGGCAGTTCCGCTCGCAGACCTCGACACCGGGATTCATGAAGACCAGCTCGGTGGCGTCGTCGAGCAGCAGCGCCAGCAGATCGGCGTAGCAGCCTTCGATCGACCCACGCGGCGTGCTGCGCCGTGAACGCGCGGATGTCGCGCGCGCTGTCGGCGGGATCACGCCGGACCGGCGGCGACGTCGGCTGCCAGGCCAGCGTGTCGAGATCGAGGTGCGCGAGTCCGTAGTCGCGGCGCAACGCGGCCGCCAGCGTGGACTTGCCCGAGCCCGAGTTACCGAACACCAGCACTCGACGCATGCGATCACCTGCCGGTCGAGTGCTGCAGCGGCAGCCAGATCTCGGTCCGCAGCTCGGGCGGCGGCGTCGTGCGCGCGTCGTTCAGGTACTCCTCCACGCACGGCGCATCGGCCGGATCCTCGCCGCTCGACGGCAGCCACTCGCGATACAGCCAGGTGTAGGCGCGCTCCAGCTCCGCGTACGGGCCGACGTGCAGGAGCACCGCATGGACGCCGCCGGCGATCACCACGGCGCGTAGATCCGGGTCGGCGCCGGCCTCGATGCCGGGCGGGATCGTGAGGCAGGCGTCCGAGCGCTGCGCGGACGCCGGCGTGGCACTCGGATCGTCGTAGTAGAGGCCGAAGTACCGCGTCGCCGGCCCGACCCAGCCTCGCCCGATGGCCACCGCGTTGAGTCGTTCGAAGGTGCTGCCGATCGTGGCGTAGTCGCCGGAGTGGCGTCGCGCCATCACCGCGATCGGCTCGCTGCGGCGGATCGTCACGGTGCCCTGGAACGCACCGGAGGCCGACGCGCGGTAGGCCGCCGGCGGTGCGCCGTAGGCCGAGCGAAACGCGCGCGTGAAGGCCGCCTGGCTGCCGTAGCCGGCGCGCGCCGCGATGCGGGCGATCGGCACGGTGCCGTCGATGAGGTCGAGCGCGGCGCGGTGCAGACGCATCCGCCGCACCGACTCGGCGACCGTCTCGCCCTGCAGCGCGTGGTAGATGCGGTGGAAATGGAAGGGGGAGAAGCACGCGATCCCGGCGAGGTGATCGAGATCCACGTCGCGATCGAGGTGCTCGGCCAGGTAGGCGTGGACGCGCTCGACACGATCGGCGTAGTCCTCGACCGTTCGCGCCGCGGACGCCACTCCGCTGTCGCTCGGCATGCGCCTACCTTACCGCCAACCCGGCCCAAATCCGCAAGCCCAGATCCGCAAAACGGGTCAAACGCGCGATGCCAGACTCACGCGCATGCAGGCTCACGAGCTCCTCGCCGACACCACGGCCTACCTGTCACCGCGTCTCGTCCTCGATGGACTGCCGCCGGATCTCGCCGATCGGCGCGTCCCCGGCGCGCCGCACACGATTGCCGAGATCGTCGCCCACATGGCGTTCTGGCAGGGCTGGTTCCGCGGCCGCTGCGACGGCACGGCCGGGCCGATGCCCGCCTCCGGCGGCGCTGGGCTGGGTCGCGCCGGAGGCGGGATCCTGGGACGCCGTCAGGACCGGCTTCCTCGACGGCCTGGATCGCCTGGTCACGCTCGGTGCGGCGTCCGATCGCGGCCGGCGCATCGATCCGCCGATCGAGTTCCCGCCGCTCGGCCAGTACACGGTCGGCGACGTGCTCGTGCACGTCGGCGCGCACAACGCGCATCACCTCGGACAGGTCGTGCTGCTGCGGCAGCTGCTCGGCGCGTGGCCGCCGCCGGCCGGCAGCTGGACCTGGTGAGCCGTTCCAATCAACGGTTCGTCCCATTCGCATCGTCGACGACCGGCCGGAGGCGGTCGCGACGATAAGATGGGCCCGATCCGATGGTCCAGGCGCCGCGCTACGCGTTCGGAGACGTCGAGCTCGATACGGGACGCGTGCTGCTGCTCAAGGGGGACGCGCCGGTCTCCCTCGAGCCGAAGGCGATCGCCGTGCTGCAGCTGCTCGTCGAGCGCGCGCCGCAGGTCGTGGACAAGGCGGAGATCTTCGCGGTCGTCTGGAAGGACACCGCTGTCACCGACAACGCGCTGACGCGGATTGTCGCGCAGCTGCGCCGGGCGCTCGGCGACGACGCGCGCGATCCGCGCTACATCGCGACGGTGTCGGCGCGCGGGTATCGCCTGCTGCCGGACGTGCGACGACGCGATACGCCGGCGCAACCGGCGGCCACGCCGACGCCCGCGGCACCGGTTACGCCTTCTGCACCGGCTGCGTCGGGGCAATCGCAAGGCGCCACGACCAATCGGCGATGGCTCGTCGCCGTCGCCGCGCTTCTGCTCATCTCGATCGTCGGCGGCTATGTCGCGATGCGGCGCACGGCGTCAGCGGCAAGTCGCGGCGGCCGTCGCGGAGCTCGCTGCGAACTCGCTGGGCAATCTCGACCTGGCCATCGCCGCCTCCCTCGGACCCGAGCAGCTCACCGCCGCCACCGGCTACGACGGCTACGTGGCGTACTCGCCCGACAGCGCCACGATTGCCTACAGCTCGGACCGATCGGGTGCGCTGGAGATCTACGTGGAGGGTCTCGCGGAAGGCTCGGTGCCGACGTCGCTCACCCGAGGCACCGGCCACCAGGCCATCCAGCCGGCGTGGTCGCCCGATGGCCGCCTGATCGCGTACACCGAGCTGGCTGGCAGCGGCATCTGGATCGTGCCGTCGCGCGGCGGCACGGCCCGCAAGATCACCGAGTGGGGCGCGCACCCGACGTGGTCCCCCGACGGCCGCCGCATCGCCTTCCAGTCGCGCGCGCCGGCCGATCTCAACGCGGGTGGATCGTTCGGCGCCGACTCGACGATCTGGCTGGTCGACGCCGACGGCCGGACGCCGCCGACGCCGCTGACCGCGCCGGGCCGCCCGGTCGGATCGCACGGCGTTCCGCAATGGATGCCGAGCACCGGGCGCGTGCTGTTCGCGGTCGCGGCCCCCGCCGGCGTCTTCATGGGCGCGGCGTTGTGGACCGCCGACCCGAGCACCAAAGACGTGCGGCTGATGAGCGCGCACCCGCGCCTGACGTCGGAGTTCGCGGTCGCGCCCGACGCTCGCGGCGTGCTGTTCGCCGCACGCGACACCAACGCCTTGTGGTGGCTCCCGATCGGCGATGACGGCGTGACGGCCGGCGAGCCGCGGCCGACGGCGCTGCCCGTCACCGGGCCGTCCCTGGCGAGCATCGCGGTGTCGCGCGATGGCCGGCGCGTCGCGTGGACGGCGGGCGCGTCGAGCAGCAGCATCTGGGCCACCGCCTGCCGGAGCGGGTGCGGGGACGACGGCCGCGCAGCGCCGCTCGTGCCTTCGACCGACATCGGCTGGCGCGCCGCGCATCCCGCGGTCGCCGCGGACGGGCGCATCGCGTTCATGGGCAATCGCGGCAACGCCGGCAACAAGATCTTCCTCGTGGAGCCGGGGCGGCCGCCGCGCCAGCTCACGACCGACGCGCGCGATCACTTCAGCCCGTTCTGGCTGCGCGGCGAGAACGCGCTTGGCGGTGCTGGCCAACCACGGCGACGGCATGGGCTGGTGGCGACTCGAGGCAGGCACCGGCCGCGAGCAGCCTCTGTTCCTGCTGAACCAGATCGCGAGGCCTCCCGGCGTGCAGACGCAAGTCGTCGGACCCGCGGCCGGCATGGCGATCAGCGGCGACTTCCGGCGTCTCGCCGTCGCGTACGTGCGCGACGGTGTGCCCAACCTCTGGACGACCACGCTGGGCCCGGATGGCCCGACTGGACCCCTAGTCCAACGCACGTTCGAGACTACCAGCGGAGCGTTCGGGGCGTGGTCCCCCGACGGTTCGTGGCTGGCGTACCAGTGCGGGCGCCACGGCGACACGCAGCTGTGCGTGGTCGACGCCGATGGCAAGGCGCCGGCGCGGCAGCTCACGTTCACGCCCGGCACCACCTTCATCGGCGAGTGGACCGATGACGACGCGATCCTGTTCGCCGCCAAGGAGGGCGCCGTGTGGAACATCCGCAGCGTGTCGCGCGCGACCGGAAAGGTCACCGCGATGACCGCGTTCGTCGAGCCGCGGTTCTACGTGCGCTATGCGCGGTGGGACGCGGCAAACCGCCGCGTGGTGTTCGAGCGCGACGAGATGACCGGGCGGCTGTGGTCGGTGCGCATCCCGGACGTCACCGCACCTCAATCACCAGCGCGCGGCTACTCGCGCTGAAGAACACGCTGGCGAACAGGTGCAGCGGCAGCAGGCCGTCCGGATCGTCTGGAGCCGTTGACGGCACGACCGCCGCGAGCTGGCGATCGAGCGTGGCCTCGCCGACGCGCAGTCCATCGACGATCGCCGTCCGCACCGCCCGCTCGCCGGTCAGCGATCCCAGTGCGGACGTGCCGGCCCGCCACGCGGTGATCAGGCAGCCGGCGCGGTGCTCCCCGAACAGCACGAGCGTGTCGGCGCCGGAGTCGGGCACGAACCGGCGCAGCGTCGGCGCGCTCCCCTGCGTCGTCGCCGGCTGCGGCAGCTCGACCAGCCAGCGATCCTGGGCGGGCACCAGCGCCAGGCGTGTCCCGGGCGCGACGTAGTCGGCGTCGTGCCAGAGGATGCGCGAGCGCCGGTAGTCGATCGTGAAGGCGAACCGCGACAGGAAGTCCTGCCCGAGCACGCCGTCGACCCCAGGCCCGAGCGCGGCGGCCGCCGCCGGCGGCAGCGCCGTGGCGGTCAGTCCGTCGGCCGACACGCCGTCGACGACCACCGTCGGCAGCGCGACGACGAGACACCGGACGCTCCCCGCTGCGGCGCGCATGACCGTCCGCGCCACGGGTACGGCGTCGACCGCGGTCGCCAGCCTCTCCGTCACCGCGGTGTGGGTGGACCCGGTGTCCAGCAGGAACCGGAACGGCCCCCGCGCGCCGACGGTCGCCGAGACGAGGATCTCGCCCGGGCGGGTCGACGCGAACGGCGTCGGGGCGGCGGGGTCGGCATCCGCCGCGAGCGTGACGCCGGCCGGGCCGAGCGCCGTAAGCGACACGAAGAACACGATTTCTGCTCGCACGCTGGCCTCCTCGTCGACTCGAGGTCCAGCGTGCGCGTCGGAGCGCGTGATGGTCGTGATGCCCGCGTGATGTTCTGCGGATGTTTGGCCCAGGCCGGGCGGAAGCGGGGACCAGGCCGGGCCGAGCCTGGGCACGCGCCGGGCCAAGGCCGGGTGGAGGCTGGAGGTGGCCGATTCTGCGCTGCCGAAGGCTCGGGTTGACGCGCGACGAGCCCGGGCGAAGGCCGGACGCCGGTCGGGAGGAGCCGGGAACAGGCGGGTCGTCCTCGGCGCGCTCGTGCTGGCTGCTGTCCGAGGTGCTGATTCCGTCCGTGCTGACGCGATGCGACACGCCGGACCTGTTGATCGCGACGCATCCGCGGACGGTCGTGCTCGTCAATCCGGCCAACGCGATGGGCCAGCCCGAGCGCGAAGCGCAGATGCGCGGGGCGCTCTGGCTGGCGCTCGACACCGAGAAGAGGCTGCGCACAAGGGACCGGATCCGTATCGCGCGCCGAGGCTTCGGCGACCCCGTCCCGACCGACCAGGCCCGAGTTTCGAAAATTACGACGTACTGGCGTCGGGGAGCTCGTTGTTCTCGACGGTCGCGCGGTCGGCGAGACGGGTCACCGGCGACGGCACGTACCTGGAGACGCTTTGCCAACCGGAATGCGAGCGAAGTCCCTGCCTGGCGCTCGGGGCGGGCATCAGATAGTTGGCCAACGTCAGCAGCCGCGCCGTCGTGCTGGGGCTGATGGCGTTGGCGAGCACCGCCAGCTGCGCGCCTGGCGTGAGGATCACCTCAGCGTCGCCGTGCCGGCATGCGTCGACGATGCGCCGGGCTGCCCGCACCGCCGACACCGAGACGAAGGGGATGGCGTTCGACAGGTGGAACCACGCGAATTCGTGCCGATGCTGGCCCTTGAACCTCGCGTTGTAGGTCGAGCCCGTGCGCATCAGGCCGGGGCACACCGTCGTGACCGCGAAGCCTTGGCCGGCCAGCTCCGACCGCAGCCCCTCGGACAGTCCGGTCAACGCGAACTTGCTGGCGGTGTACGGCAGCAGGTGCGGCACGGCGATCTTGCCGCCGATCGACGAGATGTTGACGATGCGCTTCAACCCCCGCGCGCGCATGTGCGGCAGCGCGGCCAGGATCGCGAAGAGCGGCCCCCAGAAGTGCGTCGCCATCGCCTCCTCGAAGTCGTCGATGGTCATGTGCTCGAGCGGGCCGACCTGGATGATGCCGGCGTTGTTGACGAGCACGTCGATGCCGCCCCGATCGTGGACGATGCGTCCCACCGTCCGCTCGATCTGGTCGCGATCGGTGATGTCGCAGGAGATCGTGGTGACCCCGCCGCCCTGACGCTCGATGTCGGCGGCGGCGCGCTCCAGCTCCTGCTCGTCGCGCGCGGCGAGCACCACGTGTGCCCCGGCTCTCGAGAACTCGCGCGCCATCGCCAGGCCGAGGCCGCGCGAGCCGCCGAAGATCACGACCGTCTTGCCGGCGAACTCGATGGCGCGGCGCGAGCGCAGCGCCTTGGCCGCGACCAGCGTGCCGAGGGCGGTTCCGAAGGCGATGCCGAGCGAAGTCTTCAACCTCATCCTCACACCTCGACGTCAGCGGCTGCCCGTGGGCGCGCCAGGGTTCCCGGAGGGTGCCACTAGTGGTGAGCCCCTTGCCGGTGAATGGACGCCCCGGTCGAGGACCGGCGACCGGGAGCTGTGACCTGGCGAGAATGCAATCGCCAGACCCACTCGCCGCCAGCTGGACGCTAGGGCTCTGCGCGAAGGGAAGTCAGCGGATCGGTCCGCGCCGCATGCCACGCCGGCACGACGGCCGCGACCGCCGCAACCGCCAGCATCACCCCGGCCACGGAGGAGTAAGCCACGACGTCGAACGGCGCGACGCCGAAGAGCAGGGCGCGGAGGCTGCCGGCGAGCAGCGCCGCAACCGCCAGGCCGCAGCCGACGCCCAGCGCGGCCCGCGTGAGTCCCTGGCGCAGGACGATGCCCGCCAGCTCGCGGCGGGTCGCGCCGAGCGCCAGCCGGACGCCGAACTCCCGCCGTCGCCGCAGGTTGAGCGATGCCATCACCCCGAACAATCCGGTCGCCGCCAGCCCCAGCGCGAGGCCCGCGAAGAGCGCGGTGAACTGCGCGTTGAGGCGATACGTCTCGAGGCTGCGCTCGACCACCGCCGTCATCGGGCGGAGGTCGGCGATCGACTGATCGGCATCGACGCTGCGGATCGCCTGGCGGACGGCGCCGGACAGCGCCGCCGGGTCGGCGGTGGCGCGGACCACCATCGCCATGCGGTCCTGCGTCCGCTGCGCCAGCGGCCAGTAGACCAGCGGGCGACCCTCGCGCTCCAGCCCTTCATCGCGGACGTGGCCGACTACGCCGACGACCTCGACCCACGACATGTCGGAGGCCGTCACGTCGATGCGAAAACGCTTGCCGAGCACGGCGCGCGGGCCGCCGAGCATGGCGGCGAGCCGCTCGTCCACGAGGCCGACACGTGGCGCATCGGCGGTATCGCGAGCGTCGAAGCCGCGCCCGGCGAGGAGCGGCACCCGCAGTGCCGTCGTGTAGCCGGCATCGATCGATCGCCAGCTCGTGCCGATTGCCGCGTCCTGTCCCTCGACGCGGATGTCGCCGAACTGCACCTGTCCGCCGAGCGGCAGACGATTGATCAACCCGACCGCCTCCACGCCAGCAATGGCCCGAACCGCGTCGGCGAGCTGCCCCAGATACGCCGCCACGCCCTCATCGTCGCCATGGCGCGCGCGATCCACCGCCAGCTGCAGCGTCAGCACGCGCATCGCGTCGAGCCCGGGATCGACCGCGCGCAGCCGGGCCAGGCTCGTCGCGAACAGCGCGCTCGCCACGAGCAGCGTGACCGTCGCCGCGACCTGCGCCGTCACCAGCCAGTCGCGCAGGCGCAGCCACGACGCGGGGCCGCGCCGCAGCGACGTGCGCGCGTTCCACAGCGCGACGAGCGCCGGGATGCCCATGGCCGCGGCGGTCAGCGCGACGCCGAACAGCGCGACCGGCAGGTGCAGCCCGATCTCCTCGACTCGCGGCAGCGTCGCCGGCAGCGTCGCGACGATCGATCGCAGCAGCGCGTAGGCGCCGGCGAGACCGGCCAGCGCACCCGTGACGGCCAGCGGCACCAGCTCGCCGAGCAGCTGCGCGGCGAGGCGCGGCCGGCTCGCCCCGAGTGTGGCGCGCAGCGCCAGCTCCGGCGCGCGGCCGGCCAGCTGCACCAGCACCAGGTTCACGATCGAGAAGACCGTGATCGCGAAGAGCATGCCGACGGCGCCCAGCAGCACGAGCAGCGGCCGGCGGGCAGGCGCGGACATCACGGCCTGGAGCGGTGTGACCGTCACCGCGTCGCGGTTGGTCGATGGGTGTTCGCGCGCCAGCGCCTGCGCGATCGTGGCCATGTGCGCCGCGGCCGCGCCGACGCTCACCCCCGGCTTCAACCGCGCCACGGTCAGGTAGCTGTAGTCGCGCCGGAGCGCCAGCGCCGCCGGAGGAATGTAGAGCGCCCCCCATGCCTGTATCTCGCGCGATGGATAGTGGAACGACGGCCCCATCACGCCGACGACCTCATGGCCGCGACCGTTCAACTGAATCGTTCGACCGACCATCGAGGGATCGCCGCCGAAGCGGCGCTGCCACAGCGCGTGGCTCAGGATGACGACGCTCGACGCGCGCTCCGGTTCGCGCTCCTCGGCCTCGACGAAGCAGCGGCCCAGGATCGGCGTCACGCCGAGCGTGTCGCACAGGCTCGCCGTGATGCGTGCCGCGGCCAGCCGTTCGGGCTCGCCCGAGCCGGTGAGGTTCAACGTGGTGACGGGCCGCACCATCGCCAGGTTCTCGAACACCTGCTGGCGCGCCCGCCAGTCGTAGTAGTCGGCGGCACCTGCGACCAACCGGCCTTCCAGGTTGCGCGGATCGGTCGACGCCAGGGTGACCAGGCGACCGGCGTCGGGATACGGCAGCTCGCGCAGCAGCACGCCGTAGACGACCGAGAACATGGCAGTCGTCACCGCGACGCCGACCGCCAGGACGCCGATCAGCGTGGCGGCGAACACCCGGTGGCGGCGCAGCTGGCGGAGCATGTGACGAGGATAGCGGAGAGTTCCCTCCCATGCGACCACCAGCCACGCGTCGCCGCGGAGGCTTCAGACGACCTTCATGCCCTGCGGCGGCTTCGGCTCGCCCACGTTCGTGTAGAACCACAGCACGTAGCCGTTGGGGTCCTGCACCTTGAACGTGCGATCGCCCCACCACTGCAGGGTCAGCGGATCGACGATCGGCACGCCCTTCTTCTGCAGCCGGGCGTGGAAGGCATCGACGTCCTCGACTTCGAGGTAGACCTCGACCGCCTGTGTCGCCCCTGCCGCCGGCGTCGCCGGCCGTCCCCGCGTGAACATCACCTGCGCGTCGCCCAGCAGCACCGAGCAGAAGTCGAGCTGCCCGTCCTTGCCGACCACGCCCATCATGTGCGTGAAGCCCAGCGTGTCGACGTAGAAGTCCCTCGTCTGGTCCACCGAACCGACCGCGATGATCGGCATCACCTTTCCCGCCACCGTCGTGCTCATGTCGCGTCCTCCTCTGGCCCACTCGTTCGAGCCGGTCTCACTGTGCAGCCTGCGGTCGATCGGATTCCACTACTCGCGGTAGTAGATAATCGGCACATGCGCCTGGCCGATCCGGACAGCCTCGAAGGCATCGGGCTCGGACTGTACGAGCGGAAAGCCCTGATGGCGCTGATGCTGTGCGGCGTCGCCGACGCCGCGACGCTGTGCCGCGAGGGCGACGTCCCGACCTCCAAGATCTACCAGGCGATGGAGAAACTGGCCGGCCTGGGCCTGGTGCAGATCCAGCAGACCCGGCCGCGGATGTTCGCCGCGCTGCCGGCGGACGCCGTCGTCGCCCGCGTCGTCGAGATCGCGCGCGAGCGCGCCGAGCGGTTCGCCAGCAGCGCGCCGGCGCTGCAGGCGACCTTTGCCGGCCTCAAGGCCCGCGTCCGCGCGCACCAGCCGTTCCTCGATCTGGCGTGGGGCGTCGACGGCCACGTGCGGCGCCATCTGCTGCCGCTCACCGCGGCCCGCACCCGCATCCTGTCTTACCTCGAGGCCGGCGATCTCAAGGCGATCGATGCCGCGATTGCCGGCGGGTTCCCGATCCTCCGCCGCATCGCCCGCAACGCCGCCGAGCACGGGGTCGAGCACCGCGTCGTCTTCGGCTTCACCTACCAGACCGCGGGCACGCTGGTCGAGTTCCTGAAGGCCCACCGGCACGATCTGCGGCAGGTCACCGGCGTCCGCTACTCCGGCGAGCTGGGCCACCCGTTCCACGTCGTCGACGAGGACACCGTGGTGCTGCCGCTCGATCACCCGTTCGTGAAGGAAGGGCGCTTCGCCTCGCTGATGGTCCGCGATGGGGAGCTGGCCGAGAGCCTCGCCGGCGGCTTCCAGGAGCTGTGGCGCAAGGCGATGCGCAGCCTGCGCGAGGTCAGCGCCGATCCCCGCGGCGCGAGCTAGTCGGCGACGAACGTCACGTAGAGCAGCTCGCCGCCGCGCTCGACGTGCAGCACCACCGACTCGCCGGTCTTGACCGCGGCGAGGGCGGCGCGCAGATCGGACATCCCCGCGACCGGCTGGCGATTGACGACGTGGATGATGTCGCCGGCCCGCAGCTCGCCATCCCGCGTGTCGAGGGCGCCCGGCGTCGTCGACACGATCAGCACGCCGGCGACGATGCGCACCGGCGGCAGCACGCGCGCGATCGTCGGGTTGAGGTCGACGCCGAGGATGCCGAGCCGGGCCACGACGTGATCGCGCGGATCGGCGCCGGCCGAGAGATCGGTCAGCGAGTCGCGCCGCCCGGACATCGTCACGCGGATCGACTGCGGCTGGCCTTCGCGCAGGATGTCGAGCGCGACCACGTCGCCGACGCCGCGGCGATACAGGCCGACCTGCAGCTGGCGGCCGTTCTCCATCGGCTTGCCGTCCAGCGCGACGACGACGTCGCCCGGACGGAGGCCCGCCTGCGCCGCCGGCCCGCCCGGCAACACGTCGGCGAGGACGACGCCATGGTCCCGCGCCACGCCGAGGGCGGTGGCGAGCATCGGCGTCAGCGTCTGCGGCCGCACGCCGATGTCGCCGCGGCGGACGCGTCCGTGCTGGCGGATCTGTTCGTAGACGGCGCGGACGATGTTGCTCGGGGCGGCGAAGCCGAGGCCCTCGCCGGCGGCCCCTTCGCGCGAGGCGACGAGGGTGTTGATGCCGACGATGCGGCCGCGCAGGTCGACGAGCGGTCCGCCGCTGCTGCCGGAGCTGATCGCCGCGTCGCTCTGCACGTAGACCATCGGCGACTCGGGCTCCAGCTGCCGGGCCACCGCGCTCACGACCCCGAGCGATACGGAGTTGTTGAACCCGAGCGGGCTGCCGAGCGCGACCACGATCTGCCCGGCCCGAAGGTCGTCGGAATCGCCGAAGGTCAGCGTCGGCAGGCCGGTCGCCTCGACCTTGATGACGGCGAGGTCGGTCTCGAGATCGAGACCGACGATGCGGCCGTCCAGCAGCCGCCCGCGCGCCGCCAGGATCGAGCCGCCGTTCGGCACGGTCGGCACCTCGACGCGGATGCGCTGCGCGCCGCGGACCACGTGCGCGTTGGTCACGATGAAGCCCGAGGCGTCGACGATCGCGCCGGACCCGGTCGCCCGCTGCGTGCGCACCAGGTCGGTCGTGCCCGCGACGCGCCCTTCCGTGGGCGCGTAGGACATCGTGAAGATCTCGACCACCGCCGCGCCCGCGGCGCTGGCGGTCGCCTCGATGGCGCTGCTGACCGCGAGCGCGGCGTCGGCCGGCGGCGCTGGCTTGGCCGCCGGAGCTGGGTTGGCCGCGCCGGCGCCTGGGCGCCCGCGATCCCCGGCGCCCAGCCGCCAATCGCGACCGCGAGCACCGCCGCCGTCAGGCCGGTCCGCATCCGTTCCGTGTTCATGCCCCTCGGTTCTCCACTGCCTCGAGCGTCTGTCCGGACGTCCCTACTCCCGGCTGTCGCGGGCGATCTGGCGCACCGGGTCGGGCAGCAGCCGCGTGCCCAGCTTCCAGCACGTAGCCGCAGGCGTCGCAGTCGTAGTAATGGATGGGGATCTGCGGCATGTTCACCGCCTGGGTGCGGAACGCGCCTGAGCTGACCACCGTCTCGATGAAGGTCAGGGCCTCGCCGCACTCGGGGCAATCGGGCAGCGGGAACGTCCGGCGGGATTGATGTCGGTCATGGTTCGTCGGCCGCGCAACGTCCGCCGGACTCAGCCGACGTATGCTTGATCGCGCACATGTTCTTCACAGGACCTTCTCCATCGTCGCCCGCCTGGCCGCCGTTTCCGCGGCCGTCACCATCTCCCACGCCGTCCCTCGGCCAGACGCCCGTGCCCGCCGGCGCGATGGCGACGCCCACCGAGGATGACACCCTCCGCTTCAAGATGCCAACGGTCACCGTGACCGCGCAGAAGGAACCGCGAGGACCGCCAGAAGGTGCCGGTCAGCGTCACCGCCGTCACCCGCGAGACCATCGACGCCGCCGGCATCCGGCTGGTGAGCGAGGCCGCGATCCTGGCGCCCAACACCATGTTCACCGAATGGACGGCGCGCAAGTTGAGCAACGCGCGCTTCCGCGGCATCAGCTCGAGCCCGAACAACCCGGCCATCACCACCTACATCGACGGCGTGCCGCAGCTGAACGCGAACTCGTCGAGCATCGAGCTCCTCGACGTCGATCAGATCGAGTTCGTGCGCGGTCCGCAGAGCGCGCTGTTCGGCCGCAACACGCTGGGCGGCCTGGTCAACGTCGACCAGCAGCCGGCCGTCGATGGCGGCGTGGACCGGCGCGTTGACGCTGCCGTTCGGCAACCACGGCGCGTGGACGGTGCGCGGCGGCGTGTCGGGCCCGGTGATCGCGGACACGCTGGCGGTCGGCTTCTCGGTCGCGCAGGTGAGCCGCGACGGGTTCACCGTCAACGACGTCACCGGCAACGACATCGATTCGCGGTCCGGCGTTCTCGGCGAAGGGCCAGATGCTGTTCAAGCCGGACGTCGAACTGGGAGGCGCGCGTCATCGTCAGCGGCGAGCGGGCCCGCGACGGCGACTACGGCCTGAACGACGTCGCCGCGCTGCGCGCCAACCCGTTCCACGCGGCGCGCGACTTCGAGGGCTTCGCCAACCGCGACATCTTCGGCACGACCATCCACGTCCGCCGCACCGGCGGGCCGCTGGTCTTCTCGAGCACCACCGGGATCGTGAAGTGGACGACCCAGGACGTGACCGATCTCGACTACACGCCGCAACCGCTGATTCAGCGCGACAACACCGAGGAGGATCTGCAGTTCACGCAGGAGCTGCGGGTCGCGTCGTCGGAGCAGTCGCCGATCCAGCTGTCCGACAGCGCCCGGCTGCGCTGGCAGGCCGGCGTGTTCTTCTTCACCCAGGGCTACGAACAGGACGCGGTCAACAGCTTCTCGCCGTTCCTCGTCGCGCCGTTCCCGGTCTCGCAGCACTCGCCGCGGTCGGCGCTCGACGACCACGGCGTCGGCCTGTTCGGCCAGGCGACGGTGACGCTCGGCGAGCGGTTCGATCTCTCGGCCGGCGCGCGCTTCGATCACGAGTCGAAGGACGCGACGCTCGAGACGTTCTACGAGCCGCAGATCGCGCCGCCCTCGCGCGTCGATGCCGAGAAGGGCTTCTCGAGCGTCTCGCCGCAGGTGGCGGCCGCCTGGCGCCTGAGCCCAGAGCACACCCTCTACGCGACGGTCGGCCGCGGCTTCAAGGCGGGCGGCTTCAACTCCGCCTCGCCGGCCAGGCAGCGAAGCCTACGACGAGGAGCAGACGTGGAACGTCGAGGGCGGCATCAAGACGCTCTGGGCGGGCGGCCGCGTCTCGGCCAACGCCGCGGTCTTCCACATCGACTGGGACGACCTGCAGCTGAACGTGCCGAACCCGGCGGTGCCGGCGCAGTTCTTCATCTCGAACGTCGGCGGCGCCACCAGCAATGGCGTCGAGCTCGAGCTCGGGGCACGCGCCGCCCCTGGCCTCGATCTGTTCGCCGCTTACGGCTACACCCACGCGCGGTTCGGCGCGGGCAGCGTCTCCGGCCCGATCAGCATCGAGGGCAACGAGCTGCCGAACACGCCGGACCTACACACTCAGCGTCGGCGCGCAGTACACGCGGCTGGTGGGAACGCGCCTCGCTGGTCGGCCGCGTCGACGTCGTGCGCTACGGCGAGTTCCAGTACGACGACGCCAACTCGCTCGGCCAGGAGGCGTACTCGCTGGTGCACCTGCGCGGCGGCTATACGGCGCGGCGCTGGCTGGCCGAGGTCTTCGTGCGCAACGCCTTCGACACGGCCTACATCCCGCTCGCGCTCCCCTATCCCAACTTCGCGCCATCGGGGTTCCTGGGCGAGATGGGCGCGCCGCGGACGTTCGGGGCGAGCATCGGCGTCCGTTTCTGACCGCCGAATCGCCGATGCGCGCCGGCTGGATCAACGTCGTCGTCGCGGCGATCGTGATGCTCGCGACGCTGCCGGGCCGCACCCAGGGGCTCGGCCTGATCACCGAGCCGATGCTCGCGGATCTGCGGCTCGATCGCGTCACGTACGCGACCATCAACCTCTGGGCGACGCTGATCGGCGCGGCGATCTGCCTGCCGATCGGCCGCGTCTTCGACACCGTCGGCCTGCGCAGCACGACGCTGGCGCTGACGCTCCTGCTCGCCGCGGTGGTCTGGGGCATGAGCCAGATTGGCGGCGGCGCCTGGATCCTGTTCGCGCTCGTCCTCGCGACGCGCGCGCTCGGCCAGAGCGCGCTGTCCATCGCCAGCATCACGGTCGTGGGCAAGTCGTTCGGCAGGGACGCCGGCCTGCCGATGGGCGTCTACTCGGTGCTGCTCAGCGTCTTCTTCATGCTGGCGTTCGTCGCGGTCGGCGGCAGCGTCCGCACCGCCGGCTGGCGGGCGGCGTGGGCCCAGGTCGCGATCGGCCTCGTCGTGCTGGCGGCGCCCGCGGTGCTGTTCCTGCGCGAGCCCAAGACAGCCACGACCGACGCGACGGAGCCGGCGGCCGGAGCGACGCTCGGCGAGGCGCTGCGGACCCCGGCGTTCTGGGTCTTTGCGGTCGCGACGTCGCTGTTCGGCCTCGTCTCGTCCGGGCTCGGGTTGTTCAACGAGCACGTCCTCGCCGAGCGGGGCTTCCCGCAGGCAATCTACGTGAGGTTCCTGGCCGGGACCGCGATCATCGCGCTGGCCGGCCAGTTCGGCTGCGGCTGGCTGACGCGGTACTGGCCGATGCCGCGCCTGCTGGCGATCGCGATGGCGATCTACGGCGCCGCGCTCGGCGCGCTGCCGTTGGTCACCGCGCCATCGGAGCTCTGGGTCGTCGCGGTGATGCTCGGGACGTCGGGTGGCATGGTCACGGTGCTGTTCTTCGCGGTATGGGGCCACGCGTTCGGGCAGGCCCACCTCGGGCGCATCCAGGGCGCCGCCCAGATGCTGACCGTCCTCGCGTCCGCGATCGGCCCGCTGATCTTCGCGAAGGGGTTCGAGCTGACCGGATCGGTACACGCCCGCGCTCTGGGTGCTCGCCCCGTGCGTGCTGGCGGTGGGCGCCGCGGCCCTCCGCCTGCGGTTGCCCGAGCCGGCGGCGGTCTAGCCAGCTGGCTATTTCCGGCGCTGGCGGCCGTTCTTGCGCGATGCGGGGACGGTCTTCGCGGCCGGCGGTGCGGCGCCGTTTTCGTCGAACTGGAAGCTGCAACAGCCCAGGTCGAGGACGCGTCCGGCCGCGGCCTCGCGCTTGATCGCCTCAGGCAGCGCGTAGCGGCGCAGGCGGCCTTCCTTCTCGACCTCGAGCAAGCCGGCTTCGCGAAGGACCCGCAGGTGCTTCGAGACGTTGTACGGCGACACGCCGAGCGCCGTCGAAATCGCCCCGACGTCCATCGGCTGCTCGATCAGCAGCGCGACGATCCGAACCCGCGTCTCTTCGCCGAGCGCGCGCAGTGCGGTGACGCAGTCGTTGAGGCTGCTGGACCACCGGCAGGGCACGCCCCTGGCCCGGCAGCCGGTAGGGTTGGCTCGACGACTCGGAATCGGACACCCGCGCCATGACTGCATCGCGCAACGGTCGCACAAACCGTGGGCACAGGCAAGACAGCGCCGGCGATCAGCCGCGATAGCCGAGGAACCAGCGCGGGAGCACCAGCGTGAGGTCGGGCCAGGCCGCGACCAGCGCGAGGCCGACGAGCAGCGCCACCAGATACGGCAGGTAGGTCCGGGAGACCTCGTCGATGTCCTCGCCCGCGATGCCGGCGGCGATCGTCAGGCCGACGCCGACCGGCGGCAGGAAGAACGCGATCCCCATCGCCGCGATGATCACGATCCCGTAGTGCACGGGATCGATGTGCAGGGCGCGCGCGATCGGGAACAGGATCGGCCCGAAGATCAGCAGCGCCGGCAGGCCCTCGAGCAGCGCGCCGATGACGATGAACACGACCACGGTGGAGATCATGAAGCCGACGCGGCCGGCCCCGGCGCCGCCAATCCATTCGGCGAGCGCCTGCGGCACCCACTCGCGGACGAGGATCCAGGCGAACGCGGACGCCGCCGCCAGCACCCATAGCGTCGTCGCGGTGACGACGCCGCTTTGCGTGAGCTGCCGCGTCACCTCGGCGCGCCGTACGTCTCCGAGCAGCAAACCGGCGACCATCGCGTAGACCACCGCGATCAGCGCCGCCTCGGTGACCGTGGTGACGCCCGAGAAGATGCCGCCGAAGAGCAGCACCGGCAGGCCCATCGGCACCAGCGCGCGAAGCAGTACGCGCCCAAGCTCGTGCCGCGAGGCGCCGCCGGTGACCGGCCAGTTGGCGCGCCGGGCGCGCAGCGCGATGAGCACCATCAGCGACGCGGCCAGGATGAAAGCCGGCACGAAGCCGGCCAGGAACAGCGTGACGATCGACAGGTTGACGAGCGAGCCGAGCACGACCATCGTCAGGCACGGCGGCACCAGGATGCCCATCGCCGAGGCCGCGGCGACGATGCTGACCGATTCCGGGCCCGAATAGCCGGCGCGCCGCATCGACGGCACCAGCAGCGCGCTGATCGCCGACACGTCCGCCGCGGTGGATCCCGAGATGCCGGAGAACAGGATCTCGGCGACGACCACGACCATCGCCAGGCCGCCGCGGACCTTGCCCACGATCGCCATCGCCAGATCGACGATGCGCTCGGAGATGCCGCCGGTCTCCATCAACGCGCCCGCGAGGATGAACAGGGGAATCGCCAACAGCACGAACGAGTCGACGCCACCGAGGATCTTGATCGGCAGGATGACGAGGCCGACGCCGCCGATGCCGATCAGGTAGGTGAGCGCGGTCAGCGCCAGCGTGAACGCCAGCGGCAGGCCGAGCGCGCCGGTGACCAGGAAGCCGATCACCAGCACCAGCAGCGGCGACGCGCCGGCCAGGAGCGGCACCAGCACCGAGCCGACGATCACGCCGGTGGTGCCGAGCGCCCAGGTCAGCGACGTGCGCCCGCGCCACGGCGCGAGGCCTTCGCGCCACAGCTCGCGGATCACCTCGAGAGACATCAGCGCGAGCGCGACCGGCAGGATCGCGGTGATCCACACGCCGGACAGGCCGCTGGCCGGCAGCAGCTCGGCGGCACTGGCGCGGGTCAGCGTCCAGGACGGCCCGATCAGCGCGACGAAGAGCGCCAGCAGCACCAGGCGCAACCCGCGATCGACCGCGGCGCGATGGATCGGCGTCAGCAGGCGCACGACGGCGGTGACGCGCGGGTGCTGCGCGTGCCGCAGTGCGAGGATCCCGCCGACGCACATCAGCCAGCCGAGGAGCAGGCGCGCGACTTCTTCGGTCCACGGGATCGGCTGGTGCAGCAGGTGGCGGCCGACGACCTGGAGCCCGACGACCGCAGCCTGCGCGACGACCAGCGCGGCAACCGCCAGTCCGAGCGCGCGATCCGTCCGCGTCGCGGCGACGGCCTGACCGGCGAGCGGCGCGCTCACGCGAGGATGGCCTCGAGCCAGGCCGTCGCGCCGAGGGCGCGAGCCTCGCGCTGCCACAGCGCTTCCGCCGCGGGCCGCCAGGCGCGGGCGTCGATGTCGCGGATCCGCATGCCGCGTTCGCGCAGCGTCGCGGTCGCCGACGCGTCCTCGATCGGGCCGCGCGCCCGCTGCGCCGCGGAGGCCTCGAGCGCCGCCGCCGCGAGGACGGCGCGGATGTCGGCGGGCAGCTGCGCCATCGTCGTCGACGACGACCACAGGCCGAGCACGCCGGCGATGTGCCGCGTGTAGGTGAGGAACCCGGCGACTTCGTAGAAGCGCTGCTGCAGCGTGGTGCTGGCGTCGTGCTCGAAGCCGTCGATGACGCCCGTCTGCAGCGAGGTGTAGACCTCGCCGAAGGCCATCGGCGTCGGGCTCGCACCCATCAACTCGACGGTCTTCACGTAGATCGCCGACTGGATCGTCCGGATCTTCAGGCCGGCGAGCCGCGACGGATCGGTGATGTCGCGCGATCGGGTGACGACGTTGCGGAAGCCGAACGAATCGCCCCAGGCGAGCGGCCGCATGCGGACCGTCTGCTCGAGATAGTCGGCGGCGCGCTGGCCGGCGGCGCCGTCGACGATCCGGTGCACGTGCGTCCCAGTCGCGCCACAGGAACGGGAAGTCGAGCACCTGCAGCTTCGGGGCGACGCTCCCCCAGATCGCCGAGCCCGAGACCATGAAGTCGATCAGGCCTTCCTGGACCTGCTGGACGGTTTCGCGTTCCTGGCCCAGCGTGCCGCTCGCGAACACCCGCACGATCACCGTCCCGTTGGTCTTCGCTTCGACGATCTCCTTGAAGGTCTGGCCGAGCACGTGCAGCGCCGTGGGCCCGGCCGTCATCGAATGCGAGAGGCGCAGGATGAGGCGGCCGCCCTCCATGCGCGAGCGGCAGCCGGCGGCGAGCGCGGCGGTGCCGACGCCCGTCAGGAACGCGCGCCGGCCGATGCGGTGTGTCACGTCGGCTGGATTATGCCGCAGACGGTGTCGTCGGCGGGCCGGAGTCCGCGCGTGCCATGGTTTCTTCACCATTCGCAAGGATCCCGGCGCGGACGTCGCATGGCATCATGGCCAGGAGCCCTGCCTGCAACGATGATGGTCCGTCTCATGCGACTCTTCGCTCCACCGGCGATCGGCGCGTTCGCCGCGGCCGCCCTGCTGACATCCGCCGCCCTCGTCGCGCATGAGGACCCGGCAGCCCGGCCGGTGCTCTCGGGCGCCTGGTCGATCGACAAGACCCTGAGCACGGCGCCGGGCAGCGTCGGCATGCCCGACGACGGCACGGACGGTCCCGGTCCGGGCGGGGGTGGACGTCGACGCGGTGGCGGGGCCCGGCGGCGGCTTCCCCGGCGGAATGGGCGGTGGCGGCGGCCGGGGGGCGCCGGGCGGCATCCAGCGGCGCGAGGAGGACAGGGCCGCCCGTCGTGCCCTGCTGGAAGAGCTGATCGCGCTGCCGCCGAAGTTCACCATCGCGCAGGACGGCGACAAGGTGGTCTTCATCGAGCCGGACGGCGTCGTCCGCACCTTCGTCGTGAACGACAAGACGGAGAAGCACCAGCTCCAGAACGGCACCATCGAGACGAAGTCGCGCTGGGACGCGAACGCCCTCGAGATGGAGCTCAAGTCGCCGGGCGGCCTGACCCTCACCCGCCGCTACGAAGTCCGCGGAACCCCGCGACAGCTCGAGGTGACGACCACGGCCAGTCGCGGGCGAGAAGAACGCCAAGCGCGTGGCGGTCTACGACGTGACCGACGACGCCACCGCGCCGCCGCTGCAGTAGTTGAGATCGTTCGTCGGGAGTGACTCCCGACGACGATTCCCGGCCGCAGTCAGTCGCGGAGCAGGTACACGCGACATCAGCGTGCCGATCGCCGCGAGCAGGACGGCGACGAGGATGCCGACCCAGGTCGGCCGGCCGACGAAGGGCTCGCCGCTGTTCAACCGGCGCACAGTGCGGACGTGGATGACGGTGGCCGCCGCGGTCGTCAGCACGCCCACCATGACCAGCGCGACGCCGAAGTAGCGGGACGGGTCTGCGCGTCGGGCAGCAGGTTGCCGCCCATCGATCGCAGCTGATTGCCGAGCGCCAGGCGCGCCAGCACGAAGCCGAAACCCATCAGCGCGAGGCCCGTGCGGATCCAGGCGAGGTAGGTCCGTTCCGCGGCGAAGTAGTCTCTGGCATCGGGCGGCCGCTTCTCGGGCATCGTGTCGTCGCATCCGCCTACGAGCGCCGTGCCAGGGACTGCCCGCCGAACGGCCCGATGCGCGGTCGGTGAACGCGCGTGCACCCGCTGGACCTGCCGGTGCCGCACCCTGCGTTGGTGGTATCACGACCCGCCAACGACGAGAGTATGACGCGCGCCATCCTGCTGGGGTTGCTGGTTGCCGCCGCGGTCGCGGCGTGGGCCCTGCCTCCGCTACCGCAGGATCCCGCCTACCACGCGTTCGCCGACGGTCGGGCGCTCGGCCCCGTCGCCAACGCCGCGAACGTCCTCTCGAACCTCGTGTTCCTCGTCGTCGGCCTGCTCGGGCTGCGGGATGCGGTGCGCCAGCCCGCACTGCCGGCCCGTCCCGCCTGGATCGTCGCCTTCGCCGGCATCGCGCTGGTCAGCGTCGGTTCGGCCTGGTATCACCGCGCGCCTGGAGACGACACGCTGCTCTGGGATCGCCTGCCCATGACCGTCGGCTTCATGGGCCTGCTGGCCGCCGTGCTCGCGATACCGTTCGGCGAGCGCATCGCCCGCCTGGCCCTCTGGCCCGCCGTCATCATCGGCGTCGGTAGCGTCATCGCGTGGCGGCTCACCGGCGATCTCCGGCCGTACGTCTGGGTCCAGTTCACGCCGCTGCTCCTCATCGGCGCGATCCTCGTGCTCTGCCCGCTGCCGCCGCCGCGCAGGCGCGCGCTGCTGTCCGCGCTCGTCCTCTACGTCATCGCGAAAGGCTGCGAGCTGGCGGACGCGAGACTGTTCGTGGCGACCGCCGGCGTCGTGAGCGGCCACACGCTGAAGCACCTGGCTGCCGGCGCGGCGTGCGGCGCGCTGGTCCGCCTGATTCGCTGACGCTCGAGCCCGGTTCGCCAGTTCGTGAGCATGAAGGCGCTCACTGGCGGCGGAACGTGACCGCGACGGGATGCGCCGACAAGCCGCTGATCGACGCGGAGATGCGGTCGCCGGTCGCATCAGGCCGTCCTCGAACGACGACGATTTCCTGCGCTTGCCCGAATCCGAGCGCGAACTGCCCGACGACGTCTAGATGGGCCGGCCGCGCCGGGTCGCTCGCCAGCGCTCGGCCCTGGACGACCAAGGTCCCCGCCAGCGCATCTCCGCTCTGGACCAGCGACAGGGTCAGCGCCTGAGGGGCGTCGGGCGTCTGCCAGACCGCCACCCACGTCCCGGTGAGGCTGCGGATGGTCACCTCAGCGCGAGGCGGACGTGGCCGGACGATCACCCGGGTTCCGCGGCTGGGTGCCGGCAAGCCGCAGGCGCCGAGGATGGCGAACAGGGCGGCGGCGGCCGTGAAGGTCTGGAGGCAGCGTAATGGGGGCATCGGTCGGAACGGCTCCGACCGCAATTGCGAAAAATCCGGTGTCCAACGGTCCAGCGGAGGACGGTCCGGGCGCCCGGCGCCCATCTGGTGCGAGCTCGGCCATGTGTCGATAACACGGCCCGGACCCACCCCTCGCGAGGACACATGCTCACCCGGATCGCGCTCGTCGCCTCCTGCCTCCTCTCGTTCGTCGCCGTAAGTCGGTCAGAAGCCCAAACAAGGCTCTCGGTGGTCTCCGTTCGACCGGCCGGTGAGACATCCGACCTGGGCGAGTCCCGCGAGATCACCGTGGTGTTCTCCGAGCCGATGGTGGCGCTGGGTCGAATACCCAATCCTGTGACCGCGCCGTTCTTCAAGATCCAGCCGGCGGTCGCCGGGACGTTCAGGTGGTCGGGAACGTCCATCCTGATCTTCACGCCCGACCCGAAGGTCGCGCTCCCGTTCTCCACCCGCTACACCGTGACCATCGACGCCACGGCGACGGCGATCAGCGGCCGCACGCTGACCGCGCCGTACACGGTCTTCTTCACCACGCCGACGGTGAAGCTGCTGGCGACCAACTGGTACCGACGCGGTAATCGCTTCGACGGACCGGTCGTGCTCGGCCTGCGTTTCAACCAGCCGGTCCGGGCGGCCGATCTGCTGCAGCGGCTGGCGCTGGCCTACAAGACCCACGACTGGACGCCACCCGCGATGTCGGCCGCGGCCCGGGCCCGGATGCAGGCGACGGAGCCGGCCGGCCTCGCCGCCTTCGAAGCCAAGGTCGCCGCCGCCACCGCGGCCGCGAACTCGACGGCCCGCGTCGTGGTGTCCTCGACCACGACGTGGGACCAGAACCGGCTGGGCAAGCCGGAACCGACCCTGGTCGTGCTGCAGACCACGACGGTGCCGCCGACCGAGAGCTGGATCGAGCTCACCGTCCCCACCGGGGTGCGCGGTGTCCAGGGCAACGTGCCGACGCCGCGGCCGCAGACCTACACCATGGAGCTCGAGCCGACGTTCTTCGTCGACGAGCCGCCGTGCCTGACCCAGTGCGATCCCGATCGCTGGAACCCGTTGCGCCTGCGACGCGAGGTGCTGACGGCGAACGCCCGCAAGGCGTTCTCGCTGACCGACGTCACCACCGCGACGGCCAGGCCGCTGGCCCGCAAACCGGGCCCCGCCGCCGATGGCGACTCGGACCGCAGCGAGGCCTTCACGCTCGAGGATCTCGGCTACGACGCGCAGAAGCCGTCGAGCAAGCACGCGCTGCGGCTCGAGCCGACGCTGCAGGCGATCGATGGCCAGACCCTCGGCTATCCCTGGATCGGCGTGGTCGAGAACTGGCACACGACGGCCTTCACCAGCTTCGGCGACGGCCACGGCGTGTGGGAGTCGACTGGCGGCACGGTGCTGCCGTTCTACGCGCGCAACTTCACGACGGTGAAGCAGTGGGTCGCGGCCGTCGCCCCGCGCGAGCTGCTGCCGACGATCCTGGCGCTCCAGTCGAACGGCTTCCGCACCACGCCCGAGTCGGCACCGCAGAACCGGAAGCTGACGCCGCAGGCGGATCGCATCCAGTCGTACGGCATCGAGCTGGCCCGCGCCCTCACCGGCGGCCACGGCCTGGTGTGGGCGGCGGTCGAGGAGGGGCAGACCATCCCGCGATCGCGGACCTACGGCGACGAGCCGCGGACGCGCGCCACCGTCGTCCAGGTCACCAACCTGGGCCTGACCGTCAAGGACAGCCCGCAGAACACGCTGGTGTTCGTCACGCGCCTCGACAACGCGCTGCCGGTCGAGGGCGCCAAGGTCTCGCTGGTCACGCTGGAGAACCAGGTGGCCTGGACCGGGACGACCAACGCCGATGGCGTCGCGATCGCGCCGCCGCTGCCGCTGCGCGGCCCGAAGCGCTGGTACGAAACGAAGTTCGAGTTCCTGGTGACGGCCGAGAAGGACGGCGACCTCGCCTACCTCGGGTCGGACTGGACCGAAGGCATCGAGCCCTGGGAGTTCGGGATCAACTACGACTCCGCCGAGCAGCATTCACTGCTGCGCGGCACCGTGTTCGCGGATCGCGGCGTCTACCGTCTCGGCGAGGAGGTCCACTACAAGGCCATCCTCCGCCACGACACCGCCAGCGGCATCAAGGTCCCGGACGCCGGCACGACGGTCTACGTCAGCGTGCGCGACAGCCAGGATCGCGAGATCGATCAGCGCGAGGTGAAGCTGTCGGCGTGGGGCTCGGTCGAGTGGACGCAGACGCTGCCGGCCGAAGGCGCGCTCGGCAACTATGCCGTGCTGATGCGGCTGCGGCCGTTCACGACCGCGACGAAGAAGCCGTCGACGGAGCTGGTGCGGCAGCTGAACGTCGAGAACGAGGTCGAGAGCGAAGCCGAAGGGCTGCAGCCGCGCGACTCGATCAGCGGCGGCTTCCTGGTGGCGGCCTACCGCCGGCCGGACTTCCGCGTCGACGCCACGCTGACCAGCGCCACACCGTTCGCGGGCACGAAGCTGACGGGCAGCGTGACCGCCCGCTACCTGTTCGGGGCGCCGATGAAGAGCGCGCCGGTGCGCTGGACGTACACGCGCAGCGCGGCCTACGGCGCGCCGTCGTCGCTCCTCCGCAACTTCCCGCTGGAGGGCTTCGATTTCGGCGCCCGGCCGCCGTCCTACGGCCGCACCGAGCTGCGTGCGGACGAGGACCCGACTGACGAAGAAGGCGGCTTCGAGGTCGAGCTCGAGACGACGGGCGGCGACGGCGTCCGCTACGAGTACCAGCTCGAGGGCGAGGTCACCGACGTGTCGCGGCAGCGGATCGCCAATCGCGCCTCGTTCAGCGTGCATCCCGCCGCGGTCTACGTCGGCGTCAAGCTTCCCTACTTCGTCGATCAGTCGGCCGGGGTGAATGCCACGCTCGTGGCCCTCACGCCGGACGGCGCCTACGTTCCGGACACCGACATCGCCGTTACCGTGCAGCACGTGCAGTGGATCAGCACGCGGCGCGCCGAGGGCAGCGGCTTCTACACCTGGGACACCCAGGAAAAGGTCACCGACGTCGGCACGTGGCACGCGAAATCGGGGCGCGAGCCGGTGATGCTGCCGCTGCCGCTGAAGGAAGGCGGCTACTTCAAGCTGCGCGCCGAGTCGAAGGACGCCGAGGGCCGTCTCGCGGTCGCCGAGACCGAGTTCTACGCGCTCGGCCCGGGCTACACCGCGTGGACGCGCTACGACCACAACCGCATCGATCTGGTGCCGGAGCGCAAGCAATACGCGCCCGGCGAGTCGGCGCGGATCATGATCAAGTCGCCGTGGGAACAGGCGACCGCGCTGGTCACGACCGAGCGCGAGGGCGTGCGCACGCACAAGCGCTTCGCGCTGACGTCGTCGCAGCAGTCGATCAGCGTCCCGATCACCGACGCCGACATCCCGAACGTGTTCGTGTCGGTGCTGCTCGTGAAGGGCCGCAGCAAGGACGCCACGCCCGACGACGGCAGCGACCCCGGCAAGCCGTCGTTCCGGCTCGGCTACGTCGAGCTGAAAGTCGAGGACGCGAGCAAGCGCCTCACCGTCACCGCCAAGGCCGACAAGGACGAGTTCCGGCCGGCCAACAAGGCCAAGGTCGCGGTCGCGGTGAAGGACTTCGCCGGCAAGCCGGCGCAGAGCGAGGTCACGCTGTGGGCGGTCGACTACGGCGTGCTGTCGCTGACCGCATTCCAGACGCCCGACGTGCTCAAGTCGGTCTACGTCGAGAAGGCGCTGCAGGTGATCACCACCGACAGCCGGCAGCGCATCGTCAGCCGGCGGGTGCTGACGCCGAAGGGCGGCGACGAAGGCGGCGGCGGCGGTGAGGAGCCTGGCGCCGGCACGGTGCGGAAGGACTTCCGCGTGCTGGCCTTCTGGGTCGGCTCGGTCGTCACCGACGCCAACGGCCAGGCCAGCGTGGACGTGACGCTGCCCGAATCGCTGACCACCTACCGGATCATGGCCGTGGCCGCCGACAAGGCCTCGCGTTTCGGGTCCGCCGACAGCGAGATCCGCGTCAACAAGCCGCTGACGATGAAGCCGGCGTTCCCGCGCTTCCTGGCGCGCGGCGACAAGGCGTCGTTCGGCGCGGTGGTCACGAGCCAGCTGAAGACGAAGGGCTCGGCGACCGTCACGATCAAGAGCCTCGACCCGGCGATCCTCGAGATCACCGGTGAGACGAAGCGGGCCGCGGCGCTTGCCGCCGGCGGCGCGGCCGAGGTGAAGTTCGACGCCGTCGCCAAGGCGATCGGCAAGGCGCGCATCCAGATGACGGCGCGGATGGGCGGCGAGAGCGACGCGTTCGAGGACGTGATCCCGGTCGAAGTGCTGGTGTCGCCCGAAACCGTGGCGGCCTACGGCGACACGACCGCCGAGGCGCGCGAGAAGGTCACGCTGCCGGCCGGCGTCGTCGCCGGCTTCGGCGGGCTGTCGCTCGAGCTCGCGTCGACCGCGATGGTCGGCCTCGGCGAGGGCGCGCGCTACCTGATCGAGTATCCGTACGGCTGCGCCGAACAGCGGTCGTCGCGGGCGTTGGCGCTGCTCCTCGCCGCGGATCTCGGCGACGCGTTCGCGCTGCCGGACATCAACGCCAAGGACGCGCGCACGATCTCGCAGGCGCAGATCACGCAGCTCGAACAGTTCCAGTGCCCCGGCGGTGGCTTCGCCTACTGGCCGGGTCAGTGCCACTCGGTGTCGCCCTACCTGACCGCCTATGTGCTGCACGTGTTCCAGGTCGCCGGCTCGCTGAAGTACAAGGTGAACGCCGAGGTGATGGAGCGTGCCTACACCTACCTCGAGGGCGAGCTGGCCAAGCCGAAGCCGGAGAACGAGAGCTGGATCCCCGCCTACACGGCGTGGCAGGCGTTCGCCGTCAAGGTGCTGGTCGAGGGTGGGCGCAACCAGGATTCGCACATCACGCGGCTCCACGGCTATCTCGATCGCATGCCGGTGTTCGGCCTGACCTATCTCGCCGACGCGATGGTGGCCAAGGGCGAGGGCGGCGCGCGCCTCGCCGAGCTGCGGCGGCGCATGAAGAACGCCGTGCTGCCCGAGGGCGGCAGCGCCCACGTCGAGGAGCTGAACGATCCGTACCTGCTCTGGTTCTGGAACTCGAACGTCCGTTCGACGGCGATCGTCCTGAATCACCAGGCGCGGCAGTCGACGCCGGATCTCGATCTGCGGGCGATGGTGCGCTGGATGCTCGCCGCGCGGAAGAACGGCCGCTGGGGCAACACGCAGGAGAACGCGATGGCGATGGAGGCGCTGGTCACCTACTATCGCGTCCACGAAGCGGAGATCCCCGACTTCACGGGCCTCGTGAGCTTCGGCGGCGACAAGCCGCTGGCGCAGCAGGCATTCAAGGGCCGCTCGGCGACGGCGACGACGAAGACCGTGCCGATGCAGACGCTGCTGGCGAGCGGGCCGGCCGGCTCGTCGCGGGACCTGACGTTCGCCAAGACCGGCACCGGGCGGCTGTTCTACGTCGCGCGGCTGAAGTACGCGGTCGACGCGCCGCGGCTCGAGGGGCTCGACAGCGGCTTCGCCATCACCCGCACGTACGAGCCGACCGAGGCCGGCGCGAAGGGTGCGACGGGGCCGGCGACGACGTCCTACAAGGCGGGCGACCTGGTCCGCGTCACGCTCGCGTTCGATCTGACCAAGGAGCGGCGCTACGTCGCCGTCGTCGATCCGCTGCCGGCCGGCTTCGAGCCGGTCGAATCCTGGTTCGCCACCACGGCGCGCGACCTCGCCGGCCAGAACGACGACCAGAGCGAGCCGTCCGAGTGGTGGCTGCTCTGGGAGAAGGGCGGCTTCGACCACGTCGAGAAGCACGACGACCAGGTGCGCCTGTTCGCGACGCGCCTCAGCGAAGGCCATCACGAGTTCTCCTACATCGTCCGCGCCACCACCGCCGGCACCTACTCGGCGGCGCCGGCGCACGCGGAAGAGATGTACGAGCCGGAGGTGTTCGGTCGGACCGCGACGGCGGCGATCGACGTGAGGAAGTGAAGACGCTCATCGCGCGGGCGGCCGGCGGCTGGCGCCGCACGTCCGCGCTGCTTCGCCGCCGTGCGGTGCGGCGGACTGCCGCCGGTGTGGCGGTCGCCGGCCTCGCCGCTGCCGCCTGGATCCGCGTCGGGCCGCTGCCCGCCGGCCTGCTCGACGAGGCCGACGCGGTGCGCTCGACCACCGTCCTCGACCGCAACGGCGAGGTGCTCTACGAAGCGCGCTCGGATCTCGGCACCCGCGAGATGCGGCTGCGGCCCGATCGGCTGCCAGCGTCGTTGGTCGCCGCGACACTGGCCGCCGAGGATCATCGCTTCCACTCGCACTGGGGCATCGATCCGATCGCCTTGGCGCGAGCGACATGGCGCAACGTCGCCGCGCTCGATCGCGTCGAAGGCGGCTCGACGCTGACGCAGCAGGTGGCGAAGCTGCTGCTCGATCGGCGCGCGCAGCTGGCCGCCGGCACGCCGCGTCGGCGCGGGTGGGGATCGAAGATCGAGGAGGCGGTCGTCGCGCTGCGCCTCGAGCATCGGCTGTCCAAGGCGGACATCCTCGCGCTGTATCTGAACCTCGCGCCGTACGGCAACCAGATCGCCGGCGCCGAGCGCGCCAGCCACGCCTATTTCGGCAGCGACAGCGCGATGCTGACGCCGGCGCAGGCCGCGTTCCTGGCGGCGCTGCCGCAGCGTCCGTCGCGCTTCAACCCGTGGCGCAGCCTGGCCCAGGCGACGGCGCGACAGCGGGTGGTGCTCGCGCGGATGGAGCGGCGCGGCTTCCTGCCGCCAGCCGCGGCGGCGATCGCGCGTGCCGAACGGCTCCGCCTGGCCGATGAAGACGCGCGCTTCCTGGCGCCGCATTTCGTCGGCATGGTGCTCGCCGATCTACCCGACCCGAAGCCGACCCGGGTGGTGACGACCCTCGACGCCGCGCTGCAGCGCACCATCGAAGGTATCGTCCGCAGCCAGCGTCCGCTGCTCGAGAAGCACGGCGCGACGAACGTCGCGATCGTCGTGCTCGACAACACGACCTCGCAGTGGCTGGCGTGGGAAGGATCGGGCAACTACGGCGGCGACCGCGGCGGATCGATCAACGGGCCGACCGCGCTCCGTCAGCCGGGCTCGGCGCTGAAGCCGTTCACCTACGCGCTGGCGTTCGAGTCCGGCGGGAATCCGGCGACCGAGCTGCCCGACATCCCGGCGAATTTTCCGACCGCCGAGGACGGCGTGATCTACACGCCGCGCAACTACGACGGGCGGTTCCGCGGGCCGCTGCTGGCGCGGGCCGCGCTTGCCGGCTCGATCAACGTGCCGGCGGTGTCGCTGGCCTCGGACCTCGGCGTCGCCAACGTGCTGCGCTTCCTCCGCCGGGCCGGTTTCACGACGTTCGACAAGACAGCGGCCCACTACGGCCTCGGGCTCACGCTCGGCAACGCCGAAGTGCGCCTCGACGAGCTCACCGCCGCCTACGCCGCGTTCGCGCGGGGCGGTGAGTGGCGCGCGCCGCGAGCGCGGCTGGATCCGGAGCCGCGGCTCGGCGATCCGGTGCAGCTCGTGTCGCCGCGCACCGCCTACTGGATCACGGACATCCTCGCCGACGACGAGGCGCGCGCGTTCATCTTCGGCCGCGGCAGCCAGCTCGATTTTCCGTTTCCAGTCGCGGTGAAGACGGGCACGTCGCAGGCGTATCACGACAACTGGACGGTCGGCTCGTCGCGCCACGTGACCGTGGGCGTGTGGGTCGGCAACTTCGACCGATCGCCGCTGATTGGCTCCTCCGGCGTGACCGGCGCCGGCCCGCTGTTCCACGCCGTGATGCTGGCGGCCGAGGCTCGGGCCGCCGGCGGGATCACGCCGAGCGACGGCGCCGTGCTGGATCCGCCGGCGACGCTGGTCGAAGCCACGATCTGCGGGCTCTCGGGCATGCGAGCCGGCGATGCCTGCCCGCTGCGGCGGCGCGAGCGGCTCGCGCCGGACGCCGCGCAGGTCGTCAGGCGCGGCGTGCACGTGGCATCACGCCGGCGACGGACAGGTCGTCACGTTCTGGCCCGAACGCTATCGAGCATGGGCGGACGCCAACGGGCTGCGATCACCGGTCGAGCGGCGGGCAGAGGTGCAGTTGGCCCGCCATGCGACCACGACCGCCGGAGAGCCGCGCCATCGGCCCGCGGCTGGACTCCACGTCGCGCATCCTGCCGACGGCACCGTGTTCCTGATCGATCCGACCTTGCGGCCCGAGTTCCAGGCGCTGCCGTTCCGTGCGGTCGGCGCTGGCGGCCAGGTGTCGTGGACGGTGAACGGCCGCGATGTCGGGACGGCCGGTGCCGACGGATCCGTGCTGTGGCCGCTCCAGCGCGGCTCACATGTCGCCGTCGTCCGCGACGCCCGCGGCCGGACCGCGCAGGTCAGCTTCGTCGTGAAATGAACGCCGTGGCCGCGCTCGGCGACGCTTTGCTCCCGATGGTTCTCCCGATGGTTCTTCGGGAGGTCCCGAAAACGTCGCACTATTTGCCACTGATGGCTGAGACGCTGCTCGACGAGCGGACGAACATCGTGCCGTTCGACAGCGCGGGCGTCGCCATCAGGAGCTCGCCCATCGAGTTGGTCGCCAGGTGCTTGAACGTGCGACCCGCCTGAATCACGAGGATCTCGCCGTCTTCGTTCGACAGGTAGATCTTGCCGTCGGCCGCGACCGGCGACGCGCTGAAGCCGCTGCCGACGACGGGCAGGCGCTGCCGGTAGACCTCCTCGCCGGTCTGCAGATCGTAGGCGTCGAACAGGCCGTTGTTGCCGAGCACGTAGAGGATGCCCTGGTAGGCGAGCGGCGTCGGCATGTAGGAGCCGCGGCCGGTGCGCGTCCAGGCGACCGCCGCGCTGCTGGTCTGGCCTTCGTTCAGCGTGAGGTCGCCGCGCGCGCCGGCCTTGACGACGAAGATCGGCCGCTCGGGTGCTCGACCGCTGGCGACGACGAGCAGGTCGCCGGCGGCAATCGGCGTTGGCGCCGTGATCTTCGAGCTGCGGCCCAGGCGCCACAGCTCCTTGCCGGTGCGGGGATCGTAGCCGCGGACGAAGTTCGAGGCGTTGGTGATCAGCTCGGTGCCCTTCGACGTCGTCGCCACCGTCGGCGTGCCCCACGACGGCAGCTCCTCGCGCTCGGTCTTCCAGACCACGCGGCCGGTGCCGGCGTCGAGCGCCACGAGGAACGAGTCCGCCTGCGTGTCGCACTGCAGGATCACGAGATCGTCCCAGATGATCGGCGAGCTCGCGGTGCCCCACTCGAAGCTCGGGACGTCGTAGGCGCCGACGTCGAGGCGGCCGAGATCGGCCTTCCACAACAGCGTGCCGTCGACGCCGTAGGCGTAGACGCCTTGCGAGCCGAACGCGGCGACGACGAGCCGGCCGTCCGTTGCCGGCGTGGCGCTGGCGTAGGTCGACTTGATGTGGCGCAGCTCGCGCGGCGCGCCCTCGAAGGCGACGCGCTCCCACACGATCTTTCCCGTCGGCGCGTCGAGCGCGAACACCGTCCACCGCTGCGTCGAGCGATCGGCCGACGCATCGCCGTCGCCGTAGAGTCCGGGCCGGAACGTCGCCTTCGGATCGCTGCTGACGGCGCTGGTCACGAACACGCGATTGCCCCAGACGATCGGGCTCGAGTGCGCGAGGCCGGGAATCGGCGTCCGCCAGCGCACGTGCTCGCCCGTCTTCGGGTTCCAGGTGTCCGGCAGCTGCTGGCCGTCCGCCACGCCGGCCGCCTGGGCGCCGCGGAACGACGGCCAGCTGCCCGTCACGGGCGCGAACGGCTTCGCGGGCGGCTTCGCCAGCGCGGTGACCGCGATCCGACGCGGCGCGACGGTGACCGTCTCGGACGCCAGGCGCCACGAGCTGCGGTCCAGGATCATGCGCCGCGTCTGGCAGGGATCCGCGATCAGCGCGAACGTCGGGTGCCCGTCAGCGGTGGCGACGCGGTAGCGCGCGGGCTCGGCGCACTCCTTCGGCGCCGACGGCGTCCGCAGCTCGATCTCGGCGCCCTGTATCGTCCATGTGCCTTCGAGCTTCGGCCAGCCCTGGCCCTCGATGGTGAAGGTGCCCGCGGGATCGAAGCGCGCCGTGAAGGCGCCGAACCGCAGCGGCTGCGAGGGCAGAGTGATGGTGGGCGTCGGTGCGGCCTGGACGAGCGCGCCGAGGAAGACGACCGTTCGCAGCAGCATCCCAGCCTCCGTCGCAGATTCTGCCACGTTCTGGAGGGGTCCTGACGGACCATCGGGAGCAACTCCGGGAGCAACTCCGGGAGGAGCTTCGGGAGCTACCGGAGGCGGGCGGCGATCGCGGATCCCATGGCTGAACAGGAAACCGTCGCTTCGCCGGGGAGCGCGATGTCGGCGGTGCGCAGGCCGGCCTCGAGGACGCCTTCGATCGCGCTCTCGATCGCCCGCGCCTCCGTTTCCAGCGAGAACGCGTGGCGCAGCATCAGCGCGACCGAGCCGATCGTGCCGATCGGGTTGGCGACGTTCTTCCCGGCCAGCGTCGGCGCGGAGCCGTGGATCGGCTCGAAGAGGCCCGGCCCGTCGCCGAGGCTCGCCGACGGCAGCATGCCGAGCGAGCCCGCGATGGCGCCGGCTTCGTCGGACAGGATGTCGCCGAAGAGGTTCTCGGTGACCACGACGTCGTAGCGCCGCGGATCGAGCGCCAGATTCATCGCGAACGCGTCGACGTACTGGTGCTCCAGCGTGACGTCGGGATACGCCTGCGCCACCTTGGTGATCGTCGCTCGCCAGAGCTGCGACGTCTCGAGGACGTTCGCCTTGTCGACCGACAGCACCTTGCGGCGGCGGCCGCGCGCGATGTCGAAGGCGAACTTGCTGACGCGCTCGACCTCCGCCGGCGTGTAGCGCATCGTGTTGAAGCCTTCGGAGCCGTCCGCGGCCAGCCCGCGCGGCTCGCCGAAGTAGAGCCCGCCGAGCAGCTCGCGCACGATCACCATGTCGGCGCCGGCGACGCGCTCCGGCTTGAACGGCAGCACCTCGTGCAGCGCCGCGAACGCCTTGGCCGGACGCAGGTTGGCGTAGACGCCGAGGCCCTTGCGCAGCGCCAGCAGCCCGGTCTCGATCTTCTCGGCCCGCGGCAGGTGATCGAAGGCCGGATCGCCGACGGCGCCGAGCAGCACCGCGTCGCTGGCCTGGCACGCGGCGAGCGTCTCCGGCGGCAGCGCCGGCTGGCCGGCACGCAGCGCGGCCGCGCCCATCAGGTGCGAGGCGGTGGTGAACGTGCGGCCGTAACAACGGCCGATCGCGTGCAGGACGTCGACGGCGGCAGCGACGACCTCGGGGCCGACCCCGTCACCGGGGAGCAGGACAATGTTCACAGGCGGATGATACCGGGACGGGCGCTCGCGGCGCCCGTCGATGCGCCGCGCGCCGTCGCTGTCTTGGCGGCTAGGGACGCGTCGCGGCCGGGGCGGGAACGTCCTGGCTGGTCCGGACGGCCTCCATGATGGCCACGATCTCGGCGTCGGACACGTGCTTCTGGCGATCCGCGAGCTCGGTCATCTGGCGATAGACGCGGTCGAGCTCGAACTTCGACAGCGCGAGGCCGAGCTCCTCGCAGCGCTTCTGGACGGCGTGCCGGCCCGAGTGCTTGCCGAGCACCAGCGTCGACTTCGGGACGCCGACGTCCTCGGCGTTCATGATCTCGTAGGTCCGGCGATCCTTCAGCATGCCGTCCTGGTGGATGCCGGCTTCGTGCGCGAACGCGTTGCGCCCGACGATCGCCTTGTTGGCCTGCACCGCCTGCCCGGTCAGCTTCGTCAGCAGCTGGCTGCTCGGGAAAATCTCGCGGGTGACGATGCCGGTCGTGAACGGCGCGCGATCGCGGCGCACGTGCGACACCATCACGATCTCCTCGAGCGAGGCATTGCCGGCCCGCTCGCCGATGCCGTTGATCGTGCACTCGACCTGACGCGCCCCGGCGCGGATGGCGGCCAGGCTGTTGGCGACCGCGAGCCCGAGATCGTCGTGGCAGTGGGTGCTGAAGATCGCCTTCGACGCGTTCGGGCACCGCGGCGATGATCGCGGTGAAGAACTCGGCGATCTCGTCCGGCGTGGAGTAGCCGACCGTGTCGGGCAGGTTGATCGTCGTGGCGCCGGCGTCGATCACCGCTTCGACGACCTGGTAGAGGAAGCCCGGATCGCTGCGGGTGGCGTCCTCGGCCGAGAACTGGACGTCGTCGGTGAAGCCGCGGGCACGCGTCACCGCCGCCACGGCGCGCTCGAGGCATTGCTCGCGCGTGATCCGGAGCTTGCGCTCCAGGTGCAGATCGGAGGTGGCGATGAAGGTGTGGATGCGGCTGCGGGCCGCGGGTTCGAGGGCCTTGCCGGCGGCGTCGATGTCGCCCGGAGCGCAGCGCGCCAGCGCCGCGATCACGGGCCGTCGTACTTCCGTCGCGACCCGGCGCACCGACTCGGCGTCGTCCTGGGAGGCGATCGGGAAACCGGCCTCCATGATGTCCACGCCCAGAGCGTCGAGCTGATGAGCCAGCTGGATCTTCTCCTCGACGCGCATCGAGAAGCCTGGCGCTTGCTCGCCGTCGCGGAGGGTGGTGTCGAAGACGACGACCGCAGGGTCGGCCATGTTCGTTAGTAGACGCCCCGCCTCAACGGTTAGTCAAGATTATAATCCTTACGGTTGCATAATCGGTTAGAATGCCGACGAGCATGGATCTGGCAGAGCTGCAGGTCTTTCTGACGGTCGCCTCGGAGCGAAGCTTTTCCCGGGCTGCGGCCCGGTTGCACCGGACGCAGCCGGCCATCAGCCAGGCCGTCAAGCGTCTCGAGGACGACCTCGGTGAGCGCCTGTTCGATCGGTCGGCGAAGGACGGCAAGCTCACCGAAGCCGGACGCGTGCTCCTCGATTACGCCCAGCGGCTGATGCGGCTGGCGGAGGAAGCGGATTCCGCGGTCCGCGACCTGCGCGATCTGCAGCGAGGGCGCGTGCTGGTCGGCGCCAACGAAGCGGCGGTTCACGTCCTGCTGCCGCTGCTCGAGCACTTCCGCCGGCAGTTCCCGCGCATCCAGATCGACATCCGCCGCGTGCCCTCGCGGCAGATCGGCGTCGAGGTGCTGCAGCGCAGCCTCGATTTCGGGATCCTGTCGTTTCCCCCGGCGGAACGGGGCCTCGGCGCCATCACGCTGGGGTCGGACGAACTGGTCATGCTGATGGCCCCCGCTCACCCGCTGGCCGGCCGCAAGCAGGTCACGATGAGCGAGCTCGGCGAGCAGGACGTGATCGCCCACAACGAGGCCTCGCCGGCCCGCGAGAAGGTGCTGCGGCTGTTCGAACAGCGGCACGAGAAGCTGAACATCACCATGGCGCTGCCCAGCCTCGACGGCATCAAGCGCGCCGTCGAGATGAACCTCGGCGTCGCCCTCCTGCCCCGCCGGTGCGCGGTCACGGAACTCGCCCGCGGCACGCTGGTCGCCACGACGGTGCCGCAGCTCCGCCTGCCGCGCCACCTCCGGCTGATCTACCGCCAGGCGGGTGAGCTGTCGCACGCGGCCCAGCAGTTCCTCGCCGTCGCCCGGAAGCACGAACAGGCGGAACATCCGGCCGTGGAGCCGGAACATCCAGCCGTGGAGGAGGCGTGAACGGGGCAGGCGGGGCGAGGGCCCGTCGCGCCAGCGGCAGGACAGCCAGTGTCCTCGCCAACGGAACAGGCGGCGCCGCCTCGTGCCGTGCGATCCTTGAGAAACCTTGCGATCGTAGCTGGCACGAGAGTTGAGTTAACGCCGGCTGGAGAGTCGCATGATGTCCTCACGAATCGTCACCGGTGCCGTCTTCGCGGGTATCCTCGCCGCCGCCGCGCCCGTCCTCGCCCAGAACGCGCGGCCGCGAAACGCCCAGGGCGGCGGTGATCGCGGCGGGGATCGCGGTGGGGACCGAAGTGCCGCCCGCGGCGGCGACCGCGGTGGCGAGCGTCGCGCGCAAAGCGCCCGCGCCTACCAGCCGCAGCGCGCCCCCGAACGCCGCGCCGACGCCGGCGGCCAGCAGGTCCAGAGCCGTCAGTACACGGCGCCGCGCCAGTACGCCAACGCACCGCGTCAGAACACCGCGCCCCGCCAGTACAACGCTACGCGCCAGTCCGCCGCACCGCGGGCGTACAACAACAACGGCAGCTACAACAACGGCAGCTCACAACAACGGTCGCTACAACGGGGCGCGCCAGTACACGGCGCCGCGGGCCTACAGCAACAACGGGCGCGCATACAACAACCGGTCGTACGCCTATTCGAAGCCTGGCTACGCGCCACCGCGGGCCCCGTACTATCGCGGCCACGCGAAGCCGTATTACGGGAAGCCGTACTACGGGAAGCCCTATTACGCGAAGCCCTACTACTACCACGGCTACCGCGGCGTGTATGGCTACGGCGGCGGCTATCGGCACACGCGCATCGTGACCGTCTACCCGTGGCGGCCGTACCACTACCGCCCGCACTTCAGCATCGGCGTCTACTACGGAGCCGGCGGCGTCTACGACTACGGCTACACGCCGAGCTACTACTACGATCCGATCCCGGGCCGGACCTACGGCGGCGTGCGCATCACGGAAGCGCCGCGTGACGCGCAGGTGTTCGCCGACGGCTACTACGTCGGCATCGTCGACGACTTCGACGGCGCCTTCCAGCACGTGAACCTCGAAGCCGGCCAGCACCGCATCGAGGTGCGCGCCGCGGGGATCCCGCCCATCTCCTTCGACGTTTACATCCAGCCGGGCCGCACGATCACGCTGCGCGCGGACGACTACAACGACGGCTACGCCGGCAACGCCGACGTCGCCGTCGACGGCTACTGAGCCGCGACCCTCCGCGGCGTGGCGATCGACGGCCGGTCCCCTCAGGGCCGGCCGTTCGCTTGTACGGCGCCAGCGCGGCTGGTGCCGCGGCCGCCGGCGGCGTTCTTCACCAACAGAATCGAGGCCCTGCTGGCCAGACGCGGGGGACCAAGGTAACCTGAAAGGTGATGTTCCGCCGCACCGACGACCTCCGCATCACCGACGTCCGTCCGCTGATTCCCCCGGCCATCCTGCTGGAGGAAATCCCGATCAGCGAACGGGCCTCGAACGTCGTCGCCAACGCCCGGACCGCCATCGCCGGGGCCATCGAGGGGCGCGATCCGCGACTCGTCGTCGTCGCCGGGCCGTGCTCGATCCACGACGCCAAGGCGGCTCTCGAATACGCCAACCGCCTGCAGCGCCTGTCGGCGCGCTACGCGGACCACCTGATCGTGGTCATGCGCACCTATTTCGAGAAGCCGCGGACCACCGGTCGGGTGGAAGGGCTTCATCAACGATCCCGACCTCGACGAGAGCTTCCACATCAACAAGGGCCTGCGCCTGGCCCGCCAGCTCCTGCTCGACGTCAACGACATGGGCCTGCCGACCGGGTCCGAGTTCCTCGACACGCAGATCCCGCAGCACATCGCCGACCTGACGTCGTGGGTGGCGATCGGGGCGCGGACCACCGAGAGCCAGGTGCACCGCGAGCTGGCCTCGGGGCTGTCGATGCCGGTCGGGTTCAAGAACGGCACCGACGGCAGCACCAAGACCGCGGTCGACGCCGTGCTGTCGGCGCGCACCGCGCACTGGTTCCCGTCGGTCACCAAGCAGGGCGTGTCCGCGATCTTCCAGACCACCGGCAACGACACCTGCCACGTGATCCTCCGCGGCGGCAGCCGGAGCGGCCCGAACTATCACGCCGCCCACATTGCCGAGCTGTGCCAGACGCTGGCGAAGCAGGGCCTGCGCCAGGCGGTGATGATCGACTGCTCGCACGGCAACAGCGAGAAGGATCACCGGCGCCAGGGCGCCGTCTCCGCGGACGTGGCCCAGCAAATCGCCGGCGGCTCCTGGCAGATCTTCGGCGTGATGCTCGAGAGCCACCTGGTCGAAGGCCGGCAGGACTACGTGCCCGGCACCCAGGCCGTCTACGGGCAGAGCATCACCGACGCGTGCATCTCGATCGAGCAGACCGAGCCGCTGCTCGAGCAGCTGGCCAAGGCGCAGCAGCTGCGCGGATCGATCGTGCCCGCCTAGCCGCCACCAGATCGATGGCCGACTCCCGCGATTCAGGCGTCCCGGCGATTGCCGGCGCCGCCATCGCGCCGCCGATCGAGCCGATGCTGGCCAAGCTGGCCGAGGTCCTGCCTGAATCGGGCGCCTTCCTGTTCGAGCCGAAGTGGGACGGCTTCCGCGCCATCGTGTTCCGCGGCGACGCGGACGTGTTCATCCAGAGCCGCGACCTGCGGCCGCTCGATCGCTACTTCCCCGAGCTGCACGACCTGCTGCTGACGGCGCTTCCGCCCGGCTGCGTGGTCGACGGCGAGATCGTCATCGCCGGACCGGACGGGCTCGACTTCGATCGCCTGCAGCTGCGCCTGCACCCGGCCGCGTCACGAGTCGCGAAGCTGGCCGCGGAGACGCCGTCGGCGTTCGTCGCCTTCGATCTGCTCGCGGTCGACGGCCGCGACATCCGCGAGCAGCCGCAGCACGAGCGCCGCGCCAGGCTGGAGCAGTTGCTCGGCGCCGTCGTCGCGCCTGTCCACCTGACGCCGATGACGCGCGACCGGGCGCTGGCGGCCGAATGGCTCGATCGCTTCGAGGGCGCCGGCCTCGACGGCGTGATGGCCAAGCCGATCGACGCCATCTACCAGCCGGGCAAGCGCGCGATGATCAAGGTCAAGCACGCGCGCACGGCGGACTGCGTCGTCGCCGGCTTCCGCTGGCACAAGAGCGGCGACGACAAGGTCGGCTCGCTGCTGCTCGGCCTCTACGACGACCGCGGCCGTCTGCAGCACGTCGGGGTGACGTCGGCGTTCACGATGGCCGTGCGCAAGGAGCTGGCCGAGGAGCTGGCGCCGCTGCGCGTGAACGCGCTCGAGGGCCACCCGTGGCGCGACTGGGCCGAGGCGCCGCCGGAGTTCTACCGCAAGCCGGGCGCGCAGAGCCGCTGGAGCGCCGGCAAGGATCTGTCGTGGGAGCCGCTGCGCATCGAGCGCGTCTGCGAGGTGAAGTACGACCACCTGCAGGGCGACCGCTTCCGGCACGCGACGATCTTCCTGCGCTGGCGGCCGGACAAGTCGCCCGCCGACTGCCGCTACGACCAGCTCGAGGTCACGACTCCGTACGAGCTCGCGAAGGTCTTCGGCGCCGGGAAGCCATAGCCTTTTCCCAGTCCTCGCTCAGCGGATCCTCGTTCGGATCGAGCGCCTCCTGCGCGGGGCGGAGCGCATCCGGGACGTGCTGCAGGTTGACGCGGATGCGCGTCCAGGTCTGGAAACGCCCGCGCATCGCATCGACGAGCACGTCGGCGGGCTCGAGGTGCGAGGCCGCGTCCGGGTGTCGCGCTTTCCAGCGTTCGAGGCCGGCGAGCGCGTCTTCCTTCGCGCGGGCCCGGCCGATCTCGAGCAGCGGTTTGGTGCTGGTGCGCCTGCCGGTCGGCTTCGGTGACGACTCCGGAGTCGCTTCGCTGGAAGTCGAGCGTTTGCGTGAGTTAGCCCGAGACGACTCCGGAGTCGTCGGGGGTTTGCGGGCGCGCGACGGCGCGACGCGCGACGGCTCGCCGGCCTGCTTGCGATAGTGCGGCGGCCAGGGCGCGTCGCCGAGGCCCTCGCGCTCGTCGCGCTCGGACAGCTCGAGCAGCGCCTCGAGCGAACACGGCTGATCGTCGATGGCGGCGTGCCGATCGCCGACTGCGGCGAACCGCGATGGCATCGTCCGCAGCGTGAAGTCGCGCGGATCGCAGGTGCCGATCTCGTCCCACGTCAGCGGCGCGGACACGCGCGCGTCCGGCTTCGGCCGCACCGAGTAGGCGCCCGCGACGGTGCGATCCTTGGCGTTCTGGTTGTAGTCGAGGAAGACGCCCTGGCGCTCTTCCTTCCACCACTTGCTCGTCGCCAGCCCCGGCGCCCGGCGCTCGACCTCGCGCGCCAGCGCCAGCGCCGCGCGGCGCACCTGATCGAACGTCCAGTGGCGGGCGATGCGGATCGAGACGTGGATGCCGCGCGAGCCCGACGTTTTCGGCCAGCCGATCAGGCCGAGATCGTCGAGGGCGGCGTGCACGACCTGCGCGACCTGCTGGATCTGCGGCCACTCGACGCCGGGCACGGGATCGAGATCGACGCGCAGCTCGTCCGGGTGATCCAGATCGTCGGCCCGCACCGGGTGCGGATGCAGCTCGAGGCACGCGAGGTTGGCCATCCAGACGAGCGCGGCGGCGTCGCGCGGGACGACTTCTTCCGCGGTGCGGCCGGACGGGAAGTGCAGCGACACCACTTCGATCCACTCGGGCCGGGATTCGGGAGCACGCTTCTGGTAGAAGAACTCGCCGCCGATGCCGTTCGGATAGCGGACCAGGACGTTGGGGCGGCCTCCGGCGGCCCGCAACGCGCCGTCGGACACGGCGAGGTAGTAGCGCGCGAGATCCAGCTTCGTGACGCCGGCCTCGGGAAAGAGGACCTTGCGCGGGTTCGTGATGGCGACCTCGCGGCCGCCGCAGCTCAGGACTTCGCGCTCGTCGGTGCTGGCCATAGCTGTCCGTGGGGCAGCCCCAGGAAGTGCCGAACCTGATCGAGCTCCGCGTCGAGCCCGGTCGCAAAGCTGGCGTCTGGCGGCCGACCCTCGGCGTAGCCGAGCTCGTGCTGCAGCACCCCGTCGCGCACCGACAGGTTGGCCCAGCCGACGACGCGATCGCGCCACAACATCGGCAGCGCGTAGTAGCCGAGCTTCCGCTTCGCCAACGGCGTATAGGCCTCGAAGCGGTACGGCCAGCCCCAGAATAATTCGAATCGCCGGCGGTCCCACACCACCGGATCGAACGGCGCCAGCAGGCGCACGCGATCGTCGACTGTGGCGCGCTCCGGCCGCTCGCCCGCCGGCCAGTACCAGTCGACACCATCGATGCGCGCATGAGCCAGACGCGCCTTCGCGCGGGTCAACGCCGGCTTCAGGTCGGCGCGCCACTGCGGAGCGCCGTAGCGCAGGCGCGCGATCACGTCGCCGAGGCTCAGGCGCGGCAGCGGAGCGTAGAGCCCGATGACGACGTCGACCAGCGCGTCGATCCGCGCCGCGCGCTCGGCGCGAGTCGCCGGCGGATCCCCGTGCTCGTGCGACGCGTAGAGCCGGATCCCTGATTCGCGCCGCACCACGCGCAGGGCGCCGTGGTAGTGCAGCAGGTCGAGGTGATGCGTCGTCGCGCTCGACGATCCGCCCCAGTAGTTGGTGACGCGGCCGCGCGCGAAGTGGGCGTCGACGTCACGCGGATGGACGGTGCCGCGATCGCGGACGAACGCCAGCAGCTCTTTCGACTGGCGCGCGCGCCCGCCGGAGAAGCGGCCGACGACGCGGCGGGGGTGCATCAGCGTCTGCAGCCGGCGCGACACGAAGCCGTAGTTGATGAAGACGTCTTCTTCGACGTCGAGCGCCGCGTAGCGCCGCTCCAGATCGCCGGCGCGGTAGCCCTTCACGCGCGGGCGAAGGATCAGGTCCTGCGCCCGTGCCGGCGAGCGGATCGGATCCGCCTGCACGAACCCCAGCCGATCGAGCGCGCGCGGCAGCGTGGTCGGCCGGAACAGGCTGCGCGCGATCGCGAAGCGCCGCAGATCCTCGAGCGTCACGCTCCCGATGTTCCTCCCGATGCTGCTTACGATGGTCCTTCCGACCCACCCTCGAAAGCGATCAGAAACCGCGTACGTAGGGGAGGCGGGCGGCGACGGCTTCGGCCTCCGCGCCGGCGGCGAGGAGCTGGCCGGTGGCGTCCCAGTCGCCGGACAGGAAGGCTTCCTGCACCGACTTCGGCAGCCGGGCCCGGAGCGTGCGGTCCTTGCGCGTCACCGTCAGCGCCTGGACGTCGACGGTGGTCGCCGCCGCCGGATCCTGCTCCGCGTCGGCGAGCAGCCACTCGGCGTCGGCCGGGTCGACGGTCAGGCATGGCATGCCAATGGCCAGCGAGTTGCCGAAGAAGATCTCCGAGAACGACTCCCCGACGACGGCGGCGATGCCCCACCGGCGCAGCCCCTGCGGCGCATGCTCGCGCGACGATCCGCAGCCGAAGTTGCGGTTGACGGCCAGGATCGAGGCGCCCGCGAAGCGCGGATCATCGAACTGATGGACGCCGCCCTGCCGCGTCGCGGCCGCGCGATCGTCCTCGAAGACGTGGCGCTCGAGCCCCTCGAAGCTGATCGCCTTCAGGAAGCGGGCCGGCATGATCCGGTCGGTGTCGATGTCCTGCCCGGCGACGGGCACGACGGTGCCCTCGAGGCGGACGATGCGGGTGAGCGGGCTGGTCTGGACGGACACGCCGTCATTGTAAACGTCAATGTAAAATCGGGCCATGCGGGCCGTCATCATCGGCGTCTGCGCGCTGGCGCTGTGCCTGGCGGGCAGCCTCGGCGTGCTCCAGGCGGCCTACACCCCGGCGGTCACCATCGCCGTGCTGCGCGGGGACGGCGTCCTGGTGCCGATCGTCACCCGGACCGGCAGCAAGTGGACGAACACCTGGCCGGTGCCACTCAAAGCCGCCGATGTGCCGCTCGGGCTCGACGGCATCCCCAAGCGCTGGTGGGGCAAGCCGGGCGCCACCACCACCTGGCACGCGTGGCAGATCGACGGCGTCACGAGCGAAGTCTCCGTCGAGCGGCCAACCTGGTACCTGGCGCACTGCCAGCAGGGCGTCGGCCTGAAGACCTCGCTGACCGCGCGGCCGCCGGTGCCGCCACCGACGGTGCAGCCCTACCCGAAGCTCGGCCTCGCCTCGACGTCGCCGCTCGCCTTCAAGCGCATCGAGCCGGTCGATCAAGGCGATCCGATGTGGATGAAGGTGGTGGACGCCGTCGGTGCCGCCACCAGCAAAGCCGAAGACGTGATGGACGGGCGGCCGATCATGAATTCCGTCCCGCAGCCAAAGCATCCGACGCCCGCGGCCGAGCGCGCCAAGGTGGCGACCCGCGTCGAGGCCCTGTATCGCGTGCCCTACGCGGCCGGCCAGTCGCTCTACTACGTCGAGGCGACGAAGCGTTACGGCATGCCGCCGCTGACGGCCGACCGCAAGGCGCCCGCGCCATCGCCGAAGGACGGCTGCTCGGTGATGACGTTCGCCAACGGCTTCTTCGTCGCCGCTGCCGATGGCGCGATCCCGCCGCCGTCGTTGAACGTCCGGGTGACGAGCTGCGACTACGATGCGGTGTCGCTGATGCTGCCGCTCGGCGCGATCGGCGAGGGCAAGGCACAGGTCTGGATTGGCCAGGCGACGGGCTGGGACTACGAGGCGTACGCCGGGTTCAAGTGGAACGAGGAGGGCAAGATCGCCGACGTGTTCTTCACGCACGGCGGCTGGTGCGTGCCGCCCGACGGCTGGTAGCGGCGCGCGCGTCTCAGCGCGCGGTGAGCGCCGGGGCCAGCACCTTGCGCACGTCGACCACTTCACCCGCCAGCGCCGCGGCCGCGACCATGGCCGGGCTCATGAGGAGCGTGCGGCCGGTCGGACTCCCCTGCCGTCCCTTGAAGTTGCGGTTGGACGACGACGCACACACCTCGGCGCCCTGCAGCTTGTCGGGGTTCATGCCCAGGCACATCGAGCAGCCGGCGCCGCGCCACTCGAAGCCCGCCTCGCGGAAGACCTGATCCAGGCCCTCGGCAACGGCGGCCTTGGCGACGCCCTGCGAGCCCGGCACGACCAGCGCGCGGACGCGCGACGCGATCTTGCGGCCCTTGACGATCGCGGCCGCCTCGCGCAGGTCCGAGAGCCGGGAGTTGGTGCAGGACCCGATGAAGGCGACGTCGATCGGCGTCGCCTCGATCTTCGCACCCGCGGCGAAGCCCATGAAGTCGAGCGCGTCGACGACGCCCTGGCGCTCGTCCGGCGCGACGTCGTTCGGCGACGGCATCCGGCCGCCGATGCCGATCGACTGCCCGGGGTTCACACCCCACGTCACGATCGGCTCGAGGGCGCTGCCGTCGATCGTGACGCGATCGTCGTAGCGCGCGTCGGCGTCCGACGCCATGCTCGCCCACCACGCCCTGGCCCGGCCGAACGCCTCGCCCTGCGGCGCGAACGGCCGCCCTTCGAGGAACGCCGCGGTGGTCTCGTCGGGGTTCACGTAGCCGACCCGGGCGCCGCCCTCGATCGACATGTTGCACATCGTCATGCGCTCGTCCATCGACATGCGATCGACGACCGCGCCGCCATACTCGTAGGCGTAGCCGACGCCACCCTTCACCCCGAGCTGCCGGATGATCTCGAGGATCACGTCCTTGGCGTAGACGCCAGGCGCGAGCTGGCCGGTCACGTCGATGCGCCGGACCTGCAGCGGCTCCATCGCCAGGCACTGCGAGGCGAGCACGTCGCGGACCTGCGACGTCCCGATGCCGAACGCGACCGCGCCGAAGGCGCCGTGCGTCGAGGTGTGCGAATCGCCGCAGGCGATGGTCATGCCCGGCTGCGTCAGCCCGAGCTCCGGCCCGATGACGTGCACGATGCCCTGGTTGCCGTGCGAGAGATCCCAGAGCGGAATGCCGTAGTCGCGGCAGTTGCGCTCGAGCGCCGACATCATGGCCTCGGCCATGTCGTCCTTGAACGGACGGGCGATGTCGCGGGTCGGGATGATGTGGTCGACCGTGCCGAACGTCCGCGAGGGAAACCGCACCTTCCATCCACGCTGGCGCAGTTCGTCGAACGCCTGCGGCGTGGTCACCTCGTGGATCAGGTGGAGGCCCACGAAGAGCTGGGTCTGGCCGGTCGGCAGGATGCGAACGGTGTGCGCATCCCAGACTTTCTGGAGGAGCGTGGCTGCCATGGACGTCCAGCGATTGTACCTCTCCCAAGACGTCCGGCGGCTTCAGAACCGCCACTGCAGCTGGACCGCCCGCTCCTGGCGATCGGCCCGGATGTTGACGGCGACGGGCACGGCCCGCGGCCGCTTGCCTTTGTGCAGCTTGTCCACCAGCCAGCCCACGCCGGCGCCGGCGCCCGCGCTGAGGCCGGCATACATGGCGTAGGTCGGCGCCTCCGCCGGGGCGTCGCACAGGTCGCTGCATTGGGCGTAGAGCGCGCCGGTGATCACCACCCCAGTGATCGCGCCCAGCGCGGCGCCGATGGCGATGCCGTTGCCGACCGGGTCGTCGTAACGTTCGACGGGCGGTTTCGGGTTGGCGGATTGCGCGGCGGCGGGCGCGGCCGCGAGGCCGACGAGGGCCAGGCTCAGCGCGGCGCCTGGAAGGCAGCGGAGAAAGCAGCGGAAAGACAGGCAGCGGAGCATCGGTCACCTCTGCCTGCCAATGCGCGCGCCACCCCGAGACGGGCTCACGAAAAACGAAGCGGCCGGGCACGCAGTGCGTGTCCCGGCCGCTGGTCGAACCCGAATCGTCGAGGTGTTACCGCACCCGGCTCGCCGCGCCGTCGGCGCCGGCCGTGCGGGCGGCACCCGCCGCCTGCCAGAAGATCGCGCGATCGACGACCAGGTTCGCGGTCGCGTCGGCACCTTCGACCAGCACCGAGAACTTCCGGCCGTCGGCCGCCGGGAAGGCTTCGGCCATCGGCACCGCGAACCGGGCGCCGGCGGCGACCGGGAAGGTCGCGGTCGCTTCCGGACCGTCCTCGAACAGCAGCGTCACCTTCACGTCGGTCGCCGCGCCCTGGTTGAAGACCACGACGCTCGTCGACGCCTGACGCTCACCGCCCTGCTGACCCTCGGCCAGCAGCCAGCGCGCGCCGCCCGTGGTCGAACCGGCACCGCTCACGGCCTCGTCGAGCCGGCCGTTGGCGCCCCACCACTTGGTGCGCTCGACGACGATCGGCGTGCTGGCCTCGACGGTGATGCCGAGCTCGGCGTTGCTCAGCGACGGGTGCACCGCCGCGACGTCCACCGTGTGCCGGCTGCTCGCCGCCACCGTGTAGGACCGGGTCACCGTGCGGCCATCGTCGCGCCGGTAGGCCACCTCCACCTGCGACGCCTCGGCGCCCGGGTTGGCGAGCAGCAGGCGCGTCGAGTACGGCCCAGTCGCACCTTCGATGAACCAGTTGGTGGCCGGAGCCGTCACGCCCGTGCTGGAGTCGCCGCCGCGCGGAGCCGTCGAGCCGGCCTCGCGCAGATAGAGGCTGCGCTCGACCACGATGGGCGTGCCGTCGACCGAGGTGATCTCCGCGGCGACGTCGGTCGTTGCGAGCGACGGATCTTCGCGGTCGACCCAGATGGTGGCGCGGCTGCCCGCGGCCACGCTGTAGGTGCGCTCGACCGGGGCCTGGCCGTTCGGCAGCAGGTAGCGAACGCGCACGTTGGCCGGCGTCGTTCCCGGGTTCTGCACGAGGTAGAACAGTTCCTGCGGGTCGACCGTCGAGCCTTCGGCGAAGTACCACGCGGTCGCCGGCTGATCGACGGCCGTCTCCAGGCTCGCCGCCGCACCATCGGCGTTCAGCGAGATGAGGCGGTCGAGGGCCAGCTCCTCGCTCGAATCGAGGCGCGTCGAGAACGACGTCCCGGCCAGTTCCGGCACCGTGCTCAGGTCGACGCTGAGGCGCGAGCGCGCCGGGACGTCGACGGCCAGCTGCGTCTGCGCACCGGTCGCCGTTTCGAAGGTCAGCGTCGCCTGCGCGTCGGTCTCCTGCGGGTTGGCGATGGCGAGCTGGGTGTTCATCTGCTCGCTCTCGACACCCTCGGCCAGGTAGCGGCGTGAACGCGCCGGCGCTCAGCGTTTCGGACGACGTCTGCGTCGAATTGACGTAGGTGAAACCCACCGGCGTCCTCGCCGTTGCGCCATTCGGGTTGGTAACGTTGACGTCATAGTAGGCCAGCAGTCCGCGCGGGCGTCCGCGCCCGCAGTTCCGTCGAGCTGATGAAGGTGACGCTGGTCGCGAGGAGTCGGCCGAAACTGACGGTGACGCCCTGGACGAAGTTGGTGCCCCTCACCGTCACGAGGGTTCCACCCGTCGACGGTCCACTGAGCGGCGACACCGACGTCGCGGTCAGAGCTCCCGACGTCGCCGTGTAGGTGAACGCCCCGGTGCGCGTCGCCGACTGGCCGTTCGGGTTCGTAATCCGGACGTCACGCGCGCCGGCGGTGCCGGCCGGCGTCCGCGCCGTGACCCGGGTTGCACTCGAGAACACCACGTTGGTGGCGGCCACGCCGCCGACGCGCACCGTGGCCCCCGACACGAAGTTGGTGCCGGTCAGCGTGATGGTGGTGCCGCCGGTCGTCGGACCGGACGTCGGCGAGACCGACGTCAGCGTGGGCGTCGTCGACGTCGTGTAGGTGAAGGCCCCTGCGCGCGTCGCCGACTGGCCGTTCGGGTTGGTGATCTGGACGTCGCGCGCGCCGGCGGTGCCGGCCGGCGTCCGCGCCGTGACCCGGGTTGCGCTCGAGAACACCACGCTGGTGGCGGCCACGCCGCCGACGCGCACCGTGGCCCCCGACACGAAGTTGGTGCCGGTCAGCGTGATGGTGGTGCCGCCGGTCGTCGGGCCGGACGTCGGCGAGACCGACGTCAGCGTGGGCGTCGTCGACGTCGTGTAGGTGAAGGCCCCTGCGCGCGTCGCCGACTGGCCGTTCGGGTTCGTAATCTGGACGTCGCGCGCGCCGGCGGTGCCGGCCGGCGTCCGCGCCGTGACCCGGGTTGCGCTCGAGAACACCACGCTGGTGGCGGCCACGCCGCCGACGCGCACCGTGGCCCCCGACACGAAGTTGGTGCCGGTCAGCGTGATGGTGGTGCCGCCGGTCGTCGGGCCGGACGTCGGCGAGACCGACGTCAGCGTGGGCGTCGTCGACGTCGCCGTGTAGGTGAAGGCCCCCGCGCGCGTCGCCGATGAGCCGCTCGAGTTCGTGACCTGCACGTCACGGGCTCCGGCGGTGCCGGCCGGCGTCGTCGCCCGCAGCTGCGTGGAGCTCACCAGCGTGATCCCCGTCGCCAGCGCGCCGCCCACGCGGACCGTCGCGCCCGTCGCGAAGCTGGTGCCGGTGATCGTGATCAGCGTGCCGCCGGTGGTCGGTCCGCTCGTCGGCGATACCGACGTGATCGTCGGGGCTGTCGACCCGCCTGGCACCGTGTAGCTCACCTGCGTCGACGGTGCGCTCTGCTGGCCGGTCGTGTTGTAGGCGACCACTCGAAAGTAGTACGTCGTTCCCGCCGTCAGACCCGTCACCGTGCGGCTCGTGACGTTGCCGACGTTTATCGAGGTCGACGGATTGCCGGACTGCGTTCCGTACTGAACGATGTAGCCGGCCAGATTGGATTCGGTATTGGCGTTCCACGTCAGCGTCTGGGCGGAGAGCGTGGCCGAGCACGCAAGGACCGCAACGACCGCAAACGAGAGCGCGCGAATTAGTTGGAGGCGGAAGCGAGCAGCTGAAATCACGCGGCTCTAATGGCAACGCGCGTGCCCCGGGCGTGTGCGGATTCAAGAGCAAGCGAAAGCTGTCGTTTTGACGCGTGGTGTGACCAATCAGCACAGCTGTGCACACATGAGCAATGACAAATTTTGTCACACGATCTCGAAACCGAGGGCAGCTGGACCGTCGGATTTTCGACCGGGTTGCTGCCCGCAGAATCGTGCGGATTTGTGCAAATTCTGGCTCTTTGGTGTCGCTATTCCGACGATCCACTCGCCTCCTGCACGAGCGCGTCAAAGAATTCCGCGGCGCGATAGTGACGAATCTGGGGCGAGGATTGGCCCGACCAGAACGGCGCCAGATCGAACCGCCCACGCGTGAGCGCGGCTTGTTTGAGCGCACCGACCAGATGGCCTTGGAAGGGATAGGGCAAGCGGGCGAGCGAAGGCGACTCCAGCCCCTCGGCGAGGCGGTTCCGGAGCCCGCGGCCCAGTCGGCCGGTGAAGCCGCGGGTCAACAACGTGCCGGCGCCTTGCCCCGCGGCGCGCAGCGCGGCCTTGTGCGTCGGGTGGGCGTTCGACTCGTCACACGCCAGAAAGGCCGTCCCGATCTGGACGGCAGCGGCGCCGAGGGCCAGGGCCGCCGCGACGCCGCGACCATCGGCGATCCCGCCGGCGGCGACGATCGGGGTGCGCACCGCATCGGCCGCCTGCGGCACGAGAGCGACGGTCCCCATGAGCGACGCTTCCGCGGGCCGGAGAAAGGAGGGCCGATGACCGCCGGCTTCGGCACCGGTGGCGACGATCGCGTCGACGCCGGCCGCGTCGATCGCGCGCGCCTCGTCGACGGTCGTTGCGGTACCGATGGTGCGAATCCCCAGCGAACGACAGCGATCCAGGATCGTCGGCGCCGGCACGCCGAAGACAAAGCTGAAGATGGGCGGCCGCGCCTCCAGCAACGCGGCCACCTGATCCTCGAACACCGGATCCGCCGCTGGCGGAAACGGCGGCGGCTCGATCCCGAGGTCGCCGAACCATGGCGCGAGCACCGCCACCGCCGCGTCGTAATCCGCACGGCTCACGTCCTCGGCGCGAGCGTCCGCCGTCGACACCCACAGGTTCACCGCGAACGGCTGCCGCGTGAGCGCCCGGATCTCGGCCACTGCGGCGCGGATCCGATCCGGCGTCATCCCCTGCGCGCCGAAGGAGCCGAGACCGCCGGCCTCGGACACCGTAGCCGTCAGGCGGGGCGACGACAGGCCGCCACCGAAGGGCCCCTGCACGATCGGGTAACGGCGCTCGAACCGACGCGTGAACGCCGTGTCGTTCCACATGGGTGCGCCTCCCTCAGGCCGTGGTGCCGGTGCCGACGATGCCGAAGCCCGCCTGCTTCCACTGCTCGAGGCCGCCCTCGTAGGCCTGGACATTCGTGTAGCCGAACGCGGCGAGCTTCTCGGCCGCCTGACGGCTGGCCGGGCACGCCGGTCCGGCGCAGTAGACGACGATCGGCGCGTCGCTGGCGAGGGTCGAGCGGCGCACGGCTTCGCCGAGCCGGTCGACGGCGACGCGGCGCGAGCCCGGGATCAGCTCGCCCCTGAAGTACTCGTCGGTGAGGACGTTCCAGACGTTCAGGCCGACGTCGTCGTTGAACCGTTGCGCGAACTCCGTGGTCGAGATGGTGGCAATCGTCGCGGTGGACATGGTGTAGCTCCTTCGGATGCGGCGGGCGTCATCGCCCGTCAAGGCATCATCGGAGAGCCACTCTCATCGCGCAAGAATGCACTTTCAAGGAATATACTATCTGATTAGGAAAGTATGGCGAGCCGACGACTGAAGGAAAAGTACTGCGACCCCGCGCACTGCCCGATCGAAATGGCGCTCGAGGTGATTGGCGGGATGTGGAAGGTGATTGTGGTGCGCGAGCTGCTGACCGGCACCAAGCGTTACAGCGAGCTGCATCGCGGCCTGCGCCACGCCACGCACAAGATGCTCGCGCAGCAGCTGCGTCAGCTCGAACGCGACGGCATCGTCGATCGCAAGGTCTATCCGCAGGTGCCGCCGAAGGTCGAGTACTCGCTCACGCCGCTCGGCCGCGAGCTGGGGCCGCTGCTCGATGCGATGTCCGGTTGGGGCCGTCAGGTCATCGACCGCGCCACGCGCACCGCGCGCGCCGCAGCCAGCTAGAAGTGCCAGGCGATGCCGCCGCGGATCGGCACGAGGCCGAGCAGTTCCTCCTTCCCGACCGCCAGCATCATCCGGGCATCGGCGAAGACCGCCAGCCTGTCGCCGAGCGGGACCAGAACTCCACCACCGAAGAACGAAGCGAGGACCTCATTGGTGACCGGGGTCGGAAAGATGCGCGTCACGTTGGGCCGTGACACGCCTGCGGCGAGGCCGGTCAGGACATACGGGCCAACGCGATGGCGGCCAAGGATCGCGAACCGCATTTCCCCGGCGGCGAAAGTCAGCGTTCCGCCTCGGAACGCCGCAGTGAACCCTTCCGGGTAGGTACGGAACTGGCTCGCAAGGTGGGTCCGCTCGGCGCTGAACACGATCGTCAGGCGCGACGTCGGTGAGAAACCTACGCCCGCCGCCAGGCTGTAGCCTGGGTCGGTCACGGTCGGGCCGGCCGCTCCGTGCACCATGAACGTCTGGCCGCGCGCAATAGCCGGAGAAAAGAGCAGCAGCACCGTCACGACAGCCGGGATCAATCGCACCATCACCTCCGCACCGGAATGCGTAAAGCAGGGGCGATTGGACCATCAGCGGCGGCGCGCCGGCCGCTCGGGCCAACCGGTGCGATACTGAACGTCCGCGGAGGGATGGCCGAGCGGTTGATGGCAGCGGTCTTGAAAACCGCCGTACGGGAAACCGTACCGTGGGTTCGAATCCCACTCCCTCCGCCATTTATCAAGGCTTCTTGGCCAACGACAGACGCGCGCTCCCAGCGACATCCGGTCTGCAAACCGCTGCATTCCAAGAGTCCGGCCGCGCCGTTCCGGAGGAATCCGAGGCACGTCATCGGCTATGGAGGCGGCCGGCGGCCTGAATTGGCTTCCATCGCCATGGCAGTCCAGACAAGATCGTCAGCTCCGGACCAAACACATGTCTCGCCGTGGACCAAGACTCGCGTCACTTGCCTACCTGGCCGCGGGCGGGTTAGCGGCTATCTCCCTGCTTTCCACGGGCATCGTAGTTGTTGCTCACCTGGGGGACAGGTACAACATCGACCACGTCGCCGGCATCTGGATCGGCCTCGCCAGCTACGTGAGCTCTGGCACTTTCTACCCCTCGCTGTATGACAGTGCTTCCTTCGGCGGGACTCGCTACATGCCCGTCTACTTCTTGCTCCATTCAGTGGCGGCTCAGTTGCTTGGCGGGAATTATGTGCTCTCGGGCAAATTGCTGTCGCTCGGGATCGTGATCTCGCTGATCACCCTGACGTTCGTCATCATTCGTCGGTTTGGCGTCCCTCGTTCCTTCGCGCTCCTCCTTGCAACACTTGTGCTGCTCACTGACCCTGGGTTCGATGCCGCCACCGGAATCCGAGCCGACAGCCTGGCGACACTGTTCCAACTGGGTGCAGTCGCCCTGGTCGCCCATCTTGGCCCACGACTCGCTCCTCCTGCCGCCGCGCTCGCGGCATTGGCGTTTTTCACGAAGCTCAGCGCCCTATGGGCTCCCGCTGCAATCGCGCTATGGCTTTTTCTTTACTACCGCCGCGATTTTCTTCTGTTTGCCGCAACCTTCATTGGATTCGTCTTCGCGTTCGCCCTTGCTGCTCAAATCGCTAGCGACGGGCGCCTTCTCGAGAACCTCGCAACTATGGCCTTCGCTGGGGTCGACCGCGAGTTCGCTATCCAGAAGTCGACTCTCTACACGCTCGCCATTCTCTTGACGAGTGCACCAGCGATATGGGTCCTGGTTCCCTTCATGTTAGGCAGTTGCGCGCTCGCAGCCAGAGGGCGACAACTCACTGTTTACCACTTGGCGTGGCTGGCTTCAGTGATCATCCTCGTTGTTGTCATGACAGACCGAGGAACAGACGTCAATCAGTTGATCGAACCGCTCCTACTCGGCGCAATCATTCTAGGCGCCCTGTGGCGGGCTGATGGCGCTGACATCTCGTCACCGTTTGGCCTCGTCCTCGCGATGGCCATCCTGTGGGGTGGCGGGAATGCCTTTGCCCTCCACCTACGTGCGCGCACACAGGAGGTCGTCGTCCCCCTCGCTCGCGGCGGTCGCTATACGCAACCAAAAGTTGACACACTGCTTGCCACAATTCACACGGGAACCAGGGTACTCGCGGAAGATGCGTCCATTTCCATTGCACGCGGCGACGTCCCGGTGGTTATCGACGCGTGGGCGGTTCCTAAGATCGAGACAGGTCACCCCGAGTGGGTGGCGCACTTTGCAGGGCGAGTCGACGCTGCTGAGTTCGATTATGTGATTCTGCTTTTTCGTTTTGAAGTGGTCGACCCTGCTTTCGAGGGCTGGTACGCAGCCCAGTTCGGCAAGACGGTGATGTCGGCAATCAAGAGACGCTACAACTGGGTTGGAGAGATGGATGGTTTCCATGTCTATGCACCGCGGTGACTAATTATGGACATTAGGAGTCCACGCATGAATTGATGACCGCGCCGTGGCAGGCGACTATGGGCGTGTTGCTATCCGCGAGACGGCCTTAATGTTCCCTATCGTCCGATGAGAACCGTGCGGTGGATTTCCTGGGATGGACCGCCGTGTCCTCGCGTTCGCCATGCTGCTCTCCGGACTGACCGGGATCGTGTGTGGCGGCGTGCCCGCGCTCGCGGCTTCGCGGCCGATCATGGGGCCGGCGCTGCGGACGAGCAGCGGCGGCAGCGAGCCAGGACGCCGCCTCGACATCAAGAAGGTCTTCGTCGTCGCCGAGGTCGCGCTCTCGCTGTTACTGCTGATCGCCGCGGGGCTCTTCGTCCGGAGCCTTCGAAGCGCGCACGCGATCGACCCCGGGATCGACGTGGATCGGCTGGTCTCCGCGCCCTTGGGCATCAACCTGTTGCGCTACACCAGCGCTCAGGGACGGGCGTTCTACCAGCAGGTCCTCGAGCGCACGGAACGCCTGCCGGGCGTCGAGTCGGCGAGCGTCGCCCGCGTGGCGATGCTGGGCGGAAGCGGCCGGATCCTCAGCGTGCACGTCGAGGGGCGCAGCAGTTCGCACGATCGCGTGCTCTCAGAAGGGAGCGGCGTGGCCGCCGGCGATGCGACCGTCATCAATGCCAACGTCGTCGGTCCGCGCTTCTTCGAGACCGTCGGGATCCGGCTGCTCCACGGCCGCGATTTCGACAGCCGGGACATCGACCAGGCCCCGCCCGTGCTGGTCCTCAACGCCGCCGCGGCGCGCCTGCACTTTCCCGGCGGAAGCCCGATTGGCCAGCGCATCAGCGTGGACGGGCCCGACGGACCGTGGCGTGAGGTGGTCGGCATCGTCCGCGACAGCAAGTACGGCTCGCTCGGCGAGGATGCGGTCCCGGTGGCGTACCTGCCCCTCGCCCAGAACCACGAGACGGGCATGACGCTGTACGTGCGCGCGTCGGTGCCGCCCGGATCGCTCGCCCCGGCACTCCGGAACGAGATCCGGCAACTCGAGCCGAACCTGCCGGTGCCCGACATCCGGACGATGTCCGAGACGATCGGCACGTCGCTCTACGCCGCCCGCATGGGCGCGTGGATGATTGCGGCGTTCGGCGGGCTGGCGCTGCTGCTCGCCGTCGTCGGCATCTACGGCGTGCTGTCGTTCTCGATCGCGCGGCGGACGCGCGAGATGGGCATCCGGCTGGCGCTCGGCGCGCGCACCCGGCAGGTGTTCCTGCTCGTGATCCGCGACGGGATGTGGCTCGTCGCGCTCGGCGCGGGCATCGGCCTGACCGCGGCGATCGCCGGAGCGCGCTCGCTGCGCGCCTTCCTCTACGGCATCTCGCCAACGGACGTGCCGTCGTTCGCGGCGGCCATTGCGGTCCTCGCCCTCGTTGCGCTGGCCGCGTGCGCGATCCCGGCGCGGCGGGCGATCCGGGTGGATCCGGTCGCCACGCTGCGCCAGGAGTGAGTCGCGCCAGCTACTGCCGGCCGGTCACCGACGATGCTCCCGTCTCGAGGAGCTGCTTGAGATCTTCGAGGACGAACGGCCAGCCGCCGCCGGCTTCCTTCAGCTCGCCGCTGACCATCTTGCGGGTCTTCGGGGCGTTCGTCAGCTCGTGGGTGACGGTCAGCGTGCAGACGCCGTCCTTGCCCTCGGCAATCTCCCACGTCAGCTGCTTGGCGCCTTCCGCGACGGTCTCGGGATCCCACAACGGACGCCAGGTCTGGACCAGCCTCCGCGGTGGGTCGGACTCGATGACTTCGCCGTCGATGATCACGTCGGGCGAGCCGTAGTCCTTCATCGCCTGGCTGGCGAGCACGCGGTAGCTTCCGCCCGGCCGCAGGTCGTAGTCGCCCTTCGAACCGTAGCCGTAGCGGCCGTTCCAGTCGGGGCTGGTGATCGCGTCCCAGATCGCCTGCGGCGTCGCCTTGATCGAGACCTGGAACACCTGCGTGTCTTCGCGCTTCATCGTCGTGGTCGTCATGCGTGCTTCTCCAGTTCGGCTTTGAGGCCGGCGAGCGCCGAGACGCGGCGCTCGGTGTACTTGTCGATCCAGCGATCGTGAATGAGCCGGATCGGCACCGGGTTCAGGTAGTGCAGCTTCTCGCGGCCCTGCCAGCGGATCACGACGAGCCCTGCGGCTTCGAGCACCTTCAGGTGCTTCATCACGCCGAAGCGCGTCATCTCCAGCTCCGATTCCAGCTCGGTCAGCGTGCGCCCGTCTCTGGCGTACAGCCGATCCAGCAGGTAGCGGCGGGTCGGATCGGCGAGCGCGCGAAATACGAGATCGTCGTCCGACACGGGCCGAGCATATGTGACCATTTGGTCACATGTCAAGAACGGCTTGAGCCCCGCGATCTGACAGACGTCGACGGACCAGCGGGCGGCCGCGGCTGGGCGGTAACATTCCGCCGGCTCCGCCCTCGATCGAGGCGCCGAGCATGCGCTGTGGCAACCAGCTCGCCAACGTGTGGCGGGTCTCGTCGTGCGCGACGATGCGCGGGCTGGACGACGCCGTACCTTCGGACGGCACGTTGGGCCACACGTTCGCCAGCTGCGTGATCAGCGCGGCGACGACCGCCAACCAGGCCCACTATCGAAGGGCCATCGCCGACTCAGCGCGTTGCCGGCGGTGCGATGGGTTCGATGCGCTCGATGCCGCCCATGTAGGGGCGCAGCGCCTCGGGCACGATCACCGAGCCATCGGCCTGCTGGTAGTTCTCCACGATCGCGATGAGCGTGCGCCCGACGGCGAGGCCGGATCCGTTCAAGGTGTGGGCGTAGACCGCCTTCTTCGCGCCGTCGAGGCGGACGCGGATCTCGGCGCGGCGGGCCTGGAACGCCTCGCAGTTGCTGCACGATGAAATCTCGCGGTACGTCTGCTGGCTCGGCAGCCACACTTCGATGTCATAGGTCTTGGCCGAGGCGAAGCCCATGTCGCCGGTGCACAGGAGCACGGTGCGGTAGGCCAGGCCGAGCGCCTGCAGGATCTTCTCGGCGTTCGCGGTCAGCGACTCGAGCTCGTCGAACGACTGATCGGGCCGCGTGAACTTGACGAGCTCAACCTTGTCGAACTGGTGTTGCCGGATCAGGCCGCGCACGTCGGCGCCGTACGAGCCGGCTTCGCTGCGGAAGCACGGCGTATAGGCGGTGTACTTCAGCGGCAGCCTGTCGCCGTCGAGCGTCTCCTCGCGGTGCAGGTTCGTCAGCGGCACTTCCGCGGTCGGGATCAGGAACAGATCCCAGTCGCCGGCGATCTTGAACAGATCCTCCTCGAACTTCGGCAGGTTGCCGGTGCCGGTCAGCGCCGTGCTCGACACCAGGAACGGCGGCTCGACTTCCGTGTAGCCGTGCCGCTCGGTGTGCACGTCGAGCATGAACTGGATCAGCGCCCGCGCCATCCGCGCGCCGGCGCCGAGCAGCACCACGAAACGCGCGCCCGACATGCGGGCGGCACGCTCGAAGTCGACGATGCCCAGCGCGACGCCGAGATCCCAGTGCGCCTTGGGCGTGAAGGCGAGGACCGGCGGCGTACCGTGCCTGCGGATGACGACGTTGTCCTCGGCCGACTTCCCGATCGGCACGCTCGCGTGCGGCAGGTTCGGCACGCGCAGCAGGATGTCCCTGCGCTGGCGCTCGATCTCCTCGAGCTCGGCGTCGAGCGCCTTGATTCTCGTCGGCCTTGCTCCGGCTGGACTCGAGCAGGGCGGTCACGTCCTCGCCGGCGCGCTTCGCCTTGGCGACGGCTTCCCCCGCCTGGTTGCGCTCGAACTTCAGCGACTCGACACGGGGCAGGATTTGCCGGCGCGACCGATCGAGCTCAGCCAGCGCGGCGAGGGCCGGCTCGAGACCGGGCCCGCGGGTGAGGAGGCGCTCCCGGGTGGCCTCGAAGTCGTCACGAAAGAGAGCGGGGTCGAGCATGTCTGCATTCTAGTGGACGCACCCGGGGCCGCACCGCTTGGCAAGGCCCCGCCACTCCACTACCCTTGTCGGGTGAACGCTACCGTCCGCAAGGCCGTCTTCCCCGCCGCCGGCCTCGGCACCCGCTTCCTGCCGGCAACCAAGGCACAGCCGAAAGAGATGCTGCCGCTGGTCGACAAGCCGACCATCCAGTACGGCGTCGAGGAGGCCCTGGCCTCGGGCGTCGACAACGTGATCCTCGTCACCGGACGCGGCAAGAACGCGATCGAGGACCACTTCGACGTCAACATGGAGCTGGAAGCCTTCCTCGAGAAGAAGGGGAAGCTCGATCAGCTCGAAGCCGTCCGCAGCGTCTCCAACCTGATCAACTTCGCCTACGTCCGGCAGGGCGAGCCGCTCGGCCTGGGTCACGCCGTGCTCGTGACCCGTGCCCTGGTGGGCGACGAGCCGTTCGCCGTCATCCTCGGCGACGACGTCATCGATGCCGATCCGCCGGCGCTGAAGCAGATGATGAACGTGTTCGACCTCGTGCAGGGCCCCGTCCTGGCCGTCGAGCGCGTGCCGCGCAGCGACATCAGCAGCTACGGCGTCATCGACGCCGAGCCGCTCGGCAAGGACGTGATGGGCGGCCGGGTCTACAAGGTGAAGGACCTGGTCGAGAAGCCGCCGGTCGAGGAAGCGCCGTCCGATCTCGCCATCATCGGTCGCTACATCCTGACCCCGGACATCTTCGAGACGCTCGAAACGACGGAGCGCGACAAGAGCGGCGAGATCCAGCTCACCAACGGCCTTCGGGCGCTGCTGAAGCGCCGTCCCATCTTCGCCTACGAGATCGACGGCGTCCGCCACGACACCGGCAACAAGCTGGGCTTCCTCAAGGCGATGGTCTACTTCGCCCTGAAGCGCCCGGAGCTGGCCGGGCCCTTCAAGGCCTACCTGGCCAAGATGGGGACGCCCGTCGGCAAGTAGCCGGCGATCAGTCCTTCTTGGCGGGCGTGCTGCTCGGCGGGCGGGCGTCGACGAGCTGGACGAGCTGGAACTGGAGCTCGAATCGCCCGACGACGAGGACGTCGGCGAGCCTTTCGATTCCTTCCCGGCGTCGCTCCCCGACTTCTTGGGGTAGTCGGTGATGTAGAAGCCGGATCCCTTGAACTGGATCGCGGGCGAGGAAATCAGCCGGCGGACCGGGCCACCGCAGGTCGGGCAGACCTTCAGGATTTCGTCCGAGAACTTCTGGATGATCTCGAAGCGGCGGCCGTTCTCCGCTTCGCACTCGTACTCGTAAAGGGGCATGGGCGTTCGACCATGCTACTCCAGAAGCGCGCCGGCCTCCGGGCCGAGAAGCGCTTCCCGCTGCAGCGGATAGCGCAGGCCGCCGAGCGCGAGCACGTTGTCGTGGAAGGCCTTCAGCGCGAACCGCTGGCCCTGCTGCGCCTCCACGTCCTTCCGCAGCTTCATCAGAATCAGCTTGCCGAGGGCATACACCCCATAACCTGGGTCGAAGGTGCCCCGCTCGGCCTCTTTCCGTGCGCTGCCCTCCTCGAGGAAGGCCGCTTCACGGAAGAACCTGACGCCCTGCTCGACGCTCCAGTCCTCGGTGTGCAGGCGGATCGCCACCACCAGGCGCGCCAGACGCACGAGTGTTTCTGCCAATTGACCTAGTTTTGTTGCCGGGCCGTAGAGATCGAAGCCGGATTCGATGGCCAGGTGCTCGGCGTAGTGCGCCCAGCCCTCGACCACGGACATCGGCATCGTCATCAGGCTCTTTCGGAGCTTGGAGTTGATCTGCCGCAGGTGCTGGAAGTGCAGGTAGTGCCCCGGGTAGACCTCGTGCATCGAGATCGCGGCGAGCGTCGGCCGGTTGAAGTCGCGGAGGTGCTGCTCCTGGCGCTCGGGCGACCAGCCTGGCTCGACCTCGGTCAGGTAGTAGTTGGCCCGGACGCCCTTGGGTTCGAACGGGCCCGGGCACCAGATGCTGGCGAACGTCCAGCGGCAGAACGGCGGGGTCGGGCCGATGTGAATCGGGTCGTGCTCGGGCACCGAGACGAACCCTTCGCGCTCGACGAACGCCCGCAGCGCCTGCACCTGCCCGCGCGCCTCGGCGACCACCTGGCCCGCGGCCGGATGATCCGCCTTCAGCGCCTGCCACGTCTCGAGCGGATCGCCGTCCTTGATCCGGCTGGCGGTGCGGCGGAACGCTTCCTGGGTCTCGCTCAGCTCGCGCTCGGCGATGTCGATCAGCTTGTCGAGGGGCACGTCGATGCCCTCGTCGAGCCGCAGCTTCTCGATGAACACCTCCGGCCCGAGCCGGAACGAGCCGCGCGCCTTGGGCAGCGCGTCGGTCTCGAGCTCGGTGGCGTAGACGTCGATGGCCTTGACCGCCTCGGTCGACGCATCCGCCAGATCGCTCAGCACGAACGGATCGTCGAGGTCCCAGAGCGCCCGCGGCATGTCGCGCTCGACGAAGGCGACCAGGCCGCGCAGCGTCTCGATGGCCGTCTTGATGAACAGGCCGGGCGGATCCTTGACGTTCTGCCGCGCCGCGTTCAGGAACGGCGCGACCTGGCGCAGCTTCGAGACCAGCCGGCGTCCGCGCTCGTGCGCCGGCGCGTAGGCGAGCACCACCTGGCTGGCGAGCGTCGTCGACAGCGTGTCGGCGTAGAACTGCGGGCTCCGCTCGTGCGGGCGGACGCGCTCGAGCTCGAGGAGCCGGGCGTGGACGTCCTGCTCCACCGTCGCGCGATCGAGCCGGTCGTCGAGGCTCAGCGTGTCGGGACGGATGCTGGCCAGCCGGCGGGCGAAGCCGCCCAGCTCGCGGGCCTGCCGATCCAGCGACGCGCGCGTGAAGTCCTCGACGTGGTCGTCGAACGCGTGGACGCCGTCGAACGACGCCGCCGTCGGCCTGAGCTCGTACAGGTAGCCGAGGTAGTCGTCGACGAAGTGCTGAACGGATTCGAGCGAGTCCATGGCCGGGCGCGAGGAAGCAGGTCTGGTCGAGGACCTGCCCTGCCCGGGACGGTCGGAAGGGGAAAGCGGTCTCACATCAAATGGTACAATAACGGCGGTCCTTCTTCGGCGGCGGGTCGATCGCGACGCGCGCCAACTCTCGAGGTGGTATGCCCCACGCGCCGTCGCCAGGCACGCTGTTCGTCGTGGCGACGCCGATCGGCAACCTCGAAGACATTACGCTACGCGCCATCAGAGTGCTGCGTGAAGTGTCGCTGATCGCCGCGGAAGATACGCGGCGAACGAGCCGGCTGCTCAACCATTTAGGGATTACCACCCGGGCGATCAGCCTGCACGGGCACAACGAGCACGACCGCACGCTGCCCCTGGTCGAGCGGTTGCTGGCAGGTGAGTCTATCGCGCTCGTCACCGACGCCGGCACCCCGCTGGTCTCCGACCCCGGGCACCTGCTGACGAGCGCCGCGGCGGCTCGCGGCATCCGTGTCGAGCCGATTCCGGGCGCCTCCGCCGTGCTGACCGCGCTGACGGGCGCAGCGATGCCGTGGGCCAAGTTCGCATTTTTGGGCTTTACCCCAACCAAGCAGAACGCCCGACGGACGTTCTACAAGGAAGCCGACGCTTTGGGGCTGCCTTTCGTAGTCTACGAGGCGCCGCATCGGCTCAGGGCATCGCTCGAGGACGCTGCGGCCACGTTGTCGGAGCGCCCGCTGGTCGTCGCCCGGGAACTGACGAAGATCCACGAGGAGTTCGTCCGGACGACCACCACCGAGGCGGCCGACATATTTAGGTCGCGTGAGGTAATTGGCGAGTTTACCCTGGTGTTCGGGGCGGCGGAACTGGCGGAAGACCCCGCGCGCGAACCGCTCTCCGACGAGACCATCTGGGCAGAGCTCGGACGCCTCGCCGAGGAGGGAAGAAGTCGACGGGAGGCCATTGCTGAGCTCGCCAAGCGAGAGGGCCGATCATCGAAGGACATCTACGCCGCCGCCGAGCGGGGCAAGACTGCCGGCGGGGCGTAGCCACCCCTCTGGAGCGAGCCCGGACTGCTATCCTGCTGGACCAACATGGCGACGCCGCTGCACTTCGTGATCCTGGCCGCCGGCAAAGGCACCCGGATGAAATCCGAGCTGCCCAAGGTGCTCCACGCCGTCGGCGGTGAGCCGATGATCGTCCGTATCCTGCGGACCGCCAGCCACTTCTCGCCGATCACGTCCACGGTCGTGGTCGGTCACATGGCCGACAAGGTCCGCGCCGCCCTCGCCGCGTTCCCGGGCGTCGGGACCGTCGTCCAGGAGCCGCAGCTCGGGACCGGCCACGCCCTGATCCAGGCCAAGCCGCCGCTGGCCGGCCAGACCGGGACGGTCGTCCTGCTCTACGGCGACGTGCCGATGCTCTCGGCCGAGTCCATCCGCGGGCTGCTGGCGCACCATCAGGCGACCGGCGCCGCGGCCACGATCCTCACGGCGCACCTTCCCAACCCGGCCGGCCTGGGCCGCATCGTGCGGGAGAACGGGCGGTTCGCCCGGATCGTCGAGCAACGCGACGCGTCGCCAGCCGAGAAGGCGCTGACCGAGTTCAACAGCGGGATCTACGCGTTCGCGCTGGACGGGCTGTTCGAGGCGCTGGCCCGGATCGGCACGGCGAACGACCAGGGCGAGTACTACCTCACCGACCTGCCCGGGATCTTCCTGGCCGACGGCCGGAGCGTCGAGACCTTCACCATCGCCGATGCCGACGAGCTGCGCGGCGTCAACAGCCGCGCCGAGCTCGCCATCATGAACGCGCAGGTGCGCGACGCGCGCAACGAGGCCGTGATGGCGTCGGGCGTGACGCTGATCGATCCGTCGTCGGCGTGGATCGGCCCGGACGTCGAGATCGGGCCGGACACGACGATCCACCCCAACGTCTACCTGGAAGGGAAGACGCGCATCGGCAGCAACTGCGAGATTCACGCCGGCGTGCGGGTGATCAACTCGACGATCGGCGACGGCACCGTGGTGCAGAACTACTGCGTCGTCCGCGATTCGTCGATCGAGCAGAACGTCGCGATGGGCCCGTTCTCGCACATCCGGCCGGACAGCCACGTCGCCGCCGGCGCCCACATCGGCAACTTCGTCGAGCTCAAGAAGACGCGCCTCGGCGCCGGCGCGAAGGCGAACCACCTGGCCTACCTCGGCGACGCCATCGTCGGCGCGAAAGTGAACGTCGGCGCCGGCGTGATCACCTGCAACTACGACGGCGTCCACAAGCACCAGACCGTGATCGACGACGGCGCCTTCATCGGCACCGACTCGCAGCTCGTGGCGCCGGTCCGGGTCGGCAAGGAAGCCTACGTCGCCGCCGGCTCGACGATCACCGACGACGTGCCGGACGGTGCGCTCGCGATCGGCCGCGGGCGGCAAGAGAACAAGGCCGGCTGGGTGGCGAAGCGCAAAGGCAAGGCACCGGCGAAGTAGCGGGCGCGCAGGCGACCCGCGGCGAACGCGAATCAGGCAAAGGGCTCAACACGCATGTGCGGCATCGTTGGCTACATCGGTGAGAAGCAGGTCGTTCCCGTCCTCGTCGAGGGGCTGCGGAAGCTCGAATACCGCGGCTATGACTCGGCGGGCGTGGCCGTGGTCCGCGCCGACGGCATCGAGGTGCGGCGCAGCGCCGGCAAGCTCTCGCGCCTGGAAGACGTTCTGAAGACGACGCCGCTCGCCGGCGACTACGGCATCGGCCACACGCGCTGGGCCACGCACGGCCGGCCCACCGAAGAGAACGCCCACCCGCACCGCGACGACAGCGGCCGCACCGTCGTCGTCCACAACGGGATCATCGAGAACTATCTCGAGCTGAAGCACGAGCTGATCGCCGACGGCCACAAGTTCCAGTCGGAAACGGACACCGAGATCGTCGCGCACTTGGTGGCGCGCGAGCTGAAGAACGGGGCCGGCTCGCTCGAAGTCGCGACGCAGAAGATGCTGGCGCGCGTCCGCGGCCTGTTCGCCCTGGTGCTCATGTCTTCGGAGGATCCGGAGAAGATCGTCGCCGTCCGCAACGGCCCGCCGATCGTCGTCGGCATCGGCGACCAGGAATCGTTCGTCGCCTCCGACATTCCCGCCATCCTCAGCCACACCCGCGACGTGGTGTTCCTCGAGGACGGCGAGATGGCTGTCCTGACCCGCCAGGGCGTCGCCTTCTCGGACTTCGAGGGCAAGGTCCGCACCCGCAAGCCGCAGCGGGTGACGTGGGACCCGGTGATGGCCGAGAAGGGCGGCTACAAGCACTTCATGCTCAAGGAGATCTTCGAGCAGCCGTGGGCGGTCCGTGAGACCGTGCTGGGGCGCGTCTCGGAGGACACGGGAGCCATCTTCCTCGACGAGATGCGCATATCGCCCGAGGATCTCCGCGGCATCCGCCGCGTCGTGATGCTCGCCTGCGGCACCTCGTGGCACTCGGCGCTGATCGGCAAGTTCATGATCGAGCAGCTGGCGCGGCTGCCGGTCGAAGTGGACTACGGATCCGAGTATCGCTACCGCGATCCCATCGTCGGCCCCGAGACGCTGGCCGTCGTGATCACGCAGTCGGGCGAGACCGCGGACACGCTGGCGGCGCTGCGCGAAGCCAAGGCCAAGGGCGCGCGCAGCATGGCGATCTGCAACGTCGTCGGCAGCATGGCGACCCGCGAGACGGAAGGCACCGTCTACACCCACGCCGGGCCCGAGATTGGCGTGGCGTCGACCAAGGCGTTCACGTCGCAGCTGGTCGCGCTGCACATCCTCGCGCTCTACCTGGCGCAGGTGCGGGGCACGATCGACGAGAAGGAAAGCCGCGAGCACATCGAAGCGTTGGCGCAGCTGCCGCTGCTGATCGAAGAAGCCCTGAAGTGCGAAGGACAGATCGAGGAAATCGCCAAGCGCTGCTACCAGTGCACCGACTTCCTGTATCTCGGTCGCGGCATCCAGTACCCGATCGCCCTCGAAGGCGCGCTCAAGCTGAAGGAAATCTCGTACATCCACGCCGAGGGCTACCCGGCCGGCGAGATGAAGCACGGCCCGATCGCACTGATCGACGAGAAGCTGCCGGTGGTGGCGATCGCCCCGCAGGACGCGGTGTTCGAGAAGATGCTCGGCAACATCCAGGAAGCCAAGGCGCGTGGAGGCATGATCATCGCGCTCGCGACCAAGGGCGACGATCGCCTCGACCACATCCTCGATCCGCTGCTGGATTCGAAGATCTCGCTGCCGGCGGCGCCGCCGCTCGTGGCTCCGGTCGTCACCGTGATCCCGCTGCAGCTCCTGTCGTACCACATCGCCGTCCGCCGCGGCTGCGACGTCGACCAGCCGCGCAACCTCGCCAAGAGCGTGACGGTCGAATGACCAGTGTTCCGGCGCCGCGGCCGCAGCACGCGGCACGCATCATGGACGGACTCGACGGGCTGAACCCCGAGCAACGCGCCGCCGTCGAGCAGACCGAAGGGCCAGTGCTGATCCTGGCCGGCGCGGGCTCAGGCAAAACGCGCGTCATCGCCTACCGCATCGCGCACCTCGTCGGCTCCGGCCTGGCGCAGGAGCGCGAGATCCTCGCCGTCACCTTCACCAACAAGGCGGCGGAGGAGATGCGGCAGCGCGTCTCCAACATCCTCGGCAACGACGCCAGGGGCCTGTGGATATCGACGTTCCACGCCCTGTGCGCCAAGCTGCTGCGCCGCGAAGGGCCGGCCATCGGTCTCGGCCGTGACTTCGTCATCTACGACTCGGCCGACCAGCAGTCCGCGATCAAGCAGGCGCTCAAGGACGTCAACGCCGACGACAAGCTGATCCCGCCGCGGATGGCGCTGTCGCGCATCAGCCAGGCCAAGAACCAGATGCAGGGGCCCGAGGCCATGGCCGGCACCTCGTCGTGGAACTTCCGCGACCAGCAGATCGCCAAGGTCTACGAGCGCTACGTCGCGATCCTGAAGGAGAGCGGCGCCGTCGACTTCGACGACCTGCTGCTCAAGACAGTGGAGCTGTTCGACAAGTCCGAAGGGGTGCGCAAGCGCTACGCGACCCAGTTCCGCTACATCTCGATCGACGAGTACCAGGACACCAACCGGCCGCAGTACCTGCTGGTGCAGCAGCTGGCGTCGGTCCACGGCAACCTGGCCGTCGTCGGCGATCCCGACCAGTCGATCTACAAGTGGCGCGGGGCGGATGTGAAGAACATCCTCGACTTCGAGCGCGACTATCCGAAGTCGATGATCGTGCGCCTCGAGCAGAACTACCGCTCGACGCAGGTGATCCTCGACGCCGCGTCGGCGGTGATCCGGCAGAACCGCCAGCGCAAGGACAAGAAGCTGTGGACCGACCGCAGCGGCGGCGAGAAGATCGTCTACACGCGCACGCAGGACGAGCTCGAAGAGGCGGACTTCGTGCTGCGCACGATCCGCGACCAGCTCGCCGACGACACGAAGAACATCATCGCGGTGCTCTACCGCATGAACGCCCAGTCGCGCGCGATCGAAGACGCGCTGACCCGCGAGGGCATGCCGTACCGGATGGTCGGCGGCGTGCGGTTCTACGAGCGCAAAGAGGTCAAGGACGCGCTCGCCTACCTGAAGCTGATCATCAACCCGCACGACGACGTCAGCTTCCGCCGCGTGGTCAACGTGCCGACGCGCGGCATCGGCAAGGTCGTCATGGACGCGCTCGACACTGCCGATCCGACGACCGCCGGCGACGGCGCGCCGCCGCTGATGGCCGCGGGCCTGTTCGACGAGGAGGCCGCGCGCCGCTCGCTCTGGGCCAAGGCCCGGCACGTGCTCGACAACAGGGGCCTGACCCCGCGCGCGCACGCCTCGCTCAAGACGTTCGTCGAGATCATCACCGGCGCGCAGCAGCTGGTCGAAGGCCACACTGTCTCGGAGATCATCGAGCAGGTGATGGAGAAGTCCGGCTACTTCGAGGACCTGCGCGAGGAGAAGTCGGAGGAGGCTGCCGAGCGTCTCGAGAACCTGGCCGAGCTCGTCTCCGCCGCGCGCGAGTACGAGCTGCGCGAACCGGACGCCTCGCTGGGCGGCTTCGTCGATCGCCTGTCGCTGCTCTCCGAGGCCGACGAGTCGTCCGGCGCGCAGAACGCCCGCGTCTGGCTGATGACCATGCACGCGGCCAAGGGCCTGGAGTTCCCCGTGGTCATCATGCCCGGGATGGAGGAAGGCCTGTTCCCGCACAGCCGGGCGAATGAGGACGAAGCTGATCTCGAGGAAGAGCGGCGCCTCTGCTACGTCGGCATCACCCGTGCCGAGAAGCGCCTGTTCCTGTCCAGCGCCTCACGCCGCCGCGTCTTTGGCGAGTATCAGCCCACCGAGCCCTCGCGGTTCCTGGACGAGATCCCCAAGGAGCTGGTCGAGGAGATCGAGGCGCCCAGCGCCGCCTACGCCAGCCGCCGCCAGCCGTTCTTCGAGATGCGGGTGAACCCGTATGGGCGGCGTCCGGGGTCCAACTCGGACTGGGACGAGCGTCCCAGCCGCGGCGGCATCTCAGGTCCGTCGCGAGGCGGCGGTCCGCGGTCGGGAACGGCCGGCTACAAGAGCGAGGCCCCTAACACGCCCAGGAGTCGCATCTTCGGTCCGGAAGACGAAGACCAGTCCGCCACGGCGTCCGGCGGCTACAAGGCCGGCCTCCGCGTCCGCCATCCGCAGTTCGGCGTCGGCACGATCATCGCCGTCGAGGGCGGGGACGCGGACCTCAAGCTCATCGTCCGGTTCGCCAGCGTGGGCCAGAAGAAGCTGATGGCCCGGTTCGCGAACCTGGAACCTGCCTGACCGCCTGAGCCGCCGGGGCGTCGTGCACCGGCGCGGAATGAAGCGTTACTTCCACTACGAGCCTATCGGCCAGTCAGCAAGCGCTCGAGCGTCGGCGCCATCGCCGCCGACCAGATGGCATAGCCCTTCGCGGTCGGATGAAGGAAGTCGTACATCAGGTCTGCCGAGATGCGGCCGTCCGGCTCGAGGAACTTCGCGCCGATGTCCAGGAAGGTGACGTAGTCGCGATCGTCGAGACGGGCGATGAGCCGGTTCACCTCGTCGACTTTGCCGCGCGTGGCATCGGGCTGTTGTCCGCGCGGGAAGATCGCGAGCAGCAGAATCTTCGTCGACGTCGACCGATCGTGAATCGACGTGCAGATGGCGTCGACGCCGGCGGCAATCTCGTCGGGCGTATTGAGCGTGATGTTGTTCGTGCCGATCATCAGCACCACCACCTTCGGCGTCACGCCCTCGAACTCGCCGTTCTCCAGGCGCCAGAGCACGTTCTCCGTGCGATCCCACCCGTAACCGAGGTTGACGACGCTGCGGCCGGCGAAGAAGCGGTCCCACTCCTCGACGCCGGTGCGGCGGCCACCGACCGGCTCGCCGCCCCAGAAGTGCGTGATCGAATCGCCGAGCATGACGATGTCCGGCTGGCGCGCCCGCATCAGCGCTGACGCCTCGCGGTGGCGCGTCGTCCAGTCGTAGACCCGCCAGTCGCGGTTCTGCGTCACCGGCACAAGCGTCGACGGCGTGCGCGGGCCGGCGGGCGGCGCGCCCCACGTCGCGACCTCGCCCACGGGCGTGCCGTCCGCGGCAACCGCCCGCGCCTTCACGGTGTAGCCGGGCGGCACGCGCACCGGCGCGAGCCACTCGCCCGCGTCGCGCGTGGGGTCGGTCCCGTCGAGCGTGTATCGCATCACCGCCTCCGCGGGCGGGGCCGAGACGTCGAGGCGTCCGTCGGGACGGACGGTGATCGATGGCGTCTGAGCCGACGCATCGGCCATCGCCGCGACGGTCAGGATGACGGCGAATCGCAGCCGGCGCAGGATGCACGAGGTCACGGGCCGATTGTCTACCACCTCCGCCATTCCGGAGCCGCTCCTGACACACGGGAGATCCAGAGCCTGGCTCTTCACGTGGCATGCGCCTAAATTGTTGACCAGCCTCAACTAACGTCACGTGTCTCGAGTGGGCCGCCGGGCACGATGTGTGCTCAGCAGCGTGAAACCATGGCCACACTACTCGCCGAAGTCCGCCACAATCCGCTGCTCTGGCTGCTCGTGTTCGTGCCTGGCCTCTTCATCGCCCATGCGGCCCGGCCGGAGTCGCACACGATGCTCTTCGTGGTGTCGGTGCTCGCCATCGTGCCGCTCGCCGCGTTGCTCAGCCTTGCCACCGAGTCGGTGTCGGCCAAGACCGGCGACGCGGTCGGCGGGCTGCTCAACGCGACGCTCGGCAACCTCACCGAACTGGTGATCGCGCTCGCCGCCCTGAAAGCCGGCCAGTACATGCTGGTCAAGGCGTCGATCGCTGGCGCCATCGTGGCCAACTCGCTGTTCATGCTGGGTATGTCGTTCCTGCTCGGCGGGCTGAAGTTCCACGTGCAGGAGTTCAACCGCGTCAGCTCGCGGCTCCAGGCGAGCCTGCTGTTCCTGGCGACGATCGCGCTCCTGATTCCGTCGGCGATCAGGCTGGCCGATGAAGGCCCGGCGGCGGCGTTCAGCGAGCAATTGAGTCTTGGGCTGTCGGGACTGCTCATCGTCTCCTACGCCTGCGGGATGCTGTTCTCGCTCAAGACACACAAAGAGCTGTTCGCCGCGGTCGGACACGGCCACGACGAGGAGCCGCCCTTCCCGATTGGCGTAGCGCTGGTCATGCTGGCGGTGGTCACTGTGCTCGTAGCGCTGGTGAGCGAGGTGTTCGTCGAATCGGTGCAGAAGGCGGCTGAGACGTTCGGGATGACCCCCGCGTTCGTCGGCTTCATCGTGGTCGCGCTGGTTGGCGGGGCGGCCGAGATGGCCTCGGCGTTCGCCGGGGCGCGCAAGAACCGGCTCGATCTGAGCGTGGGCATCGCCCTGGGGAGCGCGTCGCAAATCGCGCTGTTCGTCGCGCCGGTGCTCGTGCTGCTCAGCTACGTGATCGGCCCGACGCCGATGGATCTGCGGCTCTGGCCTGGCGCCGTGCTGATGATGCTCATCGCCGCGCTCACGGCCGTGCTCGTGACCAACAGCGGACGATCGTCGTGGTTCGTCGGCGTGCTCGTGCTGATGGTCTACTCGATCTTCGCGATGACGCTCTACCTGCTCCCGCCCACCGCGCAGTGACGGAAGCCGGCGGCGACCCGGCTAGCGGTTTGCATTCGTCGATGGATCAGCTATGTCCATCGACGACCTTTGGTACAAGAACGCCATCATCTACTGCCTGGATGTCGAGAAATACCAGGACGCGAACGGCGATGGCATCGGCGATTTCGAAGGCTTGAGCCGCCGGCTCGACTACCTGTCGGGCCTGGGCGTCACCTGCGTCTGGTTGCAGCCGTTCTATCCATCGCCCAACCGCGACAACGGTTACGACGTCTCGGATTACTACGGTGTGCACGAGCGGCACGGGTCGCTGGGCGACTTCGTCAACTTCGTCCAGCACGCCGACGCCCTCGGCATCCGCGTCATCGCGGACCTCGTCGCCAACCACACGTCGATCGATTCACCCTGGTTTCAGCAGGCACGCCTCGACCCGAAGTCGCATTTCCGCGACTGGTACGTGTGGGCCGACGAGCGGCCGAAGAACCACAAAGAGGGAATCGTCTTCCCTGGCCAGCAGAAGACGACGTGGACGTTCGACAAGAGGGCCGCCTGCTACTACTTCCACCGGTTTTACGAGCACCAGGCCGATCTGAATACCTGGAACCCGTTCGTGCGCGCCGAGATCCAGAAGATCATGGGCTTCTGGGTGCAGCTCGGCGTGTCGGGCTTCCGGCTGGACGCGGTGCCGTTCATGATCGAACGGAAAGGACCTGGCGTCGCGCACCAGATGGACTTCAACCTGCTGAAGGAGTTGCGCGAGTTCCTGACGTGGCGCTCGGGCGATGCCGTGATGCTGGCCGAGGCGAACGTGCCGCCCGACGAGAGCCTCGAGTACTTCGGTCCGGAGGGCGACCGGCTGCAGATGATGCTGAACTTCGCGGTCAACCAGCGGCTGTTCTACGCCCTGGCGACCGGGGACATCGACCCGCTGGTGAAGGTGCTCGAGGAGACGCGCAAGCATCCGCGCAACGCGCAGTGGGTCCAGTTCCTGCGCAGCCACGACGAGCTCGATCTCGGACGCCTGACCGACGAGCAGCGGCAGAAGGTGTTCGCGGCGTTCGGCCCCGAGAAGCGGATGCAGCTCTACGATCGCGGCATCAGGCGTCGTCTCGCGCCGATGCTCGGCAACGATCGCAAGAAGCTGGCGCTCGCCTTCAGCCTGCTGTTCTCGCTGCCCGGCACGCCGATGATGCAGTACGGCGACGAGATCGGCATCGGCGACGACCTGCGGCTGCCGGAGCGCGAGTGCGCACGTACGCCGATGCAGTGGACGGCGGAGAAGCACGGCGGCTTCTCACGCGCGCAGAAGGTCGTGCGGCCCGTCATCAACGACGCGACCTACGGCTACCAGCGCGTCAACGTGATGGCGCAGCGCCGCGATCCCGGTTCGCTCCTGAACCTGACGGAACGGTTCATCCGCGCCCGCAAGGAGTGCCGCGAGATCAGCTGGGGCGACTACGTCGTGCTGCGCACGAACGTGCCCGAGGTGCTCGCCCTGCGCTACGACTGGCGCGACACGGCGCTGCTGACGCTGCACAACTTCGGCAGCGCCAGGCGCAAGGTGCGGGTCAAGATCGATTGCCCGAACGACGATGTCATCGTCGACGTCTTCGACAATCGCGAGAGCAAGAAGCACAACGACGGCGCGCACCGCATCGATCTGGACGGCTACGGGTGGGGCTGGTACACCGTCGGCAGCGCCGACAACTCGCTCGATCGCTCGCTGCTCGACCTGACCAATCCGATGTGCTGAGGCACCGACCCGGCGCGGCTCAGCGCGACACCAGCACGGTGGGCAGCAGCAGTCCGATATTGCGCTGGTCGAGGACGAGGAGCACGGGATGGCCGTCGCCCTTCAGGCGCAGCCGGACGCGAGGCGCATAGCGGGTGAGGAAGGTCACGTAGTTGCGGCTCACCGCGAAGCCATGCGGCCCGACGACCACGGCGGGCGAAGGCCCGTCGCGCAGGTCCGACAGGCCGAACTCCGTCGGGTAGTAGCCCGACAGGTAGCCCGCGACCGCGGTGCCCATGTCAGCCGGCATCGAGTCCGATGGACGCACCGCTGGCTTGGCCACCTCGACGTCGAGCACGAGGCCGCCATCGCTCACGAACGTGCGGCCGTCTGGCGGGGGCAGCTTCACCTTGTGCGTCCACACCGGCACGGTCTGCACGAGCTTGGGATCCGAATGGGGAGGCGCTTGCGCCGCGGCCGAGGTCGCAACGGCCGCGAGGGCAACGATGAGGCGGCGGGCAGGCGCAACGTCATGGGAGGAGTCTACGCCAGCGACGGGCGTGGCTCATCGCGTGACGCGACGGCGCGGCCTCTTCTTCTGGCTGACGTAGCGGTGAGCGCCGATCACCAGCCCGCGCAGGGCATCCGCGCCGACCCGGCGAAGGCGAACCAGCACGCACGGGTAGCCGACGTAGTGGTCCTTCAAGTAGTAGGTGTCGGGATCTTCCACGATCAGCAGATCGCGATCGGCGATGTCCATCATCACGACGAGCGTGTCGGGCTCGGCCGACTTGTGCGACGCGATGCAGACGAACATCGTGCCGCCGGCCTTCAGCGTCGCCTTGCCCCAGGTGGTCGTGAGCTCGACGTCCGGCAGAGTCCGGCCGATGGCGGCGACCGGCGCGAAGGGATCAGCGCGGCGCTTGGCCACGAGCCGAGTCTACGCCGATCGCGGCGATCAGCGAACGCACGGCATCGACGATCAGGTCGGGCTCGTCGAGCAGGATCCAGTGGCCGCTCTTCGTTGCCACCACGTGGCGGCCGTGCGGGGACGCGTCGGCCAGACGCCGGTGGGCGGCGGTTTCCGATTCGGGTTGATGCGAGCCGGAGATGACGACGACGGGGATGTCGGCCGGCGGGACGGCCGCCGCCATCGTCGCGGCTTCGGACTGCAGCACGCCCAGATAGTCGGCCATGGCGTGGAAGCACTTCGGCTGGCACCAGTGCGCCTGCACCGCCGGGTAGAGCTCGGGCGGCAGCTTGCGGACCTCGCCGACCAGCCGCTCGAGAGTCCCGGCCGCCCGCGGACCGAGCAACTTGACGAACGCACGCGGCGCACCGGGGTGTCCGCCGGTGAGCAGGGCGAGGGCGGCGCGCACGACGCCGATCCGCGCGAGGAAGGCGCCGATGACCGAAGCCTGGCGGGCCCGCCGCAGCAGCCCCGCCTGCGTGGGCGCTCTGTCGAGCCACTCCATCGGGGGATCGACCAGCACGAGGCCGGCGACCTGCTCCGGGTGGCGCGCGGCATAGCCGCGCACGATCAGGCTGCCGAAGGAATGGCCGACCAGGACGACGCGGCGTCCGGCGCCGAGCGCGGCCCAAGGCCCGGTCCCGAGCGTCGCGACGACGGCGCCGAGATCCTCGAGGATGCGGGCGAACGTCGGGCGGGAGGAGGCGGCGTCGCTCCACGCGAGCCCGGCGCGATTGTAGGCGCAGACCCGCGTGAACGCCGCCAGGGCCGGCTGCACGCGCGCCCAGCTCAGCGACGACGCGGCGACGCCGGCCTCGAGCAGCACGGCGGGCGATCCCTCGCCGCGGGTCCACACGTGGAGCCGGTGTCCGCCGACGTCGACGAGCTGGCCGGGCGGCGGCACGTCAGGAGCGGGCATTAGGGCAGTCGCCTCGATGAGCGCAGCGGAGCGGGCCACGTTCGCAATGCGTCGACCGCGCGCCCCGCGGCTCACGCGTCCGTCCCACCCGGGCCGCGGTCTACAGCTCGACCGGCGGGTTCATCCCATTGACCACCAGAACGACTGCCGCCGCCGGTAGAATCGCGCCCCTCATGCTGCACGGTGCCCGGATCGCGTTGTTGCTGCTCTCGGCGCTGTCCGCGAACATGGTTCCGGCGTGCGGCAGGTCCTTCAAGCCGGGCGGCCCTTCGGACCGGGACGCGGCCCGCGCCATTTCCGCCGCGGACGATGCGGCGTCCTCCCTGGCAGCGCTCCATTACATCCCGCTGATTCGGGCGTTCGCGTCGAGCGCAGCGACGACCGACGTCCGCTACGTCGCGAATTCCGGGATGCTGGTGACCGCCTCCGGCCGCCGCTTCCTGATCGACGCGCCGATCCGCGAGGGCCTCGCGCCCTACGCTACCAGCCCGGCGGCCGAGCGCGCATCGCTCGAGGGCGCCCGCGCACCCTATGCCGACGTCGATGCGATCCTGATCACCCACTGGCACGAGGACCATTTCAGCCCCGAGGCGGTGGCCGCGCACCTGTCGAGCAATCCGCGCACGATCCTGATCTCGTCACCCGACATCGTCGAGCGCGTTCGCGGCGTCGCACCGGCGCTGGCCGCCTCGCGTCTCCGTGCCGTGCTGCCCGCGCCTGGCCAGAGCCAGCGGGTGGACGTCGGCGGCACGCCCGTGCGCGTGCTGCGCATCCGTCACAACCCGTCGCGACGCCCTCCCGAGCAGCACCTCGGCTTCCTGATCGGTGACTCGGCGCCCGTGCTCCACGTCGGCGACGCCGATCCGGCCACCGACAACTTCGCCCTGCTGCGCTCGCTTCCGCCGGTCGACCTGGCGTTCCTCCCATTCTGGTATGTCTCGGACGCCGGCAACCGGCGGATGGTGGCCGATGCGATCCGGCCGGGCCGCATCGTCGCGATGCACGTCCCGCCGGGCGACGTCTCGAAGGTCGACGCGACGCTGCGCGCTGAGAAGGTGACAGCCGTCGTCGCCGCGTCGCCAGGATCCGCGCTCGATATAGAGCCCTGATCGCTTCCGGTTGATTTCAGCGCGGCCTGCTCATGTGGCAGAATCCGCCGCATGAACATTTCCCTTCCCGGTTTCGGAGTCCTCGCTGCGGCGCTGGTGATGGGGACCGGTTCGGCGTACGCGCAGGCGCCCCAAGACACCGGCGGCGCGTGCATCCCCGTTGCCGAGCGTGCCGCCCGACCCTATGGCTGTTTCATCCACGGGTCGACTCCGGTCGGCGCGCTGGAAACGGCCCAGGCGGTCTGGCACCTCGAGACGTTTGCGACGGTCGACGCGGCGGCGAAAGCCAGGACGGCACATGGCCTGGTCGTCGAGGCGTTCGACAAGGTCTGGTTGCTGACGATCGCGCCCGCCGACTTCCGCTCGCCGGGCGGGACGCACGTCGCCGGGATCGGACCGATCCCCGTCAAGGCCGGCACCACCTACGCCGCGCAGTTCCTGGAGGCGACCTTCAAGCCGGGCATGAAGTCGAAGGTCCATCGCCACTCTGGCCCCGAAGTCTGGTACACACTCAGCGGCGCGGCGTGCCTCGAGACGCCCGACGGCATGATGGTGAGTCGATCCGGAGCCGTTCCAGTCATCGTGCCTGTCGGCCCTCCGATGGAGCTGACCGCCACGGGTTCCGAGATTCGGACATCGCTGGTGCTGATTCTCCACGACGCCAGCCAACCGCACACATCACCGGCGTCCGACTGGACGCCGAAGGGCCTCTGCAAGGGCTGAGGTCAGGCGTCCGCTTCGTGCTTGAGCACGACGGCCGGATCGATCCGCATCGCCTGCACGGCAGGCCACATGGCGGCGGCGAGTGCGACGGCCGCCATGAATCCGGCGACGAGGACGATGGTCGACCAGTCGGTCGGCGCGATCCCGTACAGCTGATCGCGGAGCATGCGCCCGGCGGCCAGGGCGAGCGGCACACCGGCCGCGAGGCCGAGCAGGGTCGGCGTGGCGCCCCCGCCGGCGGCCCGCATCAGGACGTCGCGGCGTGACGCGCCCAGGGCCAGGCGAACACCGAGCTCGCGGCGGCGGAGAGCCACCGCGGACGTGACGGTCCCGTAGATGCCGAACGCCGCCAGCAGGACCGCCGTGACCGCGAAGCCGGCGACGGCCGACGCGTAGAAGCCGGGGCGCGCCAGGGCTCCGCCGACAACGTCGTCCATCCGCTGGATCGGCGCGAGCGGCATGTCCTGTTCCAGCTCGCGCAGCACCGTCCGGATTGCCGGCGCCAAAGCGGCGGTGTCGGCGTTCGTGCGGATGACGAGCTCGCGGGTCTCGTGACCCATCCACGGCTGCTGGGCCTTCGGCGCGTAGACACCCGGCGCGGGAGGAATCCGGAGGGCGAGTTCTCGCACGTCGCCGATGACCCCGACGATTTCGACCTCCAGCGGCCCGTCCCGGTCGAGCGTCAGGCTTCGTCCGACGGGGCTCTGCGAGCCGAAGTAGACGCGCGCCAGCGTTTCGTTGATCGCGACGACGGGCGGCGAGCCGTCGACGTCACGGCGGTCGAACGGACGTCCGGCGACGACCGGAATGCCCATCGTCTGGAAATAATCGGGCCCGACCACCCGGATCTCGGCCAGCGTCGCCTGCCGATGCTGGTGAGCCCGCCGAGCGTCAGCCGAAACGGGATGCTCGCACCGAATCCGCTCACGGGCAGCCAGTCGACCACCGACGCGCCTTCGACACCCGGCAGCCCCTTCACCCGCTCGACGACCTGATCGTAGAAGCCGGACAGGGCCGGACCCGCCGGATATCGCGCCGACGGTGGGGAAAGTCGTGTCGTCACGACGCGCGCCGGGTCGAAGCCTGGATCCGTGAGCTGGAGCGCGTAGAAGCTGCGCATCAGCAGGGCGGCGCCGACGAGCAACGCCATCGACAGTGCGGCCTCGATCCCGATGAGCACGGCCCGGCCCCGACCTCGCCGCGCAGTGGACGCGCCAGCTCCGCGCACGACCCGCAGGTCACCCGCGCGCGTGGCTTCAAGGGCCGTCACCAGCGCGCACACGATCGTGCACGCGAGCGAGAGCAGGACGCCGACCGCGAACGTCCGCGGCCCGATGCCGATTTCCGACGCTCGCGGCACGCCGGCCGCGGTGGCCGCCCCCACCAGCAGGTCGCGTGCCCACCACGCCAGCACGAACCCCCCGGCGGCGGCGAGCAGGCCGACGACGAGGTTCTCCGCCACGACCTGGCGAACGATCCTCGCCCGGCTTGCGCCGAGCGCCAGGCGGGTGGCGAATTCGTGCTGCCGCGCCAGCGCCCCGCCGATGAGGAGGCCGGCGGCGTTGCCGCAGGCGACGAGCAGGAGCGCGATGACGGCCGCGCCCAGCGCATAGAGCGCGGGCCGGACGTCGCGCGTCATCTGCTCCAGCAGGCCGGCGACGGACACGCCGGTGCCCGTGTTCGTGTCGGGGTGCTCCACTGCCAGGCTCGCGGCGACCGTCGTCAGCTCGGCGCGGGCCTGATCGACCGAGACGTCCGGGCGGAGCCGCCCGATCACCCGCAGCATGCGCGCATCGCGCCGGCCGACGTTTGGATCGAGCCCGAGCGGGACCCAGACCTCTGGCATCCGCGGCCACATCGCCGGCGAGTGAAACCCCTCGGGCAGCACGCCGACCAGCGTGTAGGTCCGGCCGCTCAGCACGATCGCCTGCCCGACCGCGTCGCGGTTGCCGTGATACCGCCGCATCCACAGCGCGTGGCTGATGACCGTCGACCGGCGCCGCGCCCGTCCGGTCCTCGGCCGGCACGAATCCGCGCCCGAGGATCGGCTGCACGCCGAAGACGTCGAAGATGCCCGAACTGGCGCGCGCGCCACTCACACGCTCCGCCTGGCCGTCGCCGGTCAGCGTGAAGCCGGGCGGATAGTAGGCGGCCACGCGCGAGAGCGACGAGGCGCGACGCTCGATGTCGAAGAAGTCGAGCGGTGCGGTCTGGTGCTCGCGGCCGCTCTCGATGTTGCGCGACGAGATCGCGATCAGCCGGTCGGGGTCGGGGTGCGGCAGAGGCCGCACCAGCGCCGCGTGGATCACCCCGAAGACGGCGAGGTTGACGCCGACGCCGAGCGCGAGCACCACGACGACGCCAGGCACCTCCGCGCGCCAGAGTCTCCGCATCGCGTAGCGCGTGTCCTGGCGGAGCTCGTCGAACACCTGCAAGCCGCGCGCGGCCCGCAGTTCCTCCTTCAGCCCTTCCGTGCTGCCCAGTTCGACGCGCGCCCGTCGGCGTGCTTCTGCCGGCGACATGCCGGCGCGCACCAGGTCCTCCGCGTAGGCCTCGATGTGGAACCGAAGCTCGTCGGACAGACCGTCCTCGAAATCCCGGCGTCGTAGCAGGACCGCGAGAGTCGAGCGAAGCCACGACAGCCAGCGCACGTTCAGCCTTCCGTGTCGGCGAGCGTCGCGCTCATCGCCGTACCGATGGCGTCGGCGAACCTGTTCCAGCCCGCCGCTTCCTCGGCCAGCCGTCGCCGACCGGCCGCCGTCAACGTGTAGAACTTGGCCTTGCGGTTGTTGTCGCTCGCGCCCCACTTGGCGGTGATCAAGCGCTGGTGCTCGAGCCGATAGAGCGCTGGATAGAGCGACCCCTGCGGGATCTCGAGCGCGTTGCCGGACATCTGCCCGATGCGGAGCAGCACGCCGTAGCCGTGGAGCGGCTTCAGCGACACCGCCTTCAGGATCAGCATGTCGAGCGTGCCGGGCAGGAGCTCCGTCGGTTTCGCCATCGCGCCGGCTACCTCCTAGGCAACCTAGGAGGAGGATGCAACGGCTCTCCTAGTTTGTCAAGGAGAGGGTTCGTGCGCGGCCGTTCAGGGCGTGGCCGTCTTCCTCAGCCAGACATCCCAGGTCACCTGGCCGATCTCCTCGTCGTCGAAGGGATAGCCGGCGAGCTTGAGCGCGAGCTTGATCTGACCGTGATGGTAGCCCTCGTGCCACACCATGTGCTGCATCAGCAGGATGGGGTGGTCGTAGTGTTCGTCCATCGCCCGGCCTGACGCCAGCTTGCCTTCGACGGCGGCGCGGACGACCGCGGCACTCTCGTTCAGCATCGTCGCCATGCGATCGATGTCGGGCTCGGTGAGCCATTCCCGCTTCGGGTACTTCGACGGCGAACTCGGGAGCGTCCTCGTGCACGAAGACGAGCCGCACGTAGTGCATGTGCATGAACATCTGCCCGATCGATGGACTGCTCCCGGTCGCCCGGATGTCGAGGCCGCCCGGCGGGATCGCGCGCAGCAGGTTCACCAGGATGGTGTTGTTGCGGTCCCAGGAATCGAGCAGGTCCGTGAGAAGCCCCGCGTTCGGCGCAGTTGCCATCACTTCCTCTTTCCGGCCGTCGGCCATCTCGAGCCAGTCGAGCTCTTCCTCGATCTCGTGGAAGGCGTCGTCACCGATCTCGTCGCTGCCGCGCATCGCGAGGACGGCGTCGCGGGCCGCCTTCAGCGCCTCGCGGTGCAGCGTGGTGTGCTCCGAGCGGACTTCCGCGGTGCCGTCGATCGCCTGCTCTTCGCTCGTGAGGTGCGCCGCGAACTCACGGCGCACCGGGTCGGCGAGGGGCGAGCCGCTTCGTTCGAGCGCGGCCAGGCCGGCCTGCAGGGCGCGCTCGCGCGCGGCGCGGCGTTCGCGGCCGACGGGATCGTCGTCCTTCAGCTTGAGCACCCGCAAGAGGGGCCGCAGCGTCAGACCTTGAACGATCAGGGTGCCCAGCACGACCGAGAACGCCGTCGTGACGATCAGGTCACGGTAGGGGAACGACGCCGGCAGCGCCAGCGCCGCGGCGAGCGACACGATACCGCGCATGCCGGCCCAGGCGATGACCAGGCCGCTGCCCACGGTGGGACGAAGCATCAACCGCGTCGGCTTGAAGCCGAAGGCGCGGTCGCGCCAGCGCATCGACCGCGTTGAAGGCCATGTGCCAGGCGACCCGCACGAGGATCACCGTCACCAGTACCGCGCCGGCAACGGCGAGGAAGCGCTCGAACTCTCCCGGCTGCAGCGAGTCGAGAATCGGCCGGATCTGCAGGCCGATGAAGATGAACGCGAGGATGTTCAGCGCGAACACCACCGTCTCCCACACCGCGTAGGACGGAATGCGCGATCGTGCCGGGATCCGCTCCGGCGCCCGCCGCGCCACGGTGATCGCGTAAGACACCATGGTCAGCACGGCCGACAGACCGATGTGCTCGGCGAGGATCCAGACGCCGAACGTGGTGACGAACTGCAGGATGATTGCGCTGGGCACGTGCTCGACGCGATCCAGCACCCGAAGCGTGATCATGCCCAGCACCGGCCCGACGACGATGCTGCCGGCGACAGCGACCATGAACGTCGGCGCGACATCGCCAATCGAGAACCCGCCGCCGGCAACGGCCGCCGCGATCGCCAGGCGGTAGATCAGCAGCGCGCTGGCATCGTTCAGCAGGCTCTCGCCTTCGAGGATCGTCAGGATGCGGCGAGGCGGGCGCAGTTGCCGGAGCACCGCGGTGGCCGCGGCGGCGTCGGGCGGCGCCACGACCGCACCGAGCACGATCGCCGGCGCCCATGGCATCCCCGGCACCAGCGCGCGGGCGACCCACGCGACGGCCAGGGTGGTCAGGACGACGGCGAAGACGACCAGGCTGGTGAGCGGCAGCCAGTTGTCCCGCAGATCCCTCGGCGACGCATCGTAGGCGGCGTCGAGCAGGATCGGCGCGATGAAGAGGGCGAGCGCCAGCTCAGGCGGGACCGAAAACTCCGGCGCGCCCGGCACGAAGGCCAGCAGCGCGCCGCCCACGGCCAGGAACACCGGATACGGAGCGCCGAGGCGGCGCGCGCCGGCGGCCAGCAGGACCGCGGCGAGAAAGAGCGCGAGCAGCTGTTCGAGTTCGGCCATCCGGGATCCAGCCCCGCCGGCGACGAGCGCTGACGGCTTCAACCCGAACTCGCCCACAGCACGAGGTCGGTGAGCCGCCGCCTGCTCGTGGGCGAACAGAATACATAACACAGGCTCGCCGCCGTCTATCTCCCGTGCCGCAGCCATCGCTGGACCGCACCAGCGAACGCCATGCGCTCGGCGACGGTCGGGTAGAAAGCCTCGTTGTCCGCCGCGCCGAACCGGTCCCGGTTGAAGCGGCTGATCTTGGCAATACCGTCGACCAGACTGGACGGCTCCAGGCCCAGGTCGTGCAGCGTGACCGCGGCCATTGCATCGCAGAGCAGCTCCAGCTCCTTCAGACGGGTCTGTCTGGCGTCGCGGCGGGCACCTTCATACTCCGCCCACACGTATTCGTGACCGATCTCGTGGGCGGCCAGCGCCTGCAACTCGCCTGGGGTAAGGACGTTGAGCACCGGTTTCGAGATCAGCAGCACGGCTCGAGCGTGCAGGGCGATGGCCGCCTGGGGGACGTCGATCACCTTGACCTCGTACCAATCCCGCTTCGTCGCCTGGAGAATCTGCCGGACCGCAGCCAAGTGGCTCAGGGCGCGCGGGTCGAGGCTCGTCACCTCGCCGGTCGCAGGAAGCGAGCGCACGATTCGGCCCATGTCTTCGACCGACATCGGCCTGGGTCGGGCGGCTTGCATCAGCTCGACGAACGCGGCGGGCGGAGCGTTCAGGAGATCCCTCGGATTGGGGAACGTGGGGGTCTGCCCGTGAGCGGCGGCGCCGGAGGCGACACAGCCGAGGAGGACCACGGCAGTGGACCGGAAAACGCGGGGGGCAGGTAGACTGCGCTCATTCGACTGACCGTCCTGGTATCGCATGAGCCGACGCTAGCCAGCGGCTCACGAGCGAATCCTTTGCACGAAGACAGCAGCGGTACAGCAAATTCGCAGGAATCCATGAGCAGGGCCACGTGGGGCGCTGTGAGCGGGTCGTACGCGTTCGGGCCCTTCCGGCTCGACCTGGAGCGCCGCGTGTTCACGCGCGACGCGCAGGTGCTATCGCTCGCCCCGAAGACGTTCGACCTGCTCGCGCTCCTGGTCCGGAATCCCGGTCGGGCGCTGTCCAAGCGAGAGCTGATGGGCGCCCTCTGGCCTGACACGTTCGTCGAAGAGGCGAACCTGTCCTTCCAGATCTCCCTGCTCCGCAAGGCGCTCGGCGACGACGGGGCACGATGGATTCGAGACGGTCCCGAAGCACGGCTATCGCTTCACGGCGGACGTCCGGGCGGACCGCGACGAGGCACGTTCGATACCGCCCGTCGGAACGGACCCCTCGCCGGCCATACGGCCCGGTGGCGCCGCGATGACACGCTGGGTCGCCGGTGGGCTGGGGGTTGCGACCTTACTGGTCGTCCTGGCGTATGCCGCCGGCTCATGGCGAGCGCCGTCCGCGCCGGTCGCGAGGGCGCCAGCGCTCGCGGCCCCTCTCACGGCGTATCCGGGACTGGAGCATGCGCCCAGCCTCTCGCCCGACGCCAGCCAGGTGGCGTTCGCCTGGAATGGCCCGGCCCAGGACAACGTCGACATCTACGTCAAGCTGGTCGGACCCGGAGAGCCCTTGCGCCTGACCACGCATCCAGCGTGGGACGACATGCCGGCGTGGTCACCGGACGGCCGACGGATTGCGTTCTTGAGGTCGGGGTCGTGGGAGAGCGACGGGACCCTGATCATCATGCCCGCCCTCGGCGGCGCCGAACGGACCATCGCGAGAGTGTTCCTGAACTCGTTGGGCTTCAAGCCATACAGCAATCTCGCCTGGACGCCGGATGGCCGGTGGCTTGCCGTGGGTGGCGCGCTCTCGGCCGGCGGCCCGGAAGGGATTTGGCTGGTCTCCGCGGACGGGACGGAAACGCGGCGACTCACCGACGCGCGGTTGGGGGGCAGAGGCGACGTCGGTCCCGTTCCGTCGCCGGATGGCCGGTCCATCGCGTTCCTTCGCGACTACAGCATGAACCGGACGGCGGTGTTCGTCCTGCCGCTGACATCCGATGGGACGGCGAATGGGACGCCGGTCCAGCTCACGTTCGATTCGCAGCGCATCGACAGCCTCGCGTGGATGCCGGATGGGCGGAATCTGGTGTTTTCATTGGGCGGGCATCTCGGGATCAGCCGCCTCGCGACGATTCCAGCGACGCCGGGCTCGCCGCCGCGCCCGCGTCAGCCCGAGGTCCTCCCGTTCGGCGAACACGCCACCACCGTCACGGTCTCGAGCTCGGGTCGGCTCGTCTATTCGGCGGAGTTCAGGGACACGACGCTGTACGCCGTCCCGCTCACCGAACCGTTGAAGCGTCCGCACGCGCTGGCCGCCTTCTCGTCGACGTACGACGAGCACACGCCTCACTTCTCGCCCGACGGCGCGCGGATGGCGTTCGCCTCGACGCGGTCAGGCTCGGAGGAGATCTGGGTGGCGAACGCCGACGGCTCGCACCCATTGCAGATGACCAGTATGGGCGGGCCGCAGTGCGCGAATCCGCAGTGGTCGCCCGACGGCCGCACGATCCTCTTCAACTCGCGCCGGGAGGGCTCAGCCGATCTCTACCTGCTGCAGCCGGACACCGGCGCGCTGCGTCGCCTCACGACTGACCCCTCCGATGAAGCCGAGGCCCGATGGTCGCGCGATGGCCGATCGATCTACTTCGGATCGAATCAGAGCGGCACGTTTCAGGTCTGGCGGATGCCGGCCGCGGGAGGCCCTGCAACGCAGATCACGCGGCTCGGCGGCCTGGCAGCGACTGAAGCACGTGACGGGTTTCTGTATTACTCGAAGGACGTCGGGAGGCCGAGCTCGATCTGGCGCATGCCGATCGCCGGAGGCGACGAAGAGAAGGTCGCCGACGGCCTGAGCTACAGCTTGAATTACGCCGTCGGCGACCGCGGCCTGTACTACGTCTCGATGGTCGAGGCGCCGGACAAGGGCGCGCTCGAGCTCGTCGATCCGCGGACCCGCACGCGCACCACGCTCGCTCGTCTCGACAAGCCATTCTGGTGGGGTATGACCCTCTCACCCGACGAGCGCTTCGTGATTTTCCCCATGGTGGACAGCGCGGGCAGCAATCTGATGGTCGTCGACAACGTCCGCTGAGCGCACCGACATCGTCGTCAATGCTCAGGCATGCTGAGCGCCCTTGCCGCCGCCGGCGAGCGCTTACGGCGTCGGCTTCAACCCGAACTCGCCCCACAGCACGAGGTCGGCGAAGGCCTGCGTGAGCTCCTCCGGCGTGAAGGTGCAGTGACCATATCCGCCGAAGAGCCCGGGCACCGAGCGCTGGACGAGTCGGTCGGCGTCGCCATTGGCGGCGACCTCCTGGCCGTACACGGTGCGGTGAAAGCCGGGGACGACCGGGTCTCGGAACGTCGAGAGCGTGAGCGCCGGGATCCCGAGATCACCGGTCGGCGTGTAGTTGTGCGCCAGCGCCTTGCGCCCGGCGGGTGAGCCCGCGAATCGCTGCACGTTCGCGTTGACGAGCGCGAGCGTCAGCGCTGGGAGGGCCCCCGTGTATAGCGTCGCCGAATTGTCGAAGTACGGCTGACCGTGGGTGAGCTCGAGGATCTCCGGATAGCCGGCCGCTCCGACGAGCGCCGAAGCGATCGACTCCAGAAGCTCCGGACCGTTCGCGAACGGGACCGGGGTCTGGGTGATCGCGGCGATCGCGCCGGCCCCCAGCGGGTTGGCCGTCATCGCGGCGATCGCCGGGTTCACGATGTCCTCGGTCGCGTCGAGCCCGTCCGGCACATCGACGGCGGTCCCCGGGAGGACGCCGGGATAGAAGAAATCGAAGAGGACCCGGACGTTCAGGTAGTAGTCGACGTGGCGCGCAAGACCGCCGGCCACGGCGCACGCAGGAAGCACGCCCGCGAACTCACCGGGCCAGGTTTCGGCGAGGCGGATGGCGATGAGCCCGCCCATCGAGCCTCCCCCGACGTAGACGCGCGCCGGCCTGCCGAATTTCGAAGTGAACAGGCCGAGAAGCTGATGGGTACGCTGCGTGCCGTCCTTCACGACCCACCCGTTCTCGGAAAAGCTGGAGACCGCGACGGCGAAGCCCTGGGGCGCCAGCAGCGAGATGACCTGTTGTGCGTCGGGCGGGATGGCGACCGGCGCGTCCTTCGAGACGTAGCCGTGCGCGTAGAGGACCAGGATGCCGTTCCAATTCGTCGGCCGGACGAGCCGGTAGACGGAGCCTGGGCCGGTGCTGCCGTCGACGACCGTGTCGGCGAAGACCGGACCGACAAATGCCAGCACCGCTGCCAGGGCCGACATCATCGAGAAGATGCGTCGCGTCAGCATGAGGATCTCCTGCGCTGCCAATAGATGGACGAGGCGGGCCACGGGGCGCGATGTGGCCGGCCTAGAAACTATGGTCGCGCCCGGGTCCCGGTCAAGCACTCCCTGGCGACGGGGCTATTCGTCGGTGTCGCTGTCGCCGGCTGACGGCTCCGGCGTGGCGTCCGGCGTCGCGTCGACATCCGATCCGGCGTCGAGCGCCTGCTCACCCTCGGCGACGCCGTTCCCGTTGCCGTCGCCACCATTCGCGTCGCCCTGATCCTCGAGCCGGACGATCGAGACGACCTGATCACCCTCGGCGACGCCGATCAGGCGGACGCCCTGCGTGGCGCGGCCGATGACGCGGACGTCCTTCGCCCCCATCCGCAGCGTCTGGCCCTGCTGCGTGATCAGCATCAGCTCGTGCTCGTCCGACACGTAGGCGATGCCGACGACGACGCCGTTGCGGTCGCTGGTCTGGATGTTGATGATGCCGGACCCGCCGCGCGACTGGAGGCGGTATTCCTCGAGCGCGGTCCGCTTGCCGTAGCCGTTGGCCGTAACGGTGAGGACGGTGCCGCCGGGGCGGACGACTTCCATCGCCACGACCTCGTCGTCCTCCTTGCAGCGCGATGCCGCGGACGCCGTAGGCGGTGCGGCCCATCGAGCGTACGTCGTCCTCGGGGAAGCGGATCGACTGGCCCTGCCTGGTGCCGATCAGCACCTCGCTCTTGCCGTCGGTCTCCGCCACCGCGAGCAGCGCATCGTCTTCATCGACGCCCATGCCGATGATGCCACCGGCGCGCGGGTTGGCGAACGCCTTCAGGTCGGTCTTCTTGACCACGCCCTTGCGCGTGCCCATCACGATGAACTGCTGATCCTCGTCCTCGGGGAACTCACGGACCGCGAGCAGCGCGGCGATCTTCTCGCCGGGCTCCATCGACACGAGGTTGGCGATCGCCTTGCCGCGGTTGGCCGGCCCGACGTCGGGGATCTCGTAGACCTTCAGCCAGTAGGCCCGGCCGCGGTCCGAGAAGATCATGATGTAGGCGTGCGTCGACGCCACGAAGATGTGGCTGACGAAGTCCTCTTCGCGCAGGTCCATGCCGCGCCGGCCCTTGCCGCCGCGCCGCTGCTGCGATACGAGTCGAGCGACGTCCGCTTGATGTAGCCGGTGTTGCTGACCGTGATCGCCATGTCTTCGTCGGCGATCAGGTCCTCGATGCGGATCTCGCCCGGATCGTCGACGATCGTGGTCCGGCGCGCGTCGCCGAACTTCTCCTGGATGTCGCGCAGCTCGTTGACGACGATCTCCATCAGCAGGCGCCGGCTGCTGAGGATCGTGCGCAAGCGCTCGATCTCCTTCTTCAGCGCCGCGAGCTCGTCGAGGATCTTCTGCCGCTCCAGGCCGGTGAGGCGCTGCAGCTGCATGTCGAGGATGGCCTGCGCCTGGATCTGCGACAGGCCGAACTGCGTCATCAGCCCGTCGCGGGCCAGGATCGGGCTCGACGAGGCGCGGATCAGCGCAATCACGGCGTCGAGGTGATCGAGGGCGATGGCCAGGCCTTCGAGGATGTGGGCCCGGGCCTCGGCCTTCTTCAGCTCGAACTCGATGCGCCGGCGCACGACGTCGCGCCGGAACTCGACGAAGTGATCGAGCAGATCGACCAGCGGCAGCACGCGCGGCCGGCCGCTGACGATGGCCAGCGTGATGACGCCGAACGTGGTCTGGAACTGCGTGTGCTTGAACAGGTTGTTCAGCACGACGTCGGGCACTTCGCCCTTCTTCAGCTCGATGACCACGCGGACGCCGTCGCGATCCGACTCGTCGCGGATGTCGGAGATGCCCTCGAGCACCTTCTCGTGCACCAGGTCGGCGATCTTCTTCTGCAGCTCCGCCTTGTTGACCTGGTAGGGGATCTCGGTGGCGACGATCTGCATCCGATCGCTCTTGCCGATCGGCTCGAACTCGGTCTTGGCGCGCAGCGTGATCGACCCGCGTCCCGTGGTGTAGGCCGAATGGATGCCGGTATGGCCGACGATGATGCCGCCGCCGGGGAAGTCGGGGCCGGTGATCGACTTCAGGACGTGGCGCTGCCGTTCCAGGCGGCGCTCTTCCTTGGTCTTCGTCGAGACCTGCCCCGAGCGCTCGGCTTCTTCTTCCTCGAGCGTCAGGTTGATGACGCCGATGACCGCCTCGATCACCTCGCGCAGGTTGTGCGGCGGGATGTTCGTCGCCATGCCGACGGCGATGCCGGTCGAGCCGTTGACCAGCAGGTTCGGGAACGGCGTCGGCAGGACGGTCGGCTCTTCGGTCGTCTCGTCGTAGTTGGGGACGAAGTCGACCGTCTCCTTGTCGAGGTCGGCCATCATGGCCTCGGCCAGGCCCTTCAGGCGCGCTTCGGTGTAGCGCATGGCCGCGGCGGTGTCGCCGTCCATCGATCCGAAGTTGCCCTGGCCGTCGACCAGGGGCTCGCGCATGTTGAAGTCCTGGGCCAGGCGGACCAGGGTGTCGTAGATGGCGGCGTCGCCGTGCGGATGGTACGTGCCCATCACGTCGCCGACGATCTTGGCGCACTTGCGATAGGCGCGATTCGACGCCAGGCCCATCTGGCGCATGCCGAACAGGACGCGCCGGTGCGCGGGCTTGAGGCCGTCTCGTACGTCGGGCAGCGCGCGCCCGATGATCACGCTCATGGCGTAATCCATGTACGAGCGCTTCATCTCGTCTTCGATGTTGACCGGGACGCGCGACTGGGTATCGGACATGCTTATTGGCGTTCGAGAAACGACTCCGCAGTCGAACGCAACTCCGGAGTCGTGGCCGACTCCGGAGTCGTTCGACCTCGGCTAGATGTCGAGGTTCTTCACGTCGAGGGCGTTGTCCTCGATGAACTTGCGCCGCGGCTCGACCTGGTCGCCCATCAGCGTGGTGAACATCAGGTCGGCTTCCGCGTGGTCTTCGGCCTTCACCTGGAGCAGCGTGCGGACGCTCGGATCCATCGTGGTCATCCAGAGCTGCTCGGGGTTCATCTCGCCCAGCCCCTTGTAGCGGCCGATGGTGATGCCCTTCCGCCCGGCGGTGATGAAGTAGTCGAGCAGCGCATCCATCGATTCGATGCGCGCGTCCTCGGCCTTGCCGACCTTGGCCGGGCTGCTCTTGGCCGGACCGGACGATCCGTCCGCGGCCGTCGGCGGTGCGACGTCGGCCCGCACCAGGTCCTCGGTCAGGCTGTCGACCGTGGATGGCGGCTCCGGCGCGGCGTCTTCCTCGGCCTCCGCCTCGGCGTCCTTGGCCGCGTCGGCGGTCCGGATGACGACCGGCCCGAGGTAGTCCTTCACCGCCGTGTAGCTGCCCACCAGCGCCCGATAGTCCGGCGCCGTGACGAACTCGACGCCGACGAAGGTCTGGCGGACGTAGCCCGCCGATCGATCGGCGATCACCAGGGTCGAGGAGTTGTGCTCTTCATCGACCTGCACGGTGACGTCGCGGGACTCCGTGCGCAGCGTCGAAGCGAGGGCGTCGACCTTGGCCCGATCGCTGAACGCGCTGGCGTCGCGGACGTCGGCGCCGAGCAGCGCCAGCACGATGTCCCGGGTCAGGCCGCGGCGCTCGACGCGCTGCAGGTGCTTCTGCAGCGTCCCGAGCTGCTGCAGGTGACGCTCGAGCTCCGGGCCGTGCAGCTCGCGGCCGTGTGCCGTCTTCACGACGCGGTTCTCGACGGCGCGCCGGACGAGCAGGCCTTCGAGCTCGCGCTCGTCCTTCACGTAGGTCGTTTTCTTGCCGCGCTTGACGTGGAACAGCGGCGGCTGGGCGATGTAGACGTAGCCGGCGTCGATCAACTGGCGCATCTGCCGGTAGAAAAACGTCAGCAGCAGCGTGCGGATGTGGGAGCCGTCCACGTCCGCGTCCGTCATGATGATGATGCGATGGTAGCGCGCCTTCTCGAGCGAGAAGTCCTCGACGCCGATGCCGCAGCCGAGCGCGGCGATCATCGTCTTGATCGCGTCGCTGCCCAGCATCTTGTCGAAGCGCGCCTTCTCGACGTTCAGGATCTTGCCGCGGATCGGCAGGATGGCCTGAAAGCGCCGATCGCGACCCTGCTTGGCGGACCCGCCTGCGGAGTCGCCCTCGACGATGTAGATCTCGCTCTGCGCCGGATCGCGCTCCTGGCAGTCGGCCAGCTTGCCCGGCAGCGTGCTGCTGTCGAGGACGCCCTTGCGGCGCACCAGGTCGCGCGCCTTGCGGGCGGCTTCGCGCGCGCGCGCCGCGTCGATGGCTTTCTGGATGACCCGCTTGGCGACGACCGGGTTCTCTTCGAGGAACGCGCCCAGCCGGTCGTTGACGATCGTCTCGACGATGCCCTTGACCTCGGTGTTCCCGAGCTTCGTCTTGGTCTGGCCTTCGAACTGCGGCTGCGGGATCTTGACGCTGATGACGCCGGTCAGACCTTCGCGGATGTCGTCACCGCTGACGTTCTCCTTGAGGTCCTTCGACAGGTTGTTGCTCGTCGTGTAGGCGTTGATGGTGCGCGTCAGCGCGGCGCGGAACCCGGAGAGGTGCGTGCCGCCTTCGTGCGTGTTGATGTTGTTGGCGAACGAGTACATCAGCTCGCTGTAGCCGTCGTTCCACTGCAGCGAGATCTCGACCTGGATCCCGTCCTTCTCGCCCTTCATGTAGATGGGCTCGTCGTTGACGGCGACCTTCGCCTGGTTGAGGAAGGTCACGAACTGGTTGATGCCGCCTTCGTAGTGGAAGTCGTGCGCCTTGCCGTCCTCGCGCTCGTCGTCGAGCGTGATGCGGACGCCGGCGTTCAGGAAGGCGAGTTCGCGCAGGCGCTGCGCCAGCGTGTCGAAGCTGAACTCGACCGTCTCGAAAACCTCGGCGTCGGGCGCGAACGTGACCTTCGTGCCGCGCTTCTTGGTGATGCCGGTGTTGATCAGATCGGCGATTGGTTTCCCGCGCTCGTAGCTCTGCGTGTAGACCTCGCCGTTGCGGTAGATCTCGAGATCGAGACGCTCGGACAGCGCATTGACCACCGAGACACCCACGCCGTGCAGGCCGCCGGAAACCTTGTAGCTGTTGTTGTCGAACTTGCCGCCGGCATGCAGGACGGTCAGCACGACTTCCGCGGCGGACTTGCCGCTCTCGTGCAGATCGACCGGAATGCCTCGGCCGTTGTCGATGACCGTGACGGAGTTGTCCAGATGGATCCGGACGTTGACCTGATCACAGTAACCGGCGAGCGCTTCGTCGATCGAGTTGTCGACGATCTCGTAGACGAGGTGATGCAGCCCCTGCGGCCCGGTCGAGCCGATGTACATGGCCGGGCGCTTGCGCACGGCCTCGAGGCCCTCGAGGACCTTGATCTTGTCGGCGCCGTAATCGTCGGCTGAGCTGCCGTTCACCGGGACGTCGGCCGGCATGTCAGTCGGAGCCGGGCCGCCCTGCGGCGGTGGAAGAGAGGTGTCCTGTTCCATCTACTTGTGGTGGAGCGCGAGCATGCGAATCGGTGCGGGCCCCAACTGGTCGCCGGCGACCGGTTGGCGGCTCACGCGGCTCAGATTCGCATCGGCATGATCACGTACGTGTAGTCGTAGCCGCTCGCACCCACGGGTTTCATCACGGCCTGGCTCATCTCATCCTTGAACTGCAGCACGACGACCTCGGTCTCGGCGACGCTGAGGAAATCGAGCACGTACTGCGCGTTGAAGCAGATGGTGACGGACGGACCGCTGTATTCGACCGGAATCACTTCCTTGGCTTCGCCGAACTCTGAGCTGTTCGACGTCACCGTTACTTCGCCCGGATCCATCTGGAATTTCACCGAGCGCGACCGTTCGTTGGCCAGCAGGGCGACGCGCTTGACCGCGTTGGTCAGCCGATCGCGATCGAACTCGACCGCCTTGTCGTTGCCCTTGGGAATGACGCGTTCGTAGGCCGGGAACTGGCCGTCGATCATCCGCGACACGAGCACGCGCTCGGCGAAGCGGAAGAACAGGTGGTTCTCGCCCTTCTCGAAGATGACCTCGTCGCCCGGCTCACCAAGCAGACGGCCCAGCTCGAGCAGGGTCTTCTTCTGCACGATCACGCGAAGCTCGTCCGGCGCATCCGGGCCACCATCACGCGGCGCCGTGACCAGCGCCAGGCGATGGCCGTCCGTCGCGACCATGCTCATGTCCTTGGGCCGCAGGACCAGCAGGGCCCCGTTCAGGAAGTAGCGCGTATCCTCGCCCGTGATCGCGAACTGGGTCTTGGCGACCATCTGCCGCGTGATGTCGCGAGGCAGGATCGCGTCTCCGGCGCCGCCGCCGTCGGGCATGGCCGGGAAATCGTCCCGGGACATGGTCTGGAGCCGCGACTCGAAGCGGTCGGCCGCCACCTTGACGCCGTTCTTGTCCTCCTGGATGAGGACATCGGTGTCAGGCAGGGCCTTGACGATTTCGAAGAGCTTCTTGGCGGGCAGCGTCAACGACCCGGGCTTCTCGATCTTGGCCGCGCAGCGGCTCTTCAGCCCGACTTCCAGGTCGGTGGCCGCCAGGCGGACCTCCGAACCCTTGGCGTCGATCAGGACGTTGGCGAGGATGGGGATCGTGTTCTTGCGTTCGACGATGCCCTGGAAGAACTGCAGTTCCCGTAGCAGATCCGCCTTGCTCACGGAGAGTTCCATGCGTGTGCTGCCCTCGAAGCCGAACCGGCGAGACCAACCCTGCGGCCTGCCCTTGCGCCAGGGCGGGCCGTATTGTGTTTAAGAACGAATCTACGAACACAAAAGTATAACAAGAACAAGGGCCTGTTGAAAAGCGGAAACGACGGCGGTTCTCCTTGAAGTTCAATAACTTACGGAAGCGACAGGCTGAGGATTCCCGGTGTGCCGGTGGTGCGTTCCAGAGCCCGGCCGGGAACCGGCTCGGCTGGTCCACAGTGGGTCCGCAGGATTTCCACAGGGACCTGTGGACGGACGCCGCAGAGTGCCGTCCGCCTACTGGAAATTCGCCAGCAGGTTCTGCAGCAACGCGCTGAATTCGGCGTCCCGCTGCCGCATGCCGTCGATCTTCTGGATCGAATGGATGACGGTGGAGTGGTGCTTGCCGCCGAACGCCTTGCCGATTTCGGGCAGGGATGCGCGTGTCAGCGCCTTGCACAGGTACATCGCAACCTGGCGGGGCAGGGCGATGGACTTGGAGTTGTTGCGCGACTTCAGCTCGTTGGTGCGGAGCTGGTAGTAGTCGGCCACGAACTTCTGAATGACATCGATGGTGACGACGCGCTCGTCGTTGGACAGCACGTTGCGCAGGACGTGCTGAGCCAGAGCCAGGTTTATCTCGGCCCCTGTCATCGAGGCGTAGGCGACCAGGCGGATCAGCGAGCCTTCCAACTCGCGGACGTTAGATCGGATCTTGCTGGCGATGTAGATGGCGACGTTGTCCGGGAGCGGGACGGCCTCGGCCTCGGCCTTCTTGCGCAGAATGGCCACCTTGGTCTCGAGGTCGGGCGGCTGGATGTCCGCAATCAGGCCCCATTCGAACCTCGACCGTAGGCGTTCTTCGAGGGCCGCAATTTCGTGAGGTGGGGCGTCGCTGCTGATGACGATCTGCTTGGCCGAGTCGAAGAGCGCGTTGAAGGTGTGGAAGAACTCGGTTTGCGTGCTCTCCTTGCCCCCGATGAACTGGATGTCGTCGACCAGCAGCACGTCGATGTTCCGATAGCGCTCGCGGAAGTCGAGGATGCGCTCGTAGCGGAGCGCGTTGATCATCTCGTTCATGAACCGCTCGGATGACACGTAGGTCAACCGTAGCGAGCGCGCATGCTGGACGATGTAGTGCCCGACCGCATGCATGAGGTGGGTCTTGCCCAGTCCGACTCCGCCGTAGATGAACAGCGGGTTGTAGGACCGTGCCGGCGCTTCGGCGACCGCACGACAGGCGGCGTGCGCGAACTGGTTGGACGGGCCGACGACGAAGGTGTCGAAGGTATAGCGGGGATTCAATCCAGGCGGGCCGACAGGCGCGCCGCGCCGCAGTCACGACAGGAAATACCACCTCAACCGTGCCTGGTGTCGCATCGGCGCGGCGGCGCGAAAGCGCGCTCAACGGCCGCTTGCTGCGTGTTTGCCTCGGCATCGGTCACGAATGTCAAGGTGGCATCCGAGCGACCCACCTCAGCTAGAGCGTCAGCCAGCACTCCCGAATAGTGCTTGAGCAGCCAGTCCCGGAAAACAGTGTCGGGAACCCGGATGGTCACGCGCTGGCCGTCGTCCGTGATGAACTCGGTGCGGCGAAACCACGTCGAGAAACTGTGACGGTTGACTTTCGTCTCGACCCGGGCGAGGACCTGATCCCAGACCGTCATTTAGCCCCATCCCGCGCGCTGGCGGGCTGCCCAGCGGGCCAGAATGCATGAAAATCTGACACTTTCGCCTCGTGTGACGTGTTTGTAAAACGGCCAGCGGTCGTCACAAGCCGAAAAACATCGACAAAACCGCCATCAAATTACCTTCGCCGTACGCAGATTCAGACAGCACAAGGCTTTTCATGGTGGCCATTCCGGAAAGCCCTGAAATTTCCACAGAATTTTCCACAGTTGTGGAAAACCGGCTTGGAGCGCCGTCGCCGCTGATGGCGGGGACCGGTCGAGGCATGGGAAGCGTCGGACAATACCACACCGATTAGGCACCGGCTTTGTTGACACATTTCGGGCCCGCGTCTACCATGAGTGGTTCTGCCGTTCGGTCGAGTCCGGCCCCGGCCAGCCTGGTGATCCATGAAGCGCACTTTTCAGCCCAATCGCAGCCGCCGGCGCAAGACGCACGGCTTCCTCGAACGCATGAGCACCAAGAATGGACGCCTGGTCCTGAAGCGCCGGCGCGCCAAGGGCCGCAAGCGCCTGACGGTGTCGTAGGCGTCGCGCCTGGCGAGCCGCCGGCTGCGCAGGGACTCCGCGTGACCGAGCGACTCCAGCCGCACGAGCGCGTCCGCCGGCGGACCGACTTCGAGCACATCTACGCGCATGGCGCGAAGCGGCACGGCCGCTTCATGACCATGTTCGTGCTCGCCCGCGAGGCAGCGCCCGAGAGCGGGCGATCACGGTTCGGCGTGGCCGCCACGCGCAAGCTCGGAGGCGCCGTTGTCCGCAACCGGGCCAAGCGCCTCTCCCGCGAACTGTTCCGCCGCCACAAGCCAGATGCCGGCCTCGACGTCATCGTCGTACCCCGACGCGAGTTCCTCGCCGCAGACTTCCCCAGCCTTGAACGCGACTACGTCGTGCTGCTCTCCGGCCGCGGTGGCCGCGACGCGGGTCCGCGACGACGCACCGATCGCGGCGCACGCTGACGTGGCCACCCGCGCGCTGCAGTGGCTCGTTCGCACCTATCAACTTCTGCTCTCGCCGTGGTCCGGCGGCGCGTGTCGGTTTTCGCCGTCGTGTTCCGCTTATGCGATCGAGTCCCTGGAGCGGTACGGCGCCTGGCGGGGCGGGTGGATGGCGCTGAAGCGCATCGCCCGGTGTCACCCGTGGGGCCCTGCCGGCTTCGATCCCGTCCGTTGAGCCCAGCGTCATAGACAGCATGGAACGTCGCGTCCTTCTCGCCGTCGTCCTCTCCTTCGTGGTGCTCTTCGGCTACCAGGCACTGTTCGTCAAGCCGAATCCCAAGCCGCCGGTCCCGGCAGCGACCACGTCAACCGCGCCCGCCGCCACTGCGCCCGTGGAGGCGCCGAGCGCGCCCCCGGTGCCGACCGGCCCGATGCCGGAGGTGCTCGCCGGCGAGAGCGCCGAACGGCGGATCGTGATCGAGACGTCGCGCGTCAAGGCGACGTTCTCGAACCGCGGCGCGATCCTCGAGAGCTGGCAGCTCAAGGACTACCTCGATTCCAACGGCCGGCCGATGGACCTTGTCGCGCCGGCGTTGACGACACCGGATCGCCACCCGCTGTCGCTGACGGTGGGCGACGCCGCGCTCGGCACGCGCCTCAACGCCGCGCTCTACCAGGCGTCGAGCGGCGACCAGAAGGTCGACACGCGGACGGCATCGCTGCAGTTCACGTATCGCGATGCATCGGGCGTCTCGGTGGTGAAGACGATCGACGTGCAGCCGGAGGGCCAACCGTTCCTGCTGCGCGTCAAGACGGAAGTCCTCGTCGACGGACAGCCGCAGCGCGTGACCGTGCACGGCGGCGCCGGGTTCGGCGACATCGAGCGCGGCGTGCAGTCCACCAGCTGGCTGGTGCCGGCGACCTACCAGCCGCCGCAGGCAATCCTCCAGAGGGTCGACACCAGCGACGCCATCCGCATCCCGGCGGCGAGCATCCCGAGCCAGTCGGTGCAGGAGGGGCTGACGCGCTACGCCGGCGTCGACGATCAGTATTTCCTCGCCGCGGCGCTCCCCGGCGGCAGGAACGCGCGGGTCACCTACCAGCCGCTGACCATCAAGACGTCGGGAGGCGATCGCCACATCGTCGACTACCGGATCCGCGTGGCCGGCGACGGGCCGCTGACGTTCTTCCTGGGCCCGAAGGAGTTCGACCTCCTGCAGCGTGCCGACCCGGAGCTGACGCGCACGATCCACCTCGGGATCTTCGGCTTCCTGGCGACGCCGCTGCTCAAGGCGCTGAAGTGGATCAACGAGTACGTCGGGAACTTCGGCTGGTCGATCATCCTGCTGACGGTCATGATCAACCTCGTGCTCTTCCCGCTGCGACACAAGAGCGCGGTGTCGATGCGCAGGATGCAGCAGATTCAGCCGCAGGTGAAGGCGATCCAGGATCGCTACGCCAAGCTGAAGATGACCGATCCGGCGAAGCAGAAGATGAACCAGGAGCTGATGGAGCTCTACAAGGCGAAGGGCGCCAACCCTGCCAGCGGCTGCCTGCCGATGCTCCTCACGTTCCCGGTGCTGTTCGCGTTCTACGCGTTCCTCTCGCAGGCCATCGAGCTGCGCGGAGCGCCGTGGGTCGGCTGGATCCACGACCTGTCGGTCCACGATCCCTACTACGTCACGCCGATCCTCATGGGCGCATCGCAGTTCTGGCAGACCAAGATGATGCCGCCGACCGGCGATCCGGCGCAGCAGCGGATGATGATGTTCATGCCGCTGATGTTCATGGTCTTCTTCCTGTGGGCGCCGAGCGGCCTGGTGCTGTATTGGTTGATCAGCAACCTGTGGACGATCGGGCAGCAGTACTTCACGAACCGGCTGCTGGCCAACGGCCAGCCGGCACGGGCGCGCTGATCGGCCCTGCGTCCGCCACGGAGAGAGCGATGCGATCGGAACTGCATGATGAGGTGAAGGCGTTCGTCGAGCAGGTCGTCGAGGCGATGGGCCTCGACGTCGCCATCGAGGTGTCGGACCTCGAGGACGGCAGCGTCCGCGTCGACGTCCAGGGCGAGGAAGGCGAGCTGCTGCTGCGCCGCAAGGGCGAAGGCCTCGACGCGCTGCAGCACCTGGTCAACAGCGCCTACCGCCGCGACGTCGGCCGCGACCAGCGCATCGTCATCGACGCGATGAACTTCCGTCAGGGGAAGGACATCGAGCTGCAGCAGATGGCGAAGTTCCTGATCGAGAAGGTGCGGACCACCGGCGTGGCGCAGGAACTCGGGCCCGCTGAACTCCTACTCGCGCCGCATCGTGCACATGGAAGTGAGCCGCTTCGACGACGTCGCCTCGGAGAGCCAGGGCGACGGCCAGTTGAAGCAGGTCACCATCAGCCTGCGCAAGCCGGCGCGCTAGCGGTCCGCCCGCGGATCGCGGCGAGGCTCGCCGCGGGCACGGCAGGAGCGCCGTGTTCTCGACCGACGACACCATCGTCGCCGTAGCGACGCCGCCGGGCCGGGCCGGTCTGGGTGTCGTGCGCGTCGCCGGCCCGCAGGCCGTGTCGATCGCGGGCGTCCTCGCGCCAGGTCCCGCGCTCGCGCGCGCGCCTGGCGACGGTCCGGCGCCTGGCCGCGCCGCTCGACGACGATGCGAGCGTAACGGGTGGCGCGGCGATCGATCAGGTGGTCGCTCACCTGGTTCGCGGCACCGGCGTCCTACACCGGCGACGACGTCGTCGAGATCTCCGCGCACGGCAGTCCGGTCCTCCTCGATCGCATCGTGCGCAGCGCGATGGCCGCCGGCGCGCGCCTCGCCGCCCCAGGGGAGTTCACGCTGCGCGCGTTCCTCAACGGCAAGCTCGATCTGGTGCAGGCGGAAGCCGTCGCCGATCTGATCGACGCGGTGACGCCGGCGCAGGCGCGGCTCGCGTTCGATCAACTGGACGGCACGTTGAGCCACGCCCTCGCGGCGATCGGCGAGGCGCTGTTCGACGTGCGCGTGCGCCTCGAGGCCTCGCTCGATTTTCCCGACGAGGGCTACCACTTCGTCGAGCCCGGCGCGGTCGCGCCGCGAGTGCGAGGCCGTGCGCGCGCAGGTGATCGCGCTGCTCGAGACGGCGCGTCGGGGTCGCCTGCTGCGAGAAGGCTGCCGCGTCGCGCTGGCCGGCGCGCCGAACGTCGGGAAGTCGCTGCTGTTCAACGCGCTCCTCGGCAGCGAGCCGCGCCATCGTCACGCCGGTCGCCGGCACGACCCGCGATCTGCTGACGGAGCGCTGCGACATCGGCGGGCTCGCGGTCACGCTGATCGACACCGCGGGCGTGCGCGAGAGCGACGAGCCGATCGAGCAGGAAGGCATCGCACGGGCGCGGCAGGCCGCGGACGCCGCGGACGTCTGCGTCCTCGTGCTCGATCGATCGCAACCGCACCCGCCGGAGCGGGGCGGCGCGAGCGGCGGCGCCACGGTGATCGTCGCGAACAAGAGCGACCTGCCGGGTGCCTGGAGCGCCGATGAAGAGCGCGGGACGATTGCGGCATCGGCGCTGACCGGCGACGGCCTGGAGGCGGTGCGGCGCGCGATCGTTGATGCGGCAGTGGCGGTCGAGTTGCTGGAAGACACCCCGGCGATTGCCAACGCGCGGCACACCGCGCTGCTGGAGCGGGTGGAGAGCCGCCTCGGCGAGGCGGCGGAGCAGGCGCAGAGCGGGGAAGGCGAAGAAATCGTGCTCGCGACGCTGCAGGATGCATTCGCGGCACTCGATGAGATAGTGGGGAAGCGGTCGTCGGAAGACGTGCTGCGCCAGATCTTCGCCAGGTTCTGCATCGGAAAATGACTACGGATGTCATCGTCATCGGGGCGGGACATGCGGGCTGCGAGGCCGCGCATGCGGCGGTGCGCCTGGGCTGCCGCGTTGCCCTCTGCACGCTGTCGCCGGCCACAGTGGGGCATATGCCCTGTAATCCAGCGATCGGCGGCACGGCGAAAGGGCATCTCGTTCGAGAGATCGACGCGCTTGGCGGCCTGATGGGCGAAGCCATCGACGCGACCGGGATCCAGTTCAAATTGCTCAACCGCAGCCGCGGGCCGGCGGTGTGGTCCCCGCGCGCACAGGCCGACAAGCGCGTTTACTCGCGCTGGATGCGGGAGCGTCTGGAAGCGGAATCGGATATTCGCTGGATCTTCGATCCTGTGACCGCGCTCGACGTTGACGCTGGGCGGGTCGTGGGTGTGTCGCTCGCAGACGGTCGCCGCATCCGGGCATCGGCCGTGGTCGTGACGACCGGCACGTTCCTCAACGGACTGGTGCACATCGGCCGCGAGCAGCGTCCGGCCGGCCGGGCCGACGAGCCCCCGTCGATTGCGCTCGCCGAGTCGATCAAGAGCCTGGGGTTGCGCTGGGGTCGACTGAAGACGGGCACGCCGCCACGCCTGCATCGGGACAGCATCGACTTCTCGCGCCTCCAGGCGGAGCGGGGCGACGATCCGCCGGTGCCCTTCTCGTATATGACGCAGCGGCTGGACCGCCCGCAGGTCAGCTGTCACCTGCTTCATACAACGCCGCGTGTCCGCGAGCTGGTGCACGAGCGTATCGGCGAGTCTCCCCTGTACAACGGCCAGATTCGTGGCATCGGTCCGCGGTACTGCCCGTCGCTCGAAGACAAGATCATGCGGTTCCCCGACCGCGAGGCGCACCAGGTGTTCCTCGAGCCAGAAGGCCTCGATGTGCCGGAGATCTACGTCAACGGCTTCTCCACCAGCCTGCCCCGCGAGACGCAGCTGGCCCTCGTACGGGCGCTGCCTGGCCTCGAGCGCGCCGAGATGCTTCGTCCCGGATACGCGGTCGAGTACGACTTCGTCCAGCCGACCGAACTCCGGCGATCCCTCGAGTGCAAGCGGGTCCCGGGCCTGTTCCTGGCCGGACAAATCAATGGGACGTCCGGCTACGAAGAAGCGGGAGCGCAGGGCCTGGTTGCCGGCGCAAACGCCGCGCTCGCACACCTCGGGCGCGATCCGTTGGTGATCGGCCGGGACGAGGGCTACATCGGCATCCTGGTCGACGATTTGACGACCCGCGGCTGCCTGGAGCCGTACCGCATGTTCACGTCGCGAGCCGAACACCGCTTGTTGCTGCGTATCGACAACGCCGATCTGCGGCTGACGCCGCGTGGGCGGGCCACTGGCCTCGTCGACGACGTCCGATGGGCGCGTTTCGAGGCGCGGGCCAGCCGCCTGGACCGCAATCGGGCGCACCTGCAGTCGTCGACGCGCCTGGACGACGGAGTGCGCAACTCGGTGTGGCATCGATTGAAGCGTCCGGAGTCCGTCTGGCCGAGGTCGCCGACGGGCTCGACCTCGAGCTCACCGCCGACGTCGGCGGGTTGGACGCGGCAAGCCTCGAAACCGAAGTCAAATATGAGGGCTACGTCGCCCGCCAGCGGGTCGAGGTGGCGCGCGCGCAGCAGGACGAGCGACGCGGCATTCCTGAGGGCTTCCGCTACGCCGGGGTGCCCGGGCTGTCGAACGAGATCGTGCAGCGCCTCACTGAGATTCGCCCGGAAACGGTGGGCCAGGCGTCTCGCGTGTCGGGAGTGACTCCGGCGGCGGCTGCTGTGATCGTGCGAGAGTTGCGGCGCCTCGAGCAGGGGCGCGGAGGAGTTGCGTTCCAGTGACCCGTCCCCGGTCGGCCGCAACCGATGCTGCCGGCCTGGCCAGGGACGCCGAAGACTGGCGGAAGCGCATCGCCCGACGGGCCCGCCGCGCGAATCTCGACCTGTCGTCCGATCAGACTGCAGCGCACGCGGAGTTCTTGACGCTTCTTAGCGCGTGGAACGCGCGGATGAACCTCACCGCCTTGGACGATCGCGACGAGGCCGTCGACCGACTGATCCTCGAGCCGGTGGCGGCCGCCCGGGTGTTGCAGGGCGCTGGGGCTGTCCTCGACGTCGGCTCCGGCGGCGGCTCGCCGGCCATTCCTCTGAAGATTCAGGTCCCGAACGCGTCGCTATGCATGGTCGAATCGAAGATCCGCAAGGGCGCGTTCCTTCGTGAGGCAGTGAGAAAGCTGAAGCTCGCGAACGTGCGCGTCGAGAGCCGGCGGTTCGAGGAGCTCCTGACGGACGCGTCGATCCACGAATGCTGCGACGTCGTGACGATTCGAGCCGTGCGGGTGCAGTTAGGCACACTGGTATCGACACAGGCGTTTCTGAAGCCTGGCGGGAGACTCGCCCTCTTTCGAGGCCCGGGTGAGGAGCCGCTGCCGGCTGTCCCCATGTTGGTAGTCGAGAGCGACGAGCCGCTCGTCGAGACGCTGCGGAGCCGGCTGCTGATCCTCCGCAAGACCGTCCGCCAGTGAGGCAGAACGACGAATGTTCCACGTGGAACATTTTTGCGGCCATTAGGGCAGCTGCCACGCTTGACCGCACCAATGGGTCGCCTTATCCTCGTCGGGCTCCTCGGCGATTCCCCTTCCCCTCAGTGTGGTGATGCGAAAGATCCTTGCCGTCTCCAATCAAAAGGGAGGCGTTGGAAAGACCACGACCGCGATCAACCTGGCGGCCTCATTGGCGCTGGCCGACCGTTCCGTCCTGCTCGTGGACGTCGATCCTCAGGGGAATCTGACCAGCGGGGTCGGCCTGAAGGCCGAAGCCGCCAAGGGACCGACGATTTACGAAGCGCTCATGGGGACGGCGCCTCTGCCTGAGCTCCCCACGGCGGTCGACAAGATGATGCTCGTCCCGGCAAATCGCCATCTGGCTGGGGCCGAGATCGAACTGGTCACGATGGATGCCCGGGAATCGCGGCTGGCTCAATGTCTGGCTGGGGTCCGCGACAAGTACGACTACATCCTGCTCGACACGCCACCGTCGCTCGGTCTGCTGACTCTGAATGCCCTGGTGGCAGCCGACGCCGTGATTGTTCCGCTGCACTGTGAGTATTTCGCCCTCGAAGGCATTGCTGACCTGGTCGCGACGATCCGCCGCGTCCGGGCGTCACTCAACCCTAAGCTCGACATTCTCGGCGTGCTGTTGACGATGTACGACGATCGGACGAACCTTGGCCAGCAGGTCGCGCGGGATATCCGGTCGTTCTTCGCGGAGAAGGTCTTCACGAGCGTCATCCCGCGGAACGTACGTTTGGGCGAAGCCCCTAGTCACGGCCTTCCGGTCATTCTCTACGACGTGAAGTCGAAGGGTGCCGAGGCCTACGTCAGCCTTGCCCGAGAGGTCCTCGGCCGCGAAGCGCGAACAGCCACCGCAGGCTGATGGATCGTTGTATTTAGTTGTGCCAGTGAGGTTTATGTGGCTGAGAAGCGACCGGCGCTCGGGCGTGGCCTGAGCGCCCTGATCCCCGATGCGCCGGCTTCAGAACCGGCTCTCCAGCCTCCCACGCCGGCCGCGCCGCGTGGCGTCCCGCTCGAGGTGGATCTCGACCGCATCGTGCCCAATCCGCGGCAGCCTCGGCTGCAGATGGAGCAGGGGCCGCTCGAGGAGCTCGCGCAGTCGATCCGGTCGAACGGCATCATCCAGCCGATCCTGGTGCGGCGCAGCGGCGACCGGTTCGAGATCATCGCCGGCGAGCGCCGGTGGCGCGCGGCGCAGATTGCCGGTCTGCTGCGGGCGCCCGTCATCGTGCGCGAGATCGCCGACGATCAGCTGCTGCAGGTCGCGCTGATCGAGAACATCCAGCGCGAGAACCTCAATCCGATCGACGAGGCGACGGCCTACCGGCGGCTGCTCGACGACTGCGCGATGACCCAGGAAGTCCTGGCCGATGCCGTCGGCAAGGATCGGGCGTCGATCGCGAACCATCTGCGCCTGCTCCGCCTTCCAGGCGACGTGCAACGGCAGGTCTCGGCCGGCGCCTTGTCGATGGGCCATGCCCGCGCCCTCGTCGCGCTCGAGAATCCCGTCACCCTGAAGAAGGCGGCGGACGACGTCGTGGCCCGCGCGCTCTCGGTGCGCGAGACCGAAGCGTTGGTCAAACGCCTGAACGCCCCGCCTGCCCAGGCTCCCGTCGCGGTCAAGGACGTGCACACGCGGGAAGCCGAGGACGTCCTGAAGCTCGCCCTGGGCACGCGCGTCCGCATCGTCCGGAAGGGCAAAGGCGGCAAGGTCGAGATCGATTTCGTCTCGGAAGACGAGTTGAACCGCATCTACGAGCACATCACCGAGAAGCGCTAGAGCCGGGCCGGCGCGCCTTGCCGCCTGTCCCGGGAACATGGTATAAAAGGCCGTTTGTCTGGTGGCTCGTGTCGCGTCCTCGCGGCCGGCCGCTCCCTCAGCGGCCCTTCGGGCCCAAGCCGGTTCCATCGGAGGCCTCGCGTGATTCCGGACCTGTCGGTCCTTTGGGTCATCGTGCTCGTGCTCGCACTGACGTTCGTGGTCCAGCGGTTCCTGTTCGGGCCGCTGCTGCACGTCATGCACGAGCGCGAGAGCGCCACGGCGAAGGCGCAGGCCCTGGCCGCCGAGGCTGGACGCCGCGCCCAGGCCGCGACCGCGGACTACGAGGCGCAGATGTCCGCCGCGCGCAACGAGGTCTATCGCCAGATGGAGACGGTGCGCCGCGGCGCCCTGGATCGCAGCGCGGCGTTCGTCGCCCAGGCCCGCCAGGACGCAGAGGCGACCCGGGCCGACGCATTGCGATCGCTCGACGCCTCCGTCGCGGCGGCGCGCACCACGCTGGCGACGGATGCCGAGGCCCTCAGCCACGCGATCGTCGACCGCGTCCTCGAACGTCGGGTGTCCTAGCGGTCTTGGTGCCTCACCTCATGGCGTCCTCCTCACTCAGACTTTGTGAAACTTTCCTCAAGCGGTTGGGGCATCGCGCCGCGACCGTGTTTGCGGCCCTGATCGCGCTCAGCGGCGTGCCCGTCGAGGACGCGCAGGCGCGCACCGCGCCGCGCTCCGTCCAGGCATCGCCGGCGCACCCGCCTGCTCCGGAGCCGGCCCAGTCGAAGGCGCAGCCCGACGCCGGTCACGCGGCGCAACCGGCCGCCGGCCAGCCGGTCGAGAGCACCCAACCGCCTGCCGCCGCACCGGCTCAAGCCGCGCCGCATGGCGCATCGCCGGCGCCGCTGCCGGCGAGCACGCGACGGCTCCGGCGCCCGGCGCCGGCGACGCCGCCCACGGCCAACCGCCGGCGCATGGCCCTCCGGCCGCCGGCGCGCCCGGCGCCGCGGGTGCCGGCCACGACACCGAGGCCGCCCACGGCGAGGGCATCTGGCCCCCCATCGCCCGCCTCTTCAATTTTGCCGTCCTCGTCGGCGGCCTCATCTATCTGCTGCGGTCGCCCCTGGCCCAGCATCTCGCCAGCCGCACACAGCAGATTCGCGGCGGCCTCGAGGCCGCGCGCGAGACCACCGCAACGGCCACCGCCCAACTCGCCGAACTGGACCGCCGGCTGCAGACCCTGCCGGCCGAGCTCGAAACGTTGCGTGCGAAAGGCGTCGAGGAGATCGCTGCCGAGGAGCGCCGCATCCAGGCCAATGCGGAAGCCGAGCGGAAGCGCCTCATCGAGGAGACGCAGCGTGACGTCGATCTCCGCGTCCGCGTCGCGCGCAAGGCGCTGGCCGAGCACGCGGCCGATCTCGCGGTCGGCCTCGCCGCCGATCGCGTCCGCCAGACGATCACCGACGCCGATCAGGCGCGGCTGATCGACCGCTACGCCGCCGAGGTGAAGGACATCCATGGCTAGCCGCGCCTCCGCGCGCCGGTATGCGCGCGCCCTGTTCGACGTCGTCACGAAGTCGGGCAATGTCGATTCGGCCCTCGCCGAGCTGAAGGCCCTCGGGGCCGTGTTCACCGGCCATCCCGATCTCGGCCGGGCGCTCACCAGTCCCGGTGTGCCGCTCGGCGTCAAGCAGAGCGTCATGCGCGACGTGCTCGCGCTGCAGCCGGTATCGAAGGTCGTCGCCCGCCTCCTCACGCTGGTCGTCGAGAACGACGACATCGACGAGATCGACGAGATCGTCGAGGCGTTCGAGCAGCGGGTGCTCGACCTGCACCAGGTCGTCCGCGCCGAGATCACGTCCGCGGTGCCGCTGCCCGCCGACAAGGTCCAGGCCATCGAGGCTTCGCTGGCGACGGCCTCCGGCGCCCGCGTCGTGATCACCCCGCTCGTCGACCCGGACATTCTCGGCGGCGTCGTCGCCAAGGTCGGCAGCCGCGTCTACGACGGCAGCGTCGCCCGTCACCTCGCCCGGATCCGCGCCCGTCTCGTCAGCGGCGACTCACTCCAGTAGTCCTATGAACATCAGAGCCGAAGACATCTCCCGCATCCTCCGCGAGCAAGTCGGCGGATATACCGTCGATGTGGACGTCGCCGAAGTCGGCACCGTCATCTCGATCGGTGACGGCATGGCCCGCCTGCACGGTGTCGAGCGCTGCATGGCCGGCGAAATGATCGAGTTCCCCGGCGGCGCCTTCGGCATCGCGCTGAACCTCGAGGAAGACAGCGTCGGCTCGGTGCTCCTCGGCGACGCGCATGCCGTCAAGGAGGGCGACGTCGTCAAGCGGACCGGCCGCATCATCTCGGTGCCGGTCGGCGACGAGATGCTCGGCCGCGTCGTCAACGCGCTCGGCCAGCCGGTCGACGGCAAGGGCCCGATCCCGACGACGCGGTTCCTGCCGATCGAACGGATCGCCCCCGGCGTCGTCGATCGCCAGTCGGTCCGCGAGCCGCTGCAGACCGGACTCAAGGCCATCGACGCGATGATCCCGATCGGCCGCGGCCAGCGCGAGCTGATCATCGGCGACCGCCAGACCGGCAAGACCGCGGTCGCCGTCGACGCCATCCTGAACCAGAAGGACACCGGCGTCGTCTGCATCTACTGCGCGATCGGCCAGAAGCAGTCGACCATCGCCCAGATCGTGCGCACGCTCGAAGAGAACGACGCGATGCGCTATTCGATCGTCGTCGCCGCGGCGGCGTCCGATCCGGCGCCGATGCTCTACGTCGCGCCCTATGCCGCGTGCGCGCTCGGCGAGTTCTTCCGCGACTCGGGCCGCCACGCGCTGGTCATCTACGACGATCTCTCGAAGCACGCGCAGGCCTACCGCGAGATCTCGCTGCTGCTCCGCCGGCCGCCCGGCCGCGAAGCGTACCCGGGGACGTCTTCTACCTGCACTCGCGCCTGCTGGAGCGCGCCGCGAAGCTGAACGACGCCAACGGCGGCGGCTCGCTCACCGCGCTGCCGATCATCGAGACGCAGGCCGGTGACCTCTCGGCCTACATTCCGACCAACGTCATCTCGATCACCGACGGCCAGATCTTCCTCGAGAGCGATCTGTTCCACCAGGGCGTCCGTCCGGCCATCAACGTCGGCAACTCGGTGTCACGCGTCGGCGGGTCGGCCCAGATCAAGGCGATGCGGCAGGTGGCCGGCACGCTGCGCCTCGACCTCGCGCAGTACCGCGAGCTGGCCGCGTTCGCGCAGTTCGGCAGCGACCTCGACAAGTCGACGCAGCAGCAGCTCAATCGCGGCGCCCGCCTGGTCGAGATCCTCAAGCAGGGCCAGTACTCGCCGCTGCCGGTGGCGCAGCAGGTGGTCATCATCTACGCCGGCACCAACGGCTACCTCGACGCCATTCCGGTCGCCGACGTCGGCAAGTACCAGACGGCGCTCGCCTCGTTCATGGAGACGAAGCGGCCCGGCATCCTCCAGACCATCGCCGAGAAGAAGACCCTCGACGACGCGCTCAAGGCGGAGATCAACACGACGCTGACCGAGTTCGGCAAGACGTTCGCCGGCGCGGCGACGACCGCCGCCTAGCGCCGACGGAGCCGACCGCCCCATGCCCTCCCTGATCGACATCCGGCGCCGCGTCCGCGCGGTCAAGTCGACGCAGCAGATCACCAAGGCCATGAAGATGGTCTCGGCGTCGAAGCTGCGCCGCTCGCACGAGCGCATCGTCAACGCGCGCCCGTACGCGCAGAAGATGCTGAGCGTCCTCAACAGCCTGGCCGCCCGGGTCGACCCGTCGGCGCACCCGCTGCTGGCGGAGCGCCCGGCCTCCGACGGACGCACCCTCCTGATCGTCATCACCGCCGACAAGGGGCTGTGCGGCAGCTTCAACACCAACGTGGTGAAGGCCGCCTCCTCCTTCGCCAACGAAACGCCGGCGCGGCAGGTGGCGATGGGCCTGGTCGGCCGCAAGGGCCGCGACTTCTTCCGCCGCCGCGGCTTCGACGTCCGCTACGAGGACGTCGGCCTGTTCAGCGCGCTGAAGCTGTCGCACGCGCAGGCCGTCGCCGCCCGCGCCATCGAGGAGTTCACCGCCGGCCGCGTGTCATCGGTGTATCTCGTCTACAACGAATTCAAGAGCGTGATGACGCAGCGCGTGGTCGTCGAGCGGCTGCTCCCGATCGCGCGGCTCGACGAAGCGGCCGGGGGCGCGAACCCCGCCGCCGGCCCCGGCGTGGATTACCTGTACGAGCCGTCGCCCGTGGCGATCATCGGCGAGCTCCTGCCGAAGCACGTGGAGAGCCAGATCTTCCGCGCCCTCCTCGAATCGGCGGCGTCGGAGCATGCGGCGCGCATGACGGCGATGGACTCGGCGACGCGCAACGCGAGCGACATGATCGAAGGCCTGACCTTGTACATGAACAAGGTGCGCCAGGCGGCGATCACGCGCGAGATCATCGAAGTGGTGTCGGGCGCGCAAGCGCAGTAGGACTGAGGACAGAGCACATGGCAGTGGCGACCCCAATCAGCACGAGCATAGGCACGGTCATCCAGATCATCGGCCCCGTCGTCGACGTGGAGTTCGAGGCCGGACGGCTGCCGGCAATCTACAACGCGCTGCGCATCCAGGCCCCGCCGACGTCGGCGGGTGCCGCGCCGATCGACATCGTCTGCGAAGTCGAGCAGCACATCGGCGAGAACCGCGTCCGCGCCGTCGCGATGCAGGCCACCGACGGCATGCAGCGCGGCATGAAGGTGATCGACACCGGCGCCGCCATCTCGGTGCCGGTCGGTCCGCAGACGCTCGGCCGGGTGCTGAACGTGCTCGGCGAGCCGGTCGACTTCCCCGACCGTCCCGTGGCGACCAAGGAGCGCTGGCCGATCCACCGGCCCGCCCCGTCGCTCGAGGAGCAGTCGACCAAGCTCGAGATGTTCGAGACCGGCATCAAGGTCATCGATCTGCTCGAGCCGTACCTCAAGGGCGGCAAGATCGGCCTGTTCGGCGGCGCCGGCGTCGGCAAGACCGTCGTGATCATGGAGCTGATCAACAACATCGCCCTCAAGCACGGCGGCGTGTCGGTGTTCGCCGGCGTCGGCGAGCGCACCCGCGAGGGCAACGATCTCTGGCTCGAGATGCAGGAGAGCGGCGTCGTCAAGCCGGACGACTACGAGAATTCCCGCGCCGCGCTGATCTACGGCCAGATGACGGAGCCGCCGGGCGCGCGCCTGCGCGTCGGCCTGACCGGGCTGACGGTCGCGGAGTACTTCCGCGATTCCGAAGGCAAGGACGTGCTGCTCTTCATCGACAACATCTTCCGCTTCACCCAGGCCGGGTCGGAAGTGTCGGCGCTGCTCGGCCGCATGCCCTCCGCCGTCGGCTACCAGCCGACGCTGCTGACCGAGATGGGCGAGCTGCAGGAGCGCATCACCTCGACCAAGAAGGGCTCGATCACCTCGGTGCAGGCGATCTACGTGCCCGCCGACGACTACACCGATCCGGCGCCGGCGACGACGTTCGCCCACCTCGACGCCACCACCAACCTGTCGCGCGCCATCTCGGAGCTCGGCATCTACCCGGCCGTCGATCCGCTGGCCTCGACCTCGCGCATCCTCGATCCGCGCATCATCGGCGACGAGCACTACGCCGTGGCGCGCTCGGTGAAGCAGGTGCTGCAGCGCTACAAGGATCTGCAGGACATCATCGCCATCCTCGGCATCGACGAGCTGTCGGAGGAGGACAAGCTGTCGGTGACCCGGGCCCGCAAGATCCAGCGGTTCCTGTCGCAGCCGTTCTTCGTGGCCGAGCAGTTCACCGGCCTGAAGGGCAAGTACGTGCCGGTCGCCGACACGATCAAGGGCTTCAAGGAGATCGTCGACGGCAAGCACGACGACATCCCCGAGCGCGCCTTCTACATGGCCGGCGGCATCGAGGACGTCCTCGCCGCGGCCGAGAAGATGCGCAACGCGTAAGGAGCTGGGATGGCGCTGCCGACACACCTGACGCTCGAGATCGTGACGCCGGAGCGTCCGCTGGTCAAAGAGACCGTGGACGAGGTCACGCTGCCCGGCGTCCTGGGCGAGCTGGGCATCCTGCCCGGACACACGCCGCTGCTGACGGTCCTGAAAGTGGGGGTCCTCTCCTACCGGAAGGGCGACGAGCGCAGCTATGTGGCCATCGTCCACGGCTTCGCCGAGGCGCTCGCCGACCGCGTCACCGTGCTGGCCCAGATGGCCGAACGGGCCGAGGAAATCGACGTGACCAAGGCCAAGGCGGCCCAGGAACGGGCGGAACAGCGCCTGGCCGCCGGCGGCCCGCAGACCGACGTGGACGCCGCCCGGGAAGCCCTGGCGAAGGCCTCGACGCGCCTTGTGGTCGCATCGAAGGCCCGGACCAGATAGACTCAGCCTTCTTATGCCGGTCCAGTGGGCGGCTACGACGCATCCGGGCATCCGTCGCACGTCCAACGAGGACGCTTATTGCTCCCGGCCGGACCTGGGCCTGTACATCGTCGCCGATGGGATGGGCGGCCATGTCGCGGGCGAGGTCGCCTCGAAGATCGCGGTCGACGCGATCGAGGCGTTCATTGGCGAGACCGCGAGCGAGGAATCGGGCCTGACCTGGCCGCATCCGATCGATCCCACGCTGGGGCTCGACGGCAGTCGCCTCAAGAGCGCCTTCCACCTCGCCAACCGACGCCTGGCCGATGAAGTGGCGGCCGCCGTGGACCTCCGCGGCATGGCCACCACGGCGTCGACGGTGCTGCTGAAGGACGATCACAAGGCGATGCTGGCGCACGTCGGCGACTCGCGCATCTACCTGTTCCGCGACAACGAGCTGGAGCGCATGACCAACGACCACTCGTGGGTCGAGGAGCAGATGCGCGCCGGCCTGCTGTCCCCGCTCGAAGCGCGGCAGCATCCGTGGCGCAACGTCGTGACCCGCGCGCTGTCCGGCGGTGAAGATCCCGAGGTCGACGTCAAGGCGGTGGAGCTCCACCCCGGCGACCGCCTGCTGCTCTGCTCGGATGGACTGTCGTCGGTCGTCACCGACGAGCGCATCGAAGAGATCCTGCGCGCCGTGCCCGTGCCGACCGAAGCGTGCCAGGCCCTCGTCGACGAGGCGAACGGCGCCGGCGGCCCCGACAACGTCACGACGCTCATCCTGCAGATCGATGCTCCATAACCTCCGGCAGCTCCTGCGCTACCGGGGGCTGATCCAAAGCCTGGTAGCGCGGGAGCTGAAGGCCCGCTACCGGGGATCGGTGCTCGGCTTCTTCTGGTCGTTCATCAACCCGCTGCTGCTGCTCCTGATCTATTCGTTCGTCTTCGCGGTGGTGCTGCCCGGCACCCACCCCGCCGAGATCGAGCCCTACGCCCTGTTCATGTTCTGCGGCATCCTGCCGTGGACGTGGTTCTCGTCGTCGCTGTCCGAGTCGGCCAACGTCCTGATCGGCCACGGCAACCTGATCAAGAAGGTGCTGTTCCCGGCGGAGATCCTGCCCATCGTCACCGTGCTGGCGAACATGGTGCACTTCTTCCTGGGCCTGCCGATCCTGATCGGCTTCCTCATCTACTACTGGCGGCCGCTGACGATCGTCGAGCTGCTCTGGTTCCCGGTCGTGGTGTTCGTGCAGGCGCTGCTCACCACGGGGCTGGCGCTGATCCTGTCGGCGCTCACCGTCCACTTCCGCGACATCAAGGATCTGCTGTCGAACCTGCTCACGTTCTGGTTCTTCGCCACGCCGATCATCTATCCGATGAACCAGGCGGTGAACCAGGCGCCCGACTTCGCCAAGAGCCTGCTGAACCTGAACCCGTTCACGCATCTCGCGATTTCCTACCAGGAGATCCTGTTCTACCCGGGCCCGTTCGGGCACTGGCGGTGGCTGCTGGCGCTCGGCGCCGCGTCGGTCGTGCTGTTCCTGATCGGCTACTTCCTCTTCGATCGCCTGCGCGATTCCTTCGCGGAGGAAGTCTAGTGCCGACCAACGCCATCGAAGTCCGCGACGTCAGCAAGGTCTATCGCCGCTACGGCCACCGCCGGCAGTTCGCCACGCTGAAGAGCGCGATCCTGTCGGGCAGCTTCGTGTCCGACCTCAAGGCCGACGAGACCTTCGAGGCGCTGAAGGGCGTGTCCTTCGACGTGGCCAAGGGCCGCACCTACGGCATCATCGGCCGCAACGGATCCGGCAAGAGCACGATGCTGAAGTGCGTCGCGGGGATCACCCGGCCGACACGCGGGACCGTGACGGTGGACGGCCGCATCTCGGCGCTGATCGAGCTCGGCGCCGGCTTCCATCCCGAGATCTCCGGTCGCGAGAACGTCTTCATCAACGGCATCATGCTCGGCCTGTCGAAGAAGGAGATCACGAAGCGGTTCGACGAGATCGTCCGCTTCGCCGAGCTCGAGGACTTCATCGACGCGCCGGTGAAGACCTACTCGTCGGGAATGTACATGCGCCTCGGCTTTGCCGTGGCCATCCACGTCGATCCCGACGTGCTGCTGGTCGACGAGGTGCTGGCCGTCGGCGACGAGGGCTTCACCCACAAGTGCCTCGACAAGTTCGGCGAGTTCCGCCGCCGGGGCAAGACGATCCTGCTGGTGACGCACTCGCTGGGGCTGGTCGAGCGCTTCTGCGACGAGGCCCTGTGGCTCGAGGGCGGCAAGGTCCGGGCGACCGGCGATCCGCGGCGCGTCGTCGGCGCCTACGTCACGGCCGTCGAGGACGGCGAAGAAGCCATGCTGGCGCGCGAGGACGCGCGCGCGCGCGACGAAGCCGCGGCGGCCGCCGCCGCTGGCGACGGCGTCAACGCCCCGACGGATCCGGTCGCCGTGGCGTCCACCGGCGCCGCCGCCGAGCCGACCCCGACCGACATGTTCCTGGCCTCGGCCGGGCGGTGGGGATCGCGCGAGGTCGAGATCGCCGGCGTCACGCTCATCGGCGACGAGGGGCCCGGCCATGTGTTCCACTCCAACGAGACGCTGATCGTGCGGCTCGCCGTGACGGCGGCGTCTCCGGTCACCGACTTCGTGTTCGGGTTCGGCCTGTTCAACGCCGACGGCGTCTGCGTCTACGGCACCAACACCGATCTCGAGGATCTCGATCCGGCGGAGATCAACGGCAGCGGCCAGGTCGACTTCGTCATCGACCCGCTCGGCCTGATCGAAGGCACCTACAAGATCGACGTCGCGGTGCACCGCCGCGACGGCTACCCCTACGACTATCACCGGCTGCTCTACACGTTCCGCGTGAAGTCGCGCACCAAGGACGTCGGCATCTACCGTCCGCCGCACCGCTGGGTGTTCTCGGACGGCGTCAAGCTGACGACCCGAATCTAAAGGGAATTGCCCGTGCACGCCACGCCCGCGCCCGTGCTGTCGATCGCGGAGGCGGCGAGCTGGGTCGCGGCGCAGCGCGCCGCGGGCCGCTCCGTCGTCTTCACGAACGGCGTCTTCGACCTCGTCCACCCCGGCCACGTCACCTACCTCGCCGCCGCGCGCGCCGAGGGTGACGTGCTGATCGTCGCCATCAACAGCGACCGCTCGGTGCAGGCGAACAAGGGGCCCTCGCGGCCTATCCTGCCGGAGCACGAGCGGGCCGAGCTGCTGGCGGCTCTCGACGTCGTGGACGCTGTGGTGATCTTCGACGACGAGACGCCGGCCACGATCGTGGCAGCTCTGCAGCCGGACGTGCTCGTGAAAGGCGCGGACTGGGCGCATGATGCGATCGTGGGGCGGGACACGGTCGAGGCCAGGGGCGGGCGGGTCGTGCGCATCGACGTGGTGCCGGGCTACTCGACGTCGCGCATCGTGGCGCGGATGCAGGAAACGGACGGCGGCTGATGGCGGTGTCCGCGGCGTCGTCGCTGTCGCTGCGCGCGCTGCTCTTCGGCGCGATCGAACGCGCCGGGCTCGAGCCCGGCCCGCAGCACCTCTCCGGGGTCACGCCGCCCGCGGCGGCGCTCGCCCTGTCGGCGGCGGCGCGCCGGTCGCCGGTCCTCGTCGTCGTGCCCGCCGATCGCGACATCGATCCGCTGATCGCCGACATCCGCTTCTTCGCCTCGACGCTGGAGGGCTGGAGTGCCGCCCACGCCGAGCGCGTGGCGCTCCCCTGCCCGTCGCTCGAGATCGATCCGTATCGCGAGATCGCGCCGCACCTCGACGTGACGTCGGCGCGGGCGCGCGCCCTGCACGCGCTGGCGACGAAGGCGGCTCGCGTCGTCGTGACCTCGGTGGCGGCGATTACCGCCCGCGTCAGCAGCGTCGAGCGGATGCGCGACGCGGCCGTGGTGCTGCAGTCCGACGTCGATGTCGACCTGTCGACGCTGGCCGATCGCCTCGTCGACGCCGGCTTCACCCGCGCCGATCCGGTCGATCAGCACGGCGAATTCTGCATCCGCGGCGGCCTGGTCGACGTCTTCCCGCCCGGCGAGGCGCAGCCGGTTCGCGTCGAGTTCCTCGGCGACACCATCGAGACGCTGCGCCGCTACGACGCCCAGACGCAGCGGTCGATCGAGACGATCGACCACGTCCTGCTGCTGCCGCTGCGTGACGTGCTGCCCGAGGCGGGCGGGGGCCCGGTGCAGGGTGCCGACGACGTCGGCGTCGAGGCGGTCGATCGCGGCGGCTCGATCCTCGACTACGCGACCGACGCTGGCGCGCGCCTGTTCGTGGTCGAACATGCCGACGTGATCCAGCACGGCGAGGCGCTCGAGGCGTCGCTGGCGAGCAGCTACGCCGAGGCGACGCGACGGGGACGGCGCGTGCTCGCTCCAGAGGCGATCACGGTGCCCTGGAACGAGCTCGCCGGCGCGCTGGCGACGGCGACACGGCTCGATCGGCTCGCGGTCGAGGAAGCGGATCGGCAGGTCCGCGCCATCGCCTGCCAGAGCGTCACGCGGCATCACGGCCGCGTCGACCAGTGGGTCGCCGAGCTGCGCAAGGCGCGGGAAGCCGGCGAGACCACGCTGTTCGTGGCCGAATCGGCCGGCCGCGCCGAGCGCACGATCGAGCTGTTGCGCGAGTACGACGTGCTGGCGCTCCCGGTCGACGCCGCGGAGGTGACGCGCGCCGCCGTGGTGCTGGTCACGACGGGCGCGATCACCGCCGGCGTCCGGCTCGCCGACGCCCGGCTGACGCTGGTCGCGGAGAGCGACGTCTTCGACGACGAGCGCGTCCGCCGGGATCGCGCCTCCGCCGCCGGCGGGCCGTCGGCCGGGGCGCGGCGCACCTTCTTCTCCGACTTCCGCGATCTGAAGGTCGGCGACCACGTCGTCCACGTCGATCACGGCATCGGCCGGTTCGTCGGTCTCAAGAAGCTGGCCGTCGGCGCGGACGCGCAGGAGTTCATGGAGCTCCGCTACGCCGACGACAACAAGCTGTTCGTGCCGGTCGAGCACCTGGACCTCGTCCAGAAGTACTCGGGGGGCGGCAACCCGCAGCTCGATCGGCTCGGCGGCACCACCTGGGAAAAGGCCAAGACGCGCGTCAAGAAGGCGATGCGCGACATGGCCGACGAGCTGCTGAAGCTCTACGCCACGCGCAAGGCCGTGCCCGGCCATGCCTTCGGCGCCGACACGCACTGGCAGGAGGAGTTCGAGCAGGCGTTCGAGTACGAGCTGACCAGCGACCAGAAAGTCGCCATCGCCGACATCAAGACCGACATGGAGTCGCCGACGCCCATGGATCGGCTGCTGTGCGGCGACGTCGGCTACGGCAAGACGGAAGTGGCGATGCGAGCCGCCTTCAAGGCGGTGATGGACGGGCGGCAGGTGGCGGTCCTGGCGCCGACGACGGTGCTGGCGTTCCAGCACCTGCGCACGCTGCAGTCACGCTTCGCGGCGTTCCCGGTCAAGGTCGACATGGTCAGCCGGTTCCGGTCGAAGGCCGAGCAGAAGGTCACGTTGGCCAACCTGGCGGAAGGCAAGCTCGACATCATCGTCGGGACGCACCGCCTGCTCTCGAAGGACGTGATCTTCCACGACCTCGGGCTGCTCGTCGTCGACGAGGAGCAGCGCTTCGGCGTCGCCCACAAGGAGCGCATCAAGCAGATGCGCCGCAAGGTCGACGTGCTGACGATGAGCGCGACGCCGATCCCGCGCACGCTCAACATGTCGCTGGTCGGCATCCGCGACATGTCGGTGATCGAGACGCCGCCGCGGGACCGCCTCGCGATCCAGACCAACGTCGTGGCCTTCGACCAGAAGGTGATCGGCGACGCCGTGCGGCACGAGCTGGAGCGCGGCGGCCAGGTCTACCTGGTGCACAACCGCGTCGAGTCGATCTACTCGATCGCCGGGCTGGTGCGGCGCCTGGTCCCGGAAGCGAAGATTACGGTCGGGCACGGCCAGATGGGCGAGGACGAGCTCGAGAAGGTGATGGTGGACTTCGTCGCGCGTCAGTACGACGTGCTGGTGGCGACCACGATCATCGAGAACGGGCTCGACATCCCCAACGCCAACACGATCATCATCAACCGCGCCGACCGCTACGGCCTGGCCCAGCTCTATCAGCTGCGCGGCCGCGTCGGCCGGTCGGATCGCCGGGCCTACGCCTACCTGCTGGTGCCGCCAGGGCACACGCTGTCCGCGGTCGCCCGCCGCCGGCTGGCCGCGATGCGCGAGTTCAGCGACCTGGGCAGCGGCTTCCGCGTCGCCGCCCTCGACCTCGAGATCCGCGGTGCCGGCAACCTGCTCGGCGGCGAGCAGAGCGGTCACATCGAGTCGATCGGCTTCGAGATGTACCTCAAGCTGCTCGAGGAGACGATCCGCGAGCTCAAGGGCGAGGAGCTCGAGGACGACGCCCGGGCGACGCTCAACCTCAAGGTCGAGCTGAAGATCGACGAGACCTACATCCCGGACATGAACCAGCGTCTCGGGGTCTACCGCCGGCTGGCGGCCGCCCGCACCGAGCAGGCGCTCGAGGATGCCTTCGCCGAGGTCCGCGACCGCTACGGTCCCCCGCCCGAGTCGGTGACCAACCTGGCCGCGTATGCCTCGATCCGCATCCTGGCCGACAAGCTGCGCGTCGAAGGCATCGACCGGGAAGGCTCCGCCATCGTCTTTAGATTCAGGCCCGGCGGGGTCGACCCGGCGCGGGTCATCAGCCTCATCAACCGGCGACCCGACGTGACCCTCGTGCCGCCTGCGTCGCTCCGGCTCACGGCCACGCAACCGATGACGGCCCCGACGTTTGCGGCCAAGCGTCAGGGCAGGCCCGAGCCGCCGAGACGAGAAATAGGTCGAAAGACAGATATAAAGCAGGCGTCCTGGTGGACGCAGCGGGCGACGAGCGGCACCGTCGCGCCGGGCTTCACCCGGGAAGAGCTTGCCAAGCCGACGAAAACAGCGTGGGACACGCCTGATAGGCTGTTCGACCAAGTCAAGGGCGTCCTGACGGAACTGACTGATTTCGCGTAGGATGCCAAGGGTAGAGAGATCCACATCATGCCGACGAACATCCGCCGCGTGGCCCTGGGAAGCGTCCTGACGCTCGCCCTCGCCGCGGCCGCCAGCCTGCCGCTCCGCGCCGAGATCATCGAACAGGTCCTCGTGAAGGTGAACGGCGAAATCTTCACCAAGACCGACCTCGAGCAGCGCCAGGTCGCCGCCATCCGCGCCCAGAACCGCAACGTCAAGATCGAGGATGTCAAGGGCGACGCCGAGCTCCGGAAGATGCTCAACGAGGTGACGCCGCAGGTGCTCGGCGACGCCATCGACGAACTGCTGCTCCTGCAGCGCGGCAAGGAGCTGGGCTTCGCGCTGTCCGACGAGCAGTTCGCGCAGATCGTCTCCAACATCCGCAAGGAGAACAAGCTCGAGAACGAAGAGCAGTTCCTCGCCGCGCTGAAGCAGGAGGGCCTGACGCTCCCCGAGCTGCGGCGCAGCATCGAGCGGCAGATGATCGTCAACCGCGTCCAGCAGCAGGACGTGATGGACAAGATCTCGGTGACCGAGGCCGAGTCGGCGGCCTACTTCGCCGCGCACCGCGACGAGTTCAGCACGCCGGCGGCCGTCACGCTGCGCGAGATCCTGGTCGCCGTGGCCGACCGCGCACCGGAGGGGACGGCCAACGCCGGCCAGGCCGGCTTCAACGTCGGCCTCGACGAGGAGGCCAAGATCAAGGCCGAGGCCCTCCGTCACCGCATCACCGCGGGCGAGGACTTCGCGGCGCTCGCCGCGGCGAACTCCGACGCGCCGTCGAAGGCCAACGGCGGCCTGATCGGGCCGGTCAACCCGGACGAGATGTCGCCGCAGCTCCTGGCGGTGGTGAAGGGCCTGAAGGTCGGCGACACCACGCAGCCGATCCGGAGCCAGCGCGGCTACCAGATCATCAAGCTCGAGACCCGCAGCGAGACGGTCGTGCCGCAGCTCGACGCGGTCCGCAATCAGGTCGCCGACCGCGTCTTCCGCGAGAAGGGCCGGCCGGAGCTGGCGAAGTACCTGAAGAAGCTGCGCGAGCAGGCCATCGTCGAGTGGAAGAACGACGACCTGAAGAAGGCCTACGAGGTCTTCCTGGCGCGCCCGGTCGTACCGCCCGCCAGCTCGAACTGAGCTTGCCCGCTCGAACTGAGCCCGCCATGAAGATCGGCGCCCTCCCCGTCGAGCCTGCTCTCGGCGTCGCGCCGATGGCCGGGATGACCGACACCGCGTTCCGGCGGCTGGTCAAGCGGCACGGCGGCTGCGGCCTCGTCGTCAGCGAGATGGTCAGCTCCGAGGGCCTGGTCCGCGGCATCGACCGGACCCTCGAATACGCGGAATACACCGAGGAAGAGCGCCCGGTCTCGATCCAGATCTTCGGCGGCGATCCCGCCAAGATGGCCGACGCCGCGGCGATCGTCGAGGGCATGGGCGCGAGCGCCGTCGACGTCAACATGGGCTGCCCGGTGCCCAAGATCTCCAAGCACAACGCCGGCTGCAGCCTGATGCGCGATCCGTCGCACGCGGCGGCGATCATCGGCGCGATGACGCGTGCGGTGAAGATCCCGGTGACGGTGAAGATGCGCGCCGGGTGGACCGAGGACGAGATCAACGCGCCGCTCGTGGCGCGGCTGGTGGCGGACGCCGGCGCGTCGGCGGTCACCGTGCACGGCCGCACCGCCAAGCAGGCGTACACCGGCGTGTCCGACTGGTCGCTGATCGACCGCGTCGCCCGCGAGCTGCCGATTCCCGTGATCGGCAGCGGCGATCTGGTCGAACCCGAGCAGATCGTCGAGCGCCTCCGCACCACGCGTGTCGCCGGGGTCATCGCCGGGCGCGGTGTGCTCCGCAACCCGTGGCTGCTGGCCCAGGCCTCGGACCTGCTCGAGGGCCGGCCGGTCCGGCTGGTGTCGAACGACGAGCGCGCCCGCTTTCTCCTCGACTACATCGACCTGCTGCTGCACGAGCGCGTCGACGAGGCGATCGGCTTCCGCCACACGGCGCCGATGGCGCCGGAGGAAGCGGCGCGGGCCCGTCAGGAGCCGGCGCAGGGCCGCGAGCGCTGGGTGATCAACAAGCTGCGGGCCTTGATGTCCTGGTACAGCAAGGGCCTCGACGGCGGCTCGCACCTGCGCATCCGCGTCAACGCCGCCACGTCGATCGGCGAGCTGCAGGACATCGTCCACGAGTTCTTCGTGGACGGCGTGATTGCGCTGCCTCGCGAGCGGACCCCGACGCTCGTCTAGGCCTCTCCGGCGAGGGGGCGTCAGCCCTCCGCCAGCAGCCGGCGTGCGCCGCCGGCATCCACCGGCTCGGTATCGAAGTCGAAGACCAGCGCCGCGCCGAGCGCCGTGTTGAAGGCCGCCCCGAGCGCCTGATGCGCCGGATGCGCGAGATAGGCATCGAGCGCGGCGCGATCGTCGACCCACACCATCGCGACGAACGGGAAGTCCGGCGGCGCGCCAGCCGCGTACGGCGGCGGCGTCGCGGTCCGGCGGCCGACCTCGAAGCGGCGCACCGCCGGAATGTCACGGGCGGCGCGCTCGATCGCGGCGATCAGCGCGTCGGCGTCCGCAGGTGCGAGGCCCGGCGTGGGCCGGAACAGGACGACGTGCGTCAGCACGAACGCCTCACGGCTTCGGCTTCCGCGGGCCGCGCGGCGGGCCACCGGGCGCCCGACTGCCAGGACCGCCGCCGGGGCGTCCGCCCGTACCAGGCCCGCGGCCACCCGGCCCGCCCGGGCCCTTGCCACGCGGGCGCGGCCCGCCACCAAAGCCTTTGCCGCCGAAGCCGGGCCCGCCGGACCGGGGGCCGCCGAACCCTGGACCGCCAGGCCCGCGGCGCTCACCTTCTGGCCTGCCGCCGCCCCAGTCGCGACGCGGCCGATCGCCGCCGGGCGGCGGACCGGGGGGACGCCCTTCGCCGCCCGTCTTCGGACGCCAGTCGGCGAGCGGCCGGTTCCCAGGCGGCCGCGTCCCTTCGCGGTCGCCCCCGGGCTTGCGATCGCGAGCGAACGGTGGCTTGCTGCCGCGATCGAACGCGGGCTTGCGGTCACGATCGAAGGGTGGCTTGCTGCCGCGATCGAAGGCGGGCTTGCGGTCGCGGTCGAACGGCGGCTTGCTGCCGCGATCGAAGGCGGGCTTGCGGTCGCGGTCGAAGGGCGGCTTGCTGCCGCGATCGAAGGCGGGCTTGCGGTCGCGGTCGAAGGGCGGCTTGCTGCCGCGATCGAAGGCGGGTTTGCGGTCGCGGTCGAAGGGCGGCTTGCTGCCGCGATCGAAGGCGGGTTTGCGGTCGCGGTCGAAGGGCGGCTTGCTGCCGCGATCGAAGGCGGGTTTGCGGTCGCGGTCGAAGGGCGGCTTGCTGCCGCGATCGAAGGCGGGTTTGCGGTCGCGGTCGAAGGGCGGCTTGCTGCCGCGATCGAACGCAGGCTTGCGCTCGCGATCGAACGCGGGCTTCCGGTCGCGAGCGACCGGCACGTCAGGCTCGACTGGCTGCGGCCGGCGCTCGACCGGCTGTCGAATGAGCCGCGGCGCGTCACCGGGCTCGGTCTTCGTGCGCCAGTCGCGTCGCGGCGGACGATCCGCCGGCGGCGCGGCTGCATCCGGCTTGACCGGCGGCTGCTCGTCGCGCGGTCGATCGACGGGCGCGCGCTCGGAACGCGGCCGATCGTCCCGAGCGCCGTGCGCGTCGCGCCGCGATTCGGCGCGCTCGCGAATGGCGCTCTTGAATTTGGTCCACTTCGCCTTCTTGGCGTCGATGTACTTCTGCCGCGGATCGACGTGCTTGCCACCGGGCCGCCACGTGGCCGGCCGCCCCTTCGCGTCGGATCGCTCGCGCGAGAGGGCCTCCTTCGCGTCGTCCGGCGAGATCCAGAGCCGCCCGCGCTGGAACCAGCGCAGGGTCGCGTCGGGATGCTTGCGCCGGAGCTGCGTCAGGGTCGGCAGCAGCTCATCGGCCTCGGCCGCCCGGAACGACGTGGGCTCCGTGCCGAGGACGATCGTCCAGTAGAGGAAGCGGGACATCGGTCCATTATCCGCCCGGCGCGGGCCGGTGCGGCGGGCTATCGCTGCAGCCGTTTCAGTTTCTCGACCAGCGTCGTGCGCTTGAGGCCGAGGATCGCCGCCGCCTTCCGCTTGTTGCCGCCCGACCGCTCGAGCGACTGATCGATCAGATCGCGCTCGATGCCGGCGATGTGGGCGTCGAGGTCGAAGCCTTCCTCGGGCAGCGTGACGAAGCCGGCGTGGACCGCGCTCGCGGCGCGGATCTCGTCGGGCAGCATGTCGACGTCGATCTGCTGCCGTCCGGCGCTCAGCGTCATCGCCCGCTCGACGAAGTTCTCGAGCTGTCGGACGTTGCCGGGCCACTCGTAGGCCATCAGCTGCCGCACCGCCTGCTGCGAGAAGCTGACGCCCTGCCGCGGCGGATCGAGATCGCGGCCGATGCGCTCGCAGAAGTGCTGGACCAGCAGCGGAATGTCCTCGCGGCGCTCGCGCAGCGGCGGCAACCGCACAGGGATGACGTTGACGCGATAGAACAGGTCCTCGCGGAACGTGCCCTCGCGCACCATCTTCGCGAGATCCGAGTTGGTCGCGGCGATGACCCGCACGTCGATCCGCGTCGGCAGCGATTCCCCGACGCGTTCGAACTCGCGCTCCTGCAGCACGCGCAGCAGCTTGGCCTGCAGGTTGGACGACATGGTCCCGATCTCGTCGAGGAACAGCGTCCCCTTGTGCGCCTGCTCGAAGCGGCCGACGCGCGGGCCGACGGCGCCGGTGAAGGCGCCGCGAACGTGGCCGAACAGCTCCGCCTCGAGCAGCGTCTCCGGCAGCGCGCTGCAGTTGATGGCGACGAACCGCTGGTCGCGCCGCGGGCTGTTGTGGTGAATCGCGCGCGCGACCAGCTCCTTGCCGGTGCCGGTCTCGCCGGTCACCAGAATGGTGCTCGTCGTCGACGCCACCGTCTCCAGCACGTCGAATAACTCACGAAGGACACGACTCTGGCCGATGATCCCTTCGAAGCGGTAGCGGGCCTGGAGCTGTGAACGCAGATAGGCGTTCTCGTTCCGCAGCCGGCGCTGTTCGAGGGCGCCGTGCAGGACGTGCAGGAGCTCCTCGCTCTGGAAGGGTTTCGTGATCAGGTCGACGGCGCCCCGCTTTATGAGGGCGACGGCATCCCGGACGGTGCCGTAGCCGGTCATGACCACGACGATGATGTCCGGGTAGCGGTCGAGCGCGGCGTCGAGGACGCCGGTCCCGGCCAGCCCGGGGAGCCGCAGGTCGGTCAGGACGATGTCGAAGGCGAACTGGCTGAGCGCAGCCACCGCCTCTTCGCCGGCATGGGCCTGGACGACGTGGTAGCCGGCTTCGGCGAGCAAGTCGGCGAGTGCGAGGCGCAGCGGCGTCTCGTCCTCGACGAGTAACAGATGCGCTTTTTGTTCAGGCATTTACCACGGGCGACAAGATTTTGGCGCCCCCGAGGGCACCCCGTCAACGCTGTAGCTGCGGGCGATCGGTGCCGATAGTGTGAACGACAGTCGGGGAATTCGATCGTAGTTGGAGGGATGAGGCCCATGGTTGGAGATCGCAAGACTTTGTCGATCCTGCAGGCGTGCCAGCACGTCGGGGTCAGCCGCCGCACCATTTACAACTGGATTAACAGCGGTAAGGTTGAGTACGTGAGAACGGCCGGCGGATCCGTGCGGATCTTCGCCGACTCGCTGTGGCGCAAGCCCGACTCGCAGGCGGATGGCCTCGAGAGCGGCGCCGAAGTGTCGACCCTGCCGGCGGCCTAGGGCCGCGGCAGCAGGCGCTCGATGAGCCACGCCGCGCCCCAGCCCGCACGGGACCCCGTCACCTCCGGCGCCGAGCCGGAGTCTGCCGAGGTGTTGTTCCACCGGCTGAACAACCTGCTGGGGGTGGTGCTGGTGAACGCCGAGCTGCTCGAGGCGAAAGCACCGGACGCGGCCGCGCAGGCTCGTGCCGGTCAGGTAGTAGCGAGCGTGCTGGACGCCCTCGCGACTGCCCGCGCCCTGCGGCAGCGGATGGGTTCGTAAGGCTCGAACCGACTCCCCGCGGCTCCCCGCCGCGGCGCGTCGCTGGCGCGACGCCTCGTCATCACCTTCGTCTCAACACTGACGAATTCGTAAGTCATCGGTCAAGGAACCGTCACCCTTGGTCGGTAATCCGTCAATCACTTGACGGATCAGTCGGTGAAATCTGCACACCCTTTCACACGCTGGCACCGCGCTAAGTGCCACCAAATACAAAGGTTGCCATCGTTGCGCGGGCCTTTCCGCGGCGTCGCACGGGCACACGCTCGTGCTGGTACCAGGGTTGCTCATAGAGGAGCCGCATCCACTCTTGGGGCGCGCGGGTGCGCCCCTTCGCGACCGGCAGCCGGAGACGACATGGCCAACCTCAACGTCCACCCCGTGACCCCGCAGGATCGTATCGTCGCCAGCCTGCCCTTCGTCGAGTCGGTTGCCCGTCGGGTGGCTGCGTCGATGCCGCACACGATCGACCTCGGCGACCTGGTGCAGGACGGGATGGTCGGCCTGATCGACGCCGCGCACCGCTACGACGACGGCCGCGGCATCAAGTTCGAGACCTTCGCCGAGCGCCGCGTCCGGGGCGCCATGATCGACGCGCTGCGCAAGGACGCCTGGCCGCGCGGCGTCCGCCGTCAGCGCCGCGAGCTCGAGGCGGCCCGCGAGGCTCTGCGCCGCGAAACGGGCTCTGAACCGTCCCTGGCCGACCTGGCGGCCCGCGTGGGCACCGACGAGACCCGACTCGGCCGCACCATCGTCCGCATCAGCACCATCGAATCCACGTCGATGCTGTCGTCGTCCCCGGACGGGCCGCCCGACGTGATGCTGCCGGACGTCTGCGTCCCGCCCGAGACGCCGACTCCCGATCGGGCGTACGAGGCGTCGGAGACCAAGACGCGCGTTCGCCGGGCCCTCCAGACGCTGCCCCCGCGCGAGCGCAAGGTCATCGGGCTCTATTACTTCCGCGACGTCACGATGAAGCAGATCGGGGCCGAGATCGGGGTCAACGAATCGCGCGTGTCCCAGCTCCACGCCCGCGCCATCCAGCGCCTGCAGAAGGCGCTGGCGCTGGGCGGCGGCTTCGCGACCACGTCGCTGGCGGCCTTCCAGGCGGCCAAGGCCCGCCAGGCCGAGCGGCAGGCGATCGAGGCGGCCGACGGGCCGCGCGGGGTGCTGGTGCCTTACCCGGTCACCTCGCGGACTACCCGCAGCAGCTCCGACAGCCGGAACGGCTTGGGCAGCCAGCGACAGCCGCTCTCGACGAGAAAGCGCTCCGCGTCGGTCCCGGCGACGTCGCCGGTGACGAAGATCACCCGCCGCGCCAGCGCCGGGTAGTGCTCGACGACGGCCCGGTAGAACGCCGGGCCGTCCATCCGCGGCATCTTCAGGTCGCAGATGACCGCATCGAAGGTCCGGCGGGCGATGGCATCGAGTCCCGCCTGGCCGTCGCCGGCGTGGGTCACCACGTAGCCGGCGTCCCCCAGACATTCGACGACGGCCGACGCCAGACCGGGCTCGTCTTCCACCAGCAGCACCGCCGCCCCCGCCCGTGGTTCTGGCGATAGCCCTATCGCCGGATCGGGGCGTTTCGCGGGCTTCGTCGACGCCGTCGGCAGCTCGATCCGGAAGGTGGCGCCTTCACCCGGCCCCGAATGCGCCGTGATCGCGCCGCCGTGCTCCTGGATGATCGCGTAAGCGACCGTCAGGCCCAGCCCGGTGCCCTGACCGACCTCCTTCGTCGTGAAGAACGGGTCGAAGATCCTCGGCAGCACCTCGGGCGCCAGCCCCGGCCCGTCGTCCGAGACTTCGAGCAGCACGACGTCGCGCTCCCCGTCGTGCCAGGACCGCACCACCAGCGTCCCGCGGCCGGCCGTGGTCGTCATCGCCTGTTCGGCGTTGATCACCAGGTTCAGCAGGACCTGTTGCAGCTGGTGCGGATCGGCGAAGACGTGCGGCAGCCCCACCGCCAGGGCGTCGATCAGGACGATGTTGCCGAGCCGCTGCTCGTGCTGCCGCAGCGCCAGCGTGTCGCGGACGACGTCGTTGACGTCGACGGTGGCGCGCGTCGAATGCCGCTTCCGCGCGAACGTCAATAGATGCCGGACGATGCGGGCGGCCCGTTCGGCCTCGTGGAGGATCGTGTCCAGCCCCTGCCTGATTTCCGGGCCCGCCTGCCTGCGCGCCATCCGCTCGGCCCACATCAGGATCGAGGCGAGCGGGTTGTTCAACTCGTGGGCGACGCCGGAGATCGTCTGGCCGAGCACCGCCATCTTCTCGGCCTGCAGGAGCTGCTGGTAGAGGTCGCGCGTCTCTTCCTCGAGCTTCCGGCGCTCGCTGACGTCGCGGAGCAGCGCGTCGACCTGCAGCGTGTCGGGCGTCGGCCCGGGCTGGGCCTGGCCGGTGACCTCGATCCACAGGGGGGCGCCGTCGGCGCGGCGGAGCCGCAGCAGGTAGTCGGAGACGGCGCCGTCGCGGCGCAGCCGCTCGAGCAGCGCCGCCCGCGCCGCGGGATCGACGAAACGGGCCGGGTCGAACGGGCGGATGTCCTCGGCCGGGGCGTCGGCGGGGTAGCCGAAGAGCAGTCGCAGGTAGGGGTTGGCGGCGCTGGTGGTGCTCCCCGTGTCGGACAGCGTTCCGAGGTGGACGCCCTCGTGCACCATCTCGAAGAAGCGCGCGTACGCGTCCGGCGACAGGCGGGATGCGCTCATGAGCGTAGCGACTGTAACAGTGTCCGGCGGTGGTGCGGCGCCCCCCGTTCGGCGGTCGACCGCTCCTTTTGTTCGGGAGTGTTGGTCTGGAACGTTTCAGCCGATTGACAGTGAGCCGGGCCGACCCTACTCTTCTGGTCGAGCTTCGCCGTTTCGAAAGCCCTGTGGAGGCACATGCAGATGATTCGCTGGAAGTCCGTCGTCGTTAGCACCGCCGCGCTGGCCCTGGCGGCCCTCGCGGTCGCCGCGCCCGCCCGCGCTCAGAGCTCCCGTCCCACGGTGGCGATCCTCGACCTCGATTACGGGACGATCCAGCACTGGTGGGAAGGCAACTGGGACATCGGCAAGGGCGTCGCCGACCTGATCGTCGACGGCCTGGTCGAAGACGGCAGCTACCGCATCATCGAGCGGAAGCGCCTCGACGCGATCCTCGCCGAGCAGAACTTCTCGAACAGCGATCGCGCCGATCCGAGCGCGGCCTCCGTGGCCAAGATCGGTAAGGCGCTCGGCGTGAAGTACCTCCTCGTCGGCTCGATCACCAAGTTCGGGACCGAGAAGAAGGGCATGGGCGTCGGCGGCGGCGGGTTCGGCCGTATCGGCGGCGCCATCGGCATCGGTCGGCACCCAGAAGGGCAAGGCCAACGTCGCGGTCACGGTCCGCATGATCGATTCGTCGACCGGCGAGATCATGGCCAGCGCCAAGGGCGATGGCGTGTCGTCGCGCAGCGGCCTGATGCTGGGCGGCGGCGGGGCTGGTAGCGGCGGCGGCGGAGCCGGCGGCTTCTCGATGACGTCGTCGGACTACCGCGACACGATCCTCGGCGAAGCGACCGAGATGGCCGTGAAGATGGTGGTCGAGAAGCTGGTCGCGGCCAAGGGCCGCCTGTAAGACGCCCCTTCGGGCGTTCGAAAAGCTCTCAGGACTCCGGAGTCGTCAGCGCGACGGCTCCGGGGCCGCACCCCGGTCGCCCAGGGCGAACGTCATGCGCCCCAGCATGACCGTCTCGCCGTTGACGTGGGCCCGCCCCTGGAGCACGCCGACCCGGCTGCGCAGGCGCTGCACGCGGGCCTCGATCACGACCGAGTCCCCGGGACGCACCGTACCGCCGGTAGCGCACGCGCTCGATCCCGCCGAAGAAGATCAGCTTGTTCTGGTTCTCGGGCTTGGCCAGGATCAGGATCGCGCCGACCTGCGCGACCGCCTCGGTGAGGATCGTCGGCGGCAGCGCCGACGTGCCGCGGCCGTCGTCCCACAGCAGCGGCTCGTTGCGGCTGATGTTCTTGATCCCCACGATCCGCTTGTCCAGCTCGAACTCGGTCACCCGGTCGACCAGCAGGAACGGATAGCGGTGCGGCAGGATGCGTTCGATGGCCTGGTAGTCGAGCGGCAGCGTCAGGGACATGACAGGCACCCAGTATAATCGGGCAGGGTGACACACTCTTCTTCTTCCGGGTCGCCCTTCGGCGCGCGGGCCAGCGAACGGCAGCAGCTCCTCACGCTCTTCGACCTGGCCCACCAGGTCACCTCGGTCCTCGACCAGGACGAGCTCTTCGCGAAGATCCACGAGCTGCTCGGGCGGCTGATCCCCTTCGACGCGTTCGCCGTCTATCTGCTCAACCCGTCGCGGCAGGAGCTGCGCATCGCCTATCCGTTCGGCTATCCCGAGGGTGTGGCCGAGAACGTGCGCCTGCAGCTCGGGGAAGGCATCGTCGGCACCGCGGTCGCCGAGCAGCGGCCGCTGCTCATCGCCGACGTGCACAGCGAGCCGCGCTACAAGAACCTCGTCCCCGGCATGCGGACGGCGCTGGTCATGCCGCTGGTCTACAAGACCCGCGTCATCGGCGCGCTCAACATCCTGAGCCGCCACGCCAACGCCTTCGACGAGACGGACATGCCGCTGCTCGGCCAGTTCGCGGCGTTCGTCGGCGTCGCCCTCGAGCACGCGCGCCTGTTCGAGCACGAGCGCCGCACGAGCGACACCTTCGAGACGCTGGCCGAGATCGGCCGCGAGCTGGCGTCGATCCTCGATCTCGACGAGCTGCTGACGCGCCTCGGGCAGCTGGTCAAGCGCGTCATCGACTACCAGACCTTCGGCGTGCTGCTCCTGGACGACGAGCAACGGCTGTGTGTGAAGGCGTCAGTGGCCTTCGGCGAGGCGTGTGAGCGACGCACGTTCGCGCTGACCGAAGGCCTGGTCGGTTATGCCGCGCTCCACTGCGAGGCGGTGCTGGTCGGCGATGTGAGCAAGGATCCGCGCTACGTGCCGTGCGTCGACGAGATCCGCTCCGAGCTCGTCATTCCGTTGATGCTCAAGGAGCGCTGCATCGGGGTGTTCGATCTGGCCAGCGCCGAGCTCGACGCGTTCTCGCGGCAGGACATCCAGGTGCTGACGCCGCTCGCCAACATGATGGCCGTGGCCATCGAGAACGCCCGGCTCTACGAGGCGGTCGCCGCCAACGAACGTCGACTCGAGAAGGAAGTGCGCTTCGCGCAGCGTGTCCAGCACGCGCTGCTGCCGCAGGAGCTGCCGAAGCGGCTGCGCGGCGTCGACGTGGCGGCGCGCTTCGAAGCCGCGCGCGAGCTCGGCGGCGATCTGCACGACTTCCTCGCGCCCGAGCCGAACGGCCTCGTGGTGGCGGTGGGCGACGTCTCGGGGAAGGGCGCGCCGGCCGCGCTCTACAGCGCGTTCGCCGGCGAGCTGGTGCGCGGCCGCACGTATCGCCGGCGCTACACGTCGGTGCAATCGTCGCCCGCGGGCGTGCTCGCCGCGATGAACAACATCCTCCACGAGCGCCAGCTCGAGGAGTACTACTGCACGCTCTGCTACGCGTCTTTCGACTTCAAGCGCCGGCTCGTCACGATGGCCAATTCCGGGCTGCCGTATCCGATCCGCTGCACGGCGGAAGGCTGCGCGCAGGTCGATCTGCCGGGTGTGCCGCTCGGATCGTTCTCCGGCACCACCTACGACGAGGCGACCTACTCCCTCGCGCCGGGTGACGTCTTCGTGATCTGCTCGGACGGCATCTCCGAGGCGATGAACGAGGACGGAGAGGAGTTCACGTCGTCGCGCCTGATCGCCGTCGTCGAGCAGACGCGCCAGGGCAGCGCGAAGGCGATCGTCGACGCGATCTTCGAGGCTGTGGAGGCGTTCCGCGGCGAGGCCACACAGAACGACGACATGACCGCCGTGGCGATCAAGATCACCGCGTAGCGACCCTGCGTACAGGAAAACCCCGCGCGTCACAGGACAAGTGATCGCGCGGGTAGGAGGAGCCGGTGCGCCGCCGCTGGCGGCAGAAATTGAACAGGTCGCGATCGGATCGTTGACGAACGAGACGGAGTACGGCGATGCCAGCGCCTGCCTGTGTTTATCGCACCCCGTTGACCCGACGCGACCTGCCGCCCCCTAGTTCAAATGGCGTGCCGCACCGTGGCGGCGCCAAACGGCCGGGGATCCCCGACGACGCGGCGCACCGTCGCGCGATCGCGTCCTGATTCGATGACGGGCCCGAGGACAGTGCCTCCCTCCAGCGCGGACACTCGACCGGTGCCGTCGGAGCGGATCCGCCGCGCCAACGACGCACCCGTCCGTCCCGAGCGGGCCTACGTCCTCTACTGGATGGTCGCGGCGCGCCGGGCGCGCGCCAACTTCGCCCTGGAACGCGCGGTCGAGCTGGCAGTGGAGCTGGCGCGGCCGCTCATCGTCTTCGAGCCGCTCCGTGTCGGCTATCCCTGGGCGAGCGATCGCCTGCACGCCTTCGTCCTGCAGGGCATGGCCGACAACGCCCGGGCCTTCGCGCGCACGGCGGCGCGCTACTTCCCTTACGTCGAGGCCAGCGCCGGCGAGGGCCGCGGGCTGCTCGAGACGCTCGCCGGGAACGCCGCCGCCGTGATCACCGACGATGCGCCGGTGTCCTTCGTGCCGCGGATGATCGCCGCGGCCGCCGGCCGCGCTCGACGTCCGCGTGGAAGCGGTCGACGGCAACGGCCTGCATCCGCTGCGCGCGGTCGACCGCGTCTTCCCGACCGCGTTCTCGTTTCGCGCGCATCTGCAGAAGACCCTCCGGCGTCACCTCGACGACGTTCCTCGAACGCATCCGCTCGCCGGCATCCGCCTGCCGCCCCCGCCCACGCTGGACGCGGTGCTGGCCCGCTGGCCGGAGGCGCCGCCGGCGCTCCTCACCGGCGCCGCGGGCGTGCTCGCGGGCCTGCCGATCGATCACGACGTCGCGCCGGTCCTGGCGACGGGGTGGGGCCGAGGCGGGGCAGGCCCGGCTGAAGGCGTTCGTCGGGCGCGACCTCGCCACCTACGCCGACGATCGCCATGACCCGGACGATCCGCGGACCAGCGGCCTGTCCCCGTACCTGCACTTCGGCCATGTGTCGGCGCACGAGGTGTTCGACGCGGTGATGACGCAGGAACGCTGGACGCGCCGAAAGCTGGCCGCAAGCGGCGGCGGCAAGCGCGAGGCCTGGTGGGGTGTCAGTCGCGGCGCCGAGGCGTTCCTGGACCAGCTCGTGACGTGGCGCGAGCTCGGGTTCAACGCCGCCGCGCACCTCGCCGACCATGACCGCTACGACACGCTGCCGGCGTGGGCGCGGGCGACGCTGGCCGCGCACGCCCGCGATCCGCGGCCGCACCGCTACGATCGCGACGCGTTCGAGCGGGCGGCGACGCACGATCCGCTGTGGAACGCCGCGCAGACGGAGCTGGTGCGCGAGGGCCGCATCCACACCTACCTGCGGATGCTGTGGGGCAAGAAGATCCTCGAATGGTCGCGCAGGCCGCAGGACGCGCTCGACACGATGATCCACTTGAACGACAAGTACGCCCTGGACGGCCGCGATCCCAACTCCTGCAGCGGTATCTTCTGGTGCCTGGGCCGCTACGATCGCCCGTGGGGGCCGGAGCGCGAGATCTTCGGGACGGTGCGCTACATGAGCAGCGAGAACACCGCGCGCAAGTTCCGCGTCAAGGGCTACCTGGCCCGCTACGGTCCGTCGCCGTCCTGACGTCCGCTTGCGGCGCGGCGCGCGGCGCGGGTAGTGTGGAGCGCGAGCATGACTACTATGCCCCCTGCCGAGACACGAGCCTTCGCGAACCGCGTAAGTCTCAACCTCGACGCCATCGATGCCGTCGCGTCGGTGGCCCCTGCCAAGGCGCATCAGGTCACGCAGCTCGTGCTCACGCTGATTGGTCTCATCGTGCTGCCGCGCGAGAGCCACTACATCGAAGCGGCCGGCGGCGCCACGCTCCCGGCGCTGGCGGCGCAGGGGTGGCCGACATGGACGATCGCGCAGGATCTGTCGCGGCGTCCCGACGGCGCTGCGGACACGCTCGGCGATCTGCTCTGGCACCTCCGTTCGACCATCGCCTCCGGTCAGATCCGAATGACCGCGGGGGACCGGCCGTTGTCCGAGGTGTCGGTCTATTTCGACCAGCAGGTCGCGGGGGGTGAGATCGTCACCTGGTCGGCGTCGATCTCCGCGCCCGACCTGCGCGTGTTCTGCGTCAAGCTGGTCGGACTCATCACGCGCGAGGCATGAGGTCGGCATGTCGCGAGCGACCAGGAGCCCTGGTCCCGCCGCCGTCCTCGCGGCGCTGCTGATCGCGGCCGCGGTCACGCCCGCCGCCGCCGCCGACCTCCGCTGCGACTACACCGGCAAGATCGAGTGCACGGCATCCGGATGCAAGGCGTCACCGGTCGCCGGCGCCTACCTGCTGCTGCCCGATGCGGCGACGCTGATCGCGGCGACCCAGCGTGCCACGGATGCCGCCAGCCTGCCGGCGATCCAGGTGTGCGACGCCTCGACGTGCTCGCCGATCCGCGTCCGGGCCGCGCGCAGCGGCGCCTTCGCGAACATCGCCCAGGAGGGCGGCGCGCACTTCGTCAAGGTGGCGATGACCGACGTCGGGCCGGGGGTCCACAGCGGCGACTTCGTCGAGGTCGCGGCGCGGTTCCTGACGACCGTGACCTACGTCGGATCGTGTCCGGCGCTGGCGCGGCCCGCCGCTGGCAAGTAGGTCACGCGGCGCGCTATCGTCTCGCCATGGCTGGTGATCAGATCTATCCGTACACCACTCACCTTGACGTCAAGTTCCCGGCGCTGACGACCGTCGACGTGCCGGCGCTGGTCCGTGCCTGCACGGATCGCTGGTACAACCAGACGCTGTGCCAGGTGAACGACTCGGTCGTCAGGCTCGGCGTGATGCAGGGCGAGTATCACTGGCACAAGCACGATCGCGACGACGAGTTCTTCTTCGTCCTCGAGGGCCACTTCGTCATCGACCTCGAGGATCGCAGCGTCGTGCTGCGGCCCCAGGAAGGGTTCGTCGTGCCCAAGGGCGTGATGCACCGCACGCGCGCGCCCGAGCGTGCCGTCATCCTGATGGTCGAGACCGCCGCCATCGTGCCGACCGGCGACGTGTGAACCGGCTGTTCCTCCGCGCGGTGCTCGCGTTCCTGGCGCTGCCGGGGATGGTGGCCTTCGTCATCCCGCTGCTGCTGATCACGCCGTCCACGCGCCGGCAGTGGGTCGAGCCCTGGGGCTTCGTGCCGCTCGTCCTCGGCCTGACTGTGCTCGCCCTGACCGTCCGCGAGTTCTATGTCGCCGGACGCGGCACGCTGGCGCCGTGGTCGCCGCCGCGGACGCTCGTCACGTCCGGCCTGTATCGCTACTCTCGCAACCCGATGTACGTCGGCGTCCTGCTGATCCTGTGCGGGTGGGCGATCGGTCTGCGATCGTGGCCTCTCGCGATCTATGCGGCGGGTGTCGCCATCGCCGTCCACCTGCGCGTCCTCCTGCATGAGGAGCCGTTCCTGGCGCGGACGCACGGGGAGGCATGGACCGCGTACCGCGCGCGCGTCGGCCGCTGGCTGGGCTGATGACCGGCCGGCGTATCATCAGCCGCGCCCCACCGCGCGCCCCGCCGATGTGGCTTCCAGCTTCCGCGATTCCCGCGCGCTTCGCCCGTGACGACTGGTCGCGCCACCTGGTGGCGCGTTTCGGCGCGTCGATTCTCGCCGCCGCGGCGCTGGTCGCCGTGCCCCACGCCTTCCCGGCGATCACGCGGTGGACCGACGCGGCCTGCCTGTTCCGCGGACTGACCGGGATGCCGTGTCCCGGCTGCGGTGTCACGACGAGCCTGCTGGCCCTCGCCAGCGGCGACGTCCAGGCGTCCTGGTCGGCGAACCCGGCCGGCTTCGGGGTCGCGGCCCTGCTGATCGGACAGGCGGTGGTGGCATCGGTGGCGATGCGGCGCGGTGCCCCGACCACCGGCAGCCTGGCGTGGCTGGCTTGGCTGGACCGAATCGCGATTGGCGGCTTGCTGACGGCCTGGGCCGGCCGCCTCATGTGGACGCTGTCATAGACGGGAGGACGAGTGGCTGCTGTTACGTGTCCAAAGTGCGGATCGCTGACCTCGCAGGCTGGTTTCCCGGCGTGGGTCATCATCGTGGCGATCTGCTTCTTCCCGGTCGGACTGCTGGCGCTGCTCGCCGGCCGCAAGCCGACCCAGTGCGGCAACTGCGCCACCGTCTGGCAGGCCTGAGGCGGCTGCCGCCGGTTCGTGGCAGACTGGCGAAGGAGACCCCATGCGCATCCGACAACTGATCCTGGCGTTCGCTCTCGTCCTGGGCACCGCCGTCGCCGCGCTGGCGGCGGACGTCACGGGCACGTGGACGGCGGAGTTCGACACGCAGATCGGCGTGCAGAAGTACGTGTTCACCTTCAAGGTGGACGGCGAGAAGCTGACCGGCGAAGCGGCCGCGGAGCGGATGGGCGAGAAATCGACCGTGACGCTCACCGGCGGCACGGTGAAGGGCGATCAGATCGCTTTCACGGAACCCCTGAACTTTCAGGGCCAGGACGTGCCGATCACCTACACCGGCACGATCGCCGGCGACGAGATCAAGTTCACCCGCAAGGTCGGCGATTTCGCCACCGAGGAGCTCGTCGCGAAACGCAAGAAGGATTGAGTCCGATGTTTTCGATTCTGAACAAGCTGACCGGACGCTCGACGCCGGAGGCCGAGATGCCGGTCGGGTCGCCGACCGCGGCGGCGGTGTCGCCCGCAGCGGCATCCGCGGCGGCCACCGATCCGATTGCGCCTGTTCCGCCTCCGCCCGATCTCAACGTCGACGCCCTGGTGGCGCCGTCACCCACCGCGGCGATGGCCCCGGCCCTCGGACCGGTCGACGCCGAGCGCACCGAAGCGCTCAGGGAGCCGATTGTCGAGGCCATCAGCACCGTGTTCGATCCGGAGATCCCGGTGAACATCTACGAGCTCGGGCTGATCTACAAGATCGAGGCCGATGCCGAGAGCCGCGTCCACGTCGACATGACGCTGACCAGCCCGGCGTGCCCGTCGGCGCAGCAGCTGCCGAGCGAGGTCCGCTACAAGGTCAAGGCCGTCGAGGGCGTCAGCGACTGCACGGTCGAAGTCGTGTGGGAGCCGCCGTGGACGAAGGACATGATGTCCGAGACCGCCAAGCTCACGCTCGGCATGTTCTGAGCCGCGCGGCGTGTCCGATCTGGATCTGGCCGCCTATGCGGCGCGTATTGGGGCCGCCGTCCCCGACGTGATCGACCTGCCGGCGCTGCAGCGGCTGCACCAGGCCCACGTCGGCGCCATCGCCTTCGAGAACCTCGACGTGCAGTGGCGCCGCACCATCCGCATCGACGTGGCCAGCGTCTGCGCCAAGCTGCTGGGATCGGCGCGCGGCGGCTACTGCTTCGAGCAGAACACCCTGTTCCGCGAAGTGCTGCGCGCCCGCGGCATGGCCGTGACGGCGCGCGAGGCGCGCGTCCGCAGCGGCGCGACCAGCCGCCGCGCCCGCACGCACATGACGCTGGTCGCCACCATCGATGGCGCGGACTATTTGTGCGACGTCGGGTTTGGCGCCTACACGCCGCTCCAACCCGTGCCGCTCAGCGGCGAGGAGAGCCGCCAGCACGCGTGGGTCTACCGCATGGCGCCGGAGGGATCGCTGCTGGTGCTGCAGTGGCAGCGCGACGGCGGCTGGCAGGATCTCTACGCGATCGAGCCCGGCGAGCCAGGCGACGTCGACTTCGAGATGGCCAACTGGTACACCTGCACGTGGCCGGAGAGCGGCTTCGTGCAGACGATGACGGCGCAGCGCGCCACGCCCGAGGCGCGCTACACGCTGCGCAACTACACCTTGACCGAGGATTCGCGCGACGCCAGCTTCGTGCGGACGCTGCGCCGCGAGGAGATCGTGCCGGTGCTGCGCGGCGTGTTCGGCCTCGACGTCCCCGACAACGCGAAGTTCCGAGCCCTCGACGCGGACGCGTGAGGAGCGCCGCAAACTACGAGAGCGAGCGCTCGTCGAACTGCGAGCGATCCTCGCGCAGCTGCCAGGCCGTCGTGACCTCCACGCGTCCCTCGCGCACCGAGGTGATCGTGTAGAGCATGTTCGGCCAGGCGTGATCGAGGTCGTACTGCGACGGCTGCGCCGGGTGATCGGGGTGTGAGTGGTAGAAGCCGATCAACGCCCGCCTGCGTGACGCGGGCGTGCGCCTCGGCGGCCCTGTAGTCGCTCGGCTGGATCAGGAACCGGCGCCGCGGTCCTTCGGACGTCGTGTTGGGGAAGGCCACCGCCTCGACGACGGTGAAGGCGCCGTCCGTGACCTCGCCGTAGAGGCCGCCGCAGCACTCGTGCGGATAGGTCTCGGCGGCGTGATGCTCGATCATCGTCCGCGCCTCGGCGGACAGGGCGACGTCGGCGACGGTCATGCCCGCTCCATCTGCCGCTCCGACAGGTAGCGCTCGCCGCCGTCGGGGATGATCGTGACGAACACGCCGCGCTCGACGTTGCCGGCGGCGCGCAGCGTGGCGACGAGCGCGGCGGCGCCGGACACGCCGACGAACACGCCTTCCTCACGCGCCAGCCGCCGCACCATCGCCCACGCCTCGTCGGTGTCCACGGCGATCGCCTCGTCGGCGAGCCCTGCGTCGTAGATCGGCGGGACGATCGCGGAATCCATGTGCTTCAGGCCTTCGAGGCCGTGGAACGGCCCGTCCGGCTGCACCGAGATCAGCTGCACCGTGGGCTTCTCCTGCTTCAGCCGCCGGCCGGTGCCCATGAACGTGCCGCTGGTGCCGAGGCCGGCGACGAAGTGCGTGATGCGCCGGCTGGTCTGGGCCAGGATCTCGACGGCGGTCGTGTCGTAATGCGCCCGCCAGTTGGCCTCGTTGCTGTACTGATCGGAGTAGAAGTAGCGCGCGGGCTCGAGCGCGAACAGCCGCCGCGCCTCCCGGATGGCGCCGTCCGATCCTTCGAGCGGGTTGGTCCACACGACGTCGGCGCCGTAGATGTCGAGCAGCCGCTTGCGCTCGCTCGAGACGTTCGACGGCACGCACAGCTTGACCGTGTAGCCCAGGGCAGCGCCCAGCATCGCCAGGGCGATGCCGGTGTTGCCCGACGAGGCGTCGAGCAGCGTCTTGCCCGGCACCAGCGCGCCGCTGCGCAGGCCCTCGCGGATCATCGAGGCGGCAGCGCGATCCTTCACCGAGCCGCCCGGGTTGCGCGACTCGAGCTTGGCGTGGATTTCGACCCCGGGGTGGGGCTCGATGCGGCGAAGCCGGGCGAGCGGCGTGTTGCCGATCAGCGACCACACCGCGCCCTCGAGCGGTCCAGCGGCAGCCGGGACGGCGTCGCGGGCCGCGCCGGGCGCGGGGGAGTCGGGGCGATCGGTGGCGCTCATGCGCGACATGTCGGTGCGGTCGGTCAGCCGAAAAACAAAAAGGCCCGGGAGCATTACGCCCCCGGGCCTTGGATTCGTCGTCGCGGTGGTCGGTGTCTAGACCATTCCGTGACCCTCGCGCGACATCACCAGGACCGTGGGGGCTTGGATGGCCCGACAACAAGCGCAGGTGATGGCCGCGAACGTCATGACCCCTTCAGTGTCGGGCAAACCGCGGGTCCGGTCAAGCGGCCCGGCGCCGCGCCGCCCGCGCGCCAACTAAGTCACGCGCCGGGACGGGCCTGGGGCGGACCCGGCGTGATTCCCAGCTTCAACGCGGCGGCGCCCACGAAGATGAACAGGAGGCGGGCGAACAACCCGCCCATCTGCTCGTTCCACACGGTGAACTGCACGTGCTCGCCGGCGGCTGCGTCGAACGGCACGGTCTTCCAGACCAGCGTGTTGTTGGCCTTCAGGGTATGGCTGCCGGCGGGGATGTCGCGAGTCAGGGTCTGGCCGAACAGCAGCTGACCGACGTACGCGCCGTCGATGGAACACAGGATCTGGCGCGACTGCTCATCCCAGGCGGCCGTGCGGTGAATGGTCAGGCGTGCCTGCGCCGGCTCCGGCCCGCCGTCCGGACCCGCGGCGTCAGGCCCGGACATGGCTGCCGGTAAGCGCCGCCCGGGCCTGGCGGACGAGCGCGCCGGCGTCGTCCGGGGTGTCCGCCAGTGCCGTGAGGTGACCCATCTTGCGCCCGGGCTTGGCCTGCCGCTTGCCGTAGAGGTGGAGCCGGATGCCGGGACGCGCCAGGGCGTCGGCCCAGCGCGGCTCGCCGTCCTGCCACAGGTCGCCAAGGAGGTTGGCCATCGCCGCCGGCCGCACCAGGTCGGTCGCGCCCAGCGGCAGGCCGCACACCGCGCGCAGCTGCTGCTCGAACTGGCTCGTCGCGCAGGCGTCGATCGTCAGGTGGCCGGAGTTGTGGGTGCGCGGCGCCAGCTCGTTGACGAGGACGCGGCCGTCGCGGGTGAGGAACAGCTCGACGCACAGGACACCGACGACGTCGAGCGCCTCGAGCGTCGCGTGCGCGATGGCCAGTGCGTCGCGCTCGACCTGCGGCGGCACCCGCGCCGGCGCGACCGAGACGTCGAGGATGTGCCGGGCGTGCGCGTTCTCGATGACGCCGTAGTGCGCGATGCGCCCGTCGACGCCACGCGCCGCCACCACCGACAACTCGCGCTCGAAGTCGACGAACGCCTCGAGGACCGCCGGCTGGCGTCCGAGGCGATCCCAGGCGGCGAGGGCGTCCTCGGCCCGATCGATGCGCGCCTGGCCTTTCCCGTCGTAGCCGAAGCTCGCTGTCTTGAGGATGGCGGGGAGGCCGAGCCGGGCCAGCGCCGCGCTGAGATCGTCGAGGCCGTCGACGAGCGCGAAGGGCGCCACCGGCAGGCCCGCCCGCGACAGGAACCCTTTCTCGCGGCCGCGGTGCTGGGTGGTGTGCAGCACCGAGCCGGCCGGCCTGACCAGCGCCCGCTCGGCGATCGCCGCCACGCTGGCCGACGGCACGTTCTCGAACTCGAAGGTGACGGCGTCGACGCCGTCCGCGAACCGCCGCAGCGCATCGAGGTCGTCGTAGTCGCCGACGATCTCGGCATCGGCGACGTGCCCGGTGGGCGAATCGCCCTCCGGCGAATACGTGTGCACGCGGTAGCCGAGCCGGCCCGCGGCGAGCGCGAGCATCCGTCCGAGCTGGCCGGAGCCGAGCACGCCGATGACCGCTCCCGGAAGAATCGGGCGCCCGCCGCTCGTCACTCCAGGGTCTCCTCGCGGACGGCCTGCGCCCGGGCGTCACGCCACGCCTGGAGCCGGGCGCGGAGCGCCGGGTCGCGGGTCGCCAGCAGGCTGACGGCGAAGAGGCCGGCGTTGGTGGCGCCGGCCGGCCCGATGGCCATGGTCGCCACGGGCACGCCGCCGGGCATCTGGACGATGGAAAGCAGCGAGTCGAGGCCGGACAGCGCCTTGCTCTGGACCGGGACGCCGATGACCGGCACCGTCGTCAGGGAGGCGACCATCCCGGGCAGATGGGCCGCGCCGCCGGCCCCCGCGATGATGACCTGGAGGTTGCGGGCCTCGGCCTCGCGGGCGTACTCGACCATCCAGGCCGGCGTCCGGTGCGCCGACACGACGCGGCATTCGTGCGCCACGCCGAACTGGGCGAGGACGTCGGCGGCCGCCTTCATCGTCTCCCAGTCCGATCGGCTGCCCATGATCACGCCGACGGTGGGGGTGCCGGCGGCCGGTGGCGAAGCCATAGGCGCACCAGTTTACGGCAGCCGGCATCCGGTTCCCGACGGGAAAGGCCGCCAACACAGGTAGACTGGGACCGTTCTCCGGGTTCCCGGGCTCATCCGCGCACCCCGCGCATGACCTCCGAACGCTCGCCCGCATCGGACCATCTCGCGCGCGCCCTCGACCGCGCGGTGTACGCGTCCCTACGGCCCGTCCTCGTCTCCCTCACCGTCCTCTTCTGCCTGTTCGCGATCGCCCACCCGCTGGTGCTCCCGGCCGCCGCGGCGATGCCGATGATGGTCCTCGCCGGATCCTCGTCGGTGATCTTCCTCGTGCTCTACGGGCTGTTGCACGCCGGACGCCTCCCGGGCGGGCGCCCGGAGATCTATGCGGTCATCGTCGCGGCCCTCGTCCTGATCAACGCCCTGGTGCACCTGCACCTGGTTGGCGAACCGCGCGACACGACGAACCTGCTGCTGTTCATGGTCGGGGCGGGCTTTCTCCTGCTCTCGACGCGATGGCTGCTCGCCTGCCTGGTCGTCACCCTGGCGGGCTGGGCCCTGGTCGCGATCGAGCACCCGCCGTTCGACCCGTGGGGGCGCTTCCTCTTCGCGCTCGTGTCGGCGTCGGTCCTGTCGCTGCTCGTGCACATCGTCCGCGTCCGGACCGTGATCGGGTTCGAGCAGCTGCGCGCCGACCTCGAGCGCCTGGTGACCGAGCGGACCCGGACGCTGGCGTCCGAGCGCAACCTGCTGCGGACGCTGGTCGACCACCTGCCCGACGGCGTGTTCGTGAAGGACACCGCCGGCCGCTATCGCCTGGCCAACGCGGCGCACCGCCGCCAGCTGGGCCTGGGTACCAGCGAGGAGCTCGCGCACCGAACCGTCATCGACATGGCGCCCGGCGACTGGGCGCGGCGCGAGGCCGACGAGGACCGCGAGGTCATCGAGAGCGGGACACCCGTCCTCGATCGCGAGCAGGAAATCCAGCTCGGCATCGAGCGGATCCGGCTCGTCACCAGCAAGGTGCCGGTCTCCGAGCCCGGCGGCGGCGTCGTCGGGCTGGTTGGCGTGACCCGGGACGTGACCACGACCCGCGAAGCCGAGGAGGCGCGGCGCATCATCGATCAGCAGCTGCAGGAGACACAGAAGCTGGAGAGTCTCGGGGTGCTGGCCGGCGGCATCGCGCACGACTTCAACAACCTGCTCACCGGCGTCCTGGGCAACATCAGCCTGGCGCGCCTCCAGCTCGACAACCCGGATGCCACTTCCTCGCACCTGGACGGCATCGAGACCTCGGCAATGCGCGCGGCCGACCTCTGCCAGCAGATGCTGGCCTACGCCGGCAAGGGGCGCTTCCACGAGCAGCGCCTCGACCTGGGGGCGCTGATCACCGACATGCTGCCGCTGCTGAAGCTCTCGGTGGCCAAAGGCGTGTCGCTGCGCGTGGACGTCGGGGCCGGGCTGCCGGCGATGTACGGCGACCCGACGCAGATGCGGCAGGTGGTGCTCAACCTCGTCACCAACGCGTCCGACGCGATCGCGGGCACCGGCACCATCGAGATCCGCCTGTTCGTCGTCGGATCGGACGCGGGCTTGCTCAGCGAGCTGGTCCCGCCGATCGAGGCCGAGAGCGGGTCGGACTACCTCGTCCTCGAGATCAGCGACAGCGGGTGCGGCATGACGCCGGAGATGCAGGCCCGGGTGTTCGAGCCCTTCTACACGACCAAGTTCACCGGCCGCGGCCTCGGCCTGGCGGTCGTCCACGGGATCGTGCGCGGCCATCGTGGAGGCGTTCGCGTCGAGAGCGCGCCACAGCTCGGCTCGACGTTCTCGGTGGCGCTGCCGGCCATCACCCAGCCCGCCGACCCGCTCAGCCGGCTGGCGCCTTCGACCGACACCTGGCGCAGCACGGGTGTCGTCCTGGTTGCCGACGACGAGGATCTGGTCCGGGACGTGGCGGAGACGATGCTGCGCCAGATCGGGTTCGAGGTGGTCGCCGTCCAGGACGGCCGCGAAGCCGTGCAGGCCTTCGCCGCCGACCCGCACCGGTTCGACCTGGTCCTGCTCGACCTGACCATGCCGATCATGAGCGGCTCGGAGGCGCTGCAGGCGATCCGTCAGATCCGGCTGGACGTCCCGGTCCTCATCATGAGCGGCTACAACGAGCAGGACACTCCAGTCGGCCGCGACGGCGGCCAGCCCGCCACCTTCCTCCATAAACCGTTCTCTCTGGTGACCTTACGCGACCGTCTGCACGAGGCTCTGGGATCGGTTTCCGATCGCCGCCGCGACTGACCTCGTTGCAAAACCGACCGCAATGGTCGTATATTGGTGTGCTTGAGCGTTTTGCGCTGACCCGGAATGGGGCCCGTCGAGGCCAATCCGAGGGGGAACCATGAGCACGGCCACCGATACCATCGAGCAGCTAGCCACCCAGGAATACAAGTACGGGTTCGAGACCCTGATCGACGCGGACACGTTCCCGCCGGGGCTGAACGACGACGTCGTGCGGGCCATCTCGCTGAAGAAGCACGAACCCGAGTGGATGCTCGAGTGGCGTCTGAAGGCCTTCAGGGCGTGGCAGGAGATGACGGAGCCGACCTGGCCCAACGTCCACTACCCGCCGGTCGACTTCCAGGACATCAGCTACTACTCGGCGCCGAAGAACCAAGAAGAAGCTGGCCAGCCTCGACGAGGTCGATCCCGAAATCCGCAAGACGTTCGACAAGCTGGGCATCCCGCTCGAGCGAGCAGAAGGTGCTCGCCGGCGTCGCCGTCGACGCCGTGTTCGACTCGCGTCTCGGTCGCCACCACCTTCAAGAAGAAGCTCGGCGAGCTCGGCATCATCTTCTGCTCGTTCTCGGAGGCGGTGCGAGAACCACCCCGAGCTGGTGCGCAAGTACGTCGGCTCGGTCGTGCCGCACACCGACAACTTCTACGCCGCGCTCAACTCGGCGGTGTTCAGCGACGGCTCGTTCGTCTACGTGCCGAAGGGCGTGCGCTGCCCGATGGAGCTGTCGACCTACTTCCGCATCAACGCCAAGGGCACCGGCCAGTTCGAGCGCACGCTGATCATCGCCGACGAGGGCGCCTACGTCAGCTACCTCGAAGGCTGCACGGCGCCGATGCGCGACGAGCACCAGCTGCACGCCGCGGTCGTCGAGCTGGTCGCGCTCGACGGCGCCACCATCAAGTACTCGACCGTCCAGAACTGGTACCCCGGCGACAAGGACGGCAAGGGCGGCATCTACAACTTCGTCACCAAGCGCGGCAAGGCGATGACCAACGCCAAGATCACGTGGACGCAGGTCGAGACGGGCTCGGCCATCACCTGGAAGTATCCGAGCTGCATCCTGCAGGGCGACAACTCGGTCGGCGAGTTCTACTCGGTCGCGGTGGCCAACAACCAGCAGCAGGCCGACACCGGCACCAAGATGCTGCACCTCGGCAAGAACACGCGGAGCACCATCGTCTCCAAGGGCATCTCGGCGGGCGTCGGCCAGAACACCTATCGCGGCCTGGTGAAGATCGCCAAGGGCGCCGAGCGGCTCGCGCAACTACTCGCAGTGCGATTCGCTGCTGATCGGCGACCGCTGCGGCGCGCACACGTTCCCGTACATCGAGGTGAAGAACACCTCGTCGACGGTCGAGCACGAGGCGTCGACGTCGAAGATCGGCGAAGACCAGATCTTCTACCTGCGCCAGCGCGGGATGGCCACCGAGGACGCCGTCAACATGATCGTCAACGGCTTCTGCAAGGAAGTGTTCCGCGAGCTGCCGATGGAGTTCGCCGTCGAAGCGCAGAAGCTGCTCGGCGTCAGCCTCGAAGGGTCCGTGGGTTAGTCCGTCAATCGCACACCGTCATGCTACAGATCACCAACCTCCAGGCGCGCGTCGAAGACAAGCCCATCCTCAAGGGCATCAACCTCACCGTCGGCACCGGCGAAGTGCACGCGATCATGGGGCCGAACGGCTCCGGCAAGAGCACGCTCGCGCAGCGTGCTCGCCGGCAAGGGCGGCTACGAGGTCACCGGCGGCGAGGTCGCTGTTCGAGGGCAAGGACCTGCTCGATCTCGATCCCGAGGAGCGCGCCCGCGAAGGCGTCTTCCTCGCGTTCCAGTACCCGGTCGAGATCCCCGGCGTCAACAACAGCTACTTCCTGAAGGCGGCGCTGAACGCCATGCGCAAGCACCGCGGCGAGTCGGACGCTCGACGCCATCGAGTTCATGAAGCTCGTCAAGGAGAAGATGAAGCTGCTGAAGATGGACCCGACGTTCCTGAGCCGGTCGGTCAACGAGGGCTTCTCGGGCGGCGAGAAGAAGCGCAACGAGATCTTCCAGATGGCGGTGCTCGAGCCGACGCTCGCGCATGCTCGACGAGACCGACTCGGGCCTCGACATCGACGCGCTGAAGGTCGTCGCCGAAGGCGTCAACGCGCTGCGCAGCCCCGATCGCGCGATCGATCGTCGTCACGCACTACCAGCGGCTGCTGAACTACATCGTCCCCGACTTCGTGCACGTGCTCTCCGAGGGCCGCATCGTCAAGGCCGGCGGCAAGGAGCTCGCGCTCGAGCTCGAGGCGAAGGGCTACGGCTGGCTCGAACAGGAGGCGGTGGCCCGGGCATGAGCATCACCGCCACCCAGACCACGTCGAGCGACGCGCGCGAGGCCTACTACGCCCGTGTCGAGGCGGCGCGCGGCCGCGCCGCCGAGCCCGCCTGGCTGACGTCGCGGCGCGTCGCCGCGGCCCACCAGCTGCTGGCCGAGGGGTTCCCGACCACGCGCGACGAGGACTTCCGGTTCACCAACGTCGCGCCCCTGGCGACCGAGGGTCTACCCGGCGGCCGACGTGCCGCCGGCCCGCGCCAGCCTCGACGCGCTGCGCGCGGAGGCCACGGTGCCCGGCCTCGACGCGCACGAGATCGTCTTCGTCAACGGCCGCTTCGCGCCGGAGCTGTCGTCGATCGACGGCATCCCGGCCGGCGTCCGGCGTCACCAGCCTCGCCGTCCTCGATCGGCGCCGACCCGCGCGCTCGTCGAGTCGCTGTGGGACCTGCACGATCAGGTTCCCCATGCAGGGCTTCACGCCGCTCAACACCGCGCTCGCCGGCGACGGCGCCATCCTCGTGGTCGATCCCGAGGTCGTGGTCGACGAGCCGATTCACCTGCTGTTCCTCTCGAGCGCGCCGGTGCCGTTCGGGGCCAGCGTCCGCGAACCTGATCCGCGTCGGGCACCACGCGCAGGTGCGCATCGTCGAGTGCTACACGGGAGAGGCGGGCCAGGAGTACTTCACGAACGCGATCACCGAGTTCATCGGCGCCGACGAATCGCGCATCGAGCACTGCCGCGTCCAGCGCGAGAGCACGCCGCGCACCACGTCTCGAGCACGCACCTCCATCTGGCGCGGGCCGCGGTGTTCGCCTCGCAGAGCCTGTCGCTCGGCGGCGCCATCGTCCGCAACGACGTCAACGCCGTGCTCGACGCCGAGGGCATCGAGTGCACGCTGAACGGCCTGTACCTCGTCGACGGCGATCGGCTCGTCGACAACCACACGACGATCGATCACGCCAAGCCGCACTGCGAGAGCCACGAGCTCTACAAGGGCATCCTCGACGGCCGCGGCCGCGGCGTGTTCAACGGCAAGATCTTCGTGCGCGAGGACGCGCAGAAGACCGACGCCAAGCAGACCAACCAGGTGCTGCTGCTCTCCGACGACGCGACCATCGACACCAAGCCGCAGCTCGAGATCTTCGCCGACGACGTGAAGTGCACGCACGGCGCGACGATCGGCCAGCTGCGCCGAGGCGCAGATGTTCTACCTGCGCGCGCGCGGCATCGGCGAGGAGCACGCCCGCGCGATCCTGCTTCACGCCTTCGCCAGCCGACATCGTCGAGCGCATCGAAGTCGAGGCCGCTGCGCACGCACCTCGAGCGGATGCTGCTCGAGCGGCTGCCGATCGACTGAGGCGAGACGCCGCATGAGCCCTGACTGGCGCGCAGCGCTCCGGTCTCGACGTGAAGTTCGACGCCGAGCTGCCGTCCGGCGCGAGTTCCCGATCCTCGAGGAGCAGCAGTCCACGGCAAGCCGCTGGTGTATCTCGACAACGCCAACACCACGCAGAAGCCGCAGCTCGGTCCTCGAGGCGCTGGACGACTACTACCGGCACCGAGAACGCCAACATCCACCGCGCGACGCACCTGCTCAGCGAGCGCGCGACGGCAGCCTACGAAGGCGCGCGCGCGAAGATCGCGCGCTTCATCAATGCGCGTGAGACCGGCCGAGATCGTCCTCACGCAAGGGCTGCACCGACGGCCTCAACCTGGTCGCGCAGAGCTTCGCGCGGCCGCGCCTGAAGCCCGGCGACGAGATCCTCGTCACCTGGATGGAGCACCACTCGAACATCGTGCCGTGGCAGCTGGTCGCGCAGCAGTCACCGGCGCCGAGCTGCACGTCGTGCCGATCGACCGACAGCGGCGATGCTCGAGCATCGACGGAGTTCGAGCGGCTCCTGACGGGCGCGCACGAAGCTCGTGTCGGTCATCCACGTCTCGAACGCGCTCGGCACCGTCACTGCCGGTGCGGGAGATCGTCGAGCTGGCGCACGATCGCGGCATCCCCGTCCTCGTCGACGGCGCCCAGGCGGCGGCGCACATGCCCGTCGACGTGCAGGCGCTCGGCTGCGACTTCTTCGCCTTCTCGTCGCACAAGATGTACGGCCCGACCGGCATCGGCGCGCTCTACGGCAAGCGCGCGCTGCTCGACGAGATGCCGCCGTGGCAGGGCGGCGGCGACATGATTGCGACGGTGACGTTCGAGGAGAGCACCTAGAACGCCGGTGCCGCACAAGTTCGAGGCGGGCACGCCGAACATCGCCGGCGTGGTCGGCTTCGGCGCCGCGGTCGACTTCCTGCGCCGCTTCGACCTCGCCGAGATCGCCGCGCACGAGCACGATCTGCTCGAGTACGGCACCGCGCGCCTGGCCGAGATCCCCGGGCTGCGCATCATCGGCACCGCCGCGCGCAAGTCGGGCGTGCTGTCGTTCGTGATGGACGGCATCCATCCGCACGACATCGGCACCGTGCTCGATCAGGACGGCGTCGCCATCCGCACCGGCCAGCACTGCGCCCAGCCGGTGATGGATCGCTACGGCATCCCGGCCACCGCGCGCATCTCGTTCGGCCTCTACAACACGCGCGCCGACATCGACGCGGCGATTCCGCCGCTGCACGACGTCCGGAAGTTGTTCGGCTGATGGATTCACTCCGCGAGCTCTACCAGGACGTCATCCTCGACCACCACCGCAAGCCGCGGAACCGGCGCGAGATGGCCGAGGCGTCGGCGCAGGCGTCCGGCCACAACCCGCTGTGCGGCGACCGCGTCTCGGTGTTCGTGAAGATGGACGGCGACGTGCTGCAGGACGTCAGCTTCATCGGCTCCGGCTGCGCCATCTCGCAGGCGTCCGCCTCGATGATGACCGACTGCCTGAAGGGCCGGACGCGCGCCGAGATCGAGCACGTCGCCAGCGCGTTCCAGCGGCTGGTGACCGACGAGCACGCGTCGATGCCGGAAGGCGACGACCTGGTCGAGAAGCTCGAGGCCTTCGCCGGCGTCCGCGAGTTCCCGTCGCGCGTGAAGTGCGCCTCGCTCGCCTGGCATGCCCTCCGCGCCGCCCTCGAGAAGCCGGGCCGCACGGTCTCGACCGAGTAAGCCACGTCGGGAGTCACTCCCGACATGGATCGCAGAAACGGATATGCCGCCCGAGGCCGATCCCGATCGCACGCTGGCGCTCAAGCCCGACGTGGTCGACGCGATCAGCGCCGTCTTCGATCCCGAGATCCCGGTCAACGTCTACGAGCTCGGGCTGATCTACGACATCGTCATCGACGCCGACGCCGTGGTCCACGTGACCATGACGCTGACCAGCCCGATGTGTCCCTCGGCGCAGCAGCTCCCGGCGGACGTGCAGTCGCGCATCCGGGCCGTACCCGGCGTCCAGGACGTCCACGTCGAGATCGTCTGGGAGCCGCCGTGGACGGCGGAGCTGATGTCGGACGTCGCCCGGCTCCAGCTGGGGTTCTGACCGGAGCCCGACGGAGGGGTCCTCCCGCTCGAGCTTTGCGAGAGGCAGCGGGCGCGCCACAATGGCTCCATGGGTCCTGGGTGGCGCGGGGTGATCGTCTCGGCGGTGATGGTGTCCGCCAGCATCGGGGCGCGCGCCGCGCCGCAGGCCAGGCAGGCGCCGCCGGCCGGCCACGCGCCCGCTCCTGCCGCCGCGCCCGCTGCCGCGCCGGCCCCGGCGCCGGCCGCTGTCCCCACCAATACCCCGCTGCCGGCGACGCACGAATTCATCCGCAAGATGCGAGGTGCGATCCGCTTCGACGACGACCTGCAGCAGGCCTACACCTACCTCGAGCGGCGGCGCGACGTGAAGATCACGGGCCTGGGCAAGGTCAGTGTCGGGCCGATGCGCACCTTCGAGGTGTATCCGTCCAACCAGCCGGGGCGCACCTACAAGCGCCTGGTCGAGGTCGACGGCAAGCCGCTGCCGCCGGCCGACCTCGCCCGCCGCGACGAGGAGCATCGCCGCAACGTGCTGGCCGAGTACGAGCGCGACAAGACGGAAACGCCGGCCGCACGGAACGCGCGGCTCGCCAAGGAGGCGCGGGAGCGGCGCGAGCGCGACGCGATTGTCAACGACGCCTTCGCAGTCTTCGAGGCCACCGTCATCGGCCGCGACACCTTCGAGGGTCACAGTGTCGTGGTGCTGTGGATCCGGCCGCGCCAGAACGTCTCGCCGCGCACGCGCGAAGGCGGCTACATGACGAAGTTCGCCGGCAAGCTGTGGGTCGTCGAGGCGGATGGCCAGATCGTCAAGCTCGACCTGGCCGCGTTCGACGACATCTCGGTCGGCTACGGCGTCGTCGGCCGGGTGCACGAGGGCGCCCGCCTCGAGTTCGCCCGCCGGCGCGTCAACGACGAGGCGTGGCTGCCGGCCTGGTCGCACATCTCGGCCAAGGGCCGCACGCTGATGTTCCGGCCGTTCGTCTTCGACGTCCGCACCGACTACATGGACTACAAGAAGTGGTCGGTCGACACGAAGGTCACGTTCGAAGGCCCGACCAAGCCCTAGATCCAGGCGCAGGCGCGGCTGCTACACTGCGGGGCCGATGCCCGCCGCCACCGCCTACGCCGCCCTGCTCCGCGCCGTGAACCTCGGCGGAACCAGCAAGCTCCTGATGACCGACCTCACGCGCCTGTGCGAGCGCGAAGGGCTGTGCGACGTCAGGACCTACATCCAGAGCGGCAACGTCGTCTTCACCAGCGCGAAGAACGAAAGGGCGGTGAAGGCCGTGCTCGAGAAGACGCTCGAGCGCCACATGGGCAAGCCGGTCCCCGTGATGGTGCGGACGGTCGACGAGCTCGAGGCGACGATCGCCGCCAATCCGTTTCCCGAGGCGCCGCCGAACCGGCTGCTGATCACCTTTTTCGACGAACCGCTGACCAAGGCGGACCTCGCCGGCGTCGTCGCGCCCGGCGGAGAGCGCCTGGCGATCCGCGGCCGCGAGCTGTTCATCCACTACCCGGCCGGGATGGGCGTCTCGAAGCTGAAGGTCCCGGCGCTGAAGAAGGCGGGGACCGGCCGCAACCTGAACACCGTCGTGAAGCTCGCGGCCATGACCCGCGCCTTGACGTAAGGCGCATACAATCGCCGCAGGCCCCCACATGACATCCCGCCGTCTCACGCTGCTCGTCCTGCTCGTCGCGGTGTTCTTCCTGCTGCCGTCGGGGGTGCAGTTCTACGCCGACTGGCTGTGGTTCGGCGAGGTCGGCTATCAGGGGGTCTACGCGCGCAGCCTGGCCACGCAGTCGACGCTGTGGCTGACCACGTTCGTCGTCGCGTTCGGCGTCCTGACGCTCAACCTGCGGCTGGCGTTCCGCGTGCTGACGCGGCGCGAGATCGTCATGATGACGCCCGAGGGGCCCCGCGCCATCGTCGTCGATCCGGCCCGCCTGCGCCCGGTCGTGACGCTCGTCTCGGCGGCCGGCGCGGTGCTGGTGGCGTCGATTGCCGCGGCGCAGTGGGAGACGTGGCTCATCTACCTGAACGCCGCGCCCTTCGGCAAGGCCGATCCGGTGCTCGGCTACGACGTCGGTTTCTACGTGTTCCAGCTGCCGTTCTGGCGCCGGCTGCACTCGCTGGCCATCCTCCTCCTCGCGCTCACGACCATCGGTGTCGGGCTGGTCTATCTCGGCGCCGGCTTCCTGCGCCTGAGCACCCACCGCGGCATCCATCTGCGGCCGCCCGCCTCGACGCACGCGGCCGTTCTCGCGGCCTGCTGGCTGGCGATCATCGCGGCCGGCGCGTGGCTGGCCATCCCCGAGATGCTGACCGCGCCGTCGGGGCTGATCACCGGCGCGACCTACGTCGACGTCCACGCCAACATGCCGGCTGCCTGGGTGCTGGTCGTGGTGGCGGCGCTCGGCGTGCTGCTCGCCGCCTATCAGGTGACGCAGGAGCGCATCTGGCCGCTCGTGACCGCCTTCGGGCTGTGCGTCCTGGTGTCGATCGGCGGGGCCATCTACGCCGCCGGCCTGCAGCGCTTCGTCGTGGCGCCGAACGAGCAGGCGCGCGAGGCGCCGTTCATCGTCCATAACATCGCCGCCACGCGCGATGCGTTCGCGCTCCAGCGTGTCGAGGAGCGCGAGCTCTCGGGGGACGCCGCGCTGACGCGGCGCGACCTCGACGCCAACGCGGTGACGCTGAGCAACGTGCCGCTCTGGGATCATCAGCCGCTGAAGGACACCTTCAGCCAGATCCAGGAGATCCGGACCTACTACGACTTCGTCTCGGTCGACAACGACCGCTACATGATCAACGGCGAGTACCGCCAGATCATGCTGTCGGCGCGCGAGCTGAACCCCGACTCGCTCCCGAACCGCAACTGGATCAACGAGCACTTCACGTTCACGCACGGCTACGGCCTGACGCTCGGCCCGGTCAACCAGGTCACGCGGGAAGGCCTGCCGACGCTGTTCATCCGCGACCTGCCGCCGGTGTCCACCGTCGACCTGCCGGTGACCGAGCCGAGCCTCTACTTCGGCGAGCTGTCGAACAACCACGTCTTCGTCAAGACGAAGACGAAGGAATTCCATTACCCGAAGGGCGAGGACAACGTCTTCACGACCTACAGCGGAACGGGCGGCGTCAGCGTCGGCTCGTTCGGGCGCAAGCTGCTGTTCGCGCTGCGCTTCCGGTCGATGAAGACGCTGCTCTCCGATGATCTGACCAGCGAGAGCCGCATTCTCTACCACCGCCGCATCGCCGACCGTGTCCGACTGATCGCGCCGTTCCTCGAATACGACACCGATCCCTATCTGGCCATCGACCAGGGCCGGCTGTTCTGGATCCAGGACGCCTACACCACCAGCGATCGCTATCCGTATGCGCAGCGGGCCGGCAACATCAATTACATCCGCAACAGCATCAAGGTCGTCGTCGACGCCTACAACGGCACCACGACCTTCTACGCGATCGACCCGCGCGATCCGATCGCGGCGACGCTCGGCCGCGCCTTCCCGAGCCTGCTGACGCCGGTCGAGAAGATGCCCGCCGGCCTGCGCCAGCGGATGCGCTACCCGCAGACGATCTTCGCGATCCAGGCGGCGATGTTCTCGACCTACCACATGGATCGCCCCGACGTCTTCTACAACAAGGAAGACCAGTGGGAGGTGCCGGCCATCGGCACGCCCGGCGGCGAGCAGCGCATGGAGCCCTACTATGCGGTGATGCGCCTGCCCGGCGAGACGCAGGCCGAGTACATCCAGATGCTGCCGTTCACGCCGCGCCAGAAGGACAACCTGGCGGCGTGGATGGTCTCGCGCAGCGACGGCGATCGCTACGGCGACCTTGTCGTCTTCAAGTTCCCGAAGCAGAAGCTGATCTTCGGGCCGCGGCAGGTGGTGGCGCGCATCAACCAGGATCAGGTGATCTCGCCGCAGATCACGCTGTGGAGCCAGCAGGGCTCGCAGGTGATCCAGGGCACGCTGCTCGTGATCCCGGTCGAGGAGTCGCTGCTCTACGTGCGCGCGCTCTACCTGAGGGCCGAGGGCGGCAAGATCCCGGAGCTGAAGCGCGTCATCGTCGCGCACCAGAACGAGATCGTGATGGAGGAGACGCTGGACGCAGCGATCGATCGCCTGTTCGGCAAGCCGGGCTCCGCCGGTCCCGCCGCCCCGCGGCCCGACGCCGGCGCGGCCGCGGCCGCGTCGCCGGCCACGTCCGCCCCCGCGCCGGTCGAGCGTCCAGGGCCGGCGGGCGACGCCGACCGCAAGGCGCTCGCCGCCGCGGCGCTGGCCCACTACGAGCGCGCCCTCGCCGCCCAGCGCGAAGGGAACTGGGCGCTCTACGGCGAGGAGATCAAGAAACTCGGCGAAGTGCTGAAGAAGCTCCCGTAGCCGCCCGCCTGGTTCGGAGCCACGCTCCGCGCCGGCCTGCGCGCTCACTTCTTCGTGTCCGGCGGCGTGGCGTACTCGGGCGCGCCCTTCACGCTCGGGTGGTCGTCGTAGTTGGGCGAGCAGCACGGCTTCTGCGCCGCCTTCCGCACCATCACCTCGGTGCGGGTCAGGTTCTTGTCGTACATCTGCATCAGCCAGCGGCCGTCGCGGGCGTGCACCGCGGGCGGATTCTGCGGCGTGTAGCCGCGGGCGACGACGTCCTGGTGCAGCTTCTGGATGTCCTGCGTCTCGAGGCAGTAGTGGTGCATCACGCCGAGCTGCTGCGGCGTGAGCTTCTCGGGCCGCACCATGTACTCGAGCCAGTCGTAGCCGTCCGGCACCATCATCGAGATCCACTGGAAGGCGTCGTCGCGCGGGCCGCCCTTCCACTGCAGGCGGAAGCCGAGGATGTCCTTGTAGAAGGCGTCGGCCTTGGCCACGTCCTTCACCTGCACGCCGACGTGCAGGATGTGGTCGGAGACGCGGGTCGGCGAGAGGTGCTTGCCGATGTCCTTCTGGTGGACCGAGCCCTTCATGTACTGGACGAACTGGATGGCGTGGCCGTCCGGATCCATGACCACGAAGCTGCGGTTGCCGTTGGCGTCGGCATCGACTTTCGCAGGCACCTCGACGCCCTTGCTCGCGAGGTAGTCGCGCAGCCCGCGCGCGTCCGTGGTCTCGAACCCGATGCGGATCAGCCGATCCTCGTCGCCCTTCAGCGTCGGCGAGACCTCGACGAACTGCGTGTCGTTGACCTTGAAGGCGACCAGATCGCCTTCGACGAGCGGGTCCTTGGTGGTGAAGGCCTCGGCGAAGCCGACGACCCCGCCGTAGAACTTCCGCGCCTCGTCGAGGCTCTCGACCTTGGCGGCGAAGCTGGCGATCCCGGTGATCTTCGGACGCTTGGGCTCGGCGGCCGCGCGCCCGACGGGCACGGCCAGCAGGAGGCCCAGCGCCAGGGCGAGCTGGCGGTAGGTTTGGGACATAGTTGTGGGCTCAGACTATGCGATCTCGCCCTCCTACGACGAGCCCCGCCCGATCGCAACAACTGCAAGTTGCCGCGGGCTGCGCCCAGGGCTCCGCCCCGGCCGCGCCCCGGGCACGGACCGGATGCTAGGATTCCGGACGAGATGCTGAATCCCCTCCGCCGCGGCGCGCTGATCGTCGCTCTCGGCCTGCTGCTCCGACCCGACGCCGCTCTCGCCCAGGCTCAGCCGGCCGCCGCAGCGCCCGCCTCCCGGACGCGGGTCGCACGTCGACACCCTGGCCTCGCCGAAGCTCGAAGGCCGGCTGACCGGAACCCCCGGCGCGGACGCGGCCGCCGCCTACATCGAAGCCGAGCTGAAGCGGATCGGGGCCCGGCCACTGCCTGGCGGCTTCGGGTTCCGCGTCCCCTTCACGTTCACGTCGGGGGTCAAGGACGAGGGGACGTCGGTATCGCTGATGCCCGTGGACGGGGCCAACAAGCACGAGAGCTGGTCCGACAGGTCGACCGTCGCCGCGCTCAGCTTCTCCGAGTCTGGTGAGGTGACGGCGCCCGTCGTCTTCGCCGGCTACGGCCTGCGCGTTCCCGCCGAGAACGGCAGCGGCTTCGTCTACGACAGCTACGCCGGCCTCGACGTGAAGGACAAGATCGTGCTCGTCCTGCGCTACGTGCCGGAGAAGGTCGAGCGCGAGCAGCGCGAGCAGATGGTCCGGTATTCGGCGCTCCGCTACAAGGCGCTGGCGGCCCGCCAGGCCGGCGCCAAGGCCATGCTGATCGTGTCGGGGCCGAACTCTCCCGGCCGCGGCCAGGTGATCCCGCTGACGTTCGATACCGCCGCGTCCGGCTCGGGCATCGTCGCGGTCAGCGTGAGCGAGCTCGTCGCCAGCGGCTTGTTCGCACTGGCCGGCAAGGAACTGCGCGAGGCGCAGGACGCCCTCGACACCGGCAACCCGCACGTGGCCGGCTTTCCGCTGGGCGCGCGCAGCGTGGCCGTCAACGCGAAGCTGAGTCGCCAGACCGCGACGACCCACAACGTCGCCGGATACCTCCCGGCCACGCGCGCCGTCTCCGGCGTCGCCAAGCCGTGGGTGATGCTCGGCGCGCACTACGATCACCTCGGCCACGGCGGTCGCGGATCCTCGCTCGCGCGCGCCGGCGAGGAAACCCAGGTGCATCCGGGTGCCGACGACAACGCGTCCGGCGTCGCCGCCGTGCTGGCCGCGGCGGAGCAGTTGAAGAGCGGCCCGCGCGGGCGCAACGTCGCCTTCGTGCTCTGGTCGGGCGAGGAAGCCGGCCTGCTCGGCTCGGCGGCGTTCACCGCCAAGCCGCCGCTGCCGCTCGATCAGCTCGCCGCCTACTTCAACTTCGACATGGTCGGCCGCCTGCACGGGAACGCGCTGCAGGTGCAGGGCGCCGGCTCGAGCCCGTCGTGGGCGGCGCTGGCGACATCGGCCAACGCCGACGCGGCGCTGAAGATCGCCGTCCAGAACGATCCCAACCTGCCGACCGACTCGTCGTCGTTCAACCTCGCCGGCGTCCCGACGCTGTCGTTCTTCACCGGCAGCCACGAGGACTACCACCGCCCGACCGACACCGCCGATCGCGTCGACGCGGCCGGGATCGATCGCATCGTCCGCTACGCGACCACCATCGTGTCGCGCGTCGCCGACGCGCCCGACCCGCCGGCGTTCGTCAAGGTCGAGCCGCAGACGCGTGGCCGCGGTGCGCGCGACGGCATCCGCCTCTACACCGGCACGATTCCCGACTACGCCACCGAGACCAAGGGCCTGCTCCTGGGCGGCGTCAGCGCCGGCGGCCCGGCCGAGCAGGCCGGCCTGCAGAAGGGCGACATCATCGTCGAGATTGCCGGCCAGTCGATCGCCAACGTCTACGACTACACCTACTCGCTCGACCTGATGAAGCCGGACGAGCCGGTCAAGGTGCTCTACCTCCGCAACGGCGAGAAGCGCGAGACGACGCTCACGCCGCGCGCGCGTCGATAATCGAACCTCGTGATCGTCTAGGTGCAGAACCCGGGTGCAGCCCGGCCATCGATGGCCGGCCGCGCCCTTGCATCAGACGATTGAGAGGACCTCATGCGCAAGCTTCGCTCCTACACCAGCATTTCGCTCGATGGCTTCTTCACCGACGCCAGGAACGACATGAGCTGGGCGCACAAGCGCGACGACGAGTGGAACGCGTTCGCCAGCAGCAACGCCGGTGGCCACGCCGCGCTCATGTTCGGCCGCGTCACCTACGAGCAGATGAAGGCCTTCTGGCCCACGCCGCAGGCAGCGCAGATGATGCCGGAGGTGGCCAAGGGCATGAACGCGATGCGCAAATACGTGGTGTCGCGCACCCTCGACGCGTCGGACTGGCAGAACACCACCGTGCTCAAGGGCGACCTGGTGGCCCAGGTGCAGGCGTTGAAGGCCAGCGACGGCCCGGATCTGGTCATTCTCGGCAGCGGCAGCGTCGTGTCGCAGCTCACCGAGGCCAGGCTCATCGACGAGTACCAGCTCGTGCTCACCGCCGTCGCGCTGGGCAAGGGCCGGACGCCGTTCCAGACCCTCGACGACCGTCGGACGTTCGCCTTGAAGAAGACCAGGTCGTTCACGAACGGCAACGTCGTGCTCTGGTACGAGCCGGCCTGACCACGCTTCGCGACATCCCGTGAGCACACCCCTCGAGGACTATGCGCTGATTGGCGACTGCGAGACCGCGGCGCTGGTCTCGCGCGCCGGATCGATCGACTGGCTGTGCTGGCCGCGCTTCGACTCGCCGGCGTGCTTCGCCGCGCTGCTCGGCGATCGCCAGCACGGACGCTGGTCGATCGCGCCGGTCGAGGACGGCGCGCGCATCACCCGCGGCTATCGCGGCCACACGCTGATCCTCGAGACGCGCATCGAGACGGCGGGCGGCGCCGTCACCGTGGTGGACTTCATGCCGCCGCGGGGCCGCAACTCCGACGTCGTCCGGATCGTCCGCGGCGAGCACGGCCGGGTCGCGATGCACACCGAGCTGATCCTGCGCTTCGACTACGGGCGGACGGTGCCGTGGGTCACGCGATTGCCGGACGGCACCATGCGCGCCATCGCCGGGCCTGACCTGGTGACGCTGCACACTGCCGTCGCGCTGCGCGGCGAGGACCTCACGACGGTTGGCGATTTCGAGGTCGCCGCCGGCGAGTCCGTGACGTTCGTGTTGACCCACGGCTCATCGCATCGGCCGCCGCCCAGGGCCGTCGATCCTGAATCGTCGCTCCAGCACACCGAGCGCTTCTGGGCCGACTGGGCGGCGCGCGCCCGTCCCGACGGCGCGTGGAACGACGCGGTGATGCGATCGCTCGTCACGCTGAAGGCGCTCACCTTCGCGCCGACAGGCGGCATGGTGGCGGCCGCGACGACGTCGCTGCCGGAGGAGCTGGGCGGCTCTCGCAACTGGGACTACCGGTTCTGCTGGCTGCGTGACGCGACGCTCACGCTGCTCGCGCTGATGAACGCGGGGTTCTACAGCGAAGCCCGCGCCTGGCGCGACTGGCTGCTGCGGGCCGCCGCTGGCGCGCCGGCGCAGCTGCAGATCATGTACGGCCTGGCGGGCGAGCGGCGGCTCAGCGAAGCCGAAATCGCCTGGCTCCCCGGTTACGAGGCGTCCCAGCCGGTGCGGATCGGCAACGCGGCGCACGGCCAGCTGCAGCTCGACGTATTCGGCGAGGTGATGGACGCGCTCCACCAGGCTCGCCGGGGTGGCATCGACCTGCGCGAGGAGGACTGGGCCTTCCAGCGCGCGCTCCTCGGGCATCTCGCCGAGGTCTGGCAGCAGCCCGACGAAGGCCTTTGGGAAGTGCGCTGCGGTCCGCGCCATTTCACCCACTCCAAGGTGATGGCCTGGGTCGCCTTCGACCGCGGCATCCGGGCCATCGAGACGATCGGCGTCGAGGGGCCCCTCGATGACTGGCGCGACGTGCGTCGGGCCATTCACGAGGACGTGTGCGCGCACGGTTTCGATCGCGAGCTGGGAAGCTTCGTCCAGTCGTACGGCTCCCAGGAGCTCGACGCCAGCCTGCTCCTGCTGCCGACCGTTGGCTTCCTGCCACCGGACGATCCGCGAGTGCTGGGCACGATTGCCGCGGTCGAACGGCGCCTCTTCGTCGACGGCTTCCTGCGGCGCTACGACCCGGCCACGAGCCCCGACGGCGTGCCGGGCGGCGAGGGCGTCTTCCTGGCCTGCAGCTTCTGGCTGGCGGACGCCTACGTGCTCACGGGCCGGATGGACGATGCCAGGCGCCTGTTCGAGCGCCTGGTGGCCCTGCGCAACGACGTGGGCCTGCTGTCCGAGGAGTACGACACCGGACGGGGCCGTCTCGTCGGCAATTTTCCCCAGGCGTTCTCGCACATCGCCCTGATCAACACGGCGCACAACCTGGCCAGGGCCGAAAAGCCCGCCGAACAGCGTTCGACGTAGGCGGGAACGATTTTGGCGACACGCGCGGCAGCGTGCGGGAACCCTGCTACCATGGTCTGTTACCCGCCCCGCATCGGGGCTGGCCTGTCGACCTGACGCAAGGATCTCCGTGCCGTTCAACGAGTTCGCGCTACACCCCAGCCTCAAGCTGGGCATCAAGGAGCTGGGGTTCACCCGGCCCACGCCCATCCAGAACGACGCCATCCCGCCCGGTCTCCAGGGTCGCGACATCCTGGGCTGCGCCTCCACCGGCAGCGGCAAGACCGCGGCGTTCCTGCTGCCGATCCTCCACCAGCTGATGGATCGGCCGCGCGGGACGACCCGGGCGCTGGTGCTGACGCCGACCCGTGAGCTCGCCGCCCAGGTGCTCGCCGATCTCAACGATCTGGCCGTGCACACGCCGCTCAGCGGCGCCGCCGTCTTCGGCGGGGTCGGCATGGGGCCGCAGGAGCACGCGTTCCGCAGCGGCGTCGACGTCATCGTCGCCACGCCCGGCCGCCTCCTCGATCACTTCCGGATGCCCTACGCGAAGATGGCCGGGCTCGAGTTCCTGGTGCTCGACGAAGCGGATCGCATGCTCGACATGGGCTTCCTGCCCGACATCCGCCGGGTGCTCCGGCATCTGCCGGCCCCCAAGCAGACGCTGTTCTTCAGCGCGACGATGCCGGCGCCGATCGCCACGCTCGCGCACGAGATGCTGAAGAACCCGGTGACGCTGAACCTGGCGCGCAAGGCGACGCCGGCGGTCGGCATCACCCAGGCGATCTATCCCGTGGCGCAGGACCTCAAGACCGTCGCTCCTCGTCACGCTGCTCAACCGCGGCGAGATGAAGGAAGCGCTCGTCTTCACGCGCACGAAGCATCGCGCCAACCGGCTCGCCGAGCAGCTCGGCAAGCAGAAGATCAACGTCGCGCGCATCCACGGCAACCGTTCGCAGGCGCAGCGCACCGACGCGCTCGACGGCTTCAAGAGCGGGCGCTACCGCGTCCTCGTCGCCACCGACATCGCGGCGCGCGGCATCGACGTCGAGGCGCTCGGCCACGTCGTCAACTTCGACGTGCCGCTCGTGCCCGAGGACTACATCCACCGCGTCGGCCGCACCGCGCGCGCCGAGGCGACCGGCGACGCCTTCACCTTCGTCGCGCCGAACGAGGAAGCCGACCTGCGCGCGATCGAGCAGGCCATCGGCAAGCGCCTGCCGCGCGTCACCGTGCCCGACTTCGACTACACGGCGCGCGCCACCGAGCGCTTCGAAGTGCCGATCGCCGATCGCATCGCCGAGATCCGCAAGCGCAAGTCGGAGGAGCGCGCCCGCGCCAAAGCCAACGCCGAGCGTCGTGCGGGGCACGGCGCCGGCGGCCGGCCCACGGGCGGTGGGCACGGACGTCCGGCCGGCGGGACCACACGGTCGGCCGGAGCCGGACCAGGCTCGGGCGGACACGGGGCCGGCGGCCCTCGCGGCGCCTCGCGTCCAGGCGGGCAGCCTGGCGGGGGCGGGCGTCCTGGCGGCGGGAGCGGTGGCGGCCGACCCGGTGCCGGCGGCCCTGCCGGCGCACGCGGCGGCAGCTTCGGCCCGCGCCGGCCGGGCGGCAGCCCGTCGGGCCCGCGCCGCGGCGGCAACCGCTAGTCCCGGGGGACTGACGGCCCGCGGGCGCCCCCGCCCGCGCCGGAACGCGACGCGTCGTCGTCGTATCGTATCGACGGTCTCACAGGGAGGAACGCCGATGCGACTCTGGAAACGATCCGCCGCGACCGTCTTCACGCTGGCCATCAGCGTGAGCCTGATGCCGGCGGCGCGCGCGCGCCAGCAGGCGCCGGGGCCGGACGCCCTGCCGGCAATCCGCACCTACAAGACCATCGACGGCGTGGAGTTGAAGGCGCACGTCTTCGGCCCGCCGACGCGCGATCTCGAGCCGCGGCCGGCGCTCGTGTTCTTCCACGGGGGCGGCTGGAACGCGGGATCGCCGGAGTGGGCGTACGCGCGGGCGCGGCGCTACGCGGCCAAGGGCCTGACGGCGATCGCGATCCAGTACCGGCTGTCTGATTTCAAGACCATCACCCCGCTCGACGCGATGGCCGACACGCGCGACGCGATCCGCTGGATCCGGACGCACGCAAAGGACCTCCGCGTCGATCCGCGGAAAGTTGCCGTCTACGGCTGGTCGGCCGGCGGACACCTTGGCCTCTCGGCCATGCTCTTCGACGATGTGCGGACGGACGGCGTCAGCGCCGCGCCCGACGCCTTGGTGCTGCTGTCGCCGGCCGTGTCGGTGTCCTCGAGCGGCTATCTGCGTTCGCTGCTGCTCGGCCGTGCCGAGAACGCGGCCATTTCGCCGACCGACCACGTCCGGGCCGGCATGCCGCCGATGATCATCTTCAGCGGCGATCAGGATGTCGTCACGCCGAATGGCGCTGCCGGTCGATTCTGCGCCGCCGTCAAGGGCGCCGGCGGCCGCTGCGAGCTGCACGTCTATCCGGGCGTCGGGCACCTCCTGACGCGCAAGCTCGATCGCGAGTCGCAGGAGATGGGCCCGTTCGACCCGGACCCCGCGACGATGGCTGACACCTTCGAGAAAGCCGACGCCTTCCTCGCCAGCCTCGGCTACCTCTAACGCTCCCGAAGTTCCTCCCGATGGTTCTCCCGATGGTCCTCCGGGAGCACCTCCGGGATGTTGCAGAATGTGCGCAGGATGAGCGTCCGGGTTCGGGCCCTCGAGGCTGCGGATGCACCGCTGCTGTGGGACTACCTGCGGCTGTCGATCTTCGTGCGGCCAGGCGATCCGCCGACGCCCGCGGACCTGGTGTATCGCCCGGAGGTCGCCTGCTACGTCGCGGACTGGGGACGCTACGGCGACGACGGCATGCTTGCCGTCGACGACCCGACCGGCGCGGACATGGGGGCCGCCTGGCTGCGGCTCTGGCCGGGCATGGAGACCGGCTATGGCTTCGTCGATCGCTCCACGCCGGAGCTCGCGATCGCCGTGCGTCCCGAACATCGCGGCCGCGGCATCGGTGCGTGCCTGCTCGACGCGCTGCTGGACCGCGCCTCGCAGCGTCATCGCGCCGTCTCGCTGAGCGTGTCCTTGGAGAACCCGGCCGTGGCGCTCTATCAGCGCCACGGCTTCCGGGCCATCGCCGAATCGTCTGGCACGCTCATCATGCGATGCACGTTCGCGCGGTGAGTGGCTGCCGACGACGTGCTGCACGGCGACGATCGACTAGATCGTCATCCGAACCGGTCGGAGCAGGCGGACCGCCACGGGCGCGCCGCGACCCAGCCTCACTTCCTTGCCGCGTGTCGCCAGCACGACGCCGGTTCCGGCGGCGCCACCGACCGCGCTGCCGACGGCCGCACCCTTGCCGCCCTTGGTGAGCCCGCCGATCAGCGCGCCCGCGCCCGCGGGGATGCCGATGGTCGCCGCGTCCCGTTTCTTCGTCGCCGGCGCCTGCCGCACCACGCTCGAGGTCTCGACGCGATAGCGCTCATCGTCCACGGCCATCGACGTGAACCGGAAGGCGACGCGGGCGCGACCCTTCACCCGCGCCGACCGCCGCGCCTGGGTGACGAAGCCGCTGACGGGTGTCCCGGCTGGCAGCACCTCGATTCCGTCGACGATCACCGCCCGGCGCAGGTGCGCGCGCACGGGACTTTCGATTCGGCTGGTGTCGGACGCGACGTAGCTGTCGAGCGTCAGCGGGAGCACGGTGCCCGCGGGCAGCGTGACGTCCCTCACCACTCGCCGTTCGAGCGGGCCCGCGCTGGCAGCGGTCGTGGCAACGGAAACGGCGCCAACGAGCAACGCCGCGCGGGAGAATGTTCGAATCGACATGGTGACCCTCCTGACGGAAGGCACAACCAATGTTCGTGCCGCGCGGCGTAAGGTGCTGAAAACGCGGGGTCAGGCGTCCGAGCCCGACCGTGCTCCACAGCCGGGCTGTCCGCTCCTCGTGACAGGCAGGCCAGCGCCTATTGCACGGCCAGCGTCGTGCTCGATCGGATCAGCGACGACGAGCTGCCGATCGAAAGCTTCACCGTGCCGGGTTCCACGGTCCATGCATGCGTGCCGTCGTCCCAGAAGGCAAGCGCGTCCGCCTTCAACGGCAGCTGGATGGTGCGGCTCTCGCCCGGCTTCAGGCTGACGCGCTGGAAACCCTTCAGGGCCTTCATAGGCCGCGACACTTTCGAACCGACGTGCTCGACGTAGAGCTGCGCCACCTCGTCGCCGGCGCGCGCGCTCGTGTTCTTGACGGTCACGCTGATCGTCACGGACCCGTTCTTCGCCAGCGCCGGCGCGCTCACGCGCAGGTTCGCGTACTCGAACGTCGAGTAGCTCAGCCCGTGTCCGAACGCATAGAGCGGCTGGCCTTTGAAGTACTGGTAGGTGTGGCCCTTGCGGATGTCGTACGACTCGAAAGCGGGGAGCTGCTCCAGCGACGCCGGCCACGTCGTGGTCAGATGGCCGCCGGGATTGTAGTCGCCGAAGATCACGTCCGCGATCGCCGTACCCTGCTCCTGCGCGGCGTGTGTGATGTGCAGAATCGCGGGGACGTTGGCCTGCGACCAGGTGATCGCGTAAGGGAAGCTCGAGACCAGCACGACGATCGTCCGCGGGTTCGCCGCGAAGACCTGCTTGATCAGCGCTTCGTCGCTGAGGTCGAGCGATTCGCGGTCGCGCCCTTCGCGGCCCATGCCCTTGTCGGCGCAGGGCTTCGTCGAGCCGTCGGTGTTGAACATCTCCATGGGGTTCGTCGCGCCGCACATCGGATCGTTGCCGACCACGACGACGGCGACGCTGGACGCCTTGGCGGCGCTCACGGCCGCCGCCGCATCACTCCCGCTGGCGTGCGTCACGGTCGCGGCGGTCCCCACCTTCGCCTTGATGCCATCGAGGACGGAGACGGCGTAGGGCGTGGGGCCGCCGTAGAAATCGGTCATCACGCCATCGGCGCGCGGCCCGATCACCGCGATCGATTTCAGCGCCGCCCGATCGAGCGGCAGCGCTCCGCCCGCGTTCTTCAGCAGCACGACCGAGGCTCGCGCCACCTCGCGCGCCAGGGTCTTGTGCGCGTCCGTGGTCCACGGCTCGGGATCAGTCGGGGCGCCGATCTTCGCATACGGTGAGGAGGCTGGCGGATCGAGCAGTCCGAGCCGGATCAGCGTCCGGAACTTGCCGCGCAATGCAGCGTCGATGTCGGTGGCGGTGACGAGCTTGTTGGCGATGATGCGATCGAGCACCACGCGCAGCTCGGCGCCGTCCATCATCGCGAACCACAGCACCTGGCCGTAACCGGCCTTGATCGTCGCCGCCAGCGCCTCGTCGATCGTCGCGACGTGCTTCTGGTGGTTGACGAGATTGCCGACGGCCGCGAGATCGGTCGAGAAGATGCCGTCGAGGCCCCACTCGCCGGCGAGCACCGTCTTCGCCGTCGGGTGCAGCAGCATCGGCACGCCGTTCCACTTGTTGTAGGACGCCATGAACGAGCGCGCCCCTCCCTCCCGGATGGCCATGCGGAACGGCACCGAGTAGTACTCGCGGAACAGCTGCGCGTCGAAGTCGGACGAGGATCGCGTCCGCGTCGTCTCGTTGCTGTTGGCGAGGTAGTGCTTGAGCAGCGCCGCCGCGCGCCAGTATGTCGGATGGTCGCCCTGGATGCCGCGGATGTAGGCGCTGGCGAGCGTGCCGGTCAGGAACGGATCCTCGCTGTAGCTCTCCTCGTAGCGGCCCCAGCGCGGGTCGCGCGCCAGGTCGACGTTCAGCCAGTTGACCAGCACCGCCTGGTGGTACTTCGGGTGCTGCGTGATGTAGCGCGCCTCGACGCCCTGCGCCTCGCCGGCCCGCTGCAGCAGCGCGGGATCCCAGGTTGCGCCGAGTCCCAGCGTCAGCGCGAACGACGTCGTCGGAATCGGCTTCTCCGGTCCGAAGCCGCCCTTGCGAACGAGCTGGTGCAGCCCCTCCGCGCCGCCCATGTCGGGGATGCCGAGGCGCGGCACCGCCGTGCTGGTCTGCAGGCAGGCGAGCTTCTCGTCCAGCGTCATCGCCGCCAGGATGGCGTCGACGCGCTGCTCGATCGGCAGCGCCGCGTTGCGGAACGGCGTGTCGGCCGGTGCCGCTGCGGGTTGCTGCGCGACGAGCGCGGCGGCCAGCAGGCCGCACGCGCCGAGGACGAGCAGGAATTGGGGGAAGACCGGCTGCCGGGCCATGGGACGCACCTCCAAGGAGGCGCGCAGCGTAGCACGACCTCCCGGAGCTGCTCCCGATGCTCCTCCCGATGCTTGTTCCGGAAGCCTCGGAAACGTGGCAGAAACTGCTAGCTGCTGCGGCGGTCGTTCAGGCGGATCGACCGCAGGATGCTCTCGAAGGTGTCGGCGTAGGCCGCTTCGTCGCGTTCGGGGACCACGGTCAGCGCGTAGAACAGGTTCCCGTCGGCGAGCTGGACGGTGTAGATGGCCAGGCGCTCTTCGCCGCCGAGCGGCGACCGGTTGACGAGCGGCGTCGCCAGCCCGCGCCGGCCGGCGAGCGTCACGACGCGCGGCTCGCCGCTGCGCTGGACGGTCTGCTCGCCCTGCATCAGCGCCTGGACGAAGGTGTCGGTCGCGCTCATGAGGTCCGTCGACGCGGCCTGCGCGACGCCGAGCTCGACACCGTGCGTCAGCACGTTCTGGCCGTTCATCGGGCCGTAGGCGTTCACGGGCACGTAGCGGATGAAGCTGTTCGCCGACAGGGTGCGCCAGTTGTCGGGCACGTTGACCTGGAAGATGGATCCGCCGCGTTCGGTGCGGTTGCGCGCGGAAGGCGGCGGTACCGGCTGTCCCGGCGTGCCGGTCGAAGCCATCGTGCCATTCGATCCGTTGCCGCCGCCGCTGCCGCTGCGCTGGGCCAGCTCGCCCATCGAGCGCGCCGCCGGCTGCTGCGCGAAGGCCTGCTTGACCTCCTGGAAGTCGCGGTCGTTGCTCGCGTTCGGCGCGACCTGCAGCATGCGCGCCTCCTGGGCGATGTACTGGGACCGGTTACCCGGATTCGGGTGGTCGCTCAGCCACTCCGGACCGCCGCGACTCTTGGCCTGCTTCTCGATCGTCTCGAACATGCGCGACAGATCGTTCGGGTCGTAGCCGGCCCGCGCCATCATCTGCGCGCCCAGGAGGTCGGCCTGCTTCTCGTATTCGCGGCTGTATTTGAGCAGCCACGTACCGAGGCCGAACTGGCTGCCCTGCTGGACCGCCGTTCCGACCCGCCCGCCGATCACCGCGCCGGCGATCGCCCCGGCCAGCGCCCCGAGCTGCGCGTTCTGCGCCTTGGTCGCGTTGGCCGTGCCGTGCCGCAGCAGGACGTGCGCCAGCTCGTGCGCCATCACGCCAGCCACCTGGCCTTCGCGTCGTCGCCGCTTCGACCATGCCCCGGTTCACGAACATCGGCCCGCCAGGCAGGGCGAAAGCGTTGATGTCCTTGAGGTTGACGGCCTTGAACGAGGTACTCGAACTCGGGGTGATTGAGCTCGGGCGGGGCCTGCGCGATGAGCTCACGGCCCATGCTCGCCAGGTAGTCGTTGATTTGCCCGTTCTCGATGACGGGCAACTGCTTGCGCACTTCTGCCGCGGCCTCGCGCCCGAGCTTCACGTCGTCTTCGGGCTTGTACTTGTTCTTCGGCGGCTTGATCGCCGTCTGAGCGGCGAGCGTCGCGGACAGAAGCAGGGCGGCAGCGGCGGAGAGTGCGGGCTTCATCGTATGGTCAGCTCATTCTGGATGGTGTAGCCCGGCGCCGCTCCGTGAGCCAGATCGATGACCTTGTCGCGGACCGCAGCCGAGCGCACACGACCCTTCAAAGTGACGCGGCGTGCTACCTGATCGGTATCCACGTCCACATCGGACACGTCGATCGACGTGTCATGCAAAAGGGCGGCCTTCACCGCGCCGGTGCGAAGCACGCCCGCCGCCGTCGTCAGGCCATCCGCCCCGGCGGCAGCCGCGACCGTGGCGCCCTTGGTGGCGGCATCGCGGGCGGTCTTGGCCGCGTTCTCCGAGGCGGGGCCAATCTTGTCGCCCAGCCGCTCAGCGGCGGCGCCCACCTTTTCGCCCGCCTTCTCGGCCGCGTCGCCGACCTTCTCGCCAACTTTCTCCGCGGCTTCGCCGGCCTTCTCGGCTGCGCGCTCCGCCTGTTCCTGGTGCTTCTTGTCGCAGGCAGTCGCGCCGAGCGCGCCGACAGCGAGCACGCCAGCGAGGCCGACGTGCGCGAGCGAGCTCAGGCGGGACGAAAGCGAAGTGTGACGTGTCATGACTCCTCCGTGAGACCCCAGAAGGGAAAAATGGGTGCCCTCGGGGATAGACGAGTTCCCGCGACCGTGGTTCAGCCGACCGCGCTGCCCGCCAGCCCGATGGGTGCGAACACCGTACCAGGCTGGCAGCAGCGGGCTGCTAAAGGGACTGGCCGAGACGCGCTTCGAGCTGCGCGCGGAAGGTGCGGCTGATACGCGGTCGCGCCCCGCTCTTCAGGACCACCTCGAACTCGCCGTGCGACAGCGGCTCGAGCTGCACGACACTCTCGAGATTCACGATCGCCGACCGGTGGATGCGCACGAAGCGTCGCGGATCGAGGCGCTCGGCCAGTTCGGAGAGCGCGGCGCGATACAGGAACGACGTCCGCCCGACGTGCAGCGTGGCGTAGACGCCGGCACCCTCGACCCAGTCGATTTCCGCGGCGCGGACGAACCGCGTGGTGCCGCCCGCCTTCACGACCAGCCGATCCCAGTAGCGCGTCGGTGGAGACGTCGCCGCGGCGAGATCGATCAGCCTCCGGCCGAAGCCGCGCAGGTCGCGCTCGCCGAGGCGGGCGCGCACGCGCGCCATGGTCGCCTCATGGCGCTCGTCGCTGAACGGCTTGAGCAGGTAATCGAGCGCATTGGCCTCGAAGGCGCGAACGGCGTGCTGATCGTAGGCGGTCACGAACACGGTCAGCGGCATCCGCGTCGCGCCGACCGCCTCGACGACGCCGAGGCCGTCGAGCTCCGGCATCTGCACATCGAGGAACACCAGATCCGGCTGCTCGCGCTCGATCGCGTCGACGGCGGCCAGTCCATCGGAGGCCTCGACGATCCCGCCGACGCCCGTGTCGCGGCGCAGCAGATCGACCAGGCGCTGGCGGGCCGGCTCCTCGTCGTCGACGACGAGCACGCGGAGCAGCGACCCGGTCATGCCCGCGACTCCCCGACGAGCCGCAGCGGCAGCGAGATGTCGACGCTAGTGCCGCCGCTGATGCGTGACGTGACCGCGAAACGGCTCGAGCCGTTCGGGTGCAGCTCCGCGATGCGCTCGCGCGTCACCGACAGGCCGACGCCGGCGCCCGTCTCCAGTTCCCAGCCCTGTGGCAGGCCCACGCCATCGTCCTCGACGCAGATCTCGAGGCGATCTCCGGACGGCCTGGCCGTCACCGTCACCGTGCCGCCCGAGGCGCGGCTGGCGAGACCGTGTCGCACGGCGTTCTCCACCAGCGGCTGGAGGATCAGGCTCGGTACCGAGGCGAGCCGGACATCGGGCGCAACGTCGGTTTCGATGCGCAGGTTATCGCCGAAGCGGATGCGCTGGATGGCCAGGTAGTGATCGAGGAAGGCGAGCTCCTCGGTCAACGTGACTTCCTGGCGGTCCTTCGAGTCGAGCGACAGGCGCAGCAGATCGCCGAGGTGCTCGATCATCCGCCGCGCCAGCCTCGGATCGCGGTCGACCTGGGCGGACACCGTGTTCAGCGCGTTGAAGAGGAAATGCGGATCGAGCTGCAGCCGCAGGTTGTTGAGGCGCGCCTCCGAGAAGCGGCGCTCGAGGCGCTCGCGGCGCAGCTCGCTGGTCACGAAGCGCTCGTAGTAGTTGAGCGCGAGCCAGCCGCCGAGGATCACCCAGTAGATCAGCCAGCCCCAGAGATACATGCCGCTCAGCGCGTTGGTGAGGAGCCGCGCGGTGAAGACGGCGTCCCAGGGGGTGAAGTGCATCGTCGGCGCGCAGCGCGGCCGACAGGTACACGTAGAGGATGGTGAAGATCGAGGCTGAGCAGGACGTGCGCGGCCAGCCGGCGGGCGAGCTGGCGATCGGAGAAGGGCAGGCGGCGATCGGCGGCGACGACGAGCGGCGCGATCAGCCCCCACGCCCACCACTGCGTGAGCGAGGAGCCGAGTCGCGAGCAGGGCGCTGCCGTCGCTGCCGATGTTCGGCAGCGCGAAGATCACGCCGATGACCGTCCAGAAGACGGCAAGAAGCGCAGTCCGGCCGAGGCCGCTCCGCGGCAGCAGGCCGACCGGGTCCGCGCGCTCGCTCATCGGGTCGATGCGGTCAGTGTAACGCCCGCCGCGTCGTCGAGCCGCAGCATCAGCCCCCAGCCGAAGAAGGCGTTGGCGACGCCCGACGACGACGTCGTTGTCGCCGGCATCCAGCGGCAGCGTGAAGGCGCCGTTCTCGAGCGACAGGCGTCCGTCCGGCTTCTTGCGCAGCTCCGGCTTCAGGTAATCGTTCACGTCGGCGAAGACCTGCTTGCCGTTGACGAAGACCCAGACCTCGTCGTTCCAGCCGATGGCCGCCCGCTTCTCGCTCTTCGCGGCAGCGCGGACGGTGGTCCGCAGCCACACGAGCGATCGGCCTTCGGGCAGGCCGTAACGCCGGCTGATGTTCACCAGGCCGCCGGTCTCGGCGGGCAGCGGCGTCCAGCCGCACTGTCTCGTCGGCTGGGTGCGTCGCGAAGTTGGGCTTCGCGCCCGCCGGCGAGCGTCGACACCGGCGACACCATCCAGTCGCGGACGTAGCGCGCGTCGTTCGCCGTCGGATCGGGTCCGGGACGCGGATCGAGCCCTTCGACCGCGTCCGGCGTCACCTTCACGTTGGCCAGCAAACCCGATGCCCTGCAGCGACGATGGCGCCTTCGTGGGCGTCGCCCTCGAGCCGGGTGACGTCCAGCGCCGGCGCGCCGCCGTTGACCCACACGCGCAGGCGTCGGCCGGACACCACCAGCTTGACGTGATTCCACTGACCCGGCACGTAGCGCGCCGGCGCCTGCCAGCCAGGGTAAAGTGTCCCACAGCAGGACGTTCCTCGTCACCGGCGCGTACTGGACGCAGTCCGGCCTCGTGGCGCAGTCGGGGTTGAGGGCGCACGTAGAACAGCTCGTAGGTCGGCGGAGTCGCGGCGATGGAAGCCGATCGACGGGCCGAGGCCGGTTGTCCCTTCCACGTCGACTTCGATGGTGCCGTTCGTGAACATCAGGCCCTTGAGGACGGCTTCGGGCCGCGTCGGGAGCCTCGGAATCTCGATCGCCTGCACGCCGCGGTGCTCGACGACCTTGATGCCCTCGCTGAGCGTCCAGCGATCCGGCGTGAACGGGATGACGGCCGCGTCCCTTGCGCCGGCGGCACCGGCAGGCGCGGCGAGCGCGACGGACGCAGCGTGCGCGATGAACAGGGCGGCGAGCCGCGAGGCGATGTTGGCCATGGGCGCAGCATCGCGTCGGACGGGGCGACCTCCGATCGGAATGATTCGAGCCGGCTCAGGGGCGCGCAGGACGGCCCGCGCGGCGGTTCGGTAGTAGGATGGGCCCGCTACCTCAGCCGTTCAGGCGGATGCAGCGGCAAATCACTTCAAGGCGGATCCCCCTATGGCGACGACGACTCGGCGGCTGGCCCTCCTGGGGTCATTCCTCGCATGTGCATTCTGGACCGCCCCCTCCGCCAGGCTCGTTGCGGCCGGGGGTGGCGTCACGCGCACCTACTACATCGCCGCCGATGAAGTGGTGTGGGACTACGCGCCGAGCGGCGCCAACGCCGCCGAGGGCCGGGCGTTCAACGAGGCCGAGAAGCCGTGGATGGAGGCCGGGCCGCACGTCGCCGGTCGCAAGGCCAAGAAGGCGCTCTACCGCGAGTACACCGACGCCACGTTCACGACGCTCAAGCCGCACGCGCCGGAGTGGGTGCACCTCGGCTTCCTTGGCCCGCTCGTGCGCGCCGAGGTCGGCGACACCATCAAGATCGTCTTCCGCAACAACGCGAAGTTCGCCGCCGCCGTGCACCCGCACGGCGTGTTCTACAACAAGGACTCCGAAGGCGCGCACTACAACGACGGCTCGAAGGGCGGCGACAAGGCCGATGACGCCGTGCCGACCGGCGCTACCCATACCTACACCTGGGAGGTGCCCGAGCGCGCCGGCCCGACGGCGCACGAAGGCAGCTCCGCGTTCTGGATGTATCACTCGCACAACGACGAGATCCGCGACGTCGCGAGCGGCCTGATCGGCCCGATGATCGTCACCCGCAAGGGCATGGCGCGGCCTGACGGATCGCCGACCGATGTCGATCGCGAGCTGGTCGCCGGCTTCATCGAGGTCGACGAGAACCACAGCTGGTACGTCGAGGAGAACATCCAGACCTACACCACGAACCCCAAGGGCACCATCCTCACCCGGAGCCCGTTCGGCGACATGGTCGTGGTGCGGGCGCCGCCGGCGCCGCCCGCCCCCGGCGCCCCACCGCTCCCGCCGCCTCCGCCGCCGGGGCTCTCCGACGTCGAGCCGCCGTTCGGCTCGTGGTTCAAGGAGACGATCAACGGCTACTCGTACGGCCACACCCCGGGCCTGTCGATGAAGGTAGGCCAGCGTGTCCGCTGGTATCTCATGGGCTCGACCAACTTCGAGTTCCACTCGCCGCACTGGCATGGCAACGTCGTGGACGCCAACCACATGCGCACCGACGTCGGCGTGCTGCTGCCGATGGGGATGTTCGTCGCCGACATGGTCCCCGACAATCCCGGCAAGTGGCTGTTCCACTGCCACGTGTCCTCGCACCTGCGTATGGGCATGCAGGCGTTCTACACAGTCGAACGCTGAGCGCGGCTGAGCCAGGCCGGCCGCGCGGACTGCCCGGCGTAGCTGCCGCGCGGCGGAACATCGTTGGTCGGCGGTGGTTTCGTCCCCGACCATGTGGACGCGGCCTCCGGCCGATCGGAGGCGATTGGGCAACTTGCGGTAACGCGCCATCACCACGCGGCGACGCCAGGCACCGAGATGCCGTCTCCCGAAGGTACCGTCCGGACATTCCCACGGCAGCGCCTGGGCACGATTCTGGCAGGCCATTGACATGAGGCCGATCGCGCGAGCACGATCGTCTCGATTCACGTCATCATGTCGAATACTGAACATCCGGCCGGAGGACCCCCCCGGTGGTTCCGCGGCACCTTCGGGCCCGTTCGGCCCGTTCGGGAAGTCGAGCTCGTCTGGCCGCCGACCGACGACGACATCGCCGCGTTCAGCATCGTTCGTCTCGACGCCGGCAACGCGGAGCCCTCGCGCGTCGAGCCTCCGCCCGTCGAAGCTCCGCCCGTCGAGCCTGCCCGCGCCGAGGCCGTCCGCCACGAACCTCTCCGGTTCGAGCCTCGCGGCATCAAGCCCACGTTCGGCGACCGTCGCGCCCGGGGCGCCGCGCGCCGCGCGCTCACGCTGGTCGTGCCGATGGAGCCGCCGCCCCTGCCCGGACCGCCACTACCCGACCCGCCGGCGGTCGCGCCGCCCGTAGTCCCTCAGGACGCGCAGGTGGCGGACGTGCCGGCCGACGACACGATGGTCGCGGCTCCCGAGGTCTGGGCGATTCGGCGGCGCCCGATTCCCGCCGCGGCGCTGCCCCCCGATCCCGAGACGATCGGCGCCGGCCAGATCGGCGTGGCTGGCGGTGTTCTTCGCGGCGGCGTGTGTGCTGGTGACGGTCGCCGAATATCGCGGCGCCGCCACGTTGCCGGTGGACGCCGCGGCGCCGCCAGTGCCGGCGCAGGTGTCCGTCGCGGACGTGCCGGCGCCGGTTGCGAGCCCGGCGCTGACGTCGGCGTCGCCGAAGCCGGCCACGCCGAAGCACGCACGCGAAGCGCGCGGCCGCCGAGCCGGCTCGGCCAATCCCGGCGCCGGCGCCGAAGCTCGCTCGCGCGGCAGAGCCGGCGCCATCCGTCCCTCGCGTGACCGTCGACGTGCGCGATCGTGGCGTCGTTGCTGCCAAGGTGGAGCCGCCTGCCACGCCGGCCGGACGGCGGGAGCCCGCGCTCGCCGCGCGAGTCGAAGCGCCGCCCCCACCGGCGCCGACGACAGCGCCCGTCGCCGCTGCTGCCGCCAGGCCCGAACCGCTCGCCAAGGCGGCTCCATCGTCGCCAGTCGCATCGACTCCCGTCGCCGCCGCCCTCATCGATACCGCGAGCGACGAGGCCGACATCCAGTCGACGCTGACGCGCTTCCGCACCGCCTACTCGCAGCTCAACGCCAGCGCGGCCCGCGACGTGTGGCCGTCGGTGGACGCGCGCGCGCTCGAGCGTGCCTTTCAGTCGCTCAAGTCGCAGGACCTGCGCTTCGACTCGTGCAAGATGACCGTGACCGGCGCGCGCGCCCAGGCCGCGTGCAAGGGCCGCGCGGTCTACGTGCCTCGCATCGGCGATCAGTCGCCGCGCTTCACCGCGCGTGAATGGAACTTCGAGCTGCGGAAGGCCGACGAACGCTGGACGATCGCGTCGGCGCGCTCGCTCTGAAGACGCCTCACAGCCCGAACGCGTAGTCGAGCCCGATCAGCGTCACCACGCCAGAGCGGAGGCCGCGGTCCGTGATCGGCAGCTGCGTGTGCCCCGACAGGATCCACGTGCCATTCAGGTTCCACTTGGCCCCGACCACGACGGCGGCAGTCGACAGGCTGGAATCCTCCGGGATCAGGCGAATCGTGTCGACGTTGCCGATGGTCGTGTGCGGCACGCGCACGTCCGTGATCCTGCCGACGTCGCCGTAACGGCGTCCGACCAGCTCGCCGACCAGCGTCACGCGGTCCGAGGCGCTGACGCAGACCGCGCCCCGATACGCCAGCTCGTTCGACAGGCCGCCCCCGCTCAGGCTCAGGTTGCCGTGATACCCCATGGCGCCGTGCTCGCTCGACGCGATCAGGAGCGCGCTGAACGCGGTCGTGCCCACGCCGAGAAGGTCGTCCTCGCGGCCGGTCGGCAACCGCACTTCGCCAGCCAGCGCCAGGCCACTCGACGGCCCGTTCAGCAGACCGTACTTGCCGCGTACGACGACGTCACCCAGGCCGCGCGACGTGGCCTCCGCCACGGCCTGCACGACCTCCCTGCCGCGATACGTGTTGACGCGCGTGCCGTTCATCGAGAGCTGCACCAGCGGCACCGCGGCGCTGATGTCGAAGCGGTCAGACAGGCCGTAGGTGCCGGTGAACGTGAGGACCCGCGAGTCGATCTCGAGCGTCAGGGTCTCGACGTCGAACGGCTCGGCCTCGTCGCGGAACTGGTTCGCGGTCGTCACGAAAGCGCCATCCCGCAGATCGCGGCCATCGAGGCGGTCGTAGCTGGCCATGCGCACGTTCACGCCGAGCGTCGCCTGGCCCCGTCCACTCGTCAGGCTGCGCTCGGTGAAGAACGAGCCGAAGCTCATGCTTGCGCGCTCGGCCGTGCCAAGCATCGAGTTGAACCGATACGTGAAGCCCGCTGACGACAGACTCGGCGGCAGCGTGGCCAGCTCCGCGCCGAGCAATGTCGTCACGGTGTCGCGCGCGGCAGCCGCCGCTGCGGCGTCCCGCTGGAAGTCGTCGGTCTGGACGCCTCGGTTGGTGAGCAGGAACGAGAGCACGTCCGACACCGACTGCGCGGCCGCCGGCGCCGGTATGAGCGCCAGGACGATCATGACGACGAATCCGCCCGGTGGTCTCACTCTTCCTCCTCTGGAAGGGCCAGCGCGCCGTCGCCAATGTGGTCGATCCGGGTGGCGCGGATGCTGCCGTCCGCCTGGCCGATGCCGCGGACGCGGGCAGACACGCCGTCGCGGAGGTCGCCGCAATTGTCCTGGCCGGGATACTCGGTATCGCCGTTGGCGACGATCGTCGTGCCGGCGAGCAGGAACGACCGGTTCGGGCACGATCCCGACAGGCCGGACACCGTGCCGCTGATCGTCACCTGCTGGTTGAGGATGCCCGACTGATTGACCGTGACCGTCTGTCCCGCGATCGACAGCGTGCCGACGCGGCCGTTGACCGCGAGGGTCAGCGCCACCGCGATGCGCACCTGCGAGTCGCCCGACCCGCTGCTCGCGCCGGTGAGGGTGATCCAGCTAGCCTGGCTGGTCGCGGTCCACGCGCACCCATTGCCGGTGACCACCTGCAAGTCGATGCGCTCTTCGCCGGCGAAGCTCACGCTGACCGGATTCGGCGAGATCGCGTAGGTGCACGGTGGCGGGGCGGTTGGCGGTGGCGCTGCCGCGGCCGCCTGCGTGATGGTGACGTTCGAGCCGGCGACGATCAGCGTCCCGGTGCGCGGCGAAGTGTCGGGGTTGGCCGCCACGTTGATCGGACGCGCCCTGATCCCGTCCCTCCCGAGGCGCCCTGATCGTGATCCACGGCGCGGCGGATGCCGCCGTCCATGGGCAGTCGGCCGCGGACGCCGTGACGGCAATCTCTCCCGCATCTCCCCCGGCGGGGAATGGCGCCGACGTGGGCGACACCGAGAAGGTGCACGTCGGCGTCGGTGGCGGTGGCGGCGGCGGTGGCGGGGTCGGCCCCGGCCCCGGGGAGCTGCCCGCCGCCTGTGTCACCGTGACGACGGCTCCCGCGATGCCGAGACTGCCAACCCGGCTCTCCGACGTGGTGTTCGGCGCGACGGCGAACCGGCGGCTTCCCGATCCGGTTTCGCCGACGCCGCCCTCCATCACGATCCAGGGCACGCCCGAGACGGCGGTCCACGAGCACGTTGCGACGGAGGCGCTGACCCGCACCTCGATGGCGCCGCCCTCCGCACCGACCGACGCTGCCAGCGGCGACACGGTCAGCTCGCAGCCCGGCTCGCCGGGAGGTGGTGGCACGGGGCCGCCGATCACGGCTCCCGCCTGCTCGATGAGGTAAGGCTGGCCGGCAATGGTGACGACGCTGGATCGCGCCTGCGCCCCGGGGTTTGCCGACACCGAGAGCGACACGGGCCCTGAGCCCTGGCCGGCCGCGCCTGACGTGATGGAGATCCAGGGTGCGTCGCTCCGCGCCGTCCAGGCGCAGCCCGCCTGCGCCGACACCGAGACGTCGATGCGTCCGCCAGTGGCGGGGACCGACTGCTGCGACCGGTCGAGGCCAAAGGCGCACGCCGCTGCCGCCTGTCCGATCTCGACCCGCAATCCGTTGACGACGACGGCGCCGCGCCGCTCGCTGACGACCGGGTTGCCGGCCGCCGTGTAGCGCATCGAGCCGTCACCGCGGCCCGACGCGTCGGCGATGGCCAGCCAGTCCGACTCGCTGCGCGCTTCCCATGCGCATTCGCGGTCCGTGCGCACGATGATCGAACCCGACCCGCCTGGAGCCCCGACCGCCGCCGGCTGAGCCGTGGCGGTGACCGCGCAGCGGGCGCTCGGCGCGTTCACCGACGTCGACGAGGACGTGCCGCAGGCACTCGCCAAGACGGCGAGTGTCGTGACCTGCAGGAGGCGTTTCCAGTTACCCATGTACGAAACATTCCCGAGCCGGCGCGACGCGCCGGACGACATACATGTCCGCCCGCCTTACACGGAATGGGTTCCGCGCTGGCAGAAGCGGCGGAAAGCCGTTGCTGGTATGGGTTGATCAGCAATGGCAATGCCACGTCATCGGGCTCGCCCGGACGGCGAAAGACGACAGGCGTGGACTACGGGATGTCGGAGGTTGCGGGAACCATGGCGTCGCGCGCCGCCTACCGGGTCGCCCCGCTCCGCGAGTGGCGGTGCGCGGCCAGCAGGCGATCGACCTGGCGCACCAGGGCCCCCGGGGTGAACGGCTTGGCCAGGAACTCGGCGCCGGGCCCGACCAAACTCTGCTGGTCGAGGATCTCGTTGGTGTATCCCGACATGAAGATCACGAGCAGGTCGGCGTTGCGCGCGCGCAAGTGCTCGGACAGCTCGCGTCCATTCATCCCCGGCATCACGACGTCGGTGAGGAGCAGCTCGAGGTCGGCCGCGCGCTCGCCGAACCGGGCGAACGCTTCGTCGCCGTCCGAGGCCTCGAACACCTCGTGGCCGGCGCGTCGCAGCGCGGAGACGGCCAGCTCACGGACCTCGGGCTGATCCTCGACCACCAGCAGGCGGGCCGGGACCCCCTTGCCGCCCGGCTGCGCCGGCGTCCGTTCCACTGGCTGCGGTGTGGCGTCCGTCGCCGGGAAGTAGAGCGTGAACGTCGTACCGTCGCCGACTTCGCTGGCGACGTCGATCCAGCCGCCGCTCTGCCGGACGATGCCGTAGACCATGGCCAGGCCGAGGCCCGTGCCTTGGCCTTCGGGTTTGGTGGTGAAGAACGGCTCGAAGATCTGCGCGCGCGTCTGCGGCGTCATCCCGTGTCCGGTGTCGCGGACCTCGAGGACGAGACACGGAACCCCGCCGCGGTTGAGCGTCGCGGCCTCTGCCGGGAACGGGTCGGCGTTGCGGGTGGTGATCACGATGCGGCCGCCCTCGGGCATGGCGTCGCGGGCGTTGACCACGAGGTTCATCAGCGCCTGCTGAATCTGTCCGGGATCGATCGAGAGATTCCGCAGGTCGGGCTCGAGCGCCGTCGTCAGCGCGATGCGCTCGCCGATCAGGCGGCCCAGCATCGACTCCAGGTCGCGCACGACCTCGTTCAGGTTGACGACGCGCGCCTGCAGCATCTGCTTGCGGCTGAAGGCGAGCAGTTGCCGCGTCAGCACCGCGGCCTGGTTGCCGGCCTTCTCGATCTCGTCGACCGACATTCCGGCGTCGCGGGAGGTCAGCTCGTCCGGCGATTCGCGCAGCAGCGCGGCGTGGCCGTTGATGATGGTGAGCAGGTTGTTGAAGTCGTGGGCGATGCCGCCGGCCAGACGGCCGATGGCGTCCATCTTCTGCGATTGTCGAAGGTCAGCCTCGGCGCGGGCGAGCGCGCGCTCCGCCTTGCGCCGTTGCAGCACGTTGCGGGTCAACGCTCCGATGACGATCATCTGGCCGATGATGAAGAGCGAGCCAGCCCAAATCAGCGCCTGGTTCTCGCCGTAGAACGAGCGCGGCCGTCCGACGATGACGGCCGCCATCGGCAGGCGCGATTCGTCGATTCCGTAACGGGCGAGCTGTCGATAGTCGAACTGGTAGGCGATGCGGCTGAAGGTCTCGACGCGGATGTCGGCCGGCGGTCGACCGCGCAGCACGGCGGTCGTGAGGCGCGCGGTCGTCAGGCCGTGCTCGAAGCCGGAGTTGACGCCGCTCGCCATCAGGCCCTGGCCCACTTCATTCGCCATCGAGCCGTAGGCCGGTGCCGCCGAGGCCGCAGCAATCCGCGCCAGCGAGTCGCCGCCCGGGAAGGACTGCCCCGTGTGATCGAGCGTGAACGGCGTGGTCAGCAGCAGGTCCCGCGACGTCGTCTCGGTCCGCAGCTTCGCCAGCACCTGGTCGAACGACAGCTCACGACCGTCGAGGTAGATGAACTCCATGCCGCGCTGCTCGCGCGCGTAGGCCTCGATGCCGCGCCGGTGCGTGTTCGACGTCAAGGTGGCGTCCGAGACCACGAAGAAGCGCCGCGGCGCGTGCAGGGAGATGGCGAGGTCGAGGAACGGCCCGACGCCCATCACCTCGCGCACGCCGGTGAACCGCTCGCGCGGCGCCCGCGCCGCGAGCGCGTCGTTGCTGACGCCGCAGAAGACGACGGGCACGCCCGGCAGCAGATCCGGGTGGTCGAGCAGGAACTTCAGCGTCGGATCGTCGGCGGCGATGATCACCGCCGTCTTCTCCGGCGAGTAGCGCGCCGCCAGCAGGGCGTGCATCTGCGGGAACAGCTCCTCGCCCCGCCGCCGCGCGTCCAGGAACTCGACCGACAGATCGATCGGCGTGCCGTGGCCCTCGAGGCCGGCGCGAATGCCGCGCGTCAGCTCGTCGGTCCACTCGTAGCCCAGGTTGTAGGCGTTGATCAGAAGGACGCCGCGCGGCTCTGCCTGCGACCAGGCAGGCGCAGGGGCAGCCAGTGCAATCCACAGGACTCCGAGGATCGCGGGCACCAATCCGCGACAGGACGCAGTGCGCAGCAGCAAGGGGGCAGCTCGGCTGAAGCCAGCCTACCACCGTTGTCACGCCACCCAATGGACAGCGACGCCTCGGACCATGCCAGGGAGCGGCAGCGATGCGGCCTCGGCTTCGACGGCTTGACGCTCGGGACGTGAGAGGCGTCGCCACGTCTCGATGGAGACCACCGCCGCCGCACGGCGCCACGTGCCGGCGATGATGCCGTCGACGAGCAGCGCGCCGGGCCATACGCGCGACGTCCAGAGGCGGCCCCGTGCTCCGCGTTCTCGACCAGCAGCGCCCGATCGTCTGACCGCTGGAAGAGGAAGTACGCGTCGCCACTCGGAACGAGTCGCGCGGGTGCAGCGGCGCCAGCCGGACGTCGGCAGAGCAACTCGTCCGAAGCCAGAATCCAACCGTCGCCGATCGGCGTGAGGACGGGGACCAGCGACGCACCAAGCGCGCCGAAGGTCGCTGCTCCTGCCTGCGACGAGATGCCGGCCCATGCGGCGAACGCCTCCGGCGTCGCGGGGCCAAACACGTGCAGGTAGCGCCGGGCGAGCTCGAGCCGCGCCGCGACAGGCTCGATGCCAGGCGACGGCGCCATCCAGATGTCCGGCTGCTTCGCGCCGTCCCACCGGATTCGCACCCGACCCGTCAGGGTGGCGTAGCGCAGCCGGTTCGGGGGCTCGCCGAGTGCCTGCGCCGCCGCGCGCTCTGTCATGCGCCCGTCGCCCAGCGCCTTCTCCAAGCGGTCGGCCAGCGACTCGGCAACGCGCCGCGTCGACCCGGATTCTGGCAGCCGGCCGACAGTGAACGCCGGCGCGTCCCGTGCGTCGACGATGTAGGTGCTGTAGCGGGGCCCCCACACCTGCGTGAGGGATGGCGCCTCCCAGGTCGTGGCGATCGTGCCCTCCACGCGTGCGTGCAGGGACAGCAGCGCGGCGCGCGGCATGCTGTCCTGCAGGCCCGCCCACGCCGCCTTCCGGAGCGACGACGCACCAGGCGGCAGCCGTTCGTCGAGCGCCTGGACTGCCCGGCGGAAGGCAAGGATCTGCGAGCGCGCCAGGCGGAGCCGCGTGCTCCTCGGGGCCATGGCTAACGCAGGTCGTCGTAGCGGACCGCGACGATTTCGAGGCGCTCGGGTCCGCGCGGCGCGCGAAGCGTCACCGTGTCTCCGACCCTTGCCGTGAGCAGCGCCTTGGCCAGAGGAGAGCGCCAGGACACGCGCGCGTCCCCGCTGTCGAGCTCGTCCACGCCGACGATCGTGACCTCGCGCTCGTCGCCCGCTTCATTCTGAAACGTCACGGTGGCGCCGAAGTGGACACGCCCATGCGTCCTGCCCGCGTTGTCGACCACGGAGGCCTTGTCGAGCGTCTTCGACAGGTAGCGGATGCGCCGATCGATCTCGCGCAGCTTCTTCTTCCCGTAGATGTAGTCGCCGTTCTCGGAGCGATCGCCGTTGCCCGCGGCCCACGCGACGGTCGTGACGACCGGCGGCCGCTCTTCCTTCCACAGGCGCGCGAGCTCCTCCTGCAGTCGGCGGTAGCCGCCCGGCGTGATGTAGTTCTTGACCTCGTCAGCCATGGCACTCGCGTGAGCTCAGCAGCGTGAGCCACAGTGCCGCATGCTACATCAGGGTTCGCGATAGCCTTGAGGGATGCCGATCCTGCTCCTGCTGCTCGCGCTGCCGCTGGTGCTGATCGCGCTGATGCCGCTGATCCTCATCCAGCGATATCGCATGGGCACTGCGCGACGAATGGCGCGGCCCTGGATGGCCACGCTCAATCTCGTGCTGATGGTCTTCTCGGTGTTCTGCTTCCTGGCCGCCGCTGCGTTGACGGCGGTGTGGGTGCCGAACGCCCTCCGCGGCGCCGCCGCGGGCCTGGTCGTGGGCACGGGCCTGGGCCTCGTCGGTCTTGTGCTGACGCGATGGGAGCCGACCGCGGCGACGCTGCACTACACGCCGAACCGGTGGCTCGTCCTGATCGTGACCTTCATGGTCTCGGCGCGTGTGCTGTACGGACTCTGGCGATCGTGGAAGGCCGCCGAAGCCGGCGTCTACGGCACGCGAGATGGTGCTGGCGTTCGGGATTCCCGAGTCGCTGGCCGTCGGCGGCGCGGTGATTGGCTACTACATCGCTTACGCGTGGGGAGTGCGGCGCCGCGTCCTCCAGTGGCAGCGGCGCCCGTTGCGCGTGACGTGACCCAGCGTTACGCGCCTCCCTTGATCACCACACGACGGTTCTGGGCGCGACCTGCCCGCGTCGTGTTCGGCGCCGCGGGGCTGTTCTCGCCGTAGCTGACCACGCTGATCTGTCCGGCCGGAATCCGGAGCAGCTCCGCCAGGTAGCGCCGCACGGCTTCGGCGCGATCGAGGCCGAGCTGCTCGTTGTAGGCCTCGGGACCCGTCCAATCAGCGTGTCCCTCGAGCGCGACCGACAGCCGGGCGTTCGGCTTCGGCATCGTCACCGCGCTGGCCAGCTTGCGCTTGGCCTCCTCGGTCAGCTCGCTCCTGCCAAACTGGAAGTTGAGGACCACGTCCGAGAAGATGACGGGCTCGGCTACCGAAAGGTCTTCGACGGGAGCGGCCGCATGCTGCGCGGTTCGTTGGGCGCCTCATTCCGCGCCTGGTTCACCTGCGGCACCTCACTGGGCGCCGTCTTCGGGGCCGCCGCGAGCGCGGGCGCCGCCGGCTCCGGCGGCGGAATGTGTTCGATGGCATCGCCGCGGATCCATCCCGCGGGCCGGGTCGCCCATGGATCGCGCGGGAGCAGCACCCAGTACCAGTTCGAATCCCGGTGCCTGTAGCGATCGCCTTCGATGTGAATCACCTCCAGGACGGTTCCCTTGGGTGCCCTCATTTTCACTTCACTCGTCCCGCGCAGGGGCTTGATATCCGTCTCGTCGCGGGTGACTCGCACGTAAGGGTACGGCTGGTACGACTGCGCGAACGCGGACCCCAGGGGTATCAGGCTGAGGACGAACGCCTGCGTGAGTGCGCGCCGGAACGATCGCCGGGGGCTGACATGAGCGTGCGGCATGGGCTGTTTCTCCATGCACACCCGTGAGGCGAGAGTCGTGCCAGAAATTCCGGCCCGATGACGGGCGCGGAAGCGATCCGGCGGCCAATCGGCCGGTTTCCGTCCTGACTAGGCGCGTGACGGATCCGTCGTTGCGGGCAATGTCGCGCGGAACGCAGAGGCGTGAACTTTCGACCGCCAGCCGCGTCTCTTCCCTGTGGCAATCTACAAAAGCAGCCCGAATAGGACCTGACCGTGCGCCTCTGGCACATCCTCCAAAGCCGACTTCGATCGCTGTTCCTGCGCGCGCGCCGCGAGGCCGACCTCCGCGAGGAACTGGCGCTCCATCTCGACCGGGAGCGGGAGCGTCTCGAAGCATCCGGCATGGACCCCGACGCCGCGCGCTTCCAGGCGCTCCGGACATTCGGTGCGGTGGAATCGACCAAGGACGCCTGCCGCGATGCACGCGGCACGGCGCTGCTCGACAACCTGGTGCGAGACGTCCGCTACGCGGGCCGCTCGTTCCGTCGGGCGCCCCTGGCGGCCCTGACGATTGCGACGACCGTGGGGCTCGGCCTGGGGCTGGTCGGCCGTCGTGTTCACGATCTTCAACGCCTTCGTCTTTCTCGTCGACGAAGTCCACGACCCATACGCGCTGTTCGCGGTCGAACGTCCGCGCTCGGCCAACGCGAAGCCCGAGACCTTCACGCGCTCGCAGTATGACGCGCTCGTTCGCGAGACCGGCATCTTCACCGATGCCTTCGCGAGGACGCCGGAGATCGACAGCTGGATCGAGGGCCGCCGGTTGGAGGGTCCGCTCGTCACGGGGAACTTCTTCCAGGTCCTCGGCGTCAGCGCGGCGCGTGGGCGCACGCTCCTGCCGTCGGACGACGAGCCCGGCGGCCGTCCGGTCATCGTCATCAGCGATCGCGCCTGGACCCGGCACTTTGCCGGCGATCCGGGCGTGCTCGACCGCACCGTCCTGGTGAACGGCGCATCGTTTCAGATCGTCGGCGTGATGCCGCCGGGTTTTCGAGGACTCACGGTCGCTCCGCCCGACTACTGGGCGCCACTCGCCCTCCTCGGCCACTTCCGCAGCCGTGCCCCGGACGGCGAAGACGCGGCCGGCCTCCAGGTCGTCGGCCGGCTGAAGCCGGGTCTGTCGCGCGGCCAGGCGCTCGCGCCGCTCATCGCGTGGGACTCGCGGCGTGCGGCTGAAGGCGTGATCGAGCGGCCCGCCGCGAACTTCGTGCTCGAACCGCAGCTGGGCACGGTCCCGCAGCCGGCCGAGGCCATGCTGGTGTTCATGCCGCTCTTCTTTGCCTTCGGCCTGATCCTGCTGATCGCGTGCGCGAACGTCGCCAACCTCCTGCTCGCGCGCGGAGTCGCACGCCAGCGCGAGATCGGCATCCGGCTGTCGATTGGCGCGTCGCGCCGGCGCGTCATCTGGCAGTTGCTCACCGAGAACCTGGTGCTCGCCCTGGCGGCCGCTGCGCTCGGCTTCGGCATTTCGCGGGCCGTGCTCGCGGCCATCGTCTACGTGTTGACGAGCACGTTTCCACCCGACTTCGGCAACATCCGCCTGGCCGTCCCGCCGGCCGATTGGCGGGTCGCGCTGTTCCTGGTCGCCGGCGCGATGCTCTCGACCCTGTTCTTCGCGCTCGCTCCGGCGCTTCAGGCCACGCGGGTCGAGCTGGTGCGGGCGATTCGCGGCGAGGTGGTGCGGGACGCCCGTCCCGGCCGTGCCCGGGATGCGCTCGTCGCGCTGCAGGTGACCGGATCCGTCCTGCTCCTGATCTGCGCCGCCGTGTTCCTGCGCAGCACGTGGGCGGCAGCGACGGTCGATCCGGGATCCGCACGATCGACACCGTTAACGTGCACATCCTGAACGAGCAGCGGCGCGCGACCATCCTCGACGTTGTGAAGCGGGAGCCGTCGGTCGCCTCGGTTGCGGCCTCGTGGCCGGGCGGGCTGGGCGGCCGCGCGGCGTTTGCGGACGGCTCGCAGGGCAAGTCGCCGGTCACCTACCAGTTCGTGTCCCCGGAGTACTTCGGCATCCTGGGCATCGATCTCGTGCGCGGACGCGGGTTCACCGACGCGGAGCGCAGCGCACGCGCGGCGGTCGCGGTCGTGTCCGAGAGCGTCGCGCGCCAGTTGTGGCCCGGGGCGACGCCATAGGGCAGGTGGTGCGGCTCGAGCCGGACGCGAAGCGCGACCCGCCCGGAGCCGGATGAGCCCCCGCTTCTTTCGCAGAGCTTCATCGTCGTCGGCATCGCGCGGGATGTGGCTGGCTTCCGGCTGGGTGGCCAGCGGATGGCGGGCGCGGGTCTCTACGTGCCGATCGACGCCGAGGCCGCCAGGACATCGCTGAAGTTGCGGGTTCGCGGCGATTCCGCGCGCGCACGCGATGCGCTCGTCGATCGGCTCGCCCGGATCGATCCGAACATGGCCGAGGTCTCCACGCTGCAGACCTTTGCGCGTATGGAGGCGTATCTCCTGGCGATCCCGTTCTGGCTGACGTTCGTGCTCGGGGCGCTCGCGCTCGTGCTGACGTTGTCGGGGCTGTTCAGCGTGCTGTCGTACCTGGTCGAGCAGCGCACCAGGGAAATCGGCGTGCGGATGGCCATTGGCGCGACGCGTCGAAGCATCGCGGCGCTGGTGCTGTCGCAACTGGTTCGGCCGGTCGGCCTCGGCCTGCTCGTCGGGGGCAGCCTCACGCTCGCGCTCGGCGCCGCGCTCCTGGCGACGCCCGTGGCAGAAGAGATCGGGACGGCGGTGCGCCTCTTCGACCCGATCGCCTACGCGGCGAGCCTGCTCTGCGTCGTCACGGCGTGCACGGGTGCGGCGCTGATTCCCGCGCTGCGCGCCGGTCGGATCGACCCGGTCGGCGCCCTCAGGCGGGACTGAGGGGCGACGCGGCGTCCACCTGTCGCCGCGTCATTCGTGCCGCAGGGCCGTCAGCGGATCGACGCGCGACGCCCGCCGGGCCGGCCCGTAGCCGGCCACCAGGGCCGCGGCCAGCAGAATCGCAGCGGCCAACGCGACCGCGCGGGGATCGTCCGGCTTCGTCTCGAACAGAAGCGACTCGATGAGACGCGACGCCGCGACGGCCGCGGAGACGCCGATCGCGAGCCCGACGGCCGCGAGCACACAGACGTCACGCAAGATCATCCAGATGACGGTGCCTCGTCCGGCTCCGAGCGCCAGCCGAAGCCCGATCTCGCCCGTGCGGCGCGCCACGGCATAGGCCATCGTGGCGTAGAGGCCGACGCAGGCAATCGTCAGCGCGAGGATCGCAAACGCGCTGCACAGCCTGGCAAAGACGATCTCCTGATTGATCGTCTGATCGATGTCGGCGGCCTGGGTCTTCAGGTTGGTGACCGGCACGCGGCTGTCGGCGTCGTGCACCATCTGGCGGACCGTGCCCACGTAGCGCATCGGATCGCCTTGCGTGCGCATGGCGTAGGTCATCTGCCGCTGCTGCGCCGGCGGAACCTGGACGTACGGCACGTAGACGACCGGCGGAACGTCATACTTCAGCCCGCCGTATCGGGCACTCGCCGCGACGCCGACGATCTCGAGGACGAGCGGTTCGCCGTCGACCTTGAGGCTGCCGCCGATGGCGATGCGACGTCCAATCGGGTCGGCATCGCCGAAGTTGGTCCTGGCGAAGAGCTCGCTCACCACCGCGACGGGCAGGGCTCCCTGGCGATCGCGCTCCGTGATCTCCCGGCCCCGGAGGATCGGGATCTGCATCGTCGTGAAGAACCGCGGTCCAGTCCAGAGGACTCGCGTGCCTTTCGTCACCTGCCCGTCGACCGTGATCGGGTGCGCGCGGCCGGCCCTGATGAGCGAGGCATGCGACAGCGTCACGTCGCGTACGCCAGGCGCGTCGCTCAGGCGACGCCGCAGATCCGCATAAAAATCGGCGACGTGAGTCTCCGGAACTCCGGCCTGCGGCGCGTTCAGCTCGAACAGCAGCACATTGTCGCGGTTGAACCCCAGCGATATCGACTGGAGATTCGACAGCGTCCGGACGAACAGACCTGCCGCGACCAGCAACAGGAGCGACGTCGCGATCTGCGCCACCACCAGCCCCTGCGTCAGAGTCGGGCGTGCGACACGCAGCCGCGCGCCCGGCTTGCCCACCGATCGATCCCTGAGCTTCGGCATCAGTGCCGGACGAGTCGCCTGCAGCGCAGGCGCCAGGCCGTACAGCACGCCGCACACCAGCGATAACACCAGCGTGACGAGAAGCACGTGCCAATTCAGTTCGGCGTGGAGCGTGAACGACTCCTGGCCGTTGGCGAGCCACTGCGTCAACACGCCCATGCCGGCCACGGCGATGAGGATGCCGAGGGCGCCGCTGAGCGTCGCCAGCAGGACGCTTTCCGTGAGCAGTTGACGGACGACGCGCCAGCGGCCGGCCCCCAGACTCAGGCGCACGGCGATCTCACGCGCCCGCGTGGCGGAACGCGCGAGCAGCAGGTTGGCCGTGTTCGCGCACGCGATAGCCAGAATCAGCCCGACCATCGCCAGCAGCACATAGAGCGGCTTCGAGTACCTGACGCCTCAGGCTGTCGAGTCCCGCCGCGCCCTGCTCGAGTCGCAACGCGGGAAGATTGGCGCGCTCTCCTTCTCTGGTCGCCGTCGAGGCGACCCACTGCGCGAACGGCCCCGCGAGCACCGCCTGGGCGCGCGCAAGGTCGACGCCGGGCTTCAGTCGGCCCATCATCTCCATCCAGTAGTAGTTCGGGTCGAGATAGTCCCGCTCGCCGTCAGGTTCGAGCACAAGGCTGGCGCGCATGGGCAGATAGATCTGCGGAGCCGATGCCGGATCGACACCAAAGAACTCTGGCGGCGCGACGCCGGCCACCGTGAAGGTCACGCCGTTCACGAGAATCGCCTGCCCGATGGCGCGGCCGGCATCGCCGAACCGGCGCTGGCTGTATCCCCCGCTCAAGACCGCGACCGGTGCGGCGCCGGCGCGATCGTCGTCGCCATGGATCAGGCGCCCCGCCGCCGGCACGACGGCAAGTCCACTGAAGAAGTCGCCGGACACGTACTGCCCCTGCACGAGCTCGGCTTCGCCCTTGACGATCACGTTCACGCTGCCAGCGGGCCTGTGTGCGAAGAGGCTGGACAGGACCGGCGACGACGCGTCGCGGAGACGCTCGAACGCAGGATAGGGAAAGATGGCCGAGATCATCTTTCCCGAGGAATCCTGATCGGTGCGGCCGCTCATGGAGCGCATCACGAACGCGTCCCCGCGCCCGAAGTTCACCGGACGGCTCTGCCACTTCACCACGATCAGCGACGCCGGATCCGCCACCGGCAGCGAGCGCAGCAGGATCGAGTCCATGAAGCTGTAGATCGCGGTGTTGGCGCCAATCCCCAGCGCGAGGGACAGGGCCGCCAGGCCGGTGAACACGCGGTTCGCGGACATGCCGCGAACGCCGTAGCGGACATCCTGGACCAGCTGCTCGAACAGCGTCCACGACCACAACGTGCGTGCGTCTTCCCGCAGGAGGGTCGTGTTGCCCAGGCCGCGCCGCGCGGCCCACGCGGCCTCGACGTCAGGCAAGCCGTCGGCGCGGCGTTCCTCCATCTCTTCCGCCAGGTGGAACTGCAGCTCCTCGCGCAGTTCCTCCTCCTTGCGTCGGCCCTGCAGCCACCAGAGCACTTTCCGGAACAGAGCCAATCATGACGCGCCCTCATCGACTGGCTTCAGGAGCAGTCCCATGGCGCGGGCGAACGCGTCCCATTTCGACTGCTCGGCGGCCAGCTGCTTCCGTCCCTTCGCGGTGATCCGGTAGTAGCGGGCGCGCTTCCCCTTGTCCGACAACTCCCAGGACGCCGCGATCCAGCCCTTCGCCTCGAGCCGGTAGAGCGCGGGATACAGCGAGCCGGTTTCCACCTGCAGCAGGTCCTCGGACGTTCGCTGGATGTGCTTCGCGACCGCGTGCCCGTGGCTCGGCCCCGGCAGGAGCGTCCGCAGGATCAGGAGATCGAGCGTGCCGCGCAGGAGGTCCAGCCGCGGCGAGGGCTTCGGGGGCGTCATGTAGGAAGTCTACACAATATTGTGTAGGCTTCCTACATACGACGAAACTCGCGAACAGGGTAAGCTTGCCGCCCATGACAAGTCGGTGGCGGGTGACGCTGGCGGCCGCGCTCCTGGGATGCATCGTCGTGCCGTTGGCGGCCCAGACGTGGCCGTTCCCCTGGCCCGAGGACCGCATCGCCCGCTACACCGCGCGACGCGCGTCGTCGCCCATCGTCGTCGACGGCCGGCTCGACGAGGCCGCCTGGCAGGCGGCGGAACGCTCGCCGCGATTCGCCGATCTCGTCGGCGGTCGCCCGGGCGTCCACGACACCAGAGCCGCAGTGCTGTGGGACGACACCTATCTGTACGTCGGCTACTGGGTCGAGGAGCCGTTCGTCGAGGCGACGCTGACCGAGCGTGACGCGCCGATCTACAAGGACAACGACGTCGAGCTGTTCATCGCCGGCCGCGACGCCTACTACGAGTTCGAGATCAACGCGCACGGCACGATCTACGAGGTCTTCTTCGTCTGGGAGAAGCAGTTCGAGTCGAGCGGGTACGCGCGCCGGCCGGAGTTCGACCGCACGCGCCAGGGCGTCCGGCCGTTCAACGGCGTCGGGTTCAAGCAGCACCCGCGCGGCCCGCGGATCGGCTACTGGAACTGGGACATGCCGGGCCTCGAGACGGCGGTCCACGTCGACGGGACGAAGAACGACAACAAGGATCGCGACCGCGGCTGGACCGTGGAGATGCGCATCCCGTGGCGCTCGCTCGAGCCGCTGGCCATGCCCGACAACCGCGCGCTGCCGCCGCGGGACGGCGACGAGTGGCGGATGGATTTCTCGCGGTTCAATACCTACAAGGAAGCGCCGCCGGCCAAGGATCCGGGCGGCTGGGCGTGGAGCCCGCACGGCGTGTGGGATTCGCACATGCCGGAGCTGTTCACGCGCGTGCGCTTCTCTACCGAGCCCGCAGGCCGGAAATGACCGGTGCACGAGGTCGTGCAAGACTGTCCGATGCGTATCGCCGTCTCTCTCGCCTTGGGCATGACCATGGCTCTCGCCGTCTCGCCGGCCGCCGGTCAGAATCGACTCGCGCCTGACGCTCCGCGCCCGATCGCCGCCGGCGACAGCCTCTGGGCCGAAGAGCTGACCTTCATGGACGTCCGCGAGGCGGTGCGCAGCGGGACGACGACGATCATCATCGGCACCGGAGGCGTCGAGCAGAACGGGCCGTACGTGGCCGGCGGCAAGCACAACTTCGTCCTGCAGACGGTGTTGCCGTACATCGCGCGTGAGATCGGCCACGCGCTCATCGCCCCGATCGTGAAGTTCGTGCCCGAAGGTGACATCGAGCCGACCCCGACCGGGCACATGCAGTACGCCGGCACGATCAGCGTCGAGCCCGCGACGTTCGAGGCGCTGCTCACCGACATCTGCCGGAGCTACAAGGCGCACGGGTTCAGGGACATCATCCTGCTCGGCGACAGCGGTGGGAACCAGGCCGGCATGGAACACGTCGCCACGGCCCTCAATCGGAAGTGGGCGGGTGAGAAGGCGCGCGTCCACTACCTGCGCGAGTACTACGACGAGGACAAGTGGAGCTACGACTTCCTCAAGAGCCTGGGCATCACGCAGATCGACAAGACACCATCACCGGGCGAAGCGGCCGACCGCCCGAGCGACTGGCGGAACGGCATCCACGACGACCTGTACTACGAGGCGCAGGCGGCCGTGCAGGATCCGAATCTGATCCGGGCTGACCAGCGGATGAAGGCCGGGCTGTTCACGCTGCATGGCGTCGACCTGGCCCCGGTCAGCCGCACCGTCGAGATCGGCCGGAAGCTGGCCGCGTATCGCGCGAAGATCACGGCGAAGGCGTTCGAAGCGTCCAGGCGCCGCCGCTAACGTCGCGGGCTGCCGTTCAATTCAGCTAGAGGCCGCCCGGCAGGGCGATCTCGGGTCGGACCGACACCCGATCGGCGGTAGGGAAATCCGATGGGATTGGCGCGGTGACCGCACGCCCCGCCAGCCACTGCAGCGCGCGGGCCACGACGGTCTGGAGGCCTGCGCAGCGCATCCGCGCCGGCTGCGTGTCGCCCTTCCAGACGTGGCCGAACGTCGACGTGTAGACGCGGCCCCGGCCATAGGTCGTCGTCCACTCCAGCGGCCAGCGCATTTCGGTCTTCGGATCGAAGCCGTACGACAGCACCTCGAGACGCTGCGCCGGACCGCGTGCGTAGTAGTAGACCTCGATGTCGGGCGTGAGCCACGCGCGCGGCAGGCCGGCGTGGATCGGGTGGTCGCCGCGGCGATGGACGACGGTGTCGATGCGGGCGCCGTGCCCGGTATCGGGGCCTTCGCCGGCCGGGATGCGGCGGAGGGTGCCATCCTCCGCGACCGCAACCGCCGGGCCGAAGTCCTTCTTGCGCCAGCCGAGGCCGATCATCTCGTTGTAGGCGGGCCAGTCGGGAAAGGCGTTGTTGCCGCCGTGCCAGACGTAAACGCCGCCGCCGTTGCGGACGAAGGCCTCGAAGGCGTCACGCACCGGCTGCGGCCACGGCGGGCCGCCGCCGAGGTCGTTGCAGGTCTGGATGACGACGTCGTAGTTCGCGAACGCGGGCCGCCAGCTGTCCCAGCCCGGCGCATCGGCGGTCGGCGGCGCCGTGGCCACGTCGACGGTGAAGAGACCGGTCGGCTCGAGCATGCCGCGGATGAGCGCGGTCGTCAGCCGCCAGTCGTGGTTGCTGTAGCCGTCGAGGATGAGCACCCGCACACGCGGGTCAGCGGCGCGCTTGGCAGTCAGCAGCTCGACGACGGCCCGATGTCCTTCAGATTCGGCGAGCATCAGCGCTGACCGGCGTTCCGCGTTCACCAGGGTTGCGTTGGCGCCGCGTGTCAACAGGTCCGTCACCACGCTCGTGTGGCCTTCCCACGCAGCCGCCATCAAAGGGGTCCAACCATGCTTGGAGGCGGCGTCGACCTTTGCGCCGGATTCCAGCAGGAGGCGCACAGCGTCGGTCCGGCCGCGCATCGCGGCGTGGAGCAGCGGAGAATTGCCGCCGGAATCGGCAAGGTTGACGTCCGCGTGGTGTTTCAGAAGCGCGCGCATGACGCTCAGATGGCCGCGCACAGCGGCGTAGGCCATTGGCGTCATTCCGTCGACCCGGGCAGGGTCGTTCACCGCGAGGCCACGATCGAGCAGCACCCTGACGACACCAGCGTGGCCCCCGAGTGCGGCCGCGTGCAGGGCGCCAGCGCCATCGTTGTCGACCAACCGGGTATCGGCGCCGCGGGCGAGCAACGCCTGCACGGTCTTCTCCAGGCCGAAATAGGCCGCAGCCGTGATGGCCGGCTGCGTCACCAGATCCCGAGCGTTCGGATCTGCGCCCTGCTCGAGCAGCCGCGCCGCCTTCGGCTCATCGTGATTGTTGATGGCGTCGATCAGGGCCGATGCTGGCGCCTGGGCTGAAAGCGGCGGTCCCGCAGACAGGATGACGAGGGCCGCCAGGACCAGCGTGGACAATCGTGGGCGGTTCATGTCGATGCCTCGCACCTCAACGAACCTTGAGGACGAAATCGAACTGCGCAGCGAGACCGTCCGACACCTGCCGTGGAGACATCATCAGCGTCGGCCTGACGTCAGGATCGTGATGATTCCAAGGATCGCCCTTGAAATACAACTGCGTCGTCAGAATCGGCGAATCCCCGGCGCTCGCCTTCACGTGGATGTGCGCCGGACGCATGTCATTGGGCGCGCCGTAGTGCAGCGGCTTGATCGTGCGCAGCGTGTAGCGGCCGTCGTCGCCGGTGTAGAGCCGTCCCCGCAGCCGGAAGCCGGTGTTGTCGTAGGTCCCGGTGTGATCGGCCTGCCAGATGTCGAGCAACGCACCTTTCAGTGGCCGACCGCTGGTGTCGAGGACGCGGCCTGTCACGGTGAGCGGCGTGCCGGCCATGCCGCGTTCGAGCAGCTCCGAACGCACGGGCGCGCCAAGCTTGTAGAACGGCCCTTCCCAGTTGTTCTCGGTTTCCAGGGATTCTTCAGTGGCCGCCAACTGCTGCGCGGGCCCTGCCATTCCGGCCAGCGGGATGGCAGGGCTCAAGATCGTCCCGAGGAGAAAGCGACGGCGAGAGAATCCTTCGAGGTTCAGGACGTCCTGCATGGCCGCAACTATACAGCCAGCTCTGCGCTCGCTTCGCCCAGCTGCTTCGCTGCGGGGACGCCGTGGTCCGCCGGGGATAACCCGGCGGACTCGCGGCAAACTCCAGGCGATCAGACTGTCGCGTGCATCTTCGCGAGGCTGCCCGCAACGTAGGGTCCTCCCTGACCACGGCATTCCTCGTCATGCTGGAGCGGCTGGCGCCGACCAACCTATGCCGCCAAGGCTCACTGGTCAGAGGTGGACTTCCAGCTCGTCCCGATCAACGGCACGCCCGGTTTGCTGATGCGCCATCCGCTTGCAGGCAACGGCACCTACTCGTTCGACATCGAGGACGGCCGCATTCGGACAATCTACGTGGTGCGCAACCCCGACAAGCTCCGCGGGTTCCTCGAGCACACGCGTTGAGCGCCACGCAACGATAGCTGTCCAGCTTGCATCGCTGCCGGTCAGTGGGTAGCATCTACAACCGTATGGTTGTATGTCGTCAGCCGTCGCCACACGACCTCGATCAGCTGTTCGGCGCGCTCGCCGACGCCACGCGGCGCGACATCCTGGCGCGCGTGATGGGCGCCGACGCGTCCGTCAGCGAGCTGGCCGCCCGCTACGAGATGTCGTTCGCCGCGGTGCAGAAGCACGTGGCCGTGCTGGAACGTGCCCGGCTCGTGACCAAGCGGAAGGACGGCCGCGCCCAGCGCGTGGCTGGCAACCCCGACGCAGTGCGCCGGGCCAACCGTCTGCTCGCGCAGTTCGAGGAACGCTGGCTCGTCCGCGTCGCGCGCCTGGACGAGCTGCTGGCCAATTCACCTCAAGGAGAACCGCATGCCCGTCGTCGACATTCAGAAGGACACCAAGGCTCTCACGATGAAAGTCGTCGCCCAGTTCGCCGCGCCCGTCGCCCGGGTGTGGGCCGCCTACGCTGATCCGCGACAGCTCGAGCGCTTCTGGGGCCCGCCGCAGTGGCCGGCCACGTTCACCCGGCACGACTTCAAGGTCGGCGGCCGATCCGAGTACTACATGACCGGCCCGGCCGGCGAGAAGTCGAGCGGCTACTGGGAGTTCCAAACCATCGACGAACCGAAGTCGTTCGAAGTGAAGGACGGCTTCCTCGGTGCTGACGGCAAGGCCGATCCCAACATGCCATCGATGCGAATGCGGTTCACCTTCGAACCGCACGACGGTGGCACCCGCATGACGACGGTGACGACGTTCCCGTCGGCCGAGGCGCTCGACCAGCTCCTCAAGATGGGCATGGAAGAGGGCCTGAAGGCCGCGATGGCCCAGATTGACGGCGTCCTGGCGGCGGCCTGACGTCTGCTCAGCTCCTGGCCATCGCCCCGGCCAGGAGCTGACAGAGCACCGCGCCGACCACGCTCATCGAGAGCCCCCACAGCAGCAGCTGCCGGAACAGCGTGCGCGCCTCGGCCGGATCGGCCACCGTCGCCACGCACAGGGCGCCCAGCGTGGACAGCGGCGACACGTCCACCAGCGCCGATCCCACGTTGATGCTCAGGGCCACGGCGAGCGGATCCCCGCCGCCGACCTTCTGGACGAGGCCCGGCACCGTCGGCAGGAAGGTGGGCAGCACGACGCCGGACGTGCTGCTCCAGCTCGAGATCAGCCCGGTCACGAACGCCACCGTGCCGTTCAGCGTGGCCGGCGTCGCCAGGCGCGCCAGCATCGCGGTGAAGAGCTCCATGCCGCCGGTCTTCTCCAGCACGGAGATCAGCACCGTGACGCCGCAGACCATCACGATCACGCTCCACGGGACGAGCCGCATCGCGGCCGTCTCGTCGGCGATCGCCATCAGCACCAGGAGCGACGCGGCGAGGAATGCCGCGAGGCCGACGTTCAGCTGAAAGGCGATCACGCCGACGATCCACGCCCCGATGACCGCGACAGTCAGCCAGTGGCGCGACTCGAGCCGCGGCGCGGCGTCGGCTGCCGTGCCGGCCGGCCGGCCCGGAAGCCGCCAGCCGCCGAGGATGACGTAGGCCACCGCCATCACCAGCAGGTGCGCCGCGAAGTTGGCGATCCAGACCTTCGCCTCGTGGCCACCCACGCCGGCTTCGGCCATCTTGGTGTTGGCGATGATGCCGATGGCGCTGATGGGCGAGAGGTTGCCGGCGTTGGCGCCGTTCGCCACGGCCAGCGCCGTCAGGAAGCGCGGGACGCCGGCGCGCGTCGCGGCGGCCATCGCCATCGGGATCAGGAGCGCGACCGCGATGATCGCGCCCGGCCCGACCGACGACAGCGCGAACGCGACACCGAACAGGAGCAGCGGCAGGAGGCGGGCCTGTCCGCGGGCGAGCCCCACCGCGCGGTGCGCCAGGCGATCGAGGGTGCCGTTCGTCTCCGCCAGCGCGAACAGCAGGGTGACGCCGGTGAGGGTGAGGAAGAGCGACGACGGGAAGCCGGCCGCGACCTGCTCGGCCTTCCAGCCCGCCGCGAAGGTGCCGATCAGCCAGGCGAAGGCCATGGCGGCGACGCCGACATTGAGCTTCGTCGCCATCGACAGCGCGATGGCGATCAGCAGCGCGACGAGCGAGAGGATGGCGGGGTTCACGGGGCGCCGGACGGCGCGCCAAGTATCATCTCCCCCGTGTCAACCGTCCAGCTCCAGACGCTCGACATCGTCATCGTCGCCGTCTACCTCCTCGGCATCACCGCGCTCGGCCTGTATGTGAGCCGCGGCGTCCGGACGACCGAGGACTTCTTCCTGGCCGGCCGGTCCCTGCCCTGGTGGATCGCGGGCCTGTCGCTCGTCGTCTCCGACATCGGCGCGAAGGACATGATCGGCCTCGCCGGCGATGCCTACCGCTACGGCATCGTGATGATGAACTTCGACTTCGTCGGCTGCACGTTCGCGGTGCTCATCGCCGCGTTCCTGTTCATGCCGCTCTTCTGGGACGCGGGCATCACGACGATTCCCGAGTATCTCGGGCGCCGCTACAACATGGCCGTCCGGACGTTCTTCGCCGTGGTCTGGTCGCTCTTCATGGTCGGCACGGTGGCCACCATCCTCGTCAGCGCCGCGTCGATGTTCGAAGGGCTGCTCGGCTGGTCGTTCTGGTTCTCGGTCGGGCTCACGTCGGTCCTGGTCGGGATCTTCACCACCTCCGGCGGCGCCAAGGCGGTGGCGGTGACCGACGCCGTGTCGTGCGTCGTGCTGATTGCGGGCGCGGCGCTCCTGTGCGGCATCGGCCTGTGGCACGTCGGCGGTCCAGGAGCCTTGATTGAGCGCGTGTCGACGCTCCCCTGGACGGGTGAGCACTTCGAGCTGCTCCCGTCGGCCAGCCACCCGGCGTACCCGTGGCCGGCGGTCGTCCTGGGGCTCGGCCTCGTCCTGGGGCCCGCCTACTGGGTCGGTAACCAGGCCATCGTCCAGCGGACGCTCGGCACGAAGACCGAAGCCGACGCGCGCGCCTCCTACGTGTTCGCGGCCACGATCAAGCTGGTCTTCCCGCTGCTCCTCGTGCTGCCCGGGCTGCTTGCGCTGGCCCTCTACTCGCGGGAGCTGGGCCCGCCCGGCCAGGGCTGGGATGGAAACCGCGTGCTGCCGATGATGATCGCCGAGCTCGTGCCCACCGGCGCGCTCGGGCTGCTCATGGGCGCGTTCGTCGCGTCCGTCATGGCCAACCTGGAGGCCTACATCAGCTCCGCGTCGACGCTCCTGGTCACCGACCTGTATCGCCCGCACGTCAGGCCGGGCGCGTAGCGACGCGGAGTGCCTCCGGGTGGGGCGCTGGCTGGTCGTCGTGCTCCTCGTGGTCGGTGCCCTCTTCAGCTACCAGGTGAAGGTCCGGTTCGGATCGGTGTTCGAGGCGTTCCAGACCTTCCTGTCGTTCTTCCAGGGGGCGCTCTTCTCGCTCCTGTTGTTCGGGCTGCTGACACGTCGGGCGACGGCGGCCGGCGGCGTCGCGGGTGCGCTCGTCGGCGTGGCGACCGCCGCCATCCTCAGCACCACGGGGCAGCTCTTTCTGTGGACGGCGTTCTGGTCGTTCGTGGCCGCGTCGGCGGCGCTCGTCGTGGTGAGCGCGGTCACGCCGGCCAAGTCCGAGGCCGAGCTGCGCGGGCTCGTGTCGTGGGTGCGCTGATGTCCATCAAGCCGGAAGCCATCCTCGTCATGCTGCTGTACGGCCTGGCGCTCTACGTCGTCCTGGTGGTGTCGCCGCGCCTGAGCCCGTCGCTCCGCGTGCCCGTGCCCTGGTGGAGGAGCGTGAAGTTCTGGGCGGCGTTCGTCGCGGTGACCCAGATCATCGTCTACGCCCTGTTCAGCTGACCCGCCCTGTCAGGGACGGTCAGGCGACCCACGACGGGACGACCTGGCCCAGGCGGGTTGGGGCGGTCAGGACGGCTGCAGCGCCTGTGTCGACGCCGGCGCCGCGAGCGCGACCAAGGCCGGCGTCAGGCCCGAGAAGTTGCACACCGTCGCGGCCTGGTCCGAGAACCCGCTCTTCGACGACGCGGAGCGCGCCGCTTTTGCGCTCGCCGAAGCCGCGACCCGGCTCGCCGACCGACCCGGCGCGGTCACCGACGAGATCTGGGCCGAGGCCGCCAGGCACTACGACGAGCGGCAACTCGGCGCCCTGGTGCTGATGGTGTCGATCACCAATTTCTTCAACCGCATCGACACCACCTTCCGGGTGCCTGCCGGAACCAGGTGGGGTTAGCTCGACGTCGCCAAATGCACGGGCAGATGCTCGGGCCGCGCGTTGCTCCCCGTCAGCACCGTCGCCAGTCGCTCACCAGCGACCAGCTGCCTCTGGATTGCGGCCAGCCCCGCGGCGCCGGATGGTTCGAGGACCACTCCGATCGTGTCCAGCGAGAGCCGCATCGCCTGCAGCAGGTCGTCGTCGTCGACCAGCACCATGTCGTCGACGAGTTCGACGAGCCGCGCGACCGATTCGGGCACGGGCACACGGATCTCGATGCCCTCGGCAATGGTGCTCGACGTCGGCGTCGACACGGGACGTCGCGCCCGCCAGCTCTCGGCCAGGCTTGGCGCCCCGCGGGCGCAGACGCCGACGATGCGCGTCGCCGGCGCCCGCTCCTTGACCCAGCGCGCGATGCCTGCGATGAGCGCGCCGTCGCCGACCGGCACGACGATCGCGTCGAATGGTCCCGACGCCAGCAGCTCGACGCCGATCGTGCCCGCGCCCTCGGCAATCGCCGTGTCGCGCCCATCCTCGACGAGGATGCGATCGCCGGTTGCAGCGACGTAGTCGCGAGCTGCGGCGTCGGCCGCTGCGGAATCGTGACCGGCCAGCGTGACGCGTGCGCCGAACGCCCGCATCCGCGCCAGCTTCGCCGGGTTGACGTTCTCCGGCACGAAGACTTCCACCGCCCGGTTGCGCCGGCGCCCGCAGTAGGCGACCGCCTGACCGAAGTTGCCGGTCGACGAACACACGACGGTCGGCCCCGGAGCGAGCTGGCTCATGAGGAAGTCGGCGCCGCGGCCCTTGAAGCTGCGCAGCGGATTCGCCGTTTCCACCTTGACGGTGACGTGGCGCCCCACTGCCGCGTCGAGCAGCGCGTCCGCATACTGCGGCGTCCGCAGGAACGCGGGATCGACGGTGCGGCTCGCTTCCGCGATGCGATCGAGGCTCAGGTCCATGCGCCCGGCCTCGCTAGGCGGCGCGCCGTGCCCTGCGTGCCTGGATGAACGACCGCACGGCGATGACGATGTAGCCCAGCGTCAGCACGGCCATGATGGCCTGCGCGACGATCGCCGCGGGCCGGGCGGAGGTGGCGTGGAAGACGTCGCCGATCCGCAGCAGGCCGCGGACCGATCCCAGAAAGCCCAGAAGCGCGAGGACCACGGCGGCGTGCATCGCATGCATGCGCCTGCGGTCGTCGCGCGCGAGCAGGCCCGCCAGGAGGAACAGGAGACCGAAGGCGGCGGGAATGAGCGCGGTCAGGCTGACCGCGCCGGTCAGGCCGTAGCCGGCAAGGCCGAGGACGATCAGGGCGACGCCGAGCGCGATGGTTATGGCAGGCACGAGCGCATCATAGCCGACGGCCGGCATCGCTCCTGTACAGGCTGCCAGGTGGCGACGTTCTAGTTGTTAGCTGCCTAGACCCTGAACCGACGAAACCGACGATCACGGTCCGTCGAAGCAATTGAGAGGAGATCCGTATGCACGCCGTCCGATCCTCGGCGAGCCGGGCAGTCGCGGCGTTCGCGCCGCTCAGCGTCGTGCTGCTCACGCTCATCAGCACTGCCTGCGCGGCCCGCGTCACGCAGTTCCACGACTTCGCCACGGCCGGCGTGAGCTATCAGCGGGCCGCCGACACCGTCCTCGACGATGCCGGGACGGCGGCGATTCGCGCCGACAACGCCGTGCTGGTGAGAGCGCGCCCGGACATTCCGACCTCGAAGCAGCGCCAGACGGACGTCCTCCAGCACAACCGTGACCTGCAGAAGCGCATGGCGATCCTGCGCGACCTCCGGCGTCACGGCCGCGTGCTGCAGCGCTACTTCCAGGCGCTGGCCGCCATCGCCGAGAGCAAGGCCCCGGAGGCCGCCGCGGCCGCCGCGGGCGAGACGTTCACGGCGCTCTCGAGTCTCAGCACGACCTTGAAGAGCAGCCAGGCCGGCGCCGTCGTGCCGCCGCTCACCAAGCTGGTGGTCGGTTCCTTCAAGGTCCGCGCGCTCGAGAACGAGCTGAAGCAACGCGCCGACGCCATCGCCGCGGAGATCAAGCTGCAGGAAGTCCTCTTCAAGGTCGTCGGCGACACGCTCAGGACCGACCTCCGCGTGCAGTTGAACACGATGGAAACCGGTCAGGTGATCGCGCCGTTCGCCGCCGACGCCGCGCTGCCGTCGTCGTGGGGAACGACGCGCGAAACGTTCCTGAAGGCGTCGGCATCCGCCGAATCGGCCGACGCGGCCGCGAGGGCCGCGGCAGCCATGCAGGAGGCGTTCACGGCGCTCGTCCAGAACCGCTTCGATCACGCGGCCTTCAACAGTCTCCTCGATGACATCGGCGAAGTCCTGAGCATCGCCGAACAGCTTGCGCCAGCCTCCAGCGAGGAGTGAGTCCCATGGACATGATCGAGCTCTACACCCAGATCCTCAGGAAGCTGAACGAGGCCATCGAGCGCATGACGTCGGCCGAGTTCGACCTGCTGCTGCAGGACGCGACGCCCGAGGCGCGCCAGCGCGCCGCGCGCCAACTCCTCGACGTGCAGCGCGCGCGGCTCGTGCTGGGCAACGCCGTGCTCGCGAACATCGCCCAGGATCTCAAGAAGAACGAGAAGGAATTCGAGAAGGGGATTGCGTCGCTCGACAAGGCGCTCGAGAAGCTCGACAGCGTCGCGAAGGTGCTCAACACGGTGAGCAAGGTCGTGTCGCTCGTCGGCCGGGTGGTCGCCCTGCTCTGACGCCAGAGTCGCTCACGGTCGCCCGGGCAGGGCCGGTCACCCCGGTGGCGTGACGAGCAGGTGCTTCTGCAGCTTGCCCATCGCGTTCCTGGGCAGCGCGTCGACGCGAATGATGGCGCGCGGCGTCTTGAAGGAGGCGAGGCTCGCGGCGCAGCGGTCGCGCAGGCCGTCGAGGTCGACGCCGGGTTCGGTGACGACGTAGGCGACGGGCACCTCGCCGCGCCGCCGGTCGGGGACGCCGACCACCGCGGCCTCGCGCACGCCGGGTTGTTCGAGCAGCACTTCTTCGATCTCGCGCGGATAGATGTTGAAGCCGCCGGAGATGATCAGCTCGGTCGCGCGCCCGCGCAGCGTGAGGCAGCCGGCGGCGTCCAGCTCGCCCACGTCGCCGGTCCTGAACCAGCCGTCGGTGAACGTGTGCGCCGTCGCCTCGGCGTTGCGCCAGTAGCCGGCGAGAGACCGTCGGCCCTTTGACCCAGACCTCGCCGATCTCGCCCGTCTTCACCGGTTGGTCCTCCCGGTCGCGCACCGACAGCGAGACCCCCGGCAGCGGGTAGCCCACGGTGCCGGCGCGGCGCTCGCCCTCGAGGAGATTGGAGGCGAGCATGAGCGTCTCGCTCATCCCGTAGCGCTCCAGGATCGTGTGGCCGAACCGCTCGCGGAACTGCTCGAGCACCTGCGGCGGGAGCGGCGCCGAGCCCGACACGAACAGCCGCATCCGCGCCCCGATCGCGCGCGCTTCGTCAGCCGGCAGCTCCAGCAGGCGGACGTAGATCGTCGGCACGCCGAAGAAGAGCGTCGGCTGGAAGTCCTGGAACCAGCTCGAGCGCCTTCGCGGCCTCGAACCGCTCGGCGAGGCGCATGCGGCAGCCGGAGGCGAGCCAGCGCACACGCCGTTGCCCAGGCCGTGGACGTGGAAGAGCGGCAGCACCGCCAGGTAGCGGTCGGCGCTGGTGATGCGCCAGCAGGTGAGGAGCGCGGCGGCGTTGGCCGCGAAGTTGTTGTGGGTCAGCACCGCGCCCTTGGAGCGGCCGGTGGTGCCCGACGTGTAGACGATGGCCGCCGGCGCGTCGCCGTCGATGGCCGGGCGAGGCACGCCGCCCGTCGCCGTCCCGGCCTCGCGCATCAGCTCGTCGACGTCGACCACCGGCTGTCCGGCGGGAACAGCCCGCGCTGCGCCTCGGTCGTGACGATCAGCTTCGGCTCGGCGTCCGCGACGATGTGGGCGATCTCGCGCTCCCGATACAGCACGTTGATCGGGACCAGCACCACGCCGGACTGCACGCAGGCGAGGAAGAGGTCGATGAACTCGAGCCGGTTCGGCAGTTGCACCGCGAGCCGATCGCCGGCACGAGCCCGCGCCGACGCAGCACGGCCGCGGCCCGCGCAGCACGGTCCGCGATCTCGCCGAACGTCAGCTCCCGCCGACCGCCGGGCGACGTCACAGACCAGGCCGACGGCTCCCGCGCGTCCGCGCAGTGAGAGGTCGAACAGGTCGCCAAGAAGCATGGCGGGATTGTAGCCGCAGGAACGTCCGGCTACGGCACGGGCCATCGCTGAGCGAGGGGTCCATCATGTCGCCTCCTGCCCCGACCAACCCCTCGAGGAGGAGGACGAGACAGCAGGCACCCTGTGACATCACCCGGGTGCTGAGGTGACAGACGAGCCGTCTGGCGAGCCCGGTCGTGCCGGCGCCGGTCGGCCCGATCGCCTGAGCAACAGGTACGTGATGCGGCCGTGGAGCCAGACCTCACCGGCGCGGTCGTCACGCTTGGTGCCGGTCGTCTCGTCGAGGACGTGCGCGTAGTCACCGCCAAGCCGGTGCACCTCCTGATCCAGCCGACGGTGCACCCGAGCCATCAGGTCACGGTAACACTGGTCCCAGAGATCGTCGCGCTGCGCGAGGTCGCCGGCCACCCGCATGCTGTCGGCCTCGACGGTGTGTTCGCCCAACGGTTCAGCGTCGAGCGGCGGAAGCTCACGATGCCAGTAGACGAGCTTGCCTTCGTTCAGCATGATGGCGTCTCCACCCTGTGCGTGTGTAACCCGGTTGTGTGCGTTTCGCGCCAACGGACGAACGCCTTTCGCGCCTCGTCGAGCGCCAGCATCGCCACGGCAAAAGGCAGAACCACCAGCCATGCCTCGTATCCGATAGGCGCCGTGCCGAACACGGCGTTGCCGACAGCGGTGTAGTCGATCGCGAGAATCAACCCGACCTCCGCGGCGATGCCGGCGGTGATCAGAGGGTTGCCGAAGAGCGGTCGCGAGACGATCGACGTCCGGCGACTGCGGCAGAGATGCACGTTGACCACCTGCATCAACACGATCGCCGTGAGGCACGCGGTGGTGGCTTGCCGGTACAGCAGGTCGGTCACCGGGAGCTCCTGACCCCAGTGCCATCCGGTTGCAGCAAGGACGAAGAAGAAGGCCGCCATCGCCGCCACGGCCTGAATGCACCGAGAAACAGGTACGCACGCACGAGGAGCCCGGCTGTCAACAGGCGATCCTGCCGGCTCCGAGGAGGGCGTTGCATCACGCGAATCCGGGGGTTCGGCACCGAGCCCCAGCGCGGGCACCATGTCGGTGCCGAGATCGACCGCCAGGATCTGAATGACCGTGAGCGCGAGCGGCACGCGTGCAAACGCGAACGCCAGGTACGGCACCAGCTCAGGAACGTTCGACGTCAGGATGTAGGTGAGGAACTTGCGGATGTTCTCGAAGACCGTGCGCCCCTCTTCGACGGCGTTGACGATGCTGGCGAAGTTGTCATCCAGGAGGACCAGGTCCGACGCTTCGCGGGCGACGTCGGTGCCGGAGATGCCCATGGCGATGCCGATGTCGGCCGCGCGCAGCGCCGGCGCATCGTTCACCCCGTCGCCCGTGACCGCCACGATGCGCGCTTGCGCTGGAACGCCGTCACGATTCGCAGCTTCTGTTCGGCCGTGACCCGGGCGCAGACGATCTCCGGGGCATCCAGCGCCAGCTGGAGCTGGGTATCGGACATCCGGCCGAGGTCGTCTCCCGTCAGCAGCGTGGGCGCCGCACCCTGCACGAGTCCGATCTCGCGCGCCACGGCCATGGCGGTGTGCGGGTGGTCGCCGGTCACCATGACGATCTTGATGCCCGCCTCACGGCATCGACGCACCGCAGCCGGCACTTCCGGCCGCGGCGGATCTTCGAAGCCGACGAGAGCCGTCACGACCAGGTCCTGCTCGGCGTCGGCCAGCACGTAGTCGGCCGGGAGGACTCGATACGCAAACGCCAGGACCCGAAGCCCACGATCGGCCATGGCCGCCGCCGCCTTGCCGAACGCCTCGCGCCGCTCGGCGCTCAGCGCCACCCTGCGCCGTCGACGTCGATCCAGGCTCGCACGCGAGAGCACCGCTTCCGGGGCGCCCTTGACGAACGCCACAGGCTCGCCAGCCACGCGATGCAGCGTCACCAGCCGCTTGCGCTCCGGCTCGAAGGGGATCTCGTCGATGCGGTCGAACGCCGGCGCGTCGCGAGCGCCGTCGATGCCATCCGTGCCAGCGCCAGCTCCATGGGATCGCCGATCCACCGGTGGTGCCCGCGTTCGCCCGCGTACTTCAGGTCGTGACAGCAGCGGCGCACTCGAGCAGGCGGCGGTGGCTGGCGGCGAACGTCGCCGTCTCGGCGGCATGCGGCTCGACGAACGCACCGTCCACGTAGACGACCGAATCTCCATGCGGTTCTGCGTCAGCGTGCCGGTCTTGTCGGTGCAGATGACCGATGCGCAGCCAAGCGTCTCGACGCTGGGCAGGTGACGCACCAGCGTGTTGTCGCCTGCCCATGCGGCGAGCGGCCATGGCCATCGCCAGCGTCACCGTGGGCAGCAGTCCTTCGGGCACGTTCGCGACGATGATGCCGATGGCAAAGACGAGGCTGACGGACGTCGACAGGCCGATGAATCGGCCAATCACGAACACGACCACGCCGATCGCGACCGCCAGCGCGGCGATCACGCGGCTCAGTGCCGCGATCTCCTTCTGCAGCGGCGACGGCGGATCGACCGTCGTCTGGGTCAGATGGGCGATCCTGCCGAACGCGGTGTGCATCCCCGTCGCGAACACCAGCGCCTTGGCCTCGCCGGTCGTCACCGAGGTGCCAGCCAGCAGGACGTTCCGGCTCCGCAGCAGGTCCGGGTCGACCGAGGGTTGCGCGTCTGCGACACGGGCGCGCCTCGCCGGTGACCGTGGCGTTGTTGACGCGCACGCCGAACCCTTCGACGAGCCGGCAGTCGGCGGGCACGTCATCGCCGGCGGTCAGCAAGATGACGTCGCCGGGGACGACGTCCTCGGCCGGGAGCACGACGGCGTCCCGTCCCGCAGCGCCCTCACCTGGTGCGGCAGCAGACGCTGCAGCGCGGCCATCGTCTCTTCGGCGCGGTACTCCTGCCAGAACGAGAAGACGCCGTTGATGACGATCACGGCGACGATGGCCGCCGCGAGCGTGGCCATGCCCTGGCCGGGCATCCACCGATCGGCGATGAGCGCCAGGCGCGCCGCCACCCACAGCAGGACGGCGAAGAAGTGGGTGAACTGTCGAACGAAGCGAACCGCGAGCGGCGTGCGGCGCGAGGCGCTCGATGCGGTTGGGACCGAACTCGAGCCGACGTGCTGCGGCCTCCGACTCCGACAAGCCGGTCGGGACACTCCGCACGGTTGCGAACGCGGCGTCCAGGGTGAGCTGCTGAATCAGCATCGTGGGCCCGCTCCCGGCGGGCTGCCGTCAGCGCGAAGCCGCCGCTTCGGCGAACGTGAACGCGGGCACCACGACGACTGGCGTCGTCACGGAGTTACCGATGAAGCAGCTGTCATGCGCCTTCGCAACCAGCGCGCGCGCGCGGTCTTCGTCCGCGACCGACCCGAGCGTGATGAGGGGCCGCAACGTCACTCGCGACATCCGCATCTTGCCGTCCACCAGTCCCAGGTGACCTTCGGCATCGTCGTGGTACCCGATCACGGAGATCTGGTCCCTGGCCGCGAGGAACAGATACGTCAGCGCGTGGCACGCGCTGAGCGACGCGACGAAGAGCTGTTCGGGATTCGCCCGGGACGGATCGCCGCGATAGCCCGGTGCCGATGACATCGGAAGGGTGGTGGCATCCAGGGACACGCTGAGATCGCGACTGAACGTCGATGGATAGCGCGTCGGCCCCTTGGCTGCCCCGGTCCACTCGAGACGAGAGACGAAGACGTCCGCCATGTGTGTGCTCCCCACGTGGTTCTTGGACGCTGATTGCGTCCTCACCCACCCAAAGCAAGGCGCGTTCCCGGTGGCACAGCCGTCAGCGAATCCAGAAGCCGACGTCGATCGTGACGAGCACGTCGACCGGCGCGGCCCCAAGGCGCCCAGGCTCGAACCGCCATTGGGCAACGGCCGCCACGGCTTCCTGATCGAGGCCCCCGGCGTCGAGCGAACGCACGACACGGATCTGCGACGCGCAGCCGTCGCGCGTGACGATGGCTTCCAGCAGAACCGTGCCTTGAACCTTGTTCGTCATCGCTTCGCTGGTATACTTGGGTCTGACCTCCTTGATCACTCGCGGTGGGGAGACTGTCCCGCCTGGACGGTAGACGCCACCGCCAGTTCCACCTCCGGATCCGGGCCCCAGGCCGGGGCCACGTCCCGGACCGATACCGGTCCCGCTTCCGGTGCCGACGCCGCCCCCGGATCCTGGGCCTGTCGACGGGCTGGACAACACGCCGCCGGCTGGCAATCCGGTCTGATTGAAGAAGCCGGAAGCCAGCGGCTTTGCATCGAGGACGATCGATGGGATCGACGGCGCGTCCTCGACCGCAGGTGCGGAAGCTGCCGTCACCGGGGCCGGTGGCGACGGCCGTCGTTGCACCCGCAGGGTGAGCGGGTCAGCGCCCACGCCCTGCGCACGACGGATGGGTTCCGGCCGCTGATTCCCTCCGCCCCCCCGCCACCGGCCGTCGGTGGCAGCTCGGACACGAGAAACACGAGCCGGACGTCCTGGCCCTGCTGGTCTGCGATCGGTTCGGGGCGGGGAGCGTCGATCCCTGGCGCCAACGTGCTCGCGAGCGAAACCGCGATGAGGACGAAAGCCACGTGCAGCGCCGTCGACGCCGCGAGCGGCGTCAGCGCTTCCGACCGCCGATCCGGCAGCCGCGGCGTGCAGGGCGCGAGCGGGTCGAGGTGCAGCACGACGAGAGATCTGGCAAAGCGGATACCGGGGGGCCCCTGCCCAGGCGCCAGCCAATCGGTCGCAATCCACGGTCGCCCGGCTCGCTTCGCGCCGCCATCGCATCGCGCCGGCGCCTCACCACCACGGTCCAGGTGGGGAAATTTCCCCGAGGTTTCGCGAAATCTCGCGCCGTCCTTGCTGGCCGGTACCTCCCACGCAGGTCCGCCGGCGGCTGGTATCGGTGCGAAGTCTGCTGTGGTGTTGCCAGCGACAGGAGCGTCGAGGCGAGGATTCGATGACCGGCATGGGCGTGCGCCGTGTTTCGCGCGGAGGGTCTTCAGGCGCACTGAGCAGGTCAGCCGCCGAGGGCGATCGCGATGCCCACCAGCACCACCCCCAGCACGACGACGCTGGCCCCGGTGAGCCACGGACGGTAGCCGCCGTGCCGCGCGAGGTAATAACCCGCCGCGAACATCATCGCGATCGCGACGGCGTTCGACGCGCGAAGCGCGGTGTAAACGTCCTGGAAAACGATGAACGGGATGACGACGGGGAAGGTCGACAGAAAGACCAGGAGGAACACGGCACCCGCGCCGAGGAGATCCTCCTTGGTGATCCAAGCGGTCTCAGGCTGCTCGCGGATACCGAGGAGACCCTGTCGGAGCCGTTCGAAATCGTCCGGTTTCAGGAACGAGGCGAGGAGCGGCGGGATGCTGCCGGCGATGACCTGGTGCGCGTCTTCGCTGCGCTCGGCACGGCGCGCGGCCTGGATCAGCTGCCGGTTGTGCCCGCGCTCGGCGAGCGTGCTCATGAGAAACATGACGGCGTCGGCGAGGCCCCACGCGAGGTTGCAGCCGATCATGCCGACGAGCAGTGCGCGAATGTCCTCGCGGCCGGCAGTCGCGACGCTGAGGGTGCCGGTGAACGTCAGCGCCATGATCAGGCCGAAGAGCACCTCGGTCATGCGGTCGATCGGATCCAGGATCCGCTCGGACCTGGTCGCCGGCAATCTTGAGAGGGCTGGGCTGTTCGGAGTGAGCATGGTCACACTGATTTCTCGAGCCACGTCGTTGTAATCGGCTCGCGCACGTGGTTGTGTGGGCTTTGCCCAACGAGGCGAAGCCATGAAGCGAGAGTCGATTCATTCCGTCGTGCGTCTCGTCATCCTCTTCGCGTTCGTCGTGATGCCGTGGGCCGCGTCCGCGCAGGACGCACCCGCCACGCCGCAGGACAAGCCGGCCGAGCCACCGGAGGAGCGGCCGACCGGCCTTCCGTCGAAGATGAAGTGGACGTTCAACTTCGACGCCGGCTGGGGCACGTTCGGATTCGCGAACTCGCTCTACGACAATCCCAAGGAGCCAGGGGTCGACGAGAACTTGAGCGACCAGTGGTTCGAGGGCTACATGAAGCCCGCGCTTGTCAGCGAGCTACACGCTCGCGTCCTCGAGCGAAGTCTATGGCAAGATCAGCGCGGTCGGCGAACGGACCTACGGTTCGGTCCCGGCCGACTTCGGGCAGGACATCTCGTCGTTCGGGCCCGAGGATCTGTCGATCGGGTGGCGGTCGGGAAACGCATTCGAGGGGCTCGGCGAGAACGCGCTGGATGTCGTCGTGGGCCGGACGCAGTACCAGCTGGGTCATGGCTTCCTGCTCTACGACGGAGCGGCCGAAGGCGGCAGCCGCGGCGGCTACTGGACGAACGCGCGCAAGGCGTTCGAGCTCGCCGCGATCGGCCGCTTCAAGCCCGGCGCACATACGGTCGAAGCGTTCTATCTCGACAAGGACGAGCTCGAGGAGAACGACACCGGCAGCCGGCTGTGGGGCGCCAACTACGAGTACGCGATCGGCGAGCACACGACGCTCGGCGCCACCTACATGAAGTGGTTCGCCGACGCCGCTTTGGAGCCGGGACGCGACGGGTTGAACGTCTTCAACGTCCGCGCGTACACGGCGCCGCTCAGGGGCATCCCCGACCTGTCGTTCGAGTTCGAGTACGCGTCGGAGCGGAACGGCGAGGCGCTCGACTCCAACGCGTGGACCGCCCAGGGCTCGTACGAGCTGAGCGACGTCAGCTGGAAGCCGACGTTCACGTACCGCTATGCGTTCTTCCAGGGCGACGACCCCGCGACGACGAACAACGAAGCGTTCGATCCGCTGTTCCTCGGCTTCTACGACTGGGGCTACTGGTGGCAGGGCGAGATCGCGGGCGAGTACTTCCTCTCCAACTCCAACCTGAAATCGCACCTCGTGCGCGCGCAGGTCACGCCGAGCGAGTCGGTCGGCGGCGGGCTCCTGTTCTACAGGTTCAGTCTCGATCGGCCGCAGGCGGTCGCCCCCGAGGTGACCGACAAGGACATCGCGTTCGAGATCGACGCCTATGTCGACTGGAAAGTGAACTCGAACATCACGGTCAGCGTCCTTGGGGCGTTCGCCGATCCGGGGAAGGCGGTCCAGCAATCAAGTGGTCGGACCAAGAACTTCGCCTACGGGATGGTCTACGTCGGCTACAGCTTCTGAGCAGGTTCATCTGTACGGCGTACAGCGTCGTCCGCCTGCGTGCCGACTCACGGTCGGATTCACTCGCGGGTGACAGGCAGCGTGATCGAGAATGTCGCGCCGCGGTCGGGATTGTTCGCAGCCGCTATCGTGCCGCCGTGGCGCTCGATGATCGAGCGACAGATCGAAAGCCCCATCCCGAGTCCCTCCGGCTTGCTGGTGGTGAAGGGTTCGAAGATCGACTCGAGCCTTTCCGCGGTGATTCCAGTGCCGCTGTCCTGAACCTCGACCCGCACGTTCGAGTCATCAATCGACTTCGTACGCACGACCAGGCACCGCGCGCCGTCGAGTCCGGCCCCGCTCATGGCGCTGAAGGCATTGAGCATCAGGTTCAGGATGACCTGCTGAAGCTGGATGCTGTCTCCCTTGACCGGGCGGAGGTCGGGCGACAGGTCGAGGTGGACCGCGACCTTGTGCACGACCGCGTCGCCGTGCGCGATGCGCTCGATGATGCGGATCACATCGTTCACATCGACGTCGGTCAGGCCCGCCGCCGTGGTGTCGCGCTTGAGCATGGCGCGCAGCCCGCTGATGACTTCACCGGCGCGCTCGGTGACATCACAGATGTCGGCCAGCGCGCTGCGCAGGTTCTGGAGATCCGGCTTGTCTGCCTCGAGCAAACGCATGCCGACATACGAGTTGGTGAGGATTGCGGCGAGGGGCTGCTTCAATTCGTGCGTCAGCGTTGTGGTGAGCTCGCCGAGCGTGGCCACGCGTGCGACGTGCTCCAGTTCGGCGCGCTTCTGCGCGGCCGACGCCTCCGCCTGTTTGCGAGCCGTGACGTCCATCGACACGCCGAAAAGCTTCGGGCCGGTGCCGTCGTCAGGCCCCGTACAGCGACCGCGCCCATGAATCCAGCGGGCCGTGCCATCCGCTTGCTGCACGCGATACTCCACGTCGTATTCGCCTCGCGTCCGGAGCGCCTGAGTGATCGCGCCCTCACGCGCGCTGCGATCCTCGGGGTGCACGAGATCGAACGTGGCCGCAAAATCGAGGCGCGCATCCGGCTCGAGGCCAAACAGCGACCGCCCCCGCTCGGTCATCCACACATCGTTGCCGGAAACGTCCCACACCCACATGGCCAGGTTTCCGGCTTCCGCGGCGAGACCCATCAGGTTCGCGCTCTCACGCAACGCTTCTTTCGAGCGTCGTTCCTCGTCGATGACAACCGCGAGCAGCATCAGCGGAGTGGCGGTCACCAGGAGGAACAGCTGTAGTGCCAGCGAATTCTCGACGGGGGTCTGAGCCAGGAACGGACCGTGGCCGCGCATGGTTCCCCAGATCGCCAGGAACGTGATGATCAACATCGAGATGCTGATTCCACCGAGCCCGAAGCGGAGGGCCGCCCAGATGAGCAGAGGAATGGGCGCGTACAGGAGAGCGGGCGAAGCGTTGGGACCTGCGGGCGATTGATCGAAGACGAAGATTCCCAGCGCCACCGTACAGCGCACCGACGAGAGCGGCTTCCAGCACGCGCCGGGGGGCCAGGGCTCTCGGGCGTCTGACGAACAGATGGTACGCACCCAGCAGAAATGCCGGCACCAGGACGACGGTCGTTACGGCATTCGAGACACCCAGGTTGCGCCATTCGATCCAATAGCGAGTGCCGAAGCCGTAGGAGACCGTAAACGACGCACCCCAGAAGGCGGTCCCGAAAGGCACGAGCACCACCGCGATGAGGACGAAGAGAATCGCGTCACGAAGGGTGAGCGCCGTGAGGGGCGACTTGATCAGCATGCGAATGCCTGCCGCTGCCAGCACGCATTTCACAGCGTCGAACGCCTCGGCGGTCAATGCGTACACCGGCGGCCACTGCGCCAGCTGTGTCGCCAGAAAATGAGCGCTGGCGGCGCCGAGTAGGTAGGCCCACCAGTGCCGGGTGGGGACGAGCAGCAGGACGCAGAGCAGAACCGCGTGCGGGGGAAAGAACAGGGAGACCTTGCTGTCTGGAAAACAAAGCGCCCAGGCGAGCAGCGTGGCGGCGAAGTAGCAGGCGGCACTCGCGAGGACGAAGCCCAGCGTACGGAGCGATGCTCCGGCGGAGCGCCCCTCTGAGTCGGCGTCTATCCGCGCCGCGAGTTCGCGATTCAGCATGGCGGGTCGCCGAAACCATATCGCAAGACCCGCCCTGACGCCGCGCCGCTTCCAACCGCAAGTTCCGACGGCTGCGCGCCCCGGCAACCAATCACGCCCTCAGCTGTCCACGGTCTCCGCAGCTGGCTCGTAGGTGAACGCCAGCTTGTCGTCCTCGAGCCCAATCCGGACGGTTCCGCCGCGTTCCAGCCGACCGAACAGGATCTCGTCGGTCAGCGGATCCCGCACGTCGGTCTGGACCACCCGCGCCAGCGGGCGCGCGCCGAAGACCGGGTCGTAGCCCTTCTTCGCCAGCCACGCACGCGCGGCCGGGTCCAGGACGAACGCGACGCGCCGTTCGGCGAGCTGCGCCTCGAGCTGCAGGATGAACTTCTCGACGATCGTCTCCATCACCTCGAAGTTCAGAGGATTGAAGGTGACGATGGCGTCGAGGCGGTTGCGGAACTCGGGCGAGAAGAGACGCTCGATCGCCTCCTTGCCGCGGCTCTTGGCGATCTTCTTGTCGGCGTCCTTGGTGCCGGACGTCGCGAAGCCGAGCGTGGCGTGGCTCATCTCACGCGAGCCGGCGTTGCTCGTCATGATCAGCACGACCTGGCGGAAGTCGGCCTTGCGGCCGTTGTTGTCCGTCAGCGTGGCGTGGTCCATCACCTGCAGCAGGATGTTGAAGATGTCCGGGTGCGCCTTCTCGATCTCGTCGAGCAGCAGCACGCTGTAGGGGTGCTGGCGGATCGCGTCGACCAGCAGGCCGCCCTGCTCGAAGCCGACGTAGCCCGGAGGCGCGCCGATCAGGCGGGCGACGGCGTGCTTCTCCATGTATTCCGACATGTCGAAGCGCGTGAACTCGTTGCCGAGGTGCCGCGCGAGCTGCTTGGCGAGCTCGGTCTTGCCGACGCCGGTCGGGCCGGTGAACAGGAAGCAGCCGGCCGGCTTGTCCGGCTGGCCGAGCCCGGCGCGGGCGCGCTTGATCGACGTCGCGACCGTGCGCACGGCGTCGCCCTGGCCGAAGACCACGCGGTTGAGCGAGTCCTCGAGGCCCTTGCAGGCGCTCCTTGTCGGACGACGACGCCTGCTTCTCGGGGATGCGGGCGATGCGCGCGACGACCTTCTCGATCTCGTCGACGTCGACGGTGCGCGGCGGCCCTTCCACCGCGGCCGCCTTCTCGGCGTTGGCGACGCCCACGACTTCGACATGGACGCCTTCCGCCGGCGGCGGCAGGGGCGCCTCCGGCTGCAGCCGCAGCATGGCGCCGGCTTCGTCCAGGATGTCGATCGCGCTGTCGGGCAGCCGCGAGTCGCGCAGGTGCCGCGCGGCGAGCTTGGCGGCGCCGTCGAGGGCGCCGTCCGTGTAGGTCACGTTGTGGTGCTGCTCGTAGCGCGACCGCAGGCCCTTGAGGATCCGGACGGTCTCGTCGACCGACGGCTCGTCCACGGCGATCTTCTGCAGCCGGCGGGCCAGGCCGCGATCCTTCTCGATCTGCTTGAACTCCTCGAACGTCGTCGACCCGACGACGCGCAGCTCGCCGGCGGTCAGCACCGGCTTGATCAGCGTGGCGAGGTCCATCGTGCCGCCGGTGGTGGCGCCGGCGCCGACGGTGGAGTGCACTTCGTCGATGAACAGGATCGGCTTGGCCCGCTTGGACAGCGCGGCGACGACGGCCTTGAACCGCTCCTCGAAGTCGCCGCGGAAGCGCGTCCCGGCGAGCAGCGCGGTCGTGTCCAGCGAGTAGACTTCGGCGCCCTTGAGGATGGCCGGCACGTCATCCTGCAGCAGCCGCTGCGCCAGGCCTTCGGCCAGCGCGGTCTTGCCGACGCCGGCTTCGCCGACGAACACGGGGTTGTTCTTGCGCCGGCGGCAGAGCACTTCCATCGTCCGCTGCAGCTCGTGGCTGCGGCCGATCAGCGGGTCGAGCTCGCCGGCGGCGGCGCGCGCCGACAGGTTCACCGTGTAGGCGACCAGCGGATCGCGGGCCGAGGCCTTGCCTTCCTCGCCCTGTCCGGACGGCGCGTCGCCATCGCTCGACGACGACGAGGACGAACGATCCGTCGAGATCGGCGGCACCTTCGAGATGCCGTGGCTGATGAAGTTCAGGATGTCCAGGCGCGTGACGCCCTGGCCTTCGAGCAGCTGCGAGGCGAACGACTTGTGCTGCTGCAGCATCGCCGCGAGCAGGTCGCCGGCCTGGACCTCGGGCCGGCTGGCGCTCTGCACGTGCAGCACGGCGGTCTGCAGCGTGCGGCGGAAGGCCAGCGTCTGCTCGGGCTCCTGCTGCCGCCCGTGCGGGAACTGTTCGACCTTGTCTGACAGGTACTTGTTCAGCTCCGATCGCAGCGCGGGGAGGTCGGCGCCGCACGCGTTGAGGATCTTCTCGCCCTCGGCGTCGTGCGCCAGGACGTAGAGCAGATGCTCGAGCGTCAGGTGGGTGTGACGGCGCGCGGTCGCCTCGCGATAGGCGATCGACAGAATCAACTCGACGGAGTTGCTGAACATCCCTTACTCCGCTTCCATGTCGGCGCGGAGCGGGAACCCATGCTCCTTCGCCATTTCGTGTACGGTCTCGATCTTCGTCTCGGCGATGTCGTGCGGGTAGAGCCCGCACAGGCCCTTGCCCTGCGTGTGGACGTGCATCATCACGCGGAAGGCCTCGGCCGGCGACTTGAGGAACACCTGCTCGAGCACCAGCACGACGAACTCCATCGTCGTGTAGTCGTCGTTGAGCAGGATGACCTTGTAAAGGGGCGGTTCCTTGGTTTCCTGGCGCGTCCGCTCCAGGACGGCGTCGCCGTGCTGGGGCGCGCCACCAGGTGGGTCGTTCGGGCCGGGCATCCTGGATCGAGTATAGCCTCCGCCCGTCGGCGGCCGCGCGCCTCACCGGCGGCCGCGGCAGCCTGGGGCTGCGACGCAGAGCAAGGGGGCGCTGAGCCAGGCGGCGCTGGGCGCGCCGCCTGGCAGCCGCGGCGGTAGCGCTGCTAGGTGCCCAGCGTGACCGGCACGGTGGCGTTCGTCTTGTCCCACCAGATCTGCACGGTGAAGCCCTTGTCGGTCACGTCGGAGAAGCCCCACGTGAGCGCTTCGACCGAGAACGGGATCGTGGCCAGCTGCATCGGCACGCGGACCACGTCGTTCTTGGCGTCGTAGCCATAGGCCCCCCAAATCGCTTCCTTGTTGTTGGGGTCGTACTTTTCCTGCGCCTTATGGGTGGAGACGATCAGCGTCCACGCCTGGGGCTTGAGCTCGATGAACATCGTGTACTCGCCGGGCGCCAGCGTCTTGCCGCCGATGACGAGCGGCGCTTCCGTCTTGAGCCGCGTCGACACGTCGGCGCCGGCGCGCCACACGGGCGCCCCCGCGTTCAGCTTCGTCGCGTAGGCATCACCAGTGCCGAACAGCTCGCGTCCGCGCTTCAACGGCCGGCCGTAAGTGATCGACACCCATTTCCCGCCCTTATAGACCTGCCGCTCCCGGCCGTTCGGGGCCTTCTCCGTCTCCCACTTGCCGCCGATTTCGATCTCTTCAGCGCCACGGGGGCTGGCGGGCCGCGCCGGCATCTGCGCCGACAGCGCGGCGCCAGCGAGCACGGTCGTACACAACACGGTGGTCAGCAGTCGCATGCGTTCTCCTTCTGAAAATCTCCCGATGGGGGAATGGCCGATTCTATCCTCGACAGTCTCTCCGCCTCGCCACAGCCCGGATGGTAGGATGTGACGAAGGCATGACGGGCACTTCGGGATCCACACGAGCGCGCGCGCGATGACGATCATCGCGCCAGGCATACGGTTCCTGGATCTCCGATTCCAAGGCTCGCCGCAGGTCGTCGCGACGGTTGTCCTCGAAGGCGCGAGCCGTGTCGCGCTGATCGATCCCGGCCCCACCAGCACGCTCGACGTGCTGCGCGAGCAGCTGGCGCTCGGCGGCCTGAGCCTCGGCGACGTCGAGGCGATCCTCCTCACCCACATCCACCTCGATCACGCCGGCGCCTGCGGCACGATCCTCCGCGAGCACCCGGGCATCACCGCTCTACGTCCACGAGCGCGGCGCTCCGCACCTGATCAACCCGGAAAAGCTGCTCAACAGCGCGACACGACTGTACGGCAGCGCGATGGACCGGTTGTGGGGAGCATTCGAGCCGGTCCCAGAGGCCAACATCCGGGCTCTGGCGGGTGGTGAAACGGTCACCGCCGGCGGCCACACGCTGCAGACGGCCTACACGCCGGGCCACGCCTCGCACCACCTGGCCTACTTCGACGAGCCGAGCCGGATCGCCTTCGTCGGCGACGTCGCGGGCGTCTCGCTGCCGCCGGCGCACGTCATCGTGCCGCCGACGCCGCCGCCCGACGTCGACGTCGAGGCGTGGGAGGCGAGCGTCGACAAGATCCTGGCGTGGCACCCCGAGGCGCTGTTCCTCACCCACTTCGGCCTGAAGTCGAATCCGGCGATCCACCTGCAGGAGCTGATCGAGCGCCTGCGCGGCTGGGCGCGGCTGGTGAAGGACCTGATGGCCGACGAGCCGAACGAGGACGTCCGGCGGACGCGATTCGCGCGGCAGGTCGGCCTCGAGCTGCGCCGCTCGGTGTCGGACCCCGAGGCGCTCCGCTACGGGCTGGCGATCGGCCTCGAGCAGAGCTACAACGGGCTCGAGCGCTACTGGAAGAAGAAGGCCGAGCGCGCCGCCCGCGGTTAGGCTGCCAGCCGGTCATTTCTGCGGCGTCACCGCGAACCGGCCGCCCGGCCAGCCCGATTCCCGCAGCCGCCGCGCCGCGGTCAGGCTGCGCGACGTCATCGCGCCGGCCGGCGAGGGGACGATCCAGTCGCGGACGGAGTCGGTGGTGTGCCAGGCGCGCACGCCGAGCTCGACGCCGGGCACGTCGAACGGCTCCATCACCGCGGAGACGTCGACGCGATCGCGGTCGAAGCCGTGCACCTGGAACCACACGTCCTCGCGCCGGCTGCTCGCGCTCGTCGCGCAGGCCAGCTTGATGCCCAGTGGCAGGCCGGTCGGCCCGAACTCCGCAGCCAGCGCCCTGAACGTGTCGAGCGTGGCCTGCGCGCGGGCGGCCCCGATCGCGGCGGCGCGCGCAGTGAAGCGCACCTGCGTCCGGTCGTCGATCTCCTGGAGCAGGCGCGAGGGCACGGCCGCGGGTGGCAGCCAGCCGCCGGCGCGCGGCTCGCAGGCTACGGCGCGGCGCCTGGAGTGGCCGTCGGGCACGCACAGCACGGTGTCCGCGGGCGCGGCCTTGCGGTGGAAGACGTCGACGGGCAGGAAGCCGACCGCGCCGTCGGGCCATCCGAGCTGGAAGTGGCGCGTGGTCGCGGTGATCGTGCCCTCGAGCGACGCGTAGGCAAGCGCGCGGATCGCTTCTGTCGAGTCGTTGCCGAGGAAGGGCGACGGGCGCAGCACGTCGATGTCGGTGCCGCCCAGCGCCTCCAGGCCGCGCGTGTGCAGCCAGACCACGGGCTGGCCTTCAGCGCGCGGGTCGATCACGCCATGCACGGCGATGGCAGACTCGATGTCGAGGTCGGCGTTGTGCGCGAGCTCGTCGTCGAGCATGGCGAGCGACCACGCGACGTGGGCGCCGTTGTCGACGGCGACCAGGCCTTTGAGTGACGTCAGCAGAAAGCGAAGCCAGTAGAGCAGGTACTTGCGTCCGGCCGGGCACGCTGTCGCCCGGACGATCCGACCTGCACGAGGAGCGGGATCTCGGCGGCCTGCAGCGGCGCCCGCTCGGCGTCGGTGAGGCGCACCGAGGCCTGCAACAGCACCTCGACGTCGACCGGTCCGGTGACCCGGGGCGCGACGACCAGCGCCTCGCCCCAGGCGCGGTCGACGAGGCGTACGGCCCACGCCGTGGCCATGCCGGGCATGCCGTCGGCGCGCGCCGCGGACACGTCGCGCGAGGCGAGCGCCAGCACCTGCTCGATGGGCGGTCCGATGGGGCCAGCGAAGATTACGCTGCCCTGGTGGACGGCGGGCTTCCGAGGCTGCGGCCACATGCCACTAGAATCCTTGCATGTCCGCGACCGCCCTCTACGAAAAGCTCGGCGTCTTCTACCTCGGGAAGCCGTTCGACCTGGCGACGAACACGCTCGGCAGCGAGCCGGTCCTCTACGACTCCAAGGACCTGGTCACGCACGCCGTGATCGTCGGCATGACGGGCAGCGGCAAGACCGGGCTCGGCCTGTCGCTGATCGAAGAAGCGGCGATGGACGGCGTGCCGGTGCTGGCCATCGATCCCAAGGGCGACCTCGGCAACCTGCTGCTCACGTTCCCGAACCTGGCGCCCGGCGACTTCAAGCCCTGGGTCGATGCGGACGAAGCGACCCGCCGCGGCATGACCGTCGACGCGTTCGCCGAGCAGGAAGCGGCCGAGCTGGAAGAAGGGGCTCGAGACGTGGGGCCAGGACGGCGAGCGCATCGCGCGCCTGCGCGCCAACGCCGACTTCGCGATCTACACGCCGGGCAGCCGCGCCGGGCGCCCGGTCTCGATCCTCGAGTCGTTCAACGCGCCGTCCGAGGCCGGAGCGCGAGGACTCCGAGCGGATGGCCGAAGCGGTGACGACGACGGCGACGAGCGTGCTGACGCTGCTCGGCGTCGACGCCGATCCGGTGCAGAGCCGCGAGCACATCCTGCTGGCGGCGGTGCTGAACGACGCCTGGTGCAAGGGCGAGAACCTCGATCTCGCGGCGATCATCCACCGCATCCAGCAGCCGCCGTTCACGCGCGTCGGCGTCCTCGACCTCGAGGCGTTCTTCCCCGAGAAGGATCGCTTCGCGCTGGCCATGCGCGTCAACGGCCTGCTGGCGGCGCCGAGCTTCGCGCTGTGGCTGGAAGGCGAGCCGCTCGACATCGCGACGATGCTCTACACGCCCGAGGGCAAGCCGCGCGTGGCGATCGTCTCGGTCGCGCACCTGTCCGACCAGGAGCGGATGTTCTTCCTGACGCTGCTCCTCAACCGCGTCGTCAGCTGGATGCGCTCGCAGTCGGGCACGTCCAGCCTGCGCGCGATGCTGTATCTGGACGAGGTCGCCGGCTACATGCCGCCCGTCGCCAACCCGCCGTCCAAGCAGGCGCTGCTCCTGCTGATGAAGCAGGCGCGCGCGTTCGGCCTCGGCGTGGTGCTGGCGACGCAGAACCCGATCGACATCGACTACAAGGGCCTGTCGAATGCCGGCACGTGGTTCCTCGGCCGGCTGCAGACCGAGCGCGACAAGGCGCGGCTGCTCGACGGGCTCGAGGGCGCGCTGCAGGGGCAGGGGCAGACGTTCGATCGCGGCGAGACGGAGCGCATCCTGTCGTCGCTGCAGAAGCGGACGTTCTTCCTGCACGACGTCCACGAGGACGGCCCGGTGATCTTCCAGACGCGCTGGGCGATGTCGTACCTGCGCGGGCCGCTGACGAAGGACCAGATCAAGCGGCTGTCGCCGGCGGCACCGGGTGTGGCAAAGGCTCCGCCGCCTTCGTCGGGCGCTGCCCGACCGACCATGGCGGCCGGCGGCAGCGGCGTCGCGGACGCCTCTCCTGCGCGACCGGCCTCTCGCCCTGCGGCTGCATCCGAAGCGGCGGCGCCTCCGGTGTTGCCGCCGCAGATCGAGCAGTTCTTCGCGCCGGCGCGTGCCAGCGCGGCACCGCTCGAGTACGAGCCGGCGCTGTTCGCCAAGGCGTGCGTGCGCTTCGTCGACACGAAGCGCGGCGTCGACGTCGCGCACGACGTGGTGAAGCTGGTGCCGTTCGGCTCGGGCGCCGTGGTCGTCGACTGGGCGTCCGCGGAGGACACCGACGTGGAGCCCGCCGATCTCGAGACCGCGCCTGCGGGGCCGGCGACGTTCGGGGCGCTGCCGGCGGCGGCGGCGAAGGCGTCCAGCTATGCGGCATGGATGAAGGACTTCGCGCGGACGCTGCAGCAGGAGCAGGTGCTGACGCTGTTCTTCGACGCGGCGACCGAGCTGTCGTCGCAGCCGGACGAGACCGAGGCGGCGTTCCGCGCCCGCGCCACCCTGAGGGATCGCGAGACGCGCGACGCCGGGAAGGAGCGGCTGCGGCAGAAGTTCGCGCCGAAGATCGCGACGCTGACCGAGCGGATCCGCCGCGCCGAGCAGCAGGTCCAGGCGCAGGCGCAGCAGGCGTCCGACGCCAAGCTGCAGACCGGCATCTCGGTGCTCGGCACCATCGCCGGCGCGCTCTTCGGGCGCAAGACGATCAGCGCCGGCACCCTCGGCAAGGCGACCACGGCGGCGCGCGGCATGGGCCGCACCATGCGCGAGTCGAGCGACGTCACGCGCGCGCAGGAGACGGCGGACACCTACAAGGCGCAGCTGAAGGAAATCGAGGCCGACATCGAGGCCGAGGTCGCTGGCCTGGAAGCCGGTGCCGCGCCTCCGACTCGTCCGTTCACGACGGTGGAGATCCGGCCCAAGAAGACGCACGTCACCCCCGAGCGCGTCGTCCTTGTCTGGCGCCCCGTCTGAGCTCAAGCCTGCGGCCCGGGCCGAGCCCGGGTCAGCCCGGGCGACTCGCGGAACGGCGCAGTTTCTGCGAGTAAGATCGCGTGATGGCCGTCCCCGCCGCCGTCAACGAGCCCATCCGCAGCTACGCGCCGAACACCCCCGAACGGGCCGATCTCGAGGCGCGGCTCGACTCGATGTCGCAGGAGCGCTGCGAGATCCCGATCGTCATCGGCGGCGAGCGGATCCGGTCCGGCCTGCTCGACACCGTCGCGATGCCGCACGCGCACGGGCACGTGCTGGCGGACTGGCACCGCGCCACGCCCGAGCTGGTCGAGCAAGGCCATCGCGGCGGCGACCGCGGCGCAGCGCGAGTGGGCGAGCTGGCCGTGGGAAGACCGCGCCGCGGTGTTCCTCAAGGCCGCCGAGCTGCTGTCGACCACCTGGCGGTCGACGATCAACGCCGCCACGATGCTCGGCCAGTCGAAGACGGCCCACCAGGCCGAGATCGATTCGGCCTGCGAGCTGATCGACTTCCTCCGCTTCAACGTCGCCTTCGCCGAGGAGATCTACGGCGAGCAGCTGGTGAACGATCGCGGCGTCTGGAACCGCCTGGACTGGCGCCCGCTCGAAGGCTTCGTCTACGCCATCACGCCGTTCAACTTCACCGCGATCGGCGGCAACCTGTCGACGGCGCCGGCGCTGATGGGCAACACCGTCCTGTGGAAGCCGGCGGCGTCGGCGCTGCTCTCCGGCTGGTACATCTTCCGCCTGCTCGAGGAGGCCGGGCTCCCGCCGGGCGTGATCAACTTCGTGCCCGGCAACCCGCTCGAGATCTCGAAGCTCGCGCTGGCGCACCGCGACCTCGCCGGCATCCACTTCACCGGCAGCACCGGCGTCTTCGACAGCTTGTGGAAGACCGTCGCCGAGCACGTGTCGGACTATCGCGGCTATCCGCGCATCGTCGGCGAGACGGGCGGCAAGGACTTCATCGTCGCCCACCCGTCGGCCGATCCCGAGGCGCTCGCGGTCGCCATCGCTCGCGGCGGCTTCGAGTACCAGGGCCAGAAGTGCTCGGCGGCGAGCCGCGTCTACATCCCGCGCTCGCTGTGGCGCGAGGTCCGCGATCGCACGGTCGGCATGATCGAGTCGATCCGCATGGGCGACGTGCGCGACCTGTCGAACTTCATGGGCGCGGTGATCGACCAGAAGGCGTTCGAGCGGATCAGCGGCTACCTCGATCTGGCGCGCGAGTCGGCGACGATCATCGCCGGCGGCAAGGCCGACGCTTCGACCGGCTACTTCGTGTCACCGACGCTGATCGAGACGAACGATCCCGGACATCGTCTCCTCTGCGAGGAGATCTTCGGCCCGGTCGTGACCGTGCATCTCTACAACGACGGGCAGTGGAGCGACATGCTGTCGCTGGTCGATCGCACCGCGCCGTACGCGCTCACCGGCGCCGTGTTCGCGCGCGATCGCGCCGCCGTCCGCGAGGCGCTGACGACGCTGCGCCAGGCCGCCGGCAACTTCTACATCAACGACAAGCCGACCGGCGCGGTCGTCGGACAGCAGCCGTTCGGCGGCGCCCGCCGGTCCGGCACCAACGACAAGGCTGGCTCGAAGCTCAATCTGCTGCGCTGGACCAGCGCCCGCACGATCAAGGAGACCTTCGTGCCGCCGACCGACTACCGGTATCCGTTCATGGGGCCCGCCTGATGCCGTCCCCCGACAAGGTCAACATCGCCGACAAGCTGGCGCGCTTCTCCGATCATTTTCAGCCGAAGATCGTCGGCGAGCTGAACGGCCAGCACGTCAAGCTGGTGAAGTTCCAGGGCGAGTTCGTCTGGCACTCGCACGAGGCCGAGGACGAGATGTTCCTGGTGCTGCAGGGCGCCTTCGACATGCAGTTCCGGGACAAGACGGTGCGGATCGGCGAGGGCGAGTTCCTGGTCGTGCCGCGCGGCGTCGAGCACTGCCCGAAGGCGGAGGCCGAGGTGTCGCTGATGCTGTTCGAGCCGGCCGGCACGGTGAACACCGGCACCGCCGGCGGCGACCTGACGGTCCCCGAGCCCGAGCGCATCTGAGCCATGTCACTGCGCGTTTGCGCAGATGTTACGAACGGCTCGATTGCGACGTAGTCTCTCCACGTGACCCTCAGCCTGCTGCTCGTCCTGGCGGTCGTGTTCCTGGCGCTGTCGAACGGCGCCAACGACAACTTCAAGGGTGTCGCCTCGCTGTTCGGCAGCCGAACCGTCGGTTACAAGGTGGCGCTGGCGTGGGCGACGGTGACCACCGCCGCCGGCTCGCTGGCCGCCATCGTCCTCGCCGAGGCGCTGCTCAAGCGGTTCTCGGGCAAGGGCCTGGTGCCCGATGCCCTGGCCGGCTCCGAGCCGTATCTGGTCGCGATCGTCGTCGGCGCCGCCCTCACCGTGCTGGTCGCCAGCGTCCTGGGCCTGCCCATTTCTACGACGCACGCCATCACCGGCGCCATGGTCGGCAGCGGCTGGATGGCGGTCGGCTCCGCCGTGCAGGTCGCCGTGCTCGGCAAGACGGTTGTGCTCCCGCTGTTGCTGTCGCCCGTTCTGGCCGTGGCCCTCGGTGCAGCGGTCTATGCCGTCCTGAGGGCCGTGCGTGCGGCGATGGGCGTGACGCGGGCCGAGGACTCATGCCTGTGCGTGGTCGAGACGCCCGCGCTCTCGATCTCGAGCGGCGCGATGGCGCTGCGGGCGACGCCGCCGGCGCTGCAGCTCAAGGTCGCACATGCAGCGGAGTGCGAGGGCCGTTACGCCGGGCGCGTGTTCGGCGTCTCAGGCCAGCGTCTGGTCGACATCGGGCACTTCATCAGCGCCGGCGTCGTCAGCTTCGCGCGCGGATTGAACGACACGCCGAAGATCGCGGCGGTGCTGCTCGCCAGCCCCATCCTCGGGCCGAAGGCGAGCCTCGTGGCGGTCGCAGCGGCCATGGGGATCGGCGGCCTCGTCGGCGCCCGCCGTGTCGCCGAGACCATGAGCCACAAGGTCACGGCCCTGTCGACCGGGCAGGGGCTGTCGGCCAGCCTGGCCACCGGGTCGCTCGTCCTCGCGGCCAGTCTTGCCGGGCTTCCCGTATCGACCACCCATGTATCGGTCGGCTCGCTCGCCGGGATCGGCCTCATGAACGGGAAGGCAGATCTCTCGGTCATCCGAAATATCGTCCTGTCCTGGGTCGCCACCCTGCCGATCGCGGCGGTGCTGTCGGCGCTGGTCTACCTGCTCGCGAAGTGGTGAAGCGGAACCGTAGCCGCGACTTCTCGTCACGACGGCGTGCCGCGAGGCCCGACTCGTGGCACACTTAGGGCGATGGCGCGAGTCAACTATTCGTTCGAGAAGCGGAAGCGCGAGCTGGACAGGAAGTCGAAGAAGGCGGCCAAGGCCGAGCAGCGGGCGAAGGAAGGCGGCAGCCGTGCCAACGACGGCGTGCCCCTCGAGCCGCTCACCGGCCCGGTGATCCCCAACTACGCCGACGAAGACGCGAAAGACGAGCCGACCCCGCCGGAGCGCTGATCCCCCGATCAGCCGCCCCGGTCCCGCGACTTCAGCCGGCTACTGCCGGGACAGCGCGACCAGGGGGCTCACCCTGGCGGCCCGACGGGCCGGCCCCCAGCAGGCAATGAACGACGTCGCGCCGAGGACGCCGATGGCGGCAGCCATCACCAGCGGATCGAGCGCGCCGACGCCGTAGAGCTGCGACCCAATAGCTCCCCGCAGCGCCACCGCTCCGGCCAGGCCGGCGGCGAGGCCGATCCCCACCAGCCCGCCACCCTCGCCCAGGATCAGCCGGACGATCGCGCCGGCGTCGCTGCCCAGCGCCATGCGGATGCCGATCTCGCGGGTCCGCTGGCTGACGTGGTAGGCGAGCACGCCGTAGAGGCCGATCGCCGCCAGCAGCAGCGCCACCACGCCGAAGCCAAGCGAGAGCAGCATCGGGGCGCGGCGCGGGTTGAGCGACTTGTCGATGCGCGCGGACATCGTGAAGACGTCGGTCATCGGCACGTCGGGATCGATCTCGGCGAGCGCCCGGGTGACGGCGGCCTGCGTGGCCGCGAGGTCGCCCCTGGTGCGGATGGCGAGGCCGAGGCCGCGCGATTCATGCTGCGACATCACGGCGTAGAAGGCGCCGACGCGCGCCGTTTCTCCACCCTCGACGAGCCCCTTCATCTTGACCTCGCCGATCACGCCGACGACGGTCATCCACGTGACCTTGGGACCGGGTCGCGCCACGTCCTCGGGAGAATCCGGCATGTAGATGCGCTTGCCGACCGCATCCTGGTTCGGCCAGAACTTCCGCGCCAGGTTCTCGTCGACGATCACCGACTTCGGCGCGTCCGCGGTGTCGGACGCGTTGAAGAAGCGGCCGCTCTTGAGGCGGATCTTCATGGCCTCGAAATAGCCTGCCGTGACGTACAGCTGATTCGGCGAGACCACCGATTCGCCCGGCTTCGGCGCGTAGCCTTCCGGGATGACCACTGAGCTGCTGCCATCCCAGCTGAACGGCAGGAAGCTGCTGGCGCCGGCCGCGTCGATGCCCGGCAGCGCGCGGACCCGCGTCAGCACGCGATCCGTGTAGGCGCGCCGCGCGTTGTCATCCTTGTAGCGCGTGGCTAGGGGGTTGAGGCGGCCGGTCAGGACGTTCTCGGCGACGAAGCCCGGATCGACACCGAGCAGGCGCTGGAAGCTGGCCAGCAGCAGGCCGGCGCCGATCAGCAGGACGAAGGCGAGCGCGACCTGCGCGACCACGAGCGAGCGGCGGACCACCTTCGAGGTGCGGCCGGCCGTGCCCGAGCGGCCCTCTTCGCGCAGCACGTTGCTCAAGTTGACGCGGGCGAGCTGCAGCGCCGGACCGGCGCCGACGACGATCCCGAGCAGGACCGCCGGCGCCAGCGTCACCGCCAGCACGACGCCGTCGAGGCTGATCTCGTGCGCGCGGGGCAGATCGGTGAAGCCGATCCACTCGATGGCGTTGAGGCTGAGGAGGCCGAGGCCGATGCCCAGGCCGGCACCGATCAGCGTCAGCAGCGTCGCCTCGGTGATCAGCTGTTTGGCGATGCGCCGGCCCCCGGCGCCGATCGCGTTACGGGTCGCCAGCTCCTTCATGCGGCCGTTGGCGCGCACCAGCGACAGGTTGGCGATGTTGACCGCCGCGATGAGGACGACGAAGAGCACGCCCCCCCACAGCATCTGCAGCGCGGAACGCACGTTGCGCACGAGGTCGCCCTCGAGCGAGTTCAGCTTGGTGTTGTAGCCGACACTGCGCAGCGGCTCCGCCAGCGCCCCGGCCTGCTCGACGTAGCGGACGTTCTGGGCGTCGAGCCGGGACTGGGCCCGCTCGATCAAGGCGCCCGGCGCGAGCCGGGCGATCATCTCGTGGTTCTGGCTCCAGCGGCGATCCTCGGCGACCTCCTCGGGCGTGAACGCGAGCGGCACCCACACGCGCACCTCGGGGCTCAGGAAGTGGAACGACTCGGGGACCACGCCGACCACCTGGTAGATCTCGTCGTTGAGGCGGACCGTCCGGCCGACGACGCCGTCGACGCCGCCGGGCTGCTTCGCGGCGAAGGCGTGGCTCAGGACCGCGACCTTGTGCTTGCCAGGCGTGCCCTCGTCCTCCGTGAACACCCGTCCGCGCTCGGCGCGGGCCCCGAGCACCGTGAAGAACGACGGCGTGACGTTCATCGACGAGATCTGCTCGCTGCCGGAGCCCTGACCGACCTTGAAGCCCCACCACTGGTAGAGCGCGACCGACGAGAAGATGTCGGTCATGGCCCGCCGGTCCATGTAGTTCGGGACGGACGTCCCGGCCCGCTCGACCCCCGCGCCGGGGAACCCGTCGAAGGAGGACACCAACCGGCTCGATTCGGGGTAGGGCAGCGGCCGCTGCAGCACCGAGCGCACCACCGTGAAGATCGCGGTGTTGGCGCCCAGGCAGATGGCCAGGGTCAGGATGACGGCCGCGGCGTAGGCGCGGTCCCGCCGCAGCACACGCAGGGCGAAGAGCAGATCCTGGCGGAAGACGTCCATGAGTACCTCTAACGAGCCCCCGGCGTCCCGGGTTCCCGCAATCCGACAGTCAGACGATTTCTGGCCGTTCGCGGGCCACTCGCCGGTTTGATAGGCTGGGCCCCCATGTTCACACTCTTCCGCGGTCTGTGCGGGGTGCTCGGCGCCGCCCTGCTGATCGCGGCCGCAGGCCCCGTGTACGCGCAAGCCCCCTCCGGCGCTGCCGTCACGGTCACGTCCGATCTTGACTACGTTCCCACGGCCGAGTACGGGGGCAGAAAAGATTGCCTCGACGTCTACGCCCCGACCGGCGCCAAGGGCGCCCCGGTGGTGGTGTCCATCCACGGCGGGGCGCTGCGCGAGGGCGACAAGAAGGAGCAGGCGTTCGTCGGCCAGCTCCTCGCCAAGGCCGGCTTCGTCGGGATCGTCATCAACTACCGGCTGTCGCCGGGCGTGATGCACCCGGCCCACGTCGAGGACGCCGCGCACGCCGTCGCCTGGGCGCGGACGCATGCCGCCGAATACGGCGGGGATCCGCAGAAGCTGTTCGTCATCGGCCACTCGGCCGGGGCCTACCTGGCGGCGCTCCTCGCGCTCGACCCGAAGTATCTCGCCGCCTACCAGATGTCCGCGAAGGACCTGAAGGGCGTGGTGCCGGTGAGCGCGTTCTTCTACGTCGATCGCACCGGCGTCGCGCCGGATCGACCGAAGGACGTGTGGGGCACCGACGTCGCGACGTGGAAGGCGGCGTCGCCGGCAGCCTACCTGCGCAAGGACGCGCCGCCGATGCTGCTGCTCTACGCCGACGGCGACGCCGACTGGCGCCGCCAGCAGCAGGCGGATTTCCTGGGCGACATGAAGAAGGCCGGCGCCTCCGGCGTCGAAACGCGGATGATCACGGGTCGCGACCACTCCAGCATCTGGGGCCGGATGAAGCACGCGAACGACGAGACCGCCTCCGCCATCATCGGGTTCATCAAGGCTCATTGATGCGATTGCGCGGAATCCCGTTCGAAGCCACCGACTGGTCCACCGTTCCCGCGAGCGAACATCCCGGCGTGATCGGCGTGGCCCTGTGGCGCACGCGTCAGTTCGGCGAGGTCCGCGTCCGCATGGTCGAGTACTCGCCCGGCTACGTCGCCAATCACTGGTGCGAGAAGGGGCACATCGTGCTCTGCCTCGAGGGCGAGATCCATACCGAGCTCGAAGACGGCCGGATCATCGTGCTGAAGGCCGGCATGAGTTACCAGGTCGCCGACGGCGACGAGCCGCACCGCTCGCGCACCGCGAACGGCGCCCGCTTGTTCATCGTCGACTGAGACGCTGATGGCATCGCGCGACGAGATGCGCCGCATCGCGGCCGAGTCGATCGCGCAGGGCGACGCGACCGGCTGGTTCGAGCGCTTCTACCGGCAGGCGGGCGGCGACTGGGACCAGGTGCCCTGGGCCGATCGCCAGCCAAATCCGTATCTCGTCACGTGGCTGCGGACGTTCGGCGCGGCGCCGATCCGCCGGCGCTGCCTGGTGGTCGGCTGCGGCCTCGGCGACGATGCGGAGGCGCTGGCCTCCGGCGGCTTCGAGGTCACCGCCTTCGACATCTCACCGACGGCAGATCGAGGCCGCTCGCCACCGCTTCCCGCGATCCGGCGTGGACTACGTCGTCGCCGACGTGCTGCAGCCACCGCCGGCCTGGACCGCCGCCTTCGACCTGATCTACGAGGCGTTCACGCTGCAGGCGCTGCCGCCGGAGCCGCGCCACGCCGCGATCCGATCGATGGCCGGCCTGGTCGCACCCGGCGGGCGGGTGTTCGTCCTGTGCCGCGCGCGTGAAGCCGGCGAGCCGATCGGCGAGCTGCCGTGGCCGCTGACGCGGGACGAGCTCGCGCTGTTCGAAGCGGCCGGCCTGCGTGCGACCACGGTCGAGATCGTGCTCGACGACGAGCTGCCGCCCGTCCGGCGTTTCCGCGCGTTCTTCGATCGCATGGAGGCGTGATCGTGCGACGAGCGTTGCAGTGGCTCGTGTGTGTCGCCGCGTTGACAGCCCCGCTCGCGGCCCAGACCCAGGCACCGGTGCAACCAGCATCGGCGCAGCCGGCTGCGGCCCTGCAGGCCTGGGTCGAGGCGTTCAACACCCGGGATCCCAAGCGGATCGTCGCGCTCTACGCGCCGGACGCGGTGTTCTGGGGCACGACCGCGAAGACCATCGCGACGACTCCGGAGTCGATCTGGGCCTATTTCAAGGACGCCGGCCAGCGGCCGTGGACGCGCGTGACGATCGACGCGCAGCACGAACGCATCGCCGGTGGCCTCGCGATCGTCAGCGGCGCCTACACGTTCTCGGACGTCCGCGACGGCGTCGCGACCAACGTGCGGCCGGCGCGCTTCACCTTCGTCTTCCGACGCGACGGCGATCGCTGGCTGATCGTCGATCACCACTCGTCGCGCGTCCCGGAGCCCTGACCCTATGAAGCACGCCAGGCACGATCGCCGGAAGTTTCTCCAGGCCGCTGGTGCCGGAGCCCTGACCGTGGCGGCGTCGATGCCGGAGCCGGCGGCGGCACGCGCCGTCGCGACCGACGATCTCTGCGACCGCAGCGCCATCGAGCTGGCCACCCTCATCCGCACGCGCAAGGCGTCCGCCCGCGAGGTGATGGCGGCGCACCTCGCGCGCATCCGGAAGGTCAACCCGACGATCAACGCCATCGTGGCCAAGCTCGACGACGACGCCTGTCTGGCGTTGGCCGACGACGCCGATCGGCGCGCCGCGAAGGGCGAGAAGCCCGGTCCGCTGCACGGGCTGCCGATCGCGTTCAAGGACCTGCAGCCGGCGGTGGGCTTCCCGCTGACGCGCGGATCGCTGATCTACAAGGATTTCAGGCCGACCGAGGATTCGGTGCTGGTCGAGCGGCTGCGGCGCGCCGGAACGGTTCCCATCGGCAAGACCAACACCCCGGAATTCGGGATGGGGTCGCACACTTACAACCGCGTCTACGGCATCACCCGCAACCCCTACGATCCGACCAAGAGCGCCGGGGGATCGAGCGGTGGCGCCGGCGCGGCGCTGGCCTCGGGCATGCTGCCGATCGCCGACGGCAGCGACATGGGCGGATCCCTCAGGAATCCCGGCAACTTCAACAACATCGTCGGCATGCGGCCGACCGTCGGCCTGGTGCCCTCCGCGCCGAATCCCTATCCGCTGTTCGGCTTCTCGACCAACGGGCCGCTGGCGCGCACGGTTGCCGACGTGGCCCTGCTCATGAGCGTCATGGCCGGCGCCGATCCTCGCGACCCGGGCTCCGTGCCATGCGATCCCGCCAGCTTCCTCGGCCGCCTGGACAGCGACGTGCGCGGCAAGCGCATCGCCTGGTGCCCGGACCTGGGCGGCCTGCCGCTCGATCCGCGGGTGCGCACGGTGCTCGCCGCGCAGCGCAAGACCTTCGAGTCGCTCGGCTGCATCGTCGAGGATGCCGTCCCCGATCTGCGCGACGCCGATTCGATCTTCCTGACCATGCGCGCGTTTCGCAGCGGCCTGGTCTATGGGCCGATCCTCGCCGAGCACCGCGACAAGATGAAGCCGGAAGCGGTCGCCGAAACGGAAGCGGGGCTGGCGTTGACGACCGCCGCGATCGGCAAGGCGATGCTCCAGCACGGCCAGCTGCTCGAGCGGATGCGCCGCTTCGAGGAGCGCTACGACTTCATCTGCTGCGCGGTGAACCAGCTGCCGCCGTTCGACGCGACGCTCGACTGGCCGAAGGCTATCGACGGCGTGGCGATGGATCACTACGTCGCCTGGATGAAGTCGGCCTACTGGATCACGTCGACGCTCCGGCCCGCGATCTCCGTCCCGGCCGGCTTCACGCCCGAGGGCCTGCCGGTCGGACTGCAGATCGTCGGGCGCTACCGTGGCGATTTCGCCCTGCTGCAGATGGCCTGGCGCTTCGAGCAGGCCACCGGCGTCGGCCGCCGCCGGCCGTCAGTGCTGTGAGCCGCCGCCGGCCGTCGCCTCGTGGTGCTCGGCCATCGCCCGCTCGATGCGGCGGTCGGGGATCAGCCAGATCAGCGCGACGGCGACGTAGAGGGCGATCGAGATCCAGGTCGCGACGAAAGCGAGCGGGATCGCCAAGACGTAGAGCAGCACCGACAGCTTGCCCTTGCCGTCCCGCTTGATCGCTCGCGCCAGCGCCGCGTTGTGGTCGCGATGGCGCGCGAGCGTCGTCTGCAGGATGTGTAAGCGATCGACCGCCCTCAGCAGCACGACGCCGTAGGCCGCAGCCGGGACCGCGGCGTGGTGGTGCTCGCCCATCCAGCCAGTGACGAACGGCACCAGCGACAGCCAGAACAGCAGGTGCAGGTTGGCCCACATCGACGCGCCCGAGACGCGCGTGGTGGCGTGCAGCATGTGGTGGTGGTTGTTCCAGTAGATCCCGACGTAGATGAAGCTCAGGACGTAGGCGAGGAAGTGCGGCAGCGTCTCGGCCAGCGCGTGCAGGTCCTCGCCGTGCGGCACCTTCAGCTCGAGGACGAGGATGGTGATGATGATGGCGAGCACGCCATCGCTGAACGCTTCGAATCGGCCTTTGCCCACTGGGGAACTCCTGCCGCAGTCTATTTCGCCCGCGAGCCGAGCCAGGCGTCGCGCATCTTCAGTTCCTCGGGTGTCGGCGTCTCGCCGGCACTTTCGCGCGTCACCAGCGTCCGCGCCGGATGGCCGCGCAGCGCGATCGTTGCCTGGCGCGGCTTGCCGTGGCGCAGGAACGTCGCCTCGAGACGCTCGCCCGGCTTGGCGGCCTCGACGATCGCCGTCACGTCCGACGCCGATCGCACGTTCTTGCCGCCGATCGAGACCAGCACGTCGCCTTCGCCGAAGCCCGCGTCGTAAGCGGGCGTGCCCATCGTCGCGGCGTCCGTGATGCGGGCGCCGTCGGTGCCGCCGGTCATCGGCAGGTCGCCCATCCAGGCGCGCCCGGGGTAGAGCGGCTTCCAGATCAGCCCCATCCGCTTGAGCAGCATGCCGTATTCAACGAGCTCCGGACCGTCGACGTAGCGCTCGAAGAACTCGCCCGCGAACGAGACGCTGCCGCTCACCTCGGCCAGCGTGGTCTGGAGGTCGGCCGCCGTGTACGGCGTGGCGACCGTGCCCGGCGCCGACGGGGTCTTGCCGTACTTCGTCCACAGCGCCTTCATGTAGTCGTCCAGCGTGACCTTGCCGTCGGTGCGATCGCGCAGCTCGAGATCGAGGCCGAGCGCGATCGCGGCGCCGAACGTGTAGTAGGACAGGTAGGTGTTGCCCCAGTTGGTCGGATCGACCGCGCACGCGGCGTCCACGAACGGGGCGAGGCGGCTCATCTCCGGCGCGAACCGGACGCGGCGCCCGGCCGACGCGTTCACCGCGTTGATCAGCCCGCCCACCGATCGCAGGGCGTCCTCGCGCGTCGACAGGCCGGCTCGTGCCATCAGCAGCGCGCCGTAGTACTGCGTGAAGCCTTCGGCGACCCACAGTTCGGAGGACACGTTGGCGTCGTCGAAGTTGAACGGCTCGAGCGTCGCGGCCGGATGCGCTCGACGTTCCAGGCGTGGAAGAACTCGTGCGCCACCGTGCCGAGCAGCGGCTGTTCGGCCTGGGCGATGGCGGCCGATGCGGTGAGCACCGTGCTGTTGCGATGCTCCATGCCGTCGCCGCTCGCGCCCTGGGCGTAGGTGGCGAGGAAGGTGTAGTGCCCGGGCTCGAAGGCCGGCAGCTCGCCGAAGACGGCGCGCGCCTCGCGCACGATCTTCTCGACGCCGGCGGCGAAGCGGTCCGCTTCCGCCTCGGTGCCGTCGTGACGCAGGGCGACGCGGATCGTCGCCTGGGGCGTCGTCTGGGGCGCGGCCGCGGCCGCGCTCACCCCCACCTGGAACGTCCGCAGCATCTGCGGCCCGAACTGCACCGGGCTGTCGAGCAGGTAGGCGAGGTTCGGCGCCGTGAACACCAGCGGATTGTCGGTGGCGTAGAGCTGCGAGGCGACCGTCCAGGTCACGTCGGGAGGCGGCACGAACGTCAGCCGCGCGGGCCGCGTCTCGAAGGTCTTGGCCCACATCAGCGTGGCCGGCAGGTTGAGGTGCGCCTGCGTGGCGTCCACGCCCGCGTAGGTGCCGTCGATGCGGTCGGCGAACAGGCGATAGCGGACGCGGACCGTGCCGCCGTGATCCTTGACGCGCCACACGTGCAGGTTCGGGCGGGCCGGCGTCAGCGGCCGGCCGGCGCCGTCGGTGATCTGCAGATCGAAGACGTTCTTGGCGAACTCGTGCAGCGCATAGCGGCCAGGCGAGCTGCGGCTCATGTGGATGTCGAGCGCATCGGCCGTGATGTCACTGAACACCGCTTCGACGTCGACGACGTGCCGCACGTAATCCGCGAACGACAGGCGGTAGTCGACGGGGGCCTGCGCCCAGGTCAGGGTGAGGGCGACGAGCCAGGCGGCGACCGACAGGCCGGCGATCCGGATCGAACGAGGCATGCCGCAGTCTACCGAAGAGCGCGGATATGATGCTCGTCACGCCCCCATGTCCAAGCTCCGATTGAAGATCTCGATATCCCTGGACGGCTTCGTCGCCGGCCCGAACCAGAGCGCCTGGCCATGACCGGACCCGCCAGCGGCCAGCCCCCAGCCCTCATGGACGACACGGCGATCGCACGGACACCGACCGCGCTGGCGGCCATCCAGGCCGAGACGGCGAGGCTCGGTTTCTCGATGGCCTCGGAACCGAAGACGGGCGCGCTCCTCGCGGTGCTGTCCGCGGCGAAGCCCGGCGGGCGGCTGCTCGAGATCGGGACCGGCACCGGGATCGGCACGGCGTGGCTGCTCTCCGGCATGGATGCCTCGGCGCGCCTCGACACCGTCGACACCGATCGCGCCGTGGTCGACGTCGCGCGGCGGCACCTCGGCGGCGACGCGCGGGTCGCGTTCCGCGTCGAGGACGGCGGCGCGTTCCTGGCGCGCGCTGATCCGGATACCTACGATCTGGTCTACGCCGACGCGTGGCCGGGCAAGTTCACGCACCTCGACGAGGCGCTGGCGTGCATCCGCCAGGGCGGCTTCTACGTCATCGACGATCTGCTGCCCCAGGCGAACTGGGCGGCCGGCCACGCCGAGAAGGTCGAGGCGCTGATCGCGGACCTCGAACGGCGGCCCGGCTTCGCCGTGGTGCGGCTGGCCTGGGCGTCCGGCCTGATGCTGATCGTGCGACAGGGCACGGCTCCGCGATGGCCCAGTCGGGAACCTGCCTACCCTGAGCATCGCCGCGCATGCCGATCATCGCCCACAATCCGCCCGGCGTCTTTCCGCCGTATCGTGCCTACAGTCACGCCGTCGAAGTGCGCGGCGACGCGCGCCTGCTGGTGATCAGCGGCCTCAACGGCTACGAGGCCGACGGTGTCACCATGGCGAGTCTTTCGACGCTCAGGCGGACTCGTCTGGGGCACCTGCGCACCATCCTGCAGGCGGCGGGGATGGACGTGAACGACCTCGTCTCGATCCGGACCTACCTCGCCGATCCGCCGACGACGAGGCCAACATCCGCATGCGAGTGAAGCACCTGCGCGGACACGCGCCGGCGTCGACCGTCGTCTGCTGTCAGCTGCTCGATCCGCGGTGGAAGCTCGAAGTCGAAGCGATGGCGGCGAAGTAGCCGTCGCCGATCGACGGAGGCACACATGCTGAAGCCGCTCGTCGGCCTGGGGTTCGCAGTGGCCGTGCTCGCCGCGACGCGCCGGCACCGATCGCCGCGACCCCGCCGCCGAACATCATCGTCATCCTCGCCGACGACCTGGGCTACGGCGATCTCGGTGCGTTCGGCAGCCCGAACAACCGCACGCCGCGGCTCGACGCGATGGCAGCGGCGGGGCAGAAGTGGACCAGCTTCTACGTCCAGCCGGTGTGCTCGCCGAGCCGGGCCGCCCTCCTGACGGGACGTCTGCCCATCCGCAGCGGGATGTACGGCGTGGCCGCGGGGCGTGCGCCGAAGGTCCTGCGCGCCGACGGCGTCGAGGGCCTGCCGGCGGACGAGATCACGATCGCCGAGCTGCTCAAGGGGCGCGGCTACACGACCGGCATGATCGGCAAGTGGCACCTCGGCCACCTGCCGGCCTTCCTGCCGATGACGCAAGGCTTCGACTCGTGGTTCGGCCTGCCCTACTCGCACGACATGCGGATGGTCACCCCGAACACGCAGGGCGTCCAGAACCCGAAGTTCTACGACCCGAAGCCGGAGTACTGGGACGTGCCGCTGATGCGCAACGGCGAAGTGATCGAGCGTCCCGTCGATCACCGCACGCTGACCGCCCGCTACACCGACGAAGCGGTCCGCTTCATCGGCGCCAACCGCGCCAAGCCGTTCTTCCTCTACCTGGCGCACTCGCTGCCGCACGTGCCGCTGGCGCGCTCGGCGCCCTTCGTCGGCCACAGCGCCGGCGGCATCTACGGCGACGTGATCGAGGAGATCGATGCCAGCACCGGGCGGATCCTCGACGCGCTGACGAAGGCCGGCCTCGATCGGCGGACCCTGGTCGTCTTCACCAGCGACAACGGGCCATGGCTCCCGTTCGGTGCGCACGGCGGTTCGGCCGGTCCGCTCGCCAACGGCAAGGGCACGACGTGGGATGGCGGCGTCCGGACCCCGGCGATCTTCTGGTGGCCCGGCACGGTGAAGCCCGCCGTCGTGACCGACATCGGCTCGTCGATGGATCTGTTCGTCACCGCGGCGCGGCTCGCCGGCGCGACGCTGCCGGCCGATCGCCCGATCGATGGCGTCGATCTCCGGGCGCCGTTGACCGGAACGGGATCGAGCCCGCGGCAGGCGTTGTTCTACTACTGGGACAACGAGCTGCGCGCCGTCCGCAAGGGCCGCTACAAGGCGCACCTCATCACCAGCGGCGCCTACACGCAGTACGGGGAGCGGCGCGAGCACACGCCGCCGCTGCTGTTCGATCTGGCCGCGGATCCGGGCGAACGCCAGGACGTCGCGGCGGCGCACCCTGACGTCGTCGCCGACCTCCTGCGCGAGGTCGAAGCCCACCGTCGCGGCGTCGTGCCAGGCCCGCCGTTGTTCGATCGCCTCGCCGTGCCGTGAAGTTCGAGCAGGCCGCGCTGCGCTGCAGAGGCGCGTGGAGGCCCGAGCGACGCTGACGCTTCAGTGTGCGATCCGGACACAACGCCATACAATCGCAGCAGATCTTCCGCCTGCTGGAGACATCGCCATGGCTCAGTCAACTCGTCTGGTTCGTTCCGACGGCAACCTCGCGGCTGGTGTGCTCGGCGCGGCGGTCGTCGTCGGGCTCGGTGTGGCCGCGGTGACGTATGCCCGCGACCGATCGGCGCAGCGGAATGGCCCGATCCGCGCCAAGGCGGCCGCCCTGGCCGCCTACCTCCGCGACCACCTGATTGGCTCGGACGCCGCCATCGACGTCGTCGAACGGCTCCGTCTGACGCATGCCGGCAGCCAGGAAGGCCGCCTGTTCGCCTCGCTGTTCGACGAGTTCCGCGAGGAGCGCGAGGTCGTCCGGCTGCTGCTCGAGCAGATCGGCGCCTCGCCACTGCCCCTGAGGCATCTCGCCGGGCACGCGAGCGGCGCGGCGCTGATGCGCGCCAACGGCGGCGAGCGTGAGCGCGGCGAACTGTCACTCTTCCGGACGCTCGAGAGCCTGGCGATCGGCGTCCAAGGCAAGCGCTGCATGTGGCGGGCGCTCGAATCGCTGCTGGGCGATCAGCCGATTCCGAGCGCGCGCAGCCTCGGCGGCCTCGAAGCGATGGCCGTCCGCCAATGGGAAGCCATCGAGGAGCGGCGCCGGGCGTTGGTCAGCGAGACGTTCCCGGCGCTGCGGCTGTCGGCGATGGACGTGCCGATCGACTGACGCCGTGCACATCCGTCCGGGCACGATCCAGGACGCCGCCGCGCTGGCGGCCTTTGCCGCACGCACGTTCGCCGAGACGTTCGCCGACGACACCTCCGCGGCGGACATGCGGGCGCACGTGAGCCACACCTACGGCGTCGTGCAGCAGACCGCCGAGCTGACCAGCCCCGCGGTGCTCACGCTGCTCGCCGAGGCCGACGGCCGGCTGGTCGGCTACGCCCAGATGCGACGGGGACCGGCGCCTCCCTGTGTCCAACCTGCCGACGCCATCGAACTGCATCGCTTCTACGTCGATACGCCGGCCCACGGCACGGGTGTGGCGCAGCGCTTGATGGCCGCGGTCTACGAAGCTGCCCGGACCAAGGGAGCCGGCCACCTGTGGCTCGGCGTCTGGGAGCGCAACATGCGGGCGATCCGGTTCTACACGAAGTGCGGGTTCGTCGACGTGGGCAGCCACGACTTCGTGCTCGGCACGGACCGGCAGACGGATCGCGTGATGGTGGCGCCGGTCCTGTTCAACCAGCTCTGACCCAGCGCCACATCTCGGCGAACGTCGCGCTCTTGCCCTGCATGAGGATGCCGACGCGGAAGATGCGGCCGCCGGCCCAGACGAAGAAGGCGGTGGCGGCCAGCGTCAGCACGAAGCCGAGCGCGATCTGCCAGGCCGGCGGCGCCGGTGTCAGCGCCATCCGCAGCGTCATCAGCACCGGGGTCGCGAACGGCACCAGCGACGAGGTGACCGCCAGCGTGCTGCCCGGCGCCCGCAGCACCGGCATCCAGATGAACATGGGCGACATGAAGATCAGCATGCAGGGCGTCATCAGCGCCTGAGCGTCCTTCAGATCGGTGGCGGCGGCGCCGATGGCGATGAACAGCGAGCCGTAGATGAGCATCGCGAGCACGAGATAGACGATGAACCACACGATCTGCCCGATCGTCACGGCATCGCCGTAGCCGTGATAGACGGCAAAGCCGTAGGCGCCAGAGAGATAGATCGTCGAGAGCACCAGCGAGACGCCGACGACGCCCAGCAGCTTGCCGGCCATCAGCTCGAAGGGCGACACCGATCCGAGCAGGACCTCGCTGATCCGCGTCATCTTCTCCTCCATCACGCTGTTGAGCAGCGGCGAGGCCGTCGAGATGACGATGAGGAACATCAGGGCCATGAGAATCATCGGCGTGACGAAATTGCGGACCGGGTCGGAGATCCTGGCTGGCGCGACGCGGCCGTCGTCGTCGCGCGTCAACAGGCCGAGGCGATCGAGCTCCGTGGGGTGCAGCAGATCCACCATCGTCTGCGGATCGATGCTGGTGTTGTTCAGCCGCTGGGCGATGACGAGCCGCCCGACGACCTCCTCGAGCAGCCGCGGCAGCGGCTGGAACGTCGGGCTGTCGGTGTAGTAGCGGATCTTCGGCGTGCCCTCGTACGGTGCCTTCGGCAGCTCGACGAACGCGAAGAGCTCGTTGCGCCGGACGCGCTCCGAGAGCTCGACGCGCAGGTCGTCGGCGCTCCGACCGGCCGCGAGCTCGGCCCGCTCCAGGAGGAACCGCGGGCCCTTGACGCTGCCGTCGGCGCGCAGCTGTGCGCCGTTGTATCCGTCGACGATGGTCTTCAGCATCGGATACAGCGCGCCGGTCTCGTCGACCACCGCCACCGTGCGTGCGAGCTTGTCGATCTCGTCGCCGGCGAACTTCGGGATGACCGCTGAAATGAGGCCGATCGTCGGCAGCAGCGCCACGCCGATCAGGAACGCCTTGCTGCGGACGGCGTGCAGGAACTCCGTCACCGCAACGGTCCAGACCTTGCCCCAGGCGATCATCGACCCACCTCCACGATGGCGCCGGCGTCAGCGTCCGGCTGGGCGATGCGGACGAAGATGTCGTGCAGCGACGGCCGGGTCACCTCGAAGTGGAAGACCGGCGTCCGCTCGATCAGCCGGGCCAGGAAGGCCTGCGGGTCGGTGGTCAGCCGCACCTCCTGCAGGTTGCCGTAGTCGCTCACCGCCTCCACGCCCGGCTCGCCGTCGAGGGCGGCGCGGCCCGCCTCGGTACGCACGCGCACGGTGTCGTGCCCGTAACGCGCCTGGATCTCGTCCAGGGTGCCGTCGAGCACCTTGCGCCCCTTGAAGATCATGAAGATGCGATCGCACATCTCCTCGGCGACGCCCATGTCGTGGGTGCTGAAGACGATGGTGGCGCCGCGGCGCCGCAGCTCGAGCACCGCATCGCGCAGCACGTTGGCGTTGACCGGATCGAGGCCGGAGAACGGCTCGTCGAGAATCACCACCTTGGGCCGCGCGATGACGGTGGCGATGAGCTGCACCTTCTGCGACATGCCCTTCGAGAGCGCTTCGATCTTGTGATGGCGCCACTTGGCGAGATCGAGCCGCTCGAGCCAGAAGGTAATCTCGCGCTCGATGTCGGCCGCCCCGGCGCCCTTCAACGCGCCGTAGTACTGGAGCAGCCGGCCGACGCTCATCTTGCGGTACAGCCCGCGCTCTTCCGGCAGGTAGCCGACGTCGTCGCGGGCGGCGCTCGATCCCGAGCGCCCGAGCACGTGGATCGTGCCGCGATCCGGGAGCAGGATGTTCATGATCATCCTGAGCGTGGTCGTCTTCCCCGAGCCGTTCGGCCCGATGAAGCCGTAGATCGTGCCTTCGTCGACGCTGAGCGACAGATCGTCGACGGCGAGATGCGACCCGAACGTCTTGCTGACGCCGGCGATGTCGATGGCGGGCATGGTGGCTGGATGGAGCGGCTAGCGGGCAGTGAGAACGGCGTCGACCAGCACGGCTTCCGGTTGCGCCCCGAGCAGCTCGACGCCGGTGTCGACGACGATCTTGGGCACGCCGGTGACGCGGTGGCGGCGGATGAGGTCGGGGAACTCGATGACCGAGTAGGCGGTGGCGGAGATGAGCGGGCTGGCCACCGCCAGGCGGTGCGCCAGGGCCACGGCGCGCGGGCAGTGGACGCAGGTAGGCGTCGAGAAGACCTGCACGTGGACCGGCTGCGACAGCGTCGCGAGGCGCGCCAGGCTGTCCGCGGTGAGTCCGGGGTCGCCGCTGCCGACCGTCAGGATCGCGTCGGCCAGCGAGGTCAGCTCGTGCCCGATCGGCGCGCCGACCAGCCGGACGCCGTGATCGACGACGGAGCCGTCGATTTCGCGCAGCACGACGATGGCCGGCACGTGCTCGACGCCCGGCACGACGTCCACGGCGCCTCGATCGTGCGTGTCGACCGAGAGATGCGGCGACAGGGCTGCCACTTCCTCGATGATCGCCTGGGTGTCCGCGCACGTGTCGCAGCCGTCGGCCCGCGTGTAGAGGGCGAGGCGCACGGAGTGCGTCAGGCTGGCCAGCCGGCCGGCCATTGCTTCGCGCTCCGCCGGCGTCAATGGCATCGGCACAGGATACCCGACGGCCGAGGCCCTCCCGCCCGTCCCGCGCGGATGGCGTTCGGTCCCGCGAACGCACCGGATAGAATCAGGTCCGCGTGCGCAGGGCCTTGCTCGTGGTTGGTTCGTGGATTGCCTGTGGCGCGTGGCTCGCCGCTTCGCCCGCGCCGCGCCCGGCCGAGAATCGCCCCGGTGCGCTGGGGTCGCTCGCCGTCCCCGGCGGTGTCGACGCACTGGCCGCCGCGGCCGGCTTGCCCGTGCCGGCGCCCCGGGCCACCGTTTCCCTCGAGCTGATCCGCCGCCTTCACGGCGCGTCCGCCGGCGACCCGGCCGTCGCGGCTCGCCGGCAGGCGGTGGTCGCCGCCCTGGCCCAGCCGGCCGCGGGTCCAGCCGCGGCTGCCGGCGAGACCATCCCGCTGCCGTTCGACGAGGATCTGTGGACCCGCATCATCTTCCGTCGGACGGTGACGTCCGCCGACCTCGCAGCGGCGATCCTGACCCGGCCGCAGGGCGCGTGGTTCTACTACGGCGCCATGGGGCTCGACGACGAGACCCGCGCCTGGTTCCGCGCCCGCCCGCATCGCCTGCTCCGCATCGGCGCCCAGGTCGGCGCCTTCGCCGCCTTCGGCCCGAGCCTGCGCGTGCGCGGCGAGCGCGTGGCGTCGCCGGGCGGACCGGCCGCCGATCCTGTGTGGAAGGCGCTGGTCGGCGCCTCGCCGGCTGACGCCGACGCGTTCGTCGACAAGCTGCTCGGCGCCCGCGCCGGGCGGCTCGCCTGGCTCTACGACACCGTCAGCCGGCTCGATGCCGGGATGCAGCGGCACCTGCTGGACGGCGACGGCGCCGTCGACCGCGTGCGTCGCCTCGCCGACGTCTTCGCCCGCGTCAACCCGGAATGGCGCATCGAGGATCGGCCGCTGTGGCGGCCGCTGGTCGATCCCGCGACGCTGCTGCTGGAGCTCGAGGCCGGACCGGACGGCTCGCTGACCCTTCCGGAGCCGGCGGCCTGGGCTGGCACGTTCGGCCGCCCGGAGCAGGTCGACGCCGCCTGGCTGGTCGATCGCGTCTTTTCCGGCGATGGATCGGCGCTGCGCGATCGGTTCGATCTGGCGCTGTTCGCGATGCGCTGGACGCGCGACGGGCGCGAGCGGGCGTCGCGCGGCGCGCTCGATCTCTTCGTGGACGCGCCGGCGCTGGCGTCGACGCTGGAGCGGATCGGCGTCCGCGACAACGCCGTGGCCACGCGACTGCACGGGCTGCTGCAGGGTCCCGCCGTGCGCGAGGATGCGCAGGCGATGCGCCTGTTCCAGGCGTCGCTGGCGTTGATCGAGCGCCCGGTACTCGCCGGCAGTTTCGACGCGACGGTCGCCGGTGGCCTGCTGACCGCGCTCGTCGATCGCGTCGAGGCCGATGGCGCCGCGCGCGGCGTGCCGGCCTGGGTCAGCGGTTCCCTCGCGCCAGCCTGTACGCCGCTGGCGCCGTCGGACACCCTGGACGGGAAGCTCGCCACCGCGCTGTCCGGTCCGCCGCCAGCTGCGCCCGTCCGCGTCGAATGGGAAGGGCAGCGTTACAGCGTCGACCGCGCGGCAGCCACGCGGGCGCGGCTCGAGCGTGTGCACGAGGCGCAGGGGCGGCCGTCCGTGAACGCGGCGCTCGGCGATCCGGCGGCGCTCGCCGACGCGCTGGTCGCCTTGATCTACGCGTCCGCGCTGCCGGCGACCGACCCCGAGCTGCTCGCCAGCCGCTCCGAGGCGCGCCACGATTTCGGGCCACTGCGCGGGGCGGGCGGGCAGGATCACCGCGCCTGGCGGTTCGCCGAGCCGGCCGCGGGCGCGCCCTGGCACCTGTCCGGCAGCCTGCTCGGCCTGGACGTCGCGCTGGCAGTGCCGTCGTTGCGACGGGTCAGCGACGATCCACCGTCGCCGACGCTGCCCGCCGCGGATCGCGTTGCCTTCGCGCGCACCGTGGCGCTGCTGCCGGCGTCGGCGCTGACCGACGCCTCGCGCGACACCGTGCTCCGGCTCGTGGACGCCGGCCGGCGCCGCCTCGCCGCAGTGTCGAGCGCCGACGACGCGCGCGCGCTCGCCGACGCCGCGGGGCTGGGCGCATGGCGGCGCGAGGCGCTCGCCTGGGCCGTCGCCCACGATGCGGCCAGCATCCCGGGCGCGCTGTCGCTGAGCGAGCTGGCGTGGGCCGGCAATCCGCAGACGCCCGCGGATCGGGTCGCCTTGGATGCGTGGGGGACCGGGCGGCTGACCGCGACCGGCGAGCTGGGGACGCGCGGCCCGCGCGGGCGCGGCTGGGAGGGCGCCGTCGCGCACGACGCCCGCGCCGGTCTGGCGACAAACGTCGGCGATCTCAACCTTCGCGTCGCCGCGTTCCTCGCGGCGCGCCAGCTGCCGGCGTCGCTGGCGCCCGATCTGCTGTCGGCGGCGACGCTGGACCTGATCGATCGCGTCCCCGCGCCGCGCGCCGACGACTGGCGGGCGGTCGTCACCGGAATCCGCGCCCTGCCCGACGCGCGGCTCGAGGACGCCGTCGCCGCCCTGACCGCCGACGGGCCGCTCCGCCCGCTCCGGGAGCGGGAGACGGGCCAGTGAGGGCCGGGGCAGCCCGCGGCAAAAGCGCCGCTGCATGCAAGGCCGCGTTGCCACGCGGCCTTAGCTCGATGGCTCCGGACTGCGTCCTCGCCATTCGAGTCGACGGACGATACATCCGTCTCGGTGCGACGCGGCGCTTTCACCACGGGCTGCTCGCCGCGATCGCGGCGACGCTCCTGCTCGCGGCTGGCCCGCTGGCCGCGCCGCCGCCAGGCGCAGGCTCCACCGCGTCGGCGCGCCGGCGATCCGCATCACCGCGCCGGAGAACGACACCTACGTCACCGGCCGCGTCGTCCTCACGGCGGCCATCGACCCGGCCGGCGCCGCCGTCGAGCGCGTCAGCTTCTTCGCCGATGGCCGTCTGGTCTGCGCCGTCGATCGGCCGCCCTTCACCTGTCCGTGGGACGCCGGGTCGGGCGTCAAGGAGCACGTCATCCGCGCCGTCGCGCAGCTGCCCGGCGGGGGGCGCGCGGTGACCAGCATCCGCACGCGCGGCGCCGGGATCGCCGAGGCGGTCGAGGTCCACGTCGTCCAGGTCAGCGTGCTGGTCCGCGACGACAAGGGCGCCTTCGTGAAGGGCCTCGAGGCGAAGGACTTCCGCCTGCGCGAGGACGGCGTGCCACAGCGGCTCACGCACGTCGCCAACCAGGACACGCCGCTCGAAGTCGTGATGGCGCTCGACATCAGCGCCAGCATGGCCGGCGCCATCGCCGATGTCCGCTCCAGCGCCCGCACGTTCATCTCGGCGCTGCGCGAGCGCGACGCGCTGACGATCCTCGGCTTCAACGACAACATCTTCACGGTGGCGCGGCGCGAGACACAGGCCGAGACGCGGCTGCGCGCGCTCGATCGCCTGGCGCCGTGGGGCTCGACGTCGCTCTACGACGTGATCAGCCGCGGCGTCTCGCTGCTGCGCCAGCAGGCCGGCCGCAAGGGACTGGTCGTATTCAGCGACGGGGAGGACGAGTCGAGCCGGCTCTCGTTCGACGTCGTCGAGAAGGAGCTGCAGTCGAGCGACGCGGTGATGTACGCGGTCGGTCTCGGCCGCGGCGCGCAGATGGCCGATCTGACGCGCCAGCTGTCCCGCCTCGCCGACGCCAGCGGCGGGCGGGCCGTCATCGCCCCCGATACCTCGGAACTGTCGGGCGCGTTCCGCGACGTCGTCGACGAGCTGGCGCACCAGTACGTGCTCTCGTATTCGCCGACCAACGACAAGCGCGACGGGACGTGGCGCGCGCTCACCGTGGAAGTGCTTCGCCGTGACGTGCGCATCCGCGCGCGCCAGGGCTACCGGGCGACGGGAACGAAGCCATGATTACGCACACGCGGGGTCAGCTCCGGGTCGTCTTGGCGTTGACGGGTGCGGTCATCGCGTCGCCGGCGATCGTCGCCGCGCAGGACGCGCCGCCCGCCGTCCGCATCGACGTCGCCGTCTCGTCGCGCGGCGCGGCGGTGCCCGTCCTCGACGCCAAGGCGTTCACGATCTCGGTCAACGGGACGCCGCGTGAGGTGATTGCCGCCGAGCCTGCGGTGGCGCCGGGCGCCGGCCGGACGCTCTACGTCGCGATCGACGAGACGAGCGTCTTCCGCGGCGCCGAAGCGTCCCTGCGCACGGCGGCGTCGGCGATCGCCGACCGGCTGGCGCCGGGCGATCAGATCGGCGTCGTGCTGCTGCCGCAGGCGCGGCCGGCGCTCCAGCCGACCGACGACGCCGCGGCGATCGACAAGGCGCTGGCTGGCATCACCGGGCGGCGGCCGAACGACTTCGGCAACTTCAACATGGGCGTCGGCGAGGCGCTGGCGATCTCGGAGAGTGACACCTTCGCGCTGACCCAGGTTGCCGACCGCGACTGCCGGATGCCCGAAGCGTTGCGGCCGGCCGAGGGCTCGCCGGTGGTGCCGGCCAGCAAGGGCGGGCCGAGCCCGCGCCGCACCTGCATCCAGGCCATCGTCAAGAACGTCGAGGTGATGACGCAGCGCGTCCACGCCTCCGGTGCCGAGGCCTACCGCGGACTGGTGGACCTCGTGGCCTCGCTGCGGGAAACGCCCGGGCCAAAGACGATCGTCCTGGTCAGCGCCGGCTTCGCGATCGCGCTCGACGCCGGAGTGTTCGACGAGCTGGCGATCCGGGCCGCGCTCTCGGACGTCGTCGTCGACGCGGTGCTCGTCGAGCCGGTCGCCGCGCCGAACTCGCGCCGGCTGGTGCCGGCCAACATCATCAGCGAGCGCCGCAGCCTGATGCGGCGGCTGACCGAGCTGGCCGGTTCGGCGCTCGGCACGGCGCACAGCGCCGTCGGCGGCAGCCAGGAGTCCTTCGATCGGCTGATGACGGCGACGGTCCGGTACCGCCTGGACGTGCGTCCGGGGGCGGACGGGACGCGGGACGTCGCCGCGAAAGTCGCCGCGGCGGTCACGGGCGCCGGCTTGAGCGTGAAGGTGCGGCCGTATTTCGTCCCACCGGCGCCGCGCGCCGCGACCGCCGCGGCAACGCCGGACGTGCGGTTGGGGCGCGCGCTCGCCGGCACGCCGCCAGAGGGCGAGCGGCTGGCCTTCGACGCGGCCGGCTACCTGGCCGGTCTCCCCGGGGACACGGCGGCGCTGCTGATCGCCGGCGAGGTGCCGCTGCCAGCCGCCGCCGAAGGCGCGGCCGCCGACCGTGCGCCCATTGAGGCGGGGCCGCCGGCGCTGACCATCGGCTACCTGCTGCTCGACCGGAAGAAGCAGCCGGTGGTCCGCGGGCCGGTGCCGCCAGTCGAAGCGCCGCCCGGCCCGGCGGGCGCCGCGCCGTCGCGCATCGTCTTCTCGGGCGCGGTCGACGGCCTCGCCCCGGACACCTACACCCTGCGCGTGGCGGCGACCGACAGCCGCGGCCGCGTCGGCCTCGTCGAGCGCGAGATCGTCCTGAAGGCCACGGGCACGGGAGGTGCCAGCGCCGGCGACGTCCTGATCGGCCGTATCGAGCCCGATCGATCCGTGACGCTGATTCCCGGCACCCTCGATGTCGCCGACACGATCTTCGTGCAATGGGAGGCCGTGGCCGAGGGCGCCGCAACGGGCCGGTTCCGCATCGCGCCCGCCGGTGGCGGCGCGACGGTGCTGACCGTGCCTGCGGAGATCGAGTCAGCAGGCGGCCGCGTCCGGGCGACGGCCGTGGTCCGCCAGGGTCTGCTCCCGGTCGGGGATCTCGAGATCGTGGGCGAGCTGACGCGCGACACCACCGTGATCGTCGATCGCCGGCGCGCCTTTGCCGTCCGCGGGTCCGCTGCGCCGGCCGGCGGTGCCACCACGTCGGCCGCGGCGCTCGGCGCGCTCGTCGGTGACATCTCCGGCCTCGTGCCGCGCTTCACGCGCGACGACGTGCTGGCTTCACCGCTGCTGGCGCGCGCCCTCGACGTGCTGTCCTCCCGCGCACATTCGGACGCCGCCCGGCAGGCCATCGCGCGCGCCCGCGCCGGACAGCACGCCGCGCCCGAAGCGTCGCTCGCGAAAGGCGACCCGGCGACGGCGGCGTTCCTGTCGGGGCTGGCCGATCTGGCCGCGCTGCCGGGGCCAGCGGCGGATCCGTCCGCCCGGGCGCTGGCCCGCGCCGACCTCGAGCGGGCGGCACAGCGGTTCCGCGACGCGCTGCGCGCCGACGCGGATTTCCTCCCGGCGGCCGTGTTCCTCGGCGCGTGCTACGCGCTCGGCGGCCGCGACCAGGATGCGGCCGGCGCGTGGCAGACCGCGCTCATCGGCATCGACGACGATCCGCGGCTCTTCGCGCTGATCGTGGATGCGCGACTGCGCGCCGGCGACGCCGCCGGCGCCGAGGACGTCGCCGCCGAAGCCGAGAAGCGCTGGCCCACTGACGCCGGCCTGCGGCAGCGGCGCGCCGTCCTCGAGCTGGCGCGCGGCCGGGTCGCGGAGGCCCTGACGGCGCTCGACGCGCTGGAGCAGCCTTCGGCGGACCTGCTGTTCGCCGCGCTGCGCATCCTGCATGGTGCGCGCGCCGCGGGGCTGGCTGTCGAAGATCCGGCGCAGGATCGCGCGCGGTTCGAGCGCTATGCGACGCGCTATCGCGAGCTCGGCGGGCCGGATCAGGCGCTCGTCAGCGGCTGGGCGGGGGCCTGGAAATAGTGTGAAGGTCCTATTGTTGTGAAACTTTTCACACAATACATGTAAGGCTTCGTGATATTGTCCCCGCGTTTTGACCGTGCGTTCCCACCAACGCCGACAGCGAGCCGAGGCAACGGCGCGCTGGCCGTGGCCGGGGTCTGTCAGGCCCTTGGCCCAGCCATGTCAGGCGACCCCGCTTTGGGCAGAACGGCCGTGTCCGCCGGCGATCTGACCGACCCCGACCTATGAGCCAGATCTTCAACCGCAGCGCCAATCAGATTGCGCGCTTCAGCCTGGTGGGCGGCGCGCTGGCCGCCGGGCTGGTGGCATGGGTGGGGCTGCTCCTGCTGCGCTCCGACTTCGTCACCGGCGCCAACGCCAACGTCGCCCAACCGGTTCAGTTCAGCCACGCCCACCACGTCGGCGGCCTCGGCATCGACTGCCGCTACTGTCATACGTCGGTGGATCAGGCGCGGTTCGCCAACATCCCCCCGACCAAGACCTGCATGAACTGCCACTCGCAGATCTGGACCACGAGCAGCTACCTCGAGCCGGTTCGCGAGAGCTTCCGCTCCGGCGAGTCGCTGGTCTGGAACCGCGTGCACGACCTGCCCGACTTCGTCTATTTCAACCACTCGGTCCACGTGAAGAAGGGCGTCGGCTGTGAAACCTGTCACGGCCGCATCGACCAGATGGCCGGCATGTATCAGGCCAGCAGCCTCCAGATGGAGTGGTGCATCACCTGCCACCGCGAGCCGGAGCGCTTCCTGCGCCCCCGCGAGGCGGTCTACCAGATGGGCTACGCGCCGGCGGGCGACCAGCTGACGATCGGCCGCGACCTCGTGAAGAAATACGACGTGAAGAGCCTCACGAGCTGTTCCACGTGCCATCGGTAGCGCGAACGCCCAAAGCCCAGGACTGGCTCAGGACTTCCTTCCATGCGTGACATCGACCTTTCGGCGATTCGGGCCCGCCTTGCCGGCCAGAAGGGGCCGGCTTTCTGGCGCAGCCTCGAAGAGGTGGCCGAGACCCCCGAGTTCCAGGCCATGCTCCATCGGGAGTTCCCGGAGGGGGCGTCCGAGTTCACCGATCCGGCCGGCCGCCGCGACTTCCTGCGCCTGATGGGCGCGTCGATCGCGCTCGCTGGCGCCGCGGCCTGTACCCGCCAGCCGACCGAGCACATCGTTCCCTACGTCAAGGCGCCCGAGGACCTCATCCCCGGCAAGCCGCTGTTCTTCGCCACCGCGATGCCGTTCGCCGGGACCGCGGTGCCCGTGCTGGTCGAGAGCCACATGGGCCGGCCGACCAAGATCGAGCCGAATCCGCAGCATCCCTTCACGCGCGGCGGCACCGACCTCTACGCGCAGGCGTCGATCCTCGATCTCTACGATCCGGACCGCTCGCAGACGGTCATGTTCAAGGGCGAGATTCGTCCGTGGAGCGAGCTGGCGCTGGCGCTCGCGACCGCCGGGGCGGGCCAGAAGGGCGCTGGCGGCGCGGGGCTGCGGATCCTGTCCGGCGCGGTCACGTCCCCGACGCTCGCGGCGCAGATCCAGGGCCTGCTCAAGGCCGCGCCGAAAGCCAAGTGGATCCAGTACGAGGCGATCGGCTGCGACAACGCGCGCGCCGGCGCCAGGCAGGCATTCGGGCGAGTACGTCGAGCCGGTCTACCGCATCGACCAGACCGACGTGATCCTCTCGCTCGACGCCGACCTGCTCGACGCCGGTCCCGGCAAGCTGCGCTACGCGCGGGACTTCGCGGGGCGCCGTCGCGTCGTCCCGGGTCAGACCGGGATGACCCGGCTCTACGTCGCCGAGAGCGCCCCGACCAACACCGGCTCGAAGGCCGACCACCGGCTGGCCCTGAAGGCGCGTGAGATCCCGGCCCTGGCGGGAGCAATCGCCGCCGGCCTCGGCGTCGCCGGTGCCGCCGGTCAGGCGCCGCAGGCGGCGACGGCGTTCGCGACCGAGGTCGTCAAGGATCTCCAGGCGCACCGCGGGCGCGCCCTGGTCGTCGCTGGCGACCGCCAGCCGCCCGCCGTCCACGCCCTGGCGCACGCCATGAACGCGGCGCTCGGCAGCGTCGGTACCACCGTCGCCTACACGCCGACGCCGCAGGCCAACCCCGGGGACGGCATGACGGGGCTGCGCGACCTCGTCGGCGAGATGAACGCCGGCACCGTCGCGGTGCTCGTCATCCTCGGCGCCAACCCGGTGTTCACCGCGCCGGTGGACCTGAAGTTCGCCGCGGCGATGGCCAAGGTCCCGCTCACGGTCCACCTCGGGCTGCACCGCGACGAGACGGCGATGCACAGCCAGTGGCACGCGCCCGAGACGCACTACCTCGAGACCTGGAGCGACGCCCGCGCCGGCGACGGCACCATCACCGTCTGCCAGCCGCTGATCGAGCCGCTCTACGAGTGCCGCTCGGCGCACGAAGTGGTCGCGGCGCTCGCCGGCGAGACCAAGACCCCGCTCGAGATCGTGCGCGACTTCTGGAGGGCGAACTGGGAAGGCCGCGCTGCCGGCACGTTCGGCACGCTGACCGAGCCGACCGGCCTCGACTTCCCCAACTTCGGCAAGTTCTGGCGTCGCGTGCTGCACGACGGCTTCGTGCCCGGCACGGCGTTCACGCCGAAACCGGTGGCGCTCGCCGCCGGCGCGGTGGCTGCAGCCCCCGCCGAGGCGCCGGCCTCCGGCCTCGAGGTGACGTTCCACGCCGATCCGTCGGTCTACGACGGCCGCTTCGCCAACAACGGCTGGCTCCAGGAACTGCCCAAGCCGTTCGACAAGGTCTGCTGGGACAACGTCGCGTACGTCAGTCCCAAGACCGCGGAATCGCTCAACATGGTGGCGCGCAAGCCGGTCGTCTACGGCACCGAGGTCTACCTCGCCAACCTGACCGTGAACGGCCACAGCCTGCAGGTGCCCCTGTGGGTCATGCCGGGCCAGCCGGACGGGTCGATTGCGCTGCACCTCGGCTACGGCCGCACCAACGCCGGCCGCATCGGCAACGGCCTCGGCTACAACGCCAACTTCTTCCGCTATTCGGCGACCCCGTGGGTGCTGCAGGGCGCGTCGCTGGCGCTGACCGGCCAGATCTACAACGTGGCCTGCACGCAGGGCCACTTCCAGATGGAGAACCGCGCGCTGATCCGCGTCGGCACGCGCGCGCAGTACGAGCACGAACCCACGTTCGCGCAGCACATGGCGCACGTCCCGAAGCCGGACGAGTCGATGTACGCGCCGTGGAAGTACGAAGGCCACGCCTGGGGCATGGCCATCGACCTGAACTCCTGCACCGGCTGCAACGCCTGCGTCGTCGCCTGCGTCGCCGAGAACAACATCCCGGTCGTCGGCAAGCTGCAGGTGATGAAGGGCCGCGAGATGCACTGGCTGCGCATCGACCGCTACTGGGAGGGCAGCGCCGACGCGCCGTCGGTGCACTTCCAGCCGGTCGCGTGCATGCACTGCGAGAACGCGCCGTGCGAGGTGGTCTGCCCGGTCGGCGCGACCACGCACAGCGACGAAGGCCTGAACGACATGGTCTACAACCGCTGTGTCGGCACCCGCTACTGCTCGCACAACTGTCCGTACAAGGTCCGCCGCTTCAACTTCCTGCTGTTCGCCGACTGGGACACGCCGACGCTCAAGATGCAGCGCAACCCGGACGTCACGGTCCGCAGCCGCGGTGTCATGGAGAAGTGCACCTACTGCGTCCAGCGCATCAACAACGCGCGGCAGCAGGCCAAGATCGAGGACCGCACGATCAAGGACGGCGAGATCGTGACCGCCTGCGAGGCGGCCTGCCCGACGCAGGCGATCGTGTTCGGCGACCTGAACGACAAGAACAGCCGCGTCGCCAAGGCGCACGCGGATCCGCGCAGCTACGGCCTGCTGGCCGAGCTGAACACGCGGCCGCGCACCACGTTCCTCGCCGCCGTGCGCAACCCCAACACGGCGCTCACGCCGGAGACGGCCGGGCCCGCGACGGGCGGGCACCACTAGTTCGGAGGATTGATGTCGTCCCCGCATCCGAGCGCTCCGCCGACGATTCCGGTCCTGGGACCGGGGCACAACTACGCCTCGATCACCGACAAGATCAGCGACATCGTCCTGCAGTTCCGGGCGCCGATCCGCTGGTTCATGGGCTTCGTGGTCGGCTTCACGCTGCTCCAGGGCCTGCTGCTGGCCATCTACATGCTGCTCTTCAAGGGCGTCGGCGTGTGGGGCATCAACATCCCGGTCGGCTGGGGCTTCGACATCATCAACTTCGTCTGGTGGATCGGCATCGGCCACGCCGGCACGCTGATCTCGGCCATCCTGCTGCTGTTCCGGCAGCAGTGGCGCACCTCGATCAACCGCGCCGCCGAGGCGATGACGCTGTTCGCCGTCGCCTGCGCGCTGCTCTTCCCGATCTTCCACACCGGCCGTCCGTGGCTGGCCGCCTACTGGCTGCTGCCGTACCCGAACACGATGGGCGTGTGGCCGCAGTTCCGCAGCCCGCTGATCTGGGACGTGTTCGCCGTCTCGACCTACGGCACGGTGTCGGCGCTCTTCTGGTTCACCGGCCTGATCCCGGATCTGGCGACGATGCGCGATCGGGCGCGATCGAAGTACGGCCAGTTCATCTACGGCGTGCTGGCGATGGGCTGGCGCGGCTCGGCGCGGCACTGGCAGATCTACGAGACCGCCTACCTGATCCTGGCCGGCCTCTCGACGCCGCTCGTGCTCTCGGTCCACACCGTCGTGAGCTTCGACTTCGCGGTGTCGCTGCTGCCCGGCTGGCACGCCACGATCTTCCCGCCCTACTTCGTCGCCGGCGCCATCTACTCGGGCTTCGCGATGGTGCTGACGCTGCTCATCCCGATGCGCAGCATCTACGGCCTGCAGGACATGATCACGATGCGCCATCTCGAGAACATGGCGAAGGTCATGCTCGTGACCGGGCTCATCGTGTTCTACGGCTACATGATGGAGGCGTTCTTCGCCTGGTACAGCGCCAACGAGTTCGAGAAGTACATGATCTACAACCGGACCACGGGTCCGTACTGGTACATGTACTGGACGCTGATCCTGTGCAACGGCGTCGTCCCGCAGCTGTTGTGGCTCAAGAAGATCCGGCTCAACGTCGCCGTCCTGTTCATCATCTCGATCATCGTGAACATCGGGATGTGGCTGGAACGCTACGTCATCATCGTCACCAGCCTGCACCGCGACTTCTTGCCGTCGTCGTGGGGCATGTATCAGGGGAGCCGCTACGACTGGTCCTTCTATCTGGGGACGATCGGTCTGTTCCTGACGCTCTTCTACCTCTTCATCCGGGTGCTGCCGATGATCGCCATCTTCGAGATGCGCATGCTGCTGCCCGGCTCGCACGCGCACAAGGAAGTCCTCGAGCAAGAGGGGGCGGGCGACATCGACGCGATCGGGTTGCCGACGGTCGAGGACGAGGGCTAGATCCATGGCTGACACGGAAACCTACGGCCTCTTGGCCGAGTTCGCGACGGCGGATGCGCTGGTCCACGCCGCGGGCGCGGTGCATCGCGAGGGCTACACGAGGATCGACGCTCTCAGCCCGATGCCGATCGAGGGCCTGGCCGAGGTGATGGGCTATCACGACCGCCGCATCCAGAAGATGATCCTGGCCGGCGGCCTGTTCGGCTGCGTGGCCGGTCTCGGGCTCCAGCTCCACGTCAACCTGATGGGGACGAACCTGAACATCGGCGGGGTCTACCTCACCGGCTATCCGCTGAACATCGGCGGCCGGCCCCTGGTCAGCCTGCCGTCGTTCATCGTGCCGGCCTTCGAGACGACCATCCTGTTCGCGGCGCTCACGGCGGTGATCGGCACGCTGGCGCTGTGCGGTTTCCCGCAGCCGTACCACCCGGTGTTCAACGTGAAGCGTTTCCGGGAGCGCGGCTCGACGGACGGCCTGTTCCTCTGCGTCGAAGCCGAGGATCCGAAGTTCGACACGACGCGCACGCGCGAACTGCTCAGCGGGCTGGGGGCGAGAGGGGTGTATGACGTCGAGCCGTAATCGCACCCCGCGCGTGTCCATGGCCGCGGCGATGCTGGTGGCGCTGACCGGCGCCGCCGCGTGCCGCCAGGACATGCACGACACGCCGCGCTACAAGCCGCTCCAGCAGAGCGAGATCTTCGCGGACAAGCGCTCGGCGCGAACGATCATCGAGGGAACCGTCGCGCGCGGCTTCCTCAACGAGGACGACGTGTTCTACACCGGCATGCAGGCCGGCGCGCCGGTCGAGAAGATCCCGATGCCGCTGACCGACGCCGTCGTCGCGCGCGGCCGCGAGCGCTACAACATCTACTGCTCGCCGTGCCACGGCGTCGCCGGCGACGGCGACGGCATGATCGTGAAGCGCGGCTACCGGCAGCCGACCTCGTATCACGACCCGCGGCTGCGCAACGAGCGCGCCGGCTACTTCTTCGACGTGATGACCCGCGGCTTCGGCCAGATGCCGGACTACGCGGCACAGGTGTCGCCCAAGGATCGGTGGGCGATCGTCGCCTACATCCGCGCCCTGCAGCTCAGCCAGCACGCCAGCGTCGGCGATCTGACGCCGCAGGAGAAAGAGCGGCTGGATCGCGGCGAGACCGGCCCGGTGCCGGAGCCGTCGAACGGCGAGACGTCCGGCCACGCGCCGGCCGCCGAAGGAGCCCCGAAGCATGATTGAGCTCAAGGCCGCCGATTTCCAGGCGCCGCCGTCCATCGCGGCGCTCCAGAACAAGGCGCTGGGCATCGGCCTGGTCGGCATGGCCGCGTCGATTGCCGGGTATCTCGCCGATCCCAAGGCGGCGACCGAGTCGTACCTGCTGGCGTTCATCTACTGGATCGCCTTCCCGCTCGGCTCGCTCGGGCTGATGATGGTGCACCACCTGTCGGGCGGCGGCTGGGGCATGCCGGTCCGGCGCATCTTCGAGGCCTCGGCCCGGACGCTGCCGTTCATGGCGCTGCTCGGCATTCCGATCCTGCTCGGGATGCACCACATCTACGAGTGGACCGACGCCGCGCACGTCGCCAAGGATCCGATGCTGCTCCAGAAGCAGCCGTACCTGAACATCCCGTTCTTCATCGCGCGCTACGCGCTCTACTTCGTCATCTGGACCGGGCTCGCCTACACGCTGTCCGGCTGGTCGCGCAGCCAGGACACCAACTACGAGCCGGGCTCGGAGCGGAAGTTCCGGCTGCTCAGCGGGCCCGGCATCCTGCTCTACGCGGTCGCCTCGACCTTCGCCGTCGTCGACTGGATGATGTCGCTCGACCCGCACTGGTTCTCGACCATCTACGGCCTGCTGTTCCTGATCCAGCAGGCGCTGGCGGCGATCGGCTTCGTCCTGCTGCTGATGGCGTCGATGTCGAAGACGCTGCCGATGTCGCGGATCGTGCGCGCCAGCGACATCCACGACTACGGCAAGTTCCTGCTCACCTTCGTCATGGTGTGGGCCTACTTCTCGTTCTCGCAGTTCCTGATCATCTGGTCGGCGAACCTGCCCGAGGAGATTCCCTGGTACCTGGCGCGGATGCGCAACGGCTGGGAATGGTTCAGCGTCCTGCTGCTGGTCGGTCAGTTCTTCCTGCCGTTCTTCCTGCTGCTGTCGCGCGACCTGAAGCGGACCGTCGGCCGCGTCGCCATCGTCGGCGGCCTGGTCCTGGTGATGCGCTACGTCGACTTCTACTGGAACGTGATGCCGGCGCTGAACCACGCGACGCCGATGCCCCACTGGACCAACCTGGCGACGGTCGTCGGCCTCGGCGGCATCTGGGTCGCCGCTCTTCGCGGCGCAGTACAAGTCCTCGCCGGTGCTGCCGATCGGCGATCCGTATCTTCCAGAGGCGCTCTCGAGCCATGGCGCACACTAATCAACCGGGACCGATCGGGGATTCGTCCGGCCAGCCGTCCGAGACGCACGTCCATCCGGGCGGCGAGGTGCACGGGCACGGCGTGCGCGCGGCGTCGGCCGCGGTGCATCACGAAGTCACCGACATCCCGCTCGGCGGGTTGACGCGCGCGGCGGTGATCGCGACCGTCTTCGTCGGCCTGGTCATGGTGCTGATGTGGGGCGCCTGGGGCTTCTTCCTGTCGCAGGCGAAGCAGGGCGATCCCGGCAAGCCGGCGATGGCCGCGGAGGACTTCGGGCAGCGCCTGCCCGCGACGCCGCGCCTGCAGAGCGTGCCTGACAACGACCTTGCCTCCTACCGGACCGCGCAGGCCGCCAAGCTCGGCGGCCTGGACTGGGTCGATCAGGGCGCCGGCACCGTGCGGATTCCGATCAACGCCGCCATGCGGCTGATCGTCACCCGCGCCGACGCCTTCGCCGATCAGAAGGCCAAGGCGCCCGAGGCTCACTCGTGGGCGTTCCCGGGCGCCGCAATGATGGACACTGCCGCCGCGCCGGCCGCGCCGGCGCTGCCGCACACGCCGGCCCCGTCCGGGCACGACACGCCCCAGCCGGTGGCCCCGCCGAAGCACTAGGACCGATGCGAATTGCCGCGCTGACGATCGCCGCGCTCCTGACTTCCGCCCCGATGGCGGCGGCGCAGGGATCCATGCGCGTCGACCGCAGCCTGCCGTCGAACGAAGCGCCGACGATCCTGAAGAACGTCGACATCGAGGGGCACCTGAACGCGCAGCTGCCGCTCGATCTCGCGTTCCGCGACGAGACCGGACGGACCGTGAAGGTGCGCGACCTGACTTCGCGAGGGCCGGCCGGTGATCTTCGCGCCGGTCTACTACGAGTGCCCGATGCTGTGCACGCAGGTGCTGAACAGCCTGTTCACGGCGCTCGGCGTCGATCTCGCTCGATCCGGGCAAGGACTTCACGGTCGTCGCGATGAGCTTCGATCCGAAGGAGCCGCACGGCCTGGCGCGCGACAAGAAGGCCGCCTACATGGCGAAGTACAAGCGGCCGGGCACCGAGTCGGGGTTCCACTTCCTGACCGGCGACCAGACGTCGATTGCCCCGCTGCTCGACACGCTCGGCTTCAAGTACCAGTACGACCCGGCCATCGATCAGTACGCGCACCCGGCGATGATCGCCGTGCTGACGCCGGACGGCCGCATCTCGAAGTACTTCCTCGGCATCGACTACTCGGCGCGCGACCTCCGCTTCGCGCTGATCGAAGCGTCGGAGGGCCACGTCGGATCGACGTTCGAGCGCAAGGTGATCACGTGGTGCTACAACTACGACCCCACCACGGGCACATACGGCCTCCTGACGATGCGCCTGGTGCAGGCGGGAGGCATCGCTTTCATCGTCGGCATGCTGGCGTTCTGGACGGTCATGTGGCGCCGAGAGCGCGCCACCGCAGCGGCATGAAGAAGGAGAAGGACGTCTCGCCGACGCTCGAACGGCGCTGACCAGGTTCGCACCGCTATGCTGTCATATCTGCCGTTCTTCCCGCCGCAGGGCTCGACGCACGCCGCGAGCGTGGACGCGCTGTACCTGTTCTTCATCGCGGTCACGGCCTTCTTCTCCGTGCTCATCGCGACGTTGATAGTGGTCTTCGCGGTCCGCTTCCGGCGCCGCACCGCGGACGAGGTCGGGGCGCCGATCCATGGCTCGCTCGTCCTCGAGCTGACCTGGACGTTCATCCCGCTCGTCATCGCCATGGTCATGTTCGTGTGGGGCGCCTCGCTCTACTTCCAGATCACGACGCCGCCGTCGAACGCGATGGAGATCTACGTCGTCGGCAAGCGCTGGATGTGGAAGGCGCAGCACGTCAGCGGCCAGCGCGAGATCAACGAGCTGCACGTGCCCGTCGGCCAGCCGGTCAAGCTGATCATCGGTTCCGAGGACGTCCTGCACGCCTACTGGGTGCCGGCCTTCCGCATGAAGATGGACGCGGTGCCCGGCCGCACGACCACGATGTGGTTCGAAGCCTCGAAGCCCGGCGAGTACCAGCTGTTCTGCGCCGAGTACTGCGGCATGAGCCACTCGCGGATGATCGGCAAGGTGACCGCGATGGAGCCGGGCGCGTTCCAGACCTGGCTCGCCGGCGGCAAGCCCACCGGCTCGCATGGCCGAAATGGGCGCCAAGCTCTTCACCGACTTCGGCTGCGCCACCTGCCACCAGGATGCGGGCCGGGGCCGCGGCCCGTCGCTGCGCGGCCTCTTCGGGGCGCAGGTCACGCTGGCCAGCGGCGAAAAGGTCACCGTCGACGAGGCCTACATCCGCGAGTCGATCCTGACCCCGACCGCCAAGATGGTGGCCGGCTTCCAGCCGCTGATGCCGACCTTCCAGGGTGTCCTCAGCGAGGAGCAGATCGCCCAGCTCACCGCCTACATGAAGTCGCTCGCCGCCACGACCGGCCCTCCCGCGACGGCCCCAGACGCCGGCGGTGCCACGGGCGCGGCTCCCGCACCGGGCGCCACGCCGCAGCCCGCCGGCCACTAGAGAACGATTATGGAAGCCTCGATCGCGAAGCCGACGAACTACCTGAACGCCACACACGGCGCCGCGTCGTGGTTCCTGACCAGGGACCACAAGCGGATCGCGCTGCTGTACCTGTTCGGCGTCTCGGCCTTCTTCCTGATGGGCGGCATCTTCGCCACGCTCATCCGGCTGGAGCTGCTGACGCCGGCCGGCGACTTCGTCAGCAGCGAGACCTACAACAAGTTCTTCACGATGCACGGCGTGATGATGGTGTTCTTCTTCCTCATCCCGTCGATCCCGGCGACGCTCGGCAACTTCCTGGTTCCGATGATGATCGGGGCCAAGGACCTGGCCTTCCCGCGCATCAACCTCCTGAGCTGGTACATCTACATCGCCGGCGGCCTGTTCGCGGTCGGCGCGATGGTCTCGGGCGGCGTCGACACGGGCTGGACCTTCTACACGCCGTACAGCACGGCCGTCTCGAACACCCACGTCGTGATGACCGGCCTCGGCATCTTCATCGCCGGGTTCTCCTCGATCCTCACCGGCTTCAACTTCATCGTCACCATCCACACCATGCGCGCCCCCGGCATGACCTGGATGCGCCTGCCCCTGTTCATCTGGGCCCACTACGCGGCCAGCCTGATCATGATCATGGGCACGCCGGTCGTCGCCGTGACGCTGCTGATGGTGGTGCTCGAGCGGGCGCTGAACTTCGGCCTGTTCGACCCGTCGCGCGGCGGCGATCCGGTGCTCTACCAGCACCTGTTCTGGTTCTACTCGCACCCGGCCGTCTACATCATGGTGCTGCCGGGCATGGGCGTGGTCAGCGAGCTCATCGCCGGCTTCAGCCGCAAGCCGGTCTTCGGCTACTCGTTCGTCGCGGTCTCGAGCCTCGGCATCGCCTTCGTGGGCTTCCTCGTCTGGGGGCACCACATGTTCACGAGCAGCCAGTCGATCTTCGCCGGGCTGATCTTCTCGTTCCTGAGCTACCTGGTCGCCATTCCGTCGGCGATCAAGGTGTTCAACTGGACGGCGACGCTCTACAAGGGCTCGATCTCGTGGGAGTCGCCGATGCTCTACGCGATGGGCTTCATCGGCCTCTTCACGATCGGCGGCCTGACCGGCCTGTTCCTCGCGGCCATCGGCCTCGATCTGCACCTGCACGACGGCTACTTCGTGGTGGCGCACTTCCACTACGTGATGGTCGGCGGCACGCTGCTCGCCTACCTCGGCGGCCTCCACTACTGGTGGCCGAAGATGACCGGCAAGCTGTATTACGAGCCGCTTCGCGAAGACCTCCGCGGTCATCGTCTTCGTCGGCTTCAACCTGACGTTCTTCCCGCAGTTCATCCTGGGCTACATGGGGATGCCGCGGCGCTACCACCAGTACCCGGCGATCGACGGGTGGCAGGTGCTGAACGTGCTGTCCACGGCCGGCGCGTCGATTCTCGCGGTCGGCGCCATCCTGCCGGCGCTCTATCTCACCTACTCGTGGTTCAAGGGGCCGGACGCCGGGCCGAATCCCTGGGGCGTGAAGGGCCTCGAGTGGGAGACGGCGTCGCCGCCGCCGACGGCGAACTTCGAGGTGACGCCGATCGTGACCCAGCCGGCCTACGCCTACACCAACGAGGACGCGCATGTCTGAGGTCCACGCCGCCCTGGCCGCGCACGGCCACGAGCATCACCCGCGGCTGCAGCATCACTTCGACTCGCTGGAGCAGCAGCTCTACGCGTCGACGTTCGGCATGTGGGTGTTCCTGGTCACCGAAGTGCTGTTCTTCGGCGGCATGTTCATGGCCTACATCCTCTACCGGATCTGGTATCCGGAGATGTTCGTCGCGGCCAGCCACCATCTGAGCATCCCGCTCGGCACCTTCAACACGGCGGTGCTGATCGGCAGCTCGCTGACGATGGCCTACGCGGTGAACGCCGCGCAGCGCGGCGCCAAGCCGCGCGAGCAGGTCATGTGGCTGGTCGGCACGATGATCCTCGGCGCGATCTTCCTCGGCGTGAAGGTCATCGAGTACAGCGACAAGTTCGAGCACCACCTGGTCCCGGGCGCCAACTTCCTGTTCGACAAGCCCGAGTTCCAGCAGACCGCGCAGATCTACTACTCGCTCTACTTCTCGCTGACCGGCCTGCACGCCACGCACATGATCGTCGGCATGGTGATCATGGCGGTCATCGCCCGCATGGCCGCCAAGGGCCAGTTCACGCCCGAGTGGTACACGCCGGTCGAGATCATGGGGCTCTACTGGCACTTCGTCGATCTGATCTGGATCTTCCTGTTCCCGCTCCTGTACCTCATCGGCGGGGCCCACTGACATGTCTTCCACCGGCCACGTCATCGGCAACCGGTTCACGTACTTCCTGGTCTTCGTCGCGCTGATGGTCGGCACGGCCATCACCGTGGCCGTGACCTACGTGCACCTCGGCTGGCTCAACCTGCCGCTCGCCCTGGTCATCGCCATCACCAAGGCGATGCTGGTGATCATGTTCTTCATGCACCTGAAGGATCACCCGAAGCTGATCAAGGTGACGTTCGGCGCGGCGTTCTTCTTCTTCCTGATCCTGATCGCGCACACGCTGAGCGACTACCTGTCGCGCGACCAGATGGGCATGCCGACCTACCCGGCGAGCGGCCTGGTCTCGAAGCCGTAGCTCCGCCCAGCCCGCACCCGCGATTGAACGCACGGCCGAGTCTGAAGGGACTCGGCCGTTTCTTTTTGCTTCCCTTTCACCCGCGGCGTCGTCTACAACAAGCCCCCTTGGCGGATGCCTGCCGCCGATTGGGAGTGCCATGAGATCAATCGCCCTCGCGTGCTGTCTGTCCGTGATCGCGGCGCCGGCCTTTGCGCAGATCGTTCGCGTCAGTGTGTCCAGCGCCGGCGTCGAAGCCAACGGCCCGAGCGGTCCACCGTCGATCAGCAGCAGCGGACGCTTCGTCGTGTTCGCGTCCGCCGCCACCAACCTCGTCACCGGCGATACGAACGCACGTGTCGATATCTTCCTGCGCGACCGGGACACCGACGCCGACGGGATCTTCGACGAGCCAGGTGCCGTCGCCACGACCCGCGTCAGCCTCGGCCCGAGCTCGGCGCAGCCCGACGCGGCCAGCAGCGCTCCCGTGATCTCCGCCGACGGCCGGTACGTGGCGTTCGTCTCCACGGCGTCCAACCTGGTCGCCGGCGCGAACGGTCTGCCGCAGGTCTACCGCGTCGATCGCACGACGGGGGACATCGTCCGGGTCAGCGAGAGCGTCTCGGGCGATGCCGGAGATGCCGATTCCGGGGCGCCCGCCATCAGCGCCGACGGCGACGTCGTGGCGTTCCAGTCGCGGGCGACCAATCTCGTGACGGATGCGGGCAGCGCCTTGCTGGGTGTGTTCGTGAGGGAGATCACGGCCGATCGGAACACACGCATTTCCCCGCTCGCCCAGGTCCCAGGTCCCAACACGGGGACCGCGTACGTCTGGCCTACGATCTCCGACAACGGTGTCCGCGTGGCGTACCAAGGGATCACGGTGGCGGTCGGCGGTTCGGCCTTCGTGTTCGACCGGACGAGCGGCGTCACGCAGTTGGCGACGGAGTCTGGGGACGTCAGAGCCCTGGCCATCTCGGCGTCCGGGCTGGAGGTGATCTGGCGTACGTCGACGTCGGTGGCGCGTCGCGTCATCGATTCTGGTGCGGCAACTCAGGAGCTGGCCGCCCCGCTGGGGACGCCGGAGTTCGCGCCTGCCGTGTCACCGAGCGGACGCTACGTGCTCACGGCCGGCGCGAGGCTGAACGACTTCGATTTCGGCACGTCGTCGAGCCTCCCCTTCGTCCCAGGGGGCGGCGATGTCAGCGCCGACGACCGGTGGCTGGCCGTGGTGTCGGGCACCGCAACGCTGGTCACGGGGGACACGAACGCCGTGGACGACGTGTTCGTCCTCGATCTCCCCGACGTCCTCGACGCGGACGACGACACGATGGACGATCGCTGGGAGACGCTGTTCGGTGTGACCGACCCGGCGGCGGATCCGGACGGCGACGGCCAGACGAACGCGCAGGAGGAGGCTGCCGGCACGCACCCGAACGCGCAGATCCGGCGGTTCCTGGCCGAAGGCGCGACCGGCACGTTCTTCCGGACGAAGATCGCCCTCGCCAATCCCGACCCGACGCAGGACGCGACGGCAGTCGTGACCTTCCAGCGGGGCGACGGGGTGCGGGTGCGGCGGCCCTTCACGTTGCCGGCGGGCCGATCGATGGCGATCAGCGCCGGTGCCGTGGTCGGCCTCGAGGCCGCTGACATTTCGACGACCGTCGAGAGCAGCCGCTTCGTCGGCGTCGAACGGGCGATGACGTGGGGCACGACGGGCGCGATCTACGGGTCGCACGCCGAGACTGCCACGGCCGCGCCGTCGCCGACGTGGTTCCTCGCCGAGGGCTCGACCGTCCTCGAGTTCAACCTGTTCTACCTGCTGCAGAACCCGCAGGCGACCACGACCAGTGCCACGGTCCGCTTCCTCCTGCCGTCGGGGACGACGATCACCCGCAGCTACAGCCTGCCGCCCGGCAGCCGCACCACGATCTACGTGAACGAGATTCAGGGGCTGGGCGAGACCGACGTGTCGGGCGAGGTCACCGCGAGCGCGCCGATCGTCGTCGAGCGGGCCATGTACCGGAACCTGTCCGGCCAGCCGTTCGGGCTCGGCCACGACTCGATGGGGGTGACGGCGACGGCGACGTCGTGGTTCCTGGCCGAGGGCGCGACCGGCCCGTTCTTCGACCTCTACCTGCTGATCGCGAATCCGGGCAGCACCAACGCGACGGTGCGCGCCGACTACGCTCGCCCCGACGGCAGCGTGGTGACGCAGACGTACACGGTGCGCGCGAACAGCCGGTTCAGCGTCTACGTCGATTCCATCCCAGGCCTCGAGAGCACGTCGGTGGCCACGACGCTGACGTCCACGAACGGCGTGCCGGTCGTCGCCGAGCGCGCGATGTACTGGCCCGGAGGCTTCTTCGATTACTACGAAGGCCACAGCTCCGCCGGAAGCACGACGACCGCGCTGGACTGGGTTGTCAGCGGCGGCGAGAACGGCGGTGCCGAGGGCGCGCAGACGTTCGTGCTCATTGCGAACACGGCGAACAGTCCCGGCGAGGCGACGATCACGGTCCTGCCCGATCGCGGCTTCCTCGGCCCGGTGCCGGCGCCCGTCACCGTGGCGCTGCCGGCGAGCAGCCGGACGACGGTCCCCGTCACCTCGCTCACCGGGACGTTCGGTATCCGCGTCGCGAGCACGGGCGGCGCGCCGGTGCCGCTCGTCGTCGAGAGCGCGGTCTACCGCACGACCGGGGGTGTGATCTGGTCGGCTGGTTCCAACTCGCTGGCCACGCCGGTCGTCCCCTAGAACACGTCGACTCCGGAGTCCAACGCGACTCCGGAGTCGTCGCCTCCCGCCTGGCCGCTCGATGGCGGTGAGGCTACGGGGGTTCGCTCCGGACTGCGGGGTCGAACGCGGTCGCCACGCCCTTGCCTTGGACTTGGATCTCGGTCCGGCGAGGCCGTTCGTCCCAGGGTTCGTACCAAGGCTATTGACCCGCTGCGCGCCGCCTCACTAGGCTGCCGCATGCTCACGCGTGCTGCGTCCGTTGGCGCCTTGATCCTGGCCGCCGCTCTTGCTCTTCCGACACACGCCCTGGCCGACCCGATGACACCGGGCGAGCGCCAGCGGCTGATCGCGCACCTCCAGATGACGGAGGATTGGCTGGTCGGCGAGCTGGAGGGGCTATCCGACGCGCAGCTCACGTTCAAGATGACCCCCGAGAGCTGGAGCATCAAGGACGTCGCCGAGCACCTGGCGATCGCGGAGCCGCAGTATTGGACGAACCTGGAGGCGTCGCTCAAGACGCCGGTGAAGGCCGGCTGGAAGCCCGAGGCGACCGACGAGGGGATGCTCTGGTACGGCATCGACCGCACGAACCGCCAGCGCACCGGCGAGGCCCGGGTGCCGCACGGCCAGTTTCCGAACGCCCAGGCGTCATTGGCGTCGTTCCGCAAGCTGCGCGCGACGATGCTCTCGACGGCGAAGGCGTCGCAGGAGGACTTCCGAGGCCGCGCCTTCATGGGGGGCGGCCAGGACGTCTATCAGTGGTTCCTGATGATCTCCACGCACTCGCAGCGGCACATCCTGCAGATCCGCGAGATCAAGGCGCACCCGAACTATCCGAAGAAGTAACGACTCCGGAGTCTCGTGTCCGGAAGTGGACGACTCCGGAGTCATTCCTGGTCTGCTAGGCGTGGACGCCCGGTGCCTCGTGGCCGGAGCGCTGCACGTACTCGACGTACGAGCCGGGATAGGCGTGCGGCTCGGCGTCGACGCCGCTCTCGCCGCCGAGCTCCAGCACCCGGTTCGCGAGGCCCCGCAGGAACGCGCGATCGTGCGAGACGAACAGCATCGTTCCATCGAACTCGCCGAGGGCGGCGATCAGCATTTCCTTCGTCGCCAGATCGAGGTGGTTCGTCGGCTCGTCGAGGACGAGGAAGTTGGGCGGGTCGAGCAGCATGCGCGCCATCGTCAGCCGCGTCTTCTCGCCGCCCGACAGCGCCCGGATCGGCTTCTCCACGTCGTCGCCCGGGAACTGGAAGGCGCCGAGCAGGTTGCGCAGGACGCCGATGCTCTCGCGCGGGAAGTCCTTCTGCATCTGCTCCCACACGGTGAGCGACGGGTCGAGCAGGTCGAGCGCCTGCTGCGCGAAGTAGCCCATCTTCAGGCTGGCCCCGAGCGTCACTGATCCGGTATCCGGCGTCAGCGCGCCGGCGACCATCTTCAGCAGCGTCGACTTGCCGGCGCCGTTGCGGCCCATCACGCACCAGCGCTCGCCGCGCCGGATCGTCAGGCTCAGGCCGTCGTAGACGACGCGCGTGCCGTAGGCCTTGTGGACGTCCTCGAGCACCGCGACCTGGTCGCCGGAGCGCGGCGGCCGGCGGAAGTCGAACCGCACGAGCTCGCGCTTCTTCGGCAGCTCGATCTTCTCGATCTTCTCGAGCGCCTTGACCCGGCTCTGGACCTGCGCCGCCTTGGCCGCGTGCGCCGAGAAGCGCTCGATGAAGCGCTGCTCCTTGGCCAGCATGGCCTGCTGACGCGCGTAGGCGGCTTCGCGGTTGGCGTCCCGCAGGGCCCGCTCGCGCTCGTAGAAATCGTAGTTGCCGGTGTAGGCCGTGATCTCGCCGCCGTCGATCTCGGCGATGCGCGAGACGAGCCGGTTCATGAAGTCGCGATCGTGCGACGTCATCAGCAGCGCGCCGTCGTAGTTCTTCAGGAACGACTCGAGCCAGATGATCGACTCGATGTCGAGGTGGTTGGTCGGCTCGTCCATCAGCAGGACGTCGGGCCGGCCGAGGAGGACGCGGGCCATCGCGACGCGCATCTTCCAGCCGCCGGACAGCGCTCCGACGTCGCCGTCGATGCGGGCGTCGTCGAAGCCGAGCCCGTGCAGCACCTCGCGCGCCTGGCTCTCGAGGGCGTAGCCGCCGAGGTGGTCGTACTCCTCCTGGACCTCGCCGAAGCGCTCGAGGATCTTGTCCATCTCGCCGGCGCGATCGGGATCGCCCATCGCGTGCTGGAGCGCTTCGAGCTCGTGGTGCAGGTCGCCGACGCGGCCGCTGCCGGCGATGGCTTCGTCGAGCACGGACCGCCCGGACATCTCCTCGACGTCCTGGCGGAAGTAGCCGATGGTGGCCTTGCGGGGCACCGTCACCTCGCCGTCGTCGGGCGACTCCTCGCCGACGATCATGCGGAAGAGCGTGGTCTTGCCGGCCCCGTTGGGCCCGACCAGCCCGACCTTCTCGCCCGAATTGAGCTGGAAGGAGGCGTCGACGAAGAGGACCTGCCGGCCGTACTGCTTGTTGATGCGGGAGAACGAAATCATGCGAGCTTCGCGGCGAGCTGCTGCAGGAACAACCCGACGTCCGTGACGAGGCCGATCGTCTGGCTGGATCCCCGGTCGGCGAGCTTCGTCACGACGGCGGGGTTGATGTCCACGCAGATCACCTTGACCCACGCCGGCAGCATGTTGCCGACGCCGATGCCGTGCAGCATCGTCGACAGCATCAGCACCAGCTTCGCGTCGGTCAGCGCCGCGGCGTAGCCCTCCTGCGCCGCGACCAGGTCCATCTCGGTGTCGGCGAGCGGCCCGTCGTCGCGGATGCTGCCGGCGAGCACGTAGGGCACGTCGTGCTTCACGAGCTCGTACATGATGCCGGACTTCAGGACGCCGCTGTCGACCGCCGCCCGGATTCCGCCGGCGCGGTTCACCGCGTTGATCGCCCGCATGTGGTTGCGGTGGCCTTCCTTCACCGGTGAGCCGGCTTCGAGATCCACGCCGAGCGAGGTGCCGAACAGCGCGTGCTCGACGTCGTGGACGGCCAGCGCGTTGCCGGACAGCACCGCGCTCACGAAGCCCTTGCGGACGATGTCGCTGAAATAGGCGGTGCCGCCCGTGTGCACCGCCACCGGGCCCATCACGAACACGATCTTGCCGCCGTCGCGCTTGATGTCGCGCATCATCGCGGCGATCTTCGCGATGCTGACCTCGACCCGCCGCTCCGAGGAAATCTCGTTCGTCATGAACGCGAAGCCGTGGCGGTCGCGCTCGCGGAACTCGGGCACGACGCGGATGCCGTCGTTGCCGCAGACGATGGGATCGCCACGCCGCACGTCGCGCAGCTTGCGACACGTCGCCGTGCCGCCTTCGACGATGATCACGGCGTCCATCCGCTGGCGCCCGACCTCGATCCAATGTCCGTCGTGGCGGACGACGGTGCGGTGATTGGTGGTGGAGTAGAAATCCTCGGGCGCGCAGCCGTCCTTGTCGGCCAGCCGCACCGTCACGTCCGTCTCCGCCAGAGGATGGCAGCCGAGCGCCAGCAGCTCCTCGAGCAGGGACGACAGGCGCGCCTGATCCGGCGCCGCGACCTTCAACCGCAGCCGCGAGTAGTCCTCGTTGGTGCGGCCGATGTCGAAGCTGAGGACCTCGAACGCGCTGTCGTGGCGGATGACGGCGTCGAACACCGACGTGAGAATCTGCGAATCGACGAGGTGCCCCTCAGCCTCGAGAATGGACTCAACGTTCACGCGGACATTGTATGTTGGCGGCCGGGCCGGCCCGCGTCATCGCCGTCACGCCGCGGCGGATGCCGGCGCTACCAGCGGTGATATGCCGGATGTCCCGGCTTCACGGCGACGAAGCGGCCGCGGCAGGTCGCGGTGACCTCGCCGCCCGCCGAGAGCTCGCCGTCGATCGTCGCGCGGTCGTCCTCGATCTCGACCACCCAGGCACGCAGGTGGACCTCGCCTGTCGTCGGCGTCGGACGGCGCATCCGGATCGCGTAGTCCGCGGTGACCGTGCACGGCGGACGATCGGCGCCGCGCCGGCGCATCAGCGCGTGCGCCGCCGCCCAGTTGCAGTGGCAATCGAGGAGCGTGCCGATGATGCCGCCGTTGAGGACGCCGGGGAAGGCTTCGTGGTGCGGGCCTGGGCGCCAGGTCGCGATCAGCGCGCCCTCGTCGCCAACGATGCTGCGGACGTGGAGGCCGGCCGGGTTGGCCGGGCCGCAGCCGAAGCAGGCAAGCGTGGGTGCGTAGCGCTCCTGCAGGCAGATGCCGCGATCCGGATCGGGCACCACGGCCTGCTACGCCTGGCCGGTCGTGTCGCGCAGCAGCCGTTCGACGATCTCGAGCAGCTCGCGCGAGCTCACCGGCTTGGTGAGGAAGGCGCTGGCGCCCTCGGCGTCGGCCTCGACGCCGGCGCTCTCGAGGGTCGTGCTCGTGAGCATGATCACCGGCACGCCGCCGTGCCGCGGCGACTGGCGCACGGCGCGCAGCAGCTCCACGCCGTTCATCGCCGGCATCTCGCGATCGGTGATGACGAGGTCGATACGGGCAGCGGCCAGCTCGGTCCAGGCCTCGTGGCCGTCGGTCGAGGCCATCACGTCGTAATGGGCGCGTTCGAGAATCGAGGACAGGACACGGCGGGTCACCGGATCGTCGTCGACGACCAGGATGTTGCCTCCGGGAGAGCCGGGGCTGCCAAGCGGTGCGTCGGGCGGGCTGCTCATCGTCACATGCGCCCGCTCATGGTACGTCGACCGGTGCCTTGAGCACGAGGACCGTCTGGTCGTCGGCGGCCGGCCGCCCCTGGCGGAACGCGTCGACGTCCGTGAGCAGCGCGTTGACGATGACGTGGGCGTCGCGTTGGGCGGCGCGGGCGATCGCGTCGGCGAGCCGATCGACTCCGTAGTAAGTCCCGTCGGGTGCGGTCGAATCGGTGAAGCCGTCGGTGGCGACGACCAGCAGATCGCCGGGCCGCCAGCGCAGGACGTGGCCGGGACTGTTCGAGCTGGCCAGCATGCCCACCGGCGGCTCGTCCGCGTCGAGCAGCAGGCTCGGACCTCCGTGCGGCCGGAAGATGGCCGGCGCGTGGCCCGCGTTCACGTAGCGCAAGGTCCGGGTGCGCTCGTCGTAGAGCACGAGGAAGGCGGTCGCGAACATCTCGAGCGCGACGAAGTCGTCGTAGAGGCTGCCGACCGCCGACCGCAGCAGCCATTGCGGCTCGGGCGGGCTGGTGCGCAGCGCGCAGCGGAAGGCGGCGTGGGCCATCGCCATCACGATCGCCGCGGGTACGCCCTTGCCCGAGACGTCGCCCAGGCAGGCGAACAGGCCGTGCGAGCCGAGTGGCAGCACGTCGTAGAAGTCGCCGCCGACCGCCGAGGCCGGATGTGCGGCGGCGTGCACCTGGATGCCAGGGAGCGTGGGCCAGACCCGCGGCAGCAGGTCGTGCTGCACCTGCGCCGCGAGCAGCATCTCCGCGGCGCGGGCGGCGTCGACGAGCTTGTCGCGGTGCGCGAACGCGTTTTCGATCAGCGCGCCGGCCTGCTCGGCGATGGCCAGCGACAGCTTGACGTCCGGCGTGCTGAACGGCCGGCCGGATCGCGCCGCACCCAGCGCCGCGACACCCGCGTTTCGGGCGCGGACCGGTGCGACGACCCAGCAGTCGTGGCGTGCCGAGGGCGACGCCGCGGCATCCTGGCCGACGTAGACCTTCGGCGTCCGCCGCACCTTGTCCAGCCAGTCCGCCGACGCGGCCCGGTTCGAGCGGCACCTCGGGCACGGTCACGACCTGCGGCTGGGGGCTGTCGGCGAGGAGCGCGATGAACCCGATGTCCGCCTTCAGCAGCCGTCCCATCTCGGCCGCGACGGTCTGCAGCGTCAGCGGAATGTCGAGCTTGTTGCGGCTGGAACGCGCCAGATCGCAGAGGGCGAGGATCTCGTCTTGCCGGTCGACCAGCTCGGCCGCCAGCAGATCGCCGTCCCGTTCGCTGCGGATGAGGGCGCCGATCGCCGCCGCGTCGGCGTCGAGCCGCGCCTTGGCGTCCGGCTTCGCGCCGACGAGGCCCAGTGCCAACTGTGGGTTATCGGCGACCTCGGCCGTGACGTCGGGATGGGCGGGAGCAGGTCCGGGCGGCCAGCTCATGACCCATGAGCGCCCTTGCAGGAGACCGAAGGCCGCCGCGTCGCGAAGCCAGGCGCCCGACAGCCGTTCAAGAGAGGAGCGCACCAGGGCCGAACGTACCGCGGACGGCATCGCACGGTGAGCTTGCGCGAATTTGCCGGACACGTCAACGCGAGCGGAGCCCCCTTATTGGCTCAAGCTCTACTGTAGTGCTGTGAGGAAATAGTGACAACTGTCGTGCAGTTCTGCCCGCGCTGTGGCGCCAGGATTCCAACGTTGAGGACACGATCCAACCAAATGGCGAGGAATACGGATTGTCGGACGTGGCATCCCTCTTGCTCTAAGGGAGGCATCGCGCGTGAAAGCGCACGATCCCCACCGCGGGTCGGCCGGCTCCCACAGCCGAAACGTCCGATTCGCTCAGCCCACCAGCCGCCTCCGGGAGCTTCGGCTCCCGGGGTCCTGCCACCCAAAACACTGCCAGGCACGCTGTCCCGGTTGACGGCGCCCGCGCTTCGTTAATAAGATAGATATCTAAACATCTTCGCGGCGGCTGTCAGGTTGGCAGCGGCGTCGCGATGCCCCCGACATGGACGATCAGCAGCTCGTACGCATCGCCAAAGCGCTCGCCGACGGGACCCGGCTGGGCATCCTGCGCACCGTCGCGAAACGCGGCGAGCTGTGCTGCGGCGAGGTCGGCCGCGCCTTCGACGTGACCCAGGCAACCGTCTCGCACCACCTGAAGATCCTCGCCGACGCGCGCCTGATCGAAAGCCGGCGCGAAGGGCAGTTCATCCGCCTCAAGGCGGTGCGCAAGACCCTCGACGAATTCCGCCGCGCCCTCGGGCACGGCTTCGACGGCGCATGAACGACCCCACGCCTCCCTCGCTCGCGGGCCAGCAGCTCGCGCAGTACCGCATCGGCGATCGACTCGGCGCCGGCGGCATGGGCGAGGTCTATCGCGCCGAGGACACGCGGCTCGGACGCACCGTGGCGGTGAAGGTGCTGCACGCGGGCCCGACGTGCCCGGACGAGCGCGCCCGCCTGTTCCGCGAGGCGCGTGCCGCGTCGGTGCTGCGCTCGTCGAACATCGCCACGATCTACGACCTGGGCGAGCACGGCGATCGGCCGTTCATCGTGATGGAGCTGGTCGCTGGCGAAGCGCTCTCGGCGCGCCTGACGCGCGGCCCGCTGCCGATCCCCGAGGCCGTGTCGATCGCCGCGCAGGCGGCCGACGCGCTCGACGAGGCCCACGGCCACGGCATCATCCACCGCGACGTCAAGAGCGCCAACCTGATGGTCGACGGCCGCGGGCGCGTCAAGCTGCTCGACTTCGGCCTGGCCAAGTACGACGAGCGCCCGACGGCGTCCTCGATCACGACCGGCGCGCTGCTCGAGACGCAGCCCGGCACGGTGATGGGCACCTTCACCTACATGTCGCCGGAGCAGGTGAGGGGCCGCGCGCTCGATTCGCGGTCCGATCTGTTCTCGCTCGGCGTCGTGCTTTACGAGATGCTCACCGGCCGGCTGCCGTTCGAGGGCCAGACCGCCACCGACGTCGCCGATCGCATCCTCAATGGCGATCCTCCGGCGCTCTCCCGGTTCAACTACTCGGTCCCGGAGCGCCTCGACGCCATCGTGCTCAAGGCGCTGGCCAAGGATCCGGCGTTCCGCTATCAGTCGGCGCGCGAGCTCTACATCGACCTGCACGCCGTCGGCCGCTGGCTCGAGGATCCCACCGCCAGCCGCTCGCGCCGGATCGCGTCCGGCGCATTCGTCGCGCCGACAGCCGATGCGCGGCCCGAGGAACCGCCGGCCATCGCGGTGATGACGTTCGGCAACACCACGCGCGAGCCGGGTGACGACTGGATCGGATCGGGCATCGCCGAGACCGTGACCGCCGATCTGCGCGGCGCGCGGGGCGTCACCCTCATCGGCCGGACGCAGGTCCACGACGCCATCAAGCACTTGAGCGGGCCGTCGCTCGAGCGCGTCGCCGAACACCAGGCGATCGAGATCGGCCGCCGGCTCGGCGCGTCGTACATCATCGGCGGCGCGTATCAGCGCCTCGGCGGGCTGATCCGCATCACCGCGGAGCTGGTCGACGTGCGCGCGGCGTCGCTGGTCCGCACGGTGAAGGTCGACGGCAAGGTCGACGATCTGTTCACGCTGCAGGACCGCGTCGTCGCGGCGATGAAGGACGGGCTGTCCGTCGCCATCAAGAGCACGCCACCGGCCGGTCACAAGGAGACGGCGTCGCTGCCGGCGTGGGAGGCGTTCTCCCGTGGCCAGTTGAACCTGCGCACGGCCACCCGCGATTCGCTCGTGGCGGCCCTGACGCTGTTCGAACAGGCCGTCGCGCTCGATCCGGGTTACGCATCGGCCTGGGCGCACATCGGCCTCACCTACAGCCTGCAAGGGCAGTTCCTGTCGCTGCCGGCGCTGCTCGAGAAAGCGACGGCCGCACTCGAGCGTGCCCTCGAGATCGACCCGGAGAACGTGTTCGCCCTTTCCGGCCTGGCCGGGGTGCGGCTCGCCGAGGGCCGCAACGACGAAGCGATCGGCGCGGCGACGCGCGCGGTGGACCTCGATCCGACCAACCTCGCCGCCCGCAACACGCTGGCCCGTGCCTTCTGGATGGGCAAAGGCTTGATCGACGAGGGCATCGCCGCCCTGGAGCGCGCCCGTGCCCACAACCCGGATGCCGGCTACGTGTTCCAGCAGCTGGCGCTGCTCCGGGCGATCAAGGGCGACCTGGCCACCGCGGAAATCGAGGGCGAGCGCGCCGTGGCCCTCCAGGAAGGCTTCAAGTCGGGCACGGAAGGGCTGTTCATGGTCGGCAGCCACGTCCGGCTGGGCTACGTGCGCTACCGGCTGGGCCGCTACGACAGCGCCCTGGCGTCCTTCGCCCGGGAGCAGGCCTTCCTGGCGGAGCACGACCACGCCTTGAAGGGCCGCCTCCAGATCGAAATCCTGCAGAAACAGGGCGCCGCCCACTGGCGTAAAGGCGATGGCGAGGCAGCCGATCGGGCCTTCGCCGAGATGATGAAGGCCTTCAGGGCCCGCCAGTCGCGCGGCGCCGACGATCCGTTCACCAAGTACTACGTGGCGTCGCTGTGTGCGCTGCGCGGCGACACCGCCGATGCGCTGCGCTACTTGGCCGATTGCGTCGCGGCCCGGCCGGCGCTGACCCGGGTCCGCGCCCGGCTCGATCCGGACTTCGAGTCCCTGCGGGAGGATCCGGCCTTTCGCGCCCTGATCGACGGCGACGCCGCCGTCGGTCGTGGTGCGGGTGGCGCAATCCCCCGCACCGTAATCCTCTGTGTTTCCCCGGTCCAATGGCGTCGTGCCGACGCCGTTTCAAAGGAGCCCCTGTTGACGTTCAAGACCCTCAGCTTTCACCACCGCTCTCGTGCTCGCGTCGGCTGTCGCCTACGCCCAGGCGCCGCCGCCCGCGCCGGCCGCCGCCCCCGCCCAGCAGGGTCCGCCGCCGCAGCCCGTGCTCGGCCCGAACGAGTGGAACATCGACGGGGCGCACTCGACCGCCGGCTTCACCGTCACGCACCTGATGGTCTCGACCGTGCCGGGCTCGTTCGGCAAGGTGTCGGGCAAGATCACCTATGACGGCAAGAACGTGTCGTCGGTCGCCGCCGATGTCACCATCGATGCCACGACCATCAACACCAACAACGAGAAGCGCGACGCGCACCTGAAGAGCCCCGACTTCTTCGAGGTGGCGAAGTACCCGACGCTCACCTTCAAGTCGAAGAAGGTGGAGCCTGGCGCAGCCGGGAAGTTCAAGCTGGTCGGCGACCTGACCATGCACGGCGTGACCAAGGAAGTGACGTTCGACGTCGAAGGTCCGACGGGGCCGGTCAACGCCGGACGCAACTTCGTGGTGGGCGCGACGGCCACCACGACGATCAAACGCAGCGACTGGGGCCTGACCTGGAATCGGGCGATCGAGGCCGGCGGCGTGACGGTGAGCGACGCGGTCAAGATCACGCTCGGCATCGAAGCCAACAAGCCGAACCCGAACGCGCCGCCCCCGCCGCCGCGCCCGGGCCAGTAGTCGAGAACGACTCCGGAGTCGAATTCCACTCCGGAGTCTTCCTGCTGTGTTCTCGCCGACCACCTACGACTGGACGGACAAGCGCGTCGCCTATGACGCGCTTGTCCACGACCTCACCCACCTGCTCGGCGACGAGCGCGATCCTCGTCGCCAACGCGTCGCAGACCGCCGCCCTGATCTGGCACGCGCTGCCCGATCTCAACTGGGCCGGTTTCTACTTCTTCGACGGCACCGAGCTGGTCGTCGGCCCGTTCCAGGGCCTGCCGGCCTGCACGCGCATCGCGCTCACGCGCGGGGTGTGCGGCGCCGCGGCGTCGCGCCGCGAGTCGATCGTCGTGCCCGACGTCCACGCCTTCCCCGGGCACATCGCCTGCGACAGCCGATCCCGATCCGAGCTGGTCGTGCCGATAGTTCCGCCGGCGGCGCGCTGCGCGGCGTCTTCGACATGGACTCGCCGACCCCGGCGCGCTTCGACGACGCCGATCGGGTTGGCGTCGAGCGCCTCGTCGCGGTGTTCGTCGCCGCGAGCGTCTGGCCACGGCCGCTGGACTGATCGACCAGTCCACAGTTACGTCCATCGTGTGGGCGCGCAGCTGGTCGCCAATTCTGGCCAGCGTAGCGCATTGCTTTGCTACCTGAGCCGTAGCAATATCATGTGAGGGATCCCAACATGAGCCTTCACAGTCGCCAGAGTCGCAGAGACTTCATGGCGCGAACGATCACGGCGGCCTCGACGCTGCCGCTGGCTGCGGCGTTCCATCGCCGTGCCAACCGCCTCGATCCCGAGGCGCTCACGACCTTCCGCGCTCGGCTGAAGGGGCGCGTGATCCTGGCTGCGGAGGCCGACTACGACGCGGCGCGACGCATCCATTTCTGGAATCCTGGCACGGAGAGACGGCCCGCGCTGGTGGCACGATGCACCACGGCCGACGACATCCGCCATGCCGTGGAGTTCGCGCAGACACAGGGATTGGAACTCGCGGTGCGCGGCGGCGGCCACAGCCCGATGGGCTGGGGCACGTCCAACGGCCTCGTCGTCGATCTCTCCGGCATGACCGGTGTGAGCGTGGACCCTGTCGGTCGCACGGCCCGCGTCGATGCGGGAGTGTTGGGCGGGGATGTCACACGAGCCGCGGGCCGCCACGGGCTCGCCCCGATCCTCGGGCAGTGCCCGGGGGTGGGGGCTGCCGGCGTCACGCTCGGAGGCGGTCTCGGCTGGCTCGCCGGACTCCACGGAGCGGCCTGCGACAATCTCCTGTCCGCGCGGATCGTCACCGCCGACGGACGATTGCTGTCGGTCGACGCCGAGAGCAACCCGAGCCTGTTGTGGGGCCTTCGCGGCGCTGGCGCCAACTTCGGGGTGGTCGTCGACTTCGCATGCCGTCTGCATCGAGTCGATCCGGTCACCGCCGGCGAGATCGACTATCCCGTTCGTGAGGCGCGACCGGTCCTGCGATGCTTCCGCGACCTCATGGCTGCAGCGCCGGATGCGTTCCAGGCGACGATCAACCTCACGCCCGGTGAGCGCGGCGTGTTCGTCAGCCTGTGTCACGCCGGCCAGGAGGCGGAAGCGGAGCGATTGCTCCGGGTGTTGCGAGCGGCGGCCACGCCCTCCAGGGACACCGTCAGACGTCAGGCGTTCGCGGACGTGGCGGGGACACCGGCGACGGCTCCACCAGACGTCGCCTTCCGATACGTCGCGACGCTCTACCGCGAGACAGTGTCAGACGACGTCATCGACCTGGCCCTGAATCGCCTCGCCGAGGCGCCAGCCGAGACGGTGCTCGGCCTCAGCCACTACGAGCACGGTCAGGTGTGCCGCGTCGCGCCGGACGCGACCGCGTTTCCGCTCCGTCAATCTGGAGGCGTGCACATTCGCATCGGCATGGACTGGAACGATGCGGCCGCCGCGACGCGACTGATGGCGTGGGCGGACGACGCGCGTCGGCGCATGCGGGCGTCGTCGGGCGAACGGACCTACGTGAACTACCAGAGCCATGTCGAGGGCGGTTCGGCCGAGGCGGTCTTCGGCAGCAACCTGGCGCGGCTGGCTGCGCTCAAGAAGACGTACGACCCAGCAAACGTCTTCCGGCGGAATTCGAACGTCCGGTCCTGAGCTCGAGGCACGAGCACCTCACGGGCGCGGCGCCCGATGAGGGTCGTTTGATCGCTACGGGATCGGCGGCGTCAGCCAGGCGGCGATCCGCTGCCAGGTGTCCGTGTACGCGATGGCGGCCTGCAGCGGATGGCGAATCAGCAGGAGCACGGTGCCCCACGCCGTCGCCGGGTGGAGCCGGCCCAGTTTGGCCACGTCGAAGGCCAGCAGCGGCACCAGCAGGAACAGGTAGGTGGCCACGTCGAGGCGATAGTTCGTCGTCTCGAGCCCCACCATGTGCATCAGCCGGGTGAACCCGGCTCGCGCGATCATGATGGTCGCGAGCAGCATCAGGCGCTTGTGCGTGGCCGGATCGCGGCGGAAGTGGATCGCGGCCGAGAACAGCAGCGGGAAGAAGAGCAACGACAGCATCGGCGTGAAGATGAACGCCCGCATGAAGGCGGTCGGCCGCGGCTTGCCGAAGATCACCATGTAGCCGGTCACCACCATGACCGCGACCACGACGACCGACGCCTTGCCCAGCGTCCGGTGCCAGCGGTGCTTGCGCGCGCGAATCAGCAGCGTCTGGCTCAACAGCAGTGCCAGCCACGCCGTGAAGGCCAGGGCGTGGACGTGCACCGTGGTCGTGAGCGGGGGAGCCTGGAACCAGTAGCCCAGGTAGTAGGTGGGGGCGAACCCCGCCGCTACCGACAGCATGGCGGTCAGTGCGATCAAGGGAAAGAACAGACGATCGAGCGGCGTTGCGACACGGGTGTGCACGGGCGACCTCCGATGCCCAGTCAACGCCTCTGTCGTCGCCGATACCAGGGACCGCCGGTGAAACCGGCCTGAACTGGGCCTGACTTGTTCGTGAACCGCGGTCCAGGCTGCGTCGGCTCGGGTAAGCTCGCCGCATGGCGGATGGATCCGCGCGGCTGGTGGCGACGTTCGACGGGTGGTCGCTGTATCGGGCGCCTCTGGAACTGTTCCACCGCGAGCGCCTGGTCAGGCTCCAGGAGCAACCGCTGCAGATCCTCGAAGCGGTGGTCCGCAAACCCGGCGAGCTGGTCACCCGCGACGAGCTGATCGCCCGCCTGTGGCCGGCCACCGTCGTCGACTTCGACGCCAGCCTCAACACGGCGGTGCGCAAGCTGCGCGCCGCGCTGGTCGACGACGCCGAGGCTCCGAAATACCTCGAGACGGTGCCGCGGCAGGGCTATCGGTTCATCGGGACCATCGAGGGGCCAAACGCGGCCGCGTCCTCGATCGGGGCCCCATCACCACCGCCGCCGCTGGAAGGTCCACCGGAGTCGACGGCGGCGGCGGGTGTTCCGGCCGCGCCGCACCTGCCCTGGTGGCGCGCCGGGCTGCCGATCCTCGGCCTTGCGGCGACCGCCGCCCTGGCCGTCGTCCTGACGCGGCCGACCGGCCGCCTCGCTGGCTCCGACGCCGGTTCGCGGCCGTCGGTCGATCGCCTGGCCGTCCTGCCGTTCGAGAACCTGAGCCCGGATCCAGGCAACGCCTTCTTCGCGGACGGCATGCACGAGGAGGTGCTGAGCGCCCTCGGCAGTCGCGCCCGCAAGCTCGAAGTCATCTCGCGGACCACGATGATGGCCTATCGCGGCAAGCCGGCGGACGTGCGTGGCCTAGCCCGGGACCTGGGGGCCACGCACGTGCTCGAAGGCAGCGTCCGCCGCGAGGCGAAGGTCGTGCGCGTGACGCTGCAGCTGGTCGACGCCGTCGCCGACCGCCAGATCTGGTCGCGCAGCTACCAGGCGACGCTGGTCGATGCCATGACGTTGCAGGAGCAGTTGGCGCGCGAGGTGGCCGAGCAGCTCGCCGTGCAGTTGCCCACGGCGAGGGCCGGTCACCTGCCGCCGCCGCGCCTCCCGGAGGCCTACGACGAATGGCTCAAGGGCTCGCTCGCCTGGCAGGATGTCGGCGGCGGCGGCGCGACGATGAGCCAGATCGCCCGTGTCGAGGCGATGTTCACGCGGGCCATCGAGCTCGACGAGACCTACGGCGCCGCCTACGCCGATCGGGCCCGGGTCCGTGTCGCCAGGTTCGTCAGCCACGCCGATGGGAACGAGACCAACCTCGCCGGCGCCCGCGCCGACATCGCGCAGGCGCAGAAGTACGCCGGCGGTACGCCGTACGTGCTGGTGCGCGCCGCCGGCTTGGCGTTCCTCGTCGACCGCGATCTCCCCCGTGCGCTCGGCCTCATCGAGGCGGCCGAGCAGGTGGGACCCCTCGATGCGGGTCTGCTGCTGACCAAGGGCAACTTCCTGATGTTCGACGGACGGCTGGAGGAATCGCTGGCCGTCCAGGCCCAGGCCGCTCGACTCGACCCGGGCAACGCCGGTATCCACCGCTACTGGGTACAGAACCTCGCCGCGGCGCACCGTCCCCGCGAGATGTTGCGTGTGCTGGCCGATTTCGATTCGCGGTTCCCGGGTCGGCTGTATCGCGGTGAGTATCTGTTCGCCTTCACCGGCGCGACCGGCCGCTGGTGGGAGGAGATCGCGCGTCTGCGGGGCGGCGGCGAGGCGAACGCGACGCTGTCGGCCGAGTTCGACCTGTTGCGCTATGAGGGACGGCTGGTCGACCTCCGCAACCGGTTGCACGCGGCGGCAGACACCCCGTTCGCGCAGCACAGCCCGTTCGGCGCGCGCGTCGGTGCGAGCCTCAAGCCCGTGGCCGAACTACGCGGCTGGGAGCGCTTGCTCGCCGGCGACGTCGTCAACGCTGCCCGTGAAGGCCGCGCGCTCGCCCTGGACGTCGAGCGCCTGCCCAAGGCGGCCTGGAACGAGTGGTGGCGCTGCCTGCTGAACGCGGAGAGCGCGCTGCTGGCCGGCGAGCCGCGCGCGCGATCGAGCAGGCGCGAGCCGCGACTCGCCTCATGAGCGGCCGCTCGGCCTTCCCTGAGTCGGTGCACGTCCGCCTGATGGCGGCCCGCGTGCTCGCCTGGGGCGGCGCGCACGACGAGGCCGTCGGGCTGCTCGAGACGCTCGCGCGTGGCTATCCGGGCGTCGGTCCGGCGACCGTCGTGCGGGATCCCTTCTTCAGCAGGCCGCTGGCGGCGAACCCACGTTGGGGCGCGCTGGCGCAGGCGCTGAACGCCGAGATCGCGGCGAACCAGCCGCTGCTGCGCTGATTGCCGCGGCGCGCCTACTGGATCCGCGTCGCCAGGGCGTTCGTGCCGGCCGCCCACACGCGGCCGCCGGCGTTCGTGTAGATCGCGCGCTCGACGACGATCGGCGCCGGCGTCGCGCCCAGGCTCTCGACCAGCGCGCCCATGCGCGCGTTCGGCCACCGCCGATCCGAAGACGCTCGCGACGTCCACGTTGAAGCGGCTCGACGCCGGCACCGTGAACGTGCGGACGGCCGTGCCACCGCCTTCGATGAACACCGTGACGCGGACGCTGGCCGGCGTCGCGCCGGTGTTGGCGACCAGGATGTAAGTGGACGCGCCGTTGCCGCCGCCGACCTCGCCCTCGGCCAGCGCCCAGACGGTGCCGGTCGTGGTCGCCCCCGGCGAGTTGTGGCCTTCGTACCACGGGCCTTGCGCTCCGCCGGGCCACCACATCGCGCGCTCCACGACGATGGGCACGTTGTTGGTCGAGGTGAGGATCGTGGACATCGCGGCGTTGGCGAGCAGCCGCGGCCCCGCCTGGCTCGGGAAGCCCTCGTCGTCCACGTAGATCGTGCGCCGGCTCGACGGCGCCACCGCGTAGCTCTTGGTCAGCGTCGTGCCGTTGTCCAGCAGATAGGTCGCCTGCACCGTCGCCGCGTTGGTCGGGATCGGGGTTGGCGATCAGCACGAACATGTCGAAGAACGCGCCGGTCGCGCCTTCGGCGAGGAACCAGTTCAGCGCCGGCGCCGTGACGCCCGCGCTCTCGTGCCCGGCGCCGTACGGCTCGGCGCCGTTCGTCATGTACATCGCCCGCTCGACCACGATCGGCGCAGTGGACGTAATCGCCGCCGAGACGTCTGTCGCGGCCAGCGACTGGCCGTCGATCACCTGGTTGTCCACCGCGATCGTGAAGCGGCTGTTGCCGGCGACGACGTAGTTCCTGGTCAGCGGCGCGAGCGGCACTGGACGCAGGTAGCGCACCGTGACGGTCGCCGCGGTCGGGCCCGGATTCTGGATCAGGTAGAACAGGTCGAAGGTGTTGTGGGTGGCGCCCTCGGCGAGGAACCACGTGGTCGACGGGCTCGTGAGCGCCGTCTCCGCGTGGCTGCCGTAGCCCGACGCGTCCCAGCTCACCGTCCGATCGACGACGACGGCGACGTCCGATTCGACGACGGTCGAGAACGAGTTGCCGTACACGCCGCCGACCGCCCCGGGATCGACGCTGATCCGCGCCCGCGCCGGAATGGTCACCTCGTGCGTGACCGGGGCGCCGGTCGGACGCAGGAAGCGGAACTGCACGTGCGCCGGGTTCGACGACAGGTTCAGCGCGGCCAGCCGGGTCGTGAAGAACGCGTTCGACACGCCTTCGGCGAAGAGCCGCCGCTCGAAGCCGCGCGGATGCGTGCCGGCGGTGCGCTCGGCGGCGTTGCTCACGCCGTCGCCGTCGGGATCGCCCTCCGCGCCGTTCACGCCGGTCGCGCTGTCGGGATCGAGGCCGAAGGTCGTCTCCCAGCCATCGGGCAGGCCGTCGCCATCGCCGTCGACGACGACCGGCGGCGTCCAGCCCAGTTGCACGACCTCGAACTGATCGGCGTCGCAGGCCGTGGAAGGCCGGCACGAAGTCGTCCATCGGCGCTTCCCAGCGCGGATCGGACGATCCGGTGATGTACATGTCGCTGCCGTTGTCGGCGACGATCAGCCCGTAGGTCTTCATCGCCTGGAACACGCGCTGCACGCGCCGCCGGATAGCCCGAGATGTCGACGCTGGCCTTCAGGCGCAGCCGCGCCCCCATCGGCAGCGCGCTGCTGTTGTTCCCGGCGCGGTGCGAGGCGGGGAAGACGTAGCCGTTGGTGGCGCGCACTGTGACGCGGAAGGCGTGGCGGATCGGGTCGGTGCCGAACGCCTCGTCGTAGCGCACCAGGCCGGGCAGGATGGCGAGCCCGGCGGCGTCGGCGCTGGTCCAGCCGTCCGGCCGGCGCAGGTTGCTGGTCAGCGGGAACACCGCGCCCGATCCGGCCTCCCAGCGGTTCAGCCCGGCGTTCCAGTGGGCGCGATACAGCTCGTAGACGATGCGGTTGTCGCGGTCGACGATCAGCATGTGCCGATCGCCCTCGGGCTCGACGCTGCCCGGCGCGCCCCCTTCGATCCAGCCGGCCTGGGTCTTGGCCTGCTCGGGGATCGGGTAGCCGGGCGGGCGCCCCGGGGCGCCGGCGTCGCTCTCGTCGGCGTAGTCGACGAAGGTGACCGGCACGAGCGGCTGCGTGCCGGGCACGCACGATGTAGGGGATGCCGTAGATCGCAGTCGGGTCTCCCGGATCGCCGGCTGAGCCGCCCCAGTCGGGATGGAGCCGGCGGTCGGTCGCCGATGAAAGTGATGAAGTTGGCGCTGTTGGCGTCGAGCGGCGCCTGGCTGACGTCCACGTTCCACCAGTTGTCGGCCGGGAACAGCGGCAGCGGCTGCGGCATGGTGCCGTCGAGTGCCACGCCCTGGGCATGAACCGCGGGCGCCATCGCCTGGAGCGACATGGCGCTGACGAAAATCGTCAGGGCCCTGGCAAAAACTGCGCGTGACATCATGGGTTTTCGCGGCTGCTGGAGCGGACGCCGGGTCCGGACCGACGGAATTGCAAGGGCGGTGCCCGTGCCGGCATCTTCGCGACTCCACTAGAATGGCCGCTCCATCCGTTCCGGCACACGCTGGCCATGCCCTTCGACTGCGACCACCGGCGCACCTTCGGGCCCGATGTCTGCCCCGCCGCCTGCCACGCGGTCGGCCGCGGCGCCTTCGCCTACGTCCGGGCCGACAAGGCGGGGGATCTGCCGATCGCGGAGCCCGGCAGCCTCGACGTGTTCGTCCTCGACATGAACCACGGCTGGCCGAACATCGGCCATGACGCCGTCGTCATGGCGGTGCGGTCCGCGGCCTGCGACATGGCCGATGCCATTGTCGCCGCCGGCCTGCGCGTCCGCGTCGTGTCGTGCGACGTGCGGCGCGGATTCGTGGTCCCGCCGCTGCCCGACGGCCGCGGCGGCCTCTACCTGGGCACCGGCGGACCCGGCCACATCGATCCGAGGCAGAACGACGGCGGCGACGGCAGCCAGGGGATCGTCGAGTCGCCGGCGTGGGAGTCGCCGCTCTACACGCTGTTCGACGCCGTGCACGCCCACCCCGACGCGGCGCTGATCGGCATCTGCCACACCTTCGGCGTGATGAACCGCTGGCTGGGCGTCGCCGACCCGGTGCGGCGCGGACCCGAGAAAGGCGGCAAGAGCGCCGGCATCGTCGACACCGTGCTGACGCCGGCATCCGCCGCGCATCCCTGGTTCGGCGGGCTCGCGCACGGCGTCCCCGACGAGCCGGGCCACGCCGGGCGTATCCGCGTCCTCGACAGCCGGCTCTACGATCTGCTGCCGCGGCGGTCGATGGCCGGCATGGTGACGCCGCTCGCCTTCGAGACCGGGCCGGACGGCGCCGCCGGCGAGGCCGTGACGATGTGGGAGGCGGCGCGCGACCGCACCGGCACGATGCCGCGGGTCTTCGGCGTGAACCACCACCCCGAGATCGTCAACCGCGCCCGCGCACTGCGCATCCTGTGGGACAAGCGCTCGCGCGGCGAGGTCTCGCACGAATGGTACCGCGAGCGTGCCGACGCCATGGCCGAGACGCTGCGCGACGACGCCGCCGATCGCGGGCTCGACGTCACGTCGCGTTACACGCTCTTCGGGCCGCTGCGGTATCACCTGGAACGGCAGATCGCGCTGCGCCGCGTGGCGTCGTCGGCCGGGAGGGCTTCGTGATTCCGAAGCCGCCGTTCGCCGACGACCTGACCCGCTGATCAGGAGCTGGCCGCACTTCGAGCAGCTCAAGCCGCGGCTGCACCAGGTGTGGGACGTCATCAGCGCCCAGGAGGACCTGCCGGCGACGTCGGTCGTCGTGCCGTCGTTCACGCTCGATCAGGAGGAGCTGACGCAAGCTCGATGGCGCCGACTTCTACGAAGAGCGGCTGCTGTTCCTGCTGATCCGGCTGCGCAACCCGCGCGCGCACGTCATCTACGTGACGTCGCAGCCGGTGCACCCGCTGATCCTCGACTACTACCTGCACCTGCTGGCCGGTGTGCCCGCCAGCCACGCCCGCGCGCGGCTGACGATGCTGTGCGCGTACGACAGCTCGCCGCGGGCGTTGACGCAGAAGATCCTCGAGCGGCCGCGCCTGATCGAGCGGATCCGCGCAGTCGATTCCCGACTCCGACGCGGCCTACCTGACCGTCTTCAACTCGACGCCGCTCGAGCGCAAGCTGTCGGTGCTGCTCGACATCCCGCTGAACGGGCTCGATCCGGAGCTGAACTACCTCGGCACGAAGTCCGGGCAGCCGCAAGGTGTTCCGCGAGGCCGGCGTCCCGCATCCGCCCGGCTTCGAGGATCTGAAGGACAAGGCCGACGTCGAGCGCGCGCTCGTCGAGCTCGGACGCGAGCAGCCCGGGCCTGCGCCGGGCCGTGGTGAAGCTGAACGAGAGCTTCTCCGGCGAGGGCAACGCGATCTTCCGGTTCCCCGAGCACGTGACGCGCGAGTCGGTCCGCGACGCGATGCCGGGCCTCGAGTTGGCTGTGGCCATCGGAGTCGCACGAGCACTACTTCCGCAAGTTCGCGCGGATGGGCGGCATCGTCGAGGAGTTCATCGACGCGCCGCACAAGCTGTCGCCTTCGGCGCCAGCTGCGCACCACGCCGCGCGGCGAGGTGGTGGCGACCTCCACGCACGACCAGATCCTCGGCGGCCCGTCCGGCCAGATCTACCAGGGCTGCACCTTTCCGGCCCACGAGGACTACCGCCGTGCCATCCAGGAGCCGGGACGGCCGATCGGCCGGGTGCTCGCGGCGCACGGCGTCGTCAGCCGGTTCGGCGTCGATTTCCTGGTGTCGCGCCGCGACACGACGCAGCCGTGGAGCCTGCACGCGCTCGAGATCAACCTGCGCGTGCTCGGCACGACGCATCCGTTCCTCGCGCTGCAGTTCCTCACCGGCGGGCGGCTCGATCCCGGATTCGGGCCTGTTCCTCTCGCTCAGCGGCCGCGCCGAAGTACTACATGGCCACCGACAACCTGCGGGCCACGGGCTACCGCGGCGTGCTGCCCGAGGACCTGATCGACATCGTCACCAACAACGGGCTCCACTACAGCTACCGCACCGAATCGGGCGTGCTGTTCCACCTGATCGGCGCGCTCTCGGAGTGGGGCAAGCTCGGCGTCACGGTCATCGCCAACAGCCGCGACGAGGTCAACGACCTGTATCGACGCACGCTCGACGTGCTCGATCGCGAAGCCGGCCTGGGCCACGTGCCCGCCACAGGGAGACACGCATGAAGATCGGATTGATGGTCGGGCGCGAGCACAGCTTCCCGCACGCCTTCATCGACACGGGTCGACGAGATCGGCCGGCCGCATGGCATCAGCGCCGAGTTCGTGAAGCTGGCGGGGACGAAGTTCGACGAGCCGCCGGCCTACCGGGTCATCGTCGACCGCATCTCGCACGAGGTCGAGTACTACCGCGGCTACCTCAAGTACGCCGCCATGAACGGGACCTACGTGATCAACAACCCGTTCTGGTGGACGGCCGACGACAAGTTCTTCAACTACGCGCTGATGTCGCGGCTCGGCGTCGCCATCCCGAGGACCGTGCTGCTGCCGCAGAAGGCCTACCCGCCCGACGTCGACATCCTGCCGGCGTCGCTGCGCAACCTCGACTTCCCGATCGACTGGGACGGGCTGCTGCGAGTACGTCGGCCTGCCCGCCATCTTGAAGCCGTATTCGGGCGGCGGCTGGAAGCACGTCTACAAGGTCGACAGCCGCGACGAGCTGATCGCGGCCTACGATGGCACCGCGCCGTACGCGATGACGCTGCAGCAGTTCGTCCGCTTCGACCAGTACGTGCGCTGCTTCACCTTCGGCAAGAACGACATCGTGCCGGTCGCCTACGACCCGCACGAGCGCAAGTACATCGTCGATCACCACTATCTGTCGCCGGCGCTCGGCGATCGCATCGTCAAGGACGCGCAGACGATCAACCAGGCGCTCGGCTACGAGATGAACACGATCGAGTTCGGGGTCGAGGACGGCGTGCCCTACGCGATTGACTTCCTGAACCCCGCGCCGGACTTCGAGCGCGACCGCATCACCCCGCACTACTTCGAGCTGGTGCTCGATCGAATGTCGAAGCTGGTGGTCGATCGCGCGCTCAACGGCCCGCCGACGAATCCGTGGCCGCAGTGGGAGCAGATGCTCGGCTGGGGCAAGACGTCCGGGTTCGTCGGCCAGCCGCGCTAGGTGACGCGATGAGCGAGCCTGCCGCGAGCCGCGCCGGCGCGCCGCCGTCGCCGGCGGAGGTCTGGAACGGGCTCGTGCGTCCCGATGTCGAAGGAACGGCCGGCTACTGGGCCGACGTCTCGGCGCGGATGCGCGACGCGCGGCTCACGTTCGGGGGTCGGCCGCTGTGCCCGTTCCTGCGGCCGTTCTTCCTCGACGCCGCCGATGAGGCGCGCGTGCGCACCGTCGCCGAGACGATCGCCGCGATCGGCGAGCGCGTGGTGGCCGCCGCGATGGCCCAGCCCGAGCTGCTGCGGCGCGTGCGGCTGACCGAGGCCGAGACGCGCCTGACCCGCATCGATCCCGGCTACGGGCGGGCGAGCACGACATCGCGGCTCGATGCGTTCCTGCTGCCCGACTCGCTCACGTTCGCGGAGTACAACGCCGAGTCGCCGGCCGGCCTCGCCTATGCCGAGAACCTCGGCGAGGTCTTCGACGGGCTCGACCTCATGGCGCGGTTCCGCGAGCGCTTCGAGGCGCTCGTACTTCCGCCTGTCGACGCACCTGCTCGACGCGCTGCTCGCCAGCTACGCCGAGTGGGGCGGCCGGGCCAGCCCGCCGACCATCCTGATCACGGACTTCCGCGAGGTCCCGACCTGGAGCGAGTTCCTGATCCTGAAGGATCGCTTCGAGGCGCGCGGCGTCCCGACGGTCGTCGCCGACCCTCGCGATCTGAGCTTCGACGGCACCACGCTGGTGGCGGACGGCCGGCGCATCGACATGGTGTATCGCCGCGTGCTCGTCAACGACGTGATCGCGCGCGCCGACGACTGCCGCGTCCTGGTCGAGGCGATCGCCAGCGGGAGGGTGTGCATGGCCAACGCCCTCCGCTGCAAGATCCCGCACAAGAAGGCGTTCTTCGCGCTGCTGACCGACGCCGCCGTGACTGAGCCCGGCGGGCTGTGTCCGCTGAGCGACGCCGAGCGCGCCATCGTCGCCGCGGCGATCCCGTGGACGCGCGTCGTCGAGGACGTGCGCACGTCCTCGCCGCATCACGGCACGATCGATCTGCTCGCCTATGCCCGCGAACATCGCGACTCGCTGGTGCTGAAGCCGAATGACGAATACGGCGGCAGCGGCGTCACGCTTGGCTGGGAGACCAGCGTCGCGGAGTGGGACGCCGCGCTGGCCAAGGCGGTCGCCGGGAGCGGCCCGGCCGAAACCGCCGATCGCAGCTGGGTGCTGCAGCACCGGATCCCGATCCGCCGCGAGACGTTCCTCGCTGTTTCCGGCCCGCCGCACGCGGTGACGCCGCGCGACATGCTGGTCGACTTCGCGCCGTACCTGTTCCGCGGAAAGCAGATCGGGTGCCTGACGCGCCTGAGCGGTTCGGGCCTCGCCAACGTCACGTCGGGTGGCGGACAGGCGGCGGCGTTCGTGGTCCGCGCCCGCTAGCGCCTGCCGTCAGCCGGCGCCGCAGGTCGCCGATGCAATGCGTCGCGCGGTCTCGTCCGCGACGCCCTCGACCTCGGCGCGCGCCTGTGCCGCCGCTTCGGGCTCACGGTCGGTCCACGCCTTCCACTCCGCCGATCCCGTCGCCGCGTGTGCCTCGCGGACCAGCGCGATGGCGATCGGCGCGCCGGCGCGGGCGCAGACCTCGATGTGCGTCAAGGCGATGTTGATCCGACCGACCTCGCCCGAGCGCAAGGCCGCGCGGACGTGGGTGCGCAGGGCTTCGTCGAGCCGCTCGCGGCCGGTGACCTGCTCGCGCCGCGCCTCGACGAGGAAGCGGGCGAGCTCGACCGGCGCGCATGGCTGGCCGTCGAACGCCCCGCGGCGGATCCACCGGCTCCACATCGCGGCGATCTCCTCGCTCTCGGACAGATGGAGCAGCGCGGTCATGCCCAGCTCGGCGCCCATCCGCTCCGGGCCCCGGACCGGCCAGGTGACGAGCCGCTGGATGGCCTGACGCTGCGACGCGGTCAACCGCGCCGCGTGCCGCTCGATGAAGTCCGCGAGCGCCCGGTTGTCAGGCGGGTCGCAGGTCTCGAATGCCTGGATCGCGTTGTCGATCCCGGTCTCGTGCGCCGTGAACGACGCCGCCGGATCGGTTCCAGCCGGCTCAGCCATGGCTCATCGTATCCCGGCCGTCAGTTGGCCGGCGAGATCCCGAGTCCGGCGATCTTGCCGTCGGCCGAGAGCGTGAACTGCACCCGCAACGGCGTCGTCCCGAATGTCGCGCGGTAGATGCGGATGCGCACGTCGTCGCGGGTGGATTCTTCCATCAGCTCGAAGGCGGTGAGCTCCCCGTACCGGCCCATCATCTGCGGGCCCTGCTTGATGCGGTCCGGCAGCAGGAACGTCTGGAACTGCGCGGTCAGCCATTCGGGATTGGTTTCGCCCCTGGCGGCCAGCGTGATGACCTCCTTGAGGAAGGCCGTGGTCTTCGCGTCCGGATCGGCGATCGGCTTTGGCGCCGCGTCCTTGAGGGCGGGGATGTAGATCTCGGCGATGCCGTTGACCAGCGCGCCGCCGGCTCCGCCGCCCTGGTTGACGAGCGCGATGACGGTGACCTTGTCGTCGGGGAAGCGGGCGACGAACGTCGAGAAGCCGCTGATGCCGCCGCCGTGCGCCTGCCGTGGCCGGGTCCGGTACGGATCGACCTGCCAGCCCAGCGCGTAGCTCGACGGCTTGCCGTCGTTCAGGCGCATCGGCGTCCACATCGCGTCGTAGCTCGCCGGCTTCAGCAGCTTGCGCGCGGCGAGCGCGGCATCCCACTTCGCCAGGTCGACGACGTTCGACACGAGCGCGCCAGCCGAGTACGGCTGCGTCGGATGCGTGTGCTCGGCCGGCTTGGTCGCCCCGTTCGCCGTGCTGTAGCCCCTGGCCCGCACGGGCCTCGCGTCGGCGTAGTCGTCGAGCGCGGTCGAGGTCATGCCCAGCGGCGTGAAGATCCGATCGGCCAGGAACGTCGCGTAGGGTTTGCCGGACGCCTTCTCGACGATCATTCCGAGCAGGTAGTAGCCGGTGTTGCAGTAGGCAAAGCGTTGGCCCGGCGTGAACTGCAGCGGCGCGTCCTTGACCAGGGCGAGGATCTCGTCGCGGGTGAAGACCTGGCTGTCCGGCACTTTCTTCTCGCCGAACACGTCGGTGTAGCTCTTGATGCCGGACGTGTGGCTGAGGAGGTGCCGGACGGTCACCGGTTCCCAGGCGGCGGGCAGGCCGGACAGGATCCCGGTGATCTTGCCGTCCAGCGACAGCTTGCCGTCCTCTACGAGCATCTGGATCGCCATTGCCGTGAACGGCTTGGTCACCGAGGCGAGCTGGTAGACGGTCTGCTCGGTGGCCTTCGTCGACTTCTCGACGTCCGAGAAGCCGTAGCCCTTGGCGAGGACGACCGTGCCGTCCTTGACCACGGTGACCGAGGCGCCCGGAAACTGGCGCGTCTCCATGGCCTTCTGGACGACGGCGTCGACGGCAGCGGCCTGCGACGCCGCAGGCGGGGCGGCGGCCGGCGCCGCCTGCGCCACCGCCACGGCCGGAAGCGCGAGGCTGGCGAGGCCGAGCAGGAGGAGCGACCGGCGTGTCGGCTGGAGCGGAAGGCGCGAGGTCTGTGATCTCATCGAGAGCACCAGACGCAGAAGGCTGCGTAAGGTTCCGGCGCGCGGCTCACCAGTCTTTCTCCTGTTTCTGGCCGAGCACTTTCCCTTCCACGATCGCGTTCTTCACCGCCTCGAGACCGGCCAGCCCACCCGCGGCGGGCCCCCCGAACTCGAAGCGCGTCCCATCCGTGGAGACCTTGAACAGCACGGCGTAGTGGACGTGGGCGAACCCGCCTCGCTCGTAGTAGACGAGGCAATGGTCCGGGGAGCAGCCGGCCGCGGTGAGCCGCCGGGACGGCAATCGCGGCGTGACCATCACGTCGGTGGCCTGGAACGGCGCCCCGGGATCGGCCATTTCGAGCGTCTTGCCGCCGAACAGGTTGTTCAGTTCGTCACGCAGGCTGGCAGGGAGCGCGGCGACCGTCGTCAGCGGTGAGAAGCGCTCGCTGCGCAGGTGCGTGCGCAGGGCGTCCGGGACGGCGGCGGTCGGATCGACGCCCTGCCCGCGCGCTGGCGCCGTCACGACGGAAAGGACGGCCGCGAGCGCAAGACGGAAGTGAGCTCGTCCCATGCTGGTACCCTCAATCCGGTTCTGGCGGGTCGACGGTGTTCAGGATACGGCCGCCGCGCGTTTCGCGAACACGCAGTCGAACGTGCCGACGTGGCGGTGGACGGCGACGCCGAAGCCGCGCTTGAACTTGTAGAGATTCCACATCCCGCCGGTCTGGCGGTGGTACTCGGCCTCGAGGACCTCGACATCGTAGTCGGGGATGCCGTAGAGGTCGTAGGTGTGGCAGCCGCGCTCCTTGCCCCACTGCATCGCCGTCCAGTGCAGCAGCTGGTTCGGATTGGCCTTCCGCGCGGCGTCCGCGGCCGACGACGCGCCCCACAGATACGTAGCCCAGCCGCTGCCGACGAACACGACGATGCCAGAGATGTCGACGCCCTGATGGCGCGCGAGGTACAGGCGCATCGCGTCGCGGTGGCCGAAGTGCTTCGCCGACAGCCGCATCGCGTCGGTGTCGGCCTTGCGCATGCCGTGCCGCGTCGTCGTCTCGTCGAACAGCGCGAGGAACGTCTCCATCTCCTCGGGCTGCCCGATGCGCACCTCGACGCCCTGCTTTTGCGCCAGGCGGATGCGGTTGCGCGTGTTCGAGTGGAAGCCGGCGAAGACGTCGTCCGCCGTTCGCGAGATGTCGACGAGCGCGGTGCGCAGCGGCATGATGCGCTGCCTGGCCACGCCGAGGCCGTGCCGCTCGAGCATCGCGACGTTCTCCGGCGTCCGCGTCCACTGCGGCTCGAAGCGCAGCAGGAACGCGCCGGCGGCGGCGGCCAGCTCGATCGCCGCGCCGACCAGCGCGTCGACGACCTCGACGTCGGCGGGATCCGCGGCCGGGCCCCGCGGCACGAAACCGAAGCGGCGATCCGGCCCGGTCTCGAACATCAGCATCTGCAGCGCGCCGACGATGCGATCGCCCCGCATCGCGGCGATGCGCGTCGGAGGCGCGCTGAGATCGGCCTGCAGCTCGCCCCATTCCCAGGTCTGGAAGAAGTGGCCGTGCGGCGAGGCTTCGACGAAGGCGTTCCAGGACTCGCGATCGGTCCCGGGAACGAGGGTCAGCGTGTCGCTCATCGGCGCCGCACCCGCCTCACGCCGTTGCCGCGACGGTCAGCTTCTTCGACACGCCGCGCGTCTCGCCGCAGAAGTCGCCGTACGGGCCGATCCGCGTCAGCGTGAAGGGCAGCATGCGCGGGTACATCGAGGACGTCACGAAGGTGATGCAGAGCCCCTGGTTCTGGATGTTCACGATCGAGTGCACGAGCAGCTTGAACAGCGCGCCGATGCGCTGGAAGTCCTTGCGCACGAAGGCGGTCGTGAACACGACGAAGTTGGGCGGGGCGCGGTGGTTGATGACCCAGCCGAGCACCTCGCCGTTGACGCGCATCCCAACGCTCGAGATCGGATCGGCGCGCGCGTCGCAGATCCACGGCTCGAGGAGCGGGTCGATCCACGGTTTCTCGGCGTTGGTCTTCTGCATGTGGGCCCGCTCGGCGGCGGTGAGCTCGGTCCACATGAACATCTCGCCGCCTTCGGGCAGCCGGCCTCGACCCCACCACGGACAGCTCACCGCCTGCTCCGGGGTGATGCGGACCGCCGCCTTGCGCAGCACCGGCGGCTCGAAGCCGCGTTTCTCGAAGACGCGCTCGACGCCGGCGATCGACGGCTTGCCCGTCATGTAAACGCCCATGATCGCGTCGCGCCCGGCGTCCCGCGCCACCTGCTCGAGGCCTTCGACCAGCCCGGTGCCGATGCCGCGGCCACGGACGTCGGCGCGGACGAACAGCGACAGGATCTCGGCCGGCTGCGACGGATCCTTCGGCACCTGCGCCAGGCCGAGGCCGGCGGGCAGGCCGTCCCCGATCGCGGCGCAGGCGATCATGCGGCTGCCTTCGCTGTCGGTGTGCGGGGTCCCGACCAGGGCGAGCGCCTGGCGGTAGCTGGGGAAGGTCATCCCGGCCCACGCCTCATTCAGCGGCGTGGTGACGGGGACGAATCGAGATCTCCGACACGGCTCCTCCGGCGCGCGAACACTCAGTACAGACGTGAACAGTAGGTCCACATCTGGTGGTGCCAGAACGGCCAGTCGTGCCCGCCCTGATCCTCCCAGTCGTCAAACGAATGACGGATGCCTTTCGAACGCAGCACGGCGGCGAGCTGATCGGAAGGGCCGCGATCTTCGAACGGGCCGCGGCCGGTCGCGACGTGGATGTCGCACGACGCGAGGTTCAGGAGCGTCCACGGATCGTTCACGTTCGGCAGGTAGTCGACCGGGTTGTTGAAGTAGAAATTGTCGTCGTACATCCCGTCCATCGAGGGGCGCATGTCGTAGACGCCCGACAGCCCGAAGCAGCGTTTCACCGCGTCCGGATACTTGAACAGCGTGTTGGCCGCGTGGAACGCGCCCAGCGACGCGCCCATCACCGCGATCGGCGGCCACCCCTGGCAGTGATGGTGGATGAAGGGGATGACTTCCTGGCGGATGTAGGAGTCGTAGCAGCGGAGCACCCAGCTGCGGTGAAACGGGTGGGCCTGCTTGTTGAAGAGCCCCTCGGCGGTCACCGAACGGACGCAGAACACCTTCATCCGGCCCGCTTCGATCAGCGGCGACAGGGTCCGGATCATGCCCTGACCCTCGTGCTCCCACTCGTCGCCCAGGCTGGTCGGGAAGAAGAGGAGCGGTGGGCCGAAATGGCCGAAAACGGCCACGCCCATCTCCCACCCCAGGTTCGGCGAGCGCCACAGGCGGTGTTCGCGCTGCATCTAGTGGCCCGTCTCGGTCAGCACTGGCGCCTCACGGTAACACAGGGTCCGATCCCCGCCATCGTGTCGCCAAACAGGCATTTTGTCCCTGTCTGGTGGCGGTTTGTCCCAATCGACTTCCAGCACGGCAGGTCGTACCGTCATAGTCGTGGAACCCGTGACACCTTCCCTCCCACCAGCCGCGCCGGACGACCGGATCGGCCTGCCTTGGCGGCCCTTCGTGGCCGTCCTGACGGGGCTGGGCATGTTCACGACGCTGCAGATGATCCTCGCCTACCGGATGAAGCCGTACGGCCTGCCCCTGCTCGAGGCCGTCCTGTCCGGGCTGGCGACCTGGTACCCGTGGCTGGTCCTCGCCCCGCTCGTCTTCTGGGTGTGCCGCCACTTCCGCTTCGACGGCGGCCCGTGGTGGCGTTCCGCGATCGTCCACGTGCCTTCCAGTTTCGTGTTCGGCGGACTGTGGACCCTGATCCGGTGGGGGCTCAGCTTCATCCCCCTGATCGACGAGAAGCCGCTCAGCCTCGAGCGCGTCGCGGTCGCGCATCTGTATCTCTGGTTCCTCTCGTACTGGATCCTCGTCGGCGCGCACGAAGCGTGGCGCAACTACCGCCGCTTCACGCAGGGCGAGCTGCGCGCCGCGCAGCTCGAGGCGCGGCTGGCGCAGGCCCAGCTCGAAGTGCTGAAAGGGCAGCTCCACCCGCACTTCCTGTTCAACACGCTGCACGCGATCTCGACGCTTGATTCACCGCGACCCGGACGCCGCCGACGAGATGCTGGCGCAGCTGAGCGATCTGCTCCGCATGACGCTGGCGACGGTCGGCGTCCAGGAAGTGCCGCTGCAGCAGGAGCTCGAGTTCCTGCGCCGCTACCTGGACATCCAGCAGACGCGTTTCGCCGACCGTCTCCGGGTGATCGTGGACGTGCCGGCCGACACGCTCGACATCCGGGTGCCAAACCAGGTGCTCCAGCCGCTCGTCGAAAACGCCATCCACCACGGCGTGGACGCGCGGCGTGGCGACGGCCTGGTCGAGATCCGGGCCCGCGCCGAGGGCGACATGCTGCGGCTCGAGGTGCGTGACGACGGCCCGGGGCTGAAGACGACGCCGGGTGCGGCGCCGAAGCCGGCCGGCAGCGGTATCGGACTGAGCAATACGCGGGCCCGGCTGCACGAGCTGTACGGGCCGAAGTCGGCGCTCGAGCTGGCCGACTATCCGGCCGGGGGCACGCTGGTGTCGCTGCTCATCCCGCTGCGGCGCGCCGCAGCCCGAGCCCGTCGTATAGGGAATCACAGGCCACTGCACGAAGGAACGAGGACGACATGATCCGGACGCTCATCGTCGACGACGAACCTCTCGCCCGGGAACGGCTGCGCACGCTGCTGCAGCCCGAGCCGGACATCCAGATCATCGGAGAGTGCGCCGACGGGCGGCAGGCGGTCATGGCCATGACCGAGCAGGCGCCCGGACCTCGTCTTCCTCGACATCCAGATGCCGGGCCTCGACGGCATGGGCGTCCTGCAGGCGATGACCGATCGGCCGCTGCCGGTCGTGGTCTTCGTCACCGCCTACGACCAGTACGCGCTGCAGGCGTTCGACGTCCACGCCCTCGACTACCTGCTGAAGCCGTTCACGGCGCGCCGGTTCCAGAAGGCGCTCGAGCGGGCCCGCGCCGCGGTCGCCCGCGATCAGTCGGCCGAGGGCCCGGTCGAGCAGCGGCTGATCAACCTGCTCGACGACCTCGGCGGCGAGCGGCGCTACTCGAAGCGCATCGTGGTGAAGTCGTCCGGCCGCATCCACTTCGTCAAGGTCGACGAAATCGACTGGGTCGAGGCCGAGGGCAACTACGTCCGGCTGCACGTCGGCGCCCACTCGCACCTGCTGCGCGAGACGATGAAGGGCATGGAAGCCGCGCTCGATCCCGATCGCTTCATCCGCATCCATCGCTCGACGATCGTCAACACCGAGCGGATCAAGGAGCTGCAGCCGCTGTTCCACGGCGAGTACGCCGTGCTGCTGCAGGACGGCACGCGCCTGGTCGCGTCGCGCGGACCGGAGAACCGGCTGCGGCGGATGCTCGAGACGACGCTGGCCCGGTAGCCTTCGCCCGCCTTCGGCGAACTACGGCGCGGCCGCGCGCCGCCAGTAATCCAGCGTCGTCGCTGACACGGCGTGCGGATGGTCGCGCGCGATCGCGGCGAGACACCGATACAGCGCCCGGCTGTGATCGTCGAGACCGAGCAGCCGCACGCTCGTGAGGATGCGCGTGAGGCGCAGGTGGTTGTGGTCGCCGGTCCGCAGCCAGCCGCCGCTCTTCGCGGCGAAGTCGCGCGCCCGCTCGATGCGCGGCGCGCCGTTCCCGCCGGACTGCCAGCGTCAGCCCGTAGAAGTCCAGCATCAGCGCCAGCGATCGCAGCAGCCGCTGTCGCAGCTCCGCGTCGCCGCGGAAGGCGTCGATCGTCTCGTTGGTCAGGATCGGCGCCTGCGGGTTGAACGCGCTCGGCTCCGGCAGCGGGAACAGCCACTGGATGTAGTCGTGGACGCCTTCGAGCCGGGCCGCGTCCCACCCCCAGATCTCGGGCAGTGTCCGGCCGCGCGCATCGGGTCCTTCAAGCCGGTAGAAGCGCAGCAGCGCATCGCCGGGGCTGCTCACGTCGCGGCTCCCACCATCGCGCAGACTCGCGGCAGCAGTTCCTCCGCCTTGTCGCGCAGTCCGACGACGCCACGGCCCGGCGATTGACGCGCCCTGCGGATCGACGACGAACAACGGGATGCCGCGCCGGCCGGCCTCGCCGGCGATCAGATCCGTGACGCCGACCGAGAACGACGTGCCGATGGCGATGACGAGGCGCATCGTGTCGCAGGCCTCGAGAACGTCCGGCCACCCGTAGTCGGGATGGCTGCCGTAGTGCTCGTCGAACCAGAGCACGTGCGGGCGCATCAGCTCGCCGCAGGCGGCACAGCGCGGCGCGGTCGCGGCATCCGGCCGTGCGTCGAAGGCGCCGAAGTCGAGCGACGCCGTCGGCACCGTCGTGTCGGACTCCGGGCACGCGGCGTCGACGCAGCGGGCGCGATCGATCGAGCCGTGGACCTTGACGAGCGTCCGCGCGCCGGCGGCCTCGTGCAGCAGATCGATGTTCTGCGTGATCAGCCGGAAGCCCGCGCCTCGGGCCGCGTGCCAGCGTTCGAGGTCGACCAGGGCGCGATGCGCCGGGTTTGGCTGCGCCGCCAGGACCTGCGCGTGACGCTGCCGGTACCACGACCACGAATCGGCCGGCTCGCGCTGGAAGTGCTCGAGCGTGGCGCGGGCCATCACATTCGAGGCCCAGACCGCTCCGGCGTCGGTGCCACGGAACGTCGGGATGCCGCTGGCGAGACTGATGCCGGCCCCGGTCAGGATCAGCGTGGGGCCTCCGGACTGCAGAGCCTCGACGAGCTGGTGGATCGAACCGACGGCGGACATCGCTGGAAATCGCCCTGGCGGTCCAATAGTATGCGCCGATGGCCGGACGTCTCGGAGTCGGTGTCGTCGGGATCGGCTGGTGCGCCTCGCAGCACATCGCCGCGTTCCACAAGAATCCCCACACTGACGTCGTGGCGCTGGTCGGCCGCGACGTCGACCGCGTCCACGCCACGCTGGCGAAGAACGGACAGTCGGCCGGCGGAGCCCGCGTGTCGACGCGCTTCGAGGACCTGCTCGAGGCCGACGACGTCCACATCATCGACATCGCCACGCCGAACGATCTGCACGCGGCGCAGGCCGTGGCCGCCGCCCGCGCCGGCAAGCACATCCTGCTCGAGAAGCCGACCGGGCTGACCGTCGACGAGCTGATCGCGATCCGCGACGCGGTGCGCGCCGCCGGTGTCCGAACCATCGTGTCCTTCGAGCTCCGGTACAACCCCTGGCTGCGCTTCATCCGCTGGATGCGCGAGAGCGGCCGCCTCGGCCGCATCCACTTCGCGCGCACGAACTACCTGTCGCGCGTCACCGACTGGTACTCCGGCTGGGAGTGGTGCCGCACGGTGAAGGGCGGCGGCAGCCATCTGCTCGCGGCCGGCTGCCACGCCGTCGACGCGCTGCGCTGGGCGACGGGCCTCGAGATCGCCGAAGTGTCGGCGTATCACATGAAGGTCACGCCGGGCTACGAGTGGCCGACAACCATCGACGTCAACGTCCGCTTCGAGGGCGGGGCCCTCGGACATGTGACGAGCACGACCGACTTCCAGATGCCGTACACGTTCGGCATCGAGGTGATGGGCGACTTCGCGTCCGTTCGCGACACGCATGTGCTGTGGAAGGATCGGCCGATCGCAATCGACGAGCTGCGCTCCGCCAACCCGTTCCCCGACGTGACGCTGCACGAGGCGACTTACGGGTCGGGGGCGGGGTCGCCGGCGATCCGCATCGACTGCGTGATGCCGGACTCCGCCGACGTCACCCACCATCCGTTCCAGGCCGAGATCGACGACTTCGTCGATGCCATCCTGGCCGGGCGCGAGACGATGCTGAACGTCTTCGACGCCCAGAAGACGATGGAAGTGTGTCTCGCCGCCGACCAGTCGGCCACCGCCGGCGGCCGCCCCGTCGCCCTCCCCCTCATCTAGCTGGCGGCGCGCTCTCACGCGCGCCGCGGGCCGACCTTTGGGCGTGCGTCCTGCGATTCGCGGCGCTGGGCGCGCCGCGGCGTCCGCACGCGGTCGGCAGCAGCGTGACCAGCACTGCACTAACTGGCTCAGGTTTCGCGTCAGTGTGCCGATTTTCGGGTCACGACGGGGCGTCAGGCCTCGCCGGACCGGCGCGAACATGGGTGAATTGATGAGCAACGACGTGCAGTCGCACGAGGACGTCGCCGAGCGTGTGGCGGACGAGGAGCGCCGTGACAGCGTGCGTCATGCGGCTCGTTCGCTTGGCTCGGTCACGGCGCGCATCATCGGCGGATCCGAGGTCGACCTCGTCAACTTCTCGAATCGCGGCGTCTTGTTCGAGTGCGATTCGCGCCTGCTCATCGGCGCCCGTACCAGCGTCCGCATCACCACCCCGGACGAGAACCTCATCATCAGCGGGCGCGTGGTCCGCTCACGCGTGAAGGGTCTGGTCAACGGTGCCCTTCGCTACGACGCGGCGCTCGTGCTCGACGCCGAGCTGGGTCTCGAGCCCAAGTTCCTCGATGTGCCAGTCGCCTCGGATGCCGGCTCCGACGCCGACGTGCTGGATGCCTTGGAGTCCGAGCCGGACGCCACCTTCGATCCGTCACCGGTCGAAGCCTACCTGGCCGAATCCGAGGCATCGCTGCTCGAGGTGGCGCACGGGTCCGCTCTCCCCCTCCACCCGTCGGACTTCCCCGAGCCGGTCGTCGGCGCGGATCGCGACGTCGCCCCCGAGCCGCCACCGGTCCCCGAGTTCGTGAGCCAGGCGATCGAGACGGCCGGACTCGAGGTGTCCGCCGGGCACGAGCCGGTCGCGTTCGAGGCCGATGCCGAGATTGCCTTCGAGCCGGCCGTGGAGTTCGCGTTCGACGAAGCCGTCGAGCCGGCCAGCACGTCGATGTTCGACGCGACCTACATGCCGCCAGCTACCGACGACGTCGTGGTCGCCGAGTCGCAGTTCGACGTAACTGCGCCGACGGTGGCGCTCGCGGCGACACCGCCGCCGTTCTTCGACGCGCGTCGGTCCGAGAGCTACGGCAATCCGTCGGCTGACGCGGCCGTCCCGTTCGAGACAGAAGAGGCCGTGACGTTCGAAGGGGTTGTCGAGGGTCCGGCGATCGCGGAGCCCGCCTTCCTCGAGCTGGCGGACGCCGGGACCGGCGAAGTCCGTTCGACGCCCGACGGGTTCACGACGCCCGCGCTGCCCGATGCGGCGCCAGACGATGTCACCCATTCGCACGCGGCCGTGTCCGACACGGACGACCGCGTGCTCCTGCAGTTCGCGGCGACCGTGCCGCACGACTTGGCCGAGTTGCGGCGGATCGCCGCCGACAATCAGTGGTAGCGCTGGACGTTTCCTATGCGAGCTCTTTACGTTGCCACCGACCTTCGTGACGCGGACGCCCTGCAGCAGGAGGTCCGCCGCGCCGCGCCGAAGCTGACCTTCGACGTGTGCTCGGGAACGGCCGAAGCGCGCTCGCGCATCGAGGGCACGGTCAACTACGACGTGATGATCCTCGACTCGTCGCTGCCCGAGCAGGACCAGCAGCAGCTGATCGAGCAGGTGCGGTCGCGCCAGATTCCCCTCCCCATCGTGATCCTCATCGGGCAGGGCGTGACGCCGTCCTCCGCGATCGTGTCGGCCGCCGACGAGTGCATCACGCGCGGCCCGCGCCTCGCCGAGCGCCTGGCCCCGGGCCTCCGCATGGCCATCGAACGGTATCGCGTCGTGACCACCGTCTCGCGCGAGAACGAGCGGCTGAAGCGCAGCGAAGCGCGCCTGCGCCTGATCATCGAGGCGATGCCGGCCGGCGTCGTGCTCGTCGACCAGACCGGCAAGATCCAGGCGATGAACCTCGCCGGCGCCGCGCTCGTCGGCACCGGCGGCCCGTCCGACGTCGTCGGCCGTGAGCTCTATTCGCTCGCCGATCACGACGGCATCCAGGCGCTGCGCGAGCTCGTCGCCCGCGCCTTCGACGGCGAGCGCGGCAAGGCCGTGTTCACCTGTCACAGTCCTGACGGCCACCTCCGCCCGCTGCAGATCGAGGCGCTGTGCATCCAGAAGGACGCGCAGGGGCAGGGCTCGGTGCTCGGCGTGCTGTCGGCGGCGTCAGGCGAGATCGTGGCCCAGCCGCCGACGATGGAGCCGAGCGAGGAATCGGGCGTCGACTTCGCATTCGCCAACGACCAGCACAGCGACGAGCGCATGGCGCTCGAGCAGGCGCTCGAAGAGATGCGCACCGAAGCTGCCCGGCTGTCGCTCGAAGCGGCGACCGAGCGCGGCCGGGTGCAGCAGGTGCTCGAAGAGCTGGAGCGCTCGCGCGCCACCGCCGCCGAGCACCACGCCCAGAAGAACGAGATCGAAGAGCGTCATCGTGATTCCGAAGCCCGGGTCGCCGAGCTCGAGGTGCGGATCGGCGAGCTCGACGCGCGCCACCGCGACGAGGCAGGGGAGCTGCGCGGCGAGCGGCAGAAGCTCCAGAAGGAGCTCGAGGATCTGCGCGGCGAGTTGACGGCCCAGGCGAAGGCGCAGGCCGAGGCGATGGTGCGCGCCGAGGCGGCCGAGCAGGAGCGCACACGGATCGCCGCCGCCGCGGCCAGCACGCAGTCCGGCGCCGACGCGAAGACGAAGGAACTGACGGCGGAACTGCAGGCCGTCCAGGCGAAGGCCGAGGCCAGCGAAAAGTCGCTCAAGGCCGAGATCGAGAACATTCGCGCCGACGCCGTCCGCGCCGCGGAAGCGCTCGAAGCGCAGAGCAGGAACAGCAAGGGCGCCGAGGTGGCGCTGGCGAGCGCGCGTGACGCGCTGCAGTCCCGCCTGCAGGAGCTCGAGGCGCAGTCCGCCGACTTGGAAACACGCCGGCAGGCAGCGGTCGCGCGGGTTGCCGAGCTCGAGGAGAAGCGGCGCGCCGAGCAGGTCGCGCTGGCCAGCGCCAACAAGCACGAAGCCGAGCTCGAGCAGCAGCTGACGGCGGCCCGCGACGAGGCGGCCCGCGCGGCGAGCGAGCGGGACGGCCTGAAGTCGGAGCTTGGGCGCGTCCACGAATCACACCGTGCCGCTGAAGACGACGCGGCCCTGAAGGCGTCGGACGTCGCCCGCATCAAGGGCGAGCTCGAAGGCCGGATCCAGCAGCTGCAGGCCGAGCTCGATCGCCTGCGCACGGAACAGCAGGCGGCCCAGGGCGCGCTCGAGAACACCAGGGCGCAGGCCGACGGCACGCGCAGCGAGCTTGACCAGCTGCGCGCCGAGCTCGATCAGCGCCGCACCGAGCTCGAGCAGCGCGGCGTCGCGCTGGAGCAGCGCCAGGCCGAGCTCGGCCAGGTTCGCGGCGAGCTGGATCAGGTGCGCGGCGAGCTCGATCGTGTCCGCGCCGAGTTCGAGCAGGGACGCGGTGAGCTCGAGACCACGCGCGGAGCGCGCGATGCGCATGCCCGCGAGGTGGACGACGTGAAGGCGGCGCTGGCCAAGGCGTCCGGCGTCATCGACGAGCTGCGCCAGGGCCGCGATGCGGTGGACGCCCGCGCCCACGCCGCCAGCGGTGAGCTCGACGCGCTCCGGCGCGAGGTCGAGTCGCGTGGCCACCAGGCCGCCGACCTGCAGAAGGCGCTGGACCGCGAGCGTGCCGATACCCGCGAGCGCGCCGCCGAGACCGAGCGTCAGCACCAGGACGCGCTGGCGCGGCTGATGAAGCAGATCGACGAGGCGCGCGAGTTCCAGGCGTCGGCCGCCGCCAGCCGCGGTCCGGGCGAGCGCGGACGACGGCGCTCGGGCGAGCGTCTCGGCCAGCTGGCCTCGGCGATGGCCAACGATCTCCACGGGATCGTCAACGCCATGGCCGACGAAGGGCGCAAGCTCCTCGCCGAGCTGCCGGAAGGCTCGAACGTGCGCGCCCAGGCCGAGCACTCGCTGCAGGCGGCGAACCGCGCCGGCCAGCTGGTGCGGCACTTGCTGCGCCTGAGCGAGCGTGAGGCGCGCGCGATGACGGGGTCGGATCCGAACAGCCTGGTGCGCGCCAACGAACCGATGCTGCGCCAGCTCGCCGGCCCGGACATCGACTTGCGCTTCGAGCTCGCGCCGAGCCTGCCGGTCGTCGAGTGCGACGCCGACGAGCTCGCCGGCCTGCTCTCCACGCTGGTCGTGACGGTGCGCGGCGCGTTGCCCCTCGGCGGCTCGATTCGCGTCTCGACGCAGCCGCCGCGCAAGGACGGTGGCCGCCGCCGCAACGACTCGTCGCTCGCGCTCGCGGTGATGGCCGAGGGCTACGGGATGGTGTCGGTGCCGACGACGGTGTGCGACGAGGTGGTGACGCGCTCGGGCGGGTCGTTCGGCGCCCAGGTCGACCTGAAGGGCGGCACGACGACCTTCACGGCGTACCTGCCGGTCGATCAGTCAGCCGACGCCGGCGTCACGAACATCGCCTAGTAGCGCAGCCCGCGTGCGGCGCCGCCGCGCGCCCAGCGCGGCGTGACGAATGGCGAGGACGGAGTCCGGAGCCATCGTCCGGTCGACGCGCAAAGGCGCGTCGACAAATGGCAAGCCGCACGCTCAAGGGGCTGCCCGCGGCGGGTTCTGAGGGAACCCGCCGCCAACAGTCAGGAAGCGTTTGTAGGCCGGGTTGTCCAACTCGCGCTGATACGGATAGCCGAGCGTCTCGAGGAAGGTCCCGAACGGGGCTTCCTCGTCGTCCGGCACCTCGAACCCGACCAGCACGCGGCCGAAGTCGGCGCCGTGGTTGCGGTAGTGGAACAGGCTGATGTTCCACCGCCCGCCCAGCGTGTCGAGGAACTTGGTCAGCGCCCCGGGCCGTTCAGGAAACTCGAAGCGATACAGCCGCTCCGAGCGCACGTCCGGCGCCGCGCCGCCCACCATGTGGCGGACGTGCAGCTTGGCCATCTCGTTGTCGGTGAGGTCGAGCGTCTCGTAGCCGCGCGCGTTCAGCTCCCGCGCCAGCGCCGCCGCGTCGCGCCGCGAGTCGATGCCGACGCCGACGAAGATGTGCGCTTCCTGGCGGCCGTTCAGGCGGTAGTTGAACTCGGTGACGACGCGATGGCCGAGCGCGACGCAGAAGTCGCGATAGGCGCCGGGCCGCTCCGGGATCGTCACGGCGAACAGCGCCTCGCGCTCCTCGCCGAGCTCGGCCCGCTCGGCGACGAAGCGCAGCCGATCGAAGTTCATGTTGGCGCCGCTGAGGATCGCGACGAGATGCTCGTCGTGGCACCCGTTGGCGGCGACCCAGCGCTTGAGGCCGGCCAGCGAGAGCGCCCCGGCCGGCTCCATCACGCTGCGCGTGTCGTCGAAGATGTCCTTGATCGCGGCGCACATCTCGTCGTTCGAGACGCGCACGATCTCGTCGACGGCGAGCTGCGCGATCTGGAACGAGTGGACGCCGACGGTGCGCACCGCGACACCGTCGGCGAAGATGCCGACGTGGTCGAGGGTGACGCGCCGGCCCGCTTGCAGCGACTGGTACATCGCGTCCGACTCGAATGGCTCGACGCCGATCACACGGACGTCGGGCAAGACGGCCTTGATGTAGCCGGCGACGCCGGCGAGCAGGCCGCCGCCGCCGACCGGGACGAACACCGCGTGCAGCGCCTCGCCCTGCCGGTGGCGCACGATCTCATCGCCGACGGTGCCCTGCCCGGCGATGACGAGCGGATCGTCGAACGGGTGGATGAAGGTGAGTCCGGTCTCGGCGACCAGGTGATCGCAATGGGCCTGCGCGTCCGAGTAGCTGTCGCCGACGAGGACGACCTCGGCGCCGCGGGCCTGCACCGCCTGCACCTTGATCGTCGGCGTCGTGCGCGGCATGACGATGACCGCGCGCAGCCCCAGCTTCTGCGCCGAGCAGGCCACGCCCTGGGCGTGGTTGCCCGCGCTCGCCGTGATCACGCCGCGGGCGCGCTCGGCGGCGCTGAGGTTGGCCATCTTGTTGTAGGCGCCGCGGACCTTGAAGCTGAAGACCGGCTGCAGGTCCTCGCGCTTGAAGTGCACGCGGTTGCCCAGCCGCGCCGACAGCCGCGGCGCGAGCTCGAGCGGCGTCTCGCGCGCGACGTCGTAGACGCGGCTGGTCAGGATCCGCCGGAGCAGCGCGTCGAGGAGCGACGGTCCGGAGCCGGAGCCGGTCGGCGCGTGCTCATTCACGGGGGGATCATACCCGCCTTCCGGCACGCATCCCCGTGCTTCGGCGCGGCAGGCCCGCTGCCCTTCGCACACTTGCACAGAGCGCTGTTGTACACTCGGAAGCTCCCGCCCGCGCCCACTGATGCTGTCGCTGAACGATCTGCGCTCCCCGGCAGCCGGCCTGGACTGGCACGAAGCCGTCGCCGTCGGCGCCGCGCTCGGCACGCTCCTGGCCGAGGCGAAGGCGCCCGCCTGCCCGCGGCCGGCGGATGTCACGCTGCTGCCGTCCGGCGATCTGCGCGTGACCGGCTCGGGTCACGTCGAGGGATCTGCGGCCGCTTGCGTCGCACACCTCCTCGGCCAGCTGCTCGAGGCGGCGCCTCATCCGGCGGAACTGCGGCAGCTGGTCGAGGCCTACGCCGCCGATCCGCGGAGCGGCGCCGCCGGCGTGGAAGCCGTCACCGAGTTCGTCTCCGCGCTCGCGTTCTTCGAGCGGCCGGATCGCCGCGACCTGCTGTCCGCGATCGCCTTGCGCGCCGAACCGGCGACCGAGCGGACGAACCGCGCCGCGGCCCTCGAAGCGCTGACCGAACGGACCCGCCGCGCCGCCGCGCCGGCGCCGCTTGCGGTCGTGCCCGCCGACGAGAGCCCACGCGATTCGGAGCCGCCGCACGGCGGTGGAGCCAGGCGGCTGATCGTTCCGGCGGCGGTCGGGGTAACCGCCTTTCTGCTCGTCGTCTACGCCGCAACGGCGTGGCTCGATCGGCCCGCGCCGCCGACGCCGGGCGCCGAGGCGATCGAGGAGGATCTGCCGATCTCGGTCCGGGCGCCCTCGCCTCGTCGGCACGGGGCGCGCCGCGAACGAGACGCTCAGCCGTGCCTCCCGACCGGCCGTCGGGCGGGTCGGCCTCCGCGCCGCCCGCCGCCGAGGCCCCGGAGCCGCCCGCCTCGTCGGCGGCGACCGCGCGGCCAGCCGCGCCGCCAGGGACGGTCGACGTGATGGTTGCCGAGCGGGATGGCCGCGTGGTGCCGTCGACGGTCGCGCCGCTGCGCACCGCGCCGCGCGTCGCGCCGTCCGGCCAGGTCTACCGGGCCGGCAATCCACAGGTGACGCCGGCCGTCCTGATCCGCCCGCACCTGCCTCACAGCCCCCCACCCGACGTGCCCGAGGAGCACATCGGGACGTTGGAGTTCGTGGTGGCGGAGTCGGGCGCCGTCGAGCACGTCCATCTGGTGTCGCCCGCCAACCGTTACCAGGAGCGGATGCTGGTGGCCGCCGCCAAGACGTGGCAGTTCCGACCGGCGACCCGCGACGGCCGGCCGGTGCGTTTCCGCATCAAGTTACGCGTGACTCTCTGATCGTGGCCCACGGCCTCGCCCCGGCTGTGCGGGAGCCGCGGGGTCGGTACGGGGCTGTGGAACGCCCGCATCGGCGAATCGGTGGCCGGGAATGTCGACGTCGCCTTCGGCTCGACTTTCCGGCGCCATGGGCTCCTCGACCGCGCCCGGGCGAGGTACCTCTCAGGACCTCATCCGGGGTTCGGCCCTCGTCGTGGTCGACTTCCAGGAGGCTCGAGCGGTCCGTCACGGGCCGGGGCTCGTGAGCCCCGAACTATAGTCTGAGTCGGGGCAGACTTCCATGGGCGGATCCCCTCCGTCCACGCCTGCTCGTCCGTGGTCAGCTGGGCCGTCCGCGGTGCGAATCTACTGGCAAAAACCCGCATTCCGGCGACAGCCTTGGTGTATCGTCTCCCTTCTGGCACCGCGTTGCCTTGGCGGCAGCGGCGCGTCCGGCGACGATCGTACGCACACGCGAGCGGTCTTCGTCGTGACGGCGCGACGAAGTTCTCCGCGATCACAGATTCGGGAGGCGCTCCGCCATGATGGCGAGCTTGGTCGCGCGGCGTGTCGGAGTGAAGGAGCGGGCAAAATGCGGAAGTTCATTGCGCGGTTGCTACGGGACGACGAGGGCCAGGACCTCGTCGAGTACGTGCTCCTGGTGTCGTTGATTGCACTGGCTGTCGCCGCGGCGTTTCCTCCGGTGACCAACGCCATCATTGGGGTGTTCAACAGCGTCGGAGCGACGATCGGCGGCGGCGGGGCGGCGGGGCACCGTAGGGTGGTCGCGAGCTGGCGAGGTCGCGGTGCTCACGTGGTTGTTGCGGATCGCGCGTGACGACAGCGGACAGGACGTCGTCGAGTACGCCCTGCTCACTGCGTTCTTCGGGCTGGCTGCGCTCGCGGCGTGGACCAGCATCCGCGATGCGCTCGGCGTGAGCTACGGCAGCACTACGTCCGGCGTGCAGGGGCTGTGGGACCCGCCTCCGCCGAGCGGCTCGTAGTGATCGAGGCGCCGTCGATCGCGGTCCTCGGGCTCGGCGCCCTCGCCGCGGCGATCGATGCCACGACGCGCCGCATCCCGAACGCGCTGACGTTCGGCGCAGCGGCCGTCGGCGTGGCGTTCGCTGCGGCCACGGGCGGCGTTCAAGGCCTCGGATGGAGCGTGGCTGGCTGGATCGTCGGCCTGCTGTTGTTCCTGCCGCTCTTCGCCTTGCGCGCGATGGGCGGCGGCGACGTCAAGCTGCTCGCCGCGTTCGGCGCGTGGCTGGGGCCGGCGCTGGTGTGCTGGGTGGCGGTCTACGGCGCGATCGCCGGCGGCCTGCTGGCGCTGCTGCTCGTGCTGCGGCGCGGACGGCTGCGGGCGACGATCGCGAACATGTGGGACATCGTGACCCACTGGCGTCTGTCGGGGCTGAAGCCGCACCCCGTCGTGACGCTCGACAATCCCGGCGCGGTCCGGATGCCCTACGCGCTGCCGATCGCGCTCGGGGCACTGGCCACGTTGTGGCTGCGGGTGTGGTGAGAGACAACGCTGTGGTGGTGCGGCTTCCCGCGCGCGTGCGATCGCAGGCCGGCGCCGAACTCGTCGAGTTCGCGCTGGTGCTGCCGATCCTGCTGCTGGTGTTCGGCGGCATCGTCGATTTCGGGCTCCTGCTGCAGCGCCAGCAGGTGATCACGAACGCGGCGCGCGAAGGCGCGCGCCTTGCGGTGCTGCCCGGCTACACGAGCACCGACGTCCAGGCGCGAGTCACGCAGTTCGTCCGCGAAGGCATCAACAGCGACAGCGCGGCGCCGGTGGCCAACCTGACGCTGGTGACCCTGACGCCCGGCACGGGACCGGCCTTCCAGGCGGCGCAGGTCTCGGTCACGCTGGCCGATCGGTTCCTGATCCTGGGGCCGATCGTGTCGCTGGCCGGCGGCAGCGGTTCGTTTGGCACGATTGCCCTGACCGCGACCACCACCATGCGTGTCGAAACCGTGGCCTCGGGGAGCTGATCGCATGAACCGGAACACGCGCCTGGTCGCCGTGCTCGCCGTCGCGCTGCTGGCGGCGACCGTCGCCAGCTTCGTCGTCTATCGCGCGCTCGCCGCCGGCTCCGGGGTGCAGCAGCCGCAGACGATCGACACGCTGGTCGCGGCGCAGTCCATTCCCGCCGGCACGATGCTGACGCGCGGCCACATCAAGGTCGTGCAGTGGCCGGCCTCCTCGCGGCTGGACGGGAGCCTCGGCGATCCGCGGAAGGTGATCGACCGGGGCGCGATCGTCGCCATCGCCGCCAACGAGCCGATCACCGAATCCAAGCTGGCCGCTCAGGGGGCCGGCGCCGGCCTGCCGCCGACCATTCCGCCCGGCATGCGGGCGATGTCGGTCCGCGTCAACGAAGTGGTCGGCGTGGCCGGCTTCGTCGTGCCGGGGACCCGCGTCGACGTGCTGGTCACCTTCGAGAGCCGGACGCAGAACACCGAGAGCGTCGCGCGCGTCGTCGTCTCGAACGTCCAGGTGCTGACGGCCGGCACACGCTTCGACCAGGAAAAGGCGCGCCAGGACAACCGGCCGATCCCGACCTCCGTCGTGACGCTGCTCGTCACCCCCGAAGACGCGCAGCGCATCGCCCTGGCCGCCGCCGAGGGGCGCATCACGCTGATTCTGCGCAATCCGCTCGACAACGCGCCCACCGAGAGCGCCGGCATCCGCGCCGGCGGCCTGATGGGCAATCCGGCGCCGCCACCGCCCGTCGCGGCGCCGCGCCCGGCGCCGCGGCCGTCCGTCGCCGCGGCGCCAGTCCAGCCGCCTCCGCCGCCGGCGCCGTACACGGTCGAGGCGATTCGCGGCGCGAAGCGGACGACCGAGCCCGTGAAGAACGAAGAAGAAGTAAAGCCGCGCGACGTGCCGCCGAGCCAGGAGATCCCCAAGTAATGACGTGTGTGTTCGCGCTGTCGACGTTGCTCCTGCCGGGCGTGCTGAGCCTGGCGCCGGGCGCTCAGACGCCCCCGCCAGCCCCCGCGCCCGGGGCAGCGGCGACCGTCCCGGCGCAGTCGCCGGTGCCGGCGAGCGAGCCCGGCCGGCTCGATCGCGAGCGCGTGCTGATGCTCACCGCCGGCCGGTCGATGGTGCTGACCACGGCCTACGACGTCACCCGCATCGCCATCACCGATCCGAAGATCGCCGACGCCGTCGTCGTTCAGCCGCGCGAAGTGCTGATCGACGGCCGCAGCGCCGGCACCGTGAGCCTGATCGTGTGGGGCGCCGGCCGGCGCGAGCAGTACGACGTCGTCGTCGATCCCGGCGTGACGACGCTGCAGCAGACGCTGCAGCAGCTCTTTCCAGGGGAGGACATCCGGGTCGCGGTGAACGACGACGCCGTGATCCTCTCCGGCCAGGTGTCGACCAACGCGGTGATGCTCCGCGCCGCCGAGGTCGTTGCCGCCACCAAGGTCAACGCCCGCGTCGTCAACATGCTGCAGCTGCCTGGCGGCATGGCCAGCCAGCAGGTGATGCTGCAGGTGCGCTTCGCCGAGGTGAATCGCGCCGCGCTGATGGAGGCCGGCCTCACGTTGTTCGGCAACGCGCAGCGGTTCGCCGGACGGAGCACGACGCAGCAGTTCGCGGGACCCGAGCTCGAGGACGCAGGGCACCGGCTCCCGCACTGTGTTCAACGACTTCCTCAACCTCTTTTTCTTCGACAAGCGCGAGGGCCTCGGCGCAGTCCTGAAGGCGCTCGAGTCGAAGGGCTACTTCCAGAGCCTCGCCGAGCCGAACCTGATCGCCTACAACGGCCAGGAGGCGAGCTTCCTCGCCGGCGGCGAGTTCCCGATTCCGATCGTCCAGGGCACCACCAACGCGGTGACGATCGAGTTCAAGGAGTTCGGCGTGCGGCTGACGTTCAAGCCGACGATCGCCGGCGACGTGATCCGCCTCAAGGTGAAGCCCGAGGTCAGCTCGCTCGATTTCAACAACGGCATCACCCTTCAGGGCTTCCGCATTCCGGCTCTCCTGACGCGGCGCGCCGAGACCGACGTCGAGCTGCGCGACGGTCAGTCGTTCGCCATCGCCGGCCTGCTGAACAACGTGACGCAGGAGGACAAATCGGCCATCCCGATCCTGAGCAAGCTGCCGATCATCGGCGTCCTGTTCAAGAGCAAGGCGGAGCGCGCCGAGCGGACCGAGCTGATGGTGCTGATCACGCCGCGCCTGGTGCGGCCGCTCGATCCCGATGAAGTGCCGCCGCTGCCGACGCGGCCGAAGTCCTTCCTGCCGGCCCCGACCGGCGACGAGGACGCGCCCCGCCGCCGGCCGACGCCGCGCCGGCGGCCGCGCCACCCGGAGGCAACCCTTAGGGCCGCGGGCCCTCGTCCACGCTCCAACGCCATGACCCCCGACCACGCCGTCCGCCGCGCCGTCAGACTTGCCATGCGGGGCGTGAGCCTGCGTGCCGGCCGTCGCGGCGATCGCGGCGCGGTGCTGGTGCACGTGGCGGTGGCGATGATGGGGCTGCTGGCCTTCTCGGCGCTGACGATCGACCTCGGGACGCTGTGGGTCGCGCGCGCGCAGGCTCAGAACGTCGCCGACGCCGCCGCCTTGTCCGGCGGCGTGGCGCTCGCCTACATCGACGAGACCGACCACCCGGCGGCGGTCGCTGCTGCAGACACGGTGGCGCGAACCCACTCGATCTGGGGTGAGCCGGTCGCACCGGCGTCCCTGACGACGACTGTCGCCGCCTGCCCGACTGGTGCCCCGGCGACGTCGGGGTCGTGCCTGAATACCGCCGTCGCGCGGCCGATGCCGGTGTTTTTCTCGCGCATGTTCGGCGCGAGCGCGACCAACCTGCGGGCGTCGGCCAGCGCGATGGTGATGCTGGGCAACGCGGCGTCCTGCGTGCGCCCGCTGGCCATCGTCGACCGGTGGAACGATCAGCGCGACACGACCGCGCCCATCGACTCCGTGTGGACGTCGGACGATACGTTCGACGCCTATGACGCCGCAGGCACTGCGGTCCCGGGCGTGAACGACCTGTACGTCCCGGCCGACACCGGTTCGCCCGGCTCCGGCTGGGCCCTCTCGCACGTGCGTCCGTCGCCGAGCCTGACCTTCCGGCTGACGGACCCCGCGCTCCCCGTGCCGCTCGCCGCCGACCAGATGATCGCGTTCGATCTCGCGCGGACCGGTGGCGATCCCGACCCCATCTTCCGCTACGAGGAGAACCTCGCAGCCTGCGGCAGCGCGCAGGCGGCCCTGGGCGACGTCGCGGCCTCGATCTACCCGCATCGCAGCCACTACACGACCGAGCCGCTCAACGCGCTCGTCAGCGCGGACTCCGGCGCATTCTGGGACGACGGCGCGCAGGCCGTTCGCGGGAGCGCGTTCCCGGTCAGTCCCCGGCTGATCACGATCGCGGTGATCGACCCCGACCATTTCTCGCGCCAGAATCGGACCGGTGGCGCCGAACCGGTGCTGCAGGTCCGCAACCTGGTCGGCTTCTTCGTCGAGGGTGCGTCCGAGGGCGCCGGCACCGTGCTCGTCCAGGGCCGGCTGGCGCGCACCTCGGGCATGTACAGCGCATCCGCGCCGACGCTGACAAACGACGCAGTTTTCCTCCGGACGGTCGCGCTGGTCCGCTGAATGCTTCGGTAACCTGGAAATTGACGTGAACTCTGAAGTCGTCATCATCGGCGCCAAGGATCGCGAACTGGAGCGCCTGCTCGGGGCGATCAACCTGCGCACCAATCAGCTGCCCTTGTCGGAGCTGGCCATGCTGGCGCACGCCGCGGCGCACCAGCCCGATGTCGTGATCGTCGATCTGCGCGGCGGTCAGGCCCTGCCGGCCGCCGTGGCGGCCCTCAAGCGCCAGCACCCGAGCACGCCGGTGCTGCTCGTCACCTCGACGCTCGAGCCCGCGATCGTGCTGGAGGCGATGCGCGCCGGCGTCAACGAGTGCGTCGCCGAGCCGCTGCAGGCGGCCGAGATCGAAACCGCGGTCACGCGCCTCCTGGCCCACAAGCAGCCCGTCGCGACCGGGCAGGTCTTCGCCTTCATCGGCGCCAAGGGCGGCGTCGGCACCACCACGGTGGCGGTCAACGTCGCGACCGAATTGGATCGCGCCGCCGGCGGCCGGACGCTGCTCGTCGACCTGCACCTGGCGCACGGCGACGCCGCCGTCTTCCTCGGCGTCGAGCCGCGCTTCTCGGTCGTCGATGCCCTCGACAACATCCACCGCTTCGACGACGCGTTCTTCAAGGGCCTGGTCGTGCAGTCGCCGGCGGGCCCGTTCCTGCTGGCTTCGTCCGGCCGGCAGCTGGCCCAGACCAGCAGCGTGCAGCGCGTGCGCAGCCTGGTCGAGTTCGCGGCCGGCCTCTTCCGCTACATCGTGCTCGACGTGCCGCGCTCCGATGCCGCCGCCCTGGATGCGCTCGATCAGGCGTCGCGGATCGTCGTCGTCGCCAACCAGGAGCTGGCGACGGTGCGCAACGCCAGCCGGATTGCGGCGGCGCTGCGCCAGCGCTACGGGAACGACCGCGTCACGGTGATGGTCAACCGGGTCGACGCCCACGCCGAGATCGGCCGCGACGACGTCGAGAAGGTCGTCGGCGCGCGCGTCGTACATTCGGTGCCGAGCGATTACCGGACGGCGCTGCGCGCCCTGAACAAGGGCCGCCCGCTCGCCCTCGACAACCACAACAAGCTCGCGGCCAGCTTCCGCGAGCTCGCGCACGATCTCGCCGGGGTCGCTCCGGCGCGACCGGCCGCGCCGGAATCGAGCGGGCTGTTCGGCCTGCTGAAGGGACGTCGCTAGTGGCTACCAATCCTGCCGGGGCGGCACGCGCGGCGGCCGTCGCGCCGCGCGGTGCGCCCACCGCCGCCGATATCCGCCATCCGCACTACCAGACGATCAAGTCGAAGGTCCACCAGGAGCTGCTGAACCGGCTCAACCTCGAGCGCCTGGCCCGCATCTCGCGCGATCAGGCCGAGCCCGAGATCCGGACGCTGATCCTGAGCCTGCTCGAGACGGAGACCAAGACGACGCCGCTCAGCCTCTACGAGCGCGAGTCGATGACGGTCGACGTCCTCGACGAGCTGTTCGGCCTCGGACCGCTCGAGGCGCTGCTCAAGGATCCGACCGTGTCGGACATCCTGGTCAACCGCTACAACCACGTCTACGTCGAGCGTGAGGGACGCATCGAGGAGTGCACCGCGGTCTTCCGCGACGACAAGCACCTGATGCAGATCATCGAGCGCATCGTCAGCTCGGTCGGGCGCCGCATCGACGAATCGAGCCCGATGGTGGACGCCCGGCTGGCCGACGGTTCGCGCGTCAACGCCATCGTCCCGCCGCTCGCCCTCGACGGTCCGTGCCTCTCGATCCGCCGGTTCCGGACCGATCGCCTGGGCGGTTCCGACCTGGTCGATCGCCAGGCGCTGACCCGCCCGATGCTCGACTTCATGGTCGCCGCCGTTGCCAGCCGGCTGAACATCATCGTCTGCGGCGGCACTGGCGCCGGCAAGACGACGCTGCTGAACGTGCTCTCCGGCTTCATCTCGGAAGCCGAGCGGATCATCACCATCGAGGACGCCGCCGAGCTGATGCTGCGGCAGCGCCACGTCGTCCGCCTCGAGACCCGGCCGCCGAACATCGAGGGCAAGGGCGCGGTCAAGCAGCGCGACCTGGTCATCAACGCGCTGCGCATGCGGCCCGATCGCATCATCATCGGCGAGGTCCGCGGCGCCGAGGCGCTGGACATGCTGCAGGCCATGAACACCGGCCACGACGGCAGCTTGACGACGATCCACGCCAACAGCCCGCGCGACGCACTCTACCGCCTCGACACGATGGTGGCGATGGCCAGCCTGCAGCTGCCGGATCGCGCCGTGCGCCAGCAGATCGCCTCGGCCGTCGACCTGATCGTCCAGATCTCGCGCCTGTCCGACGGCACCCGGCGTGTGACGGCGATCTCCGAGCTCACCGGCATGGAGAACGACGTGATCACCATGCAGGACATCTTCATGTTCGAGCGCACCGGGGTGTCGTCGAACGGCAAGGTGCTCGGCCGCTTCCGCGCCACCGGCATCCGGCCCAAGTGCTCGGACCGCCTGGCGGCGTCGGGCCGGCCGCTCGCCGCCGGCATGTTCGAGCACGTGCAGCAGGTGGCCTAGGAGTCCGTGATGCCGACGGGTCAGATCCTCCTCGTCTTCGCGGTCGTCTTCGGCGTGGTGGTCGGCGCGTTCTGGCTGTTCGTGCAGCGCCCGGAGCAGAAGTCGACGAAAGCGCTGCACCGCCGTATCAGGGGCGAGTTCGGGGACGTCATCGAGCACGTCGATGAAGGGCTGGTCGAACGGCAGCCGAAGCACGATCGCCGGCTCGAAGGGATCGCCGCCACCGCCGGCGGGGGCGTGCTGCGCTACCTTGCCGTGCAGATCGAGCGCGCCAACATGGACATGCCGCCTGAGCGACTGCTCGGCATCGCAGTCGCGGTGGGCGTCTCCGGCGCGTTCCTGCTTGCCTGGGCGTCGCCGTTGTGGGTGGTCACGGTGCCGCTCGGCCTCGCCGCCGGCTGGCTGCCGATCGCCGTCGTCCGCTTCCGCGCCGAGCGCCGCGTGCGCAAGTTCGAGGAGCAGTTCCCCGAGGCGATCGAGCTGATCGCCCGCGCCCTGCGGGCCGGCCACGCGATGACGACCGGCCTGGCGCTGGTCGCCGAGGAGCTGCCCGATCCCGTCGGCGGTGAGTTCCGCCTGGTCTACGACCGCCAGAACTTCGGCATGTCGATGCCGGACGCGCTCCGGCTCTTCGCCCAGCGCGTGCCGCTGCTCGACGCCCGCTTCTTCGTCACCGCGGTGCTCACCCAGCGCGAGTCGGGCGGCAACCTCGCCGAAATCCTCGACAACCTCGGCGACGTCATCCGCCAGCGTTTCCGCGTCAAGCGACAGATTCGGGTCGTGACGGCGCACGCCCGGCTGACCGGCTGGGTGCTGACGATGATTCCGGTGGTCATCGCACTGGGGATGGTGGTGGTCGCACCGGATCACATCCTGACGCTGGTCAACGATCCGCTCGGCATCCAGATGGTCGTCGTCGCCTTCGGCCTGTGGGTGCTCGGCTACCTCGCGATCCGCAAGCTCACGGACGTGGAGTACTAGTGCCAGACGCCGTGACCATCGCGATCGTGTTCGTGACGACGGCGGTGTTCGCCGGCTCGCTGGCGGCGCTCGTCCTGAACCGCCAGACCGACGCCCGGCGCCGCCTCGATCGGATCATGGCCCCGCCCAAGGATCGGCCGGTGGTGGCGTCGGCGGCGATCACGCAGATCGCCTTGACCGACGCGGTCGGCCCGACGCTGTCGCGCGTCGAGAAGGTCCTGCCGACGTCGCCCAAGGAGATGTCGCGGATCCGGCGCCGCCTGGTGCGCGCCGGCTTCACCAGCCCCTCGGCGGCCGTCATCTACGCGGCGCTCGAAGTCGTGCTGCCGGTCATTGCCGGGGCCACGGCCTTCGCCATCTTCGGTTCGTCGCGTGGCATCATGGTCGGCAGCCTCCTGGCGATTGCCGCCTATCTGGTGCCCGGCCTGATCGTCGGGCGCCTGGTGACGCGGCGCCAGATGCAGATCCGCAACGGCCTGCCGGACGCCCTCGACCTGGTCATCGTCTGCGTCGAAGCCGGCCTCTCGCTCGACCAGGCGGTGCTCAAGGCGAGCGAGGAGCTGTCGCTGTCGTACCCGGCCCTGGCCGACGAGCTGCAGCAGTTGACCAACGAGATCCGCGCCGGCAAGCCGCGCATGGAAGCCTTCCGCAACTTCGCCGATCGCACCAAGGTCGACGACGTGCGCGCCCTGGTCGCGATGCTGATCCAGACGGATCGCTTCGGCACCAGCATCGCGCAGGCGCTGCGCACCCACGCCGAGACCGGCCGCTCCGTGCGCCGGCAGCGGGCCGAGGAGCGCGCCGCGAAGCTTGGGGTGAAGCTGGTCTTCCCCCTCGTGTTCTGCCTCTTCCCGCCGATGTACGTGGTCATGCTCGGTCCGGGCGCGATCCGGATCATCCGCGTGCTGATTCAGGGGCTGGGGGGGCAGTAGCTGGGAGGCGCGCGGCGGGGGCGTCGCGCGCCGAAGGGAGAACTCGGGATGAGTACACAGACGTTGCTCTGGATTGCCGTCGTCATCGTCGGCCTGCTCTACTTGCTGAAGCGGCGATCGCGGCTCCGCGCGGACGACTAGCGGGTCCACGCGATCATGACCACCAGTCCCGGCGGCGGCCTCATGGCGTCGCGGACCATTCCGGCCGGGCGATCCGGCGAAGGCGAGCGGGTCCTCGGCCACCCGGCCGCGCCGGTGTCCCTCGCCGAGGCCGGGCTGTCGCTCGATCTGGTGCTGCAGCTGGTCCTGAAGACGCTGCACCTGTCGGGCGATCTCACCGGCACCGAGCTGGGACGCCGCCTCGGACTGCGCTTCCCCGTGATCGAGCCGGCGCTGGCCGAGCTGCGCGACGCCCGGCACGTCGAGGTGTCGAGCGGATCGATGCTCGGCCCGTCGTCCTACGAATACCGCATCCTCGACGCCGGCCGGGCCCGGGCGATGCTGTTCCTGCAGCACAACCATTACGTCGGCGTCGCCCCGGTGCCGCTGGCCCAATACGGCGCCTACCTGAAGGCCCACCAGGCCGCGGTGCCGCGCAGCGCCACGCGCGAGCGAGTCCGTGAGGCGTGTCGGCACCTCGTGCTCAGCGACCGCGTGATCGATTCACTCGGACCCGCCGTGAACGCCGGTCACTCGCTGTTCGTCTACGGCCCGCCGGGCAACGGTAAGACGGTCATCGCGCAGAGCATCCGCAACCTGCTCGACGGCGACGTCGCCGTGCCGTATGCGATCGCGGTCGAGGGCCAGATCATCCGCGTCTTCGATCCGGTCGTGCACGAGCCGATCGAGGCACCGGAGAGCGAGGCGCTCATCGAGGCCGGCCCGGTCGAGGATCGCCGCTGGGTGCGCTGCCGCCGGCCGCTGGTCACCGTCGGCGGTGAGCTCACGCTGGACGCGCTCGAGCTGAGCTACCTGCCCGTCTCGGGGTTCTATCGCGCCCCGCTGCAGGCGCTTGCCAACGGCGGCGTCCTGGTGATCGACGACTTCGGCCGGCAGCGGGTCGCACCGCGCGACCTGCTGAACCGCTGGATCGTGCCCCTCGAGAGCCGCGTCGACTACCTCACGCTGCAGACCGGCCAGAAGTTCGAGCTGCCGTTCGTCACGCTGGTGGCGTTCGCCACCAACATCCGCCCGCGCGACCTCGTCGACGAGGCGTTCCTCCGGCGTATCCGCTACAAGGTGTTCGCCGAGAGCCCGTCGGCCGACGACTACGCGAAGATCTGGGCCGCCGCCTGCGTCGAGCGCGCCGTCGTCTTCGACCGGGCGCTGGTCGAGCGTGTCCTCGCCGAGTGCTACCGGCCGCGCCGGATCCCGCTGCGCGGCTGTCATCCGCGCGACCTCATCGACCAGGCGCTGTCGCTCGCCGAGTACCGCGGCGAGACCACGCGTCTCACCTTCACCCTTCTCGCCGCGGCGTGCGACAGCTACTTCGTCGATGACGCGGAGAGCTGACAGGTTCCTCAGCGCGATTCTGGCGGCGGTGCTGATGTTCGTCGCCGTCGGTGGGGTCCGGCTGCGCGCCGACGATCCGCCGCTGGCGATCCGCATCACCTCGCCCCTGGGCCGCACTGGCACGCCCGGCGCGGTGCGCATCGTCGCCCGGGTCGAGAACGCCGGCGACGCCGCCATCCAGGGCGTGAAGTTCTTCGTCAACGGCACGGCGGTCGGGCAGGACGCCGACGGCCCCGTCTATGCCGTCGACTGGGTCGACGACAACCCCTTCGCGCCGACCGTGATCACGGTCGAGGTCTCGGACGCCAAGGGCCGGAACGCGACCGGCCGCGTCGACCTGGCCGCCTTCGACTTCGTCGAGCAGGCCGAGGTGCTCAGCGTGCTGGTCGAGGCGACCGTGCACGACAAGACCGGCCGGCCGATCGCCGGCCTCGGCAAAGCCGGCTTCGTCCTCGAAGAAGACGGGGCGCGGCAGGAGCTGGAGGTGGTGCGGCCCGAAGTCATGCCGGCCACCTACGTAATGCTGGTCGACAGCAGCCAGAGCATCGCGCACGGGGTCGGCTTCCTGCGCGACGCGGTGACGCGGTTCATGCGCTACCTGCGTCCGGACGATCGGGTCGTGGTGGTGCCGTTCTCGCGGAAGATCGGGGCGGCCACCGGCCCGACCAACGACGTCGAGACCGTACTCGACGCGCTGCTCGCCGTCCGGCCCGGCGGCGGCACCGCGATCTACGACGCGATCGTCGACACCTCCGAGATGATCCGCAAGCGGGAGGGCCGGCACGTGCTCGTCCTCCTGAGCGACGGCTACGACGAGCACAGCGTGGCGACGCGCGACGACGCCCTCCACGCGGTGCAGACCTCGGGCGCGACGGCCTACGTGATCGGCGTCGGCGGTGTCGCCGGCATCTCGATGAAAGGCGAGGCGCTGCTCAGGAGCTTCGCCGAGGCGACCGGCGGCCGGGCGTTCTTCCCGTACCGCGAGAGCGAGCTGCCGGTGGTCCACGATCGCGTCGCCTCCGACGTCGCGACCCGCTACGTGCTGACCTACACGCCGACCAACCAGCGCGTCGACGGCTCGTTCCGCTCCATCCGGCTCGTCACCGCGGAGGCGGGGCTGGTCGTGCGCACCAAGCCTGGCTACTACGCCCCGAAGCCGCCGCCGGTGCGCCCGACGCTGGAGCTGACCGCGGTCGACGAGAGCCGGCGTGTCCTCGACGTGACGCGCGAGGATCTGGTCGTGGTCGAGGACGGCGTGCCGCAGACCGTCGAAGCCTTTTCCGAGGCCACCAGCCCGGTGTCGATCGTCCTGGCGCTCGACGAGAGCGGCAGCATGCGCCGCTCGGCCGAGGGCGTGAAGGCGGCGGCGCGCTCGTTCGTCGAGGCCCTGCGCAAGGAGGATCGCCTGGCGGTGCTGCGCTTCTCCGACAAGGCGGAGCTCGCGCACGACCTGACGCAGTTCCGCTCCGATGCGATGAAGGCCATCGACGACTACACGTCGCACGGCGGCACGGCGCTGTGGGATGCCGTGCACGAGTCGAACGGCCGGCTGCGGACCGCGGAAGGGCGCCGCGTCGTCGTGGTGATGACCGACGGCCGGGACGAGAACGCCGCCGCCAACGGGCCGGGCAGCGTCACGAAGTACGACGACCTGCTCGAGGAGCTGCGCGCGACCGGCGCGCTCGTCTACGCGATCGGCCTCGGCACCAACGTCGATCGCGATCGGCTGCAGGCGCTGGCGGCGGGCACCGGTGGGGAAGCGTACTTCCCGGAGACCGTCGAGGCGCTGTCGGCCGAGTACGCGCGCATCGTCGAGAACCTGCGCCGGCAGTACGTCATCGGCTACACCTCGACCAACAGCCGCCGCGATGGCGCCTGGCGGGCGGTGTCGGTGAGCAGCCGCCAGCCCGGTGTCCGCATCGCCAGCCGCGGCGGCTACTTCGCGCCGCAGCGCTGACGCCGCGCCCCGCGCCTTTCAGCCCGGCACGACGCGGTGCTCGACCGGCGCGGAGTCCACCGCGGCAAAGGTCCGGCTGCCCAGATACTTCACCTGCAGCGCGTGCGTGCCGGCGGCGAGGCCGACCAGCCGGAACTCGATCTGGCTGGCGACGCCCTGGACCCGCAGCGTGCGCTGGTCGACCACCGTGCCGTCCGCGAGGAAGGCCACCTGGCCGTGAACGGCGCGCCCGTCTCCGGTGACTTCCGCAATCAGCACCACGCCCTCGCCGAGCCTCGACGTGCTCGACGACAGCCGCAGCGTCACACGCGGCGTGCCCTGCCGGCCGTCGGTGGGCGGGACGGGCGCGGCCGGCGGCTGATAGGTCGGTTCAGGCGTCACGAGGTCGCGCAGCGGCTTCACCGGATCGATCGGCTCGCTCGGGTCCTTGAGGCTGGGGATCACGCTCCTCGAGCCGGCCGGCGGCACGGCGTATGGATCCGCTGGCTCACTGACGTGAATCGGCCCGAACCCGATGGCGCGCAGCGGCCCCGGCGGGATCAGCGCCATCAGCAGCCACGTGCCGAACAGCACCGAACCGATGAGGACCACGCCGCGCTGCGGGCCGACGTGCTCGACGGCCCAGTCGCCGGCGGCGCGCAGCAGCCAGGCCAGCCCGCTCACGATGAGGCCGAAGACCAGGACGTAGCGGCCCCACGGCACGACCGCGACGAGAATGCCGGTCGCGGAGCCCAGCAGGCCGGGGATCACGACCCAGTGCAGCAGCCAGCGGGGGTCTTGCTGCGACCGACCCGCCCGTGACCGGGTCTGGCGGCTGGGCGAGGGCCTCGCGTCGGCCGGGGTCGGGGCGTCGCTCGGGCCGCTCATGCGTCGTACAATTATCATGCGCTTCGCAACGGCCCGGTCGGTGCCCGCGCACGAAACGCCCCGCTCACCATGTCCTTCGCCCCCGAATACGTCCATACCGTCCTCAACGAGAACTTCGAGGACGCCAAGGCGCTGTTCCTCGAGCCGCTGCTGGCGATCCACGGCGCCCACCTGGTGATGCTGGCTGAGCAGGACATCGTCACGCGGCCGGCGGCGCGCCGCATCCGCGACGCCCTCATCGCGGTGTGCCGGGACACGGTCCGCCGCACGCCGTACGACGGATCCTGCGAGGATCTGTTCTTTTTCGTCGAGCGGCTGATCGCCGAGCGCGCCGGCGACGTGGCGGGGCGGCTGCACACCGCCCGCAGCCGCAACGACATCGACATGACGATGTACCGGATGCGGCAGCGCGGCTTCGTCCTCGACTTGCTCGACGCCACGCTGGCGCTGCGCACGACGCTGGGCGGCATCGCCGCGGCGCACCTCGAGACGGTGTTCCCGGCGCACACGCACACGCAGCGGGCCCAGCCGACCACGCTCGCGCACTACCTGCTCGGTGTCATCGAGCAGCTCGAACGGGACGGCGGGCGGCTGCGCGCCGCGTTCGCCACCACCAACAGGTCGCCGCTGGGCGCCTGCGCCATCACCGGCACGGCCTTCCCGATCGATCGCGAGCGGACCAGCGCGCTCCTCGGCTTCGATGGCCCGACCGGCAACACCTACGGCAGCATCGCCACCGTGGACTACCTGCTGGAGAGCCTGGCCGCCGCGTCGGTGGCGCTGGTCGGCATCGGCCGCGTCGTCCAGGATCTGCTGCTCTGGTGCACGGCGGAGTTCCGCTACCTGAGTCTCGGCGACGGGTTCGTGCAGGTGAGCAGCATCATGCCGCAGAAGCGCAACCCGGTCGCGCTGGAGCACGCCCGCTCCATTGGCAGCAAGGCGCTCGGCCAGGCGACGGCAGTGATCCTGAGCGTGCACAACACACCCTTCGGCGACATCGTCGACACCGAGGACGATCTGCAGCCGCTCGTGCACCAGACGTTCCGCGACGCGGTGAGGGCGGTGTCGCTGGTCGCCGCGTCGCTGCGGACCGCGACGTTCGACGCCGCCGAGATGTCCCGCCGCGCCGCGGAGGGGTTCATCACCGTCACCGAGCTGGCCGACACGCTGACCCGCGAGCACGGCCTGCCGTTCGTGCAGTCGCACGCCATCGCCGCCGGCCTCGTCGAGGCGCATCGCGCCGCACCGGAGCGGGCCCTGCGCGAGCAGCTGATCGACGTGTCGACGCGGGTCACCGGCGCCGCCATCGACCTCGACGCGTCGCGGCTGAGCGACATCCTCTGCCCGTCGCACTTCGTCCGCATCCGCGAGACGCTCGGCGGCCCGGCGCCGTCGCGGACGGCGGAGGCCGTCCGTGCCGCGGACGCCGCGCTGGCGAGCGACGTCGCGTGGATCGCCGAGGCGCGGGTGCGTCTCGCGACCGCCGATCGCGATCGGCGGGCCGCCCTGGAGGCGTTGTGATGCCGCCTGAAACGGCGCCGGCGACGTCGGCCGCCGGCGGACCCGAGCCGGCCGATCGGCCGATGGGCGCGATCTACGCCGCGGTGATCGTCGTCGAAGTCGTCACCCTGCTGGCCCTCTGGTGGTTCCAGACCACCTTCGGGCGGGCCTGATCCGGTCGGCCGATCCCGCATGCACCTCGTCGACTGGATCGTCGTCGCTGCCTACTTCGCCTGGATCCTGACGGACGGCATCCGCCGCTCGCACCGCACCAACGAGGTCGAAGGCTACTTCCTCGCCAACCGCAGCCTGCCGTGGTGGGCCGTCGGCCTGTCGGTGATGGCGACACAGCTCTCCGCGATCACCCTGGTCGGCACGACCGGGCGCGGCTTCGGCGAAGGCATGAGCGTGCTGCAGCTGTATTTCGGGCTGCCGCTGGCGATGATCATCCTCTCGGTCACGGTGGTCCCGTTCTTCTACCGGGCCCGCGTCTACACCGCGTACGAGTACCTCGAGCGGCGCTTCGACGTGAAGACGCGCACGCTGACCAGCCTGCTGTTCCTGCTCTCGCGCGGCCTGGCCTGCGGCGCGGTCCTGTCGGCGCCGTCGGTGATCCTCTCGGTGATCTTCGACTGGAACCTGCCGCTGACCGTGCTGGCGATGGGCGTGCCGGCCGTGGGCTACACGCTGATCGGCGGCGTGCAGGCCGTCACCTGGGCCGACGTGAAGCAGATGTTCGTGATCGTCGCTGGCGTCGTCGGCCGCCATCACCGTCCTCGTCGTTGGCCTGCCGTCGGGGACGTCGCTTGGCGGCGCGCTGCATCTGGCCGGCGCCACCGGCCGCCTCGACGCCATCGACTTCAGCTTCTCGCTCGAGAAGACCTACACGTTCTGGTCGGGCCTCATCGGGGGTCTGTTCCTGATGCTGTCCTACTTCGGCTGCGACCAGAGCCAGGTGCAGCGCTTCCTCACGGCGCGCTCGGTCGACGAGGGACGCCATTCGCTGCTGATGAGCGCGTTCGCCAAGATCCCGCTGCAGATCGTGGTGCCGCTGATCGGCGTGCTGATGTTCGCCTACTACGTGTTCGTGCCGGCGCCGCTGCTGTTCAACGGTGTGCACGAGGCGCGTGTCCGGGCCAGCGCCCGCGCCGCCGACTACGCGACGGTGGAGCGGCAGTACCACGACGCCGTGGCCGCCCGCCGGGCGGCGGCGGACGCCTATTCCGCCGCGCGGAGCCGCGGCGCCGACGCCGAGGCGTCTGCCGCGCGGGCCGCCTTTGCCCAGGGCGATGCCGCGGTCGGAAGGGCCCGGGCGGCCGCGACCGGCATCGTCCGTGACGTCACCGGCGATCGGGCCTTCGGCGACACCAACTACGTCTTCCCGACCTTCGTGACCACGCACATGCCGATCGGGCTGGTCGGCCTGATCATCGCGGCGATCTTCGCCGCGTCGATGTCGACGGTCGCCGCCGAGCTGAACTCGCTGGCGACGGCGACGGTGATCGACTTCTACCGGCGCCTGTTCGTCCGCGAGGCCAGCGACGCGCACTATCTGGCCGCGGCCAAATGGGCCACCGCCGGGTGGGGCGTCTTCGCCTGCGTCGTGGCGCTGTTCGCCGCCAACCTCGGACCGCTCATCGACGTCGTCAACCGCTTCGGGTCGTTCTTCTACGGGTCCATCCTGGGGGTCTTCGTGCTGGCCCTCGGAGTGAAGCGCGCCACCGGCCGCGGCGCCTTCGTCGGCTTGATCGCGGGCATCACCGCCGTGGCGTACGTGGCCACGCAGATGCCGCGGATCGCCTTTCTCTGGCACAACGTCGTCGGCGTCGTCGTGGTCGTGATCGTCGGCGTGATCGTCAGTTCGTCCCACCGGCACGACTGATCTCCACTTCGTCACAATTCGGTCCGCGGCCACGAACTGCCGCAGATCGCCGGCCGTCTACCCCAGGCGAAACACGAGGCTGGGAGGGACGTCGATGCACGCGATCACTCGCCGTGTCGGGACCACTGTCGCCATTTCGTTCGCCGCCGTGCTCGCGACCGCTTCCCGCGCCGCAGCGGACGAGCCGGGATGGGCCGAGGGCCAGTGGATCGGCGGGTTCGAGGGCGTCGACGGTACGGTCTACGTCTCGGCGCAGGTCGAGGCCGAAGCCGGTGTGCTGACCGGCAGCATGGAATTGCCGCTCCAGGGCGACGGCGCCGTGAAGCTCGATGCGGTCAAGGCCACCGCGGACGCGCTCCGCTTCGATGTCCGCGGCGCGAAGACCCGCCTGGCCTTCGAGGGGCACCGCCGCGAGGCCGGCCGCGTCACCGGGACCGTCCGCCAGGGCCGCGGCGCCGCCAGCTTCGAGCTGCTCAAGGTCGCCGCGCTGCCGGCCGAAAGGCTCGACGCCATCGCCGGGACCTACGAGCTCGAGCCCGGGCACCACGTCCTCGTCGCCCGCTCACAGGGCGGCCTGATCTACGTCGACCAGGACCGCGGCCGAGTCGGCGCGCTGTTCGCCCTCGACGATCGCACGCTCATCGGCGGGCCGTCGCTCGGCTCCGGCTATCCCATCGAGCTGAAGATCGAGGTGCCAGCCGCGTCCGGCAAGGCCGTCGACCGCATCAAGTGGTCGTGGCGCGGGCAGGACACGGCGCTCGGCGTTCGCCGCCATCCATACCGGGCCGAGACGGTCGGCTTCGAGAGCGGCGGCGTCCACCTGTCCGGCACGCTGCTGGTACCCGCGCGCCCGGGCCCGCACGCCGCGGTCGTGATGATTCACGGCTCCGGCGCCGCCACCCGCGACGCGCTGTGGCCGTGGGCCGACATGTATGCGCGCGCCGGGATCGCCGTGCTCATCCACGACAAACGGGGAACCGGCGGATCGACCGGCAGCTGGTCGGCGGCGACGTTCGACGACCTGGCCGACGACGCCCACGCCGCGGTGCGGCTGCTGCAGGCGCGTCCCGGGATCGACCCGCGCCGGGTCGGGCTGCACGGCATGAGCCAGGGCGGCTGGATCGCGCCGCTGGTCGCGAAGCGGGCGCCCGACGTCGCCTTCATCATCGCGGAGTCGGCGCCGGCGATGACGCCGGTCGAGCACGAGCGCCTGCGCGTGCCCTACCAGCTGGCGGCGGACGGCTTCGCGCCGGAGCTGATCGCCCACGCCGTGTCCTTCATGGACCAGAAGTTCGAGGTGGCGCGGACCGGCGAGGGCTGGGACGCCCTGCAGGGCGCCATGGTCGCCGGCGCCCGCGAGGGCTGGCTGTCCTACGTCAACCCGCCGCCGTCGCTCGAGAACCTGCGCTGGAACTGGGAGCACATCCTGGCCTACGACCCGGCGCCGGCGCTGGAAGCCTTGAACTGCCCGGTGCTGGTCCTCTACGGCGGCCTCGACACCATCGTCCCGGCCCGCGTCCATCGCGATCGGATGCAGGCCGCCCTCGAGCGCGCCCGCACACGCGATGTCACGATCAAGGTGTTCGACCAGGCCAATCACGCCTTCCTGCAGGCCGTGACCGGCGGTCGCCGCGAGAGCGCCGCCCTCAAGGGCTTCGTGGACGGCTATCTCGGCACCCACGTCGCCTGGCTTTCCGAACGGCTGTAGAACCCCTCGTCTGCTTCAGTCGCTCCGCCGATTGCCGATGATCGGGTGTCTTGATCCATGGCGGGCCGCCCATGCCGCCATGCGTCGGCGCCGCCCCCGATTCCGCGCGCACCTACCTCGTCAGTCTCCGCCCGCCAACGACGTCGCGGTACGACCGCCGCCCATCCCTGGGGGGCGGCTTCCCAGGGGAAGGCCCATGGCCTTCCCCTTTTTTCGTTTCGGGCCGTCGATTGCGCGGTCGCGCCTGTCGAGCTGAGCTCGGGGGGACGATAAACACTCGGCTCGTGCATGGAACAGCTCATGCACCAAGCGGCCAATCGGAGGTCCCCGCATGCGTCTTTTCCGTGTCCGACTGGTGCCCGCCGTCGCCGGTCTGCTGCTCTTCGCGTCCGCCCAGGCGGCGGCGCAGCTTCCGTCGATTCAGTCCGCGACCTACGTCGGCGGCCTCAGCTCACCGGTCGGCATGGTCCAGGATCCGTCGGATCCGGCGGTGCAGTTCGTCGTGCAGCAGGGCGGGCTGATCCGGGTGATCCGCAACGGCGTGCTGCAGGGCACCAACTTCCTGAACCTGACGTCGTCGATCGCGACTGGCGGCGAGCGCGGCCTGCTCGGCCTGGCGTTCCCGGGCGACTACGCGCGCACCGGCCGGTTCTACGTGAACTTCACCCGCAGCGGCGACGGCGCCACGGTCGTGGCGCGCTTCCTCCGGTCGGCCGGCAACCCGCTGGTTGCCGATCCGAACTCGCGCTTCGACCTGCTGTGGCCGGCGCAGCCCGACATGGCCACGGCCAACGGCTGCGACGCCTTTTCGTCGTCGCCGCAGCGTGCCATCTGCCAGCCGTTCAGCAATCACAACGGCGGCAAGATCGCGTTCGGCCCGGACGGCTACCTGTACATCGGCATGGGCGACGGCGGCAACGGCGGCGACCCGCAGAACCAGGCGCAGCGGCCCGCCACGCTGCTCGGCAAGATGTTGCGCATCGACGTCGGCGTGCCCGACGCCGACACGCGCGGCTACCGGATTCCCGCCGACAACCCGTTCGTCGGCGTGTCCGCGCAGGCGGCGGCGACGCTCGACGAGATCTGGTCGTTCGGCCTGCGCAACCCGTGGCGCTTCACCTTCGATCCCACCTGGCTCGGCGGCACCGGCGCGATGCTGATCGGCGACGTCGGCCAAGGCCTCTGGGAAGAGATCGACTATGAGCCGGCCAGGCTCGGCGGACGCAACTACGGGTGGCGTCTGCGCGAGGGCAACCACGACTACAACGCCGGCACGACTCCGGCCTTCCTGCCGCTGATCGATGCGATACACGAGTATTCCGACGGATTCGGCTCGAACAACAGCACGTCGATCACCGGTGGCTACGTCTACCGCGGCACCGCGCTCGGCGCCGCCTATCGCGGCCGCTACTTCTACGCCGATTACATCTCCGGCCGGATTGCCTCGATCGCACTGGCCATCGATCCGACGACGCGGGAGGCGACGGCCTCAGACTTCCAGGATCACACCGCCGCCTTCAATTCCGCCGGCAACATCAGCTCGATCGACATCGACGCCAACGGCGAGATCTACGTCGTGAAGTACGGCGGCGAGATCCGCCGGCTGCTGCCGGTCACGGCCGACACCGACGGCGACGGCATCAGCACCGAGCTCGAGCTCCGCTATGGCCTCGATCCCAACAGCGGCGTCGGCGCCAACGGCGCGGCCGGCGATCCCGATGGGGATGGTGTGGCCAATGCCGCCGAGATCGCCGCCGGCACGCATCCGCGCGGCTTCGAGGCGTTCACGCGGCAGCTCGCCGAAGGCGCGAGCTCGGCGTTCTTCGAGACCAGCGTGTCGCTGATGAACCCCAGCAGCCAGCCGGCGACCGTCGTGCTGCGCTTCCTCAAGGACACCGCCACGACGGTCACCTGGCCGGTGACGGTCGCGCCGCGGCGCCGCCTGACGATCAACCCGGGCCAGCTGGCGTCGGTGAGCAATTCGTCGTTCGCGACGATCATCGAGTCGGATCAGGAAGTGGTCGTCGAGCGGACGATGAAGTGGGACCAGAGCAACTACGGCGCCCACACCGAGAAAGCGCTGACCGGCCCGGCCAGCAACTGGTTCTTCGCCGAGGGCTCGCAGGGCTTCTTCCTCACCTACGTGCTGCTGACCAATCCGAGCACGTCACAGAACCGGGCCAGCGTCCGCTTCCTGCGTGAGAGCGGCGGTCCCATCGTGCAGGAGTTCACGCTGGCGCCGCTGTCGCGCCGCACGGTGGACTGCGGCGCGATTGCCGCGCTCGCGAACGCGTCGTTCGGCATCGAGGTGACCTTCCTCGACGCGCCGGGCGCCGCCGAGCGGGCGATGTACTTCGGCTTGCCGCCGGATCGGCTGTTCAAGGCCGGCCACGAATCGGCCGGCGTCACGGCGCCGTCGACGGAGTGGTTCCTGGCCGAGGGCGCGACCGGCCGCTTCTTCGAGACGTTCGTGCTGATCGCCAACCCCAACGCCAGCGTCGCGAACGTCACCTTGACCTACGTCACCGAGACTGGGGCGATGGTGACCCGCAACAAGACAGTCCTCGCCAACGCCCGCATCACGGTGAACATCGAGTCGGAGGGCTCGCCGGCGCTGGACAACGCCGCGGTGGCGACTCGCGTGCTGTCGAACATTCCGGTGGTGGTGGAGCGGGCGCAGTACTGGCCCTTTGCTCCGCCACTGTGGTTCGAGGCGCACAACGCCTTCGGCGTCACCGCCGCCGGCACGAGGTGGGGCCTGGCCGAGGGCCAGACCGGCCGGTTCGAGTCGGCGAACAGCTTCATCCTGCTCGCCAACAACACGAACACCGTGGCGACGGTGACGGTCGACTTCATCCGCGAGGTCGACGTCCCGGTGACCAGGACGTTCACGGTGCCAGCCAACTCGCGCCTGAGTGTCGGGATCGGGCCGGGCACCACGGTGTCCGAGCTGAACGAAGAGCGTTTCGGCGCGGTCGTCACCAGCACGGTGCCGATCGCCGTCGAGCGGGCGCTCTACTGGAACGCGAACACGGAGTTCTGGAGCGCCGGCACGGACGCCACGGCGACCGCATTACTGCCGTAAAGGAAGACGACTCCGGAGTCGTTTGGTCTGGCCGCCCTCTCGGCGTGCCGGCTGCTACTCGCGGCGCTGGGCGCGCCGCCAGGCGGCGCTGCGCTGTCAGCGGATGTTTGGCGTCGGCGGCGGCTCGGAGGGTGAGCCGGGCGTGCCTTCGCCCGGCGTTGGCGCCGGCGTCGGCGAGCCCGGGCCGTCGGCCGGCACGAGCGCGATGGGCTGACCGTCCGCTCCGAGGAGCCAGGTCTTCTGCCGCGGCGGCAGGAACGGTGCGTCGGCCTCGTAGAGCGGACCGGGCGTCGTCGAACCGCCGTGGCGGCACTGGCCGTGGGTGGCGCGTCCCGACGTGTCGACGACGCTCGAGAGGCAGGGACCGGCCGGCCCTTCGTCGAAGTGGAACAGCAGCGCCGTCTCGGCGTCGGCCGTGAACGGCGCGATCGGGCGATCGAACGGCGACGAGTAGCGGATGCTCGAGGAGAGGCGCAGCTCGTCGAGCGCGCCCGAGAAGCCGTGACCGCTGGCGCCGTCGTCGGCCTTGGACGCGCCGACGACCAGGAACGGATCGCTCGACACGCCGGTCGGGCGTCCGTCGCGGTAGCTGATGTCGCCGGCCGGGCCGACGCCCTGCGCGCTCTCCGTGCCGTCGACGTAGATGCGCATCACGCCGTCGGTGCCGCGCCGCGTCACCGCGACGTGGTGCCAGCGCCCGTCGGCGACGTCGATCAGCCCGCAGATGGTCTGCTGCCGCCCACCGCGGCCGACGCCGAAGGCGATGCGTCCGCCCGAGAGCGACACGCCGTACTCACCGTAGTCGCCGGTGCCGAACACGTCGCGATCGAGGATCACGTTGCCGTAGGTCCAGCCGTCGCTGCCGGCCTGGCACGAGCTGGACGGATTGGCGGCCGGTTCGGTCTTCAGCCAGAACTCCACCGTGAGATCGCCGCCGAGGTCGGCCGCGACCTGCGGATCGATCGGCACCTTGACGCGATCCACCTCGGCGGTCGGGTTGCCGTGGAAGCGCAGCGACATCCCGGTGAACTGACCCGGGGCCGGCGTCGCAGAGGTGCTGGGGTTGCTGGTAGCGGTCGCGCTGTTGGTCGATGTGGTAGAAGCGCTGGCGCCGGGCGAAGCTCCGCCCCCAGGGGAGGTGGGGCTCGTCGGCGCCTCCGTACACGCGGCCGTCACCGCGCACGCGAGGCCGAGCCAGGCGGGGACCATCCTGGTCGACATCGTCCAGACTGCGAGGGCAAGGGGCGAGCGGTGCCCCGGACCCCCGGCGGGGAGAGCGGTATTGTAGCACCCGTGCTGCGGTCGCACCGGGTCCCCGGCCTCGCCCTCAATCGGCTATCGGCAGTGCGGAATGCCCTGCAGAATCAGGGGGTTCCGCTGATTGACCTGACCGGCTCGAACCCGACCCGGGCCGGCTTGCACTATCCCGACGATCTTCTCGCCCCGCTCGCTGGCCCGGCTGGCTTGGACTACGGCCCCGATCCGCGCGGCCTCCCCGCGGCCCGAGCGGCCGTCCGCGCCGAGCTCGGCCGGCATGGCGCGGCGGTCGATCCCGGCCGGGTCGTCCTGACTGCCAGCACGAGCGAGGCCTACGCGTTCCTGTTCAAGGTGCTGTGCGATCCCGGCGACGAGGTGCTCGTCCCGGTCCCCAGCTACCCGCTGTTCGAGATCCTGAGCGGGCTCGAGGCGGTGCGCGCCGTGCCCTATCCACTCGATCCGCACGGCGGCTGGAGCTACGACGCCGACGCCATCGCTGCCCGTGTCACCGCCCGCACCCGCGCCGTCATCGTGGTGAGCCCGAACAACCCGACGGGCACGGTGCTGTCGAGCGCCGACGTCCGCGCCCTGTCGGCCTGCTGCGCGACGCACGGCTTGACGCTCATCGCCGATGAGGTCTTCGTGGACTACCGGCTGCCCGCGGCGAGCGGTCACCCGCCGACCGTCCTGACCGACACGACGTGCCTCACGGTGTCGCTCGGCGGCTTGTCGAAAGCGGTCGGGCTGCCGCAGCTGAAGCTGGCGTGGATGGCGGTGGCCGGCCCGGACCGCGACGCGCGCGATCTGCTGGATCGCCTCGAGCTGGTCGGCGACTCGTTCCTGTCGGTCGGGACGCCCATCCAGGCCGCGCTGCCCGCGATCCTCGCCCGCGGCGCGGCGGTGCGCGATCAGATCCGCGCGCGCGTCGTGGACAACCTCTCGTCACTGCGACGTCACCTGGCGGCGTCCCCCGCCATCCAACTGCTCGAGCCAGCCGGCGGCTGGACAGCGGTGTTGCGCGTGCCCTCGACAGGGAGCGAAGAAGCGCTCGCGCTCGATCTGCTGGAGCGTCATCACGTCGTCGTGCAGCCCGGGTATTTCTACGACTTCCCCAGCGAGGCGTGGCTCGTCGTGAGCCTGCTCGTCGAGCCGGAGCCGTTCGCGCGCGGCATCGAACGGATCGTCGCTGCGACCGCCATGGAATCTGACAAGATGGATCAGGGACCACGGTGACCAGTTCGGCAGCCTCTTTTCCTCGCGAACGCCACGCTGGCGTGCTCCTGCCGCTGTTCTCCGCCGCGTCCGACGAGGGCTGGGGCATCGGCGAGATCCCCGACCTCGTGACCCTCGCCGCGTGGCATCGCCGCGCCGGCCTCGATTTCCTGCTGATGCTGCCGGTCAACGAGCTGGCGCCGTCAGGGCATCACTCGCCCTACGCCACCGTCTCGGCGATGGCGATCGATCCGATCTACCTGCGGCTGGCCGACGTGCCGGAGTTCGTCGCCGCGGGCGGCGTGGAGCGGCTGTCGCCGGATCAGCACGACCGGCTCGCCGCCTTGCGGCAGTCGTCGCAGGTGGATTACGACGCCGTCCGCGAGGTGAAGGAGGCGGCGCTGCGCGTCGCGTTCGACCGCTTCGAGCACGAACGCAGTCGGCGGCACACGGCGCGCGCGGCCGACCTCGCCAGCTTCATGCAGCGCGAGGCCGACTGGCTCGACGACTACGTCCTGTTCCGCGCGCTCCGCGATCGGTTCGCGTCGCAGCCCTGGTGGGACTGGCCCGACGGCCTGAGCACGCGCCAGCCCTCGGCGCTGGCCGTGGCCCGGCGAAGCCTCAAGCGCGAGATCCGCTTCCACGCCTACCTGCAGTGGCTCGCCGACGCGCAGTGGCAGGCGGCACGCGCGGCGGCGGGGATCCGGTTCTTCGGCGACCTGCCGTTCGTCGTCGGCGCCGACAGCGCCGACGTCTGGCAGCACCAGGAGAAGTTCGACTGCGAGCTGTCCGTTGGCACGCCGCCCGACGCGTTCAGCGCCGAAGGCCAGGACTGGGGCCTGCCGGCGTATCGCTGGGACTGCGTCGAGCGCGACGACTTCGGCTGGCTCCGCGCCCGGGCCAGGCGCGGCATGGAGCTCTACGACGGCTATCGCGTCGATCACGTGATCGGCTTCTACCGCACCTACGTGCGCGACGCGGCCGGCGTCGGCCGCTTCACGCCCGAGGATCCGACGGCGCAGAAGGCGCTCGGGCGGAAGATCATGCAGGTCTTCCAGGGTTCCGGGGCCGCCATCCTCGCCGAGGATCTGGGCACCGTTCCGGATTTCCTCCGCCAGTCGCTGAGGGAACTGGGCGTGCCCGGCTACAAGGTGTTCCGCTGGGAGCGCGCCTGGAAGACGCCCGGGCACCCCTTCCTCGATCCGCGACAGTACGCCGCGTTGTCGGTCACGACCACCGGCACGCACGACACCGAGAGCCTGGCTGAATGGTGGGACACCGCGCCGCGCGAGGAGCGCGTCGAGGCGCTGAAGGTGCCGGATCTCGCAGGCGCCGGTTTCACGCCGGACTCGCCGTTCGATGACAGGCTGCGCGATGCGCTTCTGGCCACCATCTATCGATCGGGCGCGAACCTCGTGGTGCTGCCGATCCAGGACATCTTCGGCTGGCGCGATCGGATCAACGTGCCCGGCACCGTCGGCACCGAGAACTGGACGTGGCGGCTGCCGTTCCCGGTCGCCGATCTGCTGACCCGTCCCGACGCCGCCGAGCGCGCCGCGTTCCTGCACGGGCTCGCCCGCGAAACCGGCCGCGCTCCCGAAACCAGCCGCGCCACGTCCTGATCGCAGACCCGGCCGGTCTGCTGCCTGCGCTCCGAGCTCTCATGTCCGACGCGCCGATGGAACCGATTCATGCGCCGGAATTGCGCGGCGCAGCCGCCTGGCTGAACACGCGCGGGCCGCTGTCGCTGCGCGATCTGCGCGGCAAGGTCGTGCTGCTCGACTTCTGGACCTACGGCTGCATCAACTGCCTGCACCTGGTGCCGCACCTGGCGTACCTCGAGCGCAAGTATCGCGACGAGCTGGTGGTGATCGGCGTGCACTCGCCGAAGTTCGAGCACGAGAAGAACGTCGATCACCTGCGCCGCACCCTCGATCGGCTGGGCATCGATCATCCGGTCGCGCAGGACGCCGAGTTCCGTATCTGGCGCGAGTACACGGTGCGGGCCTGGCCGACGCTGGTGCTCATCGATCCGGCCGGCTACGTGGTCGCGTCGGTGTCCGGCGAGGGGCACATGGCGGAGCTCGATCAGGTGATCGCGGCGGTGATCGCCGTGTTCGACGAGCGCGGCGAGCTGAACCGTGACCCGATCGAGGCGATCGGCCACGAGCCGCCCGCCGCGCTCCGCGCCGGCATCGACGGCGGGACGCTGCGCTATCCCGGCGCGGTGCTGGCCGATCCGGCGAAAGGGCGCCTGTTCGTCGCCGACACCGGCCACCATCGCGTGCTCGTCTGCGGGCTCGACGGCACCGTGCGCGACGTCATCGGCTCGGCGGACATGGCGGGCTTCGCCAACGGCGCCTTCGAGGACACCGAGCTCGAATCGCCGCAGGGTCTGGCGATCGCCGGCGACACGCTCTACATCGCCGATCGCGGCACGCACACGATCCGCGCCGCCGACCTGATCGAGCGGCGGGTGAAGGCGATCGCCGGCACCGGCGAGCAAGGCTCGTGGGGCGGCGAGGGCGGCGCGGCGCGCGAGACGCCGCTGGTGTCGCCATGGGGCCTGGTGGTCTGGCGCGGCCTGCTGTTCGTGGCCATGGCCGGCGTTCACCAGATCTGGATGATCGACACCGCGCGCGGCCTGGCCTGGCCCTACGCCGGCACCGGCGCCGAAGCTCGCGTCGACGGCGCCATCGCCGAAGCCGCCTTCACGCAGCCGTCCGGGCTGGCGATCTCCGGCGACACCATCTACGTCGCCGACGCCGAGGGCAACATCGTCCGCCGCGTCGATCTGCCGCCGAAGAACACCGTCGCGACGCTCGCCGGCGGCAACCTGTTCGACTTCGGCGACACGGACGGCACCGGCGACGCCGTGCGTCTACAGCACCCGCAGGGCATCGCCACCGACGGCGATCGGGTCTACATCGCGGACACCTACAACCACCGCATCAAGGTGCTCGATCCGGTCAAACGCACGGTAAAGACGCTGGCAGGCACGGGCAGCCCTGGCCTCGCCGACGGCCGCCTCGATCGGGCACAGTTCGATGAGCCGGGCGGGTTGAGCCTCGCCGGTCGCACGCTGTTTGTCACCGACGCCAACAACCACGCCGTTCGCGCGATTGACCTCGATCGCAGCACTGTCGTGACACTCGCGCTGCGCTGACCGGGCGGCCGCTTCAATCCTGCCGCAGGGCGAGCATCGGGTCGACCCGTGAGGCGCGTAGCGCCGGAAGCGCGCTGGCGAGCAGGGCGATCGACGCCAGCAGCGCCGCGGCGATGAGGAACGTGACGCCGTCCGTCGGCGACAGGCCGAACAGCAGCGACTCGGTCCCGCGTCCGGCCAGCACGGCGAGCACGCCGCCAGCGAGGACGCCGGCGCCGACCAGCACGGCCGCTTCGAGCATCACCATGCGCACGACCTGGCCGGGTTGCGCGCCCAGCGCCAGGCGGATGCCCACTTCGTTGCGCCGCCGCTGCATCACGTAGGCCATCACGCCGTAGAGGCCGATCGTGGCGAGCAGCGCGGCGAGCACGCCGAAGAAGCCCGAGAGCAGCGCCATCAACCGCTCGCGCACCAGCGACTCCTGGACGCGCCGCTCCAGGATGATCGAGTCGACGCGCATGCCCGGATGGAGGCGCGTGAGCAGGCGCTTGACGGTGGCGGTGGCCGCCTCGGCGTCGGCGCCCCGCACGAAGAAGGCGGCGCCATGTTGCGGATCGGGGAACTGCGCCGCGGGCACCAGCACGGCAGGCGGCGCCTCGCCGCGCAAGGTGGCGTGCTGGGCATCGGCGAGCACGCCGACGATCTCGTAGTGCGTCTCCGGATAGCCCGGCTCCGCGTACGTCATCAGCGTCTTGCCGAGCGCCGCCTGCCCCGGGTAGAAGACGCGCATGAAGGCCTCGTTGACGATCGCGACGGGCGCCGACGTCGCCGTGTCGCGGCCATCGAACAGGCGGCCGGCGAGCAGCCGCCGATCCATGGTGGCGAAATATTCGGGGCTGACCCAGGCGACCGGCGTGCTCTGATCGGCGGCGCCGGCCTTGACGCCCATCGCCCAGGTCCCGCCCATCAGCGGCACGTAGGTCGTGGAGGCGGCGTTCTCGACGCCAGGCACTCGCTTGATCGCAGTCAACAGCTCGCCCGTGAACGGCAGCACCCGCGGCCTGGCGATGTCGAGCCGCTCGAAGTTGACGAAGACGACGCCGATGCCCTGCTGGCGAATGCCGGCGTCGAAGGTGATCAGGTTGTAGAAGCTGCGCACGAAGAGGGCCGCGCCGACCAGCAGCACCAGCGACACCGCGATCTGCCCCACCACGAGCACGCGCTGCAGCGCGTAGCGTTCGCGACCATCCGTCGATCCGCGGCCGCCGCTCTTCATCGCGTCGACCGGTGCGCCGCGGGTGGCCCGGATCGCCGGGACGACGCCGACGATGGCGCAGGTCAGCGCCGCGAGCGCGGTCGCGAAGCCGAAGATCCGCCAGTCGGTCTCCAGAGCCAGGACGACCTGCTGGTTCTCGCTCGAGATCGCCGCGACGAGGGCGCGGCTGAGCACCGCGGCGACGCCGAGCGCCAGCCCCGTGCCGGCCGCGGCGAGTACCGCGCTTTCGGTCAGGAGCTGCGCGATCAGCCGGCGGCGCGACGCGCCGATGGCCAGGCGCACCGCGATCTCGCGCTCGCGCGCGGTGGCGCGGGCCAGCATCAGGTTGGCGAGGTTGGCGCAGGCAATCAGCAGGACCAGGCCGGTGATCGCCAGCAGCAGCCACAGCGACGTGTCGTAGGTGGCGCGGAGCTGGCTCAGCCCGCTGGGGGAGGGCGCTGCCTCCAGCATGAACTTACGGAAGCGCTCGTGGGTGACCTCGGTGTAGCCGGTGATCTGCGTGGCCTGCATCAGCGCCGGGCTGAGCGCGCGGAGATGCTCGGTGGCGCGGTCGGCGTTCCAGCCGGTGCGCAGGCGGCCCATTGCGACGACATCGAACACGTCGCGGCGGAGCTCGGCCTGGCGGCAGAGCGGCAGCGCGACGTCGAAGCGGTCGCCGACCATCAGGCCGTTGAAGCCGGGCGGCGCCACGCCGACGATCTCGTGCGGCCGCTCGTCGATCAGCAGCGACGCGTCGGTGGCCAGATCGCGGCCGCCGAGCTCCCGCTGCCAGAAGTCGTAGCCGAGGACGACGCGGCTGGCGGGGCACGCCGCGGCATCGTCGGCGGGGGAGAAGAAGCGGCCGCGCCAAGGGCGCACGCCGAGGACGTCGAAGTAGGCGGCGCTGACCATCACGCCGCGCGCGGGCCGCAGCTCGCTTCCGACGCGCGCGAACGTCGGCGCCCAGCCGAAGAGGTCGAGCGCCTGCTGGCGGGTCTGCAGCTCGTACCATTGCGGGCGGGTCAGCCCTTCCCAGGGCGGCGCCATGCCCATGCCGCCGTTGCCGCCGGTGATGCGCACCTGGACGATCTCGTGGGGCGGGCCACGGGCAGGCTGCGCAGGCGCACCGCGTCGAGCAGCTGGAAGATCGCGGTGTTGGCGCCGATGCCGAGGGCGAGCGAGGCGATCGCGACCGCGGCGAAGCCGGGATTGCCGCGGAGGGTGCGCGCCGCGTAGCGCAGGTCGCCGGTGAGCCGATCGAGCCAACCGATGCCGTTCATGTCGTGGATCTCCTCGCGGATGCGGGTGAGGTTGCCCAGCTTGCGGCGGGCGGCGTCGCGAGCGTCGGCGGGCGACAGGCCGCGCGAGATGTTGTCGGCCGTTTCGATCTCCAGGTACGACTCGAGCTCGCGAGCGCGTTCGCGATCCCACCTGGCGCGCGCCATCCATCGCGGCAGCCACATCGGTCAGTCCTCGGCCGGGCGCAGCACCTGGTTGACCGCGCGCACGAAGCGATCCCACCGGCTGGTTTCGGTATCGAGCTGCCGCCGGCCGGCCGGCGTCAGGCGGTAGTAGCGGGCCTTGCGGTTGTTCTCGGACGTGCCCCAGAACGACGCGATCCAGCCGCGATTCTCGAGCCGGTGCAGGGCAGGGTAGAGCGAGCCGTGCTCGACCTGCAGGACGTCTTCCGATCGATGCCCGATGACGTGCGCGATGGTGTGCCCATGCGCCGGCCCGGCGACCAGCGTCTGGAGCACGAGCACGTCAAGCGTGCCTTGCAGAATGTCGGCGGGCTTGCGGCTCGATCGAGGCATGCGTCAGGGGCCCGGGCGCTCCGGTAGAACATCGACCGGACGCGAGGTTGGACGCACGCATAGCGACGCGAGTTGGGTCTCGCGCGGAGCTTTGTGACGAGACGGACGCGGGGTGGGATTCGACGGGAGACGACCGCGGGCGGCCGTCTCCCGTGAGGGCGGGTGCTAGCGCTGCGCCGAACCGGCCGCGGTCGGCGGCGGCGTCGTCGCCGGGCGCTGGCCCGGGGTCGTCGCCGGCTGCGGCTTCGGCAGCGGCTTGCGCGGCAGCGGCTGTTCGCGGTTCGCGGCGTGGTAGGCGAACGTCGCGATCGATGATCGCGTTCTGCACCAGGTCGTCCGGGATCGCGCGCTCGTAGACGTCCAGGTTGGTGTGGTGCGTGCGCGAGCGGTACTCGAGCGGATCCTGGACGAACTGGAAGCCGGGCAGGCCGACCGCGTCGAATGACAGGTGGTCGGTGCCGCTGGTCGGCCGGATCGTCAGCGTGCTCATGCCGAGGCTGGCGAACGGCTTCATCCACGCCTCGAAGATCGGCGAGACCGCCTCGTTGCCCTGCAGGTAGACGCCGCGGAACGCGCCGCCGCCGTTGTCCATGTTGAAGTAGGCCGACAGCTTGCGCGTGCTCCGGCTTGAGCACCATGTCGGCGCGGTCGGCGAAGTGCTGCTTCACGTAGGCGCGCGAGCCGAGCAGGCCCTGCTCCTCGCCGGTCCACAGGCCCATGCGGATGGTGCGGCGCGGCTTCAGGCCGGTCGCCTTCAGGATGCGCATCGCCTCGATCATCACCGCCGAGCTGACGCCGTTGTCGGTGGCGCCGGTGCCGGAGTGCCACGAGTCGAAGTGGGCGCCGATCATCACGACCTCGTCGGCCTTGTCGCCGCCCGGCAGCTCGGCGATCACGTTGAGCGAGTTGAGGTCGGCGTCCACGAAGCGGTTCTTGACGTCGATCTCGAGCGCCACCGGGATCTTCTTGTCGAGGAGGCGCAGCAGCCGGCCGTAGTGCTCGCCGGCGACGACGATCTGCGGCAGCACCGGCGCGTCCGTCGTCTGCCGCTGGTTCTCGCCCTCCGGCGGTGCCTGAACGCGAACGGCGCCGTTGTCGCCGCGATCGCCGGGCGACATCTCGACCAGCGCCAGCGCGCCTCTCCTTGATCAGGAACGCCATGCGCTGCTTGCGGAAGTCGGCGGTCGTGGCGCCGGGACCACCCGGCCCGCCCGGGCCGCCGAAGCGGCCGCGGCGCGACGGATCCATCGGCGGCTTGGTGAGGTCGGTCAGCGCCTTTTCCTCCCAGCGCCGCGTCGGGCTGGCGAAGAACGCCGGCACCTCACGGGAGGGCGACACCAGCACGATCTTGCCCTTCAGCTTGCCCTTCCACTGCTCGAACGCCTCGGCCTTGTCGATGATGGCGAGCACCGCATCGCCCTTGACCGGACCGTCGGTGCCGGGCGTCCACGCCTTCGGGAAGGCGAGCAGCGGGAAGGACTGCGGCGCGGTCATCGTCGCGACCATCCGCTCGTTGACCCAGCCACGGCCGAACGGTCCCCAGGCCTCGAGCGCGACGTTCGCGAGCCCGTAGCTCTCGAGCCGCTGCTTCGCCCAGCCGGCGGCGGCGCGCATGTTCGGCGAGTTGGTGAGGCGCGGCCCGTGCACGTCGGTCAGGTAGCTCAGGGTCTCCATGACCTGCGAGCGACTGAGGGCCTCGTCCTTGATGCGGTAGATCGCGTCGTAGTCGAGGGGCTCGCCGGCGGACGCCGGTGCGGCGGCCGACTGGCCGGCCAGGGTCGTCTCCAGCAAGGGAGCACTGACGATCGCGGTCAGGGCCAGCGTCGCGGCAATCGCCGCCCGACGCCTGGGCCCGTGCGCCTTTACGCGCGCAGCCATAGGCACGAAACTCCTCTCACATCCGTCCAAGGAACAAGTGGAACAACGCCGGGCGGTAACCGCCCGGCACACGTCGATCCTACGTCAGGCGGGACCGGCCACGCTTACCCTGTTACACTCCCGCGCCAACGATGCGACCAGGCCTGATTTTCGTGTTGTCTTCGTGCCTGCTGGCCGGCCTCGGCGGCGCGTCCGGCGCCTGCCGCGAGCCGGCGCCGGCACCCCGGCGCACCGCCGACATCGTCCTGCCGGACGACGGCCGGCGCCTGGAGGGCACGATTGGCCGAGGCGACACCTTTGCCAGCGTGCTGGATCGGCACCAGGTCCCGGCCGAGGAGCGCCAGGCCGTCCTGGACGTCGTCGAGACCGCGTTCAGCTCCCGGCAGCTGCGCGCCCACCACGCGTATTCCCTGACCCTGAGCCCGGACTTCCGTGTCCGCGAGCTGACCTACCGCATCGATCCCGATCGCTTCCTGCAGGTGCTGCCCGCCTTCGCGCCGGCCGGGGCCGCCGCGCCGGCGCGGTTCACCACCGGGATCGTGACCTACCGTCGCGAAGTCGCGCTGGTCGCGATCCGGGGCGACGTCGATCGCGATCACCCGTCGCTCGTCGCCGCGCTCGAGCGGGCGGGCGAGGACGTCGGCCTGGCGGTCGGGATCGCCGAGCTGTTCGGTGGCGACGTCGACTTCTACCGCGACCTGCAGTCCGGCGACGTCATCGAAGCCGTCTTCGAGCAGGTGCTGCGGGACGGGGCGCGCGTCGGCTACGGAGACATCGTCGCGGCGCGGCTCACCAACGCCGGACGGCTGCTCAGCGCGTTCCGTTTTCAGCCGGCCGGTGAGAAGCCTGCCTACTACGACGCCGCGGGACTGTCGCTGAGGCGCTTCTTCCTCGCCTCGCCGCTCAAGTTCGAGCCGCGCGTCACGTCGGGCTTCTCGTACCGCCGCCTGCACCCCGTGCTCGGCATCCGGCGGCCGCACCTCGGCGCCGACTTCGGGGCGCCGAAGGGCGCGCCGGTCGTTGCCATCGCCGACGCGGCCGTCGTCTCGGCGCGCTACACCGGCGGCGGCGGCAACACCGTCACGCTGCGCCATGCCGGCGGCTACGAGAGCCGCTACCTGCACCTGTCGTCATTCGGGCCGGGCGTCCGGGCCGGAGCGCGCGTATCGCAGGGCCAGGTCATCGGCCGCGTCGGCGCCACCGGGCTCGTCACGGGCGCACACCTGCACTACGAGCTGCTGCGCAACGGAAGACACGTCAATCCGGTCGCCGAGCAGAAGCGCAACCCGCCCGGGGCTCCGATCGCGGCCGCGGAGCAGGCCGCGTTCGCCGCGCGTCGTGCCGAGCTGGATCAGCAGTTCGTCAGTGCCGTGGCCGCTCCGAACGCCTCGTCCACCAACTGATTCCGATCGGGTCGCCGCGCCGGCGCGATACGATGGCAGGACGGGACGCCGCCGCCAGCGCCGATGCGCGGCCGCCCCGAAGGAGATTGCATGCGCTTGCACCGCGGTGTGACCACGACGCTGCTGACGTTCACGTTCGCGATGGCCTCGGCGCTGCCGGCCGTCGCGCAGAAGAAGGTGACGGTCGGCGGCCGCCCCTCGCCCGGGCAGACGGTCCGCCTCAACATCGTCCAGGACGCCGACCTCGACATGAAGCCGGCCGAGGCCGTCGCGGGCTCGCCGCTCGGGCCGATGCACCTGAAGGCCAAGACCACGACAGTCGTCGTCCAGTCGGTCGGCGCGCCGGACGAGAAGGGCGCCCTGCAGATCGACATGACCTACGAGGACATCTCGCAGAACGTCACCGTCAACGATCAGCCGGCGCCGCCCGAGGCGGCCGAGGCCGCCGCCAAGATCAAGGGCAAGACGCTGTCGATGAAAATCGACGCGAGCGGCGAGGTCATCGACGTGACGCCGCCGCCCGACTTCCCGATGCCGGCGGCGATGATGAAGGACATGCTCAAGCAGGCGCTCGGCCTGATGGCGCGCCAGGAGATGGCGGTCGGCGAGACGGTGTCCGCGCCGTTTGCCATGGCGATGCCGCTGCCACTACCGGGCGATCCGCCGCAGCTCAAAGGGGAGTTGAAGAGCACCCTGACCGGCGTGACCGGGCCGGCCGGCGGCGAAATCGCCGCTCTCGAACAGGTCGTCACGGCCGGCGTCGACTCGACGATGGCCGGTCCGGGCGGCGGCGGCGACATCACGATCAAGATGCAGGTCACGGGACGGGGCACGAGCGACTGGGACGTCAAGGGGGGCTTGGTCAAGGCCAGCAAGATGACCACCAGCCTCTCCGGAACGTTCACCATCCCCGGTGTCGGGGCGATGGCGTTGACCGGCACCACCATCGTCAGCCTCGACCGCGTTCCCTAGCTGCTCCCCCGATACCATTCGCGTTTACGCAGACACCCTTTCCGACATGGCCGACGTTCGTCCGTTCGCTGCTCTCCGGCCCCGCGCGGGTCTCGCCCCGCGCGTCGCTTCCGTTCCGTACGACGTCGTGAACGCCGAGGAGGCGCGGGCGCTGGCCACCGACGCGCTCAGCTTCCTGCACGTGTCGCGCGCCGAGATCGACCTGCCGCCCGACACCGACCCGTACGCCGACGCGGTCTATGCGAAGGCGGTCGAGGCGCAGGCGGCGCTGCGCGCGTCGTCGCTCGAAGTCGAATCCCGGCCGGCGGTCTACCTGTATCGCCTGACGATGGGTGGGCACGTCCAGACCGGCGTCGCCGCGGCGTTCTCGGTTGACGAGTACCGGCGCGACCTGGTCAAGAAACACGAGAAGACGCGGCCGGACAAGGAGAACGATCGGACGCGGCACATCATCGAGACGCATGCCCAGAGCGGACCGGTGCTGCTGACGTACGCACGCAACGCCGCCGTGGACGCTGCCGTGGCCGCGGGCCTCGAGGCCGCGCCGCTCTACGAGTTCACCGCGCCGGACGGCATCGGTCACGCGATCTGGCGGACGGAGCCGGCGGTCGGCGAGGCGATCGTCCAGGCGTTCCGCGAGGTGCCGGCGCTCTACATCGCCGATGGGCACCATCGCGCCGCCAGCGCGGCGCGCGCCGACGAGCGGTTGAAGACCGGGGAATCGGGCGGATTCCTCGGCGTCGCCTTTCCCGACACGGGCATGCAGATCCTGCCGTATCACCGGGCGATCAAGGACCTGAACGGACGCTCGCCTGACACCTTCCTGGCGGACGTTCGCTCGCGGGTGTCGGTGCGTCCGGGCGGGCCCGACGTGGCCCGCAAAGGCGAGTGCGCCATGTATCTGCCAGGTTCACAGGGGGACGGGACGTGGCATCTGGTCGCGCTCGACGGCGGGCCGGCCGTCACCGACCCGGTGGCCAGCCTCGACGTCCAGCGTCTTCACGATCTCGTGCTCGCGCCGGTGCTGGGGATCGGCGACGAGCGCACCGACAAGCGCATCGACTTCGTCGGCGGCATCCGCGGCCCGGCCGAACTGAAGCGGCTCGTCGACGGTGGCAAGGCGGCGGTCGCTTTCGCCATGTTTCCGACCACGATCGACGATTTGGTCGCCATCGCCGACGCGGGCGGCATCATGCCGCCGAAATCGACCTGGTTCGAGCCGAAGCTGCGCGACGGCTTGCTCACCCACCTGATCTAGGACAATCCGTCCGGCCGCGGCCGGCGGACGCGGTCGATGTACCATGAGCGTTCCCCCCGGGCCAGCCGGCCCGGGCTGAGGGCCCCCCATGCGCGTGCTCGTGGCTGATGCGTTCGAGGAGAGCGGGCTGACGGCCTTGAAGGCCGCCGGCTGCGACGTGCTGTATCAGCCCGACCTCAAGGACGCGGCGCTCGTCGACGCGATCCGCACCTCGGGCGCCGAGGTGCTCGTCGTCCGGTCCACGAAGGTCACCGAGGCGATGCTCGACGCCGGGCGCCTGGCGCTCGTCGTCCGCGCCGGCGCCGGCTACAACACCATCGACGTCAAGGCCGCGTCGGCGCGCGGCATCTACGTCTCGAACTGTCCCGGCAAGAACGCGATCGCCGTCGCCGAGCTGACCTTCGCGCTGCTGCTCGCCATCGATCGCCGGGTCGCCGACAACGTCGCCGACCTGCGTGCCGGCACCTGGAACAAGAAGCTCTACGCGAAGGCGAGCGGGCTGGCCGGAAAGACGCTCGGTATCGCCGGCGCCGGCGCGATCGCGCGCGAGGTGATTCGCCGGGCCCGCGCCTTCGACATGCCGGTGATCCAGTGGAGCCGGCGCTTCGACGGACGCGACGACACGTTGACCGCCGAGGAGGTCACCGCGATGGGGTTCGGCGACGGTGAACGCGACTTGTGCGTGACCCTGGCGCCGTCGCTCGTCGAGCTCGCGTCCCGCAGCGACGTGCTGTCGCTGCACCTTGCGCTGTCGCCGGATACCAGGCAGATCGTCGGGCCGGCGGTGCTGGCCCGGCTGAAGCCCGGCGCGATCCTGCTCAACACCGCGCGCGGCGAGCTGATCGACCACGCGGCGCTGGCGGAAGCCGTGCGCACGCGCGGCCTGCGCGTCGGCCTCGACGTGTTCGAGCACGAGCCGGACACGGCAACGGGGACGTTCCACGATCCGGTCGCGCAGCTGCCCGGCGTCTACGGTACGCACCACATCGGCGCGTCGACCAGTCAGGCGCAGGAGGCGATCGCCGCCGAGACGGTCCGCATCGTCCGCGCCTTCGCCGAGACCGGGCGCGTGCCGAACGTCGTCAACCTGGCGCGGCGCACGCCGGCGACGCACATGCTCGTGGTCCGGCACCGCGATCGGCCCGGTGTCCTCGCCCACGTCTTCGGCCACCTGCGCGAGCGGGCGCTCAACGTGCAGGAGACCGAGAACATCGTCTTCGAGGGCGCGCTCGCCGCCGTCGCCCGCATCAACCTGGACAAGGCGCCCGACGCCGCGCTGCTCGCCAGCCTGCGCGCCAGCCCCGACGTCCTCGATCTCCAAGTCGTTCCGCTGTAATCCCGTGTCAGGAGTGAGCCAGTCCATGCCGACCACCGTTCAACGCATCTTCAACTTCAGCGCCGGTCCCGCGGTCCTGCCCCAGCCCGTCCTCGAGGAGGCGCAGCGCGACCTCGTCTCGCTGCCCGGCGTCGGCATGTCGATCCTCGAGATCAGCCACCGGTCGAAGGCGTTCGAATCGATCCTTCACACCGCCGAGGCCGACATCCGCGCACTCGCCGGCATCCCCGACGACTACGCGGTGCTGTTCCTGCAGGGCGGCGCCAGCCTGCAGTTCTCGATGGTGCCGATGAACCTGCTGCCCGAGGGCGGCAGCGCCGACTACGTCGTGACCGGGGCGTGGTCGCAGAAGGCGGTCAAGGAAGCCAAGCGCCACGGCAAGGTGAACATCGCGGCGACCACCGAAAACGGCAACTTCGTGCGCGTGCCGGACGCCGCCGAGATCAGCTGGGACGCCAACGCCGCCTACGCCCACGTCACGTCGAACAATACGATCTTCGGCACGCAGTTCCAGACGATGCCGGACTCGGGTGCGGTGCCGCTGGTGTGCGACGCCTCCTCCGACATCTTCAGCCGGCCGATCGACGTGCCGAAGTACGGGCTGATCTACGCCGGCGCGCAGAAGAACCTCGGCCCGTCGGGCGTGACGCTGGTGGTCATGCGCAAGGAGCTGCTGGCGCGCTCGCCGAAGTCGCTGCCGACGATGTTGAACTACGGCACGCACGCCGAGAACGAGTCGATGTTCAACACGCCGCCGACGTTCGGGATCTACATCCTGGGGCTGGTGGCAAAGTGGCTGAAGGGCGTCGGCGGGCTGAAGGGGATCGAAACGCTGAACGAGCGCAAGGCGGCCAAGATCTACGCCGAGATCGATCGCAGCGGGTTCTATCGCGGCCACGCCGAGCCGGCGTCGCGCTCGCGCATGAACGTCACCTTCCGCCTGCCGTCCGAGGCGCTCGAGAGCGAGTTCGCCAAGGCCTCGACGGCGGCCGGCCTCGACGGCCTGAAGGGCCACCGGTCGGTCGGCGGCCTGCGCGCGTCGATCTACAACGCCTTCCCCGAGGAGGGGATCGACACGCTCGTGTCGTTCATGCAGGAGTTCGAGCGCACGAAGGGCTAGCGGGCTGGTGGTGAAAGCGGGGCTACGGGTTCGTCCGGAGCCCCGGTCGAGCTAGAATCAGGCCGCGATGGCCGGCGCCGAGCACGACGTCACACGCATCGAAGCGTTCAGCGACGCCGTGTTCGGCTTCGCCATCACCCTGCTCGTCGTCTCGCTCGAGGTTCCCAACTCGTTCGACGAGCTGCTGCAGGTCATGAAGGGCCTGCCGGTCTTCGCCGTCACTTTCGCGATCCTGCTGATGATGTGGCAGGAGCACCACAACCTGTTCAAGCGCTTCCCGAGCTCGGACGGCCCGACCATCTGGCTGAACGGCGCGCTGCTGTTCGTGGTGCTCTCCTACATCTACCCGCTGAAGTTCCTCTTCTCCGGCATCGTCGGGCCGGCCGGCATGCGCTTCGGACAGAGCACGACGTTCATCCGGTTCGATCAGATGATGACGTTGATGCTCGTGTATGGCGCCGGCTTCGCGGCGATCTTCCTGTTGTTCGCCGTCATGTACTGGCGAGCGTCGCGGCGAGTGACGGATCCAGTGAGCCGGCACGACGCGCGGGTGCTCATCGGCCATTCGTTCGTCTACGTCGGCGTTGCCGCGCTGTCGATGACGCTGGCGGTGTTAGGTGGCAACTACGCGAGCGCCTACTCAGGTGTGGCGTACGGGATGGTCGGTCCGTGTCAGGGCCTCTACCACGGCCTGGCCCGGCGGTATTGGAAGCCGCCGGTTCCGGCGGCCGCGATCGCGCCAGCCGAGGGAGCGCCCCAGGCGCTCAGCTGAGGAAGCCCGGAAAGCGCGTTCCGTCGATCGCGTAGCCGGGGAACACCGCGCGCGCGTCCTTCACGCCGAGATGGCGCACCGCGACCTCGCTGAAGACGTCGCGGAAATCGGTGGTGACCGCGAGATCGCGGCGCTCGTGACGCTGCGCCGGCGCCAGCCCGGGCCAGCGGCCGTAGACCTTGCCACCTTTCACCGCGCCGCCGACGATGAACATCGCGTTGGCGTGTCCGTGGTCGGTGCCTCGGTTGCCGTTCTCGGCGATGGCGCGCCCGAACTCGGACATGGTGAGGATGACGACGTCCTGCATGCGCGAGCCGAGGTCGGTGACCAGCGCGGCGATCCCCTGCGCGAAGTCGGCCAGGCGATTGGCGAGCTGGCCGGTGGCCCCCCCTTCGTTCGCATGGTGATCCCACTGCGTCGATTCGGCGAACGCGACCTCGAGGCCGACGTCGGCCTTCACGAGCTGCGCGATCTGCTTCAGCGCCTGACCGTACGGCGAGCGCGGGTAGGCGGCGCCGTTCTCGGGCTGGTAGCGGCCGGGCGACGCGGCATCGAGCTGGCGGATGGCGTCGAAGGCGTCCTGGCCGGTGCGCTGCAGCACGCGATCGGCCGCCGCCGCGTACTCGGCCTCGAACGACGCTTGCGTGCCGGCGCCGCCGCGGACACCGAAGCGGTTCACATCGGTCATCGCCAGCGCCGGGGCCGTCCCCTGCAGCGTCCGCGGCAGCTGCGACCCGAGCGCGACGGCGCGGAACGGCGAGGCATCGGGCCGGCGTTCCGCCTTCAGCACGCGATTCAGCCAGCCGTCGGTCGTGCTCTTCACGCCAGGCGTGCCGCTCTCCATGTAGTCCTGCGCATCGAAATGCGATCGCGTCGGATCGTGCGATCCGCAGGCGTGGACGATGGCGAGCGAGCGCTGCTGCCACAGCGGCAGGAGCGGCGCCAGGCGCGGATGCAGGCCGAAGAAGCCATCGAGATCGAGCGCCGCGCCATCGCGTCCGGCGCCGGGTTGGGCGATCGCGATCGTCGGCCGCGCCGCGTAGTAGTCGCGCTCGGCGAAGGGGACGACGACGTTGAGGCCGTCGGCGGCGCCGCGCTGGAAGATCGTGATCAGCACCTTGCGCCGGCTGGCGCCAGCGGCCGCCGTCCGCGTCACGAAGCCGGGCGCGAAGCCGAGGCTGACCAGCGCCATCCCGCCGTTCCGGAGCAAACCCCGTCTCGAAATCATGACAACGCTCCCGATGCTGCTCCCGATGTTTCTCCCGATGGTCTGCTTTGGGCTGCGAAAAACGTTGCGGAAACTGCGTCGTCAGCGGCGCTGGAACTCCGGCGATCCGAGGGCGAGTGCCGCAATCGACGGCAGATCGGTGCCCCGCGCCAGCGTCGCCGATGTCGCGTCGGACGCCTGGCCGCGGAGCGCGTGCGCCGTCAACCACGTCCTGGCGCGCTCGACGTCGGTCGTTCCCGTCAGCGCGGCGAGATCGACCCGTGCGCCGGACACGCGATTCGCCGTCAGGTCGACCGCGAAGTTCATCCGGCCGACCAGCGCGCCGGTGTTGACCCACGCGTCAGCCGTATCCGCATAGCCGGTCGGCGGCTGCGCGAAGTACAGCGGCATGCCGAGCGCGCGCACCTGCTGCACCACCGCGGACGCGTCGGCGACCTCGGCGCGGGTCACGCGGAGCGCGCTGACCGCGAATTCGAACGGCGTCTTCACCTTCGCCCGCCGCGCCTCGGCGCCTAGAAACTCCGGCGACGTCAGGATCGTGCGGACGACGGCGCGCAGATCGCCGCGCGAGCTGGTGAACGTCGCGGCGGCGCGCTTCACCAGCGCCGGCGGCGGCTCGTCGGCGACGAAGCGCCGCGCCAGCTTGGTGGCGATGAACGTCGCGGTCGACGGGTGCGCCGCGAGCAGATCCAGGACCGCTTGGCCGTCGCCCTCGCCGCCGGCATCGATCGTCGTCCCGAGCACGGTCTTTGGGCCCTTCGCGTGCCGGCGCGCGTCGAACGCGTAACCGCCACCCTGGCGCGGGCCGCGGATCGTCCAGCCTGTGAACGCCCTGGCGACCTCGACGACGTCCGCCTGCGTGTAGCCGCCGGCGACACCGAGCGTGTGCAGTTCCATCAGCTCGCGCGCGTAGTTCTCGTTCAGGCCGCGCGGCTTCCGCTGCTTGACCTGCGCGATCGCCTCCGGCGTGGCTTTTGCGCCCGTGCGCTGCTCGAGCCGCCGACGCCCGATCCGGCCGCGGACGCTGCCGCCGTCGCCGATCCGATCGAGGCGGCGCGTCATGTCCTCGGCCGCCTGCGGATCAACGCTCTGCCAGTTGTCCAGATAGAAAAGCATCGCCGGGCTCTTCGCCACCGCTCCGAGCAGATCGCGGAACCGGCCAAGGACGTGCGGCCGGATCGCGTCGCGCTCGTACTCGGTCAGGTAGCCGCGCACCGGGCCCTTGCCGGCGAAGACGTTGAAATGATTGAACCAGAAGTCGACGAGCACTTCCTCGAGCTGACGCGGCGAGTAGACGGCGCGGAGGATCTTCTGCTCGCCGAGCTCGTCCATCGGAACGCGGACGCTCTCGCGAAGTTCGCGGCGGCGGGCGCGTTCGGCCGGATCCATTTCGGCCCGCGCGTCCGAGGCGTCGGCCGGCTTGCCGGTGCCGTCCTTCCTGTTGGCGCGGCGCTCGCGTAGCAGCGGCGCGTAATAACGCGTGGCGATCGTCGAGGAATCGAGCGCGAGCGTCTGGAATCCGGCGAGCCGGGCGCGGACCTCGGCGTCGGACAGGCGATCGGGGTGCAGCTGCTCGTCGAGGTAGCGGTCCAAGCCGAGCTCGCGGACGCGCGCCACGTCTTCGGCGCGGGCGCCGAATCCGGTTCGGTCGAGGACGTGGACGATCGTGACGTCGTCGAGGGTTACCGGCCGGGCCTGCGGGGCGGTGCTCGCCGGCGCCAGCAGGAGCACGCCGGCGATCAAGGGCGCGGCGGTCGCGCGGAACGCGAATGAAACCATGGGCATGCCTCGAGGAGTTGGACCGCCGTCCCCGCTCCGAGGTTGAAGAAACCGCAACGTTTTCGAGCCGGTGTGGAGGACCATCGGGAGCAACATCGGGAGTTGCTCCCGGAGATGCACCGGGAGCCCTACTGCAAGGCCCGGCGGATGACTCGGGCGGCGTTGCGGCCGGGGGCGCCCATGATGCCGCCGCCGGGGTGGGCCGAAGAGCCGCAGAGGTAGAGGCGGCGGATCGGCGTCTCGTGGCGCGCCCAGCCGGGACCGGGGCGCATGAAGAACAGCTGATCCGGGGTCAGCTCGCCGTGGAAGATGTTGCCTTCGCTGAGCCCGAACTCGCGCTCCAGGTCGAGCGGCGTCAGCACCTGCCGGTGCAGCACGTGACCGCGGATGCCGGGCGCGTACTCCGTCAGCGTGTCGAGGACGGTGTCGCCGAGCGCGTCCCGCCGCGCATCATCCCAGACGCCGCCGTCGGCGAGCGCGTAGGGCGCGTACTGCACGAAGCACGACATGACGTGGCGTCCGGGCGGCGCCATCGTCGGATCGGTGAGCGTCGGGATCACGATGTCCATGTATGGACGCGTCGACGGCGCGCCGTACTTCGCCTCGTCATAGGCCCGTTCGAGGTACGTTGGGCTCGGGGAAATCGAGATGGCGCCGGCGAGGTGCGGCCCCGGCCCCGGCCGGCAGGCGAAATCGGGGCAGGCGTCGAGCGCGAGGTTGACCTTGGCGGTCGCGCCGCGGAAGCGGAAGCCGCGCACGATGCCGGCGTACTCCGCCGGGAGCTGCTCCAAGCCGACCAGGCGCGCGAACGTGACCCGCAGGTCGGCGCTGGAGGCGACCGCCTTGGCCCGGATCTCCTCGCCCGATTCGAGCACAACGCCGACGGCCGTGCTGCCCTCGACCAGGATCCGCGCCACCGGCGAGGACGTCCGCAGCACGGCGCCGGCCTCGGTCGCGGCGCCGGCGATCGCCATCGATACCGCTCCCGTACCGCCACGCGGCAGCCCCCACGACCTGAAGGCGCCGTCGATCTCGCCGATGTAGTGGTGCAGCAGCACGTAAGCGGTGCCCGGCGAGCGGATGCCGAGGAAGGTGCCGATGATCCCCGACGCCGCGAGCGTGGCCTTCAGGGGCTCGCTCTCGAACCAACGCTCGACGAAATCGAGCGCGCTCGACGAGAGCAGCTGGATCAGCAGGTGCTGCCGCCGCGCCCCGAGCCGCCGGAACGCCCGGCCGAGGCCGGCGGCATCGAGCAATCCGCGGAGGTCGATCGCGTTCGGGTCTGGCGGGATCATCCCAAGCAGCGGCTTGGCGAACGTCGCCATGTCGCGCATCGTGGTGGTGAAGTCCTCGTAGGCGTCGGCGTCGCGGCGCGAGTGCCTGGCGATCTCCGCGTGCTTCGCCCGCGGATCCTCGGGCCGCCAGAGGTAGCCGTCGTGCAGGGGCGTGAACGTCCCGTCCAGCGGCAGCAGGGTCAGCCCGTGACGCGCGAGGCTCAGCTCGCGGATGATTTCCGGGCGCAACAGGGAGACGGCGTAGGAGCAGACGGAATACTTGAAGCCCGGGAAGACCTCTTCGGTAACGGCGGCCCCGCCGAGCACGTGGCGGCGCTCGACGACGGTGACCGACAGCCCGGCCCTGGCCAGGTAGGCGGCACAGACGAGGCCGTTGTGACCACCGCCGACGACCACGACGTCGGGCATGCCTTAAGGCTAGTCTGATCCGGGGTTCAGGCGCGCGCCGCCGAACTTTCGCGGCCGCTTCGTCGTCCCATTCACGCGGAGACACCGACCATGAGCCTGATGATGCCTCGCCTGCGGGCCCTCGCCGCGCTGCCGCTCGTCGCCGCCCTGTCGCTCACCGCCGCCTGCGACATTGCCTTGTCCGGGGCCCGCGAGGAAGCGACCGAGACCGTCACCCGCAGCTTCCCGCTGTCGCCCGGCGGGACGCTCGACATCGCGACCACCAATGGGCGCATCGAAGTCGTGGCCGGCACGAGCCCGACCGTCGAGGTGAAGGCGGTCAAGGTGGCCAAGGCCGCCACCAAGGAAGGCGCCGCCGACCTCCTGAAGCGGCTGCAGCTCAAGGAAGAGGTCACCGCGGACCTGGTGAAGCTGCGCGCCGAGCGCAGTGGGCCCTCGCTGACTGGCTGGGGGAACTCGACCGAGATTCGCTACTACGTGAAGGTGCCCGCCAACACGAAGGTGGTCCTCGACACGACCAACGGCGAGATCGAAGTGGAGAACGTCACCGCCTCGGCGCAGATGGAAACGGTCAACGGCCAGATCAACGCGCGCGGCCTCGGCGGCGACGTCAAGGCCTCGACCGTCAACGGCGGCGTCGACATCGCGCTGGCGGCGGTGACCGGCGACGTGACAGTCGAAACCACGAATGGCGGCGTGACGGTGCGTGTGCCGGCGGACGCCAAGGCGCTGCTGCTCGGTCGTACCACCAACGGCGGCCTGAGCGTGGATGGCCTGCAGGTCGAGGAAGTGGAGCGTTCGCGGCGTCGCGTCGAGGCCAAGCTCAATGGCGGCGGCCAGCGCATCGAGGCCGAGACGACGAACGGGGGCATCACCTTCACCGCCGCGAAGGTCGTGAACCGGCTCGGTTCCTAGCCACAGCCGGCGGCCCAGGCCGCGTTCAGTCGCGCGGCAGCTGCGTCGAGGCCAACGCGATCCAGCCGGCCAGGAATGACAGGCCGCCGATCGGGGTCACCGCGCCCCACGCGGTGACCCCGGTCCACACCAGCAGGTAGAGGCTGCCGGAGAAGAGCAGCACCCCGAGCGCGAAGAGTGCGCCCGCCCAGCGTGGCGCCGCCGCCCGCGGCGCGACGTAGGCGGTCCCGGCCGCCGCGAGGACCGCGAGCGCGTGCACCAGGTGGTAGTGGACGCCGGTCTCGAACACGGCCAGCCGCTCCGGCGTCACCAGCGATTTCAGCCCGTGCGCGCCGAACGCGCCGAGCGCCACGCCGACGGCCGCCAGGCCGGCTCCGAGCCGCAGCAATCGTCCCGCCGTCAGCACCCGCATCCCGCGATCCTATAATGGCGCCCCGCCTCATCGGGCGGGACTGGTGTCCGTTTTCCAGGACGCCATCGGCGAGGTGCCATGCTCATACGTGCCCGGTTCACGCGGATTCTCGGCCCGGCGGTCGCCGTGCTGCTCACGGCGGCGTCTTCCGCGGCCGCGCAGCAGGCGGTGATTGTCGTCCGCCATGCCGAGAAGGCCGACCAGACGCCCGACACGCCGCTCAGCCCGAAGGGCCGGGCCCGGGCCAAGGCCCTGGCCGATCTGCTGCGCGGCGCCGGCGTCACTCACGTCATCACCAGCGAATACCAGCGCTCGCGGGAGACCGCGGCGCCGCTCGCGACGGCGCTCGGGCTGACCGTCGAGCAGGTGCCCGCGCGCGACCTGCCCGGCGCTGGTGGCGCGGCTGCGCGCCCTCGATCCCACGTCGATCGTCGTGGTCGTCGGCCACTCCAACACGATTCCGCCGATGCTCACGGTGCTCGGCTGGCCCAACACGCTGGACCTTCACGAAGGCGACTACGACAACGTGTTCGTGCTGGCGCCGCATCCCGGCCAGCGCGCCTCGATGGTGCGGCTGAAGTACGGGCAGCCGTCGTCGTGAGGACGTCGATCCTCCGCGTCGTGCTGGTCGCCGGCGTGGCGGCCCTGCCCGGGTGCGCGGCCCGGCATCCAGCCGCCACGACTCCGCCAGCAGCCGCAGCGGCGGGTGCGGGCGCCGGCTCGGACTCGGGCGGCGCCGCAGGCGCGCTCGGCCCCGCTTCGCTTGCCGCGTGGTGGGATGCGCACCACGTCTCGCTGCCACCGGCCCCGCTCGTGACGCACGACGACGTGGTCGCGGCCGCGGCGCGCGCGGTCGACGCCGCCGCCGGACGGGTGGCGCGCGAGGTCGTCGGCCGCTCCGTCGAAGGCCGCGACCTGCTGCACCTGACGGTCGGCCGGGGGCCCACCCACGTGCTGCTCTGGTCGCAGATGCACGGCGACGAGCCGTCGGCGACCCCGGCGATCTTCGATCTGCTCGAGTGGATCCGACGAGAGCGCGAGACCGCCGCGGTGCAGCGTCTCGAGGATCGCCTGACCGTGCACCTCGTGCCGATGCTCAACCCGGACGGTGCGCAGCGCTACACCCGCCGCAACGCGCAGGGCATCGACATCAACCGCGACGCGCTGCACCTGCAGACACCCGAGGGCCGCGCCCTCAAGGCGCTGCGCGATCGCCTGCAGCCGGTGCTCGGCTTCAACCTGCACAACCAGAACGGCCAGACCTCGGCTGGTTCTCCGCCCAGGCCGGCCACGATCTCGCTGCTCGCCGTCGCGCACGACGCGGCCCGCAGTGACTCGCCGCGCCGAACCCTGGCGAAGCAGACCGCCGCCCTCGTGCGCCAGGCCCTTGAGCCGCTGATTCCGGGCCAGGTCGGGCGCTACAGCGACGAGTTCGAGGTCCGCGCCTTCGGCGACAACCTCGGTCGTTGGGGCACCGCGGTCGTGCTGATCGAAAGCGGCCCACTGTCGGGCGCCGATGCCGACCAGGCGCTCGTGCGCCTGAACTTCGTGGCGCTGGTGACCGCGCTCGACGGCCTGGCCTCGGGGCGGACGGCCGCGCATCCGACCGCCGCCTACGACACCCTGCCCCTCAACGAGTCGAACCTGCTGTCGATCCGCGTCCGCAACGCGACGATCGCCCCGGGTACCGGCGTCGCGCCCTTCGTCGGCGACATCGGCGTGAACACCTCGCGAGCGCTCGCGCGCGGCGATGGGCCTCGGCGCCTACAGGTTGCGTCGCGCATCGCCGATCTCGGCGACCTGCGGGTCTTCGGCGCGCTCGAGGACATCGACGCGACCGGCCTGACCGCCACGCCGGCGTTCGACGATGCCGCCCGCGAAGGCGATATCGTCCGGATGCCCGACTGGTCGGTGTGGAAAGGTGCGACGATCACGGTTGGCCAGCCCGGAGCCCTGTTCCTCCTCGCGCCGGCCCGCACAGGCACGCGACCCGACTCGGCAACAGCCTCCCCATTGTCGGAATCCTGGCGCCTGGTCCGCCGGATCCAGCCGGGTGGGCCACGACCCTAGTATCCAGGCTGAGTCGGGACTTTGTCTGCCGATCGACGGACTTACCCAGCCCATGCGCAGCCGTGCGCAACGATCGTGTTGCAGGCCATTGCACATGACGCGTTCGTGCTATATCGTGAGATAGACTGAAGTAATGCTGAGCTTGTGCCGCACACGGCTTCGAGCGCCGTGTGCGGAACTGGCTTGGCAGTCCGCTTGCAGTCCGTCGCGCCGAGACGTGACGCCGCGTCGACACCTCTTTCGAGGTTTTCGCCGGTGTCGTGGCCCCCCATGCTGCCCCCGTCGCCCGAGCCAATCGGGCCCTCCGCTCTCCCTGACCGGCTGGAGCCGTCACTTCCGGAGGTCCGCACCGAAGGGTTCGACGGTGTGCGCGACATCGAGGCGCTGGGCCGCGTCGCCTCGGTGATCGGTCACGAGCTCACCAACGTCCTGCAGGTGCTGTCCAACAGCATCGATCGCCTGGCCGATCCGGCCGCCTCGGGCAGCGCCATCGTCCGGATGGCCCGGTCCAGCCTCGAACGGGGCGTCCGGCTCGCTCGACAGCTGCAGGCCTTCGCGCGCCTCAGCCCGCCGCGCGTGCAGCGTCTCGATACGCATCAGGCGCTGGCCATGTGGCTGCCGCTCTTCGAGGAGGCGCTGGGTCCGGAACGGATCCTCGAGCTGCGGCTCCGTGTCGGCGGCGCCATCCTCGTCGATCCGGGCCAGCTGCAGGGCGCCATCGCCCATCTCCTCACCAACGCCCGCGACGCCACGCCGCCCGGCTCGATCGTCGTCGCCGAGCTGTCCCGCGTGGAGCGCGCCGCCGGGCCGGCGTGCCGGATCGCCGTCACCGACCGCGGTGAGGGCATGACGTCCGAGGTCATGCGCCAGGCGGTGGAGCCCTTCTTCACCACCCGTGCGCCGGGCCACGGCCTGGGCCTCGGCCTGACCATCGCCCGCATGGTGGCGGAGTCGCACGGCGGCTATCTCGAGGTCGATTCGCGCGTCGGCACCGGCACCACCGTCTCGATCTCGCTGCCCATTGCCGAGAGCGACGCGCTGTCGCAGCGCGGCCGGACATCGCGGCCGCAGCCGGCGAGCCCCGCACCCGCGTCGGCGCCGCCACTGGCCGCCGGCAGCGCGGCGTCCACGCCGGCCGTCCCGTCGCCGTCGCCGGCGCCGAAGCCGGCCCGGATCATGGTCGTTGACGACGAAGAGGCGATCGCCGAGTACTTCCGCATCATCCTCTCGGCCGAGCAGTACGACGTCACGGTGGTCGCCTCGCTGCAGCGCGCCATCGAGACCTTCACCCGCGACCACCTGAAGTTCGACACGGTGCTGCTCGACATGATGCTCGGCGACGGCACCGGCCTCGATCTCTACCGGCGGGTGCGCGAGATGCGCCCCGACATGCCGGTCGTGGTGTGCACCGGCTTCGCCGAGAACGACAGCCTCGAGCTGATTCGGGAAGACGGCCACGAGGTGCTGCTCAAGCCCTGCACCCGGCACGAGGTCCTCCGTGCCGTGAACCGCGCCCTCCTCCGCCGCCGTCTCGCCTGACGCCGCAGTTTCTGCGACGTTTTCGAGGCGCTCGGGCAGACCATCGGGAGCAACTCCGGGAGGACCTTCGGGAGCTGCTTCGGGAGCGGCCCGGCCGGACAGGGTAGAATGCCGGGCGGTCCGGTCTCGGACGGGGCGGTTCTCCCATGCACTTCGACTTCATTTCAGGCCTGTTCGTGCTGATGCTGTCCACCTTCCTGGGGTTGGACGTCATCCGGCGCGTCTCGCGGCTGCTCCACACGCCGCTCATGTCGCTGACCAACGCCATCTCCGCCATCGCGATCGTCGGCGCGGTGCTGCTGGCCGGCGAGCAGCAGACGACCCTCAGCACGGTGCTCGGCGCGGTCGCGGTCTTCGCCTCGATGACCAACATCGTCAGCGGCTTCCTGATCACCGACCGCATGCTGAAGATGTTCAAGAAGCGCGAGCCGGGCAAGTGATGGAGCCCCTGATCCAGGCCCTGTACCTGCTGTCGGCGATCGGGTTCATCTTCTCCCTGCGGTGGATGAACGACCCGAAGACCGCCCGCAAGGGTGTGGCCGCGGGCGTCGGCGGCATGGTGCTCGCCGTCGGCGGCACCATGCTCCACCACGAGATCAAGAGCTACGAGTGGATCCTCGTGGCGATGGTCCTCGGCACGATCGCCGGCGTGCCGCTGTCGCGCGTCGCGCTGACCGCGGTGCCGCAACGGACGGCGCTCTCGCACGCGTTCGGCGGCCTTGCCGCCGGTCTCGTCGGGACCGCCAAGTACTTCCTCTGGGCCGGCACGCCGAGATGACGCCCTTCCGCATGGGCGCGATCATCTTCGAGGTGATCCTCGGCTACCTCACCTGCACCGGCAGCCTCATGGCCGCCGGCAAGCTGCAGGAAGTGCTCCCCACTCGCCCCATCACCTACAAGGGCCAGAACCTCGTCAACCTGGCGCTGCTGGTCGTCGCGATCGGCATCGGGGCCTACTTGGTCTACGACCCGACCCGCACCTTCCTCTTCCCGGTGATGATCGCGCTGGCGCTGGCCTTCGGCGTGCTGCTGGTGATTCCGATCGGCGGCGCCGACATGCCGACGGTCATCTCGCTGCTCAACTCCTACGCCGGCCTCGCCGCGGTGGCGATGGGCTTCGTGCTCGAAAACCCGCTGCTGATCATCGCCGGCGCGCTCGACGGGTCGTCGGGCCTGATCCTGTCGATCATCATGTGCAAGGCGATGAACCGCTCGTTCACCAACGTGCTGTTCGGCGCCTTCGGGCAGGTCCAGGCGGCGGCCGTCGCCGGCGAGCAGAAGGCCGTCAAGAGCGCGACCGCGGAGGACGCGGCGCAGATCCTCGACAACGCCAGCACCGTCGTCGTGGTCCCGGGCTACGGCATGGCGGTGGCCCAGGCCCAGCACCGCGTCCGCGACCTGTTCGAGCACCTCAACAAGAAGGGCATCGACGTGAAGTTCGCCATCCATCCGGTGGCGGGCCGCATGCCCGGGCACATGAACGTGCTGCTCGCGGAAGCCGAGATTCCCTACGACCGGCTGATCGAGATGGACGACATCAACCCCGAGATGGGGCAGGTCGACGTCTGCCTGGTGGTCGGCGCCAACGACGTGGTCAACCCCGCGGCGCGGCACGACAAGAGCAGCCCGATCTTCGGCATGCCGATCATCGACGCCGACAAGGCCAAGACCGTGCTGGCCATCAAGCGCTCGATGAAGCCGGGCTTCGCCGGCATCGACAACGAGCTCTACACCGCCGACAACACGCTGATGCTCTTCGGCGACGCCAAGCAGGTGATCGGCGAGCTGGCGAAAGCCGTCTCGGCAGAGCAAGGCCTGGGGCACTGACCGCGCCCACGCGTCCTCTCCCCCGCCGTGCTGTCCTGCAATCGCTGTCGCTGGCGGCGATGGCCCCGTGGTCGCAGGCCCTCCGCGCCTCGCGCCCCCGCGAGGTCCGGATCGTCGAGGTCGCGCACTCGTTCGAGGAGCACCTCTACCGCGCGCCGTACCAGTTCGGCGGGCGCACCGTCGATCGCGTCACGATCCTCAACGTCGACCTGCGTGTCCGGACCGGCGACGGGAAGGAAGCGTGGGGCTTCGGGTCGATGCCGCTGGGCAACGCCTGGGCGTTCCCGTCGGTGCCCCACGACGTCAGCCTCGGCGCGATGAGGGCGCTCGCGGCCGAGTTGCGCCGTCGGATTGCGGCGTGCGACGAGAGCGGCCATCCGCTCGATCTCTTCCGGGTTCTCTCGCCGATCTACGTGTCGGCGGCCGCGGGGACATCGCGCGCGCAACGGCTGACCGCCCCGATTCCGAAACTGTGCATGCTGGTCGTGGCGAGCGCGTTCGACGCCGCCGTCCACGATGCCTACGGCAAGGTCTTGGGCGTGAGTTGCTACGAGACCTACGGCCCCGCCTTCATGCGCCGCGACTTGTCGAACGACCTCGGCCCCGCGTTCGCGGGCGAGTTCCTCGATCGCTACGTGCCGCCAGTGCCGCGCGCGTGGACGCCGGTGTTCCACTCAGTCGGCGCGAGCGACCCGATTGACGCCGTCGACGTCACGGCGCGGATCGACGACGGACTGCCGAACACGCTCGAGGAGTGGATCGCGCGGGATGGCCTGACGCGCTTCAAGATCAAGTTGAACGGTGGTAACGACGCGGCCGACTTCGACCGCATCGTCCGCGTCGACCGCACCGTGCGCAGGCTCCTGGCGCCGCGGCGCGTCGACTGGAAGTACCTGCTCGACTTCAACGAGGGCTGTCCGAACGTCGGCTACCTGCTCGACCTGCTGGCGCGGGTGAAGGCGGCAACGCCCGAGGGCTTCGCCCGCATCCTCTACATCGAGCAGCCGACCGCCCGCGACCTGGCCAGGGACCGCGCCAACGTGATGCACGAGGCGGCGAAGCTCTGTCCGGTAGTAGCCGACGAGTCGCTGACCGATCTCGAGACGCTGCTCCTGGCCCGGGAGATGGGCTACAGCGGCGTCGCGCTGAAGGCGTGCAAAGGACAGAGCCACGCCATGCTGATGGCGGCCGCGGCGCAGAAGTTCGGGATGTTCCTGTGCGTGCAGGACCTGACGTGTCCCGGCGCATCGCTCGTGCACTCGGCCGGCATCGCGGCGCGTGTGCCGGGGAACGCAGGCATCGAAGCCAACGCGCGGCAGTTCGTGCCGTCGGCGAGCGCCGCCTGGGAGCCGCGATTCCCTGGCGTGTTCACCATCCGTGACGGCGTCATGCGCACCGGCCAGCTGACCGGCCCCGGCCTGGGGGCGGTGCCGCCGGGACCGCCGCGGACGGGTCGCTGACTCCGGCCAGCCGCACGCCACTCACGCGGTCAGAGCGCCGCGCGATCGAGCGCAGAGCGGAGAAACGCCAGATCGCGCCGCGCCGCCTCGATCGTTCGCTCCTGGCGCTGAGCCGCCGTCGCGCTGGCAATGGTCGTACTCTCGAGGTGCAGCGAGATCGGGCCGCTGAACCGCGTGCGCAGCAGCGTGCCGTCCCCGCCAGCTTAAACCGGCCCGGGTGGTGGGTTCACGTTGCACCTGGACGGGCGATGCGCCCGCCTGCCGACGCGCCAAGGAGGAGGGATATCGGGATATTCTCCCGACGAGCAACGCCCAGCGCGGATGCCTCCCCTGTCGAATGTTTACCGGCCTTTCACGACGCGCTGCGGGCCCTGTATCCCGTAACACCCACCAAAAACGTCGTTTGTGTTGGCGGCGCAGTTGCAGTAGGCTGCACGCGTCAGGAACTGCCGCCTTTAGCCGCACCCTGCGTTGAGGGCTCGCCCGTCGACGTCGGAGGAGCTGGAGTGGAAGGGCCACTCGGGCGAGTTCTCTTGAGCCCCCTCCCCTTGGGGGGCAGCAGGGTGCATCTGTCGTGCACCCGGAAAGTCAGGACCGTGGGTCGTAGGCTGTTTGTGGGTAATCTCCCGTACGAAACGGGAGAAGCCGAGCTCGAAGAGATGTTCGGGAAGATCGGCCCCGTGGATTCCGTGCGCGTCATGCGCGACATGGCCACGGGCCGCGCACGCGGGTTCGCGTTCGTCGAGATGGCGAGCGACGACGACGCACAGCGCGCGGTCGATGAGCTCAACCAGGCCCAGCTCGGCGGCCGCACCCTCGCGGTCAACGAAGCGCGGCCCAAGCCGGCCGGCGGCGGCTTCGGCGGCGGTGGCGGCGGCTTCGGTGGTGGTGGCGGCGGTGGTGGACGCGGCGGCAATCGCAGCGGCGGCGGCGGTGGTGGCGGCGGCGGTCGCCGCCGGGAACCGCGCTGGTAGCTCTCCCGTTGTCGTGAATCTGACAGGCGCACCCGGCTCGGGCCGGTTGCGCCTGTTCGTCTGTACGGCCTTGCTGTGACTGAACCTCAAGGGCCGGCTGCCGCTCCCGTCTGGGACGTCGTCGGCATCGGCGCCAACTCGGTCGACCTCGTCCACCTGCTGCCGGCCGCGCCGCAGCCGAGCGGCCCGCACGCCAAGCAGCGCATCCGCCGGCAGCTGGTCTCGTGCGGCGGCCAGATGACGACGACCCTGGCCTGCGTCGCCGGCTTCGGCTGGCGGGCGAAGTACATCGGCGCCACCGGCGACGACGAGCGCGGCGCCACCCTGCGCGCCGCCATGCAGGACCGTCGCGTCGACATGAGCAGCGCCCTCACCAAGGCGGGCGCCACCAACCAGTTCGCCGTCATCCTGGTCGACGAATCCACCGGCGAGCGCATCGTGCTGTGGGATCGCGACGAGCGGCTGGCGCTGCAGCCGCACGAGATTCCCGAGGACGCCATCGACGGCGCCCGGCTGCTGCACGTCGACGACGTCGATCAGGCGGCGGCCATCGCCGCGGCCAGGCGCGGCCGCGCCGACGGCATTCCCGTGACCAGCGACATCGATCGCCTCACCGATCGAACGCCGGCGCTCGTCGCCGCGGTGACGATTCCCGTCTTCGCCGAGCACGTGCCATCGGCGCTGACCGGCCGCGCCGACCCCGAGGCGGCGCTGCGCGCGCTGCGGCGCGAGCACGACGGGCTGCTGGTCGTGACGCTCGGCACGCACGGCGCGCTGGCGCTCGACGGCCATCGCGCGATCAAGTCACCGGCGTTCCACGTCGATGCGATCGACACCACCGGGGCCGGCGACGTCTTCCGCGCCGGCTTCATCCACGGCCGGCTCTCCGGCTGGCCGCTCGAGCAGACGCTGCGCTTCGCCAACGCCGCCGCGGCGGTCAGTTGCACGCGACTCGGTGCGCTCGCCGGCGTCCCCAGCCTCGCCGACGTCGAGGCGATGCTCGCACGGGGCTGAGTCCGAAAGCGTTCGTCGGCTGGTCGACCGGGTTCTCGATCTCCTCGACGGAGGTCGTCACGGACACGCCCGCCACACCCGTTCACCGCATCCCGACTCCGGCAGCGCGCTGGATCCTCCGATCCGCCCACGACAGCCTGCCTCGGGTCGCCGGCGTCAGATGCGTCCCCTCACTGCGCGCGCCCCGCGTCCCAGTTCAGGATGACCGTGATCGGCGCCGACTTCGTGTCGTTGGAGCTGACGTTGACGATACGGTCAAGCGCATCGACCTTGCCACCAACACCATCACCGGCTCGGTTCGGGTCGGCGTCCAACCCGAGTCGGTGATGCTGACGCCCTCCGAACGGACCCTCGTCGTCAGCCTCCGGGGGAGTCCGGCCACACTGGCCTTCGTCGACACCAAGGCCCTCGCGTTCGACGGCAGCGTCCGGATCGGCCCTGCGAATACGTTCGGCGACCTCGCCGTGATCACGAAGAACGGCCACCACGTGTTCGCAACGTTCGACGCCGGGATGGCGGGCACCGGGGGCGTGGCGGTGGTCGACGTCCACAAGCGCGAAGTGGTCGCGACGTGGGCTTATCCCGGATCTGGGCGCCCGCACGGCGTCTGGCACACGCGGCGGACTCCTCGGCCCTGAGGCTGGGCCGGGTTCTCACGCGCCGCAGCTGGGCGCTGCTCGTCACCTCGACGCGGGGCGCCTTGCTCGCGCAGCTGGGCGTGGTCGTGCTCGGGGAGACGCTCGGCTGGAGCGGCGTCGCCGGCGGGACACTGATCATCGGTGTCGCGATCACGGCGGCCAGGCAGGCCGCCTGACGGGGACAACCTCACCCACCCGCTGGTTGGCTGGACGCTGGCCCGCGCTGGTATGGGCCGCGGCGTCCCTACGCGACGGCGACGCTCGTGCTCGCGTCGAACGCGCCGGACCTCGACACATCGCGGTGGTGTTGTCGGGCGGCGTGGTGCTGGGCGTCGGCGCCGCAGTAGCGTGGCGACTGGATCAGCCGCGGAAGCGGCGATAGTCGATCGTGTACTTGCGCACCTTGTAGTTGAGGATGCGCTCGGTGGTCTGGAGCAGGCGCGCTGCCCGGGCGCGGTTGCCGCGGGCGCTCTTCAGCGCGTCGGTGATCAGATCGCGCTCGTAGGCCCCGACCGCCTCCTGCAGCGGCTGCGCCAGCGTCGTCTCCGACGTCTCGGCGGTCTGCAGTGTCGGCGGCAGGTGGTGCGCGTGCAGCACCTGGCCCTCGCACACCAGCACGCTGCGCTCGAGGACGTTCTCGAGCTCGCGCACGTTGCCCGGCCAGTGATAGCTCATGAGCATGTCGATGGCCGGCGTCGCGATGCGCCGGATCGGCTTGCCGTGCTCGCCGGCGAACTTCTGCAGGAAGTGGTCGGCCAGCAGCAGGATGTCGGGCTTCCGCTCGCGCAGCGGCGGCACGAAGATCGTGAAGACGTTGAGGCGGTAGTACAGATCTTCCCGGAAGGTGCCCTCGGTCATCCCCGTCTCGAGCGCCTTGTTGGTGGCGGCGATCATGCGGACGTTCGACTTGATCGTCTCGGTGCCGCCGAGGCGCTCGAACTCGCGCGCCTGCAGCACCCGCAGCAGCTTCACCTGCGTCTGCAGGTTGATGTCGCCGATTTCGTCGAGGAACAGCGTGCCGCTCTCGGCCAGCTCGAAGCGGCCCTTGCGCCGCTGGTGGGCGTCGGTGAAGGCGCCCTTCTCGTAGCCGAACAGCTCCGATTCGATCAGCGTGTCGGGCAGCGCGCCGCAGCTTATCTTGACGAACGGCTTGGCCGCGCGCAGCGAGTTGTAGTGGATCGCGTGCGCGATCAGCTCCTTGCCGGTGCCCGACTCGCCGCGGATCAGCACCGTGGTGTTGGCGCGGGCGACCTGGGCGACCTGATCGAATACCTGGCGCATCGGCCCGCTCGTGCCGACCAGGTTCGGGAAGTCGTACTTGGCCTTCAGCTCCTGGCGCAGGTGCGTGTTCTCGTCGACGAGCCGCTGCCGCTCCGATTCCACCAGGCCCTGCAGCCGCACCGCCTGGCCGATCATCGAGGCGACGACGCCGAGGAACTTGGAGGCACGGACGTAGAGGCGATCGGCCTTGTACGGCAGCTCGACGAGGAGCGCGCCGATCGGACGACGCGCGATCGCGATCGGCACGCCGACGACGCTCAGCTCCTCGGCCTGGCCGCGCTCGGCGGGACGCACGGCCAGCGACGGCTCCTGGCTCACCTTCGGCACGACGACGCCGCGCCCCGTGTCGAGGATCCGCTTGCCCAGCTCCTCGAGTGCGCGGACGCGGCCCTTCGCGCCGCTGGCGATGCGCTCGGCCCGTGCCTCCTCGCCCTCGCCGCGCGTCAGCAGCACCAGGCCGAACACCACCGCGTGGTGCCGCTCGAGGATCTCGAGCGCCCGATGCAGCCCCGCCCGCAGGTTCAGCGTCCCCGACAGCGCTTGGCTGATGTCGACGAGCGACGACAGTTTGCGGATCTCGTCCCGGGTCGAGGCGGGCTCACCGTGGGCCGGAGGGGAGGTGGTCGGGGCGGTTCGCATGCTGGACACAAAAAGGTCGAGGCCGATTATGGCTGCGACAAGATTGTTGGTCAACAGCCATGCGGAGATGGCCGCGTTGCGCCCGGCGCATGGCAGCCATCGCGACGGCGGCACGACGGCGGCGCGACCATCTGATCGATGGTCACCAGCCCGAGACGCAGCGCCGCGGCACGCGACGATGCCCGGCGCTCCGCGATCCAATAGAAGGGCTTGAGCACGATCGGCCAGCGGTGGCCGGGCCCGAGCACGTACCACGGCCGAATGACGCTGCAGGCGAGTCCGGAAGGCCACCTGGCACAATCCGCGATGGCGCTCCGAGCCGGCGCGGACCAGCGCCCTCACCGTGCACCCCTGTCGCTGCAGGGACCGGGATCAGCGCCTTCCGATGTAGCCGGTACCGCCGGTGATGAAGACCCGGGTCTTCTCCTCGCTCACGGCGTGCGCGGCTGTTCGAGCGGCACGCGCGGCGCCTCGACGAGGATGCGATCGCTCAGCAGCTCGTCGAACGTCGCGGCCAGCTCGGCGCCGCTCTTCGCCGACAGCAGCAGCGCGCCGGCGTTCTTGACTGGCGCGAACGCCTCGGCGTCGACGTCGAAGGCGACGAAGTAGAGCGAGGCCTTGACCTCCTCCGGCTGCTTTTCGAGGACCGACGCGACCAGTGCGGGATCGGCGCCGTCGGTGTTCTCGCCGTCGGTGACGACGAGCAGGTGGCGGCGCTTGAGGCCGCTGCGGTCGAGGGCGAGGCGGGCGACGGCCATCGCCTCACCAATCGGCGTGCCCCCGCCGGTCTTCATCGCCCGGATGGCGTTGTCGGCCGTGCGCGGATTCGGCTTGCCCAGCGGGATGACCTCGCGGGCCGCCGGCGCGCCGGTGCGGGCGCTGAACTCGTGTACGCCGACCAGCACCGGCGTGTCGGGGTGCGCAGTCGCGTAGCGGGTGAAGGCGCCGACGAGATCGATGGCCGCGGCCTGCGCGGCTTCGATCTTGCGCCGTCGTTCGCCCTTGATGCGGTCGTGCATGCTGCCCGACACGTCGACCAGCACCACCGCGGCGAGGCCATCCTTCCAGACCGTGCCGGCCGGCGGCATCAGGCGGCTCTGCAGCCTGGCCGTCTGCTCACGGGCCTCGCGCTCCGCGTCTGATTCCTCGGGCGCCCCGGTGGTGCTCGAAGTCGAGCCGCCGCCCGAGCGGCGGCAGGCGTTCGAGACGATGCTGCCGAGGATGCCGAGGATGGCGAGGACGATCAGCCCCTCGACGACCGTCGGCGAGCCCCTGCGGGACATCAGTGTCCTGGCCCGGACACTTACTTTGCGACCCCGTCGCGCTGCGCCAGCCTCTTCGCCAGCGCCGCGCCGGAATTGAGGGCGCCCTCCATGAAGCCGACGAAGGCGTAGGAGGCGTGCTCACCGGCGAAGTGGACGTGCTCGAGGCCCTTGCGCAGCAGCGGGCCGACCGTCGTCACCTGACCCGGCGCGGGGAAGGAGTAGCCCGCGCGCGTCCACGCATCGGACGGCCAGTTCATGAAGCGATCGTTGACGAACGCGGCGCCGATGCCGGGATACGACTTGCCGAGCTCGCGCAGGTAGTTGGCGCGGCGCTGCGCCGGCGTCCACTCGCGTACGGTCTCCGCCGCGACGCCGCCCGAGAACGCGCACATCGACACCGGCACACCCTTCTGCCCGTCGGTCTGGTGCCAGGTCCAGTTGATCGGGCCGTCGCTCAGGCTGTCCGGTGCCACCTTGGCGCGCCGCCAGAAGGCGTTGCGCAGCGAGATCAGGTACTTGACGTTGCTGCCCATCTGCGGCGTCAGCGCGGCCGGCAGCGCCGGCTCGATGCCGATGCGGTTCCACGTCGACGGCGGGATGGCCAGGATGACGTCGTCGCCGCCGACCATCTCGCCAGACGCCAGCGTGATCCGCACGCCCTGGCTGCCATGGTCGATGCGCTTGACGATCGTGCTGAGTCGCACCCGCTCGGGCCCGATCGCCGCGAGGAGCTTCGTCGCCAGCGCCTGGTTGCCCTGGGCGCAGCGGTAGACCTCGCTGTCGGTCCAGTACTTGGCGCCGCCGCCGCCCTGGACCATCGCCAGGTTGCCGAGATAGCTCTGCCACTCGCTGCGGACGCCGTTGTCGCCGCTCATCATCGCGTCGATGGCCTGCTTGCACACCGGCGAGGCGTTCATCGAGGCGATCCACGACGCGAGCGTCCGCTCGTCCAGCGCCTTGGCGTTGGGCGCGAGCCACGCCTGGTGCGGATCGGTGATCTTGGCCGCGTCGGCGTTCATCTGGTTGACGGCCTCGTCCATCTCCTCCCAGATCTTGGCGGACTCCTCGCTCGACAGCGGCTTGCCGCCGAGCGTCATCGGGAAGTCGAAGTCTTCTTCCTCGGTCACGTCGAGGAACGTGAGCTTGAAGCGATCGGCGTAGGCGACCCAGGTGGGGTGGTTCGAGCCGACCAGCTCGCCGCCGCCTTCGACGTGCTTGCCGGGGACGAAGTCGCGGAACGTGATGACGCGGCCGCCGACGCGGTTGCGCGCCTCGATCACCGCCACGTCGTAGCCGGCGCTCTTCAGCTCGAAGGCGGCGGCCAGACCCGAGAAGCCGGCGCCGACGACGATGACGCGCTTGCCGGCGCGAGCCTGGGCAGACGCCCCGGATCCGCTGAGCAGCAGGCCGGCGGACGCGGCCAGCGTCGCCTGCAGCATCTCGCGGCGGGTGAGGCCATCCTGCGGCTTGCCGAACCGGCGCTGAAGCTTCGTGTAGAACAACGGCATCGGACGTCCTCCCTGGCTAGCGCCGCGCTCTCACGCGGCTACTCGATCGTGAACCACTGCACCTCGACGCGCCGGTTCTCGTCCGGAGTCGACGAGGCCGGCTCTTCCCAGCCGCGGCCGAGCACTTCGATGCGGGCGGCGTCGACGCTCAGGCGCGTGATCAGCATCTGCCGGATCTCGGCGGCGCGCTTCTTCGACAGCTCCATCGCCTTGAGCGCCTGGGTGCGGACGAACGCCTCGCCGCCGCGCTTGCGGAATTCCTCGACCATGGCGTTGTCGACGTGGCCGCGCAGCAGGATGGTCGAGCCCGGGCTCACCACGAGCATCTTCTTGATCACGTCGAGGTTCGAGAGGTTCGACTGGTTGTCGAGGTCGAGCGTCGCCGAGTTCGGCTCGAACAGGAAGCGGATGTCCTTCGAGAGCAGCAGGTTCGTCTCGAGCGTGCCGGGGCCGCCGGTGCGGATCGGCGAGATCGCGACCTTCTGATCCTTGAACTGGCCGGTGCCCTCGATGGCCTTGAGCGCGGCCAGGCTGGCGAAGCGGTCGGCGTCGGGCGGATCCTTGATCAGGTCGGACCCGTAGGCGAGCACCGCCGACTGGTAGATGCCGCCGAAGCTGCCGGCCGCATCGATGGCGCCGGAGAAGAAGGCGAGGTTCTCGGGCAGGTTCGACAGGTGGACCTTGGCCAGCTCCTCGCGGGCGTCGTCGCGCGTCCACTTGAACGCCTTGGCGATCGTGTCGAGGTGCGCGTCGCGGTTGTCGCGCACCATGCGGTTGCCTTCGAGCACGCCCTGCGCCAGCCCCTGGACGATCTTCGGGTTCGCCTCGGCGAAGCCGCGGTGCAGCACCATCACGTCGGCGACGACGAGCAGGTTCTTGTTGGTGACGAGGACCTTGGCGGCGCCGCCGCTCTTCTCGACGACCTCGCTGACCGTCGGCTCCCAGGTCATCGCACCGGCGATCTTGTTGGCGCCCGACTTGATGTCGTGCAGGAACAGCTCGCCGGCCTGCTCGCCTTCCTCGGTGTAGACCGCGTTGATGCGGTCCGGCGCTGAGCGCCGGCGTCGACGCTGTTGAGCGACGTTGACCGACAGGCCGGCTTCCTGGGCGAGATAGCGCAGGAAGAAGTCGGCCTCGGTGAACTGCGAGGTGGCGACCAGCTTGCCCTTGAGGTCGTTGATCTTCTTGATGTCGGTGCGGACGATGAGCCCGTCGGCGCCGCGTGAGTAGCCGATCTGCACCGGCACCACCGCGTGGAACTGCCGGCCGTAGGCCGCGAGCACGTCGACGGTCGTGACCGAGCCGGCGATCTTGCCCTGGTTCAGGTCGCCCCAGCTCTCGTCCTCGCTGATCGTCAGCTTGACCTTGAAGCCGCCGTTCTTGAAGAACACCGAGTTCTCGGTGGGCTCGAGGCCGCCGTTGGCGGCGATCAGCCCGGCGTAGCCGGCGTACTCGCTGATCTCGATGGGGACGATGTTGTCCTTCAGCGTGAACGGCGCCGCCGGCGCCAGCCGCGGCACTTCGGACTTGAAGTCGACGACGGCCGGCGCCTCACCGGCGTCGCCGCCGCCGCTGCTGGCGCCGCCGCTCGACCCGCTGCCCGACCCGCCCTTGTCCGAGAAGCGATCGCTGACCAGGTAGGCGCCGAGCGCGACGAGGCCGACCACCAGCACCAGCGAGATGAGGCGGCCGAGCGGGGTGAGTTTCGAAGGCTGCTGTTCCATGGCGACGATGTGCTCCGGACCGATGCGCGCGGTCGTCGATGCGTCGACGCGTTACGAAGGCCCGATCTGCTTCTCGGTCGCCGGCGTGCTCGTGCCCGACGCCGGCGCCTGCACGCCCTGGCTGGCGAGGAACTCGGCCAGCGCGTTCTGCTCGAGCGCCTTGCGCTCGCCTTCCTTCTCCTGGATCTCGGCCATGTTGACCATGTCCTTGGCGACGCGGGCCTTGCCGGCCGAGACCTCGTAGCGCTTCTGCAGCACGCCTTCGACGTCCTTCAGCGTGTCGCCGAGATCGCCGACCTTGAAGGCGGTGTTGCCGAGGGCGGCCGCGGCTTCCGCCTGCGCCTCCTTGATCTGCACCTGCGAGAGCTGCTTCTCGAGGCGCCGGACCTTGTCCTCGAACTCGCGCTGGACGACCTTGGCCTGCCGCAGGTTGGCCTGGTAGGCCTCCTCGGTCTCCTTCAGCTCCTCGGTGTCCGTCGTCAGGTCGGCCTTCAGCTCCTGCAGCTCGCGCGCGAGCGTGCCCGGCCAGCTCCATGTTGCCGGCGGCGTGGTTGGCGAGGATGCGGCGCTCGAGATCCTGGGCCCGGGTCGTCTTCATCTTGACCTGGCCCTTGAGGCGCTCGGCGACGCCGGCCATGCGGGCCAGCGCCATGTTGTACTGCGCCATCTTCGACCGGAAGTCGTCGCGGGCGGCAGCCATGAGGGCTTCAGGGTTGGCTTCCTCGATGCCGCTGATGAACAGGCTGATGAAGCCGCGGACCAGGCGTCCGATGCGTGCAAACATGCGAAGTCTCCGTGTCGAAGTGGTCGAATGCCGGCTGCGAGTCTACAGGGAAACCGTCCGGAGCCTACGCCCACTACACAAACCGCCGCAGCTCGGTGATCCGCGTCTCGATCTGCTCCGGCGTCAGGTCGCGGAACCGCGGCGGCAGGAAGCGCTGATCGGTGCACTCCTTGACCGCCACGAGGTCCATGTATTCGAGCTTGCGGGTGTGCGCGCTGGGCCGCACCTCGCCGAGGACGCCGGCCAGGATGTCGCGCAGCGGCCGGCTTCGGCGCGCCGTCGGTCGCATCCGGCGCCAGCTCCCACACGCGGAGGGCGCGCACCAGCACGCCCTCGATCTCGTTGCTGCCGAGGCCCTGGCTCGGGTCGAGCGCCGGCAGGTCGTCGTCCTCGAGCGGGAACTTCAGCTTGCGGGCGATGGCCCGGAACAGCGCCCGCATCTCCTCGGGCGTCTCCGGCGCGAAGAGCGGGATGTGGACGTCGAGGCGGCCCTGGCGCTTCAGGTCGACCTCGAGGAGGTCGGGCCGTGACGTGGCGAAGACCCAGAGAATCCGACCGCGGTTGCGCGTGTCCGACATCTCCTTCGCGAGCATCGCGTAGACGCGGCCGGAGAGGCCCCCGTCCGTGTCCCCGCCCTCGCGCTTGCCGGCGGCCTGGTCGGCTTCGTCGACGAAGACCAGCACCTGTCCGATAGCTTTCAGGACGGAAAAGATCTTCTCGAGGTTCGATTCGGTGGCGCCGACCCAGCGATCCCGGAAGTTCTTGAAGACGACGCACGGGATGCCGAGCTCGCCGGCCCAGCATTGCACCAGGTAGGTCTTGCCGGTGCCGATGCGCCCGGCCACGAGATACCCCATCGGCAGCGCGTGCAGCGCGCCCTTCTCGAGGAGCTTCTGGTCCTCCCGCAGCCACGCCTTCACCGGCTCGCTGCCGGCCATGTCGTCCAGCGTCAGCTTCGACTCGATGAAGTCGAGCAGGCCCTGGCACTCCGACTCGATCAGGTCCTTCTTGACCTTCGACACCCAGTCGGCGGTGAGGCGCTGGCTGCTCCGCGTCGCCATCGTCACCAGGCGGCGCGCGCCGACGCGGCTCAGGCCGGTGAGGCGCTGGCCGAGCGTCGCGAGCGGCAGGTCGCTGCGCTGCGCGAGGTCGGCGATCGGGCCCGCGGCCAGCGAATCGACGTAGGCGGCCATCTCGCTCTCGTCCGGCAGCGGCAGCTTGATCTCGGCCGCGTGCGGGTTCTCGGACACGAGCGCGTTCAGGTCGTGCAGGCCTTCGGCGATCAGCACGGTGATGACGTTGGCCTGCAGGATCGCCGTGTCGTTGGCCCAGCCGAGCACCTTGACGACGTTGGCGGCGAACGGGCCGCCGAGCTGCGCCGCGTCCGCCCGCGGCACCACGAACTCGGCGAAGTCGACGATGACCGCGACCTTGCGGGCCGCGTTCGCCGCGCCGCTCCCGGCCGCGTCGGAGCCGCGCTGGATCGCCGCCAGGTTCAGCGTCCGCAGCAGATAGCGATCGATCAGCTCCAGCGCCACGCCCGGCTCGCGCGTCGAGCTGATCGGGTTGGCGTCGCCGAGCGCCTGCTGCAGCCAGGCGCCCCAGTCGTCGGCGCCGCGCGTCGCGCGCACGCCGCGGCTGCGGTCGTAGTGCAGCACGGTGTCGTAGGCGCCGAACATCGCCTCGTCGAGGAACGCCTTCAGCGAGAGCTGGCGATCGCCGTGCGGGATGACGTCGAAGACGTTGCCGTGGAGCAGGAACTGGGCGACCGATCCGGATCGGAACAGGTCGCGCATCTTGGAGGCCCAGGCGGGGAGGGGCATGTCGGCGTCGATGTCCGTCTCAGTTCAGCTCGCGGGCGCGCGTCTGCGCGGCCAGCGGCGGCGGTTCGGAAATCAGGTCGTCCATCGCGCCGATCGTCTTCTGCTGATCGGCGATCCACTCGCCGGTCGTGCCGAGCGTGGCGCTGATCTCGTCGATCCGCTGCGACAGGTGATCGGGATCCGTCGAGAGCGCGGCCTGCTCGCGGATCAGCTCGACCTGCTCCTCGATGCGGGCCAGCTCCGCGTCGAGGAACGCGAGCTTCTGATCGGCCTCGCCGCGGCGGGCGACCCGCTGCTCGAGGAGGTCGGCCTGGCCCTCCAGGCTGCGGCGCAGTTCGTCGCTGATCGACGGGTCGGCGAGCCGTCGCTTCAACTCGGCGAGGCGCTTCTCGAGCCCCGAAACGGACATGCCTGGTGCGCCCGTGCCCGGCACCGGCGGCGGATCGCCGGGGGCGCGCGCGCCGCCTTCGCGCAGTACGCGCTGGATCCCCTGTCGCGTGACCAGCAGGCGGAGGTACATCCAGGTCAGCTTGCCGAGGCTGTCGCTCTGCGACGCGAACCCCGGGCGCGGTCGCATCACCGTGGAACTGCTGCTCGAGGACCGCCTGGCACCGCTGGGCGAGCGTGGCGTAGCGGCGACGATCGGTGTCCGGGAGGGACGCCACCAGCTTCTGCCACTTGGCTTCGACCTCGCGCGAGCCGCCCGCGCTCAGCTTGCCGGCGACGAAGCGCTGGAACCGGGCGTTGGTGCCGAGGTAGAGCAGGTAGCCGAGCTCGAGGCCGGTGCCGAGCACCAGCCAGCCGGGGTCGTGCAGGTAGCCCGCCAGGCCGAAGCCGGCGAGCATGGCCCAGTTCGGCGGCAGGAACATGCCGATCGGCTTGGCGTTGAACGCCTCACGCACGTAGTCCCACAGGGACGGCTTCATCGGGTGGCCGACGCTACTGGATCCCCTTGCCTTCGACGACGCGCACGTAGCGATCGAGGGGGACGTCGGTCAGGCGCTCGACGCGCCCGCTCGGCTGCGGCCAGGTGATCTCCACCCAGTCGATCTTCGCGGCCGCGCCGATGCCGAGCACCTCGCGCGGATCGTGCGACGACAGGTAGCTGCCGCCCGACGTCTTGAGCCGTGCCCGCGTCTGGCCGCCGAACGACCACGTGATCCTGCGCGCCGATCGCATCGCGGTTGCACGTGACCCCCTGCAGCGTCAGCCCGAGCCAGTGATGGCCCTCGCCGGCGACGTTCTTGAGGATCTCCGGCGCCGCGCCGTTGTTCGAGATGACGACGTCGAGCCGGCCGTCGTTGCTGAAGTCGCCGACGGCGAGGCCGCGGGCCGGAAAGGTGCGGGTGAACGCGGCGCCGGCGCCCTTGCTGACGTCCTTCAGCTTGCCGCCTTCGTTGTGGAACAGCAGCAGCGGCTCGGCGTACTTCACCTGCGTGGAGTACTGCTCGATCATGTCGTCCGGGTGCCCGTTCGCCAGCAGCAGATCGAGGTGGCCGTCGTTGTCGTAGTCGAAGAACTTCAGGCCCCAGCCTGACAGCAGCCGCGTCGCCTGGGCGATGCCGTTGGCGTGGGCGACGTCGGCGAACGACTCGCTGCCGCGGTTCTTGTAGAGCGAGAACATCTCCTGGTCGACGTTGGCGACGAAGAGATCCTGCAGGCCGTCCTGGTCGAAATCGGCGGCGTCGACGCCCATGCCCGACCGCGGCTGGCCGTTGGCGCTGAAGGCGACCTCGGCGGCGAGCCCGAGCTCTTCCCACCGTTTGCCGGTCGTTGGCCGCGATTGGCGAACAGGAAGTTCTGGACGGTGTCGTTGGCGACGAACAGGTCCATCAGCCCGTCGCCGTTGATGTCCGTCGCCACCACGCCGAGCGCCTTGCCGAGGGCGCGCTCGATGTCGGTGCCGGTGCTCGTCTTGGTGAAGGTGCCGTTGCCGTTGTTCTTGAAGAGCAGGCTCGGCGTCGGCTTGAAGACCCGCGGGATGCAGTAGTAGCGGCGACCGAGCTTGTTGTCGCCGCAGATCACGTTGGCCTTGCCCGAGAACTCGACGAAGCTGCAGAGGAAGAGATCGAGCTTCCCGTCGTTGTCGTAGTCGAACCACACCGCGCTGGTCGTCCAGCCGGGGACGTCGAGGCCGGCTGTCTTGGTGACGTCGGTGAAGGTGCCGTTGCCGTTGTTGTGGTACAGCGTCGGCCGCCCGTAGGCGGTGACGATCATGTCGGCGTGGCCGTCGTTGTCGTAGTCGCCGACCGCGACGCCCATGCCGAAGCGTCCCGCCAGGCACGCCGGCCTTGTTCCGTGACGTCCGTGAAGGTGCCGTCCCGGTTGTTCTTGTAGAGCGCGTTGCGAATCGGCTTGGCGGGCGTGAAGAAGTCGGACGGACCGCTGTTGACCAGGTAGAGGTCCATCCAGCCGTCGCCGTCGTAGTCGATGAACGCGCAGCCCGAGCCGCAGGTTTCGGGGAGGTAGCGCCCCGGCGACATCGCGTTGTCGTGCACCCAGGTGATGCCGGTGTCCTTGGGCGTCTGACTGAGGAACGCGACCGGCGACGTCGACCCGCTGGCGATCCCGCCAGCCCCCTGGGCCCGCGGGCCGCCCAGCGCCGGCCACGGCAGCAGCGCGCCGCCGGCCGCCAGCCCGGCTGTGCGAAGGAACGAACGCCGTCGCTGACGCATTCGCGGCCATCCTACCAGCATTCATTGCGGGCGCTCTCGCTCCTGTAAAACGCGGCGTTTACGCGGCCGCGTCTACCGAAGTTCCATGAATAATGCTTATGTTTCAATCTCAAGACTGGTCGATTCGACCGTAAACCATGGCGCTGGATCACAGCCGACTACTTGGAATGACGCGCATAGCGGTGGTCGCCCTCTAGCCCGGCCGTATCGGACCGCTGTCGGGACATTGCACGGCTGGCGATTGAGCGCCAGTCGGCTCGTCAAGAAGTCGTTGCAGGAATGGCGCTTAACTGTCCGCGACATGCCATTTTCGGACGGCGTCCGAACGAGAAAAGATCCAAAAATCGGAATGCGGACTTGGACGCACGGAAATTGGCAAGACCAATTTGGCTGAAGTAGTGTTTTCAGGTGATCCGAGGAATTGAAGACGAGGTGGTGAAAGACCCCAATCTGCACGGCCTGACACCCGGAAGTGCCCGTTTTCAGGGGCTTTGCGGCTTGACACCCCGATAATGCGTTTGTGATACTCGGCCTCACTCGTAAAGGTTTGGTTTGGCCACATCCACTTTTGTGGGGAGAAGCCTGTGCAAGAAGGTAAGCGTTTGAGGACAACAATCCTGGCTCTGGCGTGGACGGCGTTGACCGCCGTGTTCGCGCTCGGGACGCCAGCGACCGCCGCGGCGCAGGGCACTGCGACCATCCGCGGAACGGTCACCGACGCGTCGGGCGGCGTGCTGCCCGGGGCGACCGTGACCATCACCAACTCGGGCACGAAGGACACCCGCACGGCCGTCACCGACGACCGCGGCGGCTACACCTTCGCCTCGCTGTTCAATGGCACCTACGAAGTCAAGGTCGAGCTTGAAGGCTTCAAGGGGTACGACGCCAAGAACATCGTGCTGAGCCCGAACGACACCCGCGGTCTCGACGTGATGCTCGAAGTCGGCAGCCTGACCGACGTCATCACCGTCTCGACCCCGCTCGAAATCGTCCAGACCGAAACGGGCGCCCGCGAGGGCGTGCTCGCGCGCCGAGCAGATCGAGAACCTCTCGGTCCTCGGCCGCAGCTCGCTCGAGCTGCTGCGCATCCTGCCCGGCGTCGTCGCCCCGGACAACACCGCGTTCGAGAGCGTCAGCTTCGGCGGCGGCGCGAACAACACGCAGGGCTACACGGTCAACGGCATCCGCTCCTCCGGCAACACGGTCAGCCTGGACGGCTCGGCCCTCATCGACATCGGGTCGAACAGCGGCGTCATCGTGACGCTGAACAACGACATGGTGCAGGAGGTCAAGGTCCAGAGCTCGAACTTCGCCGCCGAGCACGGCGCGGGCGGCATGAACGTCAGCGCGGTCACCAAGTCCGGCAGCTCGCAGTTCCACGGCTCGCTCTACGTCTACATCCGCGATTCGAAGTTCGCGGCCAACGACCGCTCGAACAGCATCGCCGGCATCGACAAGCCGAAGAGCAAGTTCAACTACTACGGCGGCAACGTCGGCGGTCCGGTCCTGCTCCCCGGCTTCAACAAGGACCGCAACAAGATGTTCTTCTTCGCGGGCCTCGAAGTGCAGCGCCAGAAGGTCGACCCGGGCGCCCGGTTCGGCGTCGTCCCGACGCTGAAGCAGCGCACCGGCGACTTCTCGCGAGCTCCTGACGTCGAACGGCCAGAACCTCCGCCAGACCGCCGGCCCGGTCTACATCCCCGGCGGGTCCCCCGGCGCCGGCACGCCGGCGCCCGGCAACGACCTGTCGCCGTACATCACGCCGGAAGGCCGCGTGCTGGCGAACCTGTACCCGGCGCCGAACTACATCGACGTCGGACAACCAGTTCAACTACGTGCTCAGCCAGCTCGAGCCGACCAACCGCCTCGATTTCAAGACCCGCATCGACTACAACATCAGCAGCAACACCAAGGCCTACGTCCGCATCGCGCGCGAGGGTGAAGAGGTCGAGGGTGCCCGCGGTGTGTGGTGGGGCGCGTCGGAAGTCGCGCTGCCGTCGCCGAACCTCGGCAACAACATCGGCCGCTCGGTGGCCGGCAGCGTCGTCTCGGTGCTGAGCCCGACGATGACCAACGAGGCGCTCGTCAGCTGGAGCCGCCTGACGCTCGACAACACCTACAAGGACCCGTCGAAGATGACGCTGGCGGGCAACGGCATCTCGATGCCGGGGCCGTTCGGCGCCGTCGAGCCCGTACATCCCGGGCGTCGATCCCGAACTGGGGCGGCGGCGTCAGCAACATGTGGTCGTCGGCGAACGACATGTATGCGCACAACGACGAGCTGACCTTCAGCGACAAGATCACGAAGATCGCCGGCGCGCACGGCCTCAAGTTCGGGGCCTCGGTCTCGCGCCTGCAGAAGCAGCAGAACTTCAACAACAACGAAGAGATGTACCTGGTCTTCGTGCAGGATCGGGGCTGGAACCCGAACAGCACGGGCAACGCCGTCGGCGACATCCTCACCGGCCGCATCACCGCAGGTCGCCAACGCGGGCAGCAAGCCGCCCGAGGGCGAGTTCCGCATGTGGAACAGCGACTTCTTCGCGCAGGACTCCTGGAAGGTGAAGCCGAACTTCACCCTCGAGGTCGGCGTCCGCGCCGGCTACTGGACGAACAACGAGGAACTGAACGGTCTCGGCGCCTACTTCGACAAGAACGCCTTCGACCCGACCAAGGGCGAGTTCCTGGATCCCGGCACGTTCGAGGTGCTGAACGGCTACTGCTACATCAGCAGCGGTTGCGCGCCCGCCGGCATCCTCGAGAACCGCGGCCCGTTCGCGATGCCGCGCGTCAACGTCGCGTGGGACATCGACGGCCAGGGCAACAACGTGCTCCGCGGCGGCTACGGCCTGTTCTTCAACCGGAACATGGGCAACGTCGAGTACGACCAGGCGCTGCACATCCCGCCGGCCGCCTACCAGATCAACGCCGACATCGGCAACACGCCGGATCCCGGCGGCACCGGCCGCGGCCTGACCTACAGCACGCTGCAGAACATCCGCCCGGCGGATCGGCTCGGCGCGGTCGGCGGTGAGCACGCTCGACCCGGACAACTTCACCTTCCCGAAGACGCACAGCTTCAGCGTCTCGTTCGCGCGCCGCATCTCCGTGGGACCAGGTGCTCGAGGCGGCCTACGTCGGCACGCGCGGCCGCGACCTCGTCAGCCGCGTCAACGGCAACGCGATGCCGGAAGGCACGCTGACGCCGCGGCACCATCGGCAACGCGGACCTGTCCAATCCGGTGCACCGCGTGGCGCTCGACGACAACGCGATCAACACGTTCCGGCCGTACCGGGCGTTCCCGTCGCTCAACGACGTACGACTTCGAAGGCGAGTCGAACTACAACTCGCTGCAGGTCACGTTGAGCCGCCAGACGAGCCGCCGGCTGCAGTACTTCGCCACCTACACCCTCGGCCGCACCAAGGGCACCCTGGGTGACGAGTACCGCCAGCGCGATCCGTTCAACGCGGCGCGCACCTATGGCGTCCGCCAGGAAGACCGCACCCACGTGTTCAACCTCTCGTGGAACGCGTTCCTCCCGGATCCGATCAAGGAAGGCGGCAACGGCGTTCGCCAAGGGCGTCCTCAACGGCTGGCAGCTGTCGGGCATCTCGACGGTGGCGAGCGGCACGCCGATCTGGCTCGGCTTCGCGGGCCCGGCCGGCAGCAGCGACATCTCGCAGGCCTACTACGGCACGCCGGACATCGTCGTGCTGACGGCGCAACGGCAGCGCAGGCGATACGGCCTGGCGCCGGTCTACACCTGCGACCCGCGCGTCGGCGGCAACAAGGTCGGCGAGTACCTGTTCGACATCAGCTGCATCGGCTTCCCGGCGTTCGGCGAGGTCGGTGAAGTGCTGCCGCCCTACGACCTGCGGACGCCGACCCGGTCGAACCACGACATCACGCTGTTCAAGAACTTCGCGATCCACGGGGATCAGAAGATCCAGTTCCGCATGGGCGTGTTCAACATCTTCAACCGGGCGTTCGCCACGACCGCCGTCACCCGTTCGGATCTCGACCTCACGCTGGAGACGACGTGCAACCGCACGGTCGACAACGTGCCGAACGGCGTCGGCGGGACGGTGAACAGCGTGTGCGACCCGACCGGCGGGTTCAGCTTCACGCAGAACACCATCAACAACTTCGGCAAGATCAACATCATGCGCGGCCGCCGGATCATCGAGTTCGCGCTGAAGTACTACTTCTAGACCGCCGGCTTCGGCCGGTTCACGGGCACGGAAAAGGGGAGAGCGCACGCTGGCTCTCCCCTTTTTTCTTGCCCGCGGCAGGCCGGCGGTGGCCTCTATACTTAGATGTTCCGCACCGTCGCCCGCGGAAGAGCAGGGCACATGGATCGAATCGTCGCGAGCGGCCTCCTGGCCGTGAACCTCGTCGTCTTCGGACACTCGCGTGTCGCCGCGCAGGCGGCCGCACCCTCGCGTCCGGCAGCCCAGCCGTCGGCCAGGCCGGCACCGGCGGGCAAGCCCGCCCCGGCGCAGCGGGCCGCGTCGTCGCCGAAGTTCGATGCGCTGGTGCGTCGAAGCCGGGAAGGCCCGCGACGCGAAGCAGCTCGATCGCGCGATCGAGCTCTACAAGCAGGCGCTCGCGATCCGGCCGTCGTGGGACGAGGGGCACTGGAACCTCGGCACGGCCCTCTACGAGGTCGATCGCTTCGCCGAAGCCCGCGACGCGTTCCGCAAGGTGGTCGCCGCCCATCCCGAGAACGGGACGGCCTGGGCCCTCAAGGGGCTGTGCGAGTTCCGGCTGAAGAACTTCGACGCGGCGCTCGAGGATCTGCTCCAGGCCCGCAAGCTGCCCATCACCGGCGGCAGGGACGTGCTCGACGTCGCGCGCTACCACGCCGGCATCCTCCTCACCCGCGCCGGGCAGTTCGATCAGGCGCTGATGATCCTGAACGACTTCGGCACGCAAGGGAACGAGTCGCCCGGCGTCATCGAAGCGATGGGGCTGGCGGTGCTGCGCATGCCGATCCTGCCCGCCGATCTCCCCGGCACGAAGCGGGACCTCGTGCTCCTGGCCGGGCGAGCCCGCTACTTCCAGGCGGCGCGCCTGATGGCCGGTGCGCGCAACGCCTTCGAGCTCCTGGTCTCCCGCTATCCGGATACGCCGAACGTCCACTACGCCTACGGCGTCTTCCTGCTGGCCGAGGAGCCCGACAAGGCGATCGAGGTCTTCCAGCGCGAGCTGAAGGTGTCGCCGCAGAACACCTACGCGAAGCTGCAGATCGCCTTCGCCTACATTCGCAAGGGCGAGTACGACAAGGCGCTGCCGTGGGCCAAGGATGGCGCCGCCGAGGCGCCCACCGACTACGTGGCGCGGCATGCCTACGGCCAGGCGCTGCTCGAGACCGGAGACGTCGCCGCAGCCCTGACCGAGCTCGAGGCCGGCGCGAAGCTCGCGCCGGACAGCCCGATCATGCACTTCGTGCTCGCCAAGGCCTACCGTCGCGCCGGCAGGACGGCCGACGCCGAAAAGGCGCAGCAGGAGTTCCTCCGGCTGGACAAGTTGTTCCGCGAGGCCCGCACCGGCAGCGAGTCGATCGGCGGCATTCCGCTCGAGGCGCCTCCGGGCAGCCGTAATCCCTAGAAACAGACACGTGAGCCGAACCCTTCTTCGCTTCTCTCGAATCGTCCTGCTCTGCGCCGCCGGGACGTCGCTCGCGGCCCAGCAGCCGCCCGCGCAACGTGCCGTCGAGGCCGAGGCGACCAACGTCACCGCCATCGTGGTCGACGTCGTGGTGCGCGACAAGCAGGGCAACCCGATCCAGGGTCTGACCGCCAACGACTTCCAGATCTTCGAGGACGGCGTCCCCCAGGATCTCGGCTCGCTGACCGCGGTCAGCAAGCCGCCGGTCACGCCGCCCGGCGCGGCGACGACCGTCGCCGGCGCTCCCGGCGAGCCGGTCGGCGAAGCCGCGAAGAAGGCGCCGGAGGTGCTGGCGCTGGTGTTCGATCGCCTGTCCGCCGACGGCCGCGCCCTTGCCTTCACCGCCGCCAACCAGTACATCGGCCAGGGCAAGGTCTCGAACAACGTCGTCGCCGTCTTCGGCATCGACCTGTCGCTGGTCTTCCACCAGCAGTTCACCCGCGACGCCGACGCGATCCGGGCCGCCATCCGCACCGCCGGCGGGCCGCACCACGTCGACCTTCAACACCACCCGCGAGCAGGTGAAGCGGTCGGCCGCAGAGCTGATCAGCGCCAACAACGCGCTCAACAGCATGACCGGCGGCGCCGGCCAGGGCGGCGCGTCGTCGGACATCGGCGGCGCCGCCGCCGATGCGCAGTTCGCCACCATCCAGCGCCGGATGGCCGAGACGTTCCAGTCGCTGGAGCGGGACGAGCAGGGCTTCGCCACCGCCAACGCGCTGATGGCGGTGGTCAGCGCGATGAAAGCCATCCCGGGCCGCAAGAGCGTGGTGTTCTTCACGGAGGGCCTGGCCATCCCGCCCAACGTCAAGGCGCGGTTCGAGTCGGTGATCGACGCGGCCAATCGCGCCAACGTCAGCATCTATCCGATGGACGCCGCCGGCCTGCGCACCTTGAGCACGACCAAGGAGACCCTGGACGGTGTCAACGAAGCCAGCGCGGTGACGCTGGGACGCGAACCCCACGGCCGACGTCACCGACCGGCCGATGATGATGGCCCTCGAGAAGAACGAGGACCTGCTGCGCGCCGACCCGCACAGCGGCCTCGGCCAGCTCGCCGATCAGACCGGCGGCTTCCTCATCGCCAACACCAACGATCTCCGCAGCGGGTTCCAGCGCATCGACACGGACATGCGGAACTACTACGTCCTGACCTACGTGCCGAAGAACCCGGTCTACGACGGGAAGTTCCGCACCATCGACGTGAAGGTCAAGCGCAACGACGTCGCGCATCAGCTCGCGCAAGGGATACTTCGCCCTGCGCGCGCCGTCCGGCGCCCCCGTGCTCGGCTTCGAGGCGCCGGCGATGGCCGTGCTCGATCGCCCGAAGCTGCCGAACGACTTCCCGGTGCGGGCGCTGTCGCTGCGCTTCCCCGACGCCGATCGGCCCGGCCTGGCGCCGGTGCTCGTCACCGTGCCGACGTCGGGAGTTGCGTTCAAGGCATTGCCGGAGCGGAAGCTCCTGGAATCCGACTTCATCGTCCTCGCCCGCATCAAGGACAGCTCCGGTACGACGATCGAGAAAATGTCGCAGCGCTATCAGCTGCAGATCCCGATCGACCAGCCGGCCAGCACCAAGACGCGGCGAGGTGCTTTTCTACCGCGAGCCGGTCCTCGGGCGCGGGCGTCTACACGCTCGAGACGGTGGTCTACGACGCGGTGGCCGACAAGGCCTCCGTGCGCATCGCGACCGTCGACATCAACGAGGCCAAGCCGCAGGCCCTGCGCGTGAGCAGCCTCGTCGCGGTGCGGCGGGCCGAGAAGGTGCCGGAGGCCCAGCGCGTCCCCGGCAGTCCGCTCTACGTCGGCGAGCAGCTGCTGACGCCCTCGATGGGCGAGCCCTTCAGCAAGGCGCTGACCAAGGAGCTGCCCTTCTACTTCGTCGTCTACCCGGCGAAGGACGGGACGCCGACGGCGACGCTGTCGCTGCTGAGCGCCGGCAAGCCGCTGGCCGAGGTGCCGCTGGAGCTGGGCGCAGCCGATGCCAAGGGCCGGATTCCGCAGGTCAGCCGGATCCCGCTCGACGCGCTCCAGCCCGGGACCTACGAGCTGCGCGTCGCCGTGAAGCAGGGAACGCAGACCGCCGCCCAGGGATTGACGTTCAGGCTCGCGCCCTAGCGCGGGCCAGGGAGAGGTGACGTGCCGGTTCACCGCCTCGCTTCGATCGCCGCCTGCAGCGCCGCCGCCGTCGCGCTGGCCGGCGCCCAGCAGCCCGCCCGGTCGCCGGCCCGCGCCCAGACGACCTTCGAGTCGTACACGACGGCCATCCTGGTGGACGTGGTCGTCCGCGACGGCAAGGGCCGGCCCGTCACCGACCTCACGGCGGCCGACTTCGAGCTGCGGGAGGACGGCACGCCGCAGGCGATCGGCTCGTTCACGCGCGTCTCGCGCGGCGACGGCATCGGCATCGACGTCGCGCTCAGGGAGCCGGGTGGCGCCACCACGATCGGGACGCCGCCCCCGCCCGAGGACGGCACCCCGGAGACGCAGGAACGCAGTCCGAGCGTCACGGCGCTGGTGTTCGACGCGCTGTCGGCGGAGGCGGTGAGCCTGTGCCAGCGGGCGGCCCTCGAGGCGCTGCCGATGACCCAGACCCCCAACGCGCGGGTCGGCGTCTTCGCGACCTCGCCGGCGGTGACGCCGCTCCAGATCTACACCGACGATCCGACGCTCGTGCGCCAGGCGGTCCGCCGCGTCATGGCGACCGGGCAGAGCCACCGGCCGGACGGCGAGGCGCTGCAGGCGCTCCGCGAGCGCCGCGAGGCAGTGGAGCGCCAGAGCCAGAACGCCGTGTCGCAGACTTCGACCGCCGGCGGCGGCGGCCTGGCCGGCACGTCCTCGAACATCGGCCAGGTCGAGATGGAGCGACGCCTCACGCTCGGCCAGCTCCGCATGCTGCAGTCCTTCGACGTCCTCGAGCGCGAGCAGCGCGGGACGTTCACCACCACCGCGCTGTTCACGATCCTGCAGACGCTGGTCGAGATGCCTGGTCGCAAGACGCTGGTGCTGTTCTCGGAGGGCCTGCCGGCATCGCCGGCGCTGGAGGCCAACCTGCAGGCGGTCGTCGAGGCGGCCAACCGCGCCAACATCACGGTCTATGCCATCGACGCGAGCGGCCTCCGCGCGGTGAGCGGCCTGCACGACACGCGCGTCGAAATCGAGGAGGCGACCAAGGAGCGGCTGCGACAGCTCTCGTCGCCGACCGACTACACCGACCAGCCGATCATGCGCCTGGTCGAGCGCACCGAGGACCTGCTGAAGCTCGATTCGCACGCCGGCCTGGCGCGGCTGGCCAACGACACCGGCGGATTTCTGGTCAGCGAGACCAACAATCTCCGCGGCGCGCTGCGGCGCATCGACGAAGACACCCGGTTCCACTACCTGCTCACCTACGTTCCGAAGAACCTCGACTTCGACGGCCGGTTCCGCGCCATCGACGTGAAAGTGAAGCGCCCGGGTGTGGACGTGTACGCCCGCAACGGCTACCGCGCGCTGCGCAAGATGCCGACCGTGCCCGTGCTGGGCTACGAAGGCCCGACGATCGCCGCGCTGGACTCGGCCAGGCTGCCGAACCGGTTCCCGTTCTCGACCACCGCGATGAGCTTCCCCGAATCGAAGCGGACGGGCCTGTCGCCGCTCGTGGTGCGGGTGAAGACCGACCAGCTCACCTACGAGGAGCACCCGGACGCCGGTACCTACGACGGCGAGGCCATCGTGGTCGCGCGCTACAAGGACGCCAACGGCGCCGTCGTGCACAAGGACAGCCAGCAGTATCACTTCACCGGCCGTCTGAACGAGATCGGGAACGCCCGCAAGGGCGAGATCCTCTTCTACCGCGAGCCGATGCTCGCGCCGGGCACGTACACCGTCGAGGTCGCGGTCACCGACACTTACGGTCCGCGCTCCAGCGCCCGGGTCGCCACCATCGAGGTCCCGCGTGCGAGCAGCAACGACCTGCGCATCAGCAGCCTGGTACTGATCGGCAAAATGGAGCGGGTCACTGACAACAAGGACGCCGCGAACCCGCTCTACGCGGGCGACGTGCTGATCTATCCGAGCGGAGGCGAGCCTTTCAGCCGGTCGGCCGACCGGCAGCTCGGGGTCTTCTACACGATCTATCCCGGCGCCGGCTTCGCGGCGCCGTCGGCGACGCTCGATCTCCATCGGAACGGCCGCGTGGTCACCAGCGCGCCGGTGTCGCTCGGGCAGCGTGATGCGCAGGGCCGCATCCAGCAGATCAGCCGGATCCCGCTGGCGCCGCTCGCGTCAGGCACGTACGAGCTGCGCGTTCACGTCCGCGACGGTCAGGCGACGCAGACCCGGTCGGCGTTCTTCCAGGTCAAGGACTAGGAGCCCGTGGTGAAAGTCCCGCTGCATTTGCCGACACGCTTTCGCGCGTCGTCCGCACGATGGCTCCGGACTTCGTCCTCGCCATTCGTGGCGACGGACGATGCATCCTGCCGGGCTGCGTTGCTCCTCCCTCGAATATTCCCGATATTCTCGGTCGTCGCGCCTTGTCCGGCAGGCGCCTCGCCCGTCTCGGTGCCACGCGGCACTTCCACCACGGGCTCCTAGCGATGCGCCTGGCGGCGTGGGCCGTGGCCGCCAGCGTGGTCGCCGGCGTCGCGACGCTGACGGGGCAGGCGCCCGTCGAGCCGAGCGCTGACACGCGCGAGATGGCCGCGCTGCTGGCGGCCCGCGCGGCCGCCGTCGCGCCGGGCGATCTCTGGTTCAACGTCAACGATCGCCGTGCCGAGGCCATCGCCGGCGCGATCGCCGGCAGCGCCGGCGCGCCGAACCTCTTCGCCGCGCGGTCGACCCTGGCCAAGGAGCTGCTCTACTCGGGGCGCTACGCCGACAGCGTCGCCCTCGTCGACGATCTGCTGAAGGAGGTCACGTCGCTGGGCGCCGTCCAGGCCGTCCTTGCCGAAGTCGACCTGCTGATGCTGCAGGCGACCACGCTGATGCGCTGGGGCGAGGAGCAGAACTGCGTCCTCGGCTACAACCGCGATTCCTGCCTGCTGCCGATCAAGGGCCAGGGCGTGCACACGCGCCGCGAGGGATCGACACGCGCGATCGGCGTGCTCGAGCGCGTGCTGAAGCTGGATCCCAGCAACCTGCGGGCGCGCTGGCTCCTCAACATCGCGCACATGACCCTCGGGTCCTATCCCGATGGCGTCGCGCCGCGATTCCTGATCCCGCCGTCAGCGTTCGCGGCGGCGCATCCGCTCCCGGCGTTCGAGAACGTCGCTGGCGCGGTGGGTCTCGACATCTACGGCGTCTCGGGCGGCGCGGTGCTCGAGGACCTCGACGAGGACGGCCGGCTCGACGTGATGGTCACCGCCATCGGCTTCGGCGATCAGATGCGGGTGTTCCGCAACGTCGACGGCCGCTTCGCCGACGCGACGGCCGCGTCGGGCCTGACCGGCCTCACCGGCGGGCTCAACATGGTCACCGCCGACTACGACAACGACGGCCTGCTCGACGTGCTGGTGCTGCGCGGCGGCTGGATGGGCGCGGCCGGCCAGTTCCCGATGTCGCTGCTGCGCAATCGCGGCGGGCTGCGCTTCGACGACGTGACCAAGGCCGCCGGCCTGCTGCGCCTGCGGCCGTCGCAGACCGCGACGTGGCTCGATTTCGACGGGGACGGGTTCCTCGATCTGTTCGTCGGCAACGAGTCCGGCGGGCCGGCGATCAACCCGTGCGAGCTCTATCGCAACAACCGTAACGGCACCTTCAGCGAGATCGCCAAGGCGTCCGGCGTCGACCTGGTCGCTTTCGTCAAGGGCGTCGTCAGCGGCGACTACGACAACGATGGCGATCCCGACATCTTCGTGTCGGTGGCGCAGGGCGCCAACCTGCTGTTCCGCAACGACGGGCCGGGGCCGCGCGGGTCGACCGGCTGGCGATTCACCAACGTCGCCGCCCAGGCCGGGGTGGAGCTGCCGAAGAACAGCTTCCCGGCGATGTTCTTCGACTACGACAACGACGGCTGGCTCGATCTCTTCGTCGCGCCTTACTGGGGCAGCGCCGAGGACGTCGCGGCCGACTACCTCGGCCTCGAGACCAGCGTCGAGCGCGGCAAGCTCTACCGGAACAAGGGCGACGGCACGTTCGCCGACGTGACCCGCGAAGCCGGCCTCCACACGGTGATGCAGGTCATGGGCCTCAACTACGGCGACCTGGACAACGACGGCTGGCTCGACTTCTACGCCGGAACGGGCAACCCGGACTTCCACACGCTGGTGCCGAACCGCATGTTCCGCAACGACGGCGGCACGCGCTTCCAGGACGTGACCACCGCCGGCAACTTCGGCCACCTGCAGAAGGGCCATGGCGTCGCCTGGGGCGACGTCGACAACGACG
>CAWJOG010000021.1:455000-950711 GCA_963844435.1 Vicinamibacterales bacterium | reverse complement strand
AGCCATGGCGTGAGCGACCCCGCGGACGCGGGAGACGGTTTCGGTGCTCCGACACCGGGGTCGCTCACGCCATGGTCTCCACCCGTTGGCTGTGGAACTTGCTCCGCGCATGGGCGGCATAGAGCGCCGCCCTTCATGTCGACCGTCAACGCGCTCGGTAACATGACCGTAATCAAGTGGTTGCGCAGCGCCCGTTTCCAGGCAGGCCGGAAGTCCCGCCACGATCGGCCGTAGTGCTCGCGACCGAGAGTGGGACGACCTCGATTCCGGAGGTCGTCCCCAAGGTCGTCCTCGGGCGTAGATGTGAGGCCGACCGCGACCAGGAAAGGAGAAGTGTGTCGAAGCTGCAGTCTGGTGCGGCTCTACGATGACGCGTCGAGGATGCGAGCGACGAAAGTCCGGAGCCGGGTGAGCGCCAGTTCGATATCCGTCTCGGGCAGCTCGAGGTCCTCGGCGAGCTGCGCATACGGCTTCACCCAATGGGCCGGCGTCGCGTCCAACGAAGGCGGCCAGGCATGCGTATTCCGGCTGCTGAAGACGAGCTCACAGGCCTCTCGGAGGGCGGCGTAGTCCTGAGAGATCATGGCCTCCATCAGCAGCAGATCGACCAGGTCCCGGAACCGCTCGTTCTGCTTGCCCGGGCCGTGGCGGCAGGGTCATGCCGTGCAGCTTCTGCGCGACGTGGAACCGCAGCGGTAGGCACGGCAGACTGCGTCGGGCCGCTGACGCCGAAGGCGTCCGTCAAGGCGATGGCGTCGACCCACTCGACGTCGGACTCCCCGGCCTCGGCGCGGGCGATGTCGACGCTGATGCTCGTCCACGGCTGGCCACGGTAGGTGACGCCATCTGCAGGTTGACGGCCCCGTTGTCCAGCAACAGCGGCTGGCCCTTTCGGCGGAACGAGAACCCCTGATACGGCTCGCCAGTCAGTGCTTGTTCGAGTGCGTCCGCGAGGCCCGCCGTCGGGTCGCGAAGCACGACGTCGATGTCCTTGGTCGCGCGTGCGCGGTCGCGGAGGCGCAGCTCGAGCGCGACGCCGCCTTTGACGATGAAGCGCGGCTGGGATCGACACCAGCGGCACGATCGAGCACACCGGCCATGATCATGTAGGCCACCCAGCCGCGCACTCGGCCTTCGGCCACGCCAAGGTCGCGCGTAAGGCTTGCGCATACCTCGCCAGCACCCCGGCCGATGGCGGTGGGCCGGCGGGTCGCTTGCGACTCGAGGTCACCTCGCGTCTGACCTCGCGCGTATGCGGCTGCGAGCGTTTGGCTGGGTCCCGAAGCAGCTCACGCTCGAGTTGGTTTGCGGCGGCAACGGAGAGCGCGCCAGACCGCCTCCGTCGGCGATCGCCTGTGCGACCAGCTCGTTCCCGAGGTGGCTGGCGTGGGCGTCACGGATCGACCTGGCTGGCGTCGTGACCGGCACGCCCTCCACGCGCTCGACGTCGTCCGGAGCGAGGTCCGCGTAATGGATGACCAGCGCTTTCGGCGCTTCGCGTCGGATACGTACGGATGTCGGCAGCGTCACGTGGACACGCGCCGGGCTGACGTCGGACAGCTCGTGTATGGCCAGCGCGGACTGATGGGAAATCACGCCCGCAATATCGGGTCGTCGACCTGTGGCCAGAGCACGGCTTCCATGTAGTGGGCGAGCCGGGAGACGGGGAACCGGGCGAAGCGGTAGACGCCGCGAGACACCCGCTCGAGGTCCCCCTGCTGCGCGAGCTGGACCAGACGGACCTGGTGCAGCCCCGCCGCGCGGGCCTGCGCGGCGGTGAAGTAGCCGGCCTGGTCTTCAGCAATCGGGTAGAGGACGGTGTCCCACTGGCGCCTGTGCATGCTCGTAGCTCGATGGCAATAATATAACGTCCTGATTATTAATGCCACCAAGCTGCGCTGCCCTTTCGGCCGGCTGCCTGTCAGGCGACCGCCACCAGCGGAGAGAGATGCATGTATTGCCGGGACAACTCACGCACTCGACCTGGCCGTGGCCGCGTTCTACAGCGTCGGCCGTGGTCGTGGACCGGGCGTTACAGAGCGTGTTCGTGGGGTCGTCGAGCCACTGCTGGTTCAGGGCGCGAAATCGTGCTGCGTGGAAGGCCTTCGAGACGTCGAGGGTCCCGAGCGTCGGCGGGGCCAGCACCTGGTTCGCCGAGCCGTTTCGCTCTGGGAACAGCCACTCCAGCGTTTCGAAAGCCGACGGGTGCAACGGCGTCGCGAGATGCTCCCGCGCGGCGTGTAGATAGGCCAGCCTGGCCTTCGCGAGCGGTCGCGGAATCAGGAGCCAATAGTCCAGCGGGTCAGCGCTCTCAGCAGGGCTGTGTGGCGAAGGAGGAACAACCTGAAGTCCATCGGTGAGGGGTGCGTCACCAGGTACACGAAGACGTGGGGCTCGGCGAACGGCTGCATGCCGATGGGCAGCTTGTCCGGGAAATGGCGAACGGCCTTCTCAGGGCCACCACCGAACAGTAGGTGGGGGTAGTCGCGCAGGTCCAACCGGTCTCCGAGGTGGCGCACGAAGTGCCGCCGCTTGTCCGCCGCCGGACCGAGCCACGTGAACTCGCGGTCATCCAGGACGGCATCGAGCACCATGACCCGCTCGATCATCCGCCCCGGCGCGTTCGGCTTCCGGAGCCGGCTGTCGGGCTCGCCGATGGCCGTCCCACAGCGGCTTGTAGTGAACGTGGAACATCCGCCCGCGGTGGAGCTTCCCGGTCGCGATTGGCGTCGCGAACCGCCGCTCCACGAGCCCCTTGATGAAGTCGGTGCTCTTCTGGCCGTGCACGATGCCGGCATGGCTGCAGTACTGCCGCTCGACGAAGACGCCGGCGTGGAGCAGCACCTGGAGCAGGAAGCCCGCCTGGCGCTCGGTGAAACCGAACGCGGCGATGGCGGCCAGCCGCACGGCGTTAGCCTCCTCGATGGTCCACTTGCTGGCCGCAGTCGGCAGCGTCATCGAAGTAGCTCCTCGGCAAGGCGGGGATGCGGGGTCCGCCGGCCGCCGGCGCCGCGGCCACCCACGGCGCCTCCGACTGCGCGATAGCCCGTCGCCGCGGAGGCGCGCCTCAGCGCGTTGGTACGCGCGATCGATCTTTGCGTCGTGGTTCAGTTCGCGCGGCTTGCGGAGGCCGGCGTAGAACGCTTGGCGAGGCTCGCGTGCGCCCTCCGGGCGCTCCCGGCGGTTTGCTTCGAGGAGATCCCGGCCGCGGTCCGTCAGGGTCACAACCCGGTCGTCCGGGCTGAGCCGACCGCGTCGCACCAGTCCTCCATTCTCCAGATGCTGGAGGCTGCGCCGGACGTTGCCGGCACCCTCGCGCATCCTGAGCAGATCGCTCTCGGGGACGACCCGGAATGCGCCAACCGTCGCGAGTATCCGGCTCTCGTCGCCGTTGATCTCATAGAACCGCTCGCGTTCTCGAACGAGCTCGCTATTCCCGTCCCGCGGCAGGTCGAGCTCCCTGGTAAACACGTCGCGCGTGTCCTCGCGATTGCGGTCGCCCAGTCCATTGTGGGCGCCGCGACTTCGGTCGCACGCTCCCCCGACCCCGGTCCTCGGTCCATCGAGGATGTGCCTGTCCCACATGATCGGCTCCCTTCCGAAGCGTCGGACGTCAACCCGCGAACAAGCAGCGAGCTCCGATCCTCGGCCGAGTATGGGAGTGGCCTGCGCGGTGCGCAATCCGATCGCACGGTGGTGTGGGTTCGAAGCGGGCCGTGTCGGTTCTCTTGGGAGGACTCCTCCAGGTGCGGACGGTCCGTCGTCGACGCGACGATTGGTGCCGGATTGCCAGCGCCGACAGCGTGACTGGCTATACCGTATGGGCGCGATGACAGCCCCTGGCCTCGGCCGAGGAGCAGGTCGAACTCTTCAGAGAGTAGGCCCGACGCTGCTCACTCCTATTCCACCGTCTCCTTCGACCAACCGGATCGCAGGGTTCCCGAAGGCCACGGTGACGCCGAGGGTCTCCAGGGACGGGTCGCGGGTTTCGCAGGTCGCGAGGCCGATGGCCTGACCGACCTATCCACACGCCGGTTTCGAACCGTGCTCGCAAACCCCTGCCAGGGCGCGAATTCCTGAACATTGAAGGCCGCCAGTCGGCGCGCTACACTGCGAGCTGAGCCGGCGTAGTGGACTATGCAGACCGGCCTACTACTCGTTAGGCCGACAGCATCTCAACATGCGCCGGAACACAAGGCTGCTCGTCGTCTTCACGTGCTTGCACGCCGCACTCGCGCTCGGAGCGGTCGTGTACGCGATGGCTGCAGGCTCGGCGAATTCGACAATCCCGACCTCCCTCGGATGTTGGGTGCGAGCGTCGCGCAGGCGATGGCAAACACGCTCACCTTGCCCGGACGGCTTCTCTGGACGTTGTGGGCGAGCCAGAATCTCCCCAACGCTATTGAATGGGCGCTATTCATCGCCAATAGCGTGCTGTGGAGCGCAGTCGCCCTGGCGGTCACGAATGCCCTAGCCAAGCGTCGCCGCGGAGCCATGGCCGTCGGGCGTGTGTCGTGACGTCACGGCGGCCGGGCGGCCTAACAAGCCGCTGCAGCCGACGAGCAGCGGGCCGTCGGGGATAGTGAGCATCGCGTTCGCCGCTCGCGGCTGAGCGGCGAGTCGTTAGGCCGCCTACGATGCCAATCGATGTGATTTGGGAGCAAATGGACTGGGAGGCCAACCCTTCTGGCCCCGCGCCACCCGAACCCTCCGTATCGTTCCTGACGAGCGCGGGCTCGTTGAGCGTGTTCTCTCGAACCTTCCGGACGGAGACCTTCCGTACCTGCGGTTCATTAGCCACGAGACAGTCACGGTGTTTCACCAACAGCACATTGCGCAACTGCACTCGGAGCTGGAGGTGTGGGAACACGAGTTCGCGAACCCGAGGTTACCAAGCAGCTCGCAGCCGTGCTGCAGCTCGTTGCCGACGCGAACGGTACCATGGACTCGCTCGTTGCGTTTCGAGCCCGCGCAGGCGGCCATGCGGCCTAACCAGCGGTCGCAGCCGACGGCGGCTGGTGCGATCCTGACCGCCGCGGCTGAACCGCGGTCGTTGGGCGCCTACTTATGGTCGACAAGTTGGAGTGGACGACGTCCGATTTCGATACGATGTCGTGGCATGACTGCAGCATCTACGGGTTCAAGCTTGAAAAGCGCGAGCATGGCACCGCTCAACTCGACTTCGACATCGACTTCATCGTCGAATGGCTGTGCCACAGCGAGCGGCGGTGGGAGTTTCGCGTCGCACCGGCAACGCTGACGTTTGACAATGTCTTCGACTTGCGCTTCGAACTCGACTACGCAACTGTGGGCGCAGGGATGCAACCGTTCAGATCGATGGGATTGAGCGGGAGGAAATTCAGTACTCAACGAACACAGCTCATTTCGCTGGCGTCTCCCCGTCAATTGGCCGAACGGTCTCATTACCTTCGAAAGTCCTGGATTCCGACAAGCATTGCGGCGCGCCCCCATCCTTGTCGATCGCCAGGCGTTACTCGCTGACGAGCGTTCAGGCGCCTAACAACCGTTTTGCGACCATCGGCGGCCGATGCGATCGTGAGCCGCCGCGGCTGAAACACGACGTTAGGCGGATTCGCGAGCGCTGAGATTCTGACGAGAACCATGGCTGGCGCGGGGCGGGATCGACGGCAGTTCGATGGCGACCTTCATGAGACCACTCTACTGCGGCCATTGGCCGGCCAACAGCGAGGCGTCCCAGGCGCGGCGAGCAGCAGGCAGGGCGTGCACGTCCGGCAATTCCGCTCGCGGAATCCCGCCCAGCGCACACTTGAAAGATTCTTGAAACTTTGCGCACGAAACCGGCCGTCGCGGCCGCCACCGCCCGAAGGTCAGTGCGAAAACCCCAACAAAACCGACGCAACCGGAGACCGTCGAGGTCTCCGGCTGCGTTTCTCAGCCACGGGACCGGGGTTCGAATCCCCGTACCGGTACCATCTCTACCAGTTAGCCGCGAATCACGGTCGAACAAATGGCTCCAGCCGTCGCCGGAGGAGCCGTCTACCTGCTGTCTCCAGCCTTTTTCACCTGCAGGTGGACGAAGGCGCCCTTCTTGTTGCCGACGATGATGTCGGGGAGGGCGTCGCCGTCGATGTCCATCACCACGACCTGCGTGCCGACGCCGGACTCCTTGTCGATCAGGTGCGGGACGAAGTCCACGCTTCCGTCCGCCGCCCGCACCAGCTTGAACCAGTAGAGCACCGCGTCGTCGTTGCGGTCGGGATCGCCGGTCCGGCCGTGCGACCAGAAGCGCTTGCCGGTGACGATGTCCTTCAGGCCGTCGCCGTCCATGTCCACGAGCGCGATCGCGTGCAGCTCGGAGAACTTGACGCCATGCCGGTTCTCCTTCGGATCCTTGTTCATGAACACGTGCGGGCGGAACGCGATCGCGTCGCCTTCCCGGTACTGCTCGAACCACGCCAGGCCGAAGCCGTGCGCGGCGAGGCCGGTGATGATGTCGTTCAGGCCGTCGCCGTTGACGTCGTAGGCGTGCATCTGCGCGCCGCCCTCGCCCATCGGCTGCGCGTGGAACCGCCAGACCGGATCGCCGGCGAGTGACGCCGGCTGCTGCCACCAGCCGTTCTTCTCGAGCAGGTCCAGGCGCCGGTCGCCGTCGACGTCGCCGATGCCCAGGCCGTGGGTGAAGTTCCCGTACTCGTTGTCGGGCGTGATGGCACGAAACGGCCACGGCTTCGACGGGTCCGACCAGTCGGGTTCGGCGTAGCCGTACCGGCCCTTCGTGATGCACACGAGCTCGGGCCGGCCGTCGCCCGTGAGGTCCGCGAAGGTCGGCGACTCGTTGTCCGTCTGCTCGAAGACGATGTGGCGCCGCCAGTGCGCCTCGCCGCCCTTCGGGTTCTCGTACCAGGACGTCTCCTTGCCGGGGAAGCCCACGACCAGGAGATCGGTCCAGCGGTCCCCGTTGAAGTCGTAGGGGAAGACGAAGAAGTTGTCCGAGTAGGTGTTCTCCGTGCCGAGCGTGCCTTCGAAGCCGGGCACGGTGACGCGCGTCATCGGGCCGAGCTTGAGCTGGAAGGTGGTCCGTGACGGGTAGAACTCGTGGCGCTTCGTGAAGTCCGGTCCTTCCCACCACCACGGCCCCGCGATGACGTCGCGCACGCCGTCGTTGTTCAGGTCGGCGGCGCTGGCGCCCTCGCTCCAGAACTGATCGTGCAGCTGGATCCGCGTGAATGCCGGCGCCTGCTGCGCGGGTGCGGACGTCACCAGCGCGACGAGGAACGCGGAGACGGCGGCCGCGTGGCGCGATCGGGACATGGTGCGACTACCGGGCGGGGGCGACGGGCCCGTTGACGACGGGTTTGTTGACGATCTGGGTGATGCCGCTGAGCAGCGAACGCTGGTGCTCGGCGTCCGTGGTCCGGCCGAGCCGATCGGACAGCACGAGGAGCGCCGGAGGTGTGCCGACGTCGGCGATCCGCTGCACGGTGAAGGCGAACAGGCGGGACAGCGCGGCGTCCGCCGCGAGGTCGAGGGCGCGCGGCATGTCCTGGGCGACGAGCGGCTCGGCCGCGTACCACACCATCAGCGCCTGGTTGCCATCGGCGGCGTCGGCGGTGCGACTGGCAAGTGCGGCCACGACGTCCCACCGCTGCGCGACCGGCACCCGCTGCAGGGCGCTGGCCAGCTGCAGCCGCACCAGCGCTGACGCATCGTCGCGCGCCATTCCGGTAAAGCGCCGGAGCACGGCATCGGACGGCCGGCCCGCTTCCGCCAGGAGCGTGATCGCCCAGCCACGCACGTATTCGCTGGCATCGTCGAGGAGCGCGACCAGATCCGCCTCCGTGAGCCCGCGGGTGACGTGGAGCGCCCACATGGCGCGGAGCCTTCGCGTGTCGTCGGTCTGCTCGGCGCAGCAGCCGCTTCAGCCCGGCGTGCACGGCCGCGTCCGGACCACGCTCCTGGAGCAGCCGGCGCGCGTGCTGGACGTACCAGTCGTTGCGGTGGAGCTGCATCGCGACCAGCTCGGACGAGGGCAGCCTGGCGAGATCGACCCGCACGGGCCGATCGCTCGCGTGGCTGATCTTGAAGATCCGGCCGAGGGTCTTCTGGTGCAGCTCGGGGTTGTCGCTGTGGCACTGGTTCTTGTCGTACCAGTCGATCACGTGCACCGAGCCGTCGGGGCCGTACTGGAAGTTCAGCATCTGGCTCCAGGCATCGTTGGCGAGCAGGAAGTCGGGGCCGTGCGACGCCGTGTACCCCGATCCCGATCGCTCCAGACGGTCCATGTTCGCCCGGAAGCCGTGGATGTTGTGCATGAGGATCGCGCTGCGATACTCCGCCGGCCAGCCGTCGCCCCCGAGATAGATCATCGCGCCGGCGTGGGCGTGGCCGCCTCCGGCCGCGCCCGAGCGGCCGTTGGCGGCATGCGGCCCCTTGTCGCCCACCCAGTGGCGGTGATCGGCGATGGTCTTGATGTCGTCGTAGGTGTGAGGATTGAAGTGCTTGTCCGCCTGCCGCTTGTACCGTCCGCCCTGGACGACGTGGTACAGGTGCTCGATGACGCAGGCGGTCGCGAAGGCGTGGCCGTAGTCGTTGAAGTCGAGTCCCCACGGATTGCTGGTGCCCTCGGCGAATCGTTCGAAGACGTGCCGGGTCGGGTGATAGCGCCAGATCCCGCCATTGAGCGGCGTGCGGTCGGCGTCGGGCGTGCCGGGCTTGCCGACCTTCGAGTGCGTGAACACGCCGTGGGTGCCGTACAGCCAGCCGTCCGGTCCCCATCGAAACGTATTCAGCGTCTCGTGGGTGTCCTCGTAGCCCCAGCCGTCGAGCAGCACCTTTGGCGGCCCGGACGGCCGATCGGCGCCCGCCTTCATCGGGATGAACATGAGGTACGGAGCCGCGCCGACCCACACCCCGCCGAACCCGACCTCGAGGCCGCTGACGAGATTGAGCTTGTCGATGAACACCTTGCGCCGGTCGAGCCGGCCGTCGCCATTCGTGTCCTCGAGGATCAGGATGCGATCGCGGCCTTCGCCCTCCGGGGCCCGCAGCGGGTAGCTGTGCGCCTCCGCCACCCACAGGCGGCCGCGGTCGTCCGTCGCGAAGGCGATCGGACGGACGACGTCGGGCTCGGCGGCGGCCAGCGTCACGGTGAACCCTTCGGGCACGGTCATCGCGCGCGCCGCCTCGACGGCCGACAGACCGGCATGGGTCGCGGTCTCGAGCGGCGGCAGCGCGCTGCTGTCGGACGGCGTAACCTCGTCGGGGAAGAACGGCCGCTCGCCGTGGAAGCGGAACCGGTCGAACGCGATGTGCGCCCAGGGGCTCTCCTGCAGGTACGACGCGGTCGGCGCGCCGGTCTCGTCGTCCACGAGGCGGACCACGATCATCTTGCTGGCCTGCGCCCGGAGATCCACGACCACGGGACGGAGGCTGGCCGCGTCGGACCCCGACACGGTGAAGAGGCGCTGCCCGTCCTCGACCCGGACGAGCTCGATGCGCGTCGTGCGGAACGCGCCCCCGGACACCAGGAAGCTGGCATACGGGTGGGTGACCGGGAACGGCGCCGACGTGAGCACGCCGCGCTTCGGGCTGCCGCCCGGGCGGCTGCTGACCCAGTACTCGCCGGCCCGATCGTCGGGTGCGTCACGCAATTCGGGGGAACGGCCGGCCGCCTTGACGATCGAGAACGCGTCGCCCGTCGCCGTCCAGTCCGAGAGCGAACCGGTCTCGAAGTCGAGGTTCAGCGGGCGCTGATCCGTGGTGGGCGCGACGCCCTCGTCCGAGGTCGTCCGCGGCTCGTCCGAGACGTCCAGCCGGCCCTCCATGCCCGAGAGCCGGTGGCCCGGCAACGTGCAGTAGTAGGTGTCGCTCTGCTCCGCCTTGAACGTGATCGACGTGGTCTCGCCCCGCTCGAGAATCTGCTGGCTCTTCACCGGCTGCTTCTCGAGGGCGATGTCGTGGACCATCACCTCGCCGTTGACGATGGTGATGCGGACCGTCTCGCCCGTGCGGGCCCACAGCGTGGGGTTGCGAATCCCCTCGATGCTCCCGCCGATGCCCCGATAGCCCAGCATCGTGGCCTCGAGGCGGTATTCGCGATCGATGCGGACGCGGGGCTGTGCCGCCTGTCCGTCGAGGTCGGCACGCCCACCGAGCAGGAAGGGCAGAGCGAAGAGCAGAGCGTAGTGGCGGCGTGGCACGTCGGTTCGGCCTCCGAGGTCGGTGTGCGGTGGCGAGTGTACTGCCTTCGGGCCCGGCGGCACACGGACGCTTCGTTCAGCAATCGAGCAGACGCCCCTCGGCGCCTGCGCGCGATAGGCGGTCGACGTAGCTGACCGCGGTGGGGGCGACCGGTGATGGCGCGCCCGGGCGCGCGCCCGGGCACTGAGGTCACCCGCCACATCCCGGCGATCCAGAAGCCCAACAGTTTCACCATTGGACGACGCGATGGCGAAGATGAGCGAAGCGGGAGGCGCGGGCTGAGCAACGGGCGCGAGAGAAACCTGCTAGACTCCACGCGCTCCACAATCGACGGAGGTCCAGCCATGCGAGCCAATGCGATTGTTGCCACGGCCGTGGTGTCCTTCTGGCTCTGCAGCCCGGTGCAGGCCAACAAGTACGGATCGGTAGAGCCGATTGCCAATCCCGCGGTGATCGACACCGGCCCGTTACGTGATCAGCCGTTGAGAGTCCGCGAGGCCTTCGCCACGCGCCTCCTCCAGTGCGGCATCGTCGATCGCGTGGTGCAGGCGCTCTCGGCAACGAGGGCGATCACGACCATCAACGATCTGAACACGCACGTCTCGGTGGGCGCCGGCGGCTTTGCCGGGTTCACGAATCCGTCCTACGTCTTCACCGTCATCGACGATGGGCCGAACGCGGCGAGCATCGACGACGTGAAGGTGCTCACCGACAGCCTGGGATACGTGATGTCGCAGGCGAGCGCCTTTCTCCTCGATTCGGACGACACCTCGAGCTTCGATTTTCCAGCCAACTACGTCGTCCTCAACTTCGCCACCCCACCGCCGCTTGCGGCTTCCGCGGCGCTGTTCGAGACGGTCGGCAGGATCGACCCCGAGCTGTTCGCGACCGACACGAGCGGCTACACGCAATACGGTCGCGCGTATCTCTCTCTCCAGTCGGCGGTGTCCGACGAGCGGTTCATTGACGGCTACGTGCGTGCCGCCGCGGCATTCGGCGTCGAATACACACCGGTGATCAATGGGACGCCGTCGCTCTTCCAGGGAGGGGCCGCCTTCCCGGGGAACGACTGGACGGCCAGTCCGCGTGGCGAGGAATACCTGTTACGGATTCCCGCACCCAGCCATCGTGCGCTGGCGCGCATTCGCGCGTTCCATCTGCGTGTCACCCGCGAAGTGCTCCGCCGGCTCGAGCACGACCGTCGCTCGTTCGCCGACGTGGCCTCGTTCGACTGCCACTGACGCGCCGCGCGTCAGCCGCTGCGAAACCGATTCGTGAACGACGACTGCAACGCGGCAAGGAGACAGCCATGAAACTGTTGACGTCACTGCTGCTGGCCGGCTGCGTCGCCGGTCTCGCGCCCGTCGTCGCAAGCGGCCAGGTCACGACGGCCGATCTGGTAGGCACTGTTCGCGATACCAGCGGCAGCATCGTTCCCGGCGCCACCGTCACCGCGACCAACGAAGCCACCGGCGTCGTCCGCGTCGCGACCACCGGCGTCAGCGGAACCTACAGCTTCACGGCGCTGCCGCCGGGGCTCTATCGTCTGAGCGTCGAGCTCACGGGGTTTCGCAAGGTCGAGCGAACAGGCGTCGAGCTCCAGGTCAACCAGCGCGCCCAGATCGACCTGGAGCTGTCGGTAGGGCTCATGAGTGAGACGGTCACGATCCAGGGCGGGCCGCCGCTGCTCGAAACCCAATCGTCAGCGCTCGGGACGGTCATTCAGGAGCGGCAGGTTCAGGAGCTGCCGCTGAACGGCCGCAACTTCGTCCAGCTCGCGACGCTGACGCCAGGGGTGTCAGGAGCTGGCAGCGGCATGCGCGGCACGATCATGAGCGGCACGCGGCCGGACGATCTGCGTCCCGGCTCCGAACTCTTCGTGAACGGGAACCGCGAGAACGCGAACAACTATCTGTTCGACGGCGTCGACAACAACACCCGGCTGACGCTGGTGATCGTGATGCGTCCCAACGTCGAGGCGATCAAGGAGTTCAAGGTCCAGACCAACCTCTATTCGGCCGAGCAGGGACGCAACCCGGGCGGTCAGATCAACGTGGTGACCAAATCGGGCGGCAACGCCTTCACGGGCGTGGCGTACGGCTTTCTGCGCAACGACAGCCTCGACGCGAACAACTTCTTCGCCAATCGCGCCGGGCAGCCCAAGCCGCCGTTCGAGCAGTACCAGTTCGGCGGCGCCGCCGGCGGTCCGATCGTCAGGAACCGCACCTTCTTCTTCGCCGATTACGACGGCTTCAGGCAGGACGTCGGCCGGGTGTTCGTCTCGACGGTACCGACCGAGAGGATGCGGCGGGGCGATTTCAGCGAGGTCGCCGCCATCTACGATCCGCTCACGACGGCGGCGCAGCCCGGCGGAACGTTCACGCGCCAGCCGTTCCCTGGCAACGTCATTCCGGCCGACCGCTGGGATCCGGTCACGGCGAAGTTGATCAACGCCTACCCGCTGCCGACCGGCCCCGGGCTTGCCAACAACCTCGTGACCACACCGACCCGGACCCAGGACTGGAACCAGTTCGACGTCCGCATCGATCACACGCACAGCTCGAATGACTCGCTGCTCGGCCGCTACTCCCGCTCGAAGACCTCGACGGTCAACCCATACACGTTTCCTCAGGTGCAGCTCGCCGGCCTGTCGAAGCCGGTCGGACTGGGCAACGAGGACACGTTCGCCGGACCGTCGGACCTGCTCGCTGAGCACGCGGTGGTCGGCTGGACGCACGTCTTCTCGCCTCGGCTGCTGCTCGACACGCGCTTCGGCTACAACCACTTCGACCTGGGGTTCACGCAGGCGGACGTGGAGATCGGCGAGCAACTCGGCGAGGAGCTCGGTGTGCCCAACGCCAACCAGCAGGATGCGCAGGCCGGCATTCCGATCTTCAGCCCCACCGGCTATACCGGCATCGGGCACAGCCGTTCGCTGCCCATTCTTCGTCAGGAACGCACGTTCCAGGCCGTCGCGAACCTGACGTATGCCGCCGATCGGCACACGTTCAAGGCAGGGTTCGACGTCCGGCGGCGTCACATGGGGGAGTTCCAGACGAACCGCGGCAACGGCCGCTTCAACTTCACCTCGAACATCACCAACAACCCGGCCAGCAACACGGGCGGTCACGCGATGGCGTCGTTCCTGCTGGGCGCGCCCAGCCTCATCGAGCAGGACTACCTCCTGGTCGATGCCGCGATCAGGGCCACCGAGTGGAGCGCCTATTTCGCCGACGACTGGCGCGTCGGCTCGAAGCTGACGCTGAACCTGGGACTGCGGTACGAGCTCGACACGCCGGCGACCGAGACCTCGGACAACTGGGCGAACTTCGATGCCGCGACGGCGACAGTGCTGATCGCCGGGCGCAACGGCGTCAGCGAAACGGCTGGCATCCACACCTACAAGAAGATGTTCGCGCCGCGCGTCGGCTTCGCCTATCACGTGGCGCCGGGGACCGTGGTGCGCGGCGGCGCCGGTCTCTTCTGGAACACCCCGGGGCACGGAGGCAACGCGTTCCGCCTGCATCGGCACGTCCCGTTCGGCCCCATCTACAGCTTCAACCCCGGCAACCAGGTCGTCAGCCGTCGCGTCAGCGACGGGTTTCCGGCCATGCCGCCGCTCAACGTGACGCTGGCCGACAATCCGAGCGGCAGCGTGATTGGCGTCGATCCGAACTACCGTCCGGGCTACGCGCAGCAGTTCAATCTGACGGTCGAACGCGAGCTGGCCGGGTCGCTGCTGCTCAAGACCTCGTATGTGGGCAACCTCGGCCGGCACCTCGACACGAGCTACAACCTGAATCAGGCCGTGCCGGGCCCTGGCGCCGTCAACACCCGACGGCCGTTCTTCGCTGTGCGCCCCACGCTGGCGGATGTGACCTGGGCGGTGTCGGACGGCACTGCCTCGTACCACGCGCTGCAGTTCGCCGCCGAGAAGCGGCTCTCGCATGGCGTCAGCGGCCTGCTGTCGTACACCTACGGCCACTCGATCGACACCGTGGGCCAGAGCTTCGGCGGCGGCGCCGACGGCCCGCTGCCGCAGGATCCGCGCAACCGCGCCAACGATCGGGGCAATTCGCCCTTCGATCTACGCCACCGGCTGACGGTGGCGGGAACGTACGTGCTGCCGTTCGGCCCGGGCGGCCGCTGGCTGACCGACGGCGGGGCGATGGCCACGGTGTTCGGCGGCTGGCAGGTCAACGGGCTGTTCCTTTGGCAGACCGGCCTGCCGTTCACGCCGACGCTGAGCGCCGCCACCGTCAACACGGGTACCGGTAGCCGGCCGAATCGGATCGCTGACGGCGCGATGTCGGATCCGTCCGTGGATCGGTGGTTCGATCCGGCGGCGTTCACGACACCGGCCCAGTTCACCTATGGCGACGCGGGGAGGAACATCCTGTACGGCCCCGGCCGGGTGAACGTCGACCTGTCGATCTTCAAGGAGTTCGCGGTCAGCCAGGCGGTGCGCCTCCAATTTCGCGCGGAGTGTTTCAACCTGTTGAACACGGCGCAGTTCGACCTGCCGAACGCGACGATTGGCACGACCGCCGCCGGCACGATCACCAGCATCGTCGGGACGCCTCGCCAGATTCAGTTCGGCCTGAAAGCGTTGTTCTGACTGCCTGGGGTCGCGCAGGGGGTCGATGAAAGCCCTGAGCACGTTCGCGATTGTCCTCGTCGGTGTGGGCGTGTTCGCCCGCCAGCCGGGCCGCGCGCCCACCGACAGCCTCAACGTGCTGTTCATCGTTTCCGACGATCTGAACAACGATCTCGGCTGCTACCGTGGCCGCGCGCAGACGCCGCACATCGACAGGCTGGCGGCGCGCGGCACGCGGTTCGACCGCGCCTACTGTCAGTTTCCGTTGTGCAATCCCAGCCGGTCGTCCTTTCTCTCCGGGCGCAAGCCGGACGCGACGAAGGTCATGGCCAACCCGATTGGGAACCGGTTGTCGCCCAGCATCCGCGACGCCATTCCGGACACGGTGACGCTGCCGCAGCTCTTCAAGGCCGCCGGCCGGATCTCGGCGCGGGTCGGGAAGCTCTATCACTACGGCGTGCCGAACCACATCGGCACCGCGAGCCTCGACGACTGGGCGTCGTGGGACATCGCGGTGAACCCGCGGGGCCGCGATCGCGAGGTTCACGACCGGATCTTCTCGCTGGTCCCCGGCCAGTTCGGGTCCAACCTGAGCTGGCTCGCCGAGGAGGGCGAGGACGCCGAACACACCGACGGCATCGGCGCCGCGGAAGCGGTCAAGCTGCTCGAGCGATTCGCCCGTACGAAGGAAGCGTTCTTCCTCGGGGTCGGGTTCTACAGGCCGCACACGCCGTACGTCGCGCCGAAGAAGTACTTCGCGATGTATCCGCCCGAGCGCCTCGCGCTGCCGGAGCCGAGCGCGGCCGATCGCGCGCGCGAACCGGCGGCGGCTTTTCGCAACGCGCGCAAGGAACAGGATTCGATGAGCGACGCCCAACGCCGCGAAGCCATTCAGGCGTACCTGGCGTCGATCTCGTTCATGGACGCGCAGGTGGGTGTCGTCTTGTCGGCGCTCGACCGATTGCAGCTGACGGATCGCACGGTGGTCGTCTTCACGAGCGATCACGGCTATCACCTGGGAGAGCACGGTCTCTGGCAGAAGATGAGTCTCTTCGAAGGGAGCGCCCGGGTGCCCCTGATCATTGCTGCTCCAGGCGCGAAGGCCCGCGGTCGTGCGACCGCCGGCCTTGCCGAGCTCGTGGATCTGTATCCGACGCTGGCGGGTTTGGCCGGGCTCTCGACCCCGGAGTACTTGGATGGGGTCAGCCTGGCGCCGCTCCTCGACAACCCGGAGGCGAGGGTTCGCGACGCCGCGTTCACGCAAATACGCAACGAGGGCTACGCGGTCCGCACCGATCGGTGGCGTTACATCGAATGGGCCGAAGGCAGGGAAGGCTCGCAGCTTTACGACATGCAGCGCGACCCGGGCGAAACGACCAACCTCGCTGCCGATCCGACTCACGCAGCGACGGTCGCGGAGCTGCGCGCGCGCCTCACGCGCTACCGGACGACGGTCCGGCAGGCCGCGGCACCAGGCCCGACGACTCGCGTCGGCGGTTGACGCTCAACCTTCACGCAGCTCGGATTTGCGGCATCGCGTCAAGCCACTGACGGATGGATCTCCACGCGGGCTGGGGTTTGGAATTCGCTAACGAAGGGGCACCAACATTTACAGTGCGTCAGCGGTAGCGCGCGTCAGCTGCCAGCCCGCGTCGAGCTGCCGACCACAGACGCGGCCGCGCCGAGCAGGTCGTCCTGTGACGGGAACTTGCCGATGCCGGCGAGCCCCTCCGTCCCGCATTCGATGTGGGCCCAGCGGACGACGCCATCCCGATCGATCAGGAACTGGCCCTTGAGCTGCGGAAACGTGTGCTCGAAATCGCGCTGGTCGGTGGGCGTGGCCTGATAGCCGTCGAGCGCTGTGAGCGCGGGACCCGCCTGTGGGATGGGAAGCGGCGCCGGCAACTCGCCCGTCGGGTTGATGTAGGTGTGCGCCATGGCCTCCATCAGCTCCGGCGTGAGCTCGACCCTCGGCACACCGTAGGACCGGTGCGTCGAGAGCTGGGGGTCGGCGCCGACGGCCATGCGCGACGGTCTGAACTTGAAGTACACCCTGGCGTTGTCCAGCTCGGTGCCGACGATGGCGAGCGAGTCGACGCCGAGTGACTTCAGGCGGTCCGACGTCGTGGCCATCTGCGCGAGCGCGCGGCGGCAGAACGGACAGTACATGCCAGGAAAGAGCCCCAGGAGGAGCGGGCTCTTCCCGCGGTAATCCGCGAGCGAGATCGTCCGATCCTCGTGCACGGCCGGCACGACGAATTCGGGCGCGCGGTCTCCGGACTGGAGCGACGTCTGCACTGCTCGTGTCATGGTGCGCCTCGTAGGTCTCTGGCTCAACACAGGAACGGGAGAAGAAGGAGGGTATCAGGATCGAGCCCTGTCCGTTCACACAAAAGGCGGGCCCGTTCCAGGTACTCTTCCGCCCGCACGCGGTCACCGCGGTCCAGGTAAATGGTCGCCAGCCCGTCGTAACACGGCAGCTGGAGCTGCGGCTCTCCGACCCGTTCCGCCAGCGCCAGCGCTTCGCGATACGCGGCCTCGGCCGTCTGCAGCTCGCCGCGGCATTGGTGGATCTGCGCGATCACGATGAGCGGCACCGCGAGGTGATCGATCTGGCCGAGCTCGCGGTCGATCGCGGCGGCCATCCTGGCGGCCTCCAGGCCGTCGGTCTCGCAGCGGTCGGTGAGCGCGCAATAGGCCGTGGCGAGGTTGGCGTAGAGGTAGGCCTGGAGCGACGCGCACCCGATCTTCGACGCAATCGCCAGGCCGGCGCGTGAGACCTCGATGGCGCGCTTCGGCTCGACCGAGCTGTACAGCACGCCGAGATTCGCGTAGGCCCGGCAGGCCACGTCGAGCAGCCCCAGCTCCTCGGCGGCCGCCAGGCTCTGCTCGATCCGTTCCCGCGCGGCCGCGATGTCGCCGCGCCGGGCGAGCGCCACGCCAATCGTGTTGGTGGCCTGTGCGATCGCCGCCATGGCCGTGCGCCGGCTCCCGGCTGATGCCTCCGCGCCATCGGCGAGCGCCCGTTCCGCCGAGGCGACGGCACGCTCCGACCAATCGACGGCCCCGTCGTTGTCACCCGTGCGAAACGCCGCCAGGCCCAGTTCCTGATAGAGCAACGCCGCCTCGATTGGCGCCGCCGCGTCGCGCAGGACGCCGAGCGCGCGCTGGTACGCCGCCATGGCCTCGGCGCGATCCCCGGCCTGCCAGTACAGCGATGCAGTCTTGCGCGCAATGCGGCCCTGCTCGACGGCGGCAGGCGCGCCGCGATACGCCCGACCGACGTGCAGGTAGTGCACCATCGCATCGGCGCGATCGCCACGCAGGGCCAGGAGGTCGGCAAGGGTCTCACGAGCGGCCAGCTTCGACGCGTCGGCGCTCCCCGATTCCTCCAGAACCTCCAGCCCCCGCCGGTAGTGCTCCACCGCGTCGTCGATGGCATACACCGCGTGTGCGGCGTCGCCCGCGGCGATGAGCGCGCGGGCGGTCCTTTCGGGGTCGGCCAGGCGGCCCGCAGAGTACAAGTGGTGCGCCACCTGCGACGCGTACGTGTCTGACCTGCCGCCGAGACGCTCCATGGCATCCGCGATGCGAAGGTGGAGGCGCTGTCGGCGCGCGTAGGGGGTCGCGTCGGCAAGAATGCGGCGCGTGAGCTGGTGGGCGAACCGCCAGGTCATGTCACGCCGTCCCGAGGGCCCCGCGAGCACACGGGCTCGTTCCGCCTCGTCGAGCGCCGCCAGCACGAGATCGCCGTCAATCTCGGTCACCGTTTCCAGCAGGTCCGGATCGACCTGCCGCCCGATCACGGCCGCGGCGCGCAACACCCGCAGGGTATCGGCAGACATGCGCTCCAGCTGACGTTCGAGCACGACTCGGACCGTATCCGGGAGCGAGACGTCGTCGAAGTCGAGGTCCCGCGTCCACTGCCGGCGATCGTCGAAGAGGCGGCCTTCGTCCATCAGCTGCCGGAACAGCTCCGCGATGAAGAACGGGTTTCCGCCGGTCTGGGCGGCAAAACGCCGGACGAGCCTCGCGGGCGGATTGGGCTCGCCGAGCGTGGCGAGCATCGCCTGCACCTCGTTTGTCGCCAACGGACGCAGCGCGATCGCGCGGGCGTGGCGCTGGGCGGCGAGTTGATCGAGCCCGGCCCTCACGGCTCCGGGCATGAGCCCGCCGGCCGGCGGGCGCTCGACGTACTGCGCGGCGGGGCGGACTCCGCTCGCCAGAGGCCGGCCGGTCTCGACGTCGCGGCAGGCCACAACGAGGAGCACCGGCAGCGTCGCGAGCAGCGGCGCAAGAAACTGCGTCAGCTGCAGTGCGGACTCATCGGCCCATTGCATGTCGTCCACGAAGACGGCGAGCGGCGTCGACTGCCCGCAGCGCCCGAAGAAGTCGCGGATGGTCGAGAAGAGATAGCGCTGCTGGAGTGCGGGGGCGAGCTCGAGCGGCGCGGCCATGTCGGGCCACAGACGATGGAGCGCCGGCACGAGACGCGCGAGCTCGGGAGCCCCGTCACCGACGGCGGCGCGGAAGGCGGTCGCCGGCATCAGCCGGGACGCCTCCTCGACGATCTCCACGTAAGGCGTCAGCGCCGGTGCGCCGCCCTGCTCGGAGCAGCGGCCGGTCAGCGTCTGCAGCCCGAGTCGCCGCGCCACGCACAGCGCCTCCTCCGCGAGCCGGCTCTTCCCGGATTCCGGCTTCGCCGTAGAGCAGCACCAGGCCGCCGCGCCCGTGGCGGGCCTGCTGCAGGCCGTCGAGCAGCGTCGCCTGCTCGGCCGCCCGGCCGATCAACGCGGCGCGAGCGTCCGGCGCCACCGGCGCGACGACAAGCGCACCCGCAGACGAGGAGGCAGCCGCCCGCTCGACTGAGACGCGCCGCAGCGCGCTGCGAGCGTCGGCGAACGACTGGAGCCGCGCCGCCGGATCCCTGGCGAGCAGCTGCGAGAGCAACGCATCGAGCGCAGCAGGGATCTCGGACTGCTGCGAGTGCAGCGGCGCGACGGGCTCCGACAGAATGGCGGCCATCGTCGCCGCCACGCCGACCCGGAAGAACGGATTCACGCCCGACAGGAGCTCGTGGAGCAGGACGCCGAACGCGAAGATGTCGGAGCGACGATCAGCGGGCTGCCCGCGAATCTGCTCGGGCGACATGTACGCCGGCGTCCCGTGCACCACGCCTGCGACGCCCTCGACGGTAATGCCGGCCTCCGCCGGGGCGATCGCCACGGTCTGCGGCAGTCGCGTCGCCAACCCGAAGTCCATCACCTTGACGTGCCCGTCCTCGCCGAGGATGACGTTGGCCGGTTTGAGATCGTGATGCACCACCCGGCGGCGGTGCGCTGCATCGAGCGCCTCGGCAATCTCTTCGGCGACGCGCAGGGCTTCGGCCAGCGGCAGCGGTCCGCGTCGGAGCCGCCGCTCCAGCGTCTCACCGCGCACGTACTCCATGGCGATGCACGGCCGGTCCTCAATCGAGGAGACTTCGTAGATCGAACAGATGAAGGGATGATCGAGCGCTGCGGCGGCGCGCGCCTCAACGAGCACGCGCTGGAGCCCGTCAGCTTCGCCGGTCGCGTTGACGAACTTCAGCGCGACCTGGCGGTCGAGCATGAGATCGTCGGCGAGGCGCACCTCCCCCATGCCTCCGCGGCCGATAATCTCGCCGATACGATACCGGGGCCCGCTGGCCGCCTGCGACAACATGTGCGCGCTGTGCTCCGGACGACGCGTGCTCGTAGGAGACAGCTACAGACTACAGGCGCGGACGCCGTCATTCCAAGGGTCTTCCGGCCACCCTCGTCATGGGCTCGTCTCGAGGATTGGGTTGCGACCGGTGCTCGCGCTGAGTTCGAACGAGCGGAGGTGGGCCGCAGGGTGCTCGCACCGAGCTACGGTTGGCACGCCAGCGAAACGCCCGATTCGCGGTCAGAACATGACCAGCGTGCCCTCTTCGCCCTGCTCAGCCATGACGTCGGCAATCAGGAGGCGGAGATTGCCGGCGTTGGTCGCGTAGAGCAGCGCGATTGACGGCGTGATCACGCCCTGGCGCACGAGCTTCTCGATCTCGCCGTCGAAGTGCTGCATCCCGTCCATCTCGCCGTCGCGCATCGCGTCGAGCAGCGTCTTGCCCTCGCCTTCGCCGCCCTCCATGTAGTCGCGCGTGCGCAGCGTCGATTTCAGGATCTCGAGCACGGCGACGCGACCGCCCCCCTTTTTCGGGATCAGGCGCTGCGACACGAAGTAGCGGAACGACGCCGCGAGGCGGCCGCGAATCGCCTGCTGATCGCTGGCGTCGAAGGCGCCGACGATGCGCTCGACGGTCTTCGAGGCGTCGATGGTGTGCAGCGTCGAGAACACGAGGTGCCCGGTCTCGGCAGCGGTCAGCGCGATCTCGATCGTCTCGCGATCGCGCATCTCGCCGACGAGGATCACCTTCGGCGCCTGACGCAGCGCGGCCCTCAGGGCCAGGGCGAACGTTGGCGTGTCGCTGTGCAGCTCGCGCTGATGGACGGTCGACTTCTTGTGATTGTGCAGGAACTCGATCGGATCCTCGATGGTCAGGATGTGATCGGCCCGGGTCTCGTTGATCAGATCGATGATCGCCGCGAGCGTCGTCGACTTGCCCGATCCGGTGGGCCCGGTGACGAGCACGACGCCGTTCTTCAGCGGCGCGATGTCGGCCAGCGCCTTCGGCAGGTTGAGCTCGGCGAGCGTCGGAATCTTCGGCGCGATGACGCGCATGACGATCGCAAAGCTGCCGCGCTGGCGAAAGACGTTGACGCGAAAGCGCGCCCGCTCGGCAAGCACATAGGAGAGGTCGCAGGCGCCCTGTTCCTGGAGCGCGCGCAGCGCGATCGGGTTGTCGTCGATGATGTCGCGGGCCAGGCGCGCGGTGTCCAGCGCGTGCAGCACCGGCAGTTCCTTGATGTCCACGCGCGACAGCTCGCCGTGCTTCTCCACCTGCGGCGGCCGCCCGGGCGAGAAGATCAGGTCGCTGATGCCGATGCCCGAGTCGAGCATCGCGCCAATCACGACGGGCGTGCTGAAGATCGGCGGCGCGGCTGGCAATGGTCCGAACAGGTGATCGGCAATGGTCGAGGGATCGACGGTCATCATGTGTCGCAGCGGGACCTCAGGCACGAGGGAGCTGTGCCCACATGGAGCTATCGGCAACCGCTGAGGTTTCGTGATACCGCGCGCGGCGTGGCAGCGGCGCGAACGGCCGCGCAGCCACGGGCAACGCCGCAGTAGGATGGCGGAATGCGAGTGCTGCCGCTCCTCTCAGCGTTGCCCTTGGCGCTCGCGACAGCGCCGCAGACGGCCCCCGACGCGCCTCTGGCGGCCCAACGCGAGGTTCGCTTCGAAACCCAACAGGTTCGAGACAACTTCGGTGTGGGCTACGCGGTGACGGTCGCGGACGTCAACGGCGACAAGAAGCCCGACGTCCTCGCGATCAGTGGGACCCAGCTTGTCTGGTTCGAGAACCCGTCGTGGCAGGCGCACGTCGTGCTCGACGGCCAGACGCCGAAGGACAACGTCACGCTGGCAACGCACGACATCGATCGCGACGGCCGCCTCGACGTCGCCCTCGGTGCCACCTGGAAGCCGAGCGACACGAACGGCGGCGGCACGCTCCACTGGGCGTCGCCGGGTGCCGCGGGCACGGCCTGGACGCTGCGCGACGTCACCTCCGAGCCGACGCTGCACCGCATCCGCTGGGCGAACGTCGACGGCGCGGGTGATCCCGAGCTGATCGTCGCGCCGCTGCACGGCCGCGGTACGTCGCCGCCCGAGTGGAACGGCGTCGGTCCGCGGCTGCTCGCGCTGCGCGTGCCCAAAGATCCCGCCAAGGATCCGTGGCCGGCCGAGGTCATCGACGACTCGCTGCACATCGTCCACAACTTCGCCGTGCTCGACTTCGATGGCGACGGCGACGACGAGCTGATCGCCGCGAGCCGCGAGGGCCTGCACCTGCTCGAGCGCGGCACGGACGGGCGATGGACGAAGACGCGCCTCGGCGACGTCAACGCCGGCGAGGTGAAGGCCGGACGCGTCGGCGGCGCCCGCGTCCTCGCCGTGATCGAGCCGTGGCACGGCACGACGGTCGCGATCTACCGCGAGCCGGCGAAGCCGACGCGGGGACCATGGACCCGGCAGGTGATCGACGAGACGCTGACCGGCGGCCACGCGATTGGCTGGCTCGACGTCGACGGGGACGGCAGCGACGAGCTGGTCGCGGGCTGGCGCGAGAAGGACGTCGGCGTCGCGCTCTACCGGATCACGAGCGCGACCGAGCGGCCGGCGCGTGTCATGATCGACGCGGGCGGCATGGCGGCCGAGGATCTGACCGTCGCCGACCTCGACGCGGACGGCCGTCCGGACGTCATTGCCTCCGGCCGGCGGACGGCGAACGTGCGGATCTACTGGAACCGGACGGCCCGATAGGGCCTCCGGTATCATCGTCGCAAGTCCCGGGTCTACAGCGTTCACGTCGCTCGGATGCGAGGTGTCCATGGCTGCGAGGGTTCTGGTCGCCATCCCGCTGCTCCTCGTCATCGCCGCTGCCGCCCTGCCTGCAGCCGACGCGGGTCAGGCTCCTGCATCTCCTGAAGCGGCTCCCGCGACGGTGGCGCTGGTCGAGACGTGGTCCGACGGACGCGTCAACTACGAGTTGACGGGCCCGCGTCGCCTCGCCATGTGGACACCGCGGTTTCCGCGCGTGGCCGGCTACCAACAACCCGAGGGCGCCAAGCCGGTCTATGCCGTGCAGCTCACGCGCGAGCTCGTCGGTCAGGACATCAAGGTCGACGTCTCGGTGCTGCTCGGCTCCGCGGAGCCGCCCGCCGTGCCCGTGGCCACCGTGCTCGTCTCGCCGGGGTCCCGCGTCGTCGTCGACCAGCTGACGCGATTCGGTGTCCAGCCGCTGACGCTGTCGATGGTGGACGTCGCGCCGATGACGCCGTTCGTGCCGACCGTGATCAGCGTCTCGCCCGACATCGCGATCGCGAACGTCGAGGTGCACGACGCGCCGTATCCCGGATATCGCATCACGCTTCGCAATCTGGGCGACAAAGCCGTGTCGAACGTGCACGTCGAGTCGTATCGCGGTGACGAGAAGGCGCTGAGCACGCTCAAGCGGACCGAGGATGGACGTCCGCTGATGCAGCCGGGGGCCACCTACACGTTCGCCATGAACGTCACGTCCGGCGCGGGCGATCTCACCAACGGCGCATGGACGCCTCGTCCAATCGACGTGATCGAGCTCGACTCGGTGCGGTGGGCGGACGGCACGCACCACGGCACCCCACCGTTCCCGCAGACGGAATCGCTCGTCGAAAGCAGGGCGGGGCGGAAGCTGCAGCTCCGGCGGATCGTCGAGGCCCTGCGACAGACCCTCGCCGAGCCGGGCTCCGGTCTCGAACGCCTGGCAGCGGCCACCAGCCGGATTGGCTCGCTGCCGGATGCGGAGCCCGACCAGCTGGAGGCGGCGAAGGCGGCGATGCGGACGACCAGGGCCGCCGCGCTCGCCGACCTCGCGCGCCTTGCGCACGACCACGCGCCGCCGGCCGACGCGAGCGCCGTCGTCGACAGGCTGAAGTCCATGCTGGCGCGTTACGAGGGGTGGCTGGCGCGCCTGTCACCGCCGTGAACTGCCGTAGACGCGACTGAGGCGGCCGCCAACGGACGACTGAGTTCGGTCGTCTGAAGGCGGGTTACACCCACGCATGGAACTGGCGGGCGGGCGCCCCGCGCACTAGTGGCCTACCTCCTTGATGACGCGCAGCAGGTCGATCGGCAACGGGAAGATGATCGTGGAGTTCTTCTCGGCGGAGATCTCGGTCAGCGTCTGCAGATAACGGAGGGTGATCGCCAGCGGTTCGCGGTTGATGACTGCCGCCGCCTGCGCCAGCTTCTCCGACGCGCTCAGCTCGCCTTCGGCATGAATGATCTTGGCGCGCTTTTCGCGTTCGGCCTCGGCCTGCTTGGCGATCGCGCGCTGCATGTCGGCCGGCAGATCAACGTGTTTGACCTCGACGGCCGACACCTTGACGCCCCAGGGATCGGTCTGCTTGTCGAGGATCCGCTGCAGATCCTGGTTGAGCCGTTCGCGTTCCGCGAGCAGATCGTCGAGCTCGGCCTGGCCGAGCACGCTACGCAATGTCGTCTGCGCGAGCTGTGACGTCGCGTAGTGGAAATTCTCCACCTCGAGGATCGCCAGGCGCGGATCGATCACGCGGAAGAACACCACCGCGTTGACCTTCACCGAGACGTTGTCACGCGTGATGATGTCCTGCGGCGGCACGTCCAGCACCACGGTGCGCAGGCTGACCCGCACCATGCGATCGATGGGCGCGAGCACGAGAATGATCCCGGGGCCCTTCGGCTTCGCCTGGAGCTTACCCAGTCGGAAGATGACGCCACGCTCGTACTCGGCCAGGATCTTGATGGACGTGAGGAGATACAGGACCAAGACCACGAGAGTGACGAGAGCAGGAGACACGAGCATCATGTGGGATGTCCTTCCTTGCCGGCCGGAGGCCCCGGCTCGACGAGCAGCGTCAACCCGCGCAGCCCGACCACATGCACAGGCGACCCAACGCCGACGGGCGCCGACGCGATCGCCGACCAGATTTCGCCGCGCACCGAGACCTGCCCGGCCCGATCGGGCGTGAGATCGGTGAGCGCGCGCCCCTCTTCGCGCAACATGGCCTCGGCTCCAGAGACCGGCCGCTGCCGTTGCGACTCGAGGGCCAGGCGCCCGAGGAACAGGAAGATCGCACCGAACGCGAGCATCATCGGCACGATCAGCCACAGGCCCACGCGCAAGTCGCGTGTGTCGCCCATCAGGACGATCGATCCCAGGATCAGGCTCACGACACCGCCCACACCCAACGCGCCGAAGGTCGGGAACTTGAGTTCGAGGACGAGCAACCCGACGCCGAGCGCAATCAGCAGCAGGCCGGCCACGTTGATCGGCAACACCTGGAAGGCGAGAAACGCCAGCAGCAGGCAGACGCCGCCGACGATGCCCGGCAAGGCCGTTCCCGGATTCCAGAGCTCGACGGTGAGCCCGAGCAGACCCAGCGTGAAGAGCAGATACGCGATCTGCGGGTGCGCGAGCGTGCTGAGGAAGCGCTGCCGCCAGGTCATCTCGACCGACTGGCGCCGGGCGCCGGCGGTGTGGAGCGTCTGCTGCGCGCCGCTGAAGCGATGGATCGTGCGGCCATCGAGCTTGGCGATGAGCTCGTCAAGGGAGCCGGCGACGAGATCGACGAGCGGTGGCGACGCCTCGAGCGCCTCGCGTTCGGTGAACGACCGACTCTTGGTTACCGCTTCCTCGGCGAGCGAGACGTTCCGCTGCCGGGCCTGCGCCAGCGACCGGGCGAACGCCGCGACGTCGGACGCCACCTTGTCGCCCATGGTCTTGTCGATGGCCTGGCCACTCGCCGAAACCGGATGCGCCGCGCCGATGTGCGTCGCCGGCGCCATGGCGGCCACGTCTGCGGCAATGGTGATCAGAAACCCTGCCGAGGCCGCCCGAGCGCCGCTTGGTGCGACGTAGACGATGACAGGTGTGCGGGCGGCGATCATTCGCGAGATGATCGCGCGCGTCGAATCCAGCACACCGCCCGGCGTTCTGAGCACGAAGACCAGCGCCGCGGCCCCGGCGGTGTCGGCGCCGTCGATGGCCGACACCATGAGCTCTGCCGAAATCGGATGAATGGCGTCGTCGACCTCCGCGACGAACACCGCGGCGGTGTTGGTAGAGGCGCGGAGCCGCCCCAAGCTGATGGCGGCGAACGCCATGCACAACAGCGCGAACGTCGCCCCGCCGCGAGCGGCCGACCGGGACTGGGTCAGAGGATGCTCCGAAGGTCGTACCGTAATGGAGCCCCGATCGCGTGTCAAACCACGTGGGGCGCGTCGGGCGCGGGATGATGCGCGCAGCTCATCCTTTCGCGGGTTCGCGCCGCCCGGGTCCACACTTGCCAACCACGGCGCGGTGGATCATGGCGACTATGGTGCCAGCTCAGATTTCCTGGAGATCCAGGTTTCGCTTCGGGTGCGATGGTCTTCGCGTCATTGTCTGCCACGAAGGCTCGGTGCAGATCGTGGACGTTAGTTCTCGCTGAGGCCTCGCCGGTATCATTCCAGGGTGACCACGCTCGTCCGTCCCGACCATACCGAGGACGACCTCGATCGACTGCGCGCGCGGATAACTGAGCTCGAGGCAGTGCTCGACGCCCGCGCGGCGGACGCCGACCGGATCGAGCGCGAGCTCGACATGTTCGCGGCGCAGTACCAGAAGCAGGTCGGCACCCTGCACGAGCAGCTCGATCAGCTGGAGCTCGACATCGCCGAAGCGGAGCTCGGCGAGCTGTCGAAGCAGGTCGCCGGCGGCCGCGCCGCACCGGCCTTCACGCCGCCGCCGTCGATGACCGCGCCGGAACCGGAGCCGGCGCCGCGCTTCACCTCCGACGCCGTGCGCAAGCTGTTTCGCGACGTCGCCCGGAACATCCATCCCGACCTCGCCGGCGACGAGCACACGCGGGACCGGCGTCACGCCCTCATGATCCAGGCGAACCGGGCCTACGCCATGCGCGACGAGGAACAGCTGCGGCGGATCCTCGAGTCGTGGGAGCGCAGCCCCGAAGCCGTCCAGGGCAGCGATCCCGCGGCGGCCCGGCTGCGCCTCGAGCGCCGCCTCGCGCAGATCGAGGAGCACCTGGACACGTGCGGCCGCGATCTGGCGGCCCTGCAGGCGTCGCGGCTCTACGAGCTGAAGGCGATGGTCGACGAGGCCACCGCCAGCGGCCGCGACCTCGTCGCGGAGATGGTGCGGCGCCTGAAGCGCGACATCATGGCGGCCACCAATCGCCTGGACGCGATGCGGTCCTCGCCGTAGTCCGAACAGTCCGTGGTGGCAGTCCCAGTGCCAGGGGACACCCATCCCGCCGCTCGGCATCGAAATGATCGCGGCCCTGTAGAAATCACCGGACCTCGTCCCGGTGCACTGGGAATATTTCGGGTCCCAGCGGACATCTTATGTCCGACGGCGCGACCGGCGCCCCGAACACCAGGCCGTCGGGGGCGCTGCGCCCGGCGGCCGGCCGTTCCGCAGGGACGGGTCAGAGTGAGTAATGGCGCGGACGATCGACTCCGGACACGCCGAGGACGCCTGGGCCGCTTTCGAAGCGGAGGCGCTGCCGCACGTCGATCGGCTCTTCCGGCTCGCCCTGTGGCTGGAGCGTGATCGCGCCGAGGCGGAAGATCTCGTGCAGGAGACGATGACCCAGGCGCTGCAGTCGTTTCATCGGTTTCGACCGGGCACGAACTGCCGGGCCTGGCTCAACACCATCCTGCAGCACGTGCGCAGCAACCGCCGCCGCTCGAGGCAGCGCTCGCCGCTCGTGGAGGACCCGGACGAGCGCTTTGGCCAGGCCGTCGCCTTCGTCCCGCCCGTGCCGCAGGAGTTGACTGACGAAGAGGTCCTCGCCGCGTTGGCGCGCCTTCCCGCGGTCTACCAGGAAGTGACGCTCCTCTGCGACGTGGAGGAGCTGACGTACAAGGAAACCGCCGAAGCGCTGTGCATTCCGCTCGGCACCGTAATGTCCCGGCTCTCCCGCGGCCGCGCGCTTCTGCGCGCCGAGCTCAGCTCGACGATGGTGTTGGGCGAGCGCCAGGCCCGCTCTCGAGCATCCCATGGAATGCCGTGACGTCCGAGAACTGGCCGATTCGTTCCTCGCCGAAGAGCTGCTCACGGAAACGAACCCCGAGCTGCTGCGGCACTTGGAGGGGTGTCCGTCGTGCCGCGACGAACTCGCGGGTCGGCGCGCCATCTGCGCCAGCCTGCGCCGGGCGTTCGCGACGGCCCCTGATCTCGCCCCGCGGCCCGAGTTCGTCGCCTCGTTGAGGTCGACGCTGCGGCACGCGGCCCATGATGTGCCGGCGCGGCGCCGCTTCGGGCCGGGGCCCTGGTGGGCGCTTGCCGCCGCGCTGCTGCTCGTGGCCATCGCACTCGGCGTCGCCTACCGTGGGTTCGACTGGTCGGCGGCCGCCGCGATCGCCCACGCGGCGGTCGGCGACCATCGCGATTGTGCCCTCCAATTCCGCTTGCAGGAGAAGCCTATCCCCCTCGCCGATGCCGCCCGCCGCTACGGCGTCGCCTACCGCGTGCTCGAGACAGTGCCACCGGACGACATCGTCACCGCGGCCGGGCCGGCGCACGTCGTCGAGCGGCACGCCTGCGTCTATCGCGGCCAGCGCTTCGCGCATATCGTCCTCGCCTTCCGTGGCGCGAAGGTGTCGATGCTCGTCAGCGCCGACGACGCCTCGGGCCCGCCCGTGGCTCAGGCCGATGGGGAAACCGTCGCGCCGCCGCGTCGGGTCGACGGCCTCACGGTCGTGTCCTTTCGGACGGCCCGTCACCTCGTGTTCTTCACCGGCGAGGTGCCCGCGACGGATCTGGCGGCGCTCGCCGACGCGGTGGCGCCGTCGGCGCGTCGTGAGCTGGCCGGGGCCTGACGCCGCCCCCTCAGGTGTCAGGCACCCGCGCCGAGGTCAGGCAGTCACGCCGCTATGGATGCGCACGCCGGCGGAAAGTCGATGTCCGTCCGGGCGGCGCGGTTGGTGAAAAACCGGCGACGCGCACCGGCGAGCTGGGCATCGGTGACGTCGCCGCGACGATCGAGCAGCGCTCACGCGAACCGCAGCCGCCGCCGCCTTTCCTACGCCGCGTGTCCGTTGCGGCTCTCGTCGATCTGCTCGGGCGACAGCCCGGCGCGGGCGCCGAGTGCGGCATTGGCGGAGAGGCAGTAGTCGCAGCTGTTGGCTTCGGCGATGGCCAAGGCGATCTGCTCCTGCAGTCCGCCCGACAGCAGTCTGCACGGAGCGCATTCGCAGTCTCGGCGGGCAGCCGCTCGTCTTTCGTGGCGAAGTGCTCGGCGTGCTCGGCGTCTTCGGCCGCGACCCGTGCACGAGAACACCTGCTTGCGCGAGGAGATCCGCGGTGAGGCCCCTCACGGGCTCATCGACGAGAGCCCGGCCCTGCGCGCGGCACGCGATCAGCTCGCCGTCGTCGCGCCGACGACTGCGTCGATGCTGATCGAAGGCGAATCCGGCACCGGCAAGGAGCTGGCCGCGCGCGCCATCCACGACCTGAGCGGCCGTCGGCATCGCCCGCTGATCAGCGTGCCGACCACGCTCGTGTCCCGGCTCAAGGCGCTGGGGCTGCGGGAGCGTCGCCCGCGCGCGAAGCCATGGCAGGCCGGCAAGGATGCAGCGCGCTGAGGATCGACATCGTGGGGCCGCTCGGGCGCGGAGCCCCTCACCGGCTCCCATCTCCGGCAGTCTCACGCACTGGCCAGGAGCGCGATCCACCACTCCGGCAGACGGGCCACGAGCCAGGCTTCGACGGCCCGGTCAGCGCTGGTGGCGACGAGGACGCTGGCGGCGATGAGCGCGAGCGCGAAGGCGGTCCTGGCGGCGGATCCGGCGGTGAGGATTCGTGCGCGCGCACCGATCATGCGCCGCGACGCGTACACGGTGGCGACAAGCGGCAGCACCGTCCCAAGACTGAACGTCAGCATCAGCAGCGCCGCCTGGGCGCGCGTTTCGGCGCGGGTGGCGAGTCCCAACGCGGCACCGAGCGTCGGCCCGGCGCAGGGACTCCAGATGCCGCCGAGCGCGGCGCCGATGACGAACTGACCGGAGACGCCGTCGCCGGCCCGCGCAGCCAGCGACGACGCCGCGCGGACCAGTGGACCGGCGGCGCGGCCCGCCGCGTCGGCGAGCACCGGGCTGAACGCGGCGGCTCCCGCCGCCAGCAGCACCAGCGCCGCGACCCGACGCAGGATGGTCTCGTCAATCCCGAGCCCGCCGCCGATCGCCGACATGCCGACGCCGACGGCGGTGAAGGCGGTGGCCAGTCCGGCGCCCATCGCCAGCGGCCCCCACCGGCTGCGCGACGCCGCGCTGCCGACGACGATCGGCAGCATCGGCAGGACGCAAGGCGACAGCGTGGTCAACAGACCGGCGACGAAACTGAGTGCGAAGGCGAGCATCGCGGGCTACGAGCGCTTCGCATGGGCGAAGAGCTCGTCGATGGCCGTGTCGTCGCTGGTGTAGCTCAGGCGAGCGACCTCGGTGCGGCCCTGGAACAGGATCAGCGTGGACTGCTTCTGCACGTGCATCTCCTGCCGCAGTGCCTGGTTCGAGTCGTAGTCGACGCGGAAGCTGACGACATTCCGGAAGTTGCCGTTCAGGCGGGCCTTGATCTTCGGTTCCTGCGCTCGGCACACCGGACACCACGGCGCGTAGAAGTCGACGAGGATGGTGCGGCCCTCGGCTGCGGCCGCGTCGAACGCCGCCTTGGTGAACGGGCGACTGTCGTTGTCGGGACGCATCTCGTTGGCGGGACGCATCGGCGGCTGCTGCGCGATCGCGCTGGCGTTCGAAGTAAGGGCGACGACGCAGGCGAGGAGCACTCGGGCGGGACGAAACATCTGATTTCTCCAGGACAGAAGGCGCGACTACCGCGCCGCGAGACCGTTGGCGCCGGCGGGCAGGCCGCCGACGGACGCAAGCGGCGTGAGGGAACCGTCGGATTGAACGCGGAAGGCCGTGATGCTGCGGCTGCCGATGTTCAAGTTGTAGAGATAACGGCCGCCATCGGTAATCACCACGTCGACGGGTGTGCTGCCGTCGCCGGTCACGCCGGTGCGCCCGTCGGCGTCGAGCCGTTCGATGGCACCGTCGAAGTCAATCCGATACCCGGTGATCGATCCGCTGCCGGTGTTCGTGACATAGAGATAGCGGCCGTTCGGCGTGACGGCGGCCCAGCAGGCCGCGGTCTGCCCGGTGCCGACGGACGCACTGATGGGCGCCACCCCCTCGGCCCCGACCTCGTAGGACGAGACGGCGCTGACGTTCTCGGCCCCGCCGAAAGCCTCGGTGACGAACAGCTGGTCGCGCCGGCCGAAGGCGAACCCGAACGGCGTCACGCCACTGGCGTCGCTCACGTGCGTCTGGCCCGGGCGGCCGTCAGGATCGATCTCGAAGGTGACGAGGCGATTGGTGTTCTTCTCGGTGACGAGGAGCGCATCGCCGTCCGGGGTGAAGGCGATCTGAGCCGGGCCGGCGCCGCTGGCCGTCAGCGGCCGAGCGGAGCCGTCGAGCGGGCGCAGCCGGCCGTCGCGGCCGAGCCGGAATCCGGCAATCGAATCGCTGCCGGCATGGACGACATAGACGAGCCCGTGGTGCTCGGCGACGCTGATCGGCTGAATGCCGCCGGTCGGTTCGACATCGGTGCGCGTCAGGCCGTGGCGTTGCACCTGGAACACCGAGAGGCTGTTGCTGCCGGCGTTCACCGCCAGGAGCCACCGCTCGTTACGGCTGAGCGTGACGCCGCCCTGGTTGCCGAGCCCTCCGCCGGTCCCGGCACCGCCCGTCGAGACGCTCCCGGCCGGCACCAGCCGCCCATCGGCCAATTGGTCGAAGAGCAGCACGGCGTTGCCGGCCACGGCATTCGAGGTGGTGTAGATCGTTCCAATCGACGGGACACGACGGGCCGCGTCGGCAACCGCGCCCTGGGCGGCCCAGGCGGGGGCGCTGCCGAGCGCGATCAGCAACAGTGACGATAGAAAAACGCGAGCTCTCATGGGGACACTCTCCACTCTCGTTGTGAGGGACGCGGCCAGGCCATCCGCGCGGCCGCCTGCCGACGGCGCGCGGCGAACCATCGCATCGCGCCATGCGATCGAGAGATGTCGAGGCGAGGTTGAAATATTCCCGCCGGCCGCCGCGCGTCCGCTGGAATGAATCGGCCGGCTGCGGTCATCATTGACAGAAGGAGCGAGCGCGAGGAGCGTCGAATGGAGCGAGCGGCTACGACGCCGGCGCCGAGAGCACGGCATCCCGCTCCGCGACATGGTGTGGATCGATCAGCAGCTCTGATGCTGTGCCGACAGTCACTCGACGGCGCCGCGCGCCCGCAGGAACGCCATGGTCGCGTTCTCGCCGGCATGCGGCGGCTCGTCCAGGAACTGCCGCGCGTAGCCCAGCGGCGTGCACAGGACGAATTCATCCGGCCGCTCGTAGTGACCGGGCAGGGTCACGCGGACGCCGAGGTCGGCGCCGCGCTCCACCAGCAACTGCGTCATCGGCAGGCCGGCATCCGCCACTGCGTCACCGCGTGGAAGATCGCCGTCTGCCCGCCGACGCCGGCGTCGTCCACCGTGGCGCGCGCGTTGACGTCGGCGCCCCGATCGAGCAGCAGCCGCGCGGCGTCGACGTGGCCGAACTCCGCGGCCACGTGCAGCAGGGTCGCGCCCTGCAGCAGCAGGCGGCGGCCGCCGGTGCTGCCGCAGTCCAGTTCCGGAAACCGGCGGTGCACCAGCCGCGGATCCGCGTCGAGCCGCTCCGCCAGACGATCGAGCCGCCCGCGCAGCACGTCCAGCACGCCAGGCGCGTCGTACTTCGTGGTGCCGCCGGCGGTGAGCAGCAGGTCGATACAGGCGCTCAGCCGCTCCGGCGAGCGCGCGTAGGTCCCGATCACGTAGTCGAGCGCCGTGCCGCGCCCGCGCGCGTTGCCGCAGTTGGGACGTGCCCCGTGAGCGAGCAGCCACTCGAGCGCCTGCGGATCCATCGACTCGCACGGCGCGAAGATGATCGGGAAGTCTCCGCCCCACTCGGCGTTGACGTCCGCGCCGTGCGCCACGAGCAGCTCCATCATGGGAATGCGGTAGCCGTTGAGCGCGGCGCGCATCAGCGGCCCGTCGCCGCCCTGGTGGACGTCCGAGCCGCTGGCGATCATCCAGGCCGCCATGGCCAGCCGCGCCTGACTGGGCGGCTCCCACGGCACGCGACATTCGGCGACCCAGGTGAGCGGCCCGTTCTTCCCGTAGCCGAGCGGCGCCCTGTGCAGCTCGGGGTTCCGCGTCATGAGCGCCTGGACGCGCGCCAGATCGTTGCCGTCGATCGCCGCTTTGAGCTGCCCGATCTGATCGAAGGCGTCCACGTGGGCCTTGAGCTTCGGCCAGCTCGCAAAACCGTAGCGGCGGGCGATGGCGAACTGCGCGGCGGTGATCGACGGCGCGTCGCCAGCATCCACCAGGTCCTTCGCCTGGTCCTTGAGGTGCCGGAGATTGGGTCGATCGGGGAGAGGGCGGGGCGTGTCCTGCGGATCAGTCGACATGGCGACCTCCTTTCATCGAAGCGCCCGGTGTCCGCACATCGGGCTGAAAGAAGGTTCGCGAGGCGACGGCGAGACAGGTGGGCTTCTACCCTTTCCGCGGACCGGATGCGTCCTTGTACGCGATCCCAGAGTAATCCGGTCGATTCAGCGAGTCAAAGCTCACTCGGCGCGGAGCGCCACCATCGGATCGATCCGCGAGGCACGGCGCGCGGGCAGATAGCCGGCGACCAGCGCCACCGCCGTCAGAACGACGGCCATCCCGAGGAATGTCTGCGGATCGCGCGGCGTCACGCCGTACAGCAGGCCGGCGGCGCCGCGGACCAGCAGCCACGAGCACGCCGCGCCAATCACCATGCCGATCGCGGCCAGACGCAGCGTCTGCCCGACGATGCGCGCCTGGACGTCGCGCGCCGAAGCGCCCAGCGCCATGCGGATGCCGATCTCCTGCGTGCGCTGATTGACGGAGTACGAGATCAGCGCGTAAATGCCGAGCGACGCGAGGACCAGGGCGAAGACGGCGAAGCCGCCGAGCAGGAGCACGGTGAAGCGCCGCGGCGACACCGACTTGTCCACCAGCTGCTGCAGCGTGCGGAAGTCATTGCTGGCGAGGGTGCCGGTGACGGGTCCGAGCGCCGCGCGCAGCGTGCCGGCGAGCTGGCCGGGCGGCAGCGTCGAACGCACGACGAGATACGCGCCGGCCAGATCGTCGCACTGCCGCGCCGGGATGTACATCTCGTTGCCGGATGCCTGCTCGAGGGACAGATGCCGGACGTCGCCGACGACGCCGACGACGCGCCTCCCCTCCTTCGAGCACCCGCCCCGCACGTACTTGCCGATCGCCACTTCGTTGGGCCACAACGCGTCGGCGAGAGTCTTGTTCACGAGCATGACCGGCTCCTTGTCGGCCATGTCGCTGGCAGTGAAGTCGCGGCCGGCCAGCAGCGGCACGCCCATCGCGGCCGGGTAGCCCTCGGACACGACGCGCACGAAGGCCAGCGGATACTTGCCGCGCTCGTAGGTGACGCCCACCGCCCCCGCGCCCCAGGTGCGGTTGCGGCCGAGCGGCAGCGTATCGGTGATCGCCGCGCTCTCGATGCCCGGCGCTTCCCTGACACGCCGCAGCACGTCGTCGATGTAGGCGGCGCGCTGCGCGGGCGTCGTCACACGGCTGTCGGGGTCGACGCGGATCGTCGCCGCCCGCGCCGGCTCGAAGCCCATCTTCACGTCGAGCACGCTGATCAGGCTGCGAATCAGCAGCCCGGCGCCGACGAGCAGGACGCAGGCGAAGGCGACCTCCGACACGACGAGGGCGCTGCGCACCCAGGTGTGACCGCGGCCTTCGGTCGATCCGCGGCTCGCATCCTTCAGCGCGCTCGTCATCACCGACCCCGACGCCTGCAGCGCCGGCGCCACGCCGAAGACGAGGCCGGTGACGAGCGCGAGGATCACGGCGAAGCCGAGCGCGGCGCCGTCCGTCCGCACGTCGCGCAGCAGCGGAATGCTCACCGCATCGAGCTGGGTCAGGAGGCGCGTGCCGCCGAGGGCAAGGATCAGCCCCAGCACTGCGCCGCTGCATGACAGCACCAGCCCCTCCGTGAGCAGTTGTGCCAGCAGCCGCCGGCGTCCGGCGCCGAGCGCCATGCGGATGGCGACTTCCTTCTGCCGCGCCGCCGTGCGCGCCAGCAGCAGGTTCGACAGGTTGGCGCACACGATCAGCATGACCATGCCGACCGCGCCCGCGAGCACCCACGCGGCGAGCCGGACGTTGCCGCTGATCTGCTCGGACAGCGGCCGCACGATCCCCTCGAGGTTGTTGCGCTCCGGATGCTCCCGGGTGATCTGCTGCGCCAGCGCGCGGATCTCCGCGTGCGCGCCGGCCGCCGTGGCGCCGCCCTTCAGCCGGCCGATCATCGCCATGGTGTTGCCCCAGCGATTGGTCTCCGGACTGAGCGGAAACGGGAAGTAGAGATCGAACCGGCTGCCGGGCGCGAAGATCGTGGCGAAGTCGAACGACGCGGGCAGCACGCCGACCACCGTGTGGGGCTCGTCGTTGATGATCAGCGCGGTGCCGACGATCTTCGGGTCGCGGTTGAAGCGGCGCTCCCAGATCGGGTAGCCGAGCATCACCGCCTTCGGGCCCTTCCAGGCGGTCTCCTGGGCGTTGAAGCCGCGGCCCAGCATCGGCTTCACGCCGAGCACGTCGAAGAAGTTCTCCGACACCGGCACGCCGCTCAGCCGCTCGGGTTCGCCGCGGCCGCTGAGCAGGTTGTCGCCGACGCCGTAGAAGGCGAAGTAGCCGGCGATCGCGGAGAGCGTCCGCGAGCGCTCCCGCAGGTCCAGCATGTGGCCCACCTGCGTCGTCTGGCCGGAGAGCCCGCTGGTATCGCGGTTGGCGATCCACACCAGCTCGGACGGCCTGGCGAACGGCAGCGGGCGCAGCAGCAGCGTGTTGACCACGCTGAAGACGATGACGCTCGCCCCGATGCCGAGCCCGGCGATCAGGATGGCGAAGGCGGCGAATCCGGCGTCCCGCCGCAGCGTGCGGGCGGTGTAACGGAGATCCTGGAGCAGGTTCGGGAACACCATCGTCGTCCTTTGACGCGATGGCGGGCCAAACCGTTGATGGCGGGCGCGACCGGACCGGCGGATACGCCGGCGTCGCGCTCACGCCATCAGCCGGGTCAGCACGCGACGGCGAGGGGCGCGAAGCTCGCGATCGCCGCCTCCCGCGTGTCGAAGCACTCGAACACGCTCGCCAGCTTGGTGATCACGAGCAGGTCGGACAGCCGGCCGTTCACCCCGAGCAGCTTGACCGCGCCGCCGCGGCTCTCGGCCGCGCGGAAACACTCGATCAGCTCGCCGAGCCCGCGGCTGTCCACGTGGCGGACGTCGCTGACGTCCAGCACGATGCGGGCGTGATCCTCAGCGAGCAGGGCCCACACGTGGTCGATCAGGCGGCGCCTGGACTCGTCCCCGATGATGTCGCCGTGGACGGACACGATCGTGACGTTCTGGATTTCGTTCTCTTCGTAACGCATGGCAGGAACTCCAACTGGCCGCCGCGCCGATCGGGCTTCCTGCCCGGCCTCGCTTGCGTCTCCATGGCTTTGACGGAAGCCGCGGGTCGATCGACCTGCCTGAGATGTCAAATCTTTGCAAAGGAACCGCGGCCGGGCCGGAATGGCCGCCAGAGCTGGCCGGCATCCGCGTCCTTTCGGCGCACGGCCGAGCTGCTGGTAGGATCGGCGTCGTGCTGCGCCTGCCTGTCGTTCTCGCCCTGATCCTCGCGGTTTTCGGCCTGTCCCGACGGGCGGAGGCGCAAAGCCAGCCCATCCCGGTCAAGGTCGTCGTCGTCGCCATGTTCGAGCTCGGCGCCGATACGGGCGACCGCCCCGGCGAATTCCAGCACTGGGTCGAGGGCAAGAAGCTCGATCGCGTGCTGCCCTTCCCGCAGGGTTACCGCGACCTGCGCATGAACGACTCCGGAGTCCTCGGCGTGGTCACCGGCGTCGGCACCGCGCGCGCGGCGGCGACGATCATGGCGCTCGGCCTCGACCCGCGCTTCGATCTGTCGAAGGCCTACTGGGTGGTCGCGGGCATCGCCGGCATCGATACCGAGGAGGCGTCGCTCGGATCGGCGGCGTGGGCGGAGTGGATCGTCGACGGCGACCTCGGCCACGAGATCGACGCGCGCGAGATCCCGGCCGGCTGGAAGACGGGCATGGTGCCGCTGCGCAAGTCGATCCCCTACGAGCAGCCCAAGGAGACCGGCGACACGGCGGAGGTGTTCCGCCTCGAGCCCGGCCTGGTCGAGTGGGCCTACCAGCTCACGAAGGACGTGCGGTTGACCGAGTCGGAGCAGATGAAGGCCGAGCGCGCGCTCTACCCCGGCGAGGTCGCACGGCGGCCCCCGTTCGTGCTCAAGGGCGACACGATGTCGGCCGGCACCTTCTGGATTGGCGCGAAGCTGACCGAGTGGGCGAACGACTGGGTCGCGTACCACACCGGCGGCCAGGGCCGGTATGTGACCTCGGCGATGGAGGACACGGGCACCCTGCAGTCGCTGACGTGGCTGTCGCGCGCCGGCCGCGTCGACGTCCGCCGCGTGCTGGTGCTCCGCGCCGGCAGCGATCACGATCTGCCGCCGCCCGGACGCACCGCGGCCGACCAGCTCGCGCGCACGAAGATCGGGCAGTACGCCGCCTTCCTGCCGGCCCTCGACGCGGCCTACCGCGTCGGCAGCGTCGTCGTCGATCGTCTGGTCGCCGACTGGGCGACATGCCGCGACACGCCGCCCTCGGCCTCGCCCCGCAAGTGAGACCGGTCTACCGGATCGTGCCGGGCGTCTCCTCGGCGGGGCCGCGGACCGAGACCGGAACCGGAACGGCCTCCAGGGCGGACGGTTCCGCCGACACCGCGTCGCGGCTCAAGTCCACCGCCTCCTCGAGCGCCAGCGCCACTTCGTAGGAAGGCACCCCGTTCGTGACCGCGGTCAGGCTCGAGCGCACGACGCGACCGTTGACGATCGCGTTCAGCGTATTGGTCGCGAGGCGGATGCTGATGCGTGCGCCGACGAGCAATCGTGACCGCGATTGGCCGTAGAGGCTCCGAGGGGTGTAGTTCAGCAGCGCGAACTCGCTGCCGCCGACCAGCCGGCCCTGGACCTCGCCGAGCGTGGTCGCGGGCGCGCGCAGTTCCGCGCGCCGCTCGTCGCTGACGGAAGGGTCGAGATCGCGTGGATCGGACATGACTGGGGCCTGCGAGCCGCCGGGCGAACCGCTGCCCGCGCACCCATTAGATCGGCCCTCCGCGGGAAAGGTTGAGCGCGTCTCGAATCGGAACACGCGCTCCGGCCATCTGCACGCGGCGTCCATGGCGCCCGACGCGAAAGACCACGAAAAGAGCCAGGCCCGCGGCTAGCGCGGCGCGTCCTCGACCACGAACGATCGCGTCAACGGCGTCGCGTTGCCCGGGCGGATCGTCGCGCGCAGCGTGTAGCGCCCCGGTGGCAGCGAGGCCGCCGGCACGATCGCTTCGGCCACGCTGGTGCCGCCGCTCGCGACCCCGATCCGGGCGGTCCGCTCGCTCACCGCCGCGCCGCCCGCTTCGCGCAGCACTTCGAAGACGACCTGCGGTTTCCCGCCTGCCGTCGCTCGAAACGGGACCTGGGCGATCACCTGCTCCGCGGTCGTCACCCGCTGGATCACCGGCAGCGGCGCCGCCCCCGGTCCGGTGCCGGCGCGCATCAACACCAGCCCGGGGGTTTCGACCGGCCCCGCCGGCTTCCAGCGTGCATCGACGAATCGCTCGACGCTGCCAACCTGCCCGTCGACGTCGCGCACCGCCAGACGCAGGGTGTAGGTGCCGGGTGGCGCGGTGAGCGATACCGTGACCGGCGTCGTGCCGGCATCGGCGAGCACGAGCGGGGCTTCGGTCGCGGTCACCGGCTGGCCGTCGAGGGTGAACAGCGCCGCCACCGCCGTCGCCGGGCCCGCCGACCCGCGCGCCACGTCGCCGGCGACCACGACGCGGAGCGTACGGCTGCCCGCCTCGGTTCCGTGCAGGACGTAGGACGTGGCGCTCAACTCCAGGCCGGTGGCCGGCGTCGGGCTCTCGATCGCGGCCCGCAGCGCCTTGGTGGCGTCGACCGGCGCGGAGGGTGCCTTGGCGGTAGCGGCGAGCACCCGCCGGTGGCCGGCCAGCCTGGCGCCCGACTTCGTGACCTTGAGCGAGATCTGGTGCGGCTTGCCGTCGAGATCCTCGGGCCGCGCGCGCACGCCGAGGCGGTAGTAGCCGCCCAGGCCCGCGGTGAGCGACGCGAAGGCCACGTCGCCCTTCGAGGCCATCCGCACCGCGCGGCCGCCGGTCATGCCCGACACCATCTCGACGGTGCTCACCAGCATGTTGCGGTCCTGGCCCGGCGTCGGGCTGGGCCGCCGCTGCGACGCCGTCGGTACCAGGTCCTCGGACGTGAACGTGTGGATGGTCACGTTCGACGCGGCGGCATCGGCCGCCACGGTCGCGATCTCGATCGCGGCGTCGCGTTCGGTCATCAGCCAGCCGGATGACAGCAGCACGGCGTGCTTCGGCCCGGGCAGCGCGCCCATCGCCTTCATCACCGCCCGCAGCGACCCCAGGAACGGCATCACCGCGGATTCGGAGTCCATCTTCATCGTGCTCGCCAGCATCTTGATCTCGCCTCGGACAGGCGGGTTCGCCCCGGCATTCGCGGGCCAGCACCTGCTGGAGGATGAACGCATCGCCCTCCGTGATCCGGATCGCTTCGTACGGGCTCACGGTCCGGTACGAGAAGGGCTGCGGCGGCTTGGCGAGCGGCCGGACCTTGGCGAGTGCCTCCCGCACCCGCGCATGATCGGTCGTGAACTCGATGCTCAAGCCGGGCAGCGGCAGCACCATGACGCCGACCCGATCGCTGGCGCCGAGCGTGCCCACCCAGCGGCTCGCCGCCTCGATCATGCCCTGGCTCTCGACGCGCAGGCTGACGTGATCGATGACGATCAGCACGGTCCGGGCGGTGACCGCCGGCCGGTTCGTGGCGACGTCCGGATCGGCGGCCGGGGCGACCGCACCCGGCGCTCCGCTGGCGTAGCGGACCAGGTCCACCGACGCGATCTCGCGAGCGCGCCCGTCGATCTCGACCTTGAAATCGGCCGGACCCAGCCCCTCGGCGACCGCGCCGCTGCGATCGTGGACCGTCGCCTCGACGACGACGATGTCGACGCCGGTGCGGAACTGCGGCGCCGGTGGCGCCGGCGCCTGCGCCCATCCGGTGGCGGCGGCGAGCGCGACGAGGCCGATCGCGGCCGACAGCCAGTGGCCTCGCGGCTCACCGCTGCGCATGGCCCGCTTCCCGCGCCATCTCCGCGATCCACGCGTCGACCAGCGCCAGCGATTCGCCCTGGAGCGAGGCATATGACTCACGCAGCGTCCGCATCCGTTCGAGGTCCTTGGCCGCGTCCCACACCGGCGTCTTGCGCCGCGACGCGTCGTAGAGGGTGTTGAGCGCGAGCAGCAGCGTCGCCTGATCCGGCTGCTTGAGCGTCGCGACGAGATCGACGCCTTCCTGCTGCCGCCCGTCGGCCAGGGCGACCTGGGCCTGCAGGCGCACGAACGCGTCGTCCTCCGGCCAGCGTTGCCGGGCCTGGTTCAGCAGCGCCAGCGCCGCCGCCGGCTTGTCGGCGCGCAGCCAGGCTTCGATCGCCAGCCGCTGCAGCTCGGGCGAGGTGCGCTCGCGGACCAGCGCCATCTGCCAGGCGCCGGCGGCCTCCTGATCCTTGGCGCCGGCGGCATAGCAGGCGCCGAGATAGATGAGAGCCGGCGCGAAGTCGGGCGCCACCTTGAGCGCGGCGCGGAACGCCTGCGCCGCCTCTTCCAGGTCGCCCGCCTGCAGCCGTCCGAGGCCGGCGACGAAGTTCGCGGCGAGCGGCGCCTGGGCCAGCGGCCCCTTGGCGCTGTCGGTGGGCCACGGGCCGGCCTTCGATCGCTCGATCGCCTCACGGACAGACGCCGTATCTGGACGCGCGGCGAGGCGGTCGATCAGCGGTGTCACGAAGCCGGGTTCGAGGACGGTGGACGTCGCGAAACGCGGCTTGGCGAACGACAGCGTGCCGGCGCGCGCGTGGCCACCTGCGCCCGACGCCGCGGACGACACACCGGAGGCGGCCGGCGCCGTTCCGCCTGCCGCGGTCGGGGCCGGGCCGGCGGCGGCCGATGCGGACACAGTGAACGTGCGGCTGAGCGAGCCGCCACCGCTGCCGACCTTCGCGCTCAGCGTGTAGCGTCCCGGCGGCAGCATCGACGCGGGCAGCGTCTCCTGCGCCACCGTGGTGCCGCCGGTGGTCTGCGCGATGCGGCCGGTACGGCGGACCAGAGGCGCGGTGCTCCCGACCCGCGCCACCTCGAAGACGACCTGCGGCTTCTTGTCGGCGACCGCGCCGGACAGCGCCAGTTGCGCCGTCACTTCGTCGGCGGTGGTCACGCCGTCGAAGACCGGCCGCGGCGCGCTGCGCGTCGCCCGATCCGAGCGGAACAGCACGAGGCCCGGCGTCTCGATGCCGCCCGTCTTCTTCCAGCGCGCGTCGACGAGCCCGCTCGAGGCTGCCGATGCGGCCCTCGCGCGTCGAGCACCGCGACGCGCAGCACGTAGGTGCCCGGCGGCGCGGTCAGCTCGACGGAGAGCGCGCCTGGGCCCGTCCGGGCCCGACGTCGACGGTGTTCTCCATCGCCGTCACCGGCCTGCCATCGAAGTCGTAGAGCGCGGCGACGGCCTTGGCCCGGCCCGGGGCGGCGCGGTTCACGTCGCCGACCGCCACGACGCGCAGATCCCTGGCGCTGGTGGTCGCGTGCAGCACGTACGACGTCGCCCGGAGATCGACGCCGGTCCGGAGCGGGCCGCCTTTCAGCGCCTCGCGCAGCGCGGTCTCGGGATCGGTGGGCGTGTCGGCCTGCGGCCGTGTGCCCGACAGCACCCGGCGGTACGAGGCGAGTGATGCGCCCGGCCGTGACACCTTGAGCGAGATGCGATGGTCCTTGCCGTCCAGGTCCTCGGGCAAGCGCCTGCACGCCGAGACGATAGTAGCCGCTCAGGCCCTGGCTCAGCGACGCGAACGCGGTGTCGGCCTGCCCCGAGAGCCGCACCGACCGTCCGCCGGTCATGCCCGCGAGCATCTCGACGTTGTTCATGAGCAGGTTCCGGTCCTCGATCGATCGCATCGAGGGCCGCGAGCGCGACGCGGCGAGGGCCCACATCTCGGCGGTGAAGGTGTGGATGGTCACGTTGGCGCGGGCCGCGTCGGCCGCGACCCAGCCCATCTCGGTCGACGCGTCGCGCTCGTTCATCGCCCAGCCGGACGACAGCAGCACGGCATGCTTCGGCCCGGGCACCTTCGCCAGGCCGCGCATCGTGGACCGCAGCGAGCGCAGCACCGGCTGCATGTGCGCCTGCGCGTCCTGCAGCATCGTCTTGACCTGCATCTCGATTTCGGTGGCACAAAGCGGCTGGTTGGCCCGGCATTCGCGTCCGACGACGTCGTTGCGGACGAACTGATCCTGGGCGTCCATGCGGATCGCTTCCCAGATGCTGATGTTGTATTGCTGGAAGGGCGGCGCGGTCGAGCCCACGCCGACCACTCGCGTCAGCGCCTCGGCGACCTTGGCATGGTCCGCGGTGAAGTCGACGCTCGGCCCCGGCGCGGGAAACGTCAGGAGGCCGATCAGGTCCTTGGGTGGCATCGAGCGCACCCACTTCTGCGCCGATTCGATCACCCTGCGGGCGTCGCTGGCGAGGCTGGCCTGGTCGATGATCAGCAGGACGACGCGGCCGTTCTCCTTGGGCTCGTTCGTCGTGATCTCCGGAGTCGCCGTCGGCCGTCGCGGCGTCGGTCGACGGCGGCGCGTACTCGACGAGATCGACCGAGACGATCTCGCGCGGCTTGCCGCCGATCTCCACCTTGAAGTCGGCAGGCCCCAGGCCGCTGACGATGACGCCCTTGCGATCGAGCACCGTCGCCTCGACCACGACGACGTCGGCCTGCCGTGCGGAAGCGCGGCGTCGGCATGTCCGGCGGCTGCGGCTGCGCGGGCGGCGTCTGGCCCGGAGGCGTCTGGCTGGGCGGCGTCTGGCTGGGCGACGACTGGGCGAACAGGGCGGTCGCGGCGACGACGAGCGCCGCGGCACACATCCCGATCCGCTGGCGTCGCTCACCGCTCCGCGGCACGATAGCCCTCCCTGGCCCGCACCTGGCAGCCCTCGCAGGCGCGGATCTCCAGTGTGCGCCAGCTGCCGTCGGGCGGCGCGCCCGACACGTAGGACAGGATGTACTGATGTGACAGCTCGTCGAGGATCGACCCGAACGCGGCGTCGAGATCCTCGGTCCGGCGCGGGAAGTAAGCGCGGCCGCCGCTGGCTTCGGCGAACGCCTTCAGCGTGTCGCGGAACTGCGCCGACGCGCCGTCGCCGAACCCGACCGTGTAGATCACGACCTGCCCCTCCTCGATGCGGCGGAGCGACTCGTCGCGGCGGCCCACGCTGTGCCGGTCGTCCCCGTCCGAGAAGATGATGATGCCCCGCCGGCCCGCTTTCTGGCCGACCAGTTCCAGCGAGCGGACCGTGGCGTCGAAGAACGCGGTGCCGCCCCACGGGACCAGCGCCTCGACCGCCGCGGCGCGCAGCGCGGCGTCGCTCTCGCGCTCGGCCAGCACGAACACGGTTTCGTTGAAGCCGAGCAGGGTGGTGGTGTCCCCGGCTCGCAGCCGCTCGAGCAGGCCCTTCACGGCCGCCTGCACCTGCGGCATCGCCCGCTCCATGCTGCCGCTGATGTCGACGGTGGCGATCAGCTCGAGCGGCAGCGAGTCGTCGGTGAGCGTCTCGATCCGCTGCGCCTTGCCGTTCTCGAGCAGCGTGAACGACTCCTTCTTCAGCCCGCGCACGAAGCGGCCCTGCGCGTCGGTGACGACCACCGGCACCTGCACCGCCGCGACCTCGACGGTCTCGTTCACGTCGAGCCCCGGCGTGCGCCGGTTCGCCACGAGGCGCCGCCCGTCGCTCAGCGTCGCGACCGCCCGCAGGTGATGCTCGCGCATCTCGCGGCCCGCATCCCAGGTGCACGACCAGGGCGCGCGCTGCAGCGTGCACAGCTCGCGGCCGTCGACGGTGAGCACGAGCTGGACGCCGGCGAGATCGGCGGGCGTCAGCTTGACGATGATCTTGACCTCGCCGACGACTGCCGCGCCTTCCGCGGGCTCGCCGAAGCTGAGGGCGGCCTCGGCCGCCGCGGGCGGCGCCGGCGAGGTCTGCGCCCATGCAATCGCCGGCGCCACGAGCAGGGCGGCAACGGTCGCGGCCGCGACGCCGGCCTGTCGGACCGGCCTCATCGTGCCTCCGCGGCGACCGGACGGAGCGGTCCCGCCGTCGTCAACAGCCCGAGGTAGCGCTCGACGGCGATCCGATCGAGGCGCCGCACGTACTCCGCCAGCGCCTCGACGTCGTCGGCGTGGCGCGGCGCCGCCGTGTTGACCAGCTCGAAGGTGGCCGGCGCCATGAGATCGACGACGAGCAGTGCGGGCAGGTCCATCTCGGTCAGACGCAGGGCCAGCGTCAACGGCAGATCCGGCAAGGCGCACGATACCAGCCGGAGGGATCGCCCGGCATAGCGTTCCCACGGCCACGCTGGCAGCGGGCCGCCCGTGATGCGTCCGGAGATGGGCCGCTGCGCCGTCCCCCAGCCAGCCAGGGACTCCGGCAGCGCGCCGCCCTCCGAGCCCAGCCGCACGATCTCGGTCATCGACAGGACGCCGGCCAGGGCTGGCGGGTTTACCTCCGCGATCCACGCCGCCAGCGCCTGGCGGAGCGGCGTCGCACCGGCGTCTCCGGCGACCTGGCGCGCCGCGGCGGCGCCGCGGGTGCCGCGGACACGGGCCTCGCCGCGCGCAAATGCCGCAGCCAGCTGCTGCTGCGCATCGTCGGTGAAGCGGCCGCGATCGAGTGCGGCAATGGTGGTGACGAGCCACCGCCGGTCACCCGTGTTGAGGCTCGGCGCGGCGCCGAGCGGCTTCAGCGACGGCCGCCGCAGCGCCACCGGCGCCAGCGCGTCGCCGAGCCCCAGCAGGCTGCCGACCACGTGCCAGGCCGCGCCGCGCGCCGTGAGGATGTCGGGAGCGAGCCACGATGCGTCGAGCATCCCGGTTGACGATGGCCTGGTGAAGACGTGCCGGCGGAAGGCGGCGAGCGCGGTCAGGGGCAGGTCCTCCGCCCAGCCCAGGCTCACCGCGTAGGCCATCTCCGCGAGCGCTTCGGTGGCGAGCGCGTCGCCGAGGTCGTCCAGCGAGCGCCGGATCTCGGGCCAGTCGCGGTCCACCGTGCCGCGCTCGAGCACACGGCGCGCCGTCGCCGCCGCGGTCCGCGCTTCGACGCCGAGGCGTTCGTCGAAGGCGGGCGTGCGATCGAGCCGCGCGGTGGCGACGACCCGGGCGATGCGGGCGATGGCGTCCGGCGCGTCGGGCACGCCCTTCAGATCCGACAGCGTGAACGCCGACCACGCGGCGTCGAGGCGCGCCTGCGCGTCACGGCCGCGGACGCGGGCGATCCGATCGCGCTCGGCGGCGCCGAGGTCGATGCGATACGCCTGCCCTTCCCACGTGACGCGGCGGCCGGCGCCGAGCCGGCTTCGCGTCAGCCGCGCCACCAGCGCGTCCTCGACGGCACGCGACGGCGGATCGCCGGCGACCGCCCCGACACCGAGCCCCGCCAGCAGCGCGCGCACGCGTGTGCCGCGCGACGCCGACGCCGGCTCCGGCGCCGCCAGCGCGTCGAGCGCGCGGTGCAGCTCGTCCCGATCGACGGCGCCGAGGCGGGTCATGTGATCGAGGAAGACGAGCGCGCTCTGCCAGCGCACCATCGCCGCGTGGCCGCGCCAGTCGGCCGCGGCCTGCGCCAGGCCGTCGGCGCGGTGGACCAGCGCGGCGAGGCGCGCGACGTCGTCGACACCCAGGCGATCGAGGACGCGCAGGAGCTGCGGGTAGCGCGCGTAGCCGCGGAGGATCGTCGCGACCGCGGTCGCCTGCGACGCGTCGGCCGCCGCGAGCCACCGGGACGCGAACAGCACCTGTTCGTAGCGCATCGGCTGATCGGCCGGCGCCGCGATCCAGATCCGCGACACGAGCCATCCCGCCGAGACCGGCGTCGGATCGTCCCACGCCGCACGGGCCGCCGCGTCGCGCGGCACCACGCCGCCGTCGCCGAAGACGAGCGTCCAGAACAGCCGGCCGCCGGGCAGCAGCAGCCGATCGTTGGCGCCGACGCGCAGCTGACCGAGGAGGAAGGCCGGATCGGCCGACGGCCGCCAGAACGGCCGCTCGCGAAGGTCCCAGCCGCGCGCGACGGTGCGCAGGCCGTCGAGCAGCTCCAGGCCGGCAGCGACGCGATGGCTGGGGTCGGCGCTCGCGAGCGACAGCACCGCGCGCTGCTGGTCGTCGGTCAGCGTGGCGACGACCTCCAGCATGTAGGCGGGGAGACCGTCGGCCCGCAGCAGGGCCAGCAGCAGCTGTTCGGGCGCGTCCGACGTGACGCCCGCCACGGCCAGCCAGATCGGCGCGGCCGCCGGCCCGCCGGGCAGCTGCCAGCGGTCGCCGTCGATCCGGAGGTACGGGGCGGCGACCAGCAGTGGCCCCGCGTCGGCGCCGACCAGCTGCCTGACCAGCGCCGGACGCGCCAGGATCCACGCGCGCACCTCCTCGCGCATCGACATGAGCGCCGTATAGAGGAGCGCCGCGTCGTGCCGATCGAGGATGGCCAGCATCAGCTGCGGCTCCGGCACACGCCCCTGGAAGACGACGTCGCGCCACACCGCCGGAGCCCCGGGCAGCGGCACGCGATCGGCCGCAAGGCCGGGCGCATCGCAGCCGTGCTCGGCACAGGTCCGCAGCCACGCGCGCAGTCTCGCGAGGACCGGATCGTCGCCGGCGGAATCCGAAGTGCCGCCGTGGAAGCGGCGCGTCATGTCGATGGCGATGCTCGCCGGCGGCGTCGGCCGGCGATCGCCGATGGCGCGGCGGATGCCTTCGACGCCGCCGGGCAGCTCGATGGTGTGGATCGTGCCGACTGGCGGGACGGGCCTGCGCCGCGGCCACCGCGGGCGCGCACGCGAGCCACACTGCAGCGCACGCGATCGTCGCCGATCGAAGAACGCCCGATCCGCTCTGCAAAGGAGCGGGCAGTGTACCACGCGGCAGGATCAGCGCCGGTCGTCGCGATGGCGCTCCGGTCCAGTCCAAGAATCGACCCGTGACGCGGCCGCTCCACGACCTGCCCCAGCTCGTGCCAGGCCGGCAGGTCGAGACGCTCTGCTTCCCGGGCATAGCGGCGGGCGATCACGAGCCGGACCAGGACCGCTGCTCCGACCACGGCCAGGAGCCCCACGCCGACCGGGTTGTGAAGGGCCTCGCGCTGCGCGCTCAAGATGAACAGGACGATGACCAGGTTCACCTCGGTGGGCCATCGCCCCCGCGAAATGCGGTGGCGGGATTTGCAGCCCCCAGCCGCCAGAGCCAGCGGTAGAACGGCGGCGCGTAGCGGGACGGTGCCACGCCGGTGTGCGCCATCAGGGCCAGGGCATGGTCGCGACGCTCGGCAAAGGTCATGGAGCTCTCCAGTCCTCTCTACTCGAACGAGCGCAAACGGCCGGCAGAACCCGACATGGGTTCGACATCGCCGCGGTCGAGATGGACGTTGCGGCGGCCGAGCCGGCCCGACCGCGACGAGGACTCTGCGCTAAGCTCGCGTCGCAGGCGCCGTGGACCCCACCATTGCCGACCTCATCGCGTCGACGGACCGCGGCGATCCAGCGGCGGCCGAGGCCCTGTTCGCGGCCCTCTACCGCGAGCTGCACCAGCTCGCCCGCCGCGAGCTGGCGAGGGGCGGCGGCCAGCTGTCGCTCGGCGCGACCACCCTGCTCCACGAGGCGTATCTCGACATGTCCGGGCGCGCCGGCGCGGCGTTCCCGGATCGGCCGCGGTTCATGGGCTACGCGGCGCGGGTGATGCGCTCGCTCATCGTCGATCACGCCCGCCGCCGGCGGGCCCAGAAGCGCGGCGGCCTCTTCGAGATCACCGCCCTCGACACCGGCGTCGACGTCGCCGCCGCGCCGGTGGCGGAGCTCGACGCGCTCAGCGACGGCCCTGGACGAGCTGGGCGCCGTCGATCCCCGGCTCGCGCTCGTCGTCGACCTGAAGTTCTTCTGCGGCTTCTCGTTCGTCGAGATCGCCGCGATGCAGGGCCTCACCGAACGGACGGTGCAGCGCGACTGGGAGAAGGCGCGCATCTTCCTGCTCGGGGCGCTGCGCCGCGACGAGCTCCCCGGCTGATCGCCGCGCGCGCCAGCGTGGCCATGTCGGGTTCGTCGGACCGCTTCCGCTCTTCCTGGTAGGAGGCAGGTGATGACCGCTTGGGACGCAGAACGGTGGCACGCGGCGACGGGCGAGCTGGACCAGATGCTCGGCCGCACGGCCGCCGAGCGCGCGGCCGCCCTCGACGTGCTGCGGGCTCGCGATCCCAGGCTGGCGGACGACGTCGCCAAGCTGCTGCGCGACCACGAATCAGCGCAGGCGGGAGGCTTCCTCGAGCAGGGCCCGGACGCGCTCCTGACGACCGCCTCGACACCTGACGCCACCTCCGGCCCGAGACCGCGGTCGGCCACGGCTCTGCCCGCCGGCGCCGAGTTCGGCGGCTATCGGGTGCGCCGGGTGCTCGGCCGGGGCGGCATGGGCCTCGTCTACGAAGCCGAAGAGATCGAGAGCGGACGGCGTGTCGCGCTGAAGGTGCTCGAGCAGCGCTTCGGCGACGTGCGCGAGCGGGAGCGCTTCGAGCGCGAGGGCCGCCTCGCTGCGTCGATCGATCACGAGCACTGCGTGTTCGTGTTCGGCGCCGCCGAGATCCAGCGGCGTCCCGGCCATCGCCATGGAGCTGATGCAGGGCACGCTGGCGGATCGCCTCACCGCCGAGGGTCCGCTGCCGCCCGCCGCCGCCGTCGACGCGCCGCTGCAGCTCGTGGCCGGCCTGCAGGCCGCCGCCGAGGCCGGCATCCTCCACCGCGACGTCAAGCCGTCGAACTGCTTCGTCGACGCCGACGGCGTGGTGAAGATCGGCGACTTCGGCATCTCGCGGTCGCTGCGCCCGGCCGACGAGACGGCGCTCTCGACCCGCAACCAGCTGGCGGCGACGCCGACCTACGCCTCGCCCGAGCAGCTGCGCGGCGCCACGCTCGACGCCCGCGCCGACATCTACAGCCTCGGCGCGACGCTCTACGAGCTCGTCACCGGACGCCGGCCGTTCACCGCGCCCGATCTGATGTCGCTCCTGATGGCGGTGGCCAACGACGCGCCGGCCCCGCCGCACGACGATCGTCCCGACCGTGCCGCGCGGCTTGAGCCGCGTCATCCTCCGCTGCCTGGCGAAGCGACCCGAGGATCGCTACGCCAGCTACGCCGCGCTGGCGGCGGCGCTCGAGCCGTACGCCTCGGTCTCGCCGACGCCCGCGACGCTCGGGCGGCGCTTGGTCGCCGGCGTCGTCGATCACATGGCTGTCGGCTTGCTGAACGTCCCGATCATCGTGCTGCTGGTCGTGCCGACGATGGCGGCGCCGACCTGGCGTCAGCGCCTGACGAACACGGCCGCATCGCTCAGCCTGCTCCTCCTCTACTACGGCGGCAGTGAGGCGCTGTGGGCCCGGACGGCCGGCAAGGCGCTGCTCGGGCTGACGCTCGTGGACGGCGCCGGACGCCCGCCGCGACCGGCGGCCGTGTTTGCCCGGCGCTGCTCTTCATCGGCCCCAACCTCCTGCTCGGCCTAGGCATGCTGGCGATCTGGGGCCCGGGCGTCGCGGCGCTGTCGCGGCACGCCGGCTGGGTCAACGCTGTTCACGATCATCGGCCAGCTGCTGACCCTCGCGACGCTCTTCGCTGCGGCGCGGCGCCGGAACGGCTACGCCGCCCTCCACGACCTGGCCACTGGCATTCGCGTCGTCGAGCGGCGCGCCTCCACCGGGAGCGAACGGCCGGCGACCGCACCCGCGCCGAATCTCGCGGTGCGCCCGGTGGTCGGCCATCGCGGATCGTTCGCCGTCCTCGACGGCACGATCGAGGGCCGGCCCGAATGGCGGCCGGGACTCGACGAGCGGCTGCGGCGACCGGTGTGGATCCGCGACGTGCCGATCGGCACGCCGCCGGTCGCCGCGGCGCGGGTCGCGCTGTCGCGGCCGACGCGCCTGCGGTGGCTCGCCGGCCGCCGGACGGCGCAGGAGGCGTGGGACGTCTACGAGGGTGTAGCGGGCGTGCCGATCGCGCAGGCCTCCGAGTCGCCGCGGTCGTGGTCGGAGGTGCGGCGGTGGCTGGCGGACCTCGCCCACGAGCTGGCGGCGCAGCAGCCGGGCGACCACCCGCCGCTCGATCTCGATCGCGTCTGGATCCTGGACTCGGGGCGGGCCAAGCTGCTCGACGATCCGACCGCCGACCCGCCACGCCGCGACCGGCCGGCTCACCTCCGCCTCGCGTCTGCTGATCGCGGTCGCGCGTCTGGCGCGCGCCGGCGGCCGCCAGCCGTGGCCGGTTGCAGCATCGCGCTTCGCCACCCGGTTGCTGGAAGCACCGCCGGCCTCGTTGACCGAGGTCGCGCAGGCGGCGGATGCGCTGCTGCGCGGCCGGGCCGCGGTGACGCGCGGCTGGCGCATCCTGTCGCTCGCCGCCCTCATCGCGCTCCCCATGTTGATGGGCGGCATGGTCGGGGGCATGATGCTGATGCTCTCCCGGCAGGCGCGCAGCGTCCCCGTCGAGACCCGAGTGGTGTCGCACGTGCTGCGCGAGCTGGAGCGGCGCAGCGACCCGAAGGATCTCGGGCCGGCCGATCGTGACGCCGTCGAGATCGTGCTGGCGTCGCGCTATCGATCGGTGCTCGCCGACCAGACCATCTACGCGCCCGAGCGCTTCCTGATGCTCACCCCGGCGCACAAGACGCTGGCCGATCGGATCCTGCGCCGGGACGTCGACCCGACGACGGTGGACGCCGCCGCGGCACGGCCCGCCGTGCGCAGCATGCTCGAGGACGGCGCACGATTCGACCTGCCGCCGATCCCGGCGATCGCCCTGATGCTCTTCTACGGCACGCTGACGTTCGATGGCGCTGCTCGCCCTCGTCGCGGCGCTCGCCACACGCGGCGTGATGCTGCGGCTCCTCGGCTTCGAGATCGTGACCGCGGACGGACGCCTGGCGCCGCGCTGGCGCGTGCTGGCCCGGACCGCGATCGCGTGGTCGCCCATCCTGGTGCCGCTCCTCGCCACGGGCGTGATCGAGGGCGTCGGGGCGCACCTTCCCGACATGATCCCCGTGTTCGCTGTCGCCCTCGCCGTCCAGTGCGCTGGCGCGATCGTGGCCATCGCCCAACCCGCTCGCGGCCTCCAGGATCGCCTCGCAGGCACCTGGATCGTGCCGCGGTAGACCTCCGTCCCGGACCAGTCACCTCCAGGATCGGAGCCGCCGGGGCTCGTGTGATACTCCCTGCCGGAGCCGGCACCCGCCGGCCGACACCTTCGAGGCTCACATGACATCGCGACCGTTTCATCGCCGCCGCGGCGGCTCTCCTGCTGACCACGCTCGACGCGCCGTCCCCGCTCCTCGCGCAGTCGGCTCCGGCCACCACGTCCGGCAAGCCGGTGATGGGCGCGTTCGGCATCGACACCGCCCAGATGGACACCGCCGTCAAGCCGGGCGACGACTTCTACCAGCACGTCAACGGCAAGTGGCTGGCGACGTTCAAGATCCCGGCCGACAAGGCGAGCTACGGCGCGTTCGATCTGCTCAGCGACAAGGCCGAAGAGGACATTCGCACGCTGCTGGCCGAGCTCGGCAAGTCACGCCCGGCCCAGGGCTCGGTCGGCCAGAAGGTCACCGATCTCTACGAATCGTGGATGGACGAAGCGGCGATCGAAGCGCGCGGCATCACCCCGCTCAAGGCCGACTTCGACGCCATCGCGGCCGCGACCTCGAAGGCCGACATCACGCGCCTCATGGGCCGCATCGACTACACGGCGCCATTCGGCAGCTACATCATTCCCGACCCCGCCGATCCGACGCGCTACGTGGTCGGCATCTCGCAGTCCGGCCTGGGCATGCCGGTCCGCGACTACTACCTGAACGCGGGCGAGAAGTTCGACGCCTACCGCGCCGCCTACAAGACCTATATGACGCGCGTCTTCGAGCTGATCGGCGACAAGACGCCGGCCGAGAGCGCGGCCGCGGTCATCGCGCTCGAGACGAAGATCGCCGAGGTCCACTGGCCGCCCGAGAAGCAGCGGGACATCCAGGCGATCAACAACCCGACCGATCGCGCCGGGCTGGCGAAGATGATTCCCGCGGTCGACTGGAACATCGCCCTCGAGCCCAGCGGCCTCGGCAAGGTGCAGAACTTCCTGGTCAACGAGGTCTCGGCGCTGAAGGACGGCGCCGCGCTGCTCGACACGCAGCCGGTGGCGACGTGGCAGAAGTACCTCGCCTTCCACCTCGCCAATCAGTACGCCAACCACCTGCCGAAGGCGTTCGACGAGGCCAACTTCGCCTTCTACCGCAAGGCCCTCCGCGGCATCGAGGTGCAGCGTGAGCGATGGAAGCGCGGCACGGTGCTGCTCGACGACCTGATCGGCGAAGGCGTCGGCGAGCTCTACGTCGCCAAGTACTTCCCGCCCGGCCACAAGGCGGCGATGGACACGCTCGTCGCCAACCTGCGCACCGCGATGGGCGAGCGCCTCAAGACGCTGGCGTGGATGGACGACGCGACGCGGGCCGAAGCGCAGAAGAAGCTGGCCACGTTCGATCCGCGCATCGGCTATCCGTCGAAGTGGCGCGACTACTCGGCCTTCGCCGTCGAGAAGGGCAAGCTGCTCGAGAACGTGCGCAACGGGCGGACCTTCGAGTGGCGGCGGCAGGTCGGGCGCCTCGGCCAGCCGGTCGATCGCACCGAGTGGAACATGAACCCGCAGACGATCAACGCCGGCTACAACCCGCTGATGAACCAGATCACGTTCCCGGCGGCGATCCTGCAGGCGCCGTTCTTCGACCCGAACGCCGATCCGGCGGTGAACTACGGCGCCATCGGCGCGGTCATCGGCCACGAGATCGGCCACGGCTTCGACGATCAGGGCCGCGAGTTCGACGAGACCGGCAAGATCCGGAACTGGTGGAGCGAGGCGACCAACAAGAAGTTCCTGGCCCAGACCGAGAAGCTCGGGGCGCAGGCCGCCGCCTTCTGCCCGCTGCCCAACACCTGCGTCAACGGCAAGCTGACCATGGGCGAGAACATCGGCGACGTCGGCGGGCTGGAGATGGCCTACGCCGCCTACAAGGTGTCGCTGAAGGGCAAGGAGGCGCCGGTGCTCGGCGGCTTCACCGGCGACCAGCGCTTCTTCATGGCGCACGCGCAGGTGTGGCGGTCGCTGATGCGCGACGATGCGCTGCGCAACCTGATCCTGACCAACCCGCACGCGCCGCCGGCGCTGCGCGGCTCGATGGCGGAGCGGAACATGGACGCCTGGTACACTGCCTTTGGCGTCAAGCCGGGCGACAAGGAATACCTGCCGCCGGATCAGCGCGTCCGCATCTGGTAGCATCCGGGCTTCCTTTTCGTGAGGAGGCCCATGATCACCCTTCGCTTGCCGGCGGCGGCCCTCGCCGCCGGCCTCACGCTCGCCCAGGCATCGCCGTCCGGCCAGGCCCGCCGTCGGCCAAGCCGGCGCTCGGCACCTTCGGCATCGACACCGCCCAGATGGACACGGCGGTGAAGCCGGGGGACGACTTCTTCCGCTACGTGAACGGCCATGGCTCGCGACGGTCGACGATCCCGGCCGACCGGGCGCGCTACGGCGCCTTCGACATGCTGCGCGACAAGGCCGAGGCGGACGTCCGCGCGCTGGTCGACGAGCTGGCGCGGACGCCGGCGCCGGCCGGCTCGGTCCACCAGAAGGTCGCCGATCTCTACGCGTCGTGGATGGACGAGGCGCGCGATCGAGGCGCGCGGCCTCGAGCCGCTGCGCGCCGACCTCGCCGCGATCGACGCGGCGACGACCAAGGCCGACCTGATCCGGCTGATGGGGCGCATCGATTCTCGGCGCCGTTCGGACTCGGCATCGCGCCCGATCCGGCCGACCCGACGCGCTACGTCGTCACCATCAGCCAGTCGGGCCTCGGCATGCCGGTCGCGCGACTACTACCTGACACACGGGCGAGAAGTTCGACGGCTACCGCGCCGCCTACCGGGCCTACGTCACGCGCATCTTCGAGCTGCTCGGCGATCCGACGCCGGCCGAGAGCGCGGCGACGGTGCATCGCGCTCGAAACGAAGCTGGCCGCAGGTCCACTGGGCGCCGGAGCAGCGCCGCGACGTCAAGGCCACCAACAATCCGATGGACCGCGCCGGCCTGGCCGCGGCGATCCCGGCGATCGACTGGCAGGTGGCGCTCGAGCCGAGCGGCCTGGGCGCCGTCCCGCGCGTCGTCGTGCGCGAGGTCTCGGCGATCAAGGACGGCGCGGCACTGCTCGACACCGAGCCGGTGGCGGCCTGGAAGAAGTACCTGGCCTTCCACCTCGCCGACGACGCCACGCGACGATCTCCCGAAGGCGTTCGACGACGCCACTTCGCCTTCCACAGCAAGGCCCTGCGCGGCGTCGAGGTGCAGCGTGAACGCTGGAAGCGCGGCGTCGCGCTGCTCGACGACCTGATCGGCGAAGGCCTCGGGCGAGCTCTACGTCGCCCGGCTACTTCCCGCCCGGGCACAAGGCGGCGATGGACGCGCTCGTCGCCAACCTGCGCACGGCCATGGGCGAGCGCCTGAAGACGCTCGCCTGGATGGACGACACGACGCGCGCCGAAGCGCAGAAGAAGCTCGCCACGTTCGAGCCGCGCATCGGCTACCCGTCGACGTGGCGCGACTACGGCGCCTTCACCGTGGAGAAGGACAAGCTGTTCGAGAACGTCCGCGCGCGGCCGCGACTTCGAGTGGCGGCGGCGCCTCGCGCGCCTCGGCGGTCCGGTCGATCGCGGCGAGTGGGGAATGAACCCGCAGACGGTGAACGCCTACTACAACGCCGCGATGAACCAGATCACCTTCCCCGCCGCCATCCTGCAGCCGCCGTTCTTCGACCCGCACGCCGATCCGGCGGTGAACTACGGCGCGCATCGGCGCGGTCATCGGCCACGAGATGGGCCACGGCTTCGACGACCGCGGCCGCGAGTTCGACGAGGCCGGCCGGATCCGCAACTGGTGGACCGAGGCGACACGAACGAGAAGTTCCTGGCCCAGACCGCAGAAGCTGGCGGCGCAGTACGAGCGCGTTCTGCCCGCTGCCGAACACCTGCGTCAACGGCAAGCTGACGATGGGCGAGAACATCGGCGACCTGGGCGGCCTGGAGATGGCCTACGCGGCCTACAAGCTGTCGCTCAAGCGGCAAGGAGGCGCCGGTGCTCGGCGGCTTCACCGGCGACCAGCGCTTCTTCCTGGCGCACGCGCAGATCTGGCGCGCCATCCTGCGCGACGACGCGCTCCGCAACCAGATCCTCACCGACCCGCACGCGCCGGCCGCCGCGCGCGGCTCGATCCCCGAGCGCAACATGGACGCCTGGTACGCCGCCTTCGGCGTCAAGCCGGGCGACAAGGCCTACATCGCGCCGGAGCAGCGCGTCCGGATCTGGTGACGCCGAGACTGGCGGCCGGCCTGTGAGAAGCCGGCCGCCAACCAAAACTACGGCTTCGTGAACGTCACCGTCTCGAACGACAGATCGACGCCGCCGTAAGCCGCGAAGGAACCGAGGAAGCGTTCGTAAATCGCTGGCGTCGCCGCCGAGAGGTCGGACGCTCTCGACAGATCCGTCGGCCCCGGATCGGCGACCCCGCCGCCCCGGCTGATGCCGGTCAGCGCGTCGCTACGGTTCGTCGCGGCGTAGTCGAACGCCACACCTCCCTTCTGGTCGATCGTCGTCGTGAAGTAGTTCGTGCCGGTCGTCAGGAACTCCGGGACGCTCACGAAGTGCACCTTGAGCGCGCCCCGCGTCTCCTCGGCGATCACGAGCCCCTGCACCGCGCCGGTGGTCAAGTTGGTCGCCGCGAGGTCGTCCCACATCGGCGCGATGCGCGGCGGGCCGTTCAGCAGCTCGGGCACCGTCTCCGAGAAGTCGGCGTCGCCGGCCCCGAACGTCAGGTTGCCGTTGCCGTTGACGAACACGCTGGACCAGGACGTGCCGTGGAACGGGAAGCTGAACGTGGTCAGCGGCACCTGGACCGAGCCGTCGTCCGTCACCGGCAGGATCGTGCCGGTGTAGCTGCGGATGCTCAGCACGTAACGACCGCTCTCGTTGCCGGTGCCCGTGAACGTGAAGTCGGGCCACGTGGTGACGCCGACCTTGTAGTTGCCGGCCACGGGGATCCTGACCAGGATGCGCGACAGCCCGCCGACGCCGTAGGCGCCGCCGTCGTCGTCGAGCAGGAGCAGGTTGTTGGACGAATCGAAGAGCCCGAGCATCGTGTCGAGCTGCGTGCCGGGCACCGTCTCGATCGCGACGATGTCGCCGGCCTTGGCCGTGAACCGGTAGAAGTCGACGTCGCCCGGATCGATGGCCGTGAAGTGCGCCTCGGTGCTGAACGGCAGCTTCACGAACTGCGCCGCCGTCGGCAAGTTGTTCGGCTCGAACGGGTCGCGGAACGGCTTCGGCGTGAACACGTCGAAGCGCGCCTCGTCGAGGTCGTTGTCGGCGGTCGTGAACACTTCGTAGACCGCCGGACGCTCGAGGCCGATGACGAACGGCAGGCGGAGCCGGCTGAAGTCGGTCTCCAGCTCGAAGTTCGACGTCACCTTGCCGCCGCAGCTGTAGCCAGCGGCGCCGTCGGTGGCGCTGAGCGCGCCGTAGTCGAGCGTGAACCGGCCGCCGTGCAGCGCGAAGCCGAACGAGCCGTCGAGCAGCGACCGCCGCACGGTGATGCTGAAGGTGTTGGCGCCGACGCCGCCGCTGGGCGGCACGAACTCGGGCACCTCCGTGTAATGGACCGTCAGCGAGTCGTTCGTCGCCTCGAAGCTGACGACGCCGCCGGCGGCCGGGTTGAGGTCGTCGAACAGGCCGGCGATCCGCGGCGGTCCGGTCAGCATCGCGCCGGCGCTCTCGGCGAAGGCGCTGCTGCCGGCGCCGAACGTCAGGCTGCCGTTGGCGTTCACCCACACCGACTCGTAGGTCTGGCCGCAGAAGCGCACCGGGAAGTCGGTGAAGATCTCGAAGCTCGTGTCGTCGCCCAAGCGGGATCGGCCCCGGCGGCAGGCGGTTGAAGATGATGTCGATGCCGGTCACCGGCACGCCGGCCGCGGCGACGACCGGCGTGAACGCGCTCGGCACGTCGGCGACGAAGTCGTTCGACTCGCCGGCGCCGTTGTAGAACTCCTCCGGCCCCGGCAGGGCGACGCGCGGCGGCGTGCTGAACCCGCCGGCGAGGATCTGGTCGACGAACACCGCGTAGCTGGCGCCGGGCGGTCAGGCCCCGCAGGGTGTAGACGCCGACGAACGGCTGGCCGGGCGCGTAGTTGATCGGCGAAGTCGCTCGAGATTGCCGACACCGCGTCGTCGTAGGGGTTGGCGATGTTCCGCGCGATCACGTTGACGCCGGTGACCGGCGTGGTGTTGTTCGGCGCGACGGATCCGGCCGGTGATGGTGCCCGTCGACGACGCGAAGGTCGGCTCGGGATAGAGGAACGAGAAGAACGCGATGTCGTCGGCGTGCGGCGTCGCCTGCCCGCCGTTGACGAAGAGGAACGGATACATCGTCTCGATGCGGTTGGCGAACGACGCCGGCCGGGGGAACGTGTCGAACGGCGTCGGGCCGGTGGTGTCGCCGAAGCCGGCGGCCTGGCCGTTGACGACGGTGTGCGCGAGGTTCTGGTAGTGGCCGAACTCGTGCACCTGCACCGACAGGAACTCGGCGACGGGGAATGCGTTCATGCCGAGCAGCGAGCCGCCGTTCATGAACGAGAAGCCCTCGATGATCTCGCCGGTCGCCGGGTTCAGCCATTCGGGACCGGCGAAACCGAGCACGCCCGAGTCAGGTCCGAACAGCAGATCGAAGATCGCGCCGTCCTCGTCGTAGACGATCGCGCTCAGGCCGTCGGGCGCGGTGGCATTGAGGAACGGCACGAAGTTCGTCTCGTCGACGTCGACCGCCAGCGTGCCCGCGTTGACGTGCGTGGCCGACGCCGACGGGATGGCCTCCCAGGCGGCGAACGCGGCGGTGGTCTGGGCGATCGCCTGCGCGTTGTTGAGCGGGCCGAGGCCGCCCTGATCGGGGTTGAACGGGATCATCAGGCCGCCGTTCGGCCACCGGAACGGCTGCCCGGGCGCCCGGAGGGCCAGCGGGCCGCCGGCGTCCGCGGGGGCGGCGAGGCCGAGGAAGAGGACGACGAGCGCGAGCAGCGAGCGGAAGGCATGCGTGGTCATGGTCATCGCCTCCCTCACCGCGCCATGAGGCCGCGGATGCGGCCGGCCAGATCGGCGTAGCTGATCGGACCGCGCGGCGGCGGCCGGCGCCGCCGCGCGCGCGATGCCCTGGACCGGCGGGGCCGCCATGCCGCGGAACAGCCCGCTGTTGTTGGCTTCGTTGACGGCCTGCTCGTCCTTGCCGACCTGCGTGATGCGGAACGCGCCCTGGCCCAGGCCGACGGTCGTCGAGAGGCCGATCGCGCTGGGACGGGTGGTCATCAGGAGATAGGTGCGGCCCTCTTCCAGCGCCGGCATCTGCGGCAGCACCACCGCCGAGCGCAGCGCGCCGCTGGTCTTCGGCGCGAGCTTGCCGAGCGTGCGGAGCTCGGCGATGCGGATCCCCTTCACCTCGGTGAACTCACCGCGGAACGCCTCGTCGACGCGGAGGCTGTAGATCGTGACGGGGAGCTGCCCGCCGCCGACGTCGACGGTGCCGGCGCGTACCGAGAGGACCTCGCCGCGGTAGATCCGATCCGCGCGCTGGACCATCTCGCCGAGATTGAGGTGCATGACGGTGCTGGCCTGCGGAGCGCTCGAGAACAGGCACAGCACGGCAGGAACGACGAACCACCCGAGGCGGTCGCGACGCATATGCTCTCCTTTCCGGACGCGGGGTCCGGGACGCGGGGGCGGTCGTCAAAGGGGGTGTGACGACCGGAGGCCTAGACGTGACGATGGGCCGGAACCGAGGGGGCGGGTGGGACTATACGCCCGCGCCGGGCGCGCGTCAAAGGGGCTGCGCCACCCGTACCTGAACGGGTCAGCCGCGTCGCGGCTGAGCTGCTGCGGCGCGCGACCGTAAGCCTGCGCGATGAGCGATCAGCAACCGGCGCCGGCGATCCAGTCGAAGGGCGCGGATGCGATGCGTGCCGACGCCGGCGATTGCAGCAGCGCCAGGATCGCCGGTACCGCTTCGTCCATCTCGGCCTGCGTGCCGATGGTCAGGCGCATGCAGGTGGTGAGCGGCGGGAACGGCCGCGCCACCGCGATCCGCTGCCGGCGGCACTCCCCGCCGAACGAGCCGGCATCGCGCTTGATGTCGACCATCAGGAAGTTCGCGGCTGACGGCAGCACGCGGTAGCCGGCCGCTTCGAAGCGCTCGCGCGTGAACTGACGGACGGCGCGGTTGCGGGCGCACTCGGCGGCGATGTGCGCCGTGTCGGCGAACGCCGCCGCCGCCGCGGCAAGCGACGCGTTGCTCAGCGTGCCGTCCCGACCGTGCGCCTCGAGCGCGGCGAGGGTGTCGGGATGCGCGATGGCGTAGCCGACGCGCAGGCCGGCCATGCCGAAGACCTTGGAGAACGTGCGTGTCACGAGGACGCGGCGATCGGCGACGGCGAGCGGCACCGCCGTCGCGTAGCCGGGCTCGTCGGCGTACTCGAAGTAGGCCTCGTCGACGAGGACGCGGGCCTCGGGCGCGACCGTCTTCAGCCGATCGACGAACGCCGTCAGCGACGTCCCCGGCACGCTGCCGCCGGTGGGGTTGTTCGGATTGCAGACGTAGACCAGGCCGGCGCCGGCGGCCTTGGCCAGCATCGCGTCCAGATCGAGGCGGCCGTCGGCGGTGACGGGCACCGCGTGGACGGTGGCGCCGGTGCCCCGCGCGGTGCGCGTCGGCGATTCGAACGTCGGCGCCGCCGTGACCAGCGATCGCGACGCTCCGGTGAACGCGAGCGTGGCCGCGCTGAGCAGCGCGCCCGAGCCCGGCGTCACGTGGATCCACGAACGATCGACGCGGTGGTGGCTCGTGAGCGCCTCGACCAGCGTCGACCACACCCCGCCCGGGTAGCGGTTCGCCTCATCCGCGGCGGCGAGGAACGCGGCCCGCGCCGCCGGCCCGAGGCCGGTCGCGTTCTCGTTGCTGCCCAGACGCAGCACGCCGGCGGTACGCCGGAGATCGCCCTCCGCCGGGCTGGCGAGCGCTGTTCCGCGCACGGCCGCGCCGACCGCGGCCGCCGACATCAACCCGCCGAGCACATCGCGTCGCGACAGCCGATCGCCTGCCATGGGGGCCTCCTCCAAGTGTGAGGTCCCCTATCATGCCGCAGGATCGGGGCGACCCGTCAGGGCTTCGACGCCGGGTAGACCGCGAAGGCCTCGATCTCGATCAGCCAGAGCGGGTTGACGAGCGCCGAGACGCCGACCGTCGAGCGGGCCGGCTTGGTCGGGTTGGCGGCCGTGCCGAACACCTCCCGGTAGGCCGCGTTCCAGCCGTCGGTATCGATCGCCCCCTTGGCGGGATCGGCGACGAGGTAGGCGCGGAGGTAGACCACGTCGGCCATGCTCAGGCCTTGGCCGGCGAGTTGTGTCTCGATCGCCTTGAGCACGCCGGCGGCCTGCGTCTTCGTGTCGCCGAAGCGCGCGATGTCCCCGGCCGGCGCGTCGGCCTTGGCGACGGGCGGCACGGTGCCGCTCGTCCACACGAAGGCGGCCCCCGCCGGAATCGCCACGCCGCCGGAGATCGGCGAGGTCGGCGATCCGTAGAAGGTGACCGCGGCCGGCGGTCCCTTGCGCGCCGCAGGCGCCGCGGCGGGCGCGGCTGCCCCGCCGGTCGCCGGTGGCGGTGTTTGCGCCTGCGCGCCGGCCGTGGCGGCGGCCATCGCCAGCGCGATGCCCGCGCCGAGGCGCCACGTCTGAATCCCTTGCCCGCGTCTGCGATCGATCATCAGTCCTCCGATTGCGTGTTCATGCCCGCGCCGTCACCGCGCCCAGCTCCCGCGACGCGCGCTCGTGCACGCGGCGGGCGACGGTCCGTGCCGATCCGAGCGCACCAGCCATCCAGCCGCTCAGGTAGGAGAGACCGTCCCCGGCCAGATAGAGCGCGCCGTGCGGCTTCTGCAACGTGACGTACTCGGCCTTCCGCTGCGCCTCGGTGTACTGGGTCCAGCCGCCGCGATTGTAGGGCACGTGTTCCCACGCCACCGAGAACGCCGACTCCAGCTCGGTGCGGTACTGCGGATGGATCGACGAGCCCTGCTCGATCGCGCGCGCCAGGCGATCGGCGTGCGGCAGCTTCCCCATCGCCGTCGCCTTCTCGCCGTTCTGGTAGTAGCCGATGACCACGCCCTTGCGCGAGAGGTAGCCGGACGACGGATAGAGGATCTGGGTGATGTCGAGGCTGGTCCGGCTGATGCCGCCGTAGATGCCTTCGTCCTCCTCCCAGAACCGGCGCTTGAACTGCAGCCCGATCTTGCCGGCCGAGGCGAGGTTGACGGCGGCGATCGCCTGCTTCGTCTCCGCCGGCACGTCGAGCTCGATCTCGCGCAGCAGCGGCAGCGGCAGCGTCGAGATGGCGAAGTCGGCGTCGAGCTCGCGCGGCTTGCCGTCCACCTCGTAGCGGACGCGGACGCCGTGCTCGCGCTGCGCCACGGCGGTGACGCGTGCGCCCAGCGTGAGCGCCTTGACCCGCGCGGCCATCGCCTTGGACAGGCCGTCGGTGCCGCCGACGACCTGGAACATCGGCGTCTGCAGCACCAGCTCGCTGTTCAGATAGGCGCTGAAGCCGGTGGCGAGCAGCGGGCCGAGTGCCAGCGGATCCGCCACGACGCCCGACGTGTCGCCGGGTCCCGGCGCCACCTGGTAGCCGCGCCGCGGCGTGCCGGTGTAGCGCAGGTCGGCGCCGAGCGCCCCCTGGCGGCGCAGCCACTCGATCAGCCGCTCGCGATCCTCGGGACCGAGCGGCGCGTCGAGCGCATCGCGCGAGACCGCCTTGGCGAGCAGCTCCGAGGTGTGGCCCTGGAAGTCGGCGCGCAGCTCGCGGACGCGCATCTTGCGGCCGCTCGCGGCGTCGTGGACCCAGGCCGCCTCGTTGGCGCACAGGAACGGCTCGATGGCGACGCCGAGCTCGCGGCACCAGTCGAGCGTGGCCGTGTGATGGTGCGGAATGCGGGCCGGGCCGGCGTTGAGATAGAGGCCGGCGTCGTAGCGCGCGGTCAGGCCGGCCAGTGCCGGCTCCTCGCTGGCCGTGCCGCCGCGGACGGTGAAGCAGCGTCCGCCGGCGCGCGGGCGCGCCTCGAGCACGTCGCAGTGGTAGCCGAGCGACTCCAGCTCGATCGCCGCGGCCATCCCGGCGAGTCCGCCGCCGAGAATCGCGACGCGGGCGCCGCGGGGCGCCCTTCCGCTGACCCTGGGCGGCGGTGGATCGTCGGCGAGGAACCCGAGGCCGCGCATCGCCTCGTAGACGGCCACGGCCCCGGAGGTCTGGCCGAGGCCCTGCAGGAAATGGCGGCGTGACAACGCCGCGAGCGCGTGGGTCAACACGCCCCCCCGGCGTCCCAGTCGGTGGCGCGCGATGCGACGCGGGCCGACACGGGCGGCGCCGCCTCGAGCAGCGCCAGCATCGCCGGCACCGCCTCGTCCATCTCCTCCTGCGTGCCGATGCTCAGGCGGACGCAGGTCGACAGCGGCGGGAACGCCCGGGCGACGCCAATCTGATGCGTGCGGCACAGCGCCCCGAAGGCGCCGGCGTCGCGCTTGATGTCGATCATCACGAAGTTGGCGGAGGACGGCAGCACGCGGTACCCGGCCGCCTCGAACTTCGCGCGGGTGAAGGTGCGCGCGACGGTGTTCCGCGCCCGTTCCGCGGTGAGGTGCTTCGTGTCGGCCAGGGCCGCGACCGCGGCGGCCAGCGACGCGCTGCTCAGCGTGCCGCTCGAGCCCTGCCTGCGCAGCGCCGCGATCGTGTCGGGATGCGCGATGGCGTAGCCGACGCGCAGGCCGGCCATGCCGAAGATCTTCGAGAACGTCCGGGTGACGAACACGCGCGGATCGGCCTGCGCGAGCGGCACCGCGGTGGCGTAGCCCGGATCGTCGATGTACTCGAAGTAGGCCTCGTCGACCAGAATCCTGGCCTCGGGCGCGGCCGTCTTGACCGCCGCCACGAACGAGGCGACGGCAGTCGCGGGAACGCTTGCGCCGGTCGGATTGTTCGGGTTGCAGAGGAAGAACATTCCCGCCCCGGCGGCCTTGGCGGCCATACCCTCGAGGTCGAGACGCCCTTCGGCGGTGACCGGCACCGCGTGCACGGGCGCGCCGATTGCGGCGGCCGCGCGACCCGGCGCTTCGAATGTCGGCGACGCCACCACCAGCGATCGCGACGACGACGTGAAGGCCATCGTCGCCGCGCGCAGCAGCTCCCCCGAGCCCGGCGTCAGGTAGATCCACGCCGGTTCGACCTTGTGCTGCGCGGCGAGCGCGTCGATCAGCGCCTGACCGGCACGGCCGGGATAGCGGTTGGCCTCGCCGGCTGCGGCGAGAAACGCGTCCTTCGCCGCGGGGCCGAGCCCGCACGGGTTCTCGTTGCTGCCGAGCCGGAGCATCGTGTTGGTGCGACGGATGTCGGCGGGCCTGGCCACGCCGTCGCGCACGGTGCCGCGCGCCGCGACGCGCGAGGGCGCGATGACGCCCGCGGCGGCGGCGGAGAGCACGCCGCCCAGCAGCCGGCGACGCGAGAGTTGGCCACGCGCGAGAGACGAGAGAGACGACGGGACGTACGCGTCGTGCGAATCGCGCGGCATGGGCAGGCCTCCTGATAGGAACGGTTGACGCACGCGTCGTGCATCGGGCATCTCGCGACCGTGGCTGCAAGAGGAGTGCCCTCGCGCACGCGGCGCATCGATCGCGCGATCGCGCGCACTATCGGCCTGATCTCGCACGTATCACCGCACCAGCGCGATCGGGCGCGCTGCGCGCGCTCCCGACAATCTCGTGGGAACGGCGGTGAGCGAGGGCACCGATTTGTCCGAAGCATCGATCGAACCCGCGCGCCGCATGGATGATTGGCGGCGTTTCGCGGACACCGATCGCCAACTCTGTCGCCTCGATCGGCGCCCCTCGACAAGAACGTCGGCGTCAACGCGTGTCCGCGCCACCGCTGGCCGCGACCTCCCCGCGTCCACTAACCCGCCGCGTTCACGGCGTTTGCACGTCGCGCGGCGGCGCGACGCGGCGACGGACCCGCGCTTGCACTACGAGCGGCATTCGGAGCCCGGGCATCGTGACGCCTGTGGGGCTCCATGGAACGACTGACATGTTGAGGGGGTGGGAGTATGCATCGACTGAGCGTCATGCTGACGGTCGTGTGCGCCGTCATCGGTCTGGCTCGTACGGGCGCGGCCCAGGGCTACCAGGGCGGCATTCGCGGCGCCGTGCACGATGCCGCGGGCGTCGTGCCGGGTGCCGAAGTAACGGTGATCAACGAGGAGACCAACGTCGCGCGATCGACGGTGACCAACGCGGCTGGCGAATACAACCTGCCGAACCTCGCGCCGGGCCTGTACGGCATCAAGGTCGCGATGTCGGGCTTCAAGGCCGTGAGCCAGAGCGGCGTGCAGATCGGCACGCAGCAGTTCCTGACGCTGGACATGAAGCTCGAGGTCGGCGGCCTCGAGGAGACGGTGAACGTCACCAGCGAGCCGGCCCGGATCGAGCGCTCGAACGCGTCGATCGGCACGGTCCTCGACAAGGCCGACATGCAGACGCTGCCGTCGCCCGGCCGCGCCGCCTTCCTGATCGGCACCACCGTGCCGACGGTGATTCCCTCCGGCGACGCCCAGTTCAACCGCCAGCAGGACCAGACCAACGCCTCGCTGCTGTCGCTCGGCGGCGGCACCCGCCGTGGCAACAACTACACGCTCGACGGCGTCCCGATCACGGACCTCCGCAACCGCGCCACCGCCAACCCGAGCATCGAATCGCTCGAGGACATGAAGGTGCAGGTCCACACCTACGATGCCGAGATGGGCCGCACCGGCGGCGGCGTGTTCAACACGACGCTGCGGGCCGGCGCCAACAGCCTGCACGGCACCGGCTTCGTGCAGACGCGCCCCATCTGGGGCCAGACCAACAACTACTTCAGCGAGAAGGCCGGGCTCGCCAAGCCGGACAGCCCGTACTACCTCGGCGGCGGCGCCATCGGCGGGCCGGTGCTCCGCAACCGCACGTTCTTCTGGTTCTCGACCGAGAGCTACCACGACGTCCAGACGCGCAACGCCAGCGTCACGATGCCGACCGCGCTCGAACGCATCGGCGACTTCTCGCAGACGACCAACGCCGCCGGCGCGCTCGTGGCCATCTACGATCCGCTGACCGGCCAGCCGTTCGCCGGCAACCGGATCCCGGCCAGCCGCATGAACCCGACCGCGGCGGCGATGCTGCAGTACCTGCCGCTCGCCGACGTCGAGCGCGCGAACGGCTCGACGAACTACACGCGCACGTCGCTCATCAAGAACGATCTGCAGCAGCTCTACTCGGCCAAGGTGTCGCACAAGTTGAGCGACACGAACACCCTCACGGGCTTCTATCTCTACAACCGGACCGACGAGCCGGACGCCAACTACTTCGGCACCGCCGACCAGTCCGAGCCGACCCGGTTCGCCGATCCGGCTGACTCCCTCCTGGTGCGGCGGCCGAAGATCCTCGCGCTGAACGACACGTGGGTGATGAGCGACAGCTCGGTGCTGGGCCTGCGGTTCGGGATGACGCGCTTCCCGGACAGCAACGTGCTCAGCGTGCCCTTCGACCCGAGCGCGCTCGGCTTCTCGCAGACGTATCTCGACCAGATCACGCTCGAAAAGTTCCCCGGTGTCCGGATCCGCGGCTACGACCAGTTCGCCTCGCAGACGCTCGGCGCCGTCAACCCGACCCAGATCAACTGGAAGTCGACCAGCGCCAACGCCACCTGGTCCACGTTCATTGGCCGCCACACCTTCAAGGTCGGCGGCGACTTCCGCCAGATCGGCGTCGACAGCTACATCCCTGGGGATGGCGCCGGCTTCTTCGACTTCGACAAGGACATGACGTCCTCGAACGGCGGCACCGGCAGCACCACCGACGGCAACGCCTTCGCGTCGTTCCTGCTCGGCTATCCGTCGACGGTGCGCACCAGCCAGATCTCGGTGTCGACGCCGCTCGACCTCTACGCCTACTACTACGGCGGCTACGTCCAGGACGACTGGCGGGTCAACTCCAAGCTGACCCTCAACTACGGCCTGCGGATCGAGCACGAGGACGGCCTGCGCGAAGCGGAGAACCGCTTCACGGTCGGCTTCGATCCGGCGATGTCGAGCCCGCTGTCGTCGATCGCGATCCCGGCCGACCCGATCGCCGGCACGCCGGCGCGCACGGTGTCGGGCGGCCTGATGTATGCCGGCGTCGACGGTAACAAGACGACCCAGGGCAACGCCCCGGCGGTGAAATGGTCACCGCGGCTGAGCGCGACCTACGCCCTCGGCGAACAGACGGTGCTGCGCGGCGGCTACGGGCTCTACTGGGCGCCGTTCAACTATCCGTCGCCGAGCACCTCGGCCAGCAACTACGGACAGGTCGGCTACACGCAGAACACGATCGTGAGCCAGAGCCGCACCAGTCCCGTGACGCTGACCAACCCGTTCCCCAACGGCGTGGCCGCGCCATCGGGCAACTCGCTGGGCGCGCTCACCAACCTGGACAGCAACATCTCGTACGTCGACCAGAACCGGACGGCGCCGCGGGTGCAGCAGTTCTCGGTGGACCTGCAGCGCGAGCTGGGCGCCGATCTCACGCTGACCGCGTCCTACGTCGGCGCCCGCAGCGATGACCTCGGGCTCGGCGGATCGAACGACACACCGATCAACATCAACCAGCTCGATCCGGCGTACCTGTCGCTCGGCGCGGCGCTGAACGATCCGCTCCCGAACCCGTTCCGCGGCAACCCGAACGTGCCGTTGTCGCTGTCGTCGCCGGCGACGCTGCCGCGCTCGCGCCTCCTGCTGCCCTTCCCGCAGTACCGGCAGGTCAACGCCCGTCAGGTGACCGAAGGCTACAGCCGCTACAACGCCGCGGTGTTCGAAGTGAGCCGGCGGATGAAGAAGGGGTGGGGCGGCCGCTTCAGCTACACCTACAGCGTGCTGAAGGACAACCTGGTCGGCGAGAGCAACTTCTACGCCGCGGTCAGCCCGGCGCTGCCGGTCAACAACTACAACTACATGGCGGGGCAGGCGGCCTGCGCGGCGGGCGCGCAGTACACGAGCGCCTGCTACGACCCGGGCGCCGAGTACCGGCTACAGCGTCCTCGACGTGCCGCATCGCGTGATCCTCGCGCCGATGGTGCAGCTGCCGTTCGGCGAGGGCCACCGCTATGGCAGCAGCGGGTGGAGCGAGGCGCTGCTGGGCAACTGGACGATCGCGGCGACGATCACGCTGCAGAGCGGCTTCCCGCTCAACGTGCAGCAGGCCGCCGACGCGCGGCTCAGCCTGGGCGGCGCAACGACGGCGAACCGGCCGAACATCGTCGACGGCGTCGATCTCGCCACCGCCGGCGGCTTCGAGGATCGCCTCGCCTCGGCGGATCACCCGACCGCGACGTGGGTGAACCCGGCGGCGTTCGCGCTGGCCTCCGCCGGCACCATCGGCGACGCGCCGCGCACCATCACCGAAGTGCGCACCCCGCCGCAGTACAACGTGGACGCCGTGGTCCAGAAGGACATCGGCCTGACCGGCGGGTGGAAGGGCCAGGTCCGTCTCGAGGTGCTCAACCTGCTGAACCGCCCGAACGTCCGTGCGCTGCAGGGCGCCAACACGGTCGGCAGCTCCAACTTCGGCCAGACCAACCTGCAGTCCGGCTTCATGCGGATCCTGCAGTTCTCGTTCAGGATGTCGTTCTAATTGTTTGCGGCCGGGCTCTCACGCCCGGCCGCAGGCGGCCTCCGGGCGTGCCGGCTGCTACTCGCTGCGCTGGGCGCGCAGCGGCGCCGGCACGCGGGCCGCCGACACGACTCCGGAGTCGACCGACCGACACGACTCCGGAGTCGTCGCACACGCGCGGACGCGCTCGATGGCCCAGAACACCGCTTCCGGGGTCGCGGGTGAAGCGAGCTCGACGATCCCGCCGGAGCCGAACGCCGCGATCGCGGCCCGCAGGGCTTCGCGAACGCTGATCGCCAACATCAGCGGCGGCTCGCCCACCGCCTTGCTGCCGTGGACGACGCCGGGCTCGGCGGCGCGCTCGAGGAACGCGACGCGCAGATCGAGCGGGCACTCGCCCAGCGTCGGCAGCTTGTAGGTCGAGGCGCCGTGCGACAGGAACGCGCCGTCGGCACCCCACACCAGCTCCTCGGTCGTCAGCCAGCCGACGCCCTGCACGAAGCCGCCTTCGACCTGGCCGCGATCGACGAGCGGCGACAGCGAGTCGCCGACGTCGTGGAGGATGTCGGTGCGCAGCAGCCGGTACTGGCCGGTGAAGCCGTCGACCTCGACCTCGCTCACCGCCGCGCCGTACGCGAAGTAGTGGAACGGCTTGCCCTGCCCCGTCTTCCAGTCGAAGTGGATCTCGGGCGTCTGGTAGAAGCCGGTCGCGAACAGCGGCACGCGCTCGTAGTAGGCCTTGGCGACGACCTCGCAGAACGGCAGGCCCTCGCCGGATCGACCGCGCGCGTGCACGCGGCCGTCGGCGAAGACGACGTCGGCCGCAGGCGCGCTCAACATCGTCGCGGCGATCTCCGTGAGCCGGTCACGAATCGTGTCGCACGCGTTGCGCACGGCGGCGCCGTTCAGATCCGAGCCGCACGACGCGGCGGTGGCCGAGGTGTTCGGGATCTTGTCGGTGCGGGTCGGCATCAGCCGCACTGCGTCGAGCGGCACGCCCAGCCCGTCGGCGGCGATCTGCCGAACCTTGGTGTGCAGCCCCTGCCCCATCTCGGTGCCGCCGTGGTTCACCTGGATGCTGCCGTCCTTGTAGACGAGGACCAGCGCGCCGGCCTGGTTGTAGAACGACGTGGTGAACGAGATGCCGAACTTCACCGGCGTGATGGCCAGGCCGCGCTTCACGTGCGCGCTGGCAGCGTTGAAGGCGTCGACCTCCGACCAGCGCGCCTCGAAGGCGGCGCTGGCGCACAGCTCGGCCCAGATCCGCGCGATGCGATCCGGATCGCGCACCACCTGGCCGTAATGCGTGACGTCGCCCGCGCGATAGAAGTTACGCTCGCGGACCACGTGCGGCGGCAGATCGAGCGATCGCGCGACGCGATCGACGATCTCCTCGATCGCCAGCATGCCCTGCGGCCCGCCGAAGCCGCGGAAGGCGGTGTGCGACACGTGGTGCGTCCGGCACACGCGCCCGATCACGTCGACGTGCGGCACCTGGTAGCAGTTGTCGATGTGGAACATCGCCCGGCCGAGCACCGGGAAGCTCAGATCGAGCGCCCAGCCGCCGTCGCTGAACAGCTGCACGGCGAGCGCGAGCAGCCGGCCGCTGTCGTCGAAGCCGACGCGGAAGCGCGCCAGGAACGGGTGGCGCTTGCCGGTCATCACCATGTCCTGCCGCCGCGTCAGCCGGACGCGGACCGGACGCTTCAGACGCGACGCGGCCAGCGCCGCGACTGCCGCCCAGGCGTTGGCCTGCACTTCCTTGCCGCCGAACGCGCCGCCCATCCGCAGGCACTGCACGACGACGGCGTGCTTCGGCACGGCGAGGACGCGGGCGACGATCTCCTGCGTCTCGGTCGGATGCTGCGTCGACGAGTGGACGAGCATGCCGCCGTCCTCGTCGCGATACGCGAGCGCGGCGTTGGTCTCGAGGTAGAAGTGCTCCTGTCCGCCGATCGCGAACTCGCCCTCGAGCCGGCGCGGCGCCGTGCGCAGCGCGGCCGCGGCGTCCCCCTTGGCCAGCCGATCGCCGGCGGTGAGGAAGCTGTCCGCGGCGATGGCCTGCTCGATCGACAGGATCGCCGGCAGCACCTCGCAGTCCACCCGGACGAGGCCGGCGGCGACGCGCGCCTGCTCCTCGGTCTCGGCGATCACCCACGCGACCGCGTGACCGGCGAAGCACACTTCGGTCGGAAACAGCGGCTCGTCACGCTTGGCGACGCCGATGTCGTTCTCGCCCGGCACGTCGTCGCCGGTGAGCACGGCGAGGACGCCCGGCGCCTGGCGCGCGGCGTCCGCGTCGATCCGCAGCACCCGGGCGTGCGCGTGCGGGACCTGCACCGGCCAGCCGTGCGCGACGTGCGCGACGTCGGGCCACAGGTCGTCGACGTAGCGGGCCGCGCCGGTGACGTGGCCGACGGCGGATTCGTGCGGCAGCGCCGCCCCCACAAGCGTCGCAGCCTGGCGCGTCATCGCGCCACCTTTCCGGGCGCCGTCTCGACGGGCGCCGTCTCGGCAAAGAACTTCTCGAGCAGACGTCCGACCATGGCGCGGCGGTAGTCCGCCGTGCCGCGCAGGTCCGACAGCGGCGTGCCGAGCGTCGCCGCAACCGGCAGCAGCGCGTCGATCGTCTCGCGCGTCCACGGCCGGCCGGACCGCGGCGGCCTCGAGCGCCGAGGCGCGAATCGGTGTCGCCGCGATCCCGCCGTACGCGGCCTGGAGCCGTGCCACCCGTCCGTCCGGGGTCAGGTCGAGCGCGAACGCCGCCGCGACCGTCGAGATGTCGTCGAGGATGCGCTTGCTCACCTTGTAGAAGCGCTGGATCGCCGGCGCGCCCCGCGGCACGCGCACGTCGATCATCACTTCGTCCGGCCGCGCCGCGGTCTTGCGGTAGGCGAGGAAGAACTCGCGCAGCGGCACGACGCGCCGCCCGGCGGTGCTCGCCAGCGTCACCGACGCGTCCAGCGCGAGCAGCACCGGAGGGGCGTCACCGATCGGCGACGCGGTCATGAGGTTGCCGCCGAGCGTGGCGCGGTTGCGGATCAGCCGCGACGAGAACAACGGCAGGAGCTGGCCGAGCAGCGGGATGGCGGCCTCGGGCGTCGCGTGCAGGTACTCATCGACGTCGGTCAGCGTCAGGCCGGCGCCGAGCACGATCGCGTCGGGCGTCACCGCGAAGGTGCGCAGCTCGGGCAGCGCCGCGAGCGAGACGACCACCGGATGACGATCGCCCTTCTGGGTAACGCCGACCATGACGTCGGTGCCGCCGGCGATCAGCGTCGCCGTTGGCGCCTCCGCGAGGCAGCGGAACAGATCGTCGAGGCTGGTTGGCCGGACGAACCGCTCGAGGCCGTGGCCGCTGTCGATGCGCGTCCGCGGCGACACCGGCGCGGCGAGCTCGGTCAGGCGCGGATCGTTGGAGGCGGGCGCCGGCAGCGTCCGCGCGACGTCGGCGATCGGCCGGTAGCCGGTGCAGCGGCACAGGTTGCCGCTGATCGACTCCGCATCGAAGCCGTCGCGGCCGGGCCGGTAGGTACTCGCAGAAGAGGCTGACGACGAAGCCGGGCGTGCAGTAGCCGCACTGCGATCCGCCGGCGCGGACCATGGCGTCCTGGACGGGATGGAGGAGGCCCTCGCCTGGCGCAATCCCTTCGACCGTGACGACGGTCTCGTCGTGGACCGCGGCGAGGGGCACCAGGCAGCTGTTGATCGACTCGAACCGCGTCCGGCCCTGCGCGTCGGTCCGGCGCATGGCGACGGCGCAGGCGCCGCATTCGCCCTCGGCGCACCCTTCCTTGGTGCCGGTCAGGCCGCGCGCGCGAAGCCACTGGAGGAGGGTGACGCTGGCGCCGGGCGTGCCCGCGTTCACGGGCCGTCCGTTCAGCACGAAGGCGACCGCCATGGCCAAGTATACGAGAGCCGGCGGTGCCGGCGCCGCGGCGCCATCACCCGCGGGCTCGTCGGCAGCTCAGAGATACAATCGCGCAGAAATGACGGGCGAAGACGGGCTCCGCCGCCTCGAGGCGCAGATCGCGAAGGATCTCGATCAGCTCCGCCATCCGGAGCGCTCGTGGGTCCGGCCGCGGCGGACCGCCGGCGGCGAGCACTTCGCCAGCCTGCGGTCGTTCGCGGAGCAGGAGTTTTGAGCACCGTGCGGCCGCGTGCGATCAGGGGCATCAGCAGCCGGCGGGTGGTGCGCCCCGACGGCGTGTCGCCGGGCACCGTGCTGATCGCCGGCGGGCGGATCGAAGCGGTGGTGCCCGAGCGGATCGCGCTGCCGGACGTGATCGACGTCGGCGATCTGGTTGTCTCGCCGGGGCTGGTCGACGCGCACGTCCACGTCAACGAGCCGGGCCGCACCGAGTGGGAAGGCTTCGACACCGCGACCCGCGCAGCCGCGGCGGGCGGCGTCACCACCATCGTCGACATGCCGCTCAACGCCTCGCCCGTGACGACGTCGCGCGCCGCGCTCGACGCCAAGATCGCCGCCAGCGAGGGGCAGCGCGCCATCGACGTCGGTTTCTGGGCCGGCGTGGTCCCCGGCAACGCCGCCGCGCTGATCGAGCTGGCGCGGGCCGGCGTCCTGGGCGGCAAGGCGTTCATGATCCCCTCGGGGATCGACGAGTTCCCGCACGTCGGCGAGCGCGAGCTGCGCGAGGCGATGTCCGTGCTGCGCGATCACGGGCTGCCGCTGCTCGCCCACGCCGAGCTCGATCTTGGGCTCGATCGAGGGGCGCCGGCGCCAGCCGATCCGCGGTCCTACGCCGGCTACCTGGCGTCCAGGCCGCGTGCGTGGGAAGACGCCGCGATCTCGCTGCTGATCGACCTGTGCCGCGAGACGCGCTGCCCGGTGCACATCGTCCACCTCGCCTCGGCGAGCGCCGTCGCCGCGATCCGGCGGGCCCGCGACGAAGGCCTGCCGCTGACCGTCGAGACCTGCCCGCACTACCTCTGCCTCGAGGCGGAAGCGATTCCCGACGGCGCCACGCACTTCAAGTGCGCGCCGCCGATCCGGGATCGCCAGAACCGCGAAGCCCTGTGGGCCGCACTGTTCGAAGGCGTCATCGACGGCATCGTCAGCGACCACAGCCCGTGCCCGCCGGCGATGAAGCTCGCCGACCGCGGCGACTTCATGGCCGCGTGGGGCGGAATCGCATCGCTGCAGCACGGCCTCGCCGTGGTCTGGACCGAGGCGGCCCAACGCGGGGCACGCCTCGACCAGATGGCCGCCTGGATGAGCGCGGCGCCGGCGCGGCTGGCCGGCCGGCATCGATCCAAGGGGCGGCTGTCGGCGGGCTACGACGCCGACATCGTCGTCTGGGATGCCGTCACGCCATTCACGTCGCGGCGGACGCCTTGTATTACCGTCACCCGATCTCGCCCTATGTCGGGGCGGCTCTGCGCGGGCGCGTGCACCGGACGTTCGTCCGCGGCCACGAGGTCTACAACGGCGACGGACATCCGGCAGGGCCGATCGGACGCGCCCTGCTGCATCGGGAGGCCGCGTGAGCGAGACCGCCGCGACTGCTGCCGCGTTCCCCGGCCTGATCGATCTCGCCGCCCTCGGACTCGGTGGCAAGGTGCTCGGCGCCAGCGACGACTTCTTCGCCAGCGCCAACAACCTGATCGAGCCCGGGCGCGGCGTCTTCATCGAGGGCAAGTTCACCGACCGCGGCAAGTGGATGGACGGCTGGGAGAGCCGCCGCAAGCGCGGCCCCGGCTACGACTGGTGCGTGCTGGAGCTGGGTGCGCCGGGCACGGTCGTCGGCTTCGACGTGGACACGCACTTCTTCGTCGGGAACAGCCCGGCGTTCGTGTCGATCGAGGGCGTCCACGCGCCACAGGGCACGTCGCTGGCGGCGCTGCAGGCCATGGAGTGGACCGAGCTGCTGGCGCAGATGCCGGTCCGGCCCGACGCGCAGAACCTGTTCGCCGCGACGCCGCGGCCGCGCCGATCACGCACGTCCGTCTGAACATCTTCCCCGACGGCGGCGTCGCGCGCTTTCGCGTCTTCGGCCGGGTCGCCGCCGAGTGGTCGGCGCCGGCGCTCGATCGCGAGACGCGCGCGCACGTCATCGAAGGCAGCGTCGATCTCGCGGCGGTGAGCAACGGCGGGCTCGCGCTCGCCTGCTCCGACGCCTTCTTCGGGCCGATGAACAACCTGCTGCTGCCGGGCCGGGCCGAGAACATGGGCGGCGGCTGGGAGACGCGGCGCAAGCGTGCGCCCGGCCACGACTGGATCCTGATTCGCCTCGGCGCCCGCGGCACGATCAACACGATCGAGGTGGACACCAACCACTTCAAGGGCAACTACCCGGATCGGTGCTCGCTGCAGGGCATCGACGCCCCGGGCGCGCGGATCACCGACCTGATCGCCAGCCAGGCGTGGACGCCGCTGCTGGGCGAGGTGAAGCTGGCGGCGGACGAGCGGCGCTTCTTCACCACCGAGATCGCGGCGCACGCTGCGGTCTCGCACGTCCGGCTGAACATCTTCCCGGACGGCGGGGTCAGCCGGCTGCGGCTGTGGGGCACGCGGGCGGCCGAGCCGCACGCCGTCCTCAACGCGATGTCGATCGACGAGGCGCGAGCCGCGCTGCTGCGCTGCTGCGGCGCGCCGCGCTGGGCCGCCTGGCTGCTCACGCAGCGCCCCTTCGCCTCTACCGAGGCGCTGTTCAAGGCGGCGGCCGGCGTCTGGACGCAGATGGAGAAGGCAGACCTGCTCGAGGCCTTCTCGCACCATCCCGAGATTGGCGCGGACATCGCGTCGCTGCGGCAGCGGTTCGCGTCGACCGCGGCGTGGTCGGCGGCGGAACAGGCCGGCGTCGCCGGGGCCGACGACGCGACGCTCGAGGCCCTGCGCGACGGCAACGTCCGGTACCGCGAGAAGTTCGGCTACGTGTTCCTGGTGTGCGCGACCGGCAAGACGCGCGGCGGAGATGCTGGCGCTGCTGCGGGCGCGCCTGGCCCACGATGCGGACGCCGAGCTGCAGGTCGCCGCCGCGGAACAGGCCAGGATCACCCGCCTGCGCCTGGAGAAGCTATGAGCCCGATCACGTCGCATGTGCTCGACACCGCGCTGGGCCGGCCGGCGGCCGGACTGCGGGTCCGCCTCGACGTGCTCGACGCGGACGGGCACGCCCGCACCGTCGCCGAGCGCGTCACCAGCGACCAGGGCCGCATCACCGATTTCGTCCCGCCCGGCACGCTCGGCGCGCAGACGTATCGCCTGACGTTCGACACCGGCGGCTACTTCGCCGCGTCCGGCCGCCCGCAGTTCTACCCCCACGTCGACGTGGTCTTCACCGTGGTCGATGCCGACGAGCACCACCACATCCCGCTGCTCCTCAGCCCCTTCGGCTATTCCACCTACCGAGGCACATGACCCTCCTCGACGACGCGAAGGTCCATCTCGACGCGCTCGGCGCCGTCAATCGCGCGTTCATGCAGACGTATCCGGGCGACCGCGCCGCACGGCAGCCGGTCCACACCGTCTACGGCGGAGCGCAGCTCTTCAAGGCCGAGACCACGTCGCGCCTCGGGGCGGTAGCGCGCGCGACGATGGACACCTACGGCCGCGCGCCGGCCGACTTCGCCCGCGGCGTCGGGTTCACGACCGATCCCGACGGCGGGCTGGCGAAGACCGTGCACGAGCGGGTGCGGCGCAAGCTCGAGCGCGAGCCGGTCGAGGACTTCCGCATCGACTTCGAGGATGGCTTCGGCGCCCGCCCGGACGCCGAGGAGGATGCGACCGCGATCAGCGCCGCGCGCGAGGTGGCGCGGGGCATGCGGGAAGGCGCGCTGCCGCCGTTCGTCGGCATCCGCATCAAGTCGCTCGGCGAGGAGTGGAAGGCGCGGAGCGCGCGCACGCTCGAGATCTTCCTGGACACCCTGTTCGGCGAGACCGGCGGCCGCCTGCCCGCCAACTTCGTGGTCACGCTGCCCAAGGTCACGGTCGCCGAGCAGCCGCGGACGCTGGTCCGGCTGTTCGAGATCCTCGAGCGCCGGCACGGCCTGGCGGAAGGCACGCTGCGGCTCGAGCTGATGATCGAGGTGACCCAGGCGATCATCGGCGCCGACGGCCGATCGCCGCTGCCCGGCTTCCTCGCCGCCTGCGAGGGCCGCTGCGTCGCCGCCCATTTCGGCACCTACGACTACACCGCATCGTGCAACGTCACCGCGACGTTCCAGGTGATGGATCACCCGTGGTGCGACCTGGCCAAGGGCAACATGCTTCTCGCCTACGCCGGCACCGGCATCTTCCTCTCCGACGGATCGACCAACGTGCTGCCGGTCGCGCCACATGCCGGCACGTCGCTGACGGACGTACAGCGCCAGGCCAACCGCGCCGCCGTCCACCACGCGTGGCAGCTCTCGCACGGGCACATCCGCCACTCGCTCGAAGGCGGCTTCTACCAGGGCTGGGATCTGCACCCGGCGCAGATCCCGGTGCGCTTCGCCACGTGCTACGCGTTCTTCCTGGAAGGCTTCGCGCAGGCCGCCGATCGCCTGCGCAACTTCATCGAGAAGGCGGCCCAGGCGACGCTGGTCGGCGACGTCTTCGACGACGCCGCCACCGGACAGGGCCTGCTCAACTACTTCCTGCGCGCGCTCAACTCCGGCGCCATCGAGGTCTCCGACCTCGAGCGCACCGGCCTGACGCCGGAGGAAGTGGAGCTGCGCTCGTTCGCGAAGATCCTCGCCGCGCGCCGGGCGCGCCTCGGCGCGGGATGATCCGGCTCATCGCGGCGCGACGTCCTCGCGGAGGATCGCGTACATCCACTGATCGAGGACGCGGCCGTCCTTGATCGCGCTCTGGCGCAGCGTGCCTTCGCGCGTGTAGCCGGCCTTCTCGAGCACGCGCGCGGACGCGATGTTGGTGACGAACGGCACCGCCCACAGGCGGCGCAGCTCCGGATCCGCGGCGAAGGCGTGCGCGGTGAGGAGCCGGAGCGCCGCGGTCGCGATGCCGCGGCCCCAGTAGGCGCGGCCGAGCCAGTAGCCGACTTCGGCCCCGATCCGCTCGACGTCGGTCCGACGCGTGTAGCCGATGCCGCCGGCGAGCGAGCCGTCGACCTCGATGGCGAAGAAGGTCTGCGGATCCATGCGCCCGGCGAGGGAAATGAACGCCAGCGCATCGCCGATCCCGTACGGGTGCGGGAACAGGTCGCGCAGTCCAAGCCAGATCTCGCGATCGTCCGCGAGCCGCGCCAGATCGGCGGCATCGGCGTGCCGCCACTCCCGAATCTTCGTCGTGCCCGGGTCCCCTGCCATGCGCCGCCTCCCGCGTCAGCCAAGTTTCGTGAGCGCGTAGAGCACGATCGCGACCGGGATCAGCGCCACGACGCCGATCAGCACGATCAGCGCCACTCCCGCCGTGACGAACCACGCGTCGCGCCGGCTCACCGGCGTCCCGGGCACCGCGTGCCGCTCGAGCAGGTCCAGGTTGCGCAGGTTCGCCTTCCAGCCGAGGTCGACGAGGTCGCCGGCGATCGGGACGAGCCCGATGAGCGCGTCGACACCCGCGTTCATCACCATCCGCGCCAGCACGACGACCGGCACCCGCATCCGCAGACCGGTGCCGAGCAGCAGCACGGTGAACGCCGGGGTCGTCAGGTCGCCGATGCCGGGCACGAGGCCGACGATGGTGTCCAACCCGAAGCGTACCGGGGTGCCGGGGATCGCGAAGGCGCTGTCGAGCAGCACGGCCCACCGGCGCAGGAGCGCGAGGCGCGACGCATGGGCCGCCATGGGATCGCCGACGAGCTCGGGCTCCAGCACGTCCGGTGGCATCACGTTCCACAGTACACGACGTCCGATCGCCCCCGGGGCCGCCGGGCTCACACCTGGGCCACAATGGACCGGTTGGGCTCGAAGATCGATCGCGTCCGTCCCGTGCTCGCGGCGCTGGCCGCCGCGATCGCGCTGGCTGCCACGGCCGGCGCGACGCGCCAGACATCGGCGCCCGCACCGGCCGCCGCCGCGGACGCCGAACGCCTGCGGCTCGCCGGCCTGCGGCGCGACGCGACCACGCTGCTGACCCGTGCGGCGCGGCCGGACACCGAGGCGGACGTGCGGCGCGCCGCGCTGCGTGACGCCGCGGATCGCCTGCGCGCGCTCGGCGCCGAGCCCGGCGCGGCCGCGGGCGCGGCCTCGGCGCCCGCCCGTCTCGACGCCGATCTGCGCGACGCGCTGCGCCGCGCCGCGGAGACCGTGAGCGCCGCGGCCGCCGCCGACACGCGACTCGACGCCGCGCCGATCCTCGCGCTGCTCGAGCGCGCCCGCGTCCGCCTCGAGGGCGAGGTCGCGCTCGGTCTCACGTTCGAAGGCGGCTACAGCCAGTCGAAGGTCAAGGATCCCGTCTACGGCGGCCACGCCACCGGCATGGGTCCGGCCGCACCGGCGCCCGCCGGCGGCATCGCGGCCACGTCGCCGGTCGCGTCGCCCGTCACCTTCGAGGAAGCCGCGACGCTGCCCGTGACCGCCTACAGCGGCGGCCCGACCAAGGACCACATCCTCGAATCCGGCGGCAACGGCATCGCGCTCCTCGACTACGACGGCGATGGACGCCTCGACGTCTACGTCGTCACCGGCGCAGAACTGTCCGCGTCGCGCGAGCGCATCGCGCATCGCAACGCGCTCTTCCGCAACCTGGGCGGCTGGCGCTTCGAGGACGTGTCGGCGAAGGCCGGCGTCGATCTCGCGGCCTGGGGCCAGGGCGTCTGTGCGGGCGATGCCGACGGCGACGGCCAGATCGATCTCTACGTCACCAACTGGGGCGCCAACGTGCTGTTCCGCAACAAGGGCGACGGCACCTTCGAGGACGTCGCGGCAGCAAGCCGGCGTCGCGGCGGACGGCTGGAGCACCGGCTGCGCCTTCTTCGACGCGGACGCCGACGGCGACCTCGATCTATACGTGGCGCGCTATGTGAAGACCACGTGGGAGAACGTCACCGCCGCGCAACGGACGCTGACCTGGCGCAACGGGCCGAAGATCATGGTCGGGCCGCAGGGCTTGCCGGGCGAGCCGGACGTCTTCTTCGAGAACCTCGGCAACGGCCGCTTCCGCGACGCGACCGCGGCGGCCGGCCTCACCGACGCCGCGGCCGCCTACGGCTTCGGCGTCGTCGCCACCGACTACGACGGCGACGGGCGCGTCGATCTGTTCGTGGCCAACGACTCGAACCCGAACTTCCTCTACCGCAACACGACGCCGGCCGGAGGCGCGCCGCGGTTCGAGAGCGTCGGCCTGATCGCCGGCGTCGCGGTCAACGGCGAAGCGCGGGCCCAGGCCGGGATGGGCGCCGATGCCGGCGACTACGACGGCGACGGCCAGGTCGACCTCACGCTGACGGCCTTCGCGCACGATCGCAACACGATCTACCGCGGCGTCGGCAGCGGCAGCTTCGAGGACGCGAGCGCGACGACCGGCCTGGCGACGAGCACGTTCACGCGCATGGGCTGGGGGACCGCGTTCCTCGACGCCGATCTCGACGGACGGCTCGATCTCGTCGTCGCCAACGGCCACATCTTCCCCGACGTCGATCGCTTCCCCGCGCTCGCCGAGACCTACGCGCAGGCGCAGCCAGCTCCTGCTCAACCAGGGCGGCACGTTCCGCGACGTGTCGGCGGGCACCGGCCGCGGACTGCAGACGCCGCGGGTCAGCCGCGGCCTTGCCGTCGGCGACCTCGACGACGACGGCGATCCCGACGTCGTCCTCAGCAACATGGACGCGCCGCCGGCGCTGCTCGAGAACCGGCAGCGAACCGGGCGGCACTGGATCGCGTTCCGACTCACCGCGCCTGCGGGCAACCGCCTCGCGATCGGCGCGACGGTGACGATCACGGCCGGCGGCAGGACGCAGACGCGCGAGGTGCGCTCCGGCGGCAGCTATCTGTCGCAGTCGGATCTGCGGCCGCTGTTCGGGCTCGGCGACGCGGCGGGTCCGGTGTCGGTCGAGGTTCGGATGCCCGGCGGCGCCCGCTGGTCGTGGCAGGATCTGCCGGTGGACCGCCTGCACACGCTCGAGCTGACCGGGACCGGCCGCCGATGACGTGCCCGCGCCGCCGGCTCGTCGCCGTCGCCGGGACTGCTCTCGCTGTCGGTCGGCGTCGCCGCCCAGACGCCCTCCGGCGCCGTCTATCGTCCGGCGCTGAAGCCCCCCGAGTTCCTCGAACCGTTCGCGCCGAAGGTGGACGCCGGACACGACGCCTTCGTCAACGAGCCGATCGCCAAAGCCATCGAAGCACAGCTCCGGCGGTTCGGCGACGCGCTGAAGAGCGGCCCGGCGCCGGCCGCGGCCGCGGCATCGTGGCTGCTGGCCCCCGGCGCGCGGGGTAGCGCGCTCGTCCCACCCCAACGGCCGACCGGCGACGCGCCGCTGCAGGTGCAGCGCTGGAGCGGCCCCGCCGCGGCGAACCTCGACACACGCGGCCTCGCCGCCGAAGCTGCGCCGCCTGAGCGAGGCGCTCGGGACGCTCGTCACCACCGAGTTCCAGGTGACGGCCATCACGCAGGCCGATGCCGCCGGCGTCGTGCCCGTCGACGTGCGCGTCGATCTCGTCGGCACGGGACCGGGCGCGGAGCGGATCGAGCAGGCCGGGACGTGGAAGATGCGATGGCGCGCGGACGGCAAGGGCACGTGGCAGGTCGTCGAGTGGACGCCGGCCGACCAGGTGATCAGCCGGGCGCCGCGTCCGATATTCACCGAGATCACCGCCAGGGCGATCGGTGGGACGCGAGTCGTTCCGCCGTCAGCTCAACACGCCGCTCGACGCGTGGATGACCACCCTCGACGCGGTGCTGACCCGCGACTCGAACGGACACCACGGCGTGTCGGTCGGCGACGCCGACGGCGACGGCCTCGAGGACCTCTACGTCGCGCAGCCGGCCGGCCTGCCCAACCGGCTGTTCCGCGCCCGCGGCGACGGCACCTTCGAGGACGCGACCGATCGCGCCGGCGTCGGCGTCCTCGACGACACCGCGCAGTCGCTGTTCGCCGACATCGACAACGACGGCGACCAGGATCTGGTGCTGGCCACCGGCACCCAGCCGCTGCTGTTCACCAACGACGGCCAGGGCCGCTTCACGCCGATCCCCGGCGCGTTCCGCTTCGACGCGCCGCTGCAGGGCGTCCTCACCGGCCTGTCGATGGCCGACTACGATCGCGACGGCTTCCTCGACGTCTATCTCTGCGTCTATTCCTACTTCTTCGGCGCCGGCGAGGAGAAAGCCGGCACGCCGATGCCCTATCACGACGCGCGCAACGGCCCGCCGGGTGTCCTGTTCCGCAACGACGGCAAGGGCCGCTTCGTCGACGCCACCAAGGCCACGCGGGCTCGACGCCGGCAACGATCGCTACCACTTCGCGGCGGCGTGGGCCGACTACGACGAGGACGGCTGGCCCGACCTGCTCGTCGCCAACGACTTCGGCGTCAAGAACCTGTATCGCAACCTCGGCGCGCGCGGCGGCGCGGTCCGCTTCGAGGACGTCGCCGAGCAGGCCGGCGTCCTCGACTACGGCGCCGGCATGAGCGCGGCGTTCCTCGACTACGACAACGACGGCCGCCTCGACATCTATACCGGCAACATGTGGACCGCGGACGGCCTGCGCGTCACCGCGTCGCCGGCGTTCATGCCCGACGCGTCCGCCGAGGTCCGCGCCCACTATCGACAGCACGTCCGCGGCAACGGCGCTCTATCGCAACCTGCGGCAACGGCCGCTTCGAGGACACCTCGCTGAAGGCCCGCGCCAACATGGGCCGCTGGGCCTGGGCGTCCGACACGCTCGACTTCGACGGCGACGGCTGGGACGACCTCTACGTCGCCAACGGGATGCTCACGCGCGCGGCGATCCCGATCTGGACGGGTTCTTCTGGCGGCAGGTGGTGGCGCAGTCGCCGCTCACGCCGGTGAAGGGCACGCCGTACGACGAGGCCTGGCGGGCGATCAACCAGCTGCTGATCCACCAGTCGATCGCCAGCCGCCAGCGCAACGTGCTGCTGCGCAACGACGGCACGGGCGGTTTCGACGAGGTCTCCGGCACCGCCGGCCTCGACCTCGATCAGGACGGGCGCTCGTTCGCGGTCCTCGACGTCGATCGCGACGGCGATCAGGATCTCGCGGTCATGGCGGCGCGGCAGGCGCCGCAGCTGCGCATCTTCCGCAACGAGATCGGCGCGTCGCAGCCGTGGTTCAGCCTGCGGCTGACCGGATCGGGCAAGAGCAACCGCGATGCGATCGGCGCCCGGGTCGTGGTCGAGACCGACCGGCTGACCAAGACGAAGATCGTGCAGGCGGGCTCGGGCTTCCTCTCGCAGCACTCGAAGACGCTGACCTTCGGCGCTCGGCGCCGAGCCGAGCGCATCCGAGCGCTGACCGTGCGTGTGGCCGTCAGGCGACGGTGCAGCAGTTCACCGACGTCGTGCCGCGCCGACACACGCTGCGCCTGGTCGAGGGCGGCACGCCTCCAGCGCGAGCCCGGCCCCACGGCGCCCGCCGGCGGCCGATGCCCCGACGGCGGCCGCCGGCACCGGCCGCGGCGCCGACCCCTCGCCGCACTGGCTCTACGAGCCGTTCCCGGCGCCGCCGTTTTCGGCGCCCGATCTCGGACGGCGAGACCGCAATCGCTCGCCGCGCTCGCCGGCAAACCCGCGCTGCTGCTGTTCTGGACGGCGGCCGATGCCGCCGGACGCGCGGCGGTCGACGCGCTCGGACGCGGCCGCGACGCGCTGACCCGCGCCGGCGTCACGCCGATCGCGGTGGCCCTCGACCCCGCGTCGGAAGTCGCGCGGGTGCGGCAGGCGGCGCAGGGCGTCGCGAAGGCGGGCGGCCTGCCGGTCATCGCCGCGCCGGCCGACCTCGCGATGGCCTACGCGCTCGTCAACCGCCACCTGTTCATGAACCGGCCCGATCTGCCGCTGCCGACCGCGTTCCTGATCGACGGCGGCGGCCGGATCGTGAAGGTCTACCGCGACGACCGTGGACGCGGCCGTCATCGCCGCCGACGCGGCGGCGATCGACGCCGGCACGCCGGAAGCGCGGCTCTCGCGCGCGGTGCCGTTCGCCGGCACGTTCCACGCGCCGCTGCCGCTGCGCAACTTCCTGCCCTACGGCCGCGAGCTGATGGATCAGGGGCTCGAAGCGGCGGCGGTCGTCGCGTTCGAGCGGGCGGCGCAGGCCAACCCGAACGCGTCCACGCTGTATCGCCTGGGCACGCTGCTCGCGAAGAGCGGCGAGCCCGGCCGGGCGCGGGCGGCCTACGAGCGCGCGCTCGCCCTGCAACCGGATCTCGCCGAAGCGCTCAACGACCTCGGCGCCCTTCAGGCCCAGGCCGGCGACCTCGAGGGAGCGGTCGCCCGCTTCCGGGCCGCGCTCGCCGCCACGCCCGACTACCCCGACGCCCTCAACAACCTGGGCTACGCGCTGCTGGTGATGGGCCGGGGCGACGAGGCCAGGCCCCTCTACGAGCGGGCGATCGCGCTGCAGCCCGACTTCCCCGAGGCGCTCAACAACATGGGCCTCCTGCTCGGGCGCGCCGGCGACCTGGACGGGGCGGAGCGCTACTTCCGCGACGCCCTCTCCAAGCGGGACACCTACGGGGAGGCGGCCGGGAACCTGGCGCTGGTCCTGGTGAACCGGGGCCAGACCGAGGCGGCGACGAGGCTGCTGGAGGCGTTCCTGGCCAAGGCGCCCGCTTTTGAGGGAACTTATGTGACGCTGGCCAAGCTCCACCTCAGCAATGGCCAGACGGCACAAGGACTTGCGGTCCTGGAGCGCCTGCTCCAGCGCAACCCGACACACCCCGTCGCGCGTGAATTAGTGCGCCAATTCAAGCCCTGAATGAAGTGGTCTGACCTCATGACGGGGTGCATTCCCCGTTGACATGCGGGTCATTCAGCCCGTATAAAACCCATCTAGTCTTTGTCCACAACCTAATCACTGGCATCTTCCTTTTTGGATGCCCAGGGAGGTTCCATGTCCTTTGATCGAAGGCTCCGTGCGCTGTGTGCCAGCGCGCTTACGGGGCTGATGCTGGCCGCGCTGCCAGCAGCCGCGCGGGCGCAAACAACGAGCGCCTCCGTTACCGGCAACGTGCAAGACGCGCAAGGCGGCGCGCTCCCCGGCGTGGCCGTCACGCTCACCAGCCGCACGCAGGGCAATACCGCCACCGCGGTCACGGACCCCGAAGGGCGCTTCGTGTTCGCGATCGTTCGCCCCGACACCTATACCCTCACGGCCGAGCTTCAGGGCTTCAAGAAGCTCGAGCGGACCAACCTGGTCGTCAACGCGAACGACCGGCTCTCGGCGGGCATCCTGGCCCTCGAAGTCGGCGCGATGACGGAGGAAGTGACCGTCTCGACCCGCGTCAGCGAGCTGCAGACGACGAGCGGCGAGCGGTCGTTCACGCTCGAGAACTCGGCGCTGCAGAACATCGCGAACAACGGCCGCGCCCTGTTCAACTTCGCCCTCGGCGTCCCCGGCTCCTTGCCCAACGGCAACGGGGGCGGCGAGATTGGCTCGGTCAGCGGCTTCACCGTCAACGGCCAGCGCGCCAACTCGAACACGATGTCGATCGACGGCGTCGCCAACATCGACACCGGCGACAACGGCGGCAACATGGCGACGACCAACATCGACGCCGTCGCCGAGTTCAAGGTGCTGACCAACGCCTACCAGGCCGAGTACGGCCGCGCCGTCGGCGCCCAGCTCCAGGTCGTGACCAAGAGCGGCTCGCGCGACTTCCACGGCTCCGGCTACTGGTACGGCCGCCGGTCCGACTGGAACGCCAACAGCTGGATCAACAATCGCAACACGCCCGTGACGCCGAAGGCGGAGACCAAGCGCAACGACTCGGGCTACACCGTCGGCGGCCCGATCTTCGCGCCCGGCTTCAACGCGGAGAAGAAGAAGCTGTTCTTCTTCTTCAGCCAGGAGCACCAGCGCCGGGTGGAGAACAACGCCATCCGCGAGACCCGCGTCCCGACCGCGCTCGAGCGCCGCGGCGACTTCTCGCAGTCGCTGGACAACAACGGCCGGCTGTTCAACACCATCCGCGACTACCAGTCGGGCCTGCCGTGCACGGCGACCGATACGCGCGGCTGCTTCCAGGACGGCGGCGTCCTCGGCCGCATTCCGGCCAACCGCCTCTATGCCGCCCGGCATCGCGGCCCTCGGCATCTTCCCGGATGCGAACGCCACCGGCCTCGCCGCCGACCTCAACTACCAGAGCCAGGCGCCGAACAACACGCCGCGCCGTGAGGACATGCTCCGCATGGACTACCAGGCGACGGACAACTGGCGCATCACCGGCCGCTACATGCACACGAAGGAAGACATCGTCCAGGCCTACGGCACGACCTGGGCCGGCAACGGCAGCGACCAGCTCCCGACGCCGACGCTCTTCCTGCACCCCGGCGACAACTACATGATGTCGGCGACGGGCGTCCTCAGCCCGACGATGTCCCTCGAAATGTCGTGGGGCCGCGCCGCCAACCAGCTGAACTACGACCTGCAGCAGGAGAGCCTCTACCGGTCGTCGAACCCGGCCTTCGCGCAGCTGCCGCTACTTCTACCCGGACGCCGTCCAGGGCGACTACGTGCCGGAGTTCCAGTTCCGCGGCGGCCGTCTCGGCAACGCGGGCCAGTACCAGACCGATCGCGGTCCGTTCACCAACAAGAACGTGACCCACGACGTGGTCGCCAACCTGACCAAGGTGGCCGGCTCGCACGCGCTCAAGACGGGCTTCTACTACCAGAACTCGTTCAAGCCGCAGAGCATCTTCGCCAGCTTCAACGGCAGGATCAACTTCCAGGACAACGCCAACAACCCGTTCGACACCGGCTATGCCTACGCGAACGCGGCCACCGGCATCTTCAACAGCTACACGCAGGCCTCGAAGTTCGCCATTCCGGAATGGCGCTACCACAACGTCGAGTTCTACGTGCAGGACAACTGGAAGGCCGGCAACAACCTCACGATCGACTACGGCGTGCGCTTCTACTCCCTCACGCCGCAGTGGGACGAGACGCTGCAGGCGTCGAACTTCATCCCGAGCGAGTTCGACCGCAACAACGCGGCTCGCCTCTACGCGCCGGTCTGCATCGGCGCCTACCCCTGCAGCGGCACCAGCCGCCGCGGCATGGATCCGGCGCTCGCTGGACAGACACCCACGATGGCCAACACGGTCGAGGATCGGTTCGTCGGCCGGCTGACGCCGGGTTCGGACCGCTTCAACGGCTCGTTCCAGGCCGGCCAGGGCATCACCGACACGCTCCAGGACGGCAGCACGTTCAAGATCTCGCCGCGCGTCGGCGTGGTCTACGACGTGACCGGCAAGGGCGAGATGATCTTCCGCGGCGGCTGGGGCATCTTCTACGACCGCCCGCAGGGCAACATGGTGTTCGACATGATTTCGAACGCCCCCGGTGTCCTGAACTCGTCGGTCGCAATGGGGCCGGCTGCAGGAGCTGTCCGCCTCCAGCGCCGCCAGCGAGCCGGCGCCGACGCTCGGCCTCAACCCGACGGCGTTCGACTTCGAGCCGCCCAAGGTGACGCAGTGGAACCTCGGGTTCCAGCGCAAGCTGTTCGGCAACTTCATGTACGACCTGGCCTATGTCGGCTCGAAGTCGGATGACCTGCTCCGCCAGGTGCAGATCAACGCGGTGCCGAGCGGCGCCACGTTCCTGCCGCAGAACCAGGACCCGACGCGTGCCCCGAACGCGCTGGCAGGCGCCAACGCCCTGACGACCGACCTGCTCCGGCCGTACCAGGGCTACGGCGCCATCCGCATGTGGGATTACAGCGGCTACTCGAACTACCACTCGCTGCAGACGGGCATCAACCGCCGGTTCGACGACGGGCTTCATGTTCTCGGTCTTCTACGTGTGGAGCAAGGCGCTGGGCATCAACAACGACGACTTCGCGGCCGGTCTGCCCAACGCGACCGACGCCGAGATCCGTCGCCTCGACTACGGGCTGCTGAGCACGGATCGCCCGCACAACTTCGTCGTCAACGCGATCTATCAGCTGCCGTTCCTCAAGAACAGCGACAGCGTGATGGGGCGGATCTTCGGCGACTGGCAGCTGTCGGGCGTCTACCGCTGGACGAGCGGCAACCCGCAGGGCGTCGGCCACAACATCTCGGGCATCAACTCGTCGCACCTGACGGGCAGCGCCGACGGCAACCCGGCGGCGCGCATCGTGCTGACGTGCGATCCGGGCGCCGGCTACGGCGACGACCCGTACCAGCAGTTCAACACGGCGTGCTTCTCGCAGCCGCAGCCGGGCAGCGACGGGGCCGAGTCGGCGCGCTTCTTCATGCGCCGCTCGCCGATCAACAACCTCGACCTCTCGCTCTCGAAGATCTTCGCCGGTCCGAAGAGCCTGAAGTTCGAGTTCCGCATCGACGCGTTCAACGCCCTCAACCACACGCAGTTCACCGGCTTCAACGGCACGGCGAACTTCGCCAACCTCACCAACCCCGCCATCACGAACCTCGCCAGGAACGCCAGCGGCGACATCGTGAACCGGACCGGGTTCGGATCGGTGAGCGGTGTGGCGGCTCCGCGCTCGCTGCAGATCGTCACCCGCGTGACGTTCTGACGTGAGCCGACGGCGGCCCTCCGGGGCCGTCGTTCGCAGGTTCCACCGGCCGGTGCTCCGCAAGGGGCACCGGCCGTTTTCTTTTTGGCACTACCCGCCGGCGACGGTCTCGACCACCGCACCAGCCGTGGTTGGGTGCGGAGCCGCGAACCAGGCTTCGAGGCGCGGGACGGCGTAGGCGTTGATCACCCGGTAACCGGCGTCGGTCAGGTGGCTGCCGTCCGGCTTGGCATAGCGCCTCGCGCGCATCCCGTTCCGCGCCGACACCAGCGGGTGCAGGTCGAGCAGCCGGGTCCCGGTTCGCTCTGCGAGCTCGCGGATGAACGCGTTGAGGCGCAGCACGTGGCGGTTGATGCGCTGCTGGTAGCCTTCCTTGCCTCGGACGCGGCCGGTGAAGGCGGCCAACCACTCGAACCAGCGCGACGGGGGCCGTAGCGTCAGGTCGGTGACCAGGATCGGCTCGATGCCGTGGACACGCCCGAGACGGACCAGCGCTTCGAGGTTGCGCTCGACGCACCAGCAGGCTTCCGCGGTCCGGCCTCGCGGCGCGCGGATCACGTCGTTGTCGACGCCCCAGATGATCACCGCCCGCGGCCGCAGGGCGACGACGTCGCGCTCGAAGCGGTCGAGGTATTGCTGCGTCCGGTCTCCGGGAATGCCGCGATTCACCACCGGGCAGCCCGCCACGTCCGCGAGCGGCCACGACGCCAGATACGACGCACCGAGCAGGACGATTGGCCGCGCGTCACTCGCGGCAGTACTGCTGATTTCCCGCAACCCCAGACCAGTCACACTCCACCTCCGCCGGCGGGAGATGCAATCCGCTCGCCACCACCCGTGAGTGGGCGGCGTCGGTTCAGTGAGGCCGTTTGCGGAACAGTTGGTAGCCCGCGTCCGTTGCTGTGACGTCCGGTGCCAGGCCGCACTCGTTCAGAATGGCGGTCGTTCCGGCGGTGAATGGGCGGAGCCTCAGGGCCGCCCATCGGACGTCGGGCCGGCACACCGCCTCGCGCAGCAGCCGCTCCGCGTCGGGCCCCTGCAGGTCGAGCTCGAGGAGCGGCGTCGACGTGTCGAGGTACAGGCGCCCGCCGAATCGCCAGAGCTGCTCGGCCGCGATCCCGGGCGCTCCCGATTGCCCCATGGCCCAGCCGAGGCGCACGGCCGCTTCCGAGCGGACGAAGCGGAACTTGCCGGCGTCGAAGGCGACGGCCGCCGCGACGAGGAGCGCGATGCCCAGCGCGCCAACGCGAACGTGCAGGGGATGCGGCGTGCGCACGTAGCCGTGCGCGATCCATGAGCGCAGCGTCGGTGCCGCGGCCAGCGCCCAGAACGGAATGGTGGCAATCGCGTAGCGCGCTTCCTTGTGCGGCAGCACGCTGAGCAGCACCAGCGGCAAGGCCGCCCAGAGCAGCGCCGATCGACTCGTCCGCTGCCACGCCAGGCAGGCCAGCACGACCAGCAGCACGTCGCTCCACTCGCTGAGGTGTGTCAGGTAGTACCACGGCGGCTCGTAGCCGCGTGATGACAGGCGCTGGACCAGCGTGTAGTCGACGATCGCGAACAGGCTGTGGAACGGCCGGCCCCAATACAGCGCGTCCGACACGCCGATGATCGACGAGGACCGTGGCGGCCACGCCCCCGAGGACCGCCGCCGCCCGCGTGACGCGGACGCGCCAGGCGGCACCGGTCGCGTCATCGCGCGAGCCAAACAGCACCCACAGCGCGGCGGGGACGGCGAACACGATCTCCCCGAAGCGCAGGGACGCGCCCAGCCCCAGCAGGACGCCGGCGAGCCCGCAGCGCATCAGCGTCGGCGTCCGCAGTGCGCCGAACGCCGGCACCAGGAACGCGGTCGCCACGATGCGCGGCAGCTCCGCGCTGCCGTAGGCCATGTGCAGGTGGTTGACGGCGAGCAGCGCCGCCGCGATCAGCGCCGTCCCGCGATCGCCGTACAGCGAGAGACCAACCCGGTAGAGGATCCAGACGTTCAGCCCGGCGATGGCGGTGACGACGAGCCGGCCCGCCGCCACGAGCGAGAAGACGTCCGTGACCCCGAGCGCCACGAGCGCGCGCTGCACGGGGAAGATGAACGTCATCGGATAGAACGCGTTGCGGAGGTCCCAGACCGGCCACGCCTTGCCCAGCGCGACGCCGAGCGTCATCTCGTGGATCTCGACGTCGTCGCCGGTGAGGAAGCCGAAGTGCGTGAACACGTTGGCCACGCGGATGGCGGACGCGACCACGATCAGGATGCCGACGACGCGCAGCGCCGTCCGCGCGTCGACCGCGTCCAGGCGGCGGCTCAACGCCGCGAGCCATGCCGAAGCGGTCCGCCTGACGGCGGGCAGGGACCAGCGCGTGACCCCGAGGAGTGGATGCGAGGGTGCGAGCGCGCGCAGCGCGGCGACGAGCAGCAGCCCGACGATCAGGTTGCCTGTCGACCGGACCCGCAGCAGCTGGCCGCCGACCGTGACGGTCCACGGCCCGGCCACGGTGGTGACGAGGACGACGAGGGCGATGGCCGCCCCCAGGAGATCCAGGAGGAATACCAGGGCCGCAACGATGGGCCGTGGAGGGGAATGCGGGGCGGCGTCCACGTGGGCCGCAGTATAGACACCGGCCGCCTACCGGCGTGAGGACTTGGCACCGGCGAGCTCGCCGGCCGCCTCCGCTCCCTCGGACTCCGCGTCCGACACTGCGGCCGTCGCGCGGCGCGCCAGCTCGCGCAGCAGGCCGCCGAAAACGAAGGCGTGGAACGGATAGACGGCATACCAGTAGATCCGCCCGAGGACGCCACGCGGGTCGAACGTGGCGATCTGACGGATGCGGGATCGCCGTCCGCCGTCGAGTGGCGTGACCTGGAACTCGAGCCAGCCGCGGCCGGGGAGCCGGAAATCGGCCGTGAGGCGAAGGCGCCGATCGCGTTCGTAGGCCTCGACCGACCAGTCGTCGATGACGTCGCCGACCGTGCAGTCCTCACAGGGAAGGCGGCGCCGGCGCATGCCGGGCCCGCCGGTGAGACGATCGAGCCAGCCGCGGACGCGCCAGAGCAGGTCGCCCGAATACCAGCCGCTGGCCCCGCCGATCCGCCGGATGGGCGCGAAGGCCCGCGCCGGCGTGACGTCCACGTCCACCTCGCGGGCGTCGACCTTGCTCCACGCGGCGGCGCCGTCCGCGATGGCGCGGGCGAACGCCTGCGGCAGCGGCATCGGATCGATGGCGAAGGCGGCGCGGGCGCCCGGATCCCGCACGACGGTCGCGTTCTTCAGCCCCTCGACGAGCGGCCGGCCGACCCGCGCCTGCGCCGGCGCCACCAGCCCGAGCCACAGGCCGGACAGCCGCGGCGTCAGCACAGGCACCGAAATCAGCAGGCGGCGCAGGCCGCGCAGGCGCGCGTACAGCCGCATCATGTCGCCGTACGACACCACTTCGGGACCGCCGATGTCGAAGGTTCGATCGTCGTCGCCGGCCAGATCGACGGCGGCAGCGAGGTAGCTCACCACGTCGTCGACGGCGATCGGCTGCGCCGGCGTGTTCACCCAGCGCGGACAGATCATCACTGGCAGCCGCTCCACCAGCGCCCGGATGATCTCGAACGACAGGCTGCCGGCGCCGATGACGATCGAGGCGCGGAATTCGACGACCGGCACGCCGGCCGCGCGCAGGTGCCGCCCGGTCTCGGCACGGCTGCGCAGGTGCGGCGAGAGCGACGCGACGTCGTCGGCCAGTCCGCCGAGATAGATGATGCGCCGCACGCCGGCTCCGGCCGCGGCGCGGCCGAAGGTGACGGCGGCGAGCCGATCCTGGGCCACGAAGCCGGCACCCGACCCCATCGAGTGCACCAGATAGAACGCCGTGTCGATGCCGGCGAGCGCGGCGTCGAGTGACGCCGCGTCCAGGCAATCGCCGCGGACAACCTCCGTGCCGGCCCGCGGTCACCGCCACTCGCGCCGGATCGCGGGACAGGCAGCGCACGCGCCGGCCGTCACCGGCGCCGCCGGCTTCGAGGACGCGAAGCAGACGGCCGCCGATGTGCCCCGTGGCGCCGGTGAGCAGGAGGGTGGCGCCCATGGACCGGACTAGCTGTCCTTTGGCAGGATCACGGTGTCGATCACGTGGATCACGCCGTTGCTGGCGGCGATGTCGGTCTTCACGACCTTGGCCTTGTCGATCATCACGCTGCCGCCCTGGGCGGCGATGGTCAGCGTGTCCCCGCTGACCGCCTTGGCCGACGTGAGCTTGGCGGCGTCGGCCGCCATCACCTTGCCGGCCACGACGTGGGACGTGAGGATGCGCGTCAGCTTGGCCTTGTTCTCCGGCTTGAGCAGCGCCTCGACGGTGCCGGCGGGCAGCTTGGCGAACGCCGCGTCGGTCGGAGCGAACACCGTGAACGGGCCGGGTCCCTTGAGGGTGTCGATGAGGCCGGCGGCCTTCAGCGCCGCCGCCAGCGTCTTGAACGAACCGGCGGCCACCGCGGTGTCGACGATGTCCTGGGTCTGTGCGGCGGCGGGGGCCGCCGTGACAGGCGCGACCGTCAGGGCGACGGCAGCCAGGGTTCCGAGAGCGAGCGATTTCAACATGTCAGCTCCGTGGCCGGGTCGCCGAGTCGGTGCGGCTCGCCGGCGAGTGTGGCGCCGCATTCCGCCGGCGCCGTGTTTGAGTTTAGTGAAATTTGTATTGCGTAAAACTCAAATCACCGCCGACAATGAAAGTCGTTTGAGCGCGGCGAAAGGGTGAGGCGCGGAATTGCCCGAGGCTCAAAGAGGGGTGCGCACATGCTGTCGACGACCCTGCAGGAGGGGCTCAGCGAGTACGGGATCGGCGAGAAGATTCGGACCCTGCGCCTGAAGAAGAAGATGGGGCTGGTCGAGCTGGGGACGCATACCGGCTTGTCGCCGGCGCTGTTGTCGAAGATCGAGCGCGGGCTCATGTTCCCGACGCTGCCGACGCTGCTGCGCGTCGCGCTCGTGTTCAGCGTCGGCCTCGATTTCTTCTTCTCCGGCGGCCGGGACAAGCCGCTCGTCGCCATCGTCCGCAAGAAGGATCGGGTGGCGCTGCCGGAGCGCCCCGGGACGGACGACGTCGCCTATCGCTTCGAGTCGCTCGACTTCACCGCGACCGAGCGGCGGTTCAACGCCTACCTTGCGGAGTTCTTCGAGGTCGCCGACGATGCGATGCGCCCGCACCATCATCCCGGCGTCGAGTTCATCCACACGCTGCAGGGCACGCTCGGCGTGCACATGAACGGCATCGTGCACCGGCTGGCGGCAGGCGATTCGATCTACTTCGACGCCAACCAGGCCCACGCCTATCGGAGAGAGAGCGGCCGGACGTGCACGGCCCTGGTGGTGACGGCGGCGTGAAGCGGCCGCGCGCGAGAGCGCGGCCGCCACCCGGCAACGAGCCGCGCTACCTGCGGCGCGTGACCTGATCCCAGATGGTGGCTGCGCCGCCACCGATGGCCGCGCCGACCAGCGCGCCCTTCTTGCCCTTGACCGCGCCGCCGACGCCGGCGCCGACGCCGGCCGACGAGCCGATGATCAGCGCGCTCTTCTGCCACGAGCGCCCGCTCCGGCGCTCCACCACCCGCGGCGCGGATGCCTGACGATAGCTGACCGGGCGCGCCGCCGGGCGATACACGACCGGCGCCTCCACCATCCGCGGCGCGTCGTAGTAGGCCGCCGCGACGGGTGCGCCGCCGACGCCGGGATAGCCAACGGGATAGCCGACCGTAGCGGCACCGGGCATGCCGGACACCGGCACGCAGTCCACCTGCGAGATCGTCTGGCCCGCGAGCAGGCTCGGGCGGATCAGCGCCTGCTGGCCCGGACCGCAGTTGACGGCGATCGGCGCGGCGCCCGCTGCGGCAGCGGCCGCGGTGAAAGCCGCGGACGGCGCGGCGGCGACCGGTGTGCCGGAATTGCAGCCGGTGGCGGCGAGCGCGCCAATCCCGAGCAGGGCCGCCGTCGAGAATCGCGTCACAGCTGTCGCATGTGGGTTCTGCATGAGTGCCTCCTGGGTCATCACCCCGATGCACCAGACATCAACATCGGTGCCAACCCGCACGCGCGACTCGAGGCGTCTCAAGCCCCGTGAAATCGGGCGCGGGCGCGGCAGAGCCCGCGAAGTGTCCTCGCTGTGTGTCGCTCAGCCATGAACCGCCGAGGGCGGCATTCGAACGCCAGGCCGGACGGTTGCGCCGCAACGGGGATGCGGACTACAGTCCGCTGCGCCCCCATGATGACGATCCGCTTCCGGCGTGCCTGCCGGCGCCCGCTGGCGATCGCGGTCCCGCTCCTGCTGACCCTCGCCGTGTCGGCTGCTGCGCAGCCGCGCCTCGCGCTCCAGCCGCACGACCGCGTGATGCTCGTCGGCAACACGCTCGCCGAGCGGCAGCAGCTCTTCAACCACTTCGAGACCTCGCTGCTCACGCGCTTCCCGGAGCTCGAGCTGACCGTCCGCAACCTCGGGTGGAGCGGAGACACGCCGGCGCTGCAGCCGCGGCCGCTCAACTTCGGCGATGCCGCGACCCACCTGACGGCGCAGCGCGCCGACGTGATCCTGGCCTTCTTCGGCCTGAACGAATCGTTCGCCGGAGAGGCCGGCGTTGCCGCCTTCGAGCGCGATCTCGAGGCCTGGGTCGCGCAGCATCGCGCGGCGCGCTACAACGGCCGGTCGGCGCCGCGGCTCGTGCTGGTGTCGCCGATCGCGCACGAGCGGGTGGCCCGCCTGGTCCACGTGGATGTCGACGCGCGCAACCGGGAGCTGGCCCGCTACACCGAGGCGATGCGCTCGCTGGCGGCTCGACTCGACGTTCCGTTCGTCGACGTGTTCACGCCGATGCGGACGGCGATGGCCGCCTCGCCGGAGCCGCTGACGATCAACGGCATCCATCTGAACGAAACCGGCGATCGGGTGTTCGCCGGGATTCTGATGACGGCGCTCGGCTTCGAACCGGCCCCGTCCGACACCTCGGCAACGGCGATCAAGGCCTTCGACACGCTGCGCGAGCAGGTGCGCGCCAAGAACCAGCTCTGGTTCTATCGCTTCCGACCGCTGAACGCCGAGTACGTCGTCGGCCGGCGCGTCAACCCGTTCGGCTCGGTCAACTTCCCCGTCGAGATGAAGCGGCTCGACGAGCGGATCACCGAGCAGGACCAGCAGATCTGGCGCCGGGCCCGGACCATCGCGAAGGGAGAGGCGCGATGAGCCGGCACGCGGCGGCGGTGGCGCTCCTCGCCCTGACCCTGGCCGGCGTGGCGGCCGCACAGACCCCGCCGCGCAAGGAGCCCAACCTCGGCGGCGACCTCGACCTTTCCTCGCAGGATCCCGCCGTGGCGCTGACGCGGCTGAAGCCGGCCGCCGGCTACGAGGTGGCGCTGTTCGCCTCGGAGCGCGAGTTCCCGGAGCTGGCCAACCCGCTGGCGATGACCTTCGACACGCGCGGGCGTCTGTGGGTGCTGACGTCGCCCACGTATCCGCACGTCGGTCCCGGACGAGACGCCGAACGACAAGCTGATCATCCTCGAGGACGGCAACGGCGACGGCCGCGCCGACAAGGTCAAGGTCTTCGCCGATCGGCTCTACATCCCGACCGGCTTCGCCCTCGGCGACGGCGGGGTCTACGTCTCGCAGCAGCCGAACCTGATGTTCCTGCAGGACACGAACGGCGACGATCGCGCCGACGAGCGGCGCGTGATCCTGCACGGCTTCGGCACCGAGGACAGCCACCACTCGATCCACGCCTACACGTGGGGCCCGGACGGCGCGCTCTACTTCCAGGAAGGCACCTTCCTCCACTCGCAGGTCGAGACGCCGTACGGCCCGGTTCGCGTCGACTACGCCAGCGTGTTCCGCTACGAGCCGCGCACCGAGAAGCTGAGCGTCTTCGTCACGTATCCGTTCGCCAACCCGTGGGGCCACGTGATCGACGGCTGGGGCCAGAACTTCGTCAGCGACGCCTCGAACGGCTACAACTACTGGGGCACGGCGTTCTCCGGCCACGTCGCCTATCCGAACAAGCAGAAGCCGATGCGGGAGTGGACGCTGACCCGCGTCCGCCCGACCGCCGGCAGCGAGTTCGTGCGCAGCCGCCACTTCCCCGAGTCGGCGCAGGGCAACTTCCTCTTCAACAACACCATCGGGTTCCAGGGCATCAAGCAGTACCGCACCGTCGAGGACGGCTCGGGCTTCGTCGGCGTCGAGGTCGAGCCGCTGCTGCAGTCGACCGATCCGAACTTCCGTCCGGTGGCGATGCAGTTCGGGCCGGACGGCGCCCTCTACGTCGTCGACTGGTTCAACCCGCTCGTCGGCCACATGCAGTACTCGCTGCGCGATCCGCGGCGCGACAAGACGCACGGGCGGGTGTGGCGCATCACCGCCAAGGGCCGGCCGCTGCTCGCGCGCCCGGTGATCCACGGCGCGACGATCGCCCAGCAGCTCGATCTGCTGAAGGCCTACGAGGATCGGACCCGCTACCAGGCGCGGCTGGCCCTGCGCGATCAGCCGACCGCGGAGGTGCTGCCGGCGGTGCAGCGCTGGATCGAGGGCCTCGATCCGAAGGATCCCGAGGTCGAGCACCACCTGCTCGAAGCGCTCTGGGTCCACGAGCATCACGACACCGTGAACCTGCCGCTGCTGAAGCGGCTGCTCGGGGCGAAGGAATTCCGCGCCCGCGCCGCGGCGGTGCGGGTGCTGCAGCACTGGTTCGATCGCGTCGACGGCGCGATGACGCTGCTGGCGCCGATGGTCCGCGACGAAGCGCCGCGCGTCCGCCTCGAAGCGGTGCGCGCGCTCAGCTTCGTGCCGACCGCCGCCGCGGCGGAAGTGGCTCTCGGCGTCCTCGCCAAGCCGATGGACTACTACCTGCAGTACGTCCTCGACTCGACGATGACCACGCTGGAGCCGGCGTGGAAGCCGCGGCTCACGAGCGGCGCCCCGTTCGCCGAGGACAACCCGGCCGGCCTGGCTTTCGTCCTCGAACGCCTCGAGCCGGGCGAGCTGGCGTCGGTGAAGCGCAGCGATCCGGTGTACGAGGCCCTGGTGTCGCGCCCCGGGATCGACCCGGCGCTGCGGCGTGACGCGCTCAGCGCCCTCGCGACGCGCACCGGCACGTCGATGGGGACGGCGCTGCTCGCGGCGGTGAGCCGCGTGGCGGCGACGCCCGGGGCCAGCGCGGCGGCCGGCGACCTGATGCGGCTGCTGGCCGACATGCCCACGGCCGATCTGGCCGCCCAGCGTCCCGCACTGGAGAATCTGGCCCGCACCGGCGCGCTCGACACGGTGCGGCAGGGCGCGCTCCTCGCGCTGCTGCGCCTCGATGGATCGGCCGACGCCGTCTGGCGCCTGACCGGCGGGTCGGCGCGGCTGCGGATGGATCTCCTGCGCGCCGCGGCCGCCGCGCCCGAGGGGCCGGCCGTCGACAGCCTGCGCGCCGCGGTCCTGCCGTGGTTCCGCGACGCCGTCGCGGCCGGCACGCCGCTGGCACCGCCGCAGCCGCCAGTGACCGGCCGCTACGTCCGCCTCGTGCGCCCGGGCCGGGCGACCGTCCTGAGCGTGACCGAGGTCCAGGTCTTCAGCGGCGGCGAGAACGTCGCGATGAAGGGCACCGCGACGCAGTCGAGCACGCTCGCCGGCGGCGCCACCGGCGGCCACGCGGCGCGCGCGATTGACGGCGGCCTCGAGCCGGACCTGCCGGCCGGCACCGATCCCCTGAAGGGCACCGTCCAGTTCACGAGCGCCGAACAGGACCCGTGGTGGGAGCTCGATCTGGGCGCCGAGCGGCCGATCGACACCATCGCCCTATGGGCCGCGTCCGCCGACACGCGGAACGGGGTGTATCTCAGCGTCCTCGACGCCAGCCGCAAGCCGGCCTTCGTCCAGGACGGCCTGCGGCTCCAGCCGCCGATGTACCCGGTCGACATCGGCGGCGATCTGACGATTCCGCTGCAGGCGGCGGCGATCGCGATGCTGCCCGGCATGCGCGGCCACGAAGCCGAGACCGTGCCGCTGCTGGCCACGCTGGTGACCAGGCCGGCGCTGCGGCAGGCGGCGCTGGCGGCGATCCGTAAGATGCCGGTCGACGCGTGGCCGAGGACGCAGCTCGAGCCCGTCGCCGGCGAGGTCCTGCGCTACCTCGCGGCGATCCCGCCGGTGCAGCGAACCGGTCCCGGCGTGGCCGAGGCGTTCGCCCTTGGCCGCGACCTGATCGCCGGCATCGCCGATCCGCAGCGCCGGCAGAAGCTGGAGGCGGAGCTCGCGGCCCTGCTCGTCCGCGTCATCCGCATCGAGGCCGTCGCGGCGCAGATGAAGTTCGACGTGTCGCGGTTCACGGTGACCGCCGGCGAGACGGTGGTGATCGAGCTCGTGAACAAGGACGAGATGCCGCACAACCTGGTGGTCGGCAAGGAGGGCGCCCTCGAGACCGTCGGCCTGGCTGCCGACAAGATGGTGGCGCTGCCGGACGCCTTCGCGAAGAACTTCGTGCCGTCGACGCCGGAGGTGCTGTTCTCGATCCGGCTCCTCAATCCCGGCGAGACCGTGCAGGCGCGCTTCACCGCGCCCACGCAGCCCGGCAACTATCCGTTCATCTGCACGTTCCCCGCCCATTGGCGCACGATGAACGGCATCATCGACGTGCGGCCGGCGGCGGCCCCCGCCTCCCAGCCATGACCTCCCAGCCATGACGCGTCTCGTCTCCCTGCTGCTCGTGATGGCCGGCGTGTGCCTCGCCGCCCAGGCGCCGCCGCAACCGGCGCGCGCCCCCCACGTCGTCTTCGTCACCGGCGACGACGAGTATCGGTCCGAGATCTCGATGCCGATGATCGCGGCGATCCTCGAGGAACGGCACGGGCTGCGGACGACTGTGGCCTATGCCAGGCCGACTCCACAGACGAAGGACCACATCGACGGTCTGGAGGCCCTCGAGACCGCCGATCTGATGGTGATGTTCGCGCGGTACCGTGCCCTGCCGGACGCCGAACTGAACCGGATTCTGGCGTACGTGAAGTCCGGCAAGCCGATCGTCGGCTTCCGCACCAGCACGCACGCGTTCAACTACCCGGCCGGCAGCCGGCATACCGACCTGAATGACGGCTTCAGCCTGGACGTGTTCGGCCAGAAGTGGATCACCCACCATGGCCACAAGTCGACGACCACAGTGGCCCTGCGCAGCGAGGCCGGCAGCCATCCGATCCTGCGGGGCGTGACGCCCTTCGCGGCCAGGTCGTGGCTGTATCACGTCATGCCGCTGAACGGGCCCGCGACGCTGCTGCTCGACGGGACGAGCGTCAACTCGGACAAGACGGCCAGGGCGGACCAGTTCCCGCCCGTGCAGCCTGTCGCCTGGACGCGCGAACACAACGGGGGCCGCGTCTTCTTCACGACCCTCGGCCACCCGGGCGACTTCGAGGAGCCGTCGATGCGGAGGCTGACCGTGAACGGGATCCTCTGGGCGCTCGGGCGTGACGTCCCGGCCCAGGGCGCGGACGCCACGCCGGTGACGCCCTACGTTGCCCCGGAGAGCTTCGACTTGTCGAAGTTCCCCTAGGTCACCGGCGCTTCGCTGGCGCCGTCTTCTTCGCCGCCGGCATCTTGCCCGCCAGCCCAGCCATCTCCGCGATCCGGGCTTTCACCAGCAGGCGAACGATCCGCGCCGGCAGCGGCATGCCGATCGGAAAGCGGATCGTGCCGGCGCTCGTCTCGTAGCCGCTGAGCGCGGCGCGGTTGGCGGCCACGATGCGGCCGCTCATCGGGTGATACGAGCAGTGCGCCCTGGCCCCTCGAAAGCATGCCAGGAGCTTCCCATTCAGGCGGAAGGCCGGGAAGCCGTAGCTGATGGTCTCCTTCGGCCGCGGGCGCGGCCTTCCTGATCGACGCCCGCACGGCCTCGAGGGTCCGGCGGGCGTCGTCGTCGAGCGTGGCCAGGTGCCGTCGATGCGTCCGGCGCCTGGCCATGCGACCTCTAGAACACGAAACGGAAGCCGAACCGCACGAGGCGCGGATCGGACGCGCCGGTGATCTGCCCGAACGTCGCGCTGCCGAACGTGGTGTTCGGGTTGTTGGGGTGCAGCGAGTTGGTGACGTTGAATGCGTCGACGCGGATCTCCGCGAACTTGTTGCCGAAGGGGAATCTTCTTCACGAGCGAGGCGTCGAGGTTGTAGTAGGCGGGCGCGTTGACGCCGGCGCCGTTGCGGGTCAGGTTGCCGAACGTGTTCGCCGCCGGCGCCGCGAACGCGCGTCGTGTCGAACCAGGTCTGCCGCCGCCGACGTTCCCGAGGATCTCCGGATCGCCGGTCATGTTCGGCCGCTGCGTGTTGCCCGGCGTGTTGAGCAGCGCCCCGTCCATCGTGATGTCGAGGGCGAGGCCCGACTGGGCCGTGAAGAGCCCGGACATCTGCCAGCCGTTGGCGACGACGCCGAGCCAGCCCTCCTTCTGGAACGGCAGGCCGTAGACGAAGCTGCTGACGAAGGTGTGCAGTGCGATCGTTGACGGTGCGGCCCCAGCTCCGCTCGATGTCGATCGGCGTGCTGATGCTGCCGTTCGAGTCGCCGCCGTCGTAGCTCTCGCCCTTGCCGAGCGTGTAGGAGTTGGTGATCAGGAAGCCGTTCCTGAAGCGGCGGTCGACCTTCACCTGCATCGACTGGTAGTCGGTGTGGTACGGCAGGAAGGCGGTCACGCTGGACGTCCGCCCGAACGGGGCGAACTGCGGGCGGCCGGCGTTGCCGGCGCCGAGCGTGTAGCCGGCGTTGAGGTCGAGGCGCTGGATGATGTCCTGGCCGTGGTTGGCGACGTAGGCCACTTCGGCGGTGAAGTTGGCGCCCAGCTCGCGCTGGTAGGCGACGTTCCACGAGTGCAGCAGGCCTTCCTTCAGATCGGTCGGGAAGTAGAAGTAGGCGCCGTTGCGGAGCCGCGGGTCCGCGCCGGCGTCGATGCGGCCGTTGGACGGGATCTGCGCCACGACCGGCGCCGGGAAGCCGGCCGCCATCGAGTCCCGGGCGGCGGGATGAAGGCGTTGGCCGCGTTGAACTGGTTGTTCTGCTTGACCGGGAAGTTGTAGGCGTAGGTGTTGTCGCCGAACGGGATCGTGCTCGACCCGTAGCCGGCGCGCACCACCTGACGTCGTCGATCCGATAGGACAGGCCGAGTGCGCAGGTTCAAGTTGCGCCAGGTGGTCTCGACGCCGAGTTCTCGGGGACGTCGCCGTAGCCCGACACCAGCAGCTGTTGGTGGCGGGATCGTAGTTGGACAGGCCGCCCTGCGTCTCGATGCCGACGAACGGCGTGTAGTACTCGTGCCGCAGGCCGAGGTCGAGCGTCAGCTTCGGCGACACCTGCCACTTGTCGTGGATGAAGGAGAAGACCGCCGAGTAGACGGTGCCCGGCTTGTCGATGACCGCGAGGTCACGGCCGGCGCTGCTCGGACGATCGAGCAGGAACGCGGCCATGGCGTTGCCGACGTTGTTCTGGGTCGCGGCGATGTTCGGCACGCCCGTCTGGCCGCCGTTGAAGGTGTAGAAGCCGCGCGGCCCGCCCTGGTCCTGCGTCTGCAGCAGGTAGTCGCTGTTGTGGCGGTAGTCGCCGCCGAACTTGATCGTGTGGTTGCCCGACAGCTTGGTCATGACCATCGCCGCCGTGTAGGTGGTCTCACCGCGATTCCACGGCATCGACGCCGAGAAGCCGACCGTCGGGTTCGAGTAGCCCTGCAGGTTGATGGTCGTCATCCCGCTGGTGTAGGTGTCGAGGTTGGCGCCCGGGATGCCGACGTCGGCGGCGGTGTTCAGGCCGCTGCCGGCGCTCAGCGCCTCGTTGTGGTAGGTGCTGACGCCGAACGCGCGCGTCCATCACGAACGTGTTGGTGAGGTGCGGGTCCAGTTGCCGGCCGCGCTCTGCGTCGTGTTGACGCCGGTGCCGACGAAGCCGCCCTGGTAGGGCCCGCCGAAACGCCGTCGGCGTAGTTGCCGGGCTCGAACACGGTCGGCCGCTGGAAGCTGTAGCGGACCGACACCTGATCCTTCGGCGACAGCTGGTAGTTGAACTTCACGTCGAACCCGTCGGTCCGGCGTTCGCGCACGGTCGCGTCCTGGTAGTTGACGGACCCGAGCGCCGCGCCGGCGATGTTCGGCAGGGGCACGTTGGCCAGGATCTGCCGCGCGATCGGGCTGATGCGGTCTGGCCGGAATCCGGTTGCCCGGGAACTGGGTGCGGCCGGCGCCGGTCGCGGGATCGCCGGTCGAGCGGGTCGAAGATCGGCACGCTCGACGCGCTGAAGTCGCCGTTGCGCATCGCCTCGGTCGGGATCGTGTAGCGGTTGATGCGGCCGAGATCGTCGCTGGTGCGGATGTAGTCGCCGAAGAAGAACAGCCGGTTGCGGATGATCGGGCCGCCGAGCGTGAAGCCGCCCTGGTGGTAGGCGGTCTTCGCCTTCTGGCGCTCCTTGGGCAGGGTGCGATCGACGAACGGGTTGGTGGCGATGGTCCCTTCGGTGTTGCCGAAATAGAACCCGCTGCCCTTGAACTGGTTGGTGCCCGACTTCAGCGTGACGTTGGTGACGGCGCCGCCGGCGCGGCCGAACTCGGCGTCGTAGTTGCTGGTCGTGACGCTGACGGTCTCGAGCGCCTCGGCCGACGGAATCAGCACCGTCAGCAGGCCGGTGCGTGGTTGTTGTCGACGCCCTCGATCTGCACGTTGTTGGCGAGGCGCGACTGGCCGTTGACGTTCGACGACAGCGAGTCCTGCGAGTTGAAGAACTCCGAGTGCGGCCGGAAGGGCCGCGACGCGCCGGGCACCGTCGCGACCATGCCCTGGAAGTTGCGGCCGAAGCCGAGCGGCATCGCCGCGATCTGCTCGCCCTGGATGATGCGTCCGGTGTCGGCGCGATCCGACTGCAGCGGCGGCGGATCGGCGGTTACCGTCAGCACTTCGGTGATGGCGCCGGCTTCGAGCGTCAAGTCGACGCGGATCGTCGTGTTGACGTCGACACGGACGTTCTCGCGCACCACCTTCTTGAAGCCGCTCAGCTCGGCTTCGACGCGATAGATGCCGTCCTTCAGGTTGGGGAAGGTGTAGAAGCCGTCCTGGTTGGTGACCGTGGTCGAGCTGATGCTGGTGCCCTGGTCGGTAGCGGTGACGGTCGCACCGGGAACGGCGCTGCCGCTCGTATCGCCGATGCTGCCGAGAAGCGAGCCGCGGACGGCTTGAGCGTGGACTGGAGATGCCAGAGCCAGCACGGCGAGCGCGCAGGCTGCCGCCGCGCACGCGGCGCGACAGGCGGAGAGGACGTGACGGTCCATCGAAACCTCCCGGACGTTGTCGAGTGTGCCGGGACGGTACGCTGGTCTCACCTTTCGGTCAAGGCCCGACCGTAGAACAATTCAAGTGCGCATCATATATCCTATCTGCTTGCAAACATGGCACTTGGTGCCTGTGCTGAGTGGCGCGTCCCGTCGGTTTCAGAGCTGGCGCAGCATCGCCCTCATCTGACCGACCGCGTAACCGAACCCGGCGCGCCGTGCCACGTCGCCGGGCAGCGTCGGCACGTGATCGGGATGCAGCAGGCGCGGATAGCCGGTCGCATGCAGCGCACGCAGGCAGGCCAGCATGTCGTTGTCGCCGGCGTCGATGAACGTCTCGACGTAGACCTCGCGCGGCACCTTCATGAGCACGTTGCGGAAGTGCACGTGGTTGATCTGATCGCGGCCGCCGAACCATTTGATCGTGTCGACGACGTCCGCGCCCATCTCGCGGGTGACGCCGACGTCGAGGGTGATGCCGTTCGCCGGGCTCTTGACCGTCTCGCAGACGCGCTTCAGGCCGTCGACCGAGCCGAGGATCTGATCGGTGCCGCGATAGCGCGGCGGCGGCGGATCGTTCGGATGGACGGCCAGGCGCACGTTGGCCTGCTCCGCAACCGGCACGACCGCTTTCAGGAATCGCTCGTAGCGCGTCCACAGGTCGGCCGCGCTGTGCGTGCCGACGTCGTCGAGCACGGGCAGATCCTTGCTGCGGGCGTAGTCGTGCGCGGCGAGGCGTGAGCCGCCGCGCCCCGGCTCCTCGTAGTAGCCGCCCATCGCGCGCAGCGCATACCAGTTGTATTCGACGATCGGAATGCCGGCGCGACCCGCGGCGCGAATCGACTCCTTGACCAGCTCGATGTCCTCGTCGCCGCCAGGACGACCCAGGATCGCCCGGCGGAAGTCGTGCAGCATGACGTTGCCCAGCTTCAGGCCGGCACGCTCGACGGTCTCCTTCATCCGTCGGAGATCGGCCTCCTTCCATGGCGGCGCCGGATCGTTCGGCCGCGCCTGCACGACGCGTCCCTCGGGCGTGTAGGTCGGCGACGCGGGACCGCCGGTCGTCACGTACTCGACGCCGAGATACGCGACGAACGCGAGGTTCTCGTCGGTCAGCTCGCCGACCGGCATCGTGATTTTGATGCCGCCGGTGAGCGCCTCGGCGTGTGCGGATCGCTGGCCGGCGGTGGCCGCGATCGCGAGGCCGGCACCGGCGGTGGCGAGGAGCTCGCGCCGCGAGAGAGGCTGTGTCATGGCGCCGGGATGCTACCACCGCAGATGGCGCCCCGAGCCCGCTCGCGAGCGACAGGGCGCTCAGCGCCGCGGCGGCAGCCCCGCGATGAAGGCGCGAATCTCGCGCAGCACATCGGCTTCGCGGGTCATCCACAGGTAGTGGGTCGCGCCGGGCATGTCGATGACCTTGGCGCCGGGCACGCCGCGCTTCAGGTTGGCGCTCCAGCGATCGAAGACGGCCTGCGTTGCTTTGCCGAAGGCGATGAGCAGCGCGCGCTCCTCGTCATTGCGCGGCTGCGGCTGCTCGGGCTTCAGGTGCGAGAGATCGAAGTCGACGGCATCGGAAATGGCGAGGACCGGGACCTTGATCTTCGAGTAGTCGCGCGCCGGCCGCCCCGTGCCGATGGCCCGCGACACCCACCCCGGCGAGCGCCCGGCCCCCACGCTTCCGTCCGCGGCCGTCTCGAAGCCCTGGCGGAGATCGCCCTCGGGGATGGCAATGCCGTGGCGGCACTGCAGGGAGGCGCGGAACGCGGCGAACGTCGACCGATCCTCGGTGCAGACGGCGCGCGGCCCGGACGGCGGCAGCTTCGCCTGGAGCGCCTTCCACGTCGGGTCGTCGGGCGGATCGTCGGTCGCGTCGCCGAGCGCGTCGAGGTAGACGAGGCCGCCGAGGCGATCGGAGTGCAGCATGCCGACGCCGGTCAGCTCGGCGCCCGCCATCGAGTGGCCGATGAGCACCGGGGCCTTCAGGCCGAGCGTCTGGATCACCGTCCACACGTCGTTCGAGAGCGACGGCTCGTCGTAGCCGGTCTCAGGGATGCTCGAGGCGCCGTAGCCGCGCCGCGTGATGCCGTAGACGTGGCAGCAGTCCTTCAGCTTCAGCGCGAACTCGTCGTAGACATGCGCGGTGTGGCCGGAGCCGGAGAGCAGCACGACGTCCCGGCCGGCTGCCGCCCCAGTCGAGCACCTCGAGCCGCACGCCCGGGCGCGACGTCCACGAAGCGGACCTGGTGCGGCGACGGATCCGTCCACGCCGTCGCGGTCTGGCCTGCGGAGGCCCCGGCCGCCAGCGAGAGGACCCCGAGCAGCAGGAGCATGACGAGCAGCGCCATGACGATGGCGAACGATGCCGGCGTGAACGGAGCGAGCCGGGGCGCGGTCGCCCGTGGGGCGCGCTCCGGGACGGCATAGCGGCTCACGCCGTCGCCGATCCTTCGGTCGGCGTCGTGGCGCGTGGTGTCGGTCAGCGTGTTCTGGCGCAACGCCGCCGCGCCCATCAGCCCGCCCATGCCCATCGAATCGAGCGCGCTGCTCGGGACCAGCATCAGCGCGCCCTTCTCCTTGAGCCCCTCGTAGAGCATGTTCATCGCCCGCAGGTGCAGCGCGGTCGGGTTGTTGTGGTACGAGCGCGCCGCTTCGGCGAACGAGTGGGCGATGGCGAGCTCGGCTTCGCCGAGGATGATGCGCGCCTGCTTCTCGCGTGCCGCCTGCGCCTCGCGCGACATCGCGTCCTGCAGCGCCCCGGGGATGACGACGTCGCGCATCTCGACCGAGGAGACGGTGACGCCCCATGGGTTCGAGCGCCGATCGATCAGCTGCTGCAGTTCGTCCTCGATGCGCTCGCGGCCGCGCAGCAGATCGGTCAGCGTGGTGCGGCCGATGATGTCGCGCAGCGCGGTCTGCGCCGCCCAGCTGATCGCCTGCTCGTAGTCCTGGACCTCGAGGGCGGCCTTCTCGGCGTCGTGGACCATCCAGAACAGGACCGCGTCGACGTTGACCGGCACGGTGTCCGAGGTCAGCGTCTGCTCGGCCGCGAAGCTGGTGGTGATGGTGCGCTGATCGATCCACGTCGACACGCGATCGACGAAGGGCAGGATCCAGAACAGGCCCGGGCCGCGCAGGCCGACGAAGCGGCCGAAGCGCAGGACCACCGCCCGCTCCCATTGCTGCGCGAGCTGCGGCGCGTTCATGAGCGCCAGGCCCACCGCCGCGGCCACGGCCAGCGGCGCCCAGTGGTCCGCCGCGCGCCAGCCGGCCCAGCCCGCGGCCAGCGCCGCGAGCAGGATCGCGGCCGAGACCACGTTCAGCCGCGGCAGCGCGACATCCAGTCGTTCCCGCCGGTGTTCCGTCTGATTGAAAGGCATCACGCGTCTCCCTTGTGCGAGGTCAGGCCGGCCGCCACTTCGTCGAGGCTGAAGCCGGCGGCGTCGGCATCGGCCATCACCCGCGTGACGAACGCGCGCAGGCGTCGTTCGTGCTCCCGCGGCGATCGCGCCCGCTCCGGTGTCGCGGCGATGAACGACCCGACGCCGCGCCTGGTCTCGATGACGCCGGCCCGCTCCAGATCCGAATACACGCGCGCGACGGTGTTGGCGTTGATGCGCAGCTCGACGGCGAGCTGGCGGACCGTCGGGAGCTGATCGCCGGCGCTGAGCCGGCCGGCGGCAATCGCCGCGCGCAGCCCCCGTTCGAGCTGCGCGTAGATCGGCGTCTTGTCCCGGGCGTCGATGGTGACCACACCCATTGACCAATAATACTAGTTCATTGGTACAAGTCAAGCGGCTTCATCGCGGACGCGTCGGCCTATACTTCCGGCCGGAGTGTGCCCATGAGCCGACGAGAAATCCACCTGCTGGCGCTGCTGCTGGCAGGGATGCCCGCGACCGCGCGGGCGCAAGCGCAACCCGCCCAGCCGGCGACGGCACCGGCCTCGACGCCGACACCAGCGACCGCCTGCCGCAAACGCGCCGGCCCAGGCGCCGACTCTGCCCAACACCGACATGCACTACCAGCTCGGTCCGGATTCGCTGCCGCGCGAGGGCGTGCCGAAGGGCCAGCTGCACGGGCCGTTCGTCCTTCCGAGCCAGGCCTATCCCGGCACGCAGCACACGTGGTGGATCTACGTGCCGGCGCAGTACGACGCGGCCGTGCCGGCCAGCCTGATGATCTTCAACGACGGCCAGGCGCTGAAGAACATGGAGGGCGACATCCGCGCGCCCAACGTCCTCGACAACCTGATCTACCGGCGCGAGATCCCGGTGATGCTCGCGGTCTTCATCAATCCCGGCCGGACGCCGGAGCAGCCCGAGCCGACGCCCCAGGAGTGGGGCGACCGCACGACGAACCGCCCGACCGAATACAACACGCTCGACGACAAGTACGCCCGCGTGATCGTCGACGAGCTGATGCCGGTCCTGAACAAGGACTACAACATCGCCAAGGATCCCGAGCGCCGCGGCATCGGCGGCGTCAGCTCCGGCGCGATCGCGGCGTTCACCGTCGCCTGGGAACGCCCCACCGAGTTCCGCAAGGTGCTGAGCATCGTCGGCAGCTTCACCAACATCCGCGGCGGCGACGCCTACGCCGACATCGTGCGGAAGAGCGAGAAGAAGCCGCTCCGCGTCTACCTGCAGGACGGCCGCAACGACAACCGCGGCGTGCGCAACGGCGTCTACGATCAGCGGCGCGACTGGTTCTTCCAGAACGTGCGGCTGATGCAGGCGCTCACCGAGAAGGGCTACGACGTCAACTACACGTGGGGGATCGGCAAGCACGGCTCGAAGCAGGGCGGCGCGATCTTCCCCGACATGATGCGCTGGCTCTGGCGCGATCATCCGGCGTCCACGGACGTGAACGACGCGATCGAACGATCGTTCCAGGAGCCCGGCACGAAGGCCGGCGGCGCGCCCGCGGCGACGCCGAAGCCGCAGCCGTAGCGATTCGCGCGAGCGTCAGCCCTTGACGCCGTAGCCCTTGGCGCGAAGGTGGGCGCGCACGCGATCGCGCGCCTCGCCCTGGATCTCGACGGTGCCGTCGCCGACCGCACCGCCGCTCCCGCAGGCGCGCTTCAACTCGGCGCACAGCCCCTTCAGGAAGCCGGCGTTGCGCGGCAAGCCGGCGACCACTGTCACGGTCTTGCCGCCGCGGCCGGCCTTTTCGATGCGCAGTGTCGCGACGATCCGGACAGGCACCGCCTCGGCGCCGCCGTCCGAGCACCGGCAGGCCGCGATCGGGGCGCCGCACTCCGGGCAGAGACGGCCGGCGCCGGTCGAGTAGACGGGGCGGGCGTCGTCGCGGGCGGGCACGCGGTCTATTCGACCACAGCTAGCGGAACACGACGCCGGCGCGGAAGGCCCAGTACTCCACCCCGCCGCGGCCGTCCGGGCGGATGTGATCTCGGAACTCGATGCGCAGGCCGACCCGCGGCTTCAGCCAGACATCGGCACCAGCTCCGAGATTCCACGCGTCGAACCCGCCCTCGCCGCCGGTGATCCGCGTGTAGCCGCCGCTGGCGAACGGGGAGATGCGGCTCCGGATCGGCGTGGCGACGCTCGGTGTGAAATGGAAGACCGCGTTGGCGGAGGTCACGAACACACCGCCGTCGCTGTTGGCGAGCAGGCCGAATTCTCCGCCGCCGCCGACCCGCCCGCCGGCCAGGAATTCGCCGCCGCCCGCGGCGTGCAGCATCGGCGTCGACGAGCTCCCGAAGAACCCGGTGTAGCCTGCCGGCCCGGCGATGCCGTAGCCCAAGGCCTGGGCGCCAGCCGGGCGCGCCGTGATCACCGCCACAACCACCGCCAACGTTGATACGATCGCCACTCGGGCCGACATAGTCATTGATTCATGGCCTCCACCCCTGAAGGCGCATCGGGTTCGCGGTTCGGCTCATCGCGCGACGAGCGCGTGCGCGGCCGGACCTGGACCGTCGAGACCGCCGAGGCGGGTCAGCGGCTCGACAAGTTCCTCGCCGCGGCCGATCGTGCCGGCTCGCGCAGCCGCGCCGCCGACGCGCTGGCGCGCGGGCGCGTCTTCGTCGACGACGCCGAGATGGCCGGCGCCGACGGCGCGCGAGCGGTGGCCGCCGGCGAAGTCGTCCGCCTGTGGATCGATCGGCCGGGATCGGCGGCGCGCGGCGCCGCGCCGCGGGCCCGTCACGGTCTCGAAACGCTCTTCGAGGACGACACGCTGATCGTCGTCAACAAGCCGGCCGGGATGCTGACCGTGCCGCTCGACGACGCCGCGCCGGTGACAGCTCCCGGTGCCGACGGGGCGTCGGTGCTCGATCTCCTCAAGCAGCGCTACCGCTCGCACGGCGGGCGCGAGCCGTTCGTCGTCCACCGCATCGATCGCGACACCTCGGGCGTGGTGCTGTTCGCGCTGACGTCGCGGGCCCGCGGCGCGCTCGTCAAGCAGTTCGCCGAGCGGACGCCGGAGCGCGTCTACCTCGCGCTGGTCGACGGGCACCCGCATCCGTCGATGGGCACCTGGCACGACCTCCTCTCCTGGGACGAGGACGCCATGCGGCAGCGGGCGGCGCGGCCCGGCGATCGCGACGCCGTCGACGCGCTCAGCGACTACCGCGTCGTCGAGGCCTTCGACTCGACGTCGCTCCTGGAAGTGCGGCTCACGACCGGCCGGCAGGGACAGATCCGCGTGCAGGCCCAGCTGCGCGGCCATCCGCTGGTCGGCGATCGCCGCTACGGCGGACGCGGGCCGGCCAGCCGCGACCCGATCGCCTTCGATCGCCAGGCGCTGCACGCGTTCCAGCTGGCGTTCGCGCACCCGGTCGATCGGCGGCACATCGAGGTCACGGCGCCGCCCCCGGCCGATCTGTCGGCGCTCCTCGAGCGCCTGCGCCGCCGGCGCTAGCAGGTTCGCTCGCGCCCCGAACGGCACCCCGCCGGGTGTATCCTCGGGCGCTTCCATGCGCATCGGACCGAGCTTCGCGCTGGCCTTCGGGCTGGTCGCGTCCGCCGTCGTGACGGCGGCGGCGGCCCCGTCACGCGACTACATCATCGACGTCTGGGGCACCGATCGCGGGCTGCCCACCAGCTTCGTCAACGCGGTCGCCCAGACGCCCGACGGCTACCTGTGGATCGGGACGCAGAACGGGCTGCTCCGCTTCGACGGGCTGCGCTTCGTCGCCTTCGATCCCGACAACACGCCGGCGCTGGCGCACGCCCGCGTCGAGCACCTGTTCGTCGACGGCACCGGCACGCTGTGGGCCAACACCTACGACGGCTCGCTGACCTCGGTGCGGCGCGGGATCTTCCAGCGCGAATGGGCCGGCGGCGGCCCGCTCGATTTCGAAGCGTTCCTGGCGGGATCGAGCGGCGGCGAGCCGGTCTTCGTCATCGACCACGGCCCGGTGATCCGGCGCCGCGGCGACGCGACCGGCGCCTGGGACGTCCACCGTCCGCCGGGCGACGCCCTGCCGCTCTTCGCCGAGGACGCGGCCGGCGCGCTGTGGGTGCGCACGGTCGACGGCGGCCTGTGGCGGCTGCGCGACGGGCGCTTCGACGCCGTGTCGATGGCCGGCCTGCGCGGCCGGCAGGTCCAGTGCCTGGCCCGCGACGGCGCCGGCCGGGTATGGGTCGGCACCGAGGCCGAGATCGCGGTGTTCGACGGCGGCCGCTTCCAGACGATGACGCCGACCAACGGCGAGGCGCGGCTCGACGTCTCGATGCTGCGCTTCTCGCGGGACGGCGGGTTGTGGGCGGTGGCCAACGGCCGCGCCCGCAAGGCCCGCGGCCGGACGTGGATCTGGACCGACGAGGCCGGGCGCGGCCTGACCGGCCCGTTCCGCGTGTCGGTCAACTTCCTCGAGGATCGCCGCGGCGGCGTCTGGCTGACGCACTTCGGCAAGGGCGTGCTGCACGTCCGGCCCGACGGCCGCGCCCGCCGCATCACGGGCGCCGACGGGCTGCCGGGCACGCGCGTCCGCGACCTGCTCGAGGATCGGGAAGGCAACGTGTGGCTGGCCATCGAGCGCGCCGGCCTCGTCCGCATCCGCGACGCGTGGTTCCAGACGCTGTCCACGGATGGCCAGCGCGAGACCGCGGTGGCGTCGGTCGTCGCCGACCGCGACGGCGCGATGTGGATCGGCTCGATGGGCGACGGCCTGCAGCGGTATCGCGACGGCACGCTGGCCAGCTATCCGGTGCCCGACGCGTCGGCGGGCGGCTTCGTCTTCTCGGTCGTGCCGGATGCCGCCGGCCGCATCTGGCTGAGCGCCGATCGCGAGGATCTCTTCTACTTCGACGGGCGCCGCATCCGGCCGTCGCCGGTCCACGTGCACGGCGTCAAGACGCTGCTCGCCGATCGCGAGGGCGGGCTGTGGGTCGGCACCAAGACCGGCGTGGCGCGCATCGTCGACGGCCGCCTCCACGTGTTCGGCCCCGACGACGGCTTCGAACGCCGCGACGTGCGGGCGCTGGCGCTCGGGCCGGACGGCGCCGTGTGGATCGGCTCGGGCGACGGCACGATCTATCGCTTCCGTGATGGCCGGCTGACGCGCTTCCGTCCGCCGGATGCGCAGGCCTCGCACGCGGTCTGGGCGCTGCACATCGACGCCGAGGGCTCGCTGTGGGCCGGCACGTTCCGCGGCGGCCTGCTGCGGCTGCGCGACGGCCGCTTCCAGCGCTTCACCACCGGCCGCGGGCTGCCGAGCAACATCATCTGCCAGATCCTCGAGGACCAGTCGCGGCAGCTGTGGATCGGCTCGCACCAGGGCATCTTCCGCGTCAGCAAGGCGTCGCTCGATGCCACCGCGGCGAGCCCGCTCGATGTCGTCACCTACGGCCGATCGGACGGCCTCCCCGCGCTCGAGTGCACCGGCAACTATCAGCCGGCCGCCGCAACCGGCCGCGACGGCCGGCTGTGGTTCGCGACACCCAAGGGCCTCGTGTCGATCGATCCGCGCGACGCCGGCGTGGCCCGACCCCCGCCCGACGTGATCCTGGAGGAGCTGCTGCTCGACCAGCGCCCGGTCGCGCTGGACAAACCCGGGCCCGGGGCTGAGCCCGGAGCCAAGCCCGGGGCTCAGCCCGCGGCGGTGTTGCAGATTCCGCCAGGTCCGCACCGGCTCGAGTTCCGCTACACCGGGCTCAGCTTCGCCACGCCGGAGCAGGTGCGGTTCCGCTATCGCGTCGAAGGCCTCGAGAAGGACTGGGTCGAGGCCGGCGCCCAGCGCGCGGCGCACTACAGCTACCTCCCTCCCGGCACCTATCGCTTCCGCGTCGCCGCCAGCCACGGCGACGGCCGCTGGAGCAGCGTCGAGGCGGCGGTACCGTTCGTGGTCCTGCCGCGCCTCTACGAGACGCGCCCGTTCCAGATCGCCACCGGCCTCGGCGCGCTCTTCGTCGTCGCCGGCACCGTGCGCTTCGTCAGCACCCGCCGGCTCCGCCGCAAGGTCGAACGGCTCGAGCTGCAGCGCGCGGTCGAGCGCGACCGCGATCGCATCGCCCGCGACATCCACGACGATCTCGGCGCCGGGCTGACCCAGATCACGCTCCTCAGCGAGCTGGCGCGCCGGGAATCGCCGGACGAGGTCGCCGGGCATCTCGACCAGATCTCGGACACGGCGCGCGAGCTGACGCGGACGATGGACGAGATCGTGTGGGCCGTCAATCCGCGGCACGATTCGCTCGACGGCCTCGTCACCTACATCTGCCAGTTCGCCCAGGAGTACCTGACGCTGGCCGGCATCCAGCTGCGCCTCGACGTGCCGGCCCACCTGCCGCCGCACCAGCTTCGCTCCGACGTTCGCCACAACCTGTTCCTGGCGGTGAAGGAAGCGCTGCACAACATCGTCAAGCACGCGCACGCGCGGATCGTCTGGCTGCGCCTGGTGGAGCACGCCGGCGGCTTCGTCCTCGCCGTCGAGGACGACGGCCAGGGCTTCACGCCAGGCGCCGAGGCGCCGGCTGGACAGGCCGATCGCGCCGCGCCGGGCCGGGGTCTCGGCAACCTGCACGAGCGGCTCGCCGCCATCGGCGGCCGGTGCACGATCGCCAGCGAGCCCGGCGGCGGCACGCGGGTCCGGCTCGAGGTTCCCCTGGCATGAGCAAAGTCACCACTACTGGCGACTCGCCGGCGCGCGGCCCGGGTCGTACGCTGCCATCCGTGAGAAACGCCGACGCCGTCGGGCAACGCGAGACGATCCGTGTCTCGATCGTCGAGGACGACGCGCGCGTGCGCGCCAGCATGGCCCGCCTCATCGACGGCGCCGATCGCTTCGTCTGCGTCAGCCAGCACGAGAGCGGTGAGCGCGCGATTGCCGAGCTGCCCGGCGTCCGGCCCGACGTCGTGCTCATGGACATCAACCTGCCCGGCATGAGCGGCGTCGAGTGCGTGCGCCGGCTGCGCGCGGTCGTGCCGGCGGTGCAGGTCGTCATGCTCACGGTCTACGAGGACACCGACCTGATCTTCGCGGCGCTGGCCGCCGGGGCCACCGGCTACCTGCTCAAGCGGACGCCGCCGGACGAGCTGCTCGGCGGCATCTGGGACGTCCATCGCGGCGGCTCGCCGATGACCGGCCACATCGCCCGCAAGGTGGTGCAGTCGTTCCGGGAAGCCGACCGCGCCGGCGACGAGGACGCGCTCTCGCCGCGCGAGCGCGAGGTACTCGACCATCTGGCGCAGGGCTACCTCTACAAGGAGATCGCGGCCCGCCTCTCCATCAGCTACGACACCGTGCACACCTACGTCCGCCGCATCTACGAGAAGCTGCAGGTGCACTCCCGTACCGAGGCCGTCGCCAAGCACCTGGCGCGGCCCGGCCAGCCCGCCCGCCTGCCGCAACGCGGCCCCAAAGGCTGACCCCGAGGGGCTCGCCGCGCCGAAGCCCCGCAAGCGAAGGTCTGCGGGGGCGAAGGCGGGGTAGCCAGAATTGGCGACTCGCCGCCGCCCGCGTCCTCACGCCAGACTCCGTCCGCTGAGACAGGACATCGCGGCCGCTGCCCGCTTCGGGCCGGCCGACGTGTGCGCAGCGGCAGGAGGACGTTCATGATGCGGCGGTTGGGAATCTCGTCGATCGCGCTGGCCCTGGTGGTGCTGCCCGCGACGGCGCGGGCCCAGATCGGGGGCAGCGGTTCCATCCAAGGCTCCATCCTCGACGCCTCCGGCGCCGCCCTGCCGGGCGCGACCGTGACGGCCACGCACCTGAGCACCGGCGTCGAGACGGTCCGGCAGGCGACCGGCGCCGGCGTCTACACCGTCTCGCCGCTCGCTCCGGGCGACTACCGCGTCACCGTCGTGCTCCAGGGCTTCCAGACGTTCGTCCAGGAATCGGTCACCGTGGACGCCCTCGGCGTCGTCGGCCTCAACGTGACCTTGAAGGTGGGCGGCATCACCCAGGAAGTGACCGTCTCGGCGAGTCCGCCGATGCTGCGCACCGCCGACGGCCGCCTCGGCCAGACGATCCGCAACGACGTCTACACCGCGCTGCCGCTGGTGATGAACACCGGCGGCCCGCGCGACCCGACCGCGTTCATGTTCCTGATGCCCGGCGTGCAGTCGGTCGGGCGCTGGGGCAACGTGATGGGCGGCCAGGACTTCACCAACGACACCTACGTCGAGGGCGTGCCGATCACCAACGCCGTGGTGCAGGGCGAGGGCCGCAACCTGTCGATGGGCATCTCGGTCGAGGCCATCGACCAGTTCCAGGTCGAGACCAGCGGCACCGCCGTCATGTACAACGGCCAGGGCGCGTCGAACTACGTCGTGAAGTCGGGCACCAACCTGTTCCGCGGCAGCGCCTTCGAGTTCTTCCGCAACAAGGGGCTGGACAGCAAGGCGTTCTTCGCCGCCACCAAGCCGGACGACAACCAGCACGAGTTCGGCTTCACGCTCGGCGGACCGCTCCGCCGCAACCAGGCGTTCTTCTTCGTCGCCTACGACGGCTACCGCGATCGCCGGCAGACCGAGTCGCGGCTGATCTCGATCCCGACGGCGGCGCAACGCAACGGCGACTTCAGCGCGCTGCCGGTCGTCATCTACGATCCGGCGACGACGCGCCCCAACCCGAACGGCACCGGCTTCGTCCGCGATCCCTTCCCCGGCAACATCATCCCGCCAGCCGCATCTCGCCGATCTCGCGCAACCTGCAGTCCTACCTGCCCGATCCCTCCAACGGCAACCTGCAGAACAACTATCTCGGCGGCCTCCTGCCGATCGGGTTCAACAACGACAACGTCACGGCCAAGGTCGACCTGCGGCTGTCGTCGCGGCACCAGGTCTCGGTGCTGTTCGCGCACGGCAAGCGCAGCCAGGCGACGCCGTATCGCGGCGGCGGCAACGCGCAGACGCAGTTGCCGCTCCCCTACACCGAGACCCGCCTGGTCGAAGAGATTCCGACCACCTCGCAGGTGAAGCACACCTACGTGATGGGATCGCGGTGGGTCAACCAGGCCAGCCTCGGGTTCGCGCGGCTGTCGGTGCCGATCTTCAACGCCACGGTCGACGGCCGCTACCCGATCGAGGCCGGCATCACCGGCCTGCCGACCGGCGAGGCCGACAGCGCGTTCCCCGAGGTCAGCTTCGCCGGACCGAACGCGCCGACCAACTGGCGCGGCACCGACGCCCGCGCCTTCACCGAGTACCTGAACAACTACACGTTCCAGGACAACCTGCAGTGGACGGCCGGCCGCCACGGCGTGACGTTCGGCTTCCAGGCGCAGCGCATGGACGCCAACGAGCGCGAGCGCACCTACGGCAGCCTGGCCACGTTCGCCTTCAGCAACTCACAGACGGCCGGCTTCACCGGCACTGGCACCCTCAACGCGGCGACCGGCCACCCCTACGCCAGCTTCCTGCTCGGCGAATTGAACGGGACCAACGTCATCGAGGACTCAGAGGTGGCGACCAGCGGCCGTTTCCGCACCTACGCCTTCTGGGTGCAGGACGACTTCAAGGTCAACGCGAAGCTGGCCCTCAACCTCGGGCTGCGCTACGACATCATGCAGCCGTACACCGAGGTCTACGATCGCTGGTCGTTCATGAACCCGGACCTGCCGAACCCGGCCGTCGGCGGCTACCCCGGCGCGGTCCAGTTCGCGGGCTTCGGCGACAACAGCTGTCAGTGCAAGACGCCGATCAAGACGCACTACGGCAACATCGGCCCGCGCCTTGGCGCCGCCTACAGCCTGAACGAGCGCACGGTACTGCGTGGCTCCTACGGGATCATGTATTCGCGGCGCGGCGCCGTCGGCGGCCGGGCCGGCGCGCGCAACGGCACCGGCACGCTCGGCTTCTCGGCCAACGCGTCGTTCACGAGTTCGAACGGGTTCGCGCCGGCCTACAACTGGAACAACGGCGTCCCGTCCTATCCCGATCCGCCGTTCCTCGACCCGACGCTCAACGCCGGCTTCGTCACCGGGCGCGGCAACGGCGGCGGCGTCACTTACGGCGATCCGGAGATCGGCGGCCGTCCACCGCGCTACCAGAACTGGAACATCGGCACCCAGTACGCGTTGACGTCGATGATCACGGTCGGCGCCGCCTACGCCGGCAGCCGCGGCGACTTCCTCGGCGGCAGCGGCCGTGGCATCTACGCCAACCAGCTCGATCCCCGCTACCTCGTGCTCGGCAACCTGCTGACGCAGACGGCCAACGCCGCCAACATCGCGGCGGCCCGGGCCATCGTGCCCGACGTCGCGCTGCCCTACGCCAACTTCTCCGGCACGATCGGCCAGATGCTGCGCCCGTTCCCGCAGTACTCCGGCGTGACCGACGTCTACGGCAACGTCGCCACCTCGGACTACCACTCGCTCCAGCTGACCATGGAGCAGCGGCGCTGGCACGGCCTGATCCTCAACGCCAACTACACGTTCAGCCGCACCGAGGACGACCTCGCCGCGCGCACTGGCTACGACTTCGCGCAGGACTGGGCGGTTGGCGTCAACGACCAGCCGCACATCTTCAACCTGATGGCGGTCTACGACCTGCCGTTCGGGAAGGAGGGGCAGCCGGGCAGCGGCAATGCCTTCGTGGCGGCGCTGATCCGCGGCTGGCAGGTGTCGGGGATCACGCAGTTCCGATCGGGCCGGCCGCTCGGCGCGATCCTCGGCCCCTGCAACCTGCCGAACGCCGGTACGTGCTACGTCGACTTCAACCCGGACTTCTCGGGCCCCGTCCGCATCAACGGCGACTACGGCGACGGCGACGTCCTCGGGACGGCGCCGCCCACCTACATCGACCGCAACGCCTTCGTGGCGGCGCCGGCGTTCACCTACGGCAACACGCCGCGCACGCTCGCCCATGACCTGCGCAACCCGAGCAGCGTCAACCAGGATCTGAGCATCCAGCGCGACTTCGTGCTGCACGCGCGGCTGAAGCTCCGCCTCGGGGCCGAGATCTTCAACCTGTTCAACACGGTGGTCTACGGCGGCATCAACACCACCATCACGAATGCCAACTTCGGCCGGGTCAGCTCGCAGACGAACCAGCCGCGCGTGGGGCAAATCAAGGTGCGGGTGGACTTCTGATACGGGTGGACTTGCGATGCTGACAAGAACCACGGGGGGTGTGGCCGCCGCGGCGGTCGCGGTGATGGGGATCGTCGCGGCCGCCACGCTCCATCTGCGGGCGCAGGCGCAGGGACAGCCGGCGCCCAAGGCGGAGGAAGCGGTCCGCCCCCCCGCGGACAACGCGAACACGATGCGGCCGCTGTCGGCGAACGAGATCCCGCCGAACCTGAGCTTCTACGCGATCGATCCGCTCTACACGCCCGGCGTCCCCCTGGGCTGGGCGACGACCCGGATCGAGGAGACGCTCGATCGCGGCCTGGACGCACAGCCCGTCGGCGCGCGCGGCGTGTATCTCTCGTGGCGCCTGCTGAAGAGCGACGCCGCGACCGTCGCCTTCGACGTCTTCCGGCAGGCGGAGGGCGGCGCGCCGGTCAAGGTCACGGCACGGCCGATTTCGGCGACCACCGATTACACCGACACGGCCGCCCCGCGCGACCAGGCGCTCACCTACTGGGTGGTGCCGGCGGGCGCCGGAGCGGCGGAGACGCCCGTCAAGGTGAGCGTGCCGGCCGGCGCGACGGCGCGCCCGTTCCACGCGATCCCGCTCCGCGACGACGTGAAGAGCGTCGACCGCGTCGGCATCGGTGACCTGAACGCCGACGGCGCCTACGACTTCGTGGTCAAGCACCCGGCCGGCAACATCGATCCCGGCCGCGTCCGGCCGAGCACCGCCAGCTACAAGCTCGACGCCTACGACGGCCGCACCGGCCGCTTCCTGTGGCGCGTCGACCTCGGCTGGAACATCAACCACGGCATCTGGTTCTCGCCGATGGTCGTGCGCGATCTGGACGGCGACGGCAAGGCGGAAGTCGCGGTGCGCGGCGCGCCCTACGCGGCGACGCAGGCCGAGGCGTTCGACGGCGGCAAGGGCTTCGTCCTCGACGGGCCCGAGTCGCTCGTGGTCTACGACGGCACCACCGGCAAGGAGATCGACAGCGCGCCGTGGATCGAGCGCGGCAAGGCGACCGAGTGGGCCGACTACAGCGGCAACCGATCGAGCCGGCACATGCTGGGCGTCGGCTATCTCGACGGCAAGACGCCGAGCCTGCTCGTTGTCCGCGGTACCTACGGCATGATGCGCGTCGACGCCTGGACGCTGCAGGATCGCAAGCTGCGCAAGCTGTGGCGGTGGACGAACGAGCGCGCCCCGTTCAAGTACCAGGGCCAGGGCCAGCACAGCATCAAGGTCGGAGACATCGACGGCGACGGCCAGGACGAGATCCTGAACGGCTCGATCGCCATCGATCACGACGGCCGCACGCTGTGGAGCACCGGCATGGGCCACGGCGACCGCTTCTACCTGTCCGACATCGATCCGCGGCGGCAGGGCCTCGAGATCTGGTACACGCTCGAGGACCCGCACCCGCAGAACGGCGTCAGCCTGTGGGACGCGAAGAGCGGGGCGCTGATCTTCGGGACACCGGAGCCGGTCATCGACAACCAGGTGGCCGGAGGCCTCGCCGGCGACATCGATCCGGCGCATCCGGGCATGGAGCTGTGGGGCGACCGGTTCTTCTACACCGCCGGCGGGCAGGCCCTCGAGGGTCCGCCGCCGCCACAGAACGAGCTGGTGTGGTGGGACGCGGACCTGCTGCGTGAGCTGCACAGCAAGGGCCGCGTCTCGAAGTGGAAGGGCGCGGAGCTGGCGGCGACCGAGGGCAGCGTGCAGCACGTCGCCGACATCACCGGCGACTGGCGCGAGGAGATCGTCACCTTCGCCGCGGGCACGCTTCGCATCTACAGCACGCCGATTCCCGCCACCAGCCGGCGCGTCTGCCTGATGCAGGATCCGCTCTACCGGAACGACGTCACCCATCGCTCGATGGGCTACCCGCACGTCCCGATGACCAGCTACTACCTGGGCATGCCGGTGGCGCCGGCCAGGAGCGCGCGGTGAAACGCCCGGGCTCCTAGTCGCGCCCGTCGAGGACCCAGCAGCCAGGGGACTACGGTGGCGCAGCCGCGGCGGGCGCGTCGCCCTCGAGCGTGAGGGCGTCGAGCTCGGCGCCCAGGACGGCGCCGCGGAACCCGCCGAGCGTGGCCGCCAGCGAGCCGCCGGTGCGCAGCCACGTCTCGACGACGCGTTCGCGCTGCCGGCGCGACAGCAACTGCTCGCCGGGCAGGCCAAGCTCGGTCGCCTTCTGCGTGACCAGCGCGGCGACGCGCACGCCCAGGGCGTCCTGGCGTTCGCGGACGTCGGCCGGCGTCCGCGGATCCTCGGGCGGCGCAATGCCGGCCTCGACCTCGGCGCGCGCCGCCTGGAGCGCCGAGGCCCACCGCGGCGCCAGGTGCGTGTGGCGCCGCGCGTCGAAACCGGGCAGGGCCTTGGCGTCCGCTGGATCCAGGGCGTCGCGCTTGGCGATCGCGAGCAGCGTTTCGTCGCGCAGCAGGAAGGGCCGCGCCAGGTCGGCCCGCTCGGCTTCGCGCTCGCGCCAGGCGGCCAGCGCGCGCGCCACCGCCCGCGACGTCGTGTTCAGGCGATCGAGGCCCTTGACGCGCCGCCAGGCGACCGCCGGGTCGGGTGTGTCGCCGTCGAGCGTGGCGAGCGTCGCCGAATCCTCGAGCGCCCACTCGAGGCGCCCCAGCACGCGCAGCCGCTCCTCGAGGTCGGCCGCGACCGCCGGCAGGTACTCCACGTCCTCGGCGGCGTAGCGCAGCTGATCGGGCGACAGCGGACGCCGCAGCCAGTCGGTGCGCGTCTCGTGCTTGGCGAGCTCGACGCCGAGCAGCGTCTTCACCAGCGCGGCATAGGACAGCGACGGGCCGAGACCGGCGAACGCCGCCGCGATCTGTGTGTCGAGCAGGCCGCGCAGCGCCGCGCCGCCGGCGCGACGCAGGATCGGCAGGTCGCCCGACCCCGAGTGCAGCAGCTTGCGGCGGGCCGGATCGGCGAGGAGCGGGCCGAGCGCCGACAGGTCGGGAATCCGCACCGCGTCGACCAACGCGATCTCGCCGGCGATGGCGATCTGGACGATGCCGAGCCGCGGACGGTAGGTCCGCTCGAAGACGAACTCGGTGTCGAGGGCGATGTCGGCCGCACCGGCCTGCCAGCGGGCAGCGGCCGCGGCGAGCGCGTCGGGACGATCGATCCAGGTGGCGGCAGCAGGCATCAGAAGCGCACCGAATACTGAATCTTGGCCGAAATCCTGGTGTCCTCGACACGGAACCGCAGATCCTCGCGCCCTTCCTCCTGAATCCAGCCTTGATTGAAGGAGACGAACAGGTCGTTGCCCGGCTGTGGCGTCCAGCGCAGACGGCTCTGCCACCCCAGGTTGCGCGACCGGTTGTCGAACTGCACCAGGTTCGTCAGCGACAGGGTCGGCGAGAACGTGTAGTTGGCGTTGGCGCTGAAGATGCGGGCGATGAAGTGCCCTTCCGGCAGTCGCGCGAACGTCTGGTTCGCGGTGACCGACAGCGTCAGGCGCGGCGGCAGCTTGTAGATGGCGCTGGCAATCACCTGCTCCGCCTCGCCGGACCAGTAGCCGCCGTAGAGGAAGTTGATGCTTGCCGACAGGCGGCGTTTGGTCGCCGTCGACAGCAGGTTGCTGCGGAAGCGCGTGAACCGGTACTCGCCCGGCAGGAGCCGCACGCCCGTCCAGATCTCGAACGGCTCGAACAGGCGCTCGTAGGTCGGGTTGAAGTCGATCAGGCCGTGGAGGTTGTCGCCCGACTTGAAGTGCCAGTCGAGCAGCGTCACGTAGAGGTCCCAGCTCTCGGTCTCGCCGGTGTCGAGGCGGGTGAAGTGCGTGTAGTAGATGTCGTGGTTCAGCTGCTGGATGTTGAGGAAGTCCTTCGGCCGCGGGTTCCAGCTGAACGCGGTGCGGAACAGCCGCACGTTGTCGCGCTGCACGAAGCCGAGCGCCGGCTTGAAGTTCTGCTGGATGTCCCGCACCACCAGCTGCGCGACCCAGACGTCGTTCGGGTACGCCGCCGAGAACCCATACGACCAGTCGCGCGTCGAGACGCCTTCGTTGACGCTGCGCGCGGCGTAGGCGTTGACGACGAAGTTCTGCGGCCGGTCGAGAAAGCGCGACGTCGCCAGCCGCACGTCCGCGGCGTAGGTCTGGCCCGATCGGCCGGGCGCGGGATTGCCGTCGGTGACCATCGCGCCGATGTAGGACTGCGTGAACAGGTTGCGCTTGATGCGGCCGACGAAGAAGTTCTTGCCCTCGACACCGGGGATGTCGCCGGTGCGCACGTCGAGGACGCCGATGTCGGTGCGGCCGACCGTCCCGGTCAGCTTGAGGCCGGCGTCAATCGGCACCTCTTCGCCGCCGTAGAGGCCGATCTGGCGGCTGAAGAACGGGTACACGTCGGCGCCGTGGACCGGGATGCCCCCGGCCGGCTCCGGTCCGATGCTGGCGAACCCGAACACGCCCGCGCCCTGCAGGAAGAAGGCGCGCTTCTCGGGGAACAGCACCGAGAACCGCGCCAGGTTGATCTGCCGCGCATCGACTTCGGTCTCGCCGAAGTCGGTGTTGACCGTGGCGGTCAGCTTGAGGCTCGGCGTGATGTTGTAGAACAGGTCGAGGCCCGGCTTGCCCGTCGTCACGCCGCGGTCGTCCTGCCTCAGCCACCGTCCGGCCATGAACGGACGGACGTCGAGGCCGATGCCCTGCGTCAGCCCGGCGAGACCGGTGATCTCCCCCGCTTCCGCCACCTGTGCGAACGTCGAGTCGAGGCGCGCGCCGGACCAGCGGTTCTCCTCGAGCTTGCGATAGACGTGGCGGGCGACGTTGAAGCCCCACACCGACCGGGTTTCCGGGAAGCTGAGGCTCTTGAACGGGATGGCGAACTCGGCCACCCAGCCGTCGGCCGTGCGGCGGGCGCGCACGTCCCAGATCGCGTCCCACTCGGTGTTCAACTGGCCGTTGGCGATCAGGCCGTCGACCAGCGCGCCGGCAGGGTTGGTCGCGAAGTAGAAGGCGCTGCGCTGATCGCGGAAGGTGTCGAGCAGGATCTCGATGCGATCGTCGGCGCCGAGCACGGCGTCGCGGGCCATCTGCGTGCCGAGGACGCGCGCCGGCTCGCTGTCGAACGCGACGACGCCGATGTAGAGCCGATCGCGGTCGGCGAGCAGCGTGACGGTGGTGCGCTCGCTCGGCGTGGCGCCTTCGGTCGGCTGCCGCTGCACCAGCTCGCCGATCGGCGGCGCCGAGCGCCAGGCCGGCTCGTCGAGCACGCCGTCGATCGCGATCGGCTCGGCGATCGCCGTGACCGGCGCCGATCGCGGCCCCGGCACAGCCCCACCTTGCGCAGCTCCGCCCTGTGCGGCGAACGCGGGCCGCGCGGCGACGAGCGTCAGGATGGCGAGGATGACGCCGGCCGAAACCGGAGCCCGCTGGCGCCGGCGGCGACGGCGCCCTGCAGGCAGACCGATCTCCAAACCGTCAGCAGTATAGATGCGCGGCAGCGTCGGCGGGAAGCGCCGGCGGTGATGGCCATCGGACCGGTGCGGCGATGTGTCACGATACTTACCCCTCCATGCTGATCCACCTGGTCGACGGCACCTATGAGCTCTTCCGGCACTTTTACGCGGTGCCGCCGGAGAAAAACGCGGACGGCATGGAGGTCGCCGCGATCCAGGGCGTCCTCGCCTCGATGCTCTACCTGCTCGGGGACAGCGCCACGCACCTGGCGGTGGCGACGGACCACGTCATCGAGTCGTTCCGCAACGACCTCTGGCCCGGCTACAAGACCGGGGCGGGCATCGACCAGGCGCTGCTGGCGCAGTTCCACCCGCTCGAGCAGGCGCTGTCGGCGATGGGCGTGGTCGTGTTCCCGATGGTGGAGTTCGAGGCCGACGATGCGCTGGCGGCCGCGGCGGCGGTGGCTGCCGCCGATCCGCGCGTCGCGCGCGTGCTGATCTGCACGCCGGACAAGGACCTGGCGCAGTGCGTGTTCGGCGAGCGCGTCGTGCAGTTCGACCGGCGCGCCAGGCAGATGCGCGACGAAGCCGGCGTGGTGAAGAAGTTCGGCGTGCCGCCGGCGTCGATTCCCGACTACCTCGCGCTGGTCGGCGACTCCGCCGACGGCTACCCCGGCCTGCCCGGCTGGGGCGCCAAGTCGGCGGCGGCGGTGCTCGCCCACTACGGGCGCATCGACCAGATCCCGGATCGCCCCTCGCAGTGGGACGTGACCGTGCGCGGCGCCTCCGCGCTGGGGGCGACGCTCGCCGCGCACCGCGATCAGGCGATGCTGTTCCGCACGCTGGCCACGCTGCGTCTCGACGCGCCGACGGTCGCCGGCATCGACGAGCTTCGCTGGCGCGGCCCGGCGCCGGAGTTCGAAGCGATCGCCAAGTGGCTCGGCCAGCCGAGCCTGTTCACGCGGGCGCAGACGCTCGCCGCGCGCCTGCCACCCGCCTGAACCGCCGCTACGGCAGCCTGGTCGCCAGCGCGTTCGTGCCGGCCGCCCAGATGATGCCGTTGGCGTTCGCGTACATCGCGCGCTCGACGACGACCTGGGCCGGCGTGGCGCCCTGCGTCTCGATCAGCGCGCCGTAGCGCCTCCCGGCCGCGGCCGGGAACTCGACGTCGATGCTGACGTTGGTCCGGCTGCTCGCCGGCAGCGAGAACAGCTTCTCCGCCGTCGTGCCGTCCTCGAACACCAGCAGCACGCGCGCGGTGCCGGCGAAGGTCGAGGTGTTGGCGATCAGCAGGTAGGTCTGGATGCCGTTCGGTCCGCCCGACTCGCCCTCGGCCACGGCCCAGCGCGTGCCGGTGACGGTCTCGCCCGGGCTGTTGTGCGCTTCCTGCCAGTTGAAGCCCGGCGCCGGCCACCACATCGCGCGCTCGACGACGATCGGCACGCCGTTGGTGGACGTGACTACGGTCGACATGTTGGCCGACGCCAGCTGCGGCGCCTCCTCGGCCACGTTCAGCGTCAGCCGGTTGCCGGCGCCGACCGCGTGCGTCCGCGTGATCGTCTGGCCGTTGGTCAGCAGGTACTCCATCTGAACGGACGCCGCGTCGGTGCTCGGGTTGGCGATCAGGATGAACATGTTGAAGAACGACCCGGTCGCGCCCTCGGCGAGGAACCACCGCGTCTGCGGCGCCGTGACGCCGGCGCTCTCGTGTCCGGCCGCGTAGACCTGATCCGGCCGCGTGAAGTACATCGCCCGCTCGACGATGATCGGCACCGCGTTGGTCGTGCGGATCGCCGCCGAGACGTCGGTCTCGGCCAGGCCGGGCACGTCGTCGACGCGGATGGTCTGGCGGCTGTTCGGGCCGACCACGTAGGGGCGGATGATCGGGGTGAGCGGCGCCGGGCGCAGATAGGCGATCTCGACCGCCGCGGCCACCGGGCCAGGGTTCTGGATCAGGTAGAACAGGTCGAAGCTGCCGTGCGTGGCGCCTTCCGCGAGGAACCACGTGGTCGCCGTGCGAGTCAGCACGCCGCGCTCGGCGTGGCTGCCGTAGCCGCCGGTGCCCCACGTCATCGTGCGATCCGCGACCACCTGGACGTCGGCTTCGATGAGCGACGAGAACGCGGCGCTCGCCATCGAGGCGACGGCGTCCACGTCGATGGTCAGCCGGCTGAACGGCAGCATCGTGCGCGCGTCCGACACCACGGTGCCGTCGTCCTTCTGGTAGCGGGCCAGCACGCGGGCGGTCGTGGCGGTCGGATTGGCCAGGGCGATCCGCGTGTCGAAGAACGAGCCGGTCGCGCCCTCGGCGAGATACGTGATCACGAAGCCGCGCGGGTGCGACCCCTCCGTGAGCTCCTGGAAGTTGGTGCGGCCGTCCCCATCCGGATCGCCGCCGGCGCCGTTGACGCCGGCCCCGGAGTTCGGATCGAGGCCGTAGCGCGTCTCCCAGTCGTTGGGCAGCGCGTCGTTGTCGGTGTCGCTCGGGTTCACGCCGGGCGTGTGCGACGTCGCGGTGGCGGTGTTGTTGGCCGTCACCGGGTCGAACGTCGCGGCCGCGACCACGGCGGTGTTGACCAGCGTCGCGCCCATCGCGGCGCTCACGGTCGCGGTGATGGTCACGGTCGCCGACGATGCCCCGGCGATGGAGGCGAAGGTGACGGTCCGGTTGTTGCCCGAGCCGCCGCACACGCCGCCGGCGGTGGCGATGCAGGTCCCGAACGTCGTGCCCACCGGCAGCGGATCGGCCAGCGTCACGGCGATGGACGGATCGGACGACAGGTTGGTGATGGTCAGCGTGTAGGTGAGCGTGCCGCCGGTCGAGACCGGCTCCGGCGTCGCGGTCTTGGTCAGCAGCAGGTCGGCGCCGTTGCCGATGCGCGAGACCCAGGCGTCCATGCCGCCTCCGCCGTAGGTGCCCTGGAACGGGTTGGCGATCGGGAAGCCGATCGGATCGGACGGGTTGGTCCGGTCGTTGTTGGTGTAGCCCGCCACGAAGGAATCCCCGGCGGCGTTGGTCGTCACCGCCATGGCGCCCTTGCCGTTCCCGCCACCGGCGAAGAGGGACGAGAAGAGCAGCGTCGTGCCCGCGGCATTGATGCGTCCGACCGTCGGCTGCGTCAGGTTGAGATGGGTCGAGATCGCGCCGACCTGCGGATAGTCGGCGGACTGCGCTTCGCCGGTCATGTGCGCGTTGCCGGAGGCGTCCGCGGCGACGTCGTAGAACTTGTCGTTGAGCGTGCCGCCGATGAAGGTCGACCAGATCATCGACGCGGCGCCGACCTGCGACGTGTCGAGGCGCGTCACGAACCCGTCGCTGCCGCCGCCGTTGAACGTGGGGTCGAGGGCGTTGGCGATCGGGAAGCCGGCATCGGCCTCACCGACGACGTAGATCTGCCGGTTGCCGATGTAGGCGATGCCCATGCCCATGTCGGTGCCGGTGCCCCCGAGGTAGGTCGCGTAGATGAGCGACGCGGGGCCCGACAGCGTCGTGTCGAACACCGCCACGTAGGCGTCGTAGGCGTTGCCGCCGCCGAACGTGGTCTGGAAGCCGTTCGGGGTCGGCAGGTTGGTGCTGTAGGTGTCGCCGGTCATGTAGGCGCGGCCCTGATCGTCGATGGCCAGGCCGCCGGCAACGAACCAGTAGCTCTCGCCGCCGCTGCCGCCGTAGAACGTCGAGTACACCTTGGTGCCGGCGGCGTTGAACTTGGCGAGGAAGGCTTCGTAGCTCACCGGGGTGCCACTGAAGGCGTTCGGCGTCTGGGGGAAGGTGACGCCATCGGACGTCGAGCCGCCGCTGACGTAGACGTTGCCCGCGCTGTCCACACCGATGCCGGTGGCCAGCTCGTAGCCGGTCCCGCCCATGTAGGTGCCGTAGAGGAACGCGCCGGTCGGGCCGAGCTTCACGTAGAACGCGTCGCTCGGGTTGGTCAGGCCGCCCCCGTAGGTCGTGTCCGCGCCCGCCCCGCCGACCGGGAAGTCGGCCGAGCTCGTGTCGCCGGCCACGTAGGCGTTGCCGGTGGCGTCGGCCGCGATGCGCCCGGGCCGGAACGACCGCGTCATGTCGTCTCCCGAGCCGCCGAGGTAGGTGCAGTAGATCAGCGCCGTCCCGGCGGCGTTGAACTTCGCAACGAACGCGTCGGCCAGCCCCGGCTTGGTGCCCTGCTGGGCGCCCGGCGTCACCGGCAGCGTGCCGGTGCTGATCGTGCTGCCCGTGATGTAGATGTTGCCCGCCGGATCGAGGGCGATGTCGAAGGCGCGCTCCTGGGCGGTGCCGCCGAAGAACGTCGAGTAGATCAGCACCGGGTCGATCGTCAGCGGTTCGGCGCGATCGTAGGCGCCGACAGCGACGCCGACGTCGTTCGCCCCGAGCGTCACGTAGCGGCTCTCGACCTCGTGGCGCGTCCCGTCGATCACCTGATAGCTGATCGGCGCCTGCTGGCGCAGCGGCTCGCCGCCGGGCACGTGCACGAGCAGATCACCGCTACCGTCCACTTCGACCCGCTCGGCGCCGTCGAAGCGGACGCGGATGGCCGCGGGATCGGCGCCGGGCGCGACCAGGAAGTCGTACTCGAGGCGCTGCTGGTTGCCGTAGAACTCGAGATCGATGCCGTCGTAGACGCCGGCCTGGCGAACGCGGGCGAACTGCTCGACGCCCGTGTGCCAGCGCGTCCGGTCGGAGCCGATGATGTGGTTGACGACGCCGGGCAGCGGCTCGCGGCCGTCGACGCGGCGGGCCGCGGCGGGGGCGCCGTCGCGTCCGACGACGGTCATCGCCACCGCGGCGGTCGTCCCCGTCGAGGATGTCAGGCCGAGGGTCGCACCGGTCGGCGTCAGGGCAACGCCGTAGCCGACGCCGCGCGCCGCGAAGCGGATGCCGTCGTCGAACTGGCCGGCGTTGGCTTCGAAGCGCAGCGGCAGCTGCGCCAGCGTTTCAATGGTCCGGCCCTGCTCGCCCTTCTTCAAGGCGGCCGGCCTCACCTGCGCCTGCGGCGCCGGGAGCGGCGGCGATGCGGATGGCAGACCGTAGCCGTTCGACACCCACTCGAGGACCAGGACTCCGACGACCGCCGTGCCGCGCGCCAACCACTGAGCCATGTGCGTCTCTCCGGATCTGCGGATCCCTGCGATCCGTCGAGGAGACGTGGTGGCCCGTGGTCATTTCGTGACAGCGCCGTGAAAGTCTGCTGGGGGGCAGCCTTCCCGGTCGCGTGTCATTTCAGGAGATCGCGGATGAAGAAGATTAGCTCGAAGAGGAGGATCAGGACGACGGTGGCTTCAAGGAACTCGCCGCGCACCAGGGAGGCCTGCTCGACGGAGAAGCGGTAGATGGCGTCGAGCGTCGCGAGCTTCTCCTGCACGCTGGCCTTCCACTGATCGAGGCCCAGGCGGGCCGCCGCCAGCGTGAAGAGGCGCGCCGCGTAGACGTCGCCGACGATCTTCAGGGCGTTCTCGGTGCGATCGGTCAGCTCGTTCACGTCGATGAAGATCGAGTGGAGCTCGCGGGCGGCACGGGCATGCCGCCGGCTGAAGCTCCCGCGCCAGCGCGGCGCCTGGAGCTGCGGGTAAATCCGGGCCAGCTGGCGCTCGAGCAGGCCGTCGTAGGCACGGAACTGCAACAGCTGCGAGTTGGCGTACTCGAGGAGCTCGAGCGGCGCCTGGGCGTCGGCTTCGGTGTCGTAGACGAACGCCGCGTTCCACGTCGGGATCACCAGATCGTTGGCGAGGTAGGAGAGCCGATGACGGAGGACCTCCTCGCTCTCCTGCCCGCTCAACGGGTCGTGCTCGCCCCGGAGCAGGCGGGCGATGTCCTGCCCGTGGTCCCGCAGCACGTCGTCCGCCGAGGGCGTCCCCTCGAGCTCGTGGAGGCCGAACACAAGGTAGTCCTCGGCAATCCAGGCGTCGTTCGGCTGCTCGAGGCAGTCGTGGATCCGCGAGACCAGCTCGCGTGCGCATCGCTCCGCGGAGGCCGCAAGGGACGGATCGTCGTGCCAGCGCAGGCCGAGTTGCAGCAGCTCCGGCCAGGTCGCGGGCAGCGGCCGCGAGATGGCGACGGAGATCACGCCGTAGTCGAACACCTTGAAGCGGACGGCGCTGCCCCCGACCGCGGTCAGGCCGAGCCCTTCGCCGTCGATGGTCAGCGGCGGCTGGACGTACTGGATGTAGGCCGGCGTGTCGGGGCGCGGCGACAGGCGCGCCGGTGCCGCCGAGGCGACGACGGTGCCGACGTCACCGAGCCGCGCCGCCTCGGCGACGTCGTAGAGGAAGAGCGCCGTGAGCGTACCGGATCGGATCGCCGTCATCGCGCCTCGATCGGCCTGCCGCGGAGGTTCAGGGCTTGCGTCTGGACGCCGGCGCAGGCTTGGTCTTGCCCTCGCCCTTGTCCTCGTCCTTGCTCTCGACCTCGCTGTCGGCTTCATCGTCATCGTCGTCGATGACCCTGATGAAGCCGGCGCGCACCGGCGGCGGCATCGGCGAGTCGGCGCCGCGGACCGACTTCCACAGGATCTCGTTCAGCTCGTACTCGGGCGTCATGTCCGCCTCGGTGAAGTTCATGGCCAGCGAGGCCTCCGCGCCCCAGGCGTTGGCCGCGTTCTTCTCGTCGAGCGGCACGCGCGCCGGCAGCGCCGTGTACGGCGTCGCGACCGGCGTGGTCTGGAATGCGCCGTACATCGGCGTCGCCGCGGCGTCGTACTGGCTCATCGGCGGCAGGCCGAGGATCAGCTCCATCGTCCGCAGCATGCCGGACGTGGTGTAGAGCGTGCTGTCGACCGCGCCGCGCTTCGTGAACGGGCTGATGACGAACGCCGGCGAGCGGTGCGAGTCGACGTGGTCGGGCCCGTTCTGGGCGTCGTCCTCGAGGACGAAGATCGCCGATTCGTTCCAGAACCGGCTGCGGCTGATCGCCTCGACCAGCCGGCCGAGCGCGACGTCGTTCTCCGCCACCATCGCCCGCGGCGTCGGGGCGTCCGGCCGCGTGCCGTAGGTGTGATCGTTGCCCAGGCGGATGATGTTCAGCCGCGGCAGCTCGCCATTCGCCTCGAACTGCTTGAACTCCTCCAGCCACACGTCGATGCGCCTGGCGTCGGGAATCGACAGATCGTAAGGCGGGTAGGTGGGATGGACCTTGCCCTTCAGCCCGGGGACGGTCGCCTCGACGCGACGCGTGCCGTCCGGGTTGGTGCCGGCCCAGTCGGCGAACTCGCCGTAGCTCCGCACGCTGACGTTGGCGCGGGTCGCGAAGTCCCAGATGTAGCCGTCGCTCGGCGCCGACAGGTTGCCGTACGGGTTGCGATCGCCGTAGCCGCCTTCGCTGAGATACACGCCGCCGCGCCGGCCGTAGTTGGTCGGCCACAGCTTCTCGACCACGTCGGTGGCGTAGGCCCCGGTCGAGAACGCGTGGCCGTCGTAGCTGACCTCGGCGTCGACGTAGAAGTTGTCGAACAGCACGAACTGGCGCGCCAGCGCGTGCGCGTTCGGGGTGACGTCCTCGCCGAAGATGGTCAGCGTCGGATCGCCGTTGCCCTGCTCGAGGTCGCCGAGCACCTGATCGTAGGTGCGGTTCTCGCGGATCACGTAGAACACGTGCTTGATCGGCGAGGGATCGCCGACGCGGCGCGGAATCGGCGAGGCCGCCGGCGCGCCGGCCGGCGTCAGCTTCTTCGCGTCGGTGTAGGCCGACAGCTCGACGACGCGGGCCGTGTGCGCGGCGAGGCGCGTCGCGTCCGGCACGTCGATCACCGACACGGTGCCCTGCAGCATCTGCCCCGTGAACTGGCCCTCGGCGGTCGGGCTGACTCCCGCAGGGCCGCGCGGGTTGGCCTGCCCGATCAGGCCTTTGCCGCTGAGCACGAACAGCCGCCGTCCGGTCTCGTCGAACAGCACGGCGGTCGGATACCACCCGGTCGGAATGAAGCCTTCGACCTCACTGCGGCCCGGCTGCTCGATGTCGATCATCGCGACTGTGTTGTTGTCGGCGTTGGCGACGGCAAGGGTGTCGCCGTCCGGCGACACCGCGAGCGCGTTCGGGGTCGTTCCCGGCGGCGCCTCGGGGAAGGGCGAGACGCCGATCTGCTCGCGCGCGATCAAGCCGGCGGTGTCGAGCACCCACACCTTGTTGGTGTTGGCGCAGGCGACGAACAGGCGCTGGCCGTCCTTCGACAGCGCCATCGCGTTGGGGTGGCCGCCGACCTCGACCTCGCCGGTGACCGCCAGCGTCGTCGCGTCGAGCGCCAGCACCCTCGCGCCTCCCCACAGCGAGACGAAGACGCGCCGACCGTCCGCAGCCGGCACCACCGTGTAGGGCTCGGCCGGAAGGGTCGCGGTGACGCGCACCGCGCCGGTCGCCAGATCGATCGCGCTGATCGCCCGCCCGAAGACGTGCACCGCATAGAGCGTCGTTGCCGTCCCCGCTCATCGCGAGGCCGCCGATGAAGCCGGTCCCGGCCATGTCGGTCGTGCCCGGCGGCAGCCGCAGCGCCGGCGGCGCCACCACCAGCGGCGTGCCCTGCTTCAACGCGCCAGCGGCGTAGTCGAAGACGCGGACGGTGTTCTCGGCCGCGCCGGCCGAGTAGAGCCGCTTGCCGGCGGCATCCCACGCCAGGCCGAGCCACGCGTGCTCGACCGGCACCTTGGCCTTGATCGCCCAGCGCTGGGTGTCCACGACGGTCAGCGACGGCGTCGACCAGCCGTTGTTGCTGACGATCAGATAGCGCCGATCCGGGCTCGCCGTCATCGACAGCGGGAAATCGCCGGCCTGCAGGTGCCGGCCCGCCGGGCTGATGCGCCAGCCGTTGGGCAGCAGCGTGACGCCGCGTCCCTGCACGCCCGGGCGCTGCGTGGAGGCGGGGGCGGGGGCCGGCGGCGGGCGAGGCCGCGGGTGGCGGCGCCGACTGGGCGGCCGGACGGGCCAGGATCCGCGCCAGGCCCTCGGTACTGGTCGGTGGCGATGAAATCCACGCCGGCGTCGCGCGCCGCGCGCCAGCGCGTCTCGACGGCGGCGGGCGAGCCGAAGTTGTAGCTCGCCGTCCAGCCGCGATCGTCCGCCTCGGCATGGCCGTTGAGCGTGTAGAAACGGATCCACAGGCCGCGGCTGTGCGCCAGCGCGGCGAGCGCCGCGAGGCGCGCCGCGTCGGCGGGCGTCCACGCGCCGGCGTCGGCCTGGCCGCCGCGCTCGACCACCGCCCACGGGAAGTTCACCCAGCGGCGATAGTTGGTGGCGCCGCTCGCGATCAGCTCGGCCGGACTGAGCCCGGCCAGCTTCGGGATCGCCTCCTTGCCCTTCCCCACCTTGGCTTCGACGTCGACCGGGATCGCGCCGAACACACGCAGGCGCCCGCCGACCGGAACGCGATCGTGGAAGGCCGCCTGCTGCGCGTCGGGGTTGCCGGTCAGCACCAGCACGGGCTTGACGTCGAGCGGCGCGGGGCGCGTGCCGTCGGCGACGCGCGCCGCCGTCGTGAGCCACGCGTCGTAGGTGCCCAGCGTCTCCCAGATCGCCGCGTGGTGCTCCGGCTCGTTGGTCTTCAGGTCGAGGTTGAGGACGACGAGCGGCCACGTCTCACGACGGCCGTCGCGGAGTGCCTGCTCGACGACCGGCCGGATGCGCTCGAAGAAGTGCGTCGCCAGCGACGGCTCGGTCCCGGTGAACGGCTCGCCGTGCGACAGGATGCTGCGCGACACGCCGCTCCGCGGATCGCGGAACCAGACCAGGTCCTGCTCGATCGCCACCGGCAGGCCGGCCGCGAGCGCCCGGTCGATCCGATCACTCCACCGGCCGCCGTCCGGGTAGCAGTTGTGCGCGTCGAGGAGGACCCGCGCGCCGGGCGCGCCTGCCCACGCCGGGGGTGGCGCCTGTGGAGCGGCATGGGGTGCCATGCCCACGAGCACGGCGAGCGCGGCGGTGACGACCGTCAGGGACAGGGGGCGCGGCATGCCGTGGTATAGCACGGCCCTGTGTCAGGCCTCCTCGGCGCCACTCGCCCGCGACACGCGGGCGGCTCACCTCAGCGCGACAAATCGGCGCCGTCGGTCCGGGCGAAGCTCACCGTGTAGCCGCCGACCCGGCTGCCGTGATCCTTGCCAACCTCGATGTCCGAGCGATAGTGGATCCCGCCGTAGAGCCGCGAGATCGCCGCTTCGTCCTTCTGCGCATGGAACTCTCCCGCCGCGGCCGGGAACAGGTAGGCCAGCACCTCCGCCGCGGCCGCCGAGAACGTCGAGTGTCCAGAGGTATAGGACGGGAAGTTGGGCAGGCCGATGATCGTCCGGATGCGCGGATCCATCTGCGAGGGCCGCGGGTTGTAGTAGGCGAACTTGGCGTCCCAGCAGGCCACCGCGGCGTCGTGCAGGCCCATGTTGAGGAGCGCGTAGGCCCGCGCGGCCCGCACCTCGCTGAAGCCGGCAGCGGCGATGTGCGGCGCGGCGATCACGTTCCAGTGGCCTGGCGGCGTCGGCGTGCTCAAACCATCGGCCCACTTGTAGACGATGGCGATCTGCTCGCGGGTCGGCTTGCGGACGGCGTTGCGGACCTCCTCGACTTCTCGCGCCATCAGCGCCGACGACGTCGAGGGCGGCGGCGCCGGCCGCTCGTTGAGGATGTTGGCCGGAGTCATCATCCACGCCCGGACGCTGCCGAACGCGGCCAGCATGGGCGGACGCGGTGGCGACTCGAGGCTGCGCCACGGGATCTCGCCGCGCGCGGTCGCCGCCGCGGCGAGGGCCGCGAACAGGGCCGGCGAGCCGCCAGCGGTACGCATGCCGTCGGTGGCGGCGCGGGCGGTGAACAGCGCCGCTACGGCGTTGCCGAGCGCGAGGCCGGCCGCGAGGTCGCTGGCGGTCGCCCGGCCGGAGAGCAGCGCGGCCTCGCGCTGCTCCGCCGCCTTGCGGTTGATCTCCTCGACGTTGGTCGGGAACAGCAGCTTGAGGAGCTCGGCGGTCACACCCGAGAGCACCGCGTCTTCGGACGGGTAGGACGGCAGCCCGTTGGTCGGCAGCAGCGCGCGGACGCCGCCGTCGACGTCCGACGGCGACGGGCGGTTGTAGAGGTACTTGAAGTGCCAGGCCGCCTTGAGCGCATCGAACTGCGCCACCGAGACGTAGCTGTAGGCGCGGGCCGCGTACGGGGGGTTCCCGAACGGGAACTGCGGCTCGGCGAACGGGTTGTTCGCGTCGGGCACCGAATAGGTGCCGTCGGCGTTCGGCGGAGGCGGCAAATCGGCGCGCGCCACCATCTCCAGCATCGTCTCGTTCCAGCGGACCACGCCGCCGGCGCCCCAGTAGTCGATCGCCCGCTGCTGTGCCCGCGTGAGACGGCCCTGCGCCGCCTTGATCGCGGTGAGCTCGGCCTGGTACTCGGCACTGGACGTGGACGTGGGCGGGGCCACGGGTATCTGCGCCGGGCTGGTCATCACGACCATCCGCCAGGTGCCGGCATCGGGATCGTTGCCGGCGGCGGCGAGCCGCGGCGCGTGGCCCGCGACGAGCGCGAAGACGAGACCGCACGCGACCAGGCGTGCGAACGACCGGTGGGAATGAGACGGCATCACGGTGTGGGTCTCCCGAGCAGGTAGAACCGGTAGACCAGCCCGAGCGACACGGTGTGCGACTGGCCGACGTTGCGGCCCGTCACCGTGTGCGCGTAGGAGGCCCGCACGGCCAGCGGGGCGAGCTTCGGCAGCGGCCACATGACGACGCCGCCGACCCGCAGCGCGTTCATGCGGTTCGAGACGAACGGCGCGTCCTGACGCCGGATGTCGCCGCCGCTCGACATGTGCTGCACCACCACCGTGGCGGCGGCCATGAGGCGCGGCCCGCGGAAGCCGCCCATCACCCCGACGTCCAGGACCGGCGGCAGGCTCACCTCGTCCGTCATGTAGAGCTGATCGTTGGTGAAGTAGTACGGCCGATCGAGCGTGACGTTCGAACGCCAGGTAAAGGCCCCCGACGCGTCGACGAACGTCCCGTCGCGGCCCTGCATGCTCGCCGTGCCGCGCCACGACAGGCGCGTGCTGGCGCTGCCGATCGACAGGGGCAGGAAGTCCGGCGTGTAGTCGGTCAACGGGAACGCGGCGGCGAAGACGCCGATGAGGCGCAGCGCACCGACCGGCGATTCCTCGCGCTCGAGCAGGCTGTACTTCGCCGCGATCGACAGGTCCTGCACGCCGTTCATCCCGTGCAGGACGCCACGGCTCGCTTCGGTCCAGATGTAGGGAACGTTGCTGAGCAGGTTGAGCCGGTCGGTGATCCCGTAGACGCCGACCACCGTGTTCGATTGGGTCGTCAGCGTTCCGATGTTCCCGTTGTCACGTTTGAGCCCGCCTTCCCAGTACTGGTCCCACTGGTCGTGCGTGTAGAGGGCGCCGGCGAAGAGCTCGCCCTTGGCCATCATGACGCCGTCGTCGATGGTCTGCGCGCGCGCGGATCCCGGCCGGACGACCGTCAGCGCGACGGCCATCGACACGAGGACCCACGCGCGGCGATTCGCGCGTGGAGAAAGCATGATGGCGAGACAGTAGGCTTGCCCTTTACGTCAGGCAATACCGCCAATGCACTAGCGCACCTACTGCAGATGGGCTGGGGTCAGCGCGTTCTGAGCCGCAGCACGTAGCGGCCGCGCTCTTCACGGCCGGGCGTCGCGATCACCACGACGTAGTCGTCCGCCGGCAGGGTGTCGGCGGGCACGCGCACCGTGGTGAGCAAGCCGCTCCCCGCAGCGGCCGCCCGGCTGCGGCCGCGCCACACCATCCGGCCGTCGACGGTCTGCAGCTCGGCGTCGTAGGCGCGGTCGGCCGCGGCGGGCGTCCCTTCGAGCCGCAGCACGAGATCGACGGGCCCTGCCGGCCGCGCGTGGGTCGACTCGATCGCCGCCGCGGTCGTGATCGGCGAGAGCGTCAGAGCAAGGACCGCCCGGGCCGGTACAGACCGGGGCTGGGGCCGGCACGAGCGGAGGAGCGGAGCGGGCGCCGGAGCTGATTCGGGAGCCTCGGGCTGCAATCAAGGCGCCTGCGGGACCACGACCTGCTGCGGCGGCGGCGAGCTGGCGCGCGAGACGATCCAGAGCGACGCGAGCACCAGCGCCGCGGCATCGCCATCCAACCGTAGAACCCGGCACCGGCAGCCGGACGCCTGCGGCGGCCGCGCCGCCCGCAGGCGCAGGCCGGGATCGCGACGCGATCGCGATGGACCGGCGACGCAAGGTAGTGCGCCTCGAAGCGAGCGCGATCGGCCGGACCGAGGCGGTCCTCCAGGAAAGCGTCGATCAGCGCGTCCTCCGCAGCTCGGACGTGTCTCCAGCAGCGCCGGATCGGCGACGTAGCGGTCCTCGAGCGCCGTGGCGCTGCCTCGTCCAGATCACCGAGCAGATACCGGCGGATCTTCGGCGTCACGACGTCAAGGAGCATCGTCCGACTGTCGCAGGGCGGTGGCGCGTCGCCGATCGCCGGTCGCGTCACCTGTGGAAAAGTGCATCACGCCGGATTTCGTGTCGCCGACCCGGCCGGCGGCACACGTCCGGACGCAGCGCTCCAGCCGATCCCGCACGCGCTGCGCGCGGCTGCGCAGCGCGTTGGCGGAAAGCCCGAGCTGCGTGGCCAGGCGCAGGCGGCGATCGATCTTCTGCCGCCGCTGAACCTAGTAGTACTCGAGGATGAGGGTCCGCGCGTCCGCCGGCAACGAGCGAGGCAGGTCTCCAAGCACTCGTGCAGGCGCAGCTCCGGATCGCCATCAATCGCGAGCGCCGGCCCGATCCGCTGCTCGTCGAGCTGGTCCTGCCGCACGTGCGAGCTGCGCGCCCGCTCGAGCCGCACGAGGCGGGCGATGCCGAGCGCGAAGCTCCGGATGTCGGCGACGGCGGCGCCCTCGTCCAGGCGGCGCGCCAGCCGGTTCATCGTCTCGTCGGCGCACTCGTCCGGGAAGTGCGCGCCGCGCCAGTCGAAGAACCGAGTCAGGGAGAGGCGCAGCGCCTCGTAGGCCTCGGCGGCGCGAGTCGCGTCCGGATCGAGCCTGGCGAGGAGCCGCTCGAGCGCCGAAGCGGTGAGCTCCCACGGCACGGCCATCGCCAAGACACTATACCGTCCGCTCCTAACCGACAAAGCCACGTGTCAACGCCAATCGCCATGCAGGACGAACCCGGCCCAGAAGTACGGCGCCGCCCAGCGCGGATCGGCGGCCAGCTCGAGCTGAGCGGCGCGCAGTGCCGCCGCCGGCGGCAACCGCGCCACCATGTGCCGTAGAACGGTCATCAGCGCGGCGTCGCCTGATGTCGACCTGCCACAGGCTCGACACGACGCGTGGCGCGCCCGCGACATGAACGCGCGTGTCAGCCCGACGAGGCCTTCGCCGCGAAGCTGGCGGCCCAGGCGGTCTCGCAGCCGCTGAGCACGACCAGCTCGGCCGAGAGCTGCAGCCGGAAGATGTCGTTCAGCCGCAGGATGCCGTCCCGCGGCCGGCCCTGCCGATCGACCAGCGACAGCACGAGCCGATCGCTCCGGGCGCACCGCGTCGAGGACACCGTGGGTGGCGAAGGCAGCGGCGCGCCGCGGCGACTCCGCGCGGCCGACGCTCTCGACGCGGGCGTCGAAGTCGAGGAGCTGCGTGGTGTCGCCCCGGCGATCCGGGCCAGGGCCGCGCTCTGGCGCGAGAAACGAGCCGCGCGAAGTCGCCCCGCGAGCCGGCACGGAAGCGCGCTGCGCCGGAGGCGGGGGCTGGCGCTGACGTGGCAGGTCGAGCGCGAAAACGCGCGGATCGCTGGCGCTGTAGACGGGATCGGCGACGACGACGAGTCGCGCGTCGGACGGCGCGTGTGCCCGCGTCGCGCAGCAGGCTCAACACCGACGCCGAGGCAGGACGACGATCTGTGGAGCGCGAGCCATTCCGGCGCCGCGCCAGGTGTGGCGACGCCACCGGGGACACAATCGCGGCGAACAGACGTATCCAGCGGGCCGCTGCGACGATCGCGAGACGACGGCCGCGCCACTGCTGACGCAGGCGATCGGCGATCGGGCCGAGCAGAGCTGGCCGAGCGCAGCGGAGGCGGCTGCGCGTGGCTGCGGCTCCGTGCCGTCCGGCGCATGGCGTCGATGACGCGCCGCACCGCCGGCGTGAGCTGCGCCAGCGGCGGCAGGCGAAGGCGTCGACGCTGGCCCGCGTCACCGCCAGCGGATCGCCCAGCTCGCTGCACGCGAACGCCAGCAGCACGGTGTCCTCGTCGAGCAGCGCCTGCATGGCGGCGAGGACGCCAGCGGCGGACCGGTGGCGGCGCGATACCGCGAGCTGGCGTCGCGGGCCGCGCGCGTCGATGACGGCGAGATCGCGCGCGTAGCCGTCAATCTCGGCTTCGAGCGCGCGAGCGGGGGCGGGCCGCCGCGTCGTGCCGGCGCCCGGATGGCGGCGTCGCGACGGCCACCTGGCGCTGCAGCGTGGCCGTTCGCGCCACCAGTCCGGCTCGAGGCGGCACGACGTCGACCTCGGCGCCGGCAAGCAGGTCGGTCAAGGCGCAGGCGCGAAACTGCTCGAACAGCACCACCGCACGAGCATCGTGGCCGGCCGTTGGCTCGGCGGCGTGCCACGCCATCACCACGTCGATGGCGTCGTCAACAAAAATCGCGGTGTTGCCGGCGTAGGTGGTGCGCAGGGCCTCACCGCGGAGCAGCGCTCGCGACACATCGCTCACCTCGATCGCATCGCGCAGGAACGCTCGGCAGCGGCCAGGTCGCCGGCGAACCGAGCCGAGCGAGCCTGCTCCTTCAACAGCATCGGCCTGGATCGCCCGGCGAGAGCTTGGCGCCCACGGCGACGAGGCGTGCCGTCAGCGCACGCACCGCGTCGAGGAATCGTTCTGGGCGCGGACGGTCGGAGGAGATCGCGCAGGACGACGAACTGGTGCGACTCGAGCCGCTAGCGTCGACGACGGCGAGCGACTCCTCCTGCAGCGCACGGGCCCGGGCGTGATCGCCGAGCTTCGACAGGCTGACGCCGAGCACGGTCGCGATAGCAACACGAACGTAGCGCTCCTGAGCCGGGAAGCGCACCAGCACAGCATAGAGAGAAAAAGCAGCGAGAGCGAAGAGAAAGGAAGCGAAAGAGAAAAGAGAAAGAAGCGAACAGAAAAGAGAAAAAGAAGAAAGAGAGAGAAAAAAAAGAACGAAAGAAAGCAGAGAAAGAGAGAAAAGAAGAGAGAGAGAAAAGAGAAAAAAGAAAGAAGAGAAGAGAGAAACAACGATGTCGGCCAAAAAAATCGCATCGCGAAGCAAAGCGAAAAAGAAAAAAAGAAAAAAAATAGAGTAGTCAGCAAAAAGCTCGAGAGCGGACAACAGCGAATCGATGTCGCAGAGCTCGCAGAAAGTCGCGACAGACTAGCGCGCGTAGCGCAAACAGAGCTCAGAGTCGCACAGCTCAGCGGCGGAGCGCGCAGCTCGCTCTCCTCCGTCCGCGCGCCGGGGCCCGCGCGCCCGCGCGTGGCGCGTTCCCGCTGCCTCGCCTCGTGGTCTCGGCCGCCCTGGCGTTGCGCCGCGCCGCGCCCTCGGCGTTCGCCGGTCCGCCTCGGCGCGCGCCTCGCGCGCGGCGGCCTCGGTGGGTCGCGCCGCGTCGGCGGCCGGCCGGCCCGCTGGTTTGCCCGCCGGGGTCGCGTCTGGCTTCGGTCGCGCCGGCCGGGCGCCGCCTCGCCGGGCGGGTCGAGCGCGGCCAGCTGTCGGGCGCCGCGCTCCCGCCGCGCGTCGTGGCGCCGCGTTGGGGTCGCGCGGCGCGTCCTCGCGCTCGGCCTGGCCCGCGCGTGTAGCGGCGCCGGCTCGTCGCCCGGAGCGCGGGTGGCGGGCGTCGCGGCGCGTCGGGAGCTCGCGGCGGCGTCCGGTCGCTGGCGACTGGCCGGGGGCGTCGCCGAGCGGCGCTCTGTCCACGGCAGCAGCAGCGCTCGGCGTCAGGGAGACTGTGTGCGGGCATCGGCGTTCGAAGGCGGGAGGGTGCGCTCGGCTGGGTGGCGCGGGTGCGGGAGGTCGAGGCGCGCGCGCGAGGAGAGTGCACGCAGACGCTTCAAGCGCGCGCGGGCAGAACGGCGGCGCGCGGGGAATACGGCCGGGATCAGGCTGGCTCGAATGAGAAGCCCGTTGTCCTTGCAGATGAAGACGGCGTCGGTGCGATGAGGTGCAGTTCCGGCAGCTGATAGCTGGTGCAGAGAAGGTTGCGAGCAGGGGGCGGGAGCAGGATAGGAAAGTTCAGGGCGAAGCGCGGAGAGCGAGCGCGATGGAGATGGAGGTGTAGCGGCTGGGGGCGCTGGATTCTGCGTGAAGCAGCAGTGTATGTGAATCGGGGTCGCGGGACGGTGGCGTCTCGTAGCAGTTGCCCTCGCGCAGGCGTGCAGACGCCTCGGAAGCGCGTTGTCGGAAAGCATCGAGATGTGTCGCAGTTGGAGCACTTGTCTGGCGGACGAGGCGGGGGCGGAGCGTCGGCGGCGCGTAGGTAAGCGGCGTAGAGCGATCATAGCATCGAACGCAAGCAATCTCATAGTTTCTGAAAACAATCGCGACTGTCAAAAACTCTATCTAGGGCGACAGCTTGCTGACCAGAAACGGGAACGTCCTCGTCACGTCTACGCGCGCGAAACTCTCGGAGTCGTCGCCCGGTGGTGTAGCGGAAGATCACCTCGACGATCCACGGTCCCGCTCAGCGCGAGGCGCACTCGACGCCGTGACGATGTGCGGCGAAGCTCGGCGCGGGCGTAGATGCCGGATAGCGCAGCGCCAGGTAGTTCAGGCGCGGTGCTCATCGGTGCGCCGGCGTTGTCGCGATCTGCACGATCCGCTCGATCGACGTCCTCGCGCGGCGCGAACTCGTCCTTCTCGATGCGATCCGGCCGCGGCATCGGCGCCGATCAGCGCATCGTCGATCGAAGAGTAGATCTGCTCCACCGCGACGATCGGGCACCATCAGCCCGTTGCACGATCCGGCGGCGCGATGCTGCCCGCAGAGCCGATGATGCAGTCCATGTCGCCTGGCGCGGCGAGGGCGGATCGCCTCGAGCAGCAGATCCAGGTCGCCGGGTCGACGGGCTCGAGCAGGTAGTCTCGAGCCCCTGCACGGTGAACACCCAGCACAGCTGCCGCGCCAGGTAGCGATGCTCGCTCCGCGTCAGCACGTCGTGGAACAGCTGCTGATCGGTGCGATAGCCGGCGTCCGGTGCGGCCCGACGGCCTGAGCGAACTCCTTCTCTATCGCGAGGCGTGGGAAAGCGCGCCTCGATCCGGCCGAGGCGTAGACGTAGGACGCCGGCGGGCGCCGGGATCGTCGCCGCACGTGGCGCACGGCGCTCGATCGTCTGCATCGTGTCACTCATGTCTGCCTCCGATGACCATCCAGTGGTTGAGGCGGCCGCCCGGCGCTGCAGCCGTCGCAGAGCCTGATGCCGATGGCCTGCGTACGCGCGTGATCGCGTCGCCGAGGCCGAGGCCTCGTCGGCGGCGAAGCCCGGCAGCCGGCACGCGTCGAGGGGGGCGAGGCGTCGGGGTGTTCGCGCGCGAATCGTCGGTGTCCTTCATGAGCTGCGCTCCGTCAGAGGGCGTAGCGCCCAGCGTCGAGCCGCGGCGGACGACGTGGTGCGCGGCCCGTATCCCGTCGTCGAGCAGCGCATGCCGCATCGCGTCGACGCTAGCACCCGCACGGCCGATCAGAGCAGCGCGGCGGCGCCAGTGACGAACGGGTCGCGGCGCTCGTGCCGGACCAGGTCGTCACGCCGTCGGCGGCGCCAGGCTGGTGATGCGATCGCCCGGGCGCCGACAGGCCGCGCCGGCCGATGCCGAGGCCGAAGCTCGAATAGCGACGGGTCCCCGCGTCGTGCAGCCGCGACCGGCACGCACCCACGGATGGCGTGTCAGCGCCGATCCGCCGACGATGCCGTCGTTGCCGGCAGCGACACGACGAGCGTCCCGCGGCGCGCGGCGCGGTCGAGCGCGCTGGTCAGGCCGCCGAACCGGCGGCGGCGCCGGCGTCAGCGCAGCGCTGACGTTCAGGATTTCGCGCCCGCGTCGACGCAGTCCTCGATGGCGGCGCCAGCGCGTCGGGCGTCGCGCGCACATCGCCCTTGCGTCGTCGGCGAACACCGGCCGCGACAGCAGCGAACAGTCTGACAAATCGCCGGCGCCCGTTCGCCGCGGCGCCGACGAGAACGCCGCGACGAACGTACCGTGGCTGGCGGCGGCCGGCGATGCCGCCGGCGGGCCGCGCCGCGGTCATCAGCCGGATGCGCCCGCCGTCGAAGCCGGGATGGTCGATCGCAATCGGCCGTCGATCAGGCCGACGACGATCTCGGCCGGCCGCTGGTCAGCGCCATCAGGCGATCGAGGCCGACCTGCCCGAGCGGATTCGCGACGTCTGTGCGCTTCGCTGCGATGCCCATACATCGAGGAGTGACGCGCGCGCGAAAACGTGTCGCGTGCGGCAACGCCCGCGATGGCCCAGCTCGGCATATGCTGACGGGCGCATGAGACGCTTGGCTCTGTACGTCCTCGTCTGCAGCGCGATGATGGTTGCTGTCGCGCTCGATCCCGTGCGCTCGCAGTCGCGGCCGCCGGCGCCGCCGAAGCGCCCGCTCGAGGTGCTGAAACGGCTGTCGCTGCAGGCGGAGACGCCCGGCCTCGCCGACCCGTTTCGCGGCATCACGCGCAACGGCCAGGTGGAGCCTGGCCTCTTCAGCATCACGTCGACGGGCGTGTCCACGGCGCCGGTCCGCGCCGCCGCCGAGGCTTTTCTCGCGTCCCTCACCGCGCCACAACGCGCCACGACGCTCAAGACGGTGGACGACCCCGAGTGGCGGAAGTGGATGAACCAGAGCTTCTACATCCGGGACGGCGTCGGCTTCCTGGACATGTCACCGGCGCAGCGCGAGGCCGCCTTCGGGCTGCTGCGCGCCGGGCTGAGCGCGCGCGGGCTGAAGCAGACGCGCGACATCATGCGCCTCAACGAAACGCTCGCCGAGCTCAACGACGGCAACTTCGACGAGCTGGGCGAATGGCGGTACTACATGACGGTCATGGGGACGCCGTCGGCGACCGAGCCGTGGGGATGGCAGTTCGACGGCCATCACGCCGTCATCAACTACTTCGTGCTCGGCGATCAGGTGGTGATGTCGCCCCACTTCGCCGGCTCGGAGCCCGTCATCGCGACGTCGGGAAAGTACAAGGGCACGTCGGTGATGCAGGACGAGCAGAACCAGGGCCTGGCCTTCGTGAACGCCCTCTCGCCGGAGCAGCGCGCGAAGGCTATCCTGCGGTCGGGCGACAAGGCCGAGGACCTGAACCTCACCGAAGCCTGGAAGGACAACGTCGTGCTGGACTACGCCGGCCTTCCCGCCACTGCGCTGTCGGCATCACAGCGGGAGCAGCTGTTGAACCTGATCGGGCTCTATGTCGGCGCCATGGACGACGGGCACGCGCGGGTGAAGATGGCCGACGTCCGCGCCCATGTCGATCGCACCTGGTTTGCGTGGGTCGGCAGGACCGATCCCGGCAGCGTGTTCTACTACCGCATCCACAGCCCGGTCGTCCTCATCGAGTTCGATCATCAGAAGCCAATCGGCACCCGCCATCTCCTGAATCCGAACACGCCGACGGTTCAGCACATCCACACGGTCGTGCGGACGCCGAACGGCAACGACTACGGCAAGGATCTGCTGCGGCAGCACTACCTGACGCACCCACATCCATGACAGTCGGACAGATCGCGCGGCTGTGCCGCTATCCCGTGAAGAGCCTCGCCGGCGAGACGCTCGAGCACGCCTTCGTCGGCTTCGCCGGGGTCTACGGGGATCGCATCTACGCCGTGCGCCGGAACGGCGCCCGCAAAGGCTTTCCCTACCTCACGGCGCGGGAGCAGCCCGAGATGCTGCGCTACCACCCCATGTTCCGGCATCCCGATCGGATGTCCGCGCCGCCGAATCTCGCCGAGGCGCAGGCGATCGGCAGCGGCGCGACGCCGCTGTACGCGCAGGCCGGCGAGGACCAGCTCGACGTGCGCACGCCGGACGGCGACGTCCTGCCGATCGAGGATCCGCGGCTCCTCGAACGGCTGAACCCGGACGGCCGTGACGACGGCGGTCTCGATCTCCTGCGATCCGATCGGTCGCTCACCGACTGCCGGCCGCTCTCGCTCATCTCGCTCGAGACGATTGCGCAGCTCGAGGCGGAGGTGGGCGCCCCGCTCGACGTCCGCCGCTTCCGCGCCAACGTGTATCTGCGGCTCGACGGCGGCGCCGGCTTCGCCGAAGACGGCTGGGTCGGACGGCGCCTGCGGCTGGGAGACAAGGCCGAGATCGTCGTCACCGGCCGCGACGGGCGGTGCAAGATGATCACCCTGGATCCCGACACCGGCGCGGCCATGCCTGACGTGATGCGCCGCGTCACCGAACAGCACGAAGGCAAGGCCGGCATCTACGCGGCCATCGTCGCCGAAGGCGTCGTCCGGACCGGCGACGCAATCGTGCTGGTCGACTGAGACGGCCAGCGCGCGACGACTCCCTCACGACTCCCAGACGACTCCCAGTGCGCCCACTCCGACACCGTTCCGGCTGATTCCGGAGCCGTCTGGCCCACTCCGGAGTGGATCGGCTCTCGACTCGCGGAGTGATCCGGCCGGCGTCGACGGCTACTCCGGAGTCGCCGGTCGACTCCGGCTGTGGAGTGCCGTCTGGCGCTACTCCCGGAGTGCGTTGGCCGATGCCCCGGCTCCGCTCCTGCCCCGTCGCTCCGGCGCGCCGCGTCCCGGCGCCCGGGGGCCGCCGCGCCCAGGACGACTCCGGGAGTGCCCCAACGATCGCGCAGGTCGGCTGGACTCCGAGAGTGAGCAGCCGATCGACTCCGAACGTCGTACGCTCTAATCAACCGCCGGCCCCCCCCCCGCGCGGACGGGCCGCCCCCCCTCCCCCCACCACGTTCTCTCCTATTCTCTCTAACAGCAACAAAAATCGTTGCCTTCCGGAGTCGGCTGCCCCCCCACCCCAATTCCCTGGACGACATTGATTCCGCAGTCTGTCCGTCGACTCCGGAGTGGTCCGCCGATGACTCCGGAGTCGTGGGCCGGCGACTCCGGAGTCGTTCGGGCTGAGTGGTTCGGCTGATGACTCGGCTGCGATACACTCGCGGCCAGCGCCGTATGCCGTTGGCTCCGGGATCGAAATTGGGCCGGTACGACGTCGTGGCCTTCGTAGGCGCGGGCGGCATGGGCGAGGTCTATCGCGCCCGCGACACCGAGCTGGGCCGCGACGTCGCCATCAAGGTCCTGCGCCCGGATCGTCACTCCGACGACGATGCGCGCCGCCGCCTGACCCAGGAAGCGCGCACCGCCTCGGCGCTCAACCATCCGCACATCGCGATCGTGTTCGACGTCGCCGCCGCCGACGGCGTCCACTTCATCGTGATGGAGTACGTCGCCGGCCGGCCGCTGAGCGCGCTGATCGCCGCGGGCCTCGATCGCGTCGAGGCGCTGCGCATCGCCATCGCCGTCAGCGACGCGCTGGCGCAGGCCCACGCCGCCGGCATCGTCCACCGCGATCTCAAGCCGGCCAACGTCGTCGTCTCCGCCGACGGCGTCCCCAAGGTCCTCGACTTCGGGATCGCCAAGCTGGTCGACCCGCCGCCCGCGGCGGCGCCGCACGACGAGACCACCACCGAGCTCACCGGCACGGCGCCGCGCTGGCCGACCAGCGGCTTCGGCGGCACGCCCGGCTACGTGGCGCCCGAGCTGGTGACCGGCGCCAAGGTGGACGCCCGCAGCGACATCTTCAGCTTCGGCTCGATGCTCTACGAGATGCTGACCGGACGGCGCGCCTTCCGCGGCGCCACCGCGGCCGAGACGATCGGCGCGGTGCTCGGACACCAGCCGACGCCGCCGCGCGAAATCGTCCCGGACCTGCCGGTCGAGCTCGAGCAGGTCGTGCTGCGCTGCCTGCGCAAGGAGCCCGAGCGCCGGTTCCAGTCGATCGCCGATGTCCGGGTCGTGCTCCAGGACATCGCCGACGCGCGGATCAGGGCGCCGCTTGCCGAGGGGCCCGTCCGCGATCGCCGGCTGTCGCCCTGGCTCGCGGCCGGCCTCGCCGCCGGGCTCGCCGTCGCGGCGGCGTCCGCGCTCTGGTGGCAGAATCGCAGCGACGAGCCGCTCCGCGCGCCGCGGCTCGAGCCGTTGACCACGGCGTCGGGGATCGAGTCGTCGGCGACGTTCTCGCCGGACGGACTGCAGTTCGCGTTCGCCTCGGACGACGCGACCCCGCGGCCGGACGGCAGCTCGAACTTCGATCTGTGGGTACGGCTGGTGGGCGGCACCGAGGCGCGCCGGATCACCGACGATCAGGCCGACGAGCTGGCACCGAGCTGGTCGCCAGATGGGCGCTGGATCGCCTACCTGCGCGGACGCGTCGGCGAGACCCCGCTGGTTCACGTCGTCTCTCCGCTGGGCGGTACGTCGCGACCGCTTGCCGCGATCCGGGCGGCGCGGATCGAAACCAACTGGCTGCGCGGCGCGCCAGCGTCGCAGATCACGTGGACGCCGGACAGCCGCCACGTCGCGTTCGCCCGCGCCGGCGAACCGCCGGCCGGCACGAGCGGTATCGAGATCGTGGCACTCGACGGCGGCACGCCGCGCGCCCTGACCACGCCGGCGGCGCCCCTGGTGCACCGCGACCCGGCGTTCTCGCCAGACGGGAAGCAGCTCGCCTACACCCAGTGCACCAGCACGTTCTACCCGCCCTGCGACGTCCACGTCCTCGACCTCGATGCCGGCTTCATTCCGCGGCCGCCGGCGCGGCGGCTGACGCGGCACGATCTCACCGTCGTCGGGCTCGCCTGGACGCGGGACGGCAGCGCGCTGGTCTTCGGCGGCGCACGCTTCGATCGCACGCACCTGTGGCGGGTCCCCGCCGACGGTTCGGCGCCGCCGTCGCGGATCGAGATCGGCCGGCGCGGCCTGTCGCCGGCGATCGCGGCCAACGGCAACCGGCTCGCGTTCACCTACAACCTGAACGACAACGACATCTACGCGTTCGAGCCGGGCAAGCCGGACGTCGCGGTGGCCTCCTCGACGCTGACCGACTACGGCCCGACCTTCGCGCCGGACGGCCGGCGATTCGCGTTCGAGTCCGGCCGCGCCGGCGAGGCAAACGAGATCTGGATCAGCGACGCCGACGGATCGAACCCGATCCAGCTGACGCGGGGGCCTGGCGGCTGGCAGGGCTCGCCGGCGTGGTCGCCGGACGGCTCGCGCATCGCCTTCGACTCGCGCGGCGCGGACGGCTTCTCGGACGTCTGGGTGATCGGGCCGGACGGCCTCGGCCTGCGGCAGCTGACGCGGGGGCGCTTCGACGACGCGATGCCGACGTGGTCCCGGGACGGACGCTGGGTCTACTACCGCGAGGATCGTGCGGACGGCTTCGACCTGTGGCGGCGGCAGGCCTCGGGTGACGGCGACGCCGAGCGGGTCACGACCGGGGGCGGCTTTCGCGGCGTCGAATCCCCGGACGGGCACTGGTTCGTGTTCGCGCGCCGGGACGACGAGTCACCACTCTTCGCGCAGCCGGTCGGCGGCGGGCCGGCCCGGCCCCTCGTCGAGTGCGCGATCACGCGCACCGTCGCCGCCGGACCGGATGGCATCTACTACCTGGGCTGCCCGGCCGAGGTGCCGCAGAGCCCGGTCTACCGCGTCGACCCTGACACCGGCGCGGCGCGCCTGCTCGGCACCGCCGGGATCAACGGCGGGTTCGTGCCGGGGATGGCGGTCGCGCCGAACGGGCGCCGCATCCTGTTCACCCGGCGGGTCGCGGAAGGATCCGACCTGATGCTGGTCGAGGACTTTCGATGAGGCGCGCGCGATGACGCCGGCCCCGGCGCCGGCGCCGCCGATCGTCGTCCACGACGGGCGGGAGTGGCCGCTGCCCGACGGCGAGCACGTCATCGGCCGCGGCGACGACGCGGCGATCAGCATCGCGGCCAGCGGCCTGTCGCGCCGCCACGCGCGCATCGTCGTCCGTCAGGGGCGCGCCACCATCGAGGACCTCGAGAGCAAGAACGGCACCTTCTGCGACGACGAGGCGGTGACGGCGCCGCGCGTGCTCCGCGACGGCGACGTGATCCATCTCGGCCGGCGCGTGCGTCTCGTCTTCCACCAGCACGGGCACGACGGCACCGAGACCGAGACGCCGGGCGCCATCGGTGCAGCGCACGCGGCGCGGGCCGTGTTCCGGAAAGACGGCGAGCTGTGGACGGCGGCGTTCGAGGGCCAGACCGTGCGCCTCGTCGAGGTGAAGGGTTTCGCCGACCTGGCGCGCCTGCTGGCGCAGCCCGGCGTCGAGGTCCACTGCCTGGAGCTGGCCGATCGCCCGGCCGAGGCGTCGCCCGGCGACGTCGTGCTCGACGACCGCGCCCGCCGCGAGATCCGCGCGCGGGCCGTCGGAGCTGCAGCGGGAGATCGACGACGCGGACGCGGCGCACGATCTCGGACGGGCGGAGCGGGCGCGCGAGGAGCTGGATCAGCTGGTCGACTCGCTCGCCGGCGCCATCGGCCTGCGCGGCCGGGCGCGCGGCCTCGGCAGCCCCGCCGAGCGCGCGCGATCCGCCGTGACCTGGCGGATCCGGAGCGCGATCAAGAAGGTGGCGGCGACCCATCCCCGCCTGGGCCGGCACCTGGACAACGCCGTGCGCACCGGCCACTTCTGCGTCTACCAGCCCGAAGCCGCGATCGACTGGCTGCTGTAGCGGCCAGCGCCCCGACAGCGCGTAGCCGCTGTCCCCTCCTCACGATGTAAGTCGGATCTTCACGCCCTTTCCTGCGAGCGGCCCACATGGCCCGCCGGAGGAAAGGCAGCATGTCTCACGCACATCCGTTCGTCCGCCTAGCAGCCAGTGGTGGAAGTGCCGCGTCGCACCGAGACGGGCGAGGCGCCCGGCGATCAAGGCGCGAGGAGGGCGAATATCGGGAATATTCAACCGACGAGCAACGCCGAGCGCCGGGATGCATCGCCCGTCGAATGCAGCGGGGCTTCCACCACGGGCTGCTAGCGCTGGCCGCGCTCGGGCTGTCCATGACGGGCACCGCCGCCGCGGCGACGGCCCCGGTCCCCGCAGGCCCGGCGTGCGACGCCGCGCTGCCGCTGGTCTGGATCGACCACGGCCGAACCAGCCGCGTGGTGCTCGACCACGCCGAGCGTGAAGCGTCGCGGATCTGGGCGCCGGCCGGCATCACCTTCGATTGGGCGCGATCGACACCGGAACGCGCGATCCGGGCCGACGAGCTGCTGGTCATGGTGCGCGAGCGCCTGGCCGGGCGGCCCCACACCGACCTGCGCGTCAACCGCCGACACACCCTCGGCCGCGTGATCCTCGTCACGCCGGATCGGCCAAGCCGGCTGATTGAACTGCTGCTGCCGGCGGTCACGACGTCGGTGCAGGCCCAGATGCTGTTCGGACGGCCGATCCGCGACTTGCCGGCCGCGACCCGCGAACTGGTCTTGGGCCGCGCCCTCGGCCGGGTCCTCGCCCACGAGATCGGCCACTGGCTGTTCGGCCGCGAGCACACGCCGGACGGCCTCATGCGCGCCTCGATCGCGCGTCGCGATCTCGTCGACACGATCGCGCCGGCGCTTCCCGCCGCGTGGCCGTCATCGGCGCGTGCGCGGCTCCAGGAAAGACGGCGCGCGTCCGCGCTGCCGTGTCCCGTCCGTCAACCCGTCACCCAGAAAGGAACAGTCTCATGACTCTGCACTCGTTCGCCCACTCGCTGCGCCGCCGCCTCCTCACCAGCCACGTCCGCCGCCGGGCCGCGGCCCTCGCCCTCGCCGCCGCCGCGCTGGCGATCGACGTCCGGTCTGCAGGCGTCCGACGGCTACGACAGGTCGCCGTCGACGATCGTGTTCACGATCGACGTGGCCGAGGACTTCTCGCAGTTCGTGCCGACCAAGGTCAAGCCCGAGGACACGCAGCCGGAGCGCGGCGCCTTCTTCGTCACCGAAGGCCGGATCTTCCCGGCCGGCACGATCCCCACAGGGGGCACGCCGGAGGCGCCCAACGACTTCGATCCGAACGGTGCCGGCGCGATCGGCACGTGGTTCTGCCGCGGGACGCACCTCGTCTCGGGCGCGCTGTTCCCGGTGACGGCTCGCGCCGTGCACACCGCTCAGCTCTACCTGATGCCCAACGAACGCAAGTCGATCAGCACGGAAGGCGTCGAGGGCGCCGGCGCCACGGTGCGCCCGGTCACCGGCGGCACCGGTCCGTTCGCCGGCTACACCGGCGAGCAGCGCCAGGAGCTGATCGGGTTCAACGCCACCGGCGGCGTCAACCTCCGCGTCACGTTCGTGCTCCGGAAGATCCAGTAGCAGTCCGTGGTGCAAGGGGCGCGCAGCACCGAGACGGGCGAGGCGCCCGGCGATCAAGACGCGAGGAGGGCGAATATCGGGAATATTCGCCCGACGAGTAACGCCGAGCGCCGGGATGCATCGCCCGTCGAATGCCGCGGCCCTTTCACCGCGGGCTGCCAGTTCGCCATCCGTCCACCGATACGCGCGGGTGCCGTCCACGGCGCCCGCGCCTCGAGGAGTCATCGACCATGCCCCGCTCGATTCTCGCCCTCGCCTTCGGCCTCGGCCTCGCCACGGCCGCCCAGGCCGGCATTCCCGAACGTCCGGCACCGCCGCCGGCGACAGACAACGCGGTGCTGCGCTGGAACGCCGCGCTGCTCGAGGCCGTGCGCGCCGTCCGGCTCGCGCCGCCGATGACGGCCCGGGCGCTCGCCATCGCCCACACCTGCATGTTCGACGCCTGGGCCGCCTACGATCACCGCGCCGACGGCACCCGCTTCGGCGGCACCCTGCGCCGGCCAAAGTCGGAGCGCACGCTGGCGAACAAGACCAGCGCCGTCAGCTACGCGGCGCATCGGGCGCTCTCCGACCTGTTCCCGACGCAGGTCACGCGCTTCGACGCGACGCTGCGCGATCTCGGCCTCGATCCGCTCGACGGCTCCGACCGGCGTCACCTCGCCCGCCGGCATCGGCCACACCGCCTGCGACGCGGTGCTCGCCGTCCGTCACGCCGACGGCGCCAACCAGCTCGGCGACCTGAACGGCGGCCCGCCGTACTCCGACTACACCGGCTACGCGCCGGTGAACGATCCGGAGCACCTCCACGATCCGGCGCGCTGGCAGCCGCTGCGCGGCGCCGACGGCACGGCGCAGACGTTCCTCGCGCCGCACTGGCGCCACGTGGTCCCGTTCGCGCTGGCGACGGCGGACGAGTTCCGGCCGAAGCCGCCGGCGATGCCAGGCAGCGCCGAGTACCTGCGCCAGGCCGACGAGATCCGCGCCTTCAGCGCGCAGCTCGACCGACCGCCGCAAGGCCATCGCGGAATACTGGGCGGATGGCCCCGCCACCGAGACGCCGCCCGGCCATTGGGCGCTGCTCGCGTCGTGGGTGTCGCGCCGCGACCGCCACGGCCTCGACGACGACGTGGTGCTGTTCTTCGCGCTCGGCAACGCGCTGCTCGACGCCAGCATCGCGGTCTGGGACGCCAAGGTCTTCTACGACTACGTCCGCCCGGTGAGCGCGGTCCGCCACGTCTTCGCCGGCCAGGCGATCGAGGCGTGGGCCGGTCCATTCCAGGGCACGCGCCTCATCGCCGGCGAGCAGTTCCGTCCCTATCTCGCCACGCCGCCCTTCGCCGAATACACCTCGGGCCACAGCGCGTTCAGCGCGGCCGCGGCGACGGTGCTGCGCCTGTTCACCGGCAGCCCGCGCTTCGGCGCGACGGTGGTCGTCGCGCCCGGCACCTCGGCGATCGAGCCTGGCGTGACGCCGGCCAGGCCCGTGGCGCTGTCGTGGCGCACCTTCGACGACGCCGCCGACGAGGCCGGCCTCTCCCGCCGGCTGGGCGGCATCCACTTCCGCGACGGCGATCTCGCGTCGCGGGCGATGGGCAAGGCCATCGGACGGCGCGTGTTCCGCGAAGTGCTGCGCCACCTGCTCGGATTCACGGAGGTATCACGATGACCCGCACGACGCTTCGCGATCTCGATCACGGCGGTCGGCGTGGCCGTCGCGGCAGCCCATGCCGCGGACGCTGCCGCCCAGCCCGCTGCACCCGCGGCGCCGCCGGCGACCGCGACCCACAAGCACTACGAGCCGGTGGCGGCAGCGGCGCAGGCCGGACCGGACGGCGTGCTGGCACCCCGGCTGCAGCGGCTCGGCACGCACACGGTGCCGGTCTCGACGACGCGGCCGCTGGCGCAGCGCTACTTCGATCAGGGCATGCGGCTCGCCTACGCCTTCAATCACGCCGAGGCGGGCCGGGCGTTCCGCGAAGCGGCCCGCCTCGATCCCGCGCTGGCGATGGCCTACTGGGGCCAGGCGCTGGTCCTCGGGCCGAACATCAACGCGGCGATGGAACCGGCTGACGAAGCGGCCGCGCTGGCGTTCGTCCAGCAGGCCCAGGCTCGGGTCCGGCTCGCCTCGCCGCGCGAGCGGGCGCTGATCGACGGCGCTGGCCCGGCGCTACAGCGGCCGGACCGCCGACCGCGCCGCCAACGATCGCGCCTACGCCGAGGCCATGCGCGCGGTGCACCGCCGCTTCCCGCGCGACCTCGACATCGCGATGCTCTACGTCGAGTCGATGATGGACCTGCGGCCGTGGAACTACTGGATGCCGGACGGACGTCCGCACGCCGGCACGGCCGACATCGTCGCGCTCACCGAGGACGTGCTGCGCCGCGATCCGGCCCACCCGGCCGCGCTGCACCTGCTGATTCACCTGCTCGAACCGACCGCGACGCCTGAACGAGCCGAGCGCGCGGCGGACACGATCCTGACCCTGATGCCGGCGGCGGGGCACATGATCCACATGGCCTCGCACATCTACCAGCGCGTCGGCCGCTACGCCGACGCGATCCGCAGCAACCAGCTCGCGGTCGACGCTGACGAGAGCTATCTGGCGCATTGCCGCGCGCAAGGCTTCTATCCGATGTCGTACTACCCGCACAACATCCACTTCCTGTGGTTCGCCGCGTCACTCGACGTCCAGGCCGGCCTCGCCACGGACGCCGCCCGCCGCGTCGCCGCGCGCATCTCCGACGACGTCCTGGCGCGCATGCCCTTCACCGCGGGGTTCCGCGTCGTGCCGTACTGGACCAACGTGCGGTTCGGCCGCTGGGAGGCGATCCTCGACGAGCCGCGGCCGCCGGCGTCGAACGTGTTCCTGACCGGCGCGTGGCACTACGCGCGCGGCACCGCGCTGGCGGCGACCGGCCGGCTCGAGGCCGCCGACGCCGAGCTCGCGGCGCTCGAGGCGCTGATGGCCAGTCCCGCGCTCGATCAGCCGCTGTTCTCGCCCAACAGCGGACGCGCCATCATGGCGATCGGTCCGGCGATGCTCGCCGGCGAGATCGCGGCGGCGCGCGGCGCCTTCGACGCCGCCATCGCGCACCTCGATCGCGCGGTCCGGCTGGAGGACGCGCTCGTCTACACCGAGCCGGCCGAGTGGGCGTACCCGACGCGGCACGCGCTCGGCGCGGTGCTGCTCGAAGCGGGCCGTGCCGGCGAGGCCGAGACGGTCTTCTGGGAGGACCTGCGCCGCAATCGCGAGAACGGCTGGGCGCTGACCGGGCTCGTCCAGGCGCTGCGCGCGCAGGGCAAGCAGGCGGACGCCGAGATCGTGGACGTGCGACGGCGTGCGGCGCTCGCCCGCGCCGACGTGGCGCTGCCGGGCTCGCGCTTCGGCCGGCGGGCGGCGCGCGACCAACGGCGGCGCACCGACGTCCGCGTCGGCACCGGCGCCCGCGCCTGGCATCACCGTCGCGCAGGTCGCACTGGCGAGCGGTGTGACGCTCGAATACGCCGAGCGCGGGCCGCGCGACGCCCAGCCGATCATCCTGCTGCACGGCGTCACCGACTCGTGGCGATCGTTCGAGCCGCTGATGCCGCACCTGCCGGCCGACGTCCGCCTGCTGGCGGTGACGCAGCGCGGCCACGGCGGATCGAGCCGGCCCGACGATTACCGCTACGCCGCGCTCGCCGCCGACGTCGCCGGATTCATGGACGCGCTGGGCCTGCCCCGCGCGGTGATCGTCGGCCACTCGATGGGCTCGCTCGTGGCCCTGCGCTTCGCGATCGATCGGCCCGACCGGACCGCGGGGCTGGTGCTCCTCGGCGCCTTTCCCACCATCAAGGGCCACGCGGAGGTGCAGGCGTTCTGGGACACGGCGCTGGCCAGGCTCACCGATCCGGTCGATCCGGCGCTGGCGCGGGCGTTCCAGGAGAGCACCATCGCCACGCCGATCGCACCGGCGCAGCTGGATCTGTTCGTCGCGGAAAGCCTCCGCGTGCCGGCCAGGGTCTGGCGCGAGACGTTCCGCGAGTTCCTGGCGGTGGACTTCTCGTCGGAGATATCGCGGATCGCGGCGCCGGCGCTGATCGTCGCCGGCGGACGCGACACGTTCAGCCGCCGGCAGGAGCGCGATGCGCTGGCGGCGGCGCTGCGACAGGCGACCGTCGTCGACTATCCCGACACGGGGCACGCGCTGCACTGGGAGGAGCCAGCCCGTGTCGGCGCGGACATCGGTCGCTTCCTGGCGCGGATTGTCGCCGGTCATGCCGGCGGCGAGCGGGCGCGCAGTGGCGACGAGGCGCACTAGCGCGGAAGCCCGCGCTGGATCCTGGCGCGGCGGCGGAGGCGCTGGAACCGCCGGTCAGGAGCGTGCCGAGGATGGGCGCGTGCTCCGGGGTCGGCGGCCCTGCTCCACGCGGCGGCCGGCGTGCGTCAGCCGCGCCACCTGGCCAGACGGCCGCGCACGTCGACGTGGACGAACGGCCCGTGCGCGGCGGTGGCGCCGTAGTCCCCCAACCCGCCGGGGAACAGCGCCGCGGGCCTGCGATCCATGCGGTCGACCAGCTCGAACAGCCAGATCGCGTCGTCGCGCGTGACCACGCCGTTGCGATCGAGATCGTCCATGCGGCCGTCGACCTTCTCGTCCACGAAGATGTCCGCGGCGGTGCCGGCGGTGTGCTGGCTGTCGCGCACGTTGCCGATGCCTTCGTTGTAGAACGGCGTCCGGTAGCCGCTCATGATCGCCAGCGTATCGACGTCGTGGCCGGCGCGATCGAGCGCGTCGATGATCCGTTCCAGCTTGAGGATCAGCGCCTCGCTGAGCACGACGTACTTGGGAAAGCCGCCGGGCTGCTTGCAGAGGAACTGGCGCACTTCGAAGTGCGGGGAGAGCTTGGTCCGCACGGTGTCGGCGGTGACCTCGACGAAACCGGCCGGCTGCGTCTTCGCCGGATACGTGCCGATGCGGTAGCCGTTCAGGTGACCGTCACGGACGTCCTCGAAGGGGACCATCACGAACACGTTCAGTTCCTGCTCCTTGCCGCCGCGCGCGTCGCGCACGGTGAGGGTCGCCAGGCCGGGCACGTCGGGTGCGCGCCAGCGCCAGGTGGACGCCGTGCGCTGCTGTTCGCTGCCGTCCCTGGTATCGACGCGGTAGGGCCCGTCGCCACCCTCGATCTCGAGATCGACGTGCGCCCCGGGCAGGACCGCCAGGCTGGCCACCTTCTCGGTGAAGGAGAGGCCCTGCGTCCGCACGGCGAACGGCACCTTCCCGGCGGTCCGGGGCGGCGCGGCAGCGGCGAGGATCAGCAGCGCGGCAACTGCACTCAGGAAGCGGCCCATAGCGGGAACGGGTTGATCGGTGCGCCCTTCCACCAGCGCTTGTCCTCGGCGAGCTTGAAGATCGTGAAGTGCAGGTGCGGCGTCTTCGGCGGCGCGTTGCCGCTGACGCCAACATAGCCGATCACCTGGCCGCGCTTCACGTGCTGGCCTTCCGTGAGGCCGGCGGCGTACCGGTCGAGGTGCGCATAGTAGTAGCAGTACCGGCGGCTCGGGTCGAACTGGTAGATGGTCAGGCCGCCCTGCTTGCTCGTGAACAGCTTTTCGACGCGGCCGTCCTCGACGGCGACCACCGGCGTGCCGCGCGGCGCCAGGATGTCGATCGCCTCGTGGACATGCCCGGTGCGCCCTTCGGCGAAGCTGTCGCGCAGCGCCTTGCGATCGATGCCCGCGACGGGTACCGTCGAGCGGCGCCCGCGCAGCTCGTCGAGATCGGGCAGGCCGGTCGGCACCGGCGCCGGCGCGATCGCGGGCGCGCCGCCCTTGGGGATGTCGCCTTCAGCGGCCGAGGGCAGGCGGTTTGTCGGATCAGGGGCCGCGCGATCCGGCAGGCGCGGCGTCGACACCGCGGACGGCACGTCGATCGGCGCGACTGAGTCGTCGCGCAGCGCGAACGCGTCGCCGGCACGGGCCCGCACGCACGAATAGCTCGAGTGGGCGGCAGCGCCCACGAGCAGACCGAGCGCGAAGACCCAGCTGCGACCGATCACGCGTTACTCCTGCAGCACCGCCGGCAGCCCGGCCTTGACCGCGGCCCCGAGCTCGAGCGCATCCCAGTTGGTGAGGCGGACGCAGCCGTGCGACTGCGTCTTGCCGACGTTCTCGGGCCGCGGCGTGCCGTGGATGCCGTAGTGCTCCTTCGACAGATCGATCCACACGAGGCCGACCGGGTTGTTCGGCCCGGGCGCGATCTTGGCCTTGCTGTGCGTCACGTCGGCGTCCCAGAACAGGTCCGGGTTGTAGTGGAACTCCGGCGGGCCTTTCGACGCGCCGTTGATCGTCCACTCGCCGACCGGCAGCGGATCGCGCTCGCTGCCCATCGTCGCCGGGTAGCGCGCGATCACCTTGCCGCCCGCGTCGAGCGCCATCACCGCGCGGTCGGACTGATCGACGACCACCTTGGCGACGCCCGCGAGCGGCGTGCGTTCGACGTTGGGCACCTCGATCTGCTCGCCCGCCGCGAACGTCGCCGACGGGTTCAGTGCCTTGAGCAGGGCCGGGCTGGCGTGGAAGCGCTCGCCGAGCGCCTCGAGGATCGATGCGTAACCCAGCGCCGGCAGCTTCGACTGCTCCATCAGGTCCTCCGGCACTTCCGCGAACGGGCCGGCAGCGTCGGCATCGGTAATCGTATAGGTGATGGTCGCCGGGGCGCCGTCCGGCGCGAGCCCGGCCGCCGCGAACGCGGCCTGCGCGGCGCGCGTGTTGCTGCCGCCGCGGCCGTCGATCTCTCCGGGCGAGAAGTGGGCGCGATCGAGCTGCACCTGCAGCGCGAGGGCCTGGCGCTGCGTGGGCGACAGCGCCGCGGCGCCGGGCAGCAGGGCGGGAGCGAGAAGCAGGGCAACGAGCGATCGCACCATGGTCGGAATCGGACCTCCGCGGTGCACATTTCAAGACGGGTGCCACCCGGGTTCAGCCCCGTCAGGGCCGCGGCGCGGCCCGAAAGGACCTCAGTCGGCTCGGGCGGTGGGTGGCCGATGGCCACACGTAGCTCGTCCGAGGGCCATCCTCGGCACGACCGCCGGCCCGGCCGTCCATGCGATGCTGGTGCCGCGATGACCGCTACCCTTCCCGCCGAGCGGAGCTGGCGATCGGCGTCGGCGATCCGAGTGGCCGGTCTGGTCGTGGCCGCGACGTACGCCGTGTTCATCGTCTGGGTGTACGCCGCGCAGCCGCGCACGCTGCGTGAAGTGCGCGGCGGCGTCGCGGCGTCGATCGGCGTCTACCGCATCGACGCCGCCGCGTTCGACGAGGGACTCCGTTACTTCCGGACCGATCGCTTCGCCGAGGCGCGCCGCGCCTTCGCGCGCGCCGATCCGGCGCAGCGCGATCCACGCACGCAGTACTACATCGCCTATGCCTTCCTGCGCGAAGGCTGGGGCCGCGTCTACTCCGACGACGCGCTCTATCGCCAGGCCGAGGTCGCGCTGCTAGCGGGCGCAGGCAGCGACATCGGACGGCGTCGTCCGCGTCGACGATCCCGACCTGACGCTGAAGACGTCGGACGAGATGGCAGAAGCACTGGCCCGCGGCCTGCGCCGCGACGCCTCCGATCTCAACCCGCTGTCGATGCTGGAGAAGCGGCCGTGACGGCGGATGCGCGCGGTGCGGTCCGTTCCGTCTGGCACGAAGCGTTCACGCTGCCGCTCGTGTTCCTGTCGGCGGCGCTGCTCGGCGGCCTGCGCATCGACGCCGGCGGCGGGCTGGCCTTCGTGCGGCCGCCGCTCTTCGCGCTGGTCCTCGCGGTGATGCTGATCGCGGCGCTGTATCGCTGCGGGGCGTTCGACCCGACGCGGCTGTTTCATCCGCGGCGCACGGGCCTGGCCAAGACATCGGGTGCGGTGATCGTCGTCGCGCTCGCGGCCGCCGCGGCGCAGATGATGGCCGCGCTGACGCCCGAAGAGGGTCTGTTCGCGCTCGCCTTCGACATCGTCTGGCTGGTGCTGTTCGGCAACACCCTGGCCGCGCGCCCCAATCGCGCCCGGCTGCTCTCGAGCCTGCTCGTGATGTTCGGCGCGGCGTTCGTCGTGAAGTTCATCCTGCTCGGCGCGTTGTACGCGCCCGATGCCAGCGTGACGAAGCGGGTGGTGATGGCCCTCGTCGAGGGCGTGTCCCTCGGGACGCTCGGCTACAACCCGCCCGGCCCGGCGACCGGCTATGTCACGTTCGCGACGGGGCTGCTGTTCCTGGCCGGCATCGCCGCGCTGCCGCACGGCCCCGAGCCGGACGCTGGGGACGCGCTCGTCCGCGTCGTCCCCGGCGACGTGGTCGTCGTCCCCGACCAGCGCCTCGACCGAGGGCTCTAGCCGCCGCCCATCTTCCGTGGCGCGGTCGATCGCGGCACGAACCCGCGCGACGTCGTCGCCTTCCACGGCTGCTGCGTCCTGTGCTTGGGCGCGGGCGGTGCGGCCGTGGCTTCAGCCGTCACCGGACCGGCCTCCGCGTGCGGCCTTCGGCGGCCGCGGCCCGGGCCTTGGCGGCCTCGGCCTCGTCCTTGGGCAGGCAGCATTGCTTGTATTTGCGACCGGATCCGCAATGGCAGGGCTCGTTGCGCCCTGGCCGGGGTGCCATGGAGGTAGTCATCTGCCTTTACTGTACCCCGGCCAGCGCAACGCGCTGCTGCCGAAGTCCCAGTCCTACTGCGGCGACGGACGGCGCTGCCCTGGGGCCTGCGGCGGCTTGACGGTCATGAGCGCGTCCACCGGCGCCTTGGCCGCCCAGGCAATGCCGCGAAGCAGCGTCGGCAGCACCCGCGGATCCTGCAGGTTCACGTAGTTGTGGCCCTGCATCCAGACGAACGAGCGGAACGTCGGCTGGCCGCCGAGGCGCGGGAAGAACGTGCGCTCGTAGGTCCAGGCCTGGGGCGCGATCTCGCCGGCGTGCGTGCCGGCGCTGCGCGTCGGCGCGACCGGCGACGTCGCCAGCATCTTGGGGGCGGGATCCTTGGCCCACGTCATCAGGAAGAACGCCTCGTCGGTGATCTCGAAGCCGCTCGTGCCTTTCGTGATCGCGTTGTCGGCGTCGGTGAAGGTGTAGGTGACCGGCGCTTCGAGCGTGAAGTTGGTCTCGCCGTGCTTCTTGGCGCCGCCCATGATGCTGGCCCACCAGGCAGTGTCGTCGGCGCAGATGGCGTCGTGGATGCCGACGAGGCCGCCGCCGCGCTTCAGGAAGTTCTCGAGCACGATGCGCTCGCCGATCGTCATGTAGCCGGCGTCGCCCTTGTACATGACGATGACGTCGACGTCGGCCATCTCCTCGGCGGTCGGGAAGTGGAAGCTGCCGTCGACGATCGCGCCGCGCTCGGTCAGCAGCTTGCTCCAGTCGGCGAGGAACTGCGGGTAGTCGTGCTGCCCGGCGGCGTGGGTCTTCAGCCCGGCGCGCAGGTACACCTTGATCGGCCGGCCTTCGAAGGTCGGCGGCGCGGCCTGCGCGAGCGCCTGCGCGGCGGTCTGCGCCGGCGGCGGGCTGGCGGACGGCGTCTGGGCGAGCGCCAACGACGGCGCCATCGTCAACACGGCGGCGAGGATCATGGGGCGTTGCGCGGTCATCTCGGTGCTCCTGGGTGTCGATCGAACGCCACGCGTCAGAGCGTGAGCGCGGCCTGCAGCATGGCCCGAGTGTAGCCGACGTTGTAGATCTCGCCGGCGAAGCCGCCGCCGCCCGGATACTGGTTCTGGAACTTCTGGTACTCGCGGTCCATGTCGATGAGCCGCGGATGCTCCGGATAGATGCCGCGCGGGTACTTGTGCTTCACCAGCTCGCGCATCACGCCGAACAGGTCGACCTGGCCGTCGTCGAGGAACACCTCGGTGTAGTCGACGTAGGGCGTGCGCACGACCACGTTTCGGAAGTGGACGTGGTTGATGCAGTCGCGCTCGGACAGATAGCGGCACACCTTGACCGGATCCTCGCCCAGCTCGCGGGTCACGCCGCAGTCGAACGTCATGCCGTTGAACGGGCTCTTCACCAGATCCAGGTACGCCTTCCAGTGCTCGACGGTGGCCATGATCTGCTCGGAGCCGCGCGACAGCGGCACCGGCGGATCGTTGGGATGCAGGGCCAGGCGGACGTTGGCCTTCTCCGCCACCGGGACGATCGTCTTGAGGAAGCGCCCGGCACGTTCGAGCTGTTGCGCCCGCGTGTGCGTGCCGACGCCTTCGCGCGGCGGCAGGTCCTTCGACAGCGTGTAGTCGTAGGCCGTGTATCCGGCGCCGGCGCGACCCTCCTCGAGCTTGTAGCCTTCGGTGAGGCGGTGCGCGTAGAAGTTGTATTCGATCACCGGCAGCCCGAGCTTCCCGGCCACCTTGATCGACTCGACGACGTTGGCGGTCTGCTCCTCCGCCTTCGGCCCGCCCCAGATCACGTCGTTGAAGCCGCCGATCATCATGTTGATGATCTCGATGCCGCCCGCCTTGAAGCGATCCAGGCGGGCCTTCAGCTCGTCTTCCTTCCACGGCGACGCCGGCCCACCCATCAACACGTGGGACACGCCGATCTGCTTCAGGCGCCGGATCTGCGCCTCGTCCGCCGTCGGCGACGCGCCGAGACAGATGCGCGGCCGGCCGGGGCCGTCGCCGGGCATGCCGCGGAACGCGACCGGATAGGTCGGCCCTTGCGCGGCGGCCTCGTCCGCTGCCGGCACCGTCCCGAGCAGGGCCGCGGCCCCCACCGTCTTCAGCAGGGTCCGGCGATCGAATGAGAGATCTGCGCGTCTACGAGCCATCGAATCCTCCGGGCTAGACCGTGCGGGAGTGGTTATACCAGTTGGCGTGGTGCGCATGCTACCCTGCCCGGCCGTGGCGGCAACCCCCGACCTGCTGGTGCGCTCGCCGACGAAACAGGCCCGGACCGGCGGCACGGCCGCGACGGCCATGGGGTGTCTGGGCACCCTCGTGATCTGCGCCGCGCTCGGCTACTGGGCCTACCGCAATCTGCCTCCGGCGAAGCCGCACGCGTCGGCCGTCCCGCAGATCCTCGCCGGGCTGATCGGCGTGTTCGGTGGTCTCGGGCTGACCAGCCTGTACTACCTGCTCCGCGGCCACGGCCGCGGTCCGGAATCGCGGCACTTGCTCGAGGAGCGGGCCCGAACCGACGGGCCGCCACAGGACGGCCGCCTGATCATCGCCACCGGCACGGTAAGGTCCGACCGGCCGTTGGTGTCGCCGATCGGCGGCGTGCCGTGCGCCGCCTACGATTTCCGCATGTTCACCACGCGCCGATCCTCGAAGGGCCGGCCCGAGCACGTACCCGTCTACTGGGGCTACGCCGGCCACCCGTTCGCCATCGACTCGGCGTCGCGACGCTATCCGGTGGCGAGCGTCCCGTTCTTCACGTGGGAGTCCGACGCGTTCACCGACGATGCCGCCAGGGCCCGGGCCCGCGCCTACGTCCGGTCGACTGGCTGGGAGACGGTGGAGTACGGGCTGCTCGGCACCCTCGACACGGTCTTCCGGCGGGTCGGCGAGGACTCGCTGATCGGCGTGCGGCGCGACTTCGCGCTCGCCTACGACGACGCGCCCGACATCGCGGTCCTGACGCTCGAGGAGCGCGTGCTGCCCCTCGACGCGACGGCGTCGGCGTTCGGGGCCTGGTCGGGTTCGCTCGGCGCCATCGTCGCGCCGCCGTCGCCGCTGCCGGGATCCTGCGCCGTCGTCGCCAAGGGCGGAACCGAGGGGCTCGACGACCAGCCGGGCGTGCCGCACACGACCCGCTCCTACCTCGGGAGCGCGATTGTGTTCCTCGTCCTCGCCGCCGGCCTGTTCTGGGTCGCCCGCACGATCATCCCGACGATCCACTAGCGCCGCAGCGCCGCCTCCACCAAGGCATCGGACGAGGCCGGCGTCGTCAGCATCGTCACGCTCGGCGGCAGCGGCAGCCACGGCGCGACTGGCGACGCGGGCGCGCCAGCGATCCAGGTGGGCCCGGATCCCGCCAGCGACGCCAGGCCCCGCACGCCGCCGTACTTCACCGCGCCCGGCAGCAGCGCCTCGTCGGTCGTCTCGCGCACCTGATCGAAGTCGAACCCGCCGAGATCGGTCGCCGTCCGCGCCACGGCGTCCCCGGCCAGCGCGCGCGCCGCCAGCGCCCACGCTGCCGGCGCGGCCGCGGCCGACGAGCGCGACGTTGCGCCCACCGAGCTGCTTCCCGAACGCGATCGCCGTCAGCACGTCGGAGGCGCGTTCCGCGAACACGGAGCGGTTGTAGCCGGTGTTGAAGCCGAAGTAGGTCTCGTCGTTCTTGACGCGGATGCGCGCGCCGATGGCGCCGGACTCGCCGGTCAGGAACACGTCGGGGACGAGGACCGCCGCGCCGCCCGCGAGCAGCCGCTTCACCTCGGGCGACGGCGTGCGGCCGTCGGCCTCGAAGGCCGCCTGCTTGCCGCGCTCGTGCACCCACACCACCACCGGTCCGGCGTTCCAGCCCGCCGGCACGATGCCGATCGTCGGCACGCGGGCCGCGCTGCCAGCCCGCGTGAGCACGCTGTGGTGCACGGCGAACCCGTCGCCCTGGACCGCGCGGAAGCTGCCCTGGACGGGTTCGACGCGCGCGGGCAGGCGATCCGCGATCGCCGTCTCGAAGCCGTCGCGGACGATCGCGGCGAGCTCGAGCGGCTTGGTCGCGAGGGCCTTCAGCTGGCGATCGGACGCCTCGGTCATCGCCCGGCGGACGCCGGCCGCGTCGCGCTCGCTGGCCGGCCGCGGATGCGCCGCGTCGAAGACATGGAGCTCGGCGGGCGGCACCGGCACGAACGGCCGCTCGCGCACCGGTTCGGGCAGACCGAGCTTGAACACGCGATTGAACCAGGCGTAGGCGTATTCGCGGCTCACCTGGTTGTCGTTGTGCGGGAACTCGAACTTCTGCCCGCCGACCGCGTCGGGCGCGCCCACCAGGGCATAGATCGTCTTCAGCTCCGGCAGCCCCTTCGTCATGAAGTCGGTCGTCCAGTCGTTCGCGGCGACCGCGGCGAGCGGCCGCGGCGCGGCCAGCGCGGTGAGCTCGATGTTGTTGGTGCCGAGCCGCATCAGCGTCGCGTTCTCGCAGATGCAGCCGCCCTGCATGTTGCCCGAGACCATCACCGCCGGGACGGCGGTGGCGACGCGATCGTCGATCGCGGCGAGCAGCAGGCTCTGCGTGCCGCCGCCGCTGGCGCCGTTGATGCCGATGCGGGCCGGGTCGACGTCCGGCAGCGTCAGCAGGAAGTCGACGGCGCGCACCGCGTTCCACATCGAGAGCCCGAGGAAGCTCTGGAGCCGCAGCTCGGCGTCGGCGTCGGTGAAGCCGGCGCGGTGCTCAATCGCGGTGCTGTCAGCGTAGCCGACCATGTCCCACGCGAACGCGATCACGCCCATCCGCGCCAGCATCGCCGGCCGCGCCTGCAGCGGATAGCGCGCGCTCTCGAGCGTCTGCTCGGCGCCCGACGCCATCTCCTTCTTCGCGTCGTCGGCCGAGCGCTCCTGATGCCGTCCGCCCGGCCAGTGTCCGTGCGGCGCCAGCACCGCGGGCAGGCGGCCGGTGCGGCCGGTCGGGCGGTAGAGGCTGCCGGTGACCCAGTGCCCCGGCACGCTCTCGAAGGCGACGTGCTCGATCGTGTAGCCATCGCGGACGATCCGTCCGCGGACGACGGCGTTGAGCGGCGTGCGCTCGGGCCACGGCCACAGGCCGAGCGCCACGCGGACCTGCCGGCGCAGCGTCTCGGCGCGCGCCATCCACTCGGCCTTCGTGGCGAACGCCGGCGTGAACGTCGTCGGGTGATCGAGGTCGCGCGCCGCGGCGACGCGGCCGTCGTCGAAGCCGTCGCCGGCAAGTCGCACCTGCCAGAGCGGCCCGGCGCCCTGCGCGCCCGCGAGGGCCATGACGCCCGTGCCGACGGCCGCCGCCACGGCAAGTGCCGCAGCGCTTCGTGCCAGTGTCCGGGCAGGGTGAGTCGCGACATAATCGCCGGGCGGGGCATCCCCGCTGGCTGCGTTGCTCCTCGGTCGAATATGTCCAATATTCTCCCTCGTCGCGCCTTGCCATCGGGGCGCCGCGCTCCGGCGCTCACGCCGCGACTCACCCAGCCAGGACACTAGTTTCCACATGCCGCGATTGTAGGCGAGCCCGCGCCGCTTCATGCCCCCTGCCCGATCCCGTCGCGCCACTGCCATCCGCGCCGCCCTCGCGTTGGGCCTCGGGTCCACGATCCTGGGGCTCCTGCTCGCCTATCTGCCGATCGCCCAGGCGTTCGAGTGGTCGATCTACGACCTCCGGATGCGCCGGACCATCGCGCCGGCTGGAGCGCCGAAGCAGATCGCCATCGTCGAGATCGACGAGCAGACGCTGCGCGCCCTCGAGCCGGCCGCCGGACGCTGGCCGTGGCCGCGGCTCTTCCACGGCGGGCTGATCGACTACCTGGCGCGCGGCCCGGCCGCCGTCGTCGCCTACGACGTCGGCTTCTTCGAGCCGGATGGCCGCTCCGGGTTCGACGTCGCCGGCGACACGTGGACCGGCGCCGAATCGGATGCGGCCTTCGTGGAGTCGGTCCAGAAGGCCGGCAACGTCGTGCTGCTGGCCGAGGCCTCGCTACGCCGGCTCCGCCGCCGGCAAGGACGCCGCCGTCCGCCGGGTCGCCGCCGATCCCCGGCCTGCGGATCGACGGCGCGCTCGAAGAGCGGGGGATCGTCCGCGCCCCGTTCGAGGGACTGGCGCAGGCCGCGCGCGGCCTGGGACACAACCTGTTCGTGCTCGACACCGACGGGCCGCTGCGCCGGACGACGCCGTTCCTGCGTTCCGAGGGCCACCCGGTCCCGTCGCTGGCGATGGCCGCCTACCTGGCGCTGGCCCGTGTTCCGCCCGCGTCGGTGCGGATGGACGGCCGCATCCTCGCCGCGGGCGACGCCCGCCTGCCGTTGCTGTCGTTCGAGGTGCCGCGGCTGCCCGGCGAAGCTGGCGCCGAGCGCGCGCTGCACGCGCTGATCCGCTTCCGCGGACCGGCCGTCCAGGCCGATGGCACGCCGACCTACCGCACCTACTCGTTCGGCGATCTGATCGTGTCGGAAGACGAACTGCGGAACGGGCGCACGCCGCGAGTCGACCCCGCCGTCTTCAAGGACGCCCTCGTCTTCGTCGGCGTCACCGCCGCCGGCCTGCACGACGTGTTCGTCACGCCGCTCGGCACGACCGGCAAGATCCCCGGCGCGCAGATTCACGCGACCGTGATGGATCAGCTCCTGACGCACACGGCGCTGGTGAAGGCGCCGACGTCGGCGGTGACGATCCTGACCGCCGTCCTCGCGCTGGCGGTCGCCTTCCTGACCGTGCTCCTGCCGATGCGGTGGGGCGCGCTGTCGACGCTGGCGCTCGCTGGCGTGGTCGCGGTCGCGTCCGTCGAGGTCTTCAGGGCCGGCACGTGGGTGCCGCTCGTGCCCGGCTTCCTCGGCATCGCGATCGCCTCGGTCGGGGGCCTGGCCTGGCAGTACTTCGTCGAGGGACGCGACAAGCGGCAGGTGACGCGGCTCTTCTCGCGCTATGTGTCGAAGGACGTCTTCGAGCAGGTGCTCGCCAACCCGGAGCTGGCCGAGCTCGGCGGCCGGCGCCGGACGATGAGCGTCCTGTTCTCGGACATGCGCGGCTTCACCGCGATGACCGAGCGCGGCGATCCCGAAGCGCTCGTCGCACAGCTCAACGAGTACTTCTCGCGCATGGTCGAGGTCGTGTTCGCGAACCACGGGACCATCGACAAGTTCGTCGGCGACATGGTCATGGCGCTGTTCGGGGCGCCGGTGGACGATCCGGATCACGCCGACCATGCCGTCGCCACCGCCGTCGAGATGGTGCGGGCGCTCGAGGTGCTCAACGCCCGCTGGGTGCAGGAGGGCCGGCCGGCCCTGGGCATCGGCATCGGCGTCAACAGCGGCGAGATGATCGCCGGCAACATCGGCTCGGCGTCGATCCACAGCTATACGGTGATCGGCGACGCGGTGAACCTGGGCGCCCGGCTCGAGTCGCTGAACAAGGAGCGCGGCACCACCATCATCATCAGCGCGGCAACCGCCGCGCAGCTGAAGACCCCGCCGCCGATGCGGCCGCTCGGCAGCGTGGTGGTCAAGGGCAAGAGCGTGCCAGTGGATATTTTCGAGGTGCTGGTGGGTGACAACCCGAGCGGGCCGGTGGAACCGGGCGGGGCTGGTGCCGCTTCCCCACCGGGCCGATAGTACCGTTCGCGAGGTGTATGCAGAGATGAAGGGTGTGATGAAGGGTTTGACGATTCGGTTCCTGGTCGCGCTGGCCGGCTGCGGCGTGCTGGCCACCCCGGCGGCGGCGCAATTCGGCAGCATCAGCAAGGGGCTGTCGGTGGCCAAGAAGGCCAACGATGCGGTCTACACGGAAGCCGAGAAGCAGCAGCTCGGCGCCGAGGTCAGCGCCAACATCCGGAAGAAGTTCGGCGTGGTCCAGGACGAGTCCGTGCACCGGTACGTGGCGCTCGTCGGCACCGTCCTGGCGCGCGTCAGCAAGAAGCCCGACTACCCGTGGCGCTTCATCGTGCTCGACACCGATGCGGTCAACGCCTTCGCCGCGCCCGGCGGCTACATCCACATCACCAAGGGCTGTCTGGCGTTGATCGCCAACGAGTCGGAGCTGGCCGGCGTGCTCGGCCACGAGCTGGTCCACGTCCTCGAGGACCACACCGTCAAGGCGCTGTCGAAGGCCGGCTTCGTCGATACGGCGGCCGCGGCGAGCGGCAAGGGCGACGGCATCTCGAGCGCGCTCGTCAGTCAGGTCACCAACATCGCGCTGCAGGGCTTCGGGCGCGGCGAGGAGCTGGAGTCCGATCAGCACGGCCTCGGCCTCGCGGCCAAGGCCGGCTATCAGCCGGACGGGCTGCGCACGTTCCTGCAGCGGCTGACCGATCGCAACAAGAACTCCAGCGAGAAGCGCGGCCTGTTCGCCTCGCACCCGGCGATGCAGGAGCGGCTGGACAAGCTCGCCGCGCAGGAGAAGAAGGAGCGCGCCAGCACGGTGACGCTCGAAGCGCGCTACCAGCAGTTCATCAGCTACAAGCCGGTGCCGCAGTCGCAGATCGCGACGGTCGCGGCGGGCTCGTCGGGCCTGGCGTCGGGCAGCTCCAGCACCGCCAAGAAGACCGACGACGCCGACAAGGACACGAAGAAGGACGCCGCGCCGGCCGAGGAGAAGCCCAAGAAGAAGGGCTTCGGCCTGGGCAGCCTCGCCAGCGGCCTCGGCGGCGGCGAGAAGAAGTCGGGCCAGACGGTCGCCTCGGGTGGCGCACGCGGGCTCGATCCCGAGGTGGACGCCAAGGGCGGTCCGAACCCGGGCCTCGTCAGCGTCAGCCTGACGCGCGCCGACATCGAGGCGTTCCGGAAGGACGGCAGGCTGGCGTGATCCTGGTGACGGCGGCGGCCGTCAGCGTCGTCGCCCTCGCGTTGTCGTTCGCGACCCGCAACCGGGTCGCGCGCGGCAAGCTCCGCTTCGCCGCGGCCCTCGGCGCCGTGGCCCTGGCGCTGGCCGGGGCCATGCGCGTGCCCGAGCTCGCGGCGGCGATCCCGCCGGGCATCGCGGCGCTCGACAACCTCCTGATCGCGCTGGCGATCATCATCGCCGCGGTGGCGATCCTCCTCAACCCGTTCCTCGCCGATCGCCCGTCGGCGCGCTTCCCCAACATCGTCCAGGACGCCGCCATCGTCGTCCTGGCGTTCCTCGTCACCACCGTCGTGCTGCGCGACACCGGCATCGTCGCCGCGTCCGCGGCGGGCGCCGTCGTCGTCGGCTTCGCGCTGCAGGACACGCTCGGCAACGCCATTCGCCGGCCTCGCCATCCAGATCGAGAAGCCGTTCCGCGTCGGCCACTGGATCCGGGTCGGCGAGCACGTCGGCGTGGTCGAGGAGATCACCTGGCGCGCGACCAAGCTGCGGACCCGGGCCGGCGCCTTCGTGATCGTGCCGAACAGCGTGATCTCGAAGGAAGCGATCGTCAACTTCAACGAGCCGGTGCGGCCGGTGCGCTTCTCGCTCGACATCGGCGCCACCTACGCCAAGGGCCCGAACGAGGTGCGCGAGGCGCTCTTCGAGGCGGTGCAGCGGTCGTCGCACGTCCTGCTCGAGCCGAAGCCGGCCGTCCACCTGGTCGACTTCGGCAACTCGGCGATCGTCTACCGCGTGAAGTTCTGGGTCGCCGAATACTCCGAGGAGGACGTTGCGCTCGACGAGGTGCGCACGGCGATCTACTACAGCTTCGCGCGGCACGGCATCGAGATCCCGTATCCGATCCAGATCGAGTACTCGCGGGACGAGGGACCGTCGACGCTGCCCGCGGACGCCGTCGCCGGCGTCCTGGCCCGCGTCGATCTCTTCGCCCCGCTCGACGACGCCGCCCGCGCCCAGCTGGCGGCGCGGACGCCAGGAGCGGGTGTTCGGCGCCGGCGAGGTGATCGTCCGCCAGGGCGAGACCGGCCGCTCGCTGTTCGTCGTCCACCGCGGCGAAGTCGTCGTCCGCCTCGAGCCGGACGGCCGCGAAGTCGCGCGGACGCGGCCCGGCGGCGTCTTCGGCGAGATGTCGCTGCTGACCGGCGACCCGCGCACCGCAACGGTCGCCGCAGCCAGGGACAGCGTGGTGCTCGAGATCGACGCCGACGCCCTGCGCGACGTGGTCCTCAGCCGGCCCGACGCCCTCGACGCGATCAGCCGGCTGGTGGTGGAGCGACGCGTCGGGCTCGACGCCGCCCAGGCGGCGGCCCGCGATGAGGCCGGCCTGACCGCCCAGTCCGCCTCGCTCATCGACCGGATGCGCCGGTTCCTCCGGTCTGTAGCGTTCCCCTTCCAGCGCTGCACGGCATTGGCAGCTGAGCCATCCCGCGAACCTGTCACGAAACGGTCCCTGCCGCCCACATCATCCCCATTGGTGGTTTTGTCGCGCGGAGCGTTCCGGGGACGGTCGAGCCGGACACGAAGGGACGGCTACAATGAGCGCCAGAAGTGTCTGGCGACCAGGAGGCTCCCCATGTCGTCGGCTGGGTCGCAGGCATCGCGGCGGGTGACGCCGCGGCGGAAGCGGCCTTCGCGTCCCATTTCGCGCCGCGCGTTCGGGCGATGCTGAGGGCCCGGCTGCGGCAGGCCGACGCCGTGCTCGACCTGACGCAGGACACGTTGGTGGCGGCGATTCTCGCGCTGCGGAAGGGGCAGCTGCGGGAGCCGGATCGGCTGCCGGCGTTCGTCCACGGCGTGGCTCGCAACCTCGTGAACAACCACCTGCGCGGCGAGCATCGCCGCGGCGAGGCGCCGCTCGACGACGACTTCGCCGCCCGCCTGCCGGCCATCGATGCGCGCGAGGACGAAGAACGCCGCGGGCTGGTGGCGAAAGGGCTGGCATCGATCGCGCCGGCCGATCGCGAGGTGCTGCAGCTCACGCTGGTGGACGGGCTCCACCCTCGCGAGATCGCCCAACGGTTGTCGTTGTCGTCGGACACGGTCCGCCAGCGCAAGACCCGGGCCCTGAAACGCCTGATGGCCGTCGTCGATGCCGGCGGCGGGGAAGCGCGATAGTGGAGCGCGCCGCCATGGACTGTCCTCTCAGGTCCGGACACGATCTCGCAGAGGCCTACGTCGCCGGCACCCTGCCGGAGGCCGAGCAGGACGCCTACGAGCAGCACTTCTTCAGCTGCTCGATGTGCCTGGCCCAGGTGCAGACGCTCCAGGATCTGGCCGACCGCCTGCGGCAGCAGCCGGCGCCGGCGGTGGTGCACCGGCCGTCGACCCCTGGCTGGACGGCGGCCCCGTGGCTCGGCCTGGCGCTCGCGGCTGGCCTGGTCGCGGCGTTCGGCTGGTGGTGGCAGGGCGGCGTGAACCGGCCCCCACCGCCCGCGCTCGCGACGGGCCCCGGCACGGCGCCGAGCGCTGGCCCCGAATCCGAATCCGACGGCAAATCCATCTGGCCCGACGGTCCCGCCGCTGCCGCCCGAGACCCCATCGTCGACCGCCTCCGTCGAGGCGCCCAGCCGCCACGCCGTCCTCGCCCAGCTCGCGCTGATCGTGCCGCCCCGCTATGTGCCTCTCGCGGTGCGCGGCGAGGCGCCGCCGGCCGGCAGCTTCGACGCGGCCATGGCGCACTACGTGGCTGGCCGGCATCGCGAAGCGGCGGCGGCCCTGCGCGCGCTGTCGCAGGCCACGCCGACCGACCCGGGCATCGCGTTCTTCTGGGGCATCAGCGAGCTGGCGGTCGGCCGGCCGGCGGCCGCCCGGGATGGCCTGTCGCGGGCGATTGCCGCGGACGTCCAGCCCTACGCCGACGAGGCCCATTTCTATCTCGCCAAGGCCTTCCTGGCCGAGGACGCCGTCGATCAGGCTCGGAGGGAGCTGCGCTACGCCGTCGAGCACGAGGCCGGCCCCGACGGCGAGGCGCAGCGGCTCCTCGCCGAGCTCGACCAGCTGCCCCGCTAGTGCGCGAGGTCGGCCGCGTCGTGGGAACACCCATGGCGAAAGACGATCTGCTCTCGCCTTGATCCCTGTATCGTATTTAGATATGATACGGTGTCTACATGCCGAAGAAGGCGGTGTCGCTCACGCTCGACGAGGCGAACGTGCTCTGGCTGAAGGGCCGGGGCTACGGCCAGGGGAACCTCAGCGCCGCGGTGGACGACCTCATCACCGCCGCGCGGGCCGGCCGCCTGGGCATTCCGCTCGCCGTTCGCAGCGTCGTCGGGACCATCGACATCGCGGCCGATGACCCGCGGCTCGAGCGCGCGGATCGAGAGGTGCGCGACCTCTTCGCCGCGTCACTGTCGCGGCCGCTAGGCGTGTCGGAAATGCACACGGCCTACGAGCCCGCTCGGCGCGCCAAGCGCTCACGCCGTCGTGGCTGATCTCCCCGGCGCCGTCGCCGATACGCACGCCCTGCTCTTCCATGCGACCGCCAGCCGGACGTTGGGACGCGCGGCGGCGGCGCACTTCGACGCCTGCGAGCGCCAGCAGGCGCTCCTCTACGTGCCGATGGCCGTGATCTGGGAGGTCAGCCTGCTGGCGCGGGCCAGCCGCATCAACCTGCGGCGCCCGGTTCAGGCGTTCTTCGACGATCTCTTCAGCAACCCCGCCTATCACCCGTTCGACCTGACGTCGGCGCAGGTGTATCTCGCTGACGAGTTGCGATTCACCCGCGACCCGTTCGATGCCCTGATCGTGGCGGCCGCGCGGACGCTGGCGCTGCCGCTCGTGACGCGCGATCGCGACATTCGCGCGTCCGGCGCGGTTCACGTCATCTGGTAGCCCGATCGGGCCGGGCTGCCACCGAGCGCGACGAACAGATCGTCGAACACGGGTGCGCGCCAGCCAAACCTCACACGGCAGGGATTCGCGGGAGGTTGGCCAAATTGTTCGTAATGTCGTCATCAGCCGGCGTCCGGAGGTAGCGCCGGCCGCGGCTGCTGCGTGCGACGTGGAGCGGAACCTCCTGCCCTCCCGGCGTCACCAGCGACATCGTGATCCGGCCTTTGTCCATCAGGTGTGCGGCGTCCGCGACGGTGAGGCGCCACAGACGTCCGTCGTCGAGCAGCCCGGCAACCTGCTGCGACACGAAGTCGGGATCGCCCATGGGGCTGGCCCGATCGGGCTCGAAGAATCGCACCTTGAGCTTGCGTTCGAGCGGCTTCAGGAACACCCGCAGCACGCCCTCCTTGAGGAGGACCGTGGTCGGCGAGTAGCCCTCGAGCGGCAGCGCGTCACCACCCGGCTTCGATTTGTCGTCGACGAACTTGGTCAGGCCGTCGCTCACCTTGCAGTCGATGTAGAAGTCGTCGATCGCCGCGATCCCGATGATCGCCACGCCGTAGCCGATGAGGAAGGCGGCCGTCACCGCCGCCGCGGTGAACGCGACGCTCACCGACGCCGCGGCGACGATGGCCAGCCCGCCGATGGCGAGGCCGACGGCAACGGCGATGCCCGCCAAGGCGCCAAGCACCGTGACCCAGCCGTCGGACCGCTTGAACGGCTCGCCGAACAGCTCGGGCTTGACGCCGATCTCGGTCGGCAGCGCGTTCTTCTCCTCGGCGATGGTCTTCTGCTCCTCCTCGATCGCCTCGCGATCGCCGCCGGCGCACTTCTCGAGCGAGAGCTCGCGCAGACGCGCGTTCATCTCGGCGAGCGTGCGCGAAGGCTGCAGGTCGGGCGGCAGCTCGCCGAGCAAGGGATCGCGCGGGACGTCACCGCGGTCGATCCGGAACACCAGGCCGAATTCGATGAACCACCCCGAGTGCCACGCTTCTCCCTCCGCGTAGCCCCGGATGTTCAGCACTTCGTGTCCCAGCTCGACGGATTCCTCGATCGTGGCCGAGAACTCCGCGAGCGTCGCGTCGTCGCCGTCGATCTCGATCCCGACGGGCTGCGTCAGCAGGCAGCCGGCGTCCGGGTCGAAATCGGATTCGTCGAGGCAGAGCGAGGTGATCTGGGATGCCCGGATCGATCGCAGGATGGCAAAGCCCGCCCGCATGAACCCGACCGTCTCGTCGGTGCTGAACGCCAGCACTGACGCCGGCAGCGGCTCCGGCAGCGTCTCGAGCGTCTGGATTTGCACCTGCAGCGACTCCTCGAGGGCGGACCCGCCCTCTCGCGTCCACAGCCGCACGATGCCGTCGATCTGCAGCGGGTCGCCGGATGTTCCCGTCGGATCGACAGGCCGCGGCGCCGGGAGGATCGAAGCGGTCGAGGTGCCATTGTCCCCGAGCGTCACCAGCGTCTCGACGACACCGTTCGCGAGCTCCGTCGCGACGAGGGCGATGACGTCGATGTTCGCGACGTCCAGCAGCCGGCCAACCACGGTGTTGCGGATGCAGTCCCGCTCGACCGGCGTCAGCTCCCAGACGACGTGCGGCTCCATCCCGCTGAGCAGCACGCGACCGTCAGCCTGCTGCTGGACCGCCGGGCCGAACATCTGGGCGTCGCCTGCCGGGGACGGCTCCGCTTCGAGCGTGCGACCCTGCTGCTGCGCGAACTCGAGCACGACGTTCTGGTGCGGCCGGCCGTCAATCGTCGTCTCGACGCGTTCGAGCGAGTCGTGAATGACGAGACGGCCGAACAACGGGATCTCGTTGAACGGGATCTCGCGGCCGTTGCAGGTCCGCGGCAACCCGGAGGGAATCGGCAGCCCCAGGACCTTCGTGAACACCAGCTTCGAGTTCGGCAGCCCCAGCTCCGGCGGGTGGTCGCCGAGCCGCAGATCGAACGCGAGATGGCGATCGACGTCTGTGGTCGTCCCGCCGTCGTGCTGTCGCCACCGCCGGCCGCTGGCGTCGACGTGGAACCACACGCGCGACACCGCGATGTGCAGGTCCGCCCTCCCATCGATCACCGAGATCTCGAACGGCTTCGGCGGAAGCGACATCGGCGGCAGCCGATCGACGAACATGTCGTGGACGACCGAGCGGTGGAGCTCGATGACGGTATCGGGGTTCTCCATCAGCGGCCTCCACGCTCTTCGGGAAGGTCGTACTCATCACGCCCGAAACGGAGCACCGGCTTGCGGCCAAGACTCGCGGTCGCCGGACGGAGGACACGCACGAGGCGCGCGCGGGCCTTCGCAGTCCCCTCGCCGCGCTTGGGCACCGACCGCAGGACAGCAAGCAAATCGGTGACGGATTCGGTGAGCGCCCCGGACTCCTGCATGGCTTCGAGGACCGCGGCAGGGTCCTCGAGCAATCGTGTGGCCTCGTCCGGGTGGTCGGCCAGCCAGCGGTTCGCCGCAGACGCCGCCCCGATCAACTGCTCGACGGCCGCATCTGGAACATCGCGGACGCCGAGTCGGGCCATGAGGCTCTTGACCTCCGTCGCGCTCGGCCGCCGGGTTGCCGGCGTGATCAGGAGGTGTCTGGGCTGCGGGTCGGGTGCATTCATCGAGCCCCCTCACTTCGCGCGATCGGCGACTGCATCGCTTCGTAGTTCTTGCCGATGAAGTCCTCCACCAGGACCGACGCGACGTTGGCGGCGTTGCCCCAGCGCTGAAAGCCGTGGGCCTCGAAGCGCCACGCCGGGTGATCGGGCCGCGGAATGGCGAGGCGCCACGCCTGGTAGCCGACGCGGCGGAGGCGATAGGTCCGCGGCACGGCCGCAAAGCGTTCGACGGGCAGCTTCGGCCCCGGCTTGACGAAGAAGCTGATCCAGAAGAGGTCGTCGCGCACGGCCATCAGGCCAGGCTGCATGCCGCTGCTCCCCGATCGGCGGCCATTCACCTCGACGATCACCTGGGCGTCGGAGGCCGAGCTGACGAGCGCGATGTGATCCTTCGTGCCGGCCATGCCGTCACCGACGATCGACTTCCGGATGTCCTCGACCGTGTCGCTCAGTCCTTCCTGCTTCACCTTCCGGTAGGCCCAGTCGGCGTCGGCGAGGGCCTCGGCTTCCTCGGCGGCGTACATCTGATCCTCGATCTCCGCCGGCCAGGCCTCGCGCTTCTTGCCGTGCTGCGCCTTGAGCCCCTTTTCGAGGTCCTTGCGGGTCTGGCGCGCCGCCTTGATGGCGTCGAGCAGCCGCGTCTCGGTGGCCTTGTCGATCTTGCCGACGTCGGCGACGGCCGCGGCGGTGACGAACACGGTCATGGTCCTGTCGGCCGCCTGGGCGCGAGCGACCGTCGGACACAGAAGGGTTCCCCCGACGATGACGGACAGCATGCGGACTTTCATCGAACCTCCTGGTGGCGCGGGGGGTCCGGCAAAGTGCTGCCGCTGCCGCCACACTCAGGCAGAACGTCCCTGGTCGTGCGATCGAACAGTCGCTGTCAGCCATGTCACCGGTGTGTGGAACCACGGACATGGCGGGATTAGTTGCTATCATCTGTGGGCCCCGACCTGTGATGGACGAGGCGGTCCCGATACGCGAGACGACGCAGATGACGGCTCTGAAAACCACGGTTCGGCGGCTGGTCCCTCGACCGGCGTGGCAGGCGTTGGCCAAGGCCAAGGCCCACACGCTCGATGCCGTCGATGGACTGCTCGGACGTCGCGACGCCCTGACGCCGCCGCGGTCAGCGCGCTTCATCGGGAGCGGAGCGTACACGGAGATCGGCAACGAATTCCTGGGCCACTTCACCACGCTCGGCGGCCTCACGCCGGACAGTCGCGTGCTCGACGTCGGCTGTGGCCAGGGGCGGATGGCCGTGCCGCTCCTCCGGTATCTTTCAGGAGCCGGCAGTTACGATGGCTTCGACATCGTGTCGACGGGCATCGACTGGTGCCGCGCGAACATTTCCGCGAGCCACGAGAATTTCCGCTTCCACCATGCGGACATCCGCAACGAGGAGTACAACCCCGGCGGCAGCTGCGCCGCGGCCGAGTACCGCTTCCCCTTCGACGACGCCAGCTTCGACCTGGTGTTTCTCACGTCGATCTTCACGCACATGCGGCCCGTCGAAGTGGCGCACTACCTGGCCGAGATCGCGCGTGTGCTCAAGCCGGGCGGACGGTGCCTCGTGACCTGGTTCCTGCTCAACGCGGAATCACGCGCGCTGATAGCCGCCAATCGCGCGGAATTGTCCTTCGTGTACGAGATCGACGGCTGCCTCATCACGAACAAGGACGTCCCCGAAGAAGCCATCGCCCACCCTCAGGAGATCGTCGAGGCGATGTACGCCGAGGCAGGCCTGTCGTTGGCGCCCGTTCGCTACGGCGCGTGGTGCGGCCGCACCACCTTCCTCAGCTACCAGGACATCTGCGTAGCCACTCGCCCCGACTAGGGTGAGGACGACCGCCTTCGGGCGATCATGGCTCACGCGTGAGAGGCATCTCGGCGCGAGCACCCGGTCCCCGAACCTCCCGGATCTTCCCTTCCCATGACTCAGTCCTCCTATCTCGAATCGCTCTTCTCACTGTCCGGCAAGGTCGCCGTCGTCATCGGCGGCACCGGTGAACTCTGCGGCGCCATGGCCGAGGGGCTGGCGGGCGCCGGCGCCGAGGTCGTCCTGGTCGGCCGCAATCCCGACAAGGCCAAGGCCCGCCTCGACAGGATCGCCGCCGCGGGCGGCAAGGCGTGGTTCCACTCCGCCGAGGCGACCAGCAAGGCCGAGACGCAGGGCCTGCTCGACGCGGTGCTCGAGCGCAGCGGCCGGGTCGATGTCGTGGTCAACGGCGCGGGCATCAACTCCGCCACGCCGTTCTTCGACATCAGCGAGGAGGAATTCCTGCGCATCCTGGACGTCAACGTGAAGGGCGTCTTCCTCGGCTGCCAGGTGTTCGGCAAGTATCTCGTCGAGCGCGGGGAGGGCGGGTCGATCATCAACCTCGGCTCGATGTCCGGCATCGTGCCGCTGTCGCGCGTCATCACCTACTCGGCCTCGAAGGGCGCCGTGCACAACCTCTCGCTCAATCTCGCCCGCGAGTGGGCGCCGCACCGCGTGCGGGTCAACGTGCTCGTGCCCGGCTTCTTCCCGGCGGAGCAGAACCGGAAGATCCTCTCGCCCGATCGCGTCGCCGCCATCCTCGGCCACACGCCGGCCAAGCGCTTCGGCGAGGCCCGCGAGCTCATCGGCGCCACGCTCCTGCTCGCATCCGACGCCGCGGGCTCGTTCATCACCGGCGAGGAGCTCATCGTCGACGGTGGTTACCACGCGATGACGATCTGATGGTCCCCATGGCCTCCATCAATCAGTTCCTGCTGAAGAACAATCTGCGCATCGCGCAGAATCCGTGCGTCTCGCCCGACTTCTGCCTCGACTGGGATGCGCTCCTGGCAGACGCAAAGGCCGGCAGGGTCACCGAATACGAGAAGAGCCGCTTCGCCACGAAGGCGGGCGAGTGGACGCTGCTGGAGAACGCCGCGGGCGACTGCGCATGGAAATTATCGGGCGCGGCCTCGCCGCTCGACGGCGGAGCCGCGCTGGCCGACGGCGCGACCGTCTTCCCCGCTACCTGGGCCAACCTGCTCACGTTGAAGAATCTCGTCCAGGAACACGACGCGGCGTCGACCATCTTCCCCGGCACCGGCGGCAGGCTCGGTCAGAGCACGATCGGCGTCGGCGCGCGCTTCACCACGCTGCACTGGCCCGCCGTCGAGTGGGCCATGAGCGCCCTCGAGCTGGGCGTCACCGCCAACCAGAACAGCATTCCCCGCGAGCTGGTCTATGACGTCGATGCGATGCTCTCGGGCTCGCTCGACACGGTGCCGTTCCCCTTCATCGGCACCAACGTCCCCGAGGGGCACCAGGGCCAGAGCGTCGAGGGCATGAGCCACGGCTGCGTGCTGTCGAAGCTCAAGACCGGCTTCCACCGCCGGAAGATCGCCTGGTCGTTCAACGCCGACCATCAGCCGATCGGCGGCAAGTTCGACAGCCGCGAGGACGCGCTGGTGCGCGGGTGTCTGCTCGCCAGCTACATCACCTTCGATCTGTCGCCAGAGCTCGCGCTCAACCAGCCCGCCAGGCTCGCCGACATCCCGGCCGACATCGTGGCGAACACGCGCGCGCGGGTCGCCGCCGCCGGCATGAAGCTGGATGACGCGGCCTTCGGCGCACTCATGGGCACCGTCTGGACGCCGATGCAGAAGATGAAGCGGCGCGACGAGAAATACGCTGCGGCTCGCGCCGCCGCGTTCACCACCGCCGCCGGCCGCGGCTACCTCCGCGAGCTGTCCATCGACGAGCTGCCCGGCCTGACCACGCCCGAGACGACCGCCGTGATGCTCGCGCTGTGCGAGGTGCTCGGCATGCCGGTCCAGTTCATCGCGCCCGCCTTCGGCTTCCAGAAGAACATGCCGTATCCGGACGACGCCGCGCTGCGCGCGCTGATCCAGAAGCAGTGGGACGTGTGCGCGACGTTCGGCGTCAGCATCGGCTTCCATTCCGGATCCGGCAAATCCGCCGGGAACTACCGCGTGATGGGCGAGGTGACCGGCAGCCGGCTCGAGATCAAGACGAGCGGCCGCTACACCTACGAAATGGGCGTCGCGCTCTTCCAATCGAAGAATGCGGCCGACCAGGCGCTGTGGCGCGACTGGTATCGCTTCACGCTCGAGCTGGCCCTCGCTGGCGCGTTCAGCCCCGATGCCACCGAGCAGAAGATGGCCCGCACGTTCGTCGCCGACGCCCTCGCCACGTCCGGCACGCCGGTCGACGTGTTCGGATCGCCCGCGGCCTGCCGCGCCGCGCTCGAGGCCCTGCCGCCGTCGCCCGACCACATGTTCTTCTTCGAGTACAACTTCCTGTACGTGCTCGCGGCGGGCGGCCAGCCGGAGAAATCCGCGCTCGGCGACCACTCGCCCGCGGGCTACGTGCAGCGCGCGCGCTTCTACGCCATCAGTTCCGAGGCGCGGCTCATTTACTCGAAGGGCGTCGCCAGCTACCTCATCTTCCTCGCCGAGACCACCGGCCTGGTCCCGGCGGATCGGTGCGCGGCCGCCCGCGAACGGCTCGCGGGCTACACCACGCTCGACGCCATGCTCGACGACATTTCGAGGTAACGCGTGCCCGCCGAGCTCGGCGGCCGATGCTCACTTCACGACCAGCGTTCCGGTCATCCCGGCCATCGCCAGGCCCGGGAACGTGCAGGGGGATCCCGGGCAAAGGGTAAGATTCCGCGTCATGCAGATGCGCCACGGGCGACGGGCGGCCCTCGCGGTCGCGCCGATCCTGGCCTTCGTGTCCGTCGGCGACATCTCGTGGGCGAGGCCTCAGGCGGCCGATGCGCCACAGATCCTCGAGCTCTCGGGCGACATCGCCCCGGTTCACGATCCCGTGGCGATTGAGGAGAAGGGCACCTATTACGTGTTCTGTACCGGCGGTCGAAATGGCCAGGGCGTCATTCCGATCCGGACGTCGAAGGACATGCGACGGTGGACGGCCGCCGGCTTCGTGTTCCCGTCACTGCCGGAATGGGCCACGCGGGAGATTCCCAAGGCCCGCAACGCGTGGGCACCGGACATCGCCTTCTTCAACGGCAGGTACCATCTCTACTACTCGGTCTCCTCGTTCGGCAGCCGCGATTCCGCCATCGGGCTGGCCACGACGCGGACCCTCGATCCATCCAGCCCCGACTATCGCTGGGTCGACGAGGGGATGGTGCTGCGCTCGTACACGGACAAGGACGACTGGAATGCGATCGACCCCAACCTCGTCATCGAAGACCGCGCGCACGCGTGGCTGGTGTGGGGCAGCTTCTGGTCAGGCATCAAGATGCGACGGGTCGATTCGGCGACCGGGCTGCTGTCCACGGCCGACACGACGATGCACGCCCTCAGCAGCCGACCGCGCGAACAGCCCACCAACGGCTCCGTCGAAGCGCCCTTCATCGTGCGTCACGACGGGTTCTGGTACCTGTTCGTGTCGTTCGACCGCTGCTGCCGTGGACCTGCCAGCACCTACAACATCATGGTCGGCCGATCCGGCAACGTCACCGGGCCGTATGTCGACAAGGACGGCCGCCGCATGATCGACGGCGGCGGCTCGCTCGTCCTCGAGGCGACGACGCCCACGTGGCGCGGTCCGGGTCACCCCGGCTTCCTGCGTGAGGCCGACAGGGACTTCATGTTCTTCCACGCCTACTTCGGCGAGGCCCGCGGCACAGGATCGGCGCTGCAGATCTCGACGGTCGTGTGGGAGGAAGGCTGGCCGCGCGTGGGGCAGCTGCCGTAGGCTGTCGACAGGACGGACAGTTCCAGCGCGCCGAGGGAGGACGATGGTCAAGCAGTGGATCCGTGCGTGGGGTTTGGTGGCCTGTGCGGTCACGGTGGGGATCGGCGCGCAGCAGCCGCGCGCGATGGGCGGCGTGACGCTGGCACACTTCCAGGTCTTCGACACGAACGGCGACGGCGCGATCACCCGCGACGAAATGCACACGACGTTCGACACATGGTACACGCGGTGGGACACCGCGAAGGCCGATGGGCTGACGCCAGGGCAGGTGTTCGCGGGCGCCAGCGCCGCGTTCCCACCCTACACGCCCGGCGACGCGCTGCCGCAGAATCAGACGCCAGACTCCGCGGACGTCGCCGCGATGATGGCCGCGTTGCCCGATGCGGCACCGGCGAAGCCACGGCGGCCCCGGAAGGTGCTCGTCCTCGGCCGGGCGTCGGGCTTCGTCCACTCGTCGATCCCGCTGGCGGCTCGCACCATCGAGGAGATCGGCAAGAAGACCGCCGCGTGGACGACGACGATCACGTACGACGCGGCCGACATCAACGACGCCAACCTGAAACAGTACGACGCCATCTTCCTGGCGAGCACCACCGGGGAGTTCCTCGACGATCCGGCCGACGCCGCGGCGACCGCCGCCCGCCGGAAGGCGCTGCTCGACTTTGTCCGGGGCGGCAAAGGACTCGCCGGCATCCATGCGGCGACCGACGGCTATCACCGCAACTCGGCGCCGGGTGCCGGCCCCGGGATGAACCTTCAACTGCTCCCGGCGATCCTGCAACTACTCGAGGGCGATCGGAACGGCGACGGGCGGCTGACGCGAGAGGAGTTCACCGGCGTTGCGGATACCTGGTTCGCCAAGCTCGACACCGACAAGAGCGGCCGCGTGGACCGCGCAGTGTTTCCACAGCGCTACGCAGCGATCGTCGCCCTGCCAAAGTCAATCGGGCAGAGATTCCCGCCCCAGGGGCCAGCGAAGAACCTCGAAGCCGATACCGAGGTCGGCACCTGGCCCGAGTTCAACCAGATGATCGGGGCGATCTTCAAGTTCCACTGGAACGATGGCCAGTCGATCACCGTGAAGATCGACGAACCGCAGCACCCGATCAACGCCCCGTTCACGGGGCAGCCGTACACGATCGTGGACGAGACCTACACGTTCGGCCGGCAGGTCTACGACCGCTCGACCCTTCGCGTGCTCACGAGCATCGACTACGCGGCGATGAGCGCCGGCGACAAGGCCAAGGAGGAATATCCGCGCAAGGACGGCGATTACGCGCTCAGCTGGATCCGGCGGGAAGGCCAGGGGCGCGTCTTCTACGAAGCCCACGGACACAACGAGAAGAACTACGCCAACGCGCCGCTGCTCCAGCACCTGACCGCCGGCCTGCAATACGTGCTCGGCGACCTGCCTGCCGATGACAGTCCAAGCGGCCGCGCATCGAAGTAGCACCAGAAGGGCGTTGACGGGCCGTGAGCCGACCGATGGGCGCGCTGACGACCGGCGTGGTGCTGGCGATCCTGCTGATCGCGGCCGTCTGGATCTTCCAGCGTCGCCTGATCTACTTCCCCTTCGGGGACGTGCCAGCTCCCCAACTCGTCGGGCTCGCGGCCGCCGAACCCGTGGTGTTTCCCACGACGGACGGCCTCCGGCTGCACGGCTGGCTGGTGCCGCCGCTCGAGCCGCGCGCCGGCGCCACCATCCTCGTCTTCAACGGCAACGCCGGGCATCGCGGGTTCCGCGCGACCCTCGCCGCGGCGCTGCGCGAGCGCGGATACGGTGTCCTGCTCTTCGACTACCGGGGCTACGGCGGGAATCCCGGCACGCCGACCGAGGCGGGGCTCGCCGAGGATGCACGGGCGGCGCGGGCCTTCCTCCTCACCCGCCCGGAGGCCGCCACGCGCCTGGTGTACTTCGGGGAATCGCTCGGCAGCGGCGTCGCCACGGGGCTCGCCGCGGAGCACCGGCCGGCGGCGCTCGTGCTCCGCTCGCCGTTCACCTCGATGACGGACGTCGGCGCCTTCCACTATCCGCTGCTGCCAGTGCGCTGGCTGCTGCGCGATCGCTTCGAGACGGCGAGTCGCATCGCCGGCCTCGGCTGTCCGCTGCTGGTGGTTGCCGGGGACCAGGACACCATCGTCCCCTATGCGCAGAGCCGGCGCGTCTTCGACGCGGCGCCCGAGCCGAAGCGATTCGTCACAATCGCCGGTGCGGATCACAACGATCCGGCGCTCGCTGACGGGCCGGAGGTGATCGAGGCGATCGATCGGTTCCTGAAGGCGATGCCGATGCCGTGAAAGACGCGAACCCGTCGCCCCGGCCGTTCCCGCGGACCGTGGACCATCCGTCACCGGCCCGGCGCGGTTCGTCAAAATTCCGGCCAGCCGATGCGCGCCGCGCCCGGTACTCCGGTGGAGTGCACGTCCGCGTAGTGGCAAGATGAAGGCCTGGCAGGGAAACCTGCCGGGCCTGCGCTCTTTCCGGGAGGTCTACATGTCCCGTGGATGGTTCGTGCCGCTTGCCTACCTACTCCTGGCCACAGTTCCTGTGGCGAGTGCCCACGCGCAACCCCTGCCCAGCGCGAGCGGCCGCGTCATCGAAGCGGCCGACGGCGATGTCGTCGTCGTGCCGAGCGGCGCGCGCGTCGCCGTCGTCACGCGAACGCAGGTGCAGGCTCGCCTCGTGTACGTGGCGGCGCAGCAGACACTCCTGCTGCTGACCGATCCCGCGCTGGCCTTCGGCGCCGGAATGCCCGAAGCGAAGGGCTTTCGGAGTTGGCGGATAGAGAATCCATGGCCGCTCGAGCCGCGCTGGGAGGGCAGCGCGACGATCGACGAGTACTCGCCATCTGGTCGCGGTCAGCCGATGGCCTTTGCGCCGCTCGGCCTCGCGATTCACACGGACCGCGGCACCATCCTCGTCGGTCCCCCGATGGGTCGAGAAGGGGAGTCGACCCCGCCTCCGGTGGCCGTCGTCCGCACCACCGCGGCGAGCAGCAGGGTGGCCCAAGGCTCGTTCGACGAAATCGAACAGGCATGGCTGGCGGGCGGCGACAACGCACTGCAGGGACCGGGCGGGGGCATGCAGATGCACGCCTCGAGAAGTATCGGCGCCGTCGCCAGTGCATCGCTCAGCAGCGCGCCCGCGGGTGCCGTCCGTGTCGGCGGCAACATTCGCCCGCCGACGAGAACGCAATTCGCGGAACCGATCTATCCGCAGACCGCGCGCGCCGCAGCTGTCCAGGGCGTCGTGATCCTCGAGCTCGTCGTCGGCGCGGATGGCGCCGTGTCCAACGCGCGCGTCCTTCGGTCGATCCCGCTGCTCGATCAGGCGGCGCTCGACGCGGTCCGGCAGTGGCGCTACGAACCGACGCTGCTGAACGGCGTGCCCACGCCCGTCATCATGACGGCGACGGTGAACTTCTCACTCCCGCCATCCGCCGTGATGGTGAGGTTTCGGTGCGTGATCTCCTGAACGAGCTGGGACTCGGCGCCGACCCGGTGGCCATCGACGACGACGGCCTGCTGTGGCTGGCGCCCGCCTGCGACGACTGGGCGCCCATCGTGCAACAGCACGCGCTCAGCGCCGTCATCGATCTGGAGGCCGGCCTCGACGCCGGCATCCCGGCCCATCCGAACCAGGTCATCTACGTGTACTTCCCGTTCAAGGACGACGACGTGCCGACGCTGCACAAGCTGCACGCGGTCGCCCGCCTCGGCGCCGCGCGCGCGTCCAGGACTGCCTTGCCTGATCCAGCACGCTCATCTCGGTCCGGAAGAAGTTGTTCTCGGCGAAGATGCCCGACGTGACCGGCAGCGGCTGGACGCCGACGCCCCAGCTGTAGCCGTGCACGTCCGGATCCGGAACCACGTAGTAGTTGTTGTAGACGTGCAGCTGGCCGTATCGCAGGCGCGGCGCCCGCTGGCCGATGTTCTCGAACAGGTTGTGATGGAGCGTGACGCGCAGGCGCCCCACGTCGCCCGGGGCGTTGTCGGACGATCCAATCAGCATCGTCTTGTCGTGGTTCACGAACCGGTTGTACGAGACGGTCACGCGATCCGACGCGTTCGTGATGTCCACCAGCCCGTCGTGAATCTGGTAGATCTCATTGAAGAAGATCGGCAGCGTGGCGTCGACGGTCTCGCGATCCCGGAACTCGTTGTGATCGATCCAGACGCGCTCCGTCTCACGCAGCGAGATGGCGTCGTACTCCGCGTTCCACTCGCCGGTGCCCGGCCAGGTGCCGTCGGCGCTCCGGTCAGGGGACCAGGCCGGGAAGCAGTCGTAGACATCCTCGAACGTGATGTTGCGGATGATGACGTTCTGGCGCCTCACGGTCGTCGTGCCGCGCAGGTCGAGCCACCCGCCGCGGAGCGTCGCGCGCTTGTCGAGCCCGACGATGGTGGTGTTGTCGGGGACCCGCATCCTGATGCGCGCCGACTGCGCCGCGGCCGACGCGCGCCGCGCCGCCTCGAGCGAGCCGGCCGTGTTCGCCGGCGGGTTCGGTCCCCACGGCCCAGCGGGATCGTAGAAAGCCAGGAAGGCCTCCAGCGTGTAGCCGTTGCGGTGTAGTCGGTGCACGCGAGCGGGCTGTTGTCGTCGTCGACGTTCAGGTCGATCGGTCCCGTCGACGTAGATGATGCGGGACTCGCCAGCCGGCGCGGCCGTCAGTGCTGCGACGAGCTCGGCGCGCGTCCTGACGACGAACACGTACGCTGGCGTGGCGTTGGCGCCGCCGGTGACGCCTTCGCCGATCGAGGCGCGCGCGTCGAGGACCGCTGCCTGATCCGGCGGCTCAGGCGTCATCGCGCGACCTCGATCCCAGGGCCGACACGAGCGCGTCGTAGTCGAAGTCCTTGGCCAGCGCTCGAACGTCCGCGGAGAGATCTTCCGAGTGCAGCCGCACCTGGTCCGCGAGCGATTCGAGTCGCCGGGCCCGGCCCTCGATGGCCGCCTCCCGCAGCTCTTCGATCAGGCCGGGCGGCAGGCTGCCGAACCGCTGCGACAACGCCGAACGCCACTCGGCGTCGCGGATGGCCCGGCTCCGCCGGCGCAGCGGCGGACGGTCCGTAGATGTAGCGGACGCCCAGCCGCTCGCCGATGACCGCGAGCAGCTCCGCTTCGCGGTACGGCTTCCGCACGAACGCGTCCGCGCCGGCGGCGCGCGCCTCGCGCTCGGCGTCGGCCATCCCGCTGGCCGTGACCGCGACGATCGCGGCCGTCGACCCGCCCTGCCGCAGCCGGCGGGTGCCTTCCAGTCCTCCCATGCCGGGCATGCGCAGGTCCATGAGCACGAGCTGCGGATGCCACTCGTCGTGCATCACGATGGCGTCCTCGGCGCTCGCCGCCGTACGCGTGGTGAATCCCAGCGGCGACAACAGCTCGTCGAGCAGATTGCGGTTGGTGGCCACGTCGTCCACGATCAGCACCTTCACGACAGGCTGGCCCGATGCGAGCCCCGTCGGCATCTGGTGCGCCAGGCGCCCCGGGACGGGCTCGAGGGCCGCTGACGCGGCCTCGAACGAGAACGTGAACACGCTCCCCGTGCCGGGCGTGGTCTCGACGACGAGGTCTCCCTGCATCAGGCGCGCGAAGTCGCGGCTGATGGTCAGGCCGAGCCCCGTCCCGCCGATGCGGGCCGTCGAATCCGCCTGATCGAAGGCATCGAAGATCCGCGTGAGGTGCTCCGGGCCGATGCCCGGCCCCGTGTCCTCGACGGCCAGCGTCACGACGTGCCGGTCTCCGGCCGTCAGGCGGGAGCTCGCGCGCACGGCGACGCGCCCCGTGCCGGTGAACTTGACCGCGTTGCTCAACAGGTTGATGAGCACCTGGCGGACCTTGCCGGCGTCCCCCGACAGCGTCCGCGGCAGGTGCCGATCGATCTCGAACGAGAGCCCGAGGCCCTTCTTCGCGGACAGCTCCCGGAACATCCCGTGCACGTCGCGCAGCAGGGCGTGCAGGTCGAACGGTTCGACCGTCAGCGTCGCCCGGCCGGCCTCGATCTTCGACATCTCCAGGATGTCGTTGATCAGCGTCAGCAGATGGTTGCCGCTCGAGTGGATGATGTCGATCCGCTGCTGCTGCGACGGGCCCAGGCTCTGGTCACGCTGCAGCAGCTGCGCGTAGCCGAGGATCGCGTTCATCGGCGTGCGGATCTCGTGTGACATGTTGGCCAGGAACGCGCTCTTCGCCCGGCTGGCGCTCTCCGCGGCGTCCTTGGCGGCGTGCAGCTCGGTGGTACGGCTGGCCACCAGCGCTTCGAGGTCTTCCTGGTGCTGGCGCAGCTCGCGGACGAGCTGCTCGCGCTCGCGATCCGCGTTGATCATGTCCGTCACATCCCGGTTGACGCCGACGATGCGCACGGCCTGGCCGTCGATGTTGCGGATGGTCTGTCCCACACCGCGAATGACGCGAATGGCGCCGTCCTCGCGCCGCACCCTGAAGTCGGTCCTGTACTCGCGGTCGCCGCGGAGCGCGGCCTCGACGTCGCCGGTGGCGCGCTCCCGGTCCTCCGGCACGAGGCACTGGCGCCAGGCGTCCAAGGCGCCGCCGAATTCCTCCTTGCGCACGCCATAGAGCCGGTACATCGAGTCGTCCCACACCAGCCGATCCTGCTCCACGTCCCAGTCCCAGATGCCGAGCCCCGCCGCGTCGATCGCGAGCTGGAGACGGTCGAACGACGCCTTGAGCCTGGCCGACATGTCGTTGAACGACCGCGCCAGGTTTCCCAGCTCCTCCAGCCTGCTGTCCGGGGCGCGCGCGCTCAGGTCGCCGCGCGCCATCGTCTGCGTCGCACGGGCGATGCGCCGGATCGGTGCGGTGATGATCGAAGCCAGGGCCGCGGCCAGCAGCAGGGAGAGCATCAGCGCCAGCGCGAACACCATCGCCGACCGGCTGCCGCCGATCCGCGCGCCCGCCAGATAGAACGACTCCGGAATGGCGGAAACCAGGATCCAGTGCCGGCCCTCGGCGTCGTCGCGGAACGTCGTCGCGTAGGTCAGCCACGTTTCCCGGGAGAGCGGCCTGGCCGACACGTGATCGAAGCGGAACTCCGTCGCCGCCGCCTTCGTGGTCGGCCGACCCGGATGCCGCGCCAGGCCGGCCATCGCTTCCGCCACCACGCCGTCGCCGTCAGGCGCGGACGACGCGATCAGCGCGCCCGTCCCGTCCAGGATGAAGGCGCGGCCGTCCGGGCCGATGGCCTGGCTGCGCAGCAGGGTCGCGAGGGCATTTCGGCGCTGGGCGTCCGTCAGCGATGGCGACAGGGCGAGATGCTCGGCGAGCCGCAGGCGGAAGCTCGTGGACGCTTCCTGATGGAGCCGGGTCACCAGCCGCGCCGCGTCATCGTCCGCGCTCCGCAGGGCCACGATCGCCGTGGCACCAACCATCACGAGCAGCAGGAGGATGAAGGGCGCGAACACGAAGACGCGGATCGGCACGCCCTCGTCCACGCGGCTCGCGTCGCCCGTGGCCTTGCCGGGGCCCGCGCTCCAGATCCATTCGCCGCTCCCGAACGCGCGCTCGCCGACGTGTCCGGGGATCTCCGCCCAGAACCATCCGAACCGCCTGGCCAGCGGCAGCGCGACCAGGAAGGCCCAGGGCGCCATGAGCCAGGTGATGGACAACGTGAAGAACAGCGCCGGGGAGATGGTCCGGTACGAGATGTCGGCGGTGAACTCGCCCGAGCAGATGAAGCCCCACATCACCGGGTCGAACAGCATGATCAGCGCGACGAACACGCCGTAGCGCCCCCAGGTCCGCAGCGCGCGGAAATCCGGGTTCCGGCCGATCAGCTGGTGGGCCAGCCAGACGAAGGCGGTCCAGAAGAAGTAGCCCTCGGCCCAGCTCAGGACGAAACCCGGCGGCACGCCCTCGATCAGGTCCGACAGCATGTACGCCGGCGGGACGGCGAACAGCGCGGGAAAGCCGAAGAGGACGACGCACAGCAGGACGACGAGATCCTTCAGGGACTCGAACGTCTGCGCGCCCGGGACGAGGACGATGAACGATCCGAGGTAGCCGCTCGCGATGATCGCGCCGAACGTCAGCGGCAGGCTCAGGAACGCCTTCGTATCCCACGTCTGCCGCTGCCGGCCGAGCCCCCACTGCCCGCCGATCCGGAAGATCACGCCGCCGAAGGCACAGCACGCCAGGACGAAGCCGACGATGTAGCTGAATCGGCTCCACACCTCCAGCAGCGGGAGCGGGATGCCGCTGACGATCCCCTCGAGCCAGGTGATGACGGAGCTCATCGCGGCACCAGTGACGTTCCGGCGATGCGGTCCTGGAGCCCGCGGCGGGGATCGATCAGCGCGAGCAGCCCGCCGGCGACGAACAGCGCGAGCAGGACCAGCGACGGCAGCCACCTGGGCTCCACGGCGAACGCGCCGGCCGTGGGCACCGACACGAAGAGCCCGAGCGACGCCAGCGCCGGAATCCAGGCGATGGCGGCACGGCTGATGCCACGCGCCCTGGTCACGGCTCGCCCGTCCGGGCCGACAACGGCAAGGTCGAGGAGCCGGAACGCGGCGCCGCCCGGGACGACGAGCGACGACACGAGGCCGGCCAGCGCAGACATCGCAATCAATCCCAGCACGACGCCCAGCATCGGCAGCCAGCCGAGCCGATGGGCGAGGCGCCGTCGCCGTCGGCATGCTCGCCGGGACAGAGGGATTGCGTGGGCCGATCGAAGAGCGCGGCGTCCCGGAGGTCGGTCCGCGCTTCCACCGGCCTCATCGCGAGGGCCGCGATGCCGATGAGGCGTGCGCGGAGCCGGTGCGCGTCGAGTCGGAGCTACCAGCCCGATGGACGGTGACCACGACGGCGCCAATCCGGAGGCGGTCGCCAGGGGCGATCGGAGCGGCCGTCGTGATCCGGCGGGATCCTATGGCGGTGCCGTTCTTGCTCCCGAGATCCTCGATCGTCGCGGACGTTCCCGTCACCGTGATCAACGCGTGACGGCGCGACACGCTCTCGGCCTCGAGCCACACCGCCGCCCGCAGCGTACGGCCGACGATGTGCTCGCCCTCGCCGAGGGTCGCCTCGCCGCTGCGCCACATGAGCCGAATCACGCCGGAAGCTGGCGCCGATGCAGGCGCGGATGCAGGCGCGGCGTCGCGCAGCGCGTAACCGAAACGCTGCACCGTGCGGATGAATCGCGGCGACGACGGCGTGTCGCCGAGCGCGCGGCGGATCTCGGCGATGAGGTTCGCGAGGTTCTTCTCGACCACGAACGTGTCGGGCCACAGGCGGTCCTGCAGCGCGCGCTTGGAGACGGCCTGGGGCCGCGATTCGATGAGCAGGAGCAGGAGCTCGAACGCCTTCGGCGACAGGGGCACGGGCTGGCCGGCGCGAGTGAGCTCGCGGGTTCGGGTATCGACGACGACATCGCCAAAGTCGATCCGCACGACCCTGCATTCTACGCCCGGCGCGCGACCTGCCGGACGTTTCAACAACAACGATCGAACTGCTCGTCGTCACGGGCGTGTACTCCGTGGTCCTCGTCCTCGTCGTGTACCTCACACGCGCAGGCCGGCGGCGTGTGGTGGGGGCGTTGGCCGGCGGTCTCGCCGCGGCGGTCGTGGCTCTGCTCGCGACAACGGTGGCAGAACTGAATGACTGGTGGCGCGTCCCGGTCGTGCAGGCGGCGTCGGGCCGCGCAGTGATTCTGGCCGGGCTCGCGATCTCGATGACGCCGGTCTATCTCGTGACGTGGCGCGTGGCGCGACGTTTCGGGATGCGTGGCCTCACCGTCTGTCTCGACCTGGCCGCAATTGTCGGGCCGCCGCGTGACTATGCGTTCGCGGCGCAGTTCCCGAACTGGATGGTCTTCTCGGCCGGCATGGCCCCGGTGCTCGCCGTCGCCGTCACCTACGTTCTCTGCATCGCGCTCGGTCACGGGGTGATGCGTCTCGTCGCCGGACCTGCCGACACGGACACCCTACGGAGACACGAGGCGATGCTGCCGGCGCCCTCGTCGCGCGCGTCGAGTCATGCGCTCCTGCGCTCCGTTCACGGCGTGTGGCCGACGCGCGTGAGCAAATCGCGGAACCGGTCATCATCGCGCACTGAATCGAACGTCGGATCGATCTTGAGCCAGAGCGCCAGCCACCCGGAGCGCTCTTCGTACGCCTTCTCGAGCCAGGCCAGCGTGTCGGTGCGGTCACCGAGTCCCGCGGAGGCGGTGGCGAGGTCATAGGGCGAGACGTACTTGCGCTTCGAGTACTCGAGGAGCGAGGTCATCGTGGCCTGCGCCTCGGCGCGCCGACCGGCGGCGGCCTGCGCGTGGACGAGCGCCGCGACGACCTGCGGCGTGTCGATCAGCCGGCGGGCCTGTTCGAGCGCCTCGATGGCGTCGGCCACACGGCCTTGACGTTCATACGCCCACCCGAGCGACAGGTGCGCCCAATACGACCGCGGCTCCACTGCGATGGCCCGGCGATACTGCTCGATTGCCGCGTCGTATTGGCGCGCGAAATAGAACGAGAGGCCCAGGCTCCAGAGGTATAGCTCGCTCGACGGGTCCTCGTCGACAGCACGCTGCATCTCAGCCTGCGCGTCGGTCAGTCGTCCCTCCGCCATCCGCAGCCAGCCGCGCATCACTCGTGCGCTGGTCTCGTGCCGGCTCGAGCTCGATCGCCCGCGCGAACTCCCGGTCGGCGCCGGCGAAGTCCCAGTCGTACTGCACCTTGACCACGGCCAACGAGATGTGGGCGCCGGCCGACGCCTCGTCGCGCCGCAACGCCTCCACCGCCGCCGCCCGGGCGCGCGGCATGGCGTCGCGCGGGGACACGTGCAGGTCGGAGAGGAAGATCCACGCTGATGCCAGGCCGCCGTAGGCCTCGACCGCGTCCGGGTCGAGCGCGATGGCGCGATCGTAGTAATCCATCCCCTTGCGGATCTCGGCCTCGCTCCACTTCGTCCGGTAGAAGTTGGCCTTGAACTGCAGCTCGCTCACTGCCACGGCGGTGCGCGTGCGTTGCCAGACCCAGGTCACGAGGCCGCCCAACGCGACGGCGATCACCCCCGCGATGAGCCGCCCGCGCCAGGACTGCGTGAACGTGAGCGCGGATCCGGCCCGGGTCCGGTGGGGCAGAGCCGGGGGCGGCGGAGCGACCGTTTCAGCCGCGGTGACAATCGGCACACTCGACGACGGACGGGGACGGCGCTTGCTGGCGCCTGCGCTGCAGGCGGGTCTGGCGAGGCTGGAACAACCTCAACTGGCGCGATGAAGCGGTACCCCTTGCCCGACACTGTCTCGACGAACACCGGGGCCTCAGGGGAATCGTGCAGGGCCTGCCGTATCTTGCGGATGGCCGTGTGGACACCGGTTTCGACGTCGACGAACACGTCCTTGCCCCACAGCCGGTCGACAATTTCGGCGCGTGAGACGAGCTGAAGCCGACGCTCGACGAGCAGGATCAACAGATCCATCGGCTGCCGCTCGAGCCGGACCGGGCGCCCGTTGTGGCGTAGCTGGTAGCCCGCGACGTCGAGAGCGAAGTCGCCGAAGCGAAACGTCTCGCGGGACGTGGAGGTCACCATCGGCGTGTGGACGACTCGCCCACCATGTCACAACCACAGCGACGCTGCCACCTCGTGCGCGGGTTCAAGAGAGCACAGCGCTGCTCTTCGAATCAGGAGGCGATAACTCCCTTCGCCACGCGACTTGCCGCTTCAGGGAAACTACAGAGCTTCTCCAGCCCGCCTCCATAGTCAGCCCTCCGCCCCGGGGGCAGGATGGCGCCTGTGGCCTACCAGACGAAGGCGGAAGGAACAAACCAGGCGCGACCGGATTGCGAAGCGCCTGTGGCGCTGCAGCGTTGTCGCCGTTGCGTGTTCCACGGGTACTCGATGCGCTGGCGTCCCACGGCTCCCTTCTTCTTCGTGGTCCTGGTGTCGGCAGCCCTGATCGGGTCGATGGCCCCGGTGAACGCTCGTTCGGGACAGCCGCGCACGGCTTCCCGCGTCCGGGTGCGGACCTACATGACCGGAACGATTCATCCGGCGGATCGCGACCGATCGACGCAGCTTGCCGACGCGCTCCTCGAGATGTCCGGGGTGAGCGTGGACTGGCAGCCGTGCGACGGGCCCGGTGCCTGCGTGAGAGGGGACGTCACGGCTCCGAGCGTGAACGTGATCCTGATGTCGGCCGCACGCCCGACGTGCGACCTGACGGCGTTCGCGGCCAACGGCAGGTCGGCCACCGTCCTGGTGTCCATGCCCTGCGTCGCCGACAAGAGGCTCGAGTTCAGCTGTCGCAGCCGCTGCGCTCGCACCCACTCCTGACAGAACGCTGAACAGACCCTGCCGCAGCCCTGCACTCCAGGACGCGTCGGACCGTACGTTGGCGATGGATGGCGCGTTTAAGGAGTAGCAAGGCAACTGACGCCACCACGTCCAGGAGACGAGACAGCGGGATCGCGAACGTCCGAAAAGAGGCCTTATGAATTGCGTGCGAACACGGTCGGGGGCTCGTCGATTCGCTGTTTGCCTGACGTGGCCTGCCGCCGCCGTGTTGGCGGTGTGGCTCCCGGGGCCGGTCGCCGCCGGCCAGTCGATGTCAGCCGCCGGGCCACCGCTGGGGATACGGGGCGCAGGGCTCGAGTATCTCGGCGCCCGAAGCCCCAGCTCCGTCAGCGCTCCGCCCGCGATCGCCAACGGCTGCCTTCCGGCCGGGCCGGGGTCGACGTCGCCGCTCGCCGTGTCCAAGGAGCTGAGGCCGCTCGTGCGACGGGTGTGGGAGGCCTCACCGACATTCCGTCGACAGTGCGCGCGGCTCGGAGAGGCCGTCGTGACGATCGTCGTCGAGCTGGACCCGAAGATCAACCGCGAGCGGATGAATGCGTTCACCCAGATCCATATGGTCACCGGTCTGGTGCGGGCTGCTACGACGCGCCTTCGTGTCTGGGAACCCGAGTATCTCGCGCACGAGATCGAACACGTCCTGGAGCAGGTCGACGGCGTCGACCTCCGCCGGTCGGCGAGGGGCGGGTTGGCGGGCGTACGCGAGACGCAGTCGCGCGTGTTCGAGACGGCTCGGGCCATCGCGATCGGCCGCGTCGTCGCGCGGGAAGTCGCCCAGTGGGGGGGCGACCGATGAGCCCGGCGTCGAGCGCGACCACGCGCGTGGCATTGCTGACCGCGCTGGTCACGTGCGTCGATGGGGACGCGGTGCCGCGGCTGATGACCCTGCGCCAGGGGCTGTCCCAGGCCGGCGAGGTCAAAGGGAGCCTGAGCATCAGCGCCGACGGCCGCCTGGTCGCGTTCGCGTCGACGGAACGACTGGTGCCTGGCGATTCGAACGATGTCATGGACATCTATGTGTTCGACCGTGCCCACGCCACGTTGACCCTCGAGACAGCGGCCTGGCCGAGCGGGTCGTCGGACGGCGGCTCAGGAAGCCCCTCGTTGGATGCCGACGGTCGGTTTCTCGTGTTCGACTCCGATGCCACCAACCTGACCTCGGAGGCCGACCGCAATCGGGCCCGCGATATCTTCGTTCGCGATCGACTGGAGGGATCGACGCGGCGCATCAGCGTCGGCGCCTCCGGACAGGCGGCGAACAACACGAGCCTCGATCCCACGATCAGCGCAGATGGACGCCTCGCGGCGTTCGTCTCGCATGCGACGAACCTCGTGGCAGGGGTGGATGCCAATGGTGTGGGGGCCGACGTCTACCTTGCCCGGCTGGACACAGGCGAATTGAGCCGGGCCAGCGTCGGCAGCGATGGGCGGCAGTCGTCGACAGGCCAGAGTAGCGCGCCCGCGCTCAGCGCCGATGGGCACGTCGTCACGTTCATGTCGTCCGCGTCGATCGCCCCCGACGCGGCACGCCCGTCGAAGGCCGTGGTCCCCGCGGTCTGGATCCGCGACCTGACGTCCGGAGTCACGACCTGTCTCAGCTGTCGGAACCCCGGAGCGGCGTTCGATCCGCATCTGAGTGGCGATGGACGAGTGCTGGTGTTCACATGGCAACAGATCGGCCGTGGTCCAGACGTTCGGCGCACGGATATCGCGCTTGTCGACCGCACGACGCTCGTCACGAGCGTCATCACACGCGAGGCCAACGGGAGCAGCGGGCGCCCGAGCATCTCTGCCGATGGCCGGTTCATCGTGTTCCAGTCGCAGGCGTCCAACCTGGAGTGCAAACGGCGATGCGGCCCGGATGTGACGGACGAGAACCTGCTGTCGGACGTCTATCTGTTCGAGCGCGAGACCGGCACGTTCAAGCGACTCAGTGGGGACCCGAGGTCATGGTGGGCGCCCAGCGTGGAGCCGTTGGTCGACGGTCGAGGCCGTGTCGTCGTGTTCTCGTCACGTCAGCCTCTGAGCGTAGAGGACACCACGACCGCTTTCGATCTCTTCATCTGGACGCGCGAGGGAAGCCCGCTTTCGTTGTTGTCAGTGTCCCGTGGCCTGCGTTACTCGGATGGGAGACCCTGACGGGATCTGCCTCGCCATCGTCTCGGCTTGGCGGCGATTGTGGGGCCACCGCGTGACTATGCGTTCGCGGCGCAGTTCCCGAACTGGATCGTCTTTTCTCCAGGCATGGCCCCGATCTTCGCCGTTGCCGTTACCTACGCCCTCTGGATCGCGCTCGGTCACGGCGTGATGCGTCTCGTCGCTGGACCTGCTCGCTCCATCGATTCCTGACAGAACGGTGAACGGACCCTGCCGCAGCCCTGCGACTCCAGGGCGCGTCGGACCGTACGTTGGCGATCAGCACGGAGGTGCTCGATGCGCTGGCGTCCCACTGCTCGCTTTCTCTGCCTGGTCCTGGCGTTGCCGGCCCTGATCGGGTCGACGGCTGCGATGGCCGCTGGTTCTGGACAGCCTGGCGCTGTCGCCCGCGTCCGGGTGCGGACCTACATGACTGGACCAATCGACCCGGCGGATCGCGACCGATCGACCGAGGTTGCCAACGCGCTCCTCGAGACAGCCGGAGTGTTGGTGGACTGGCAGCCGTGCGACGGGCCTGGTGCGTGCGTGAGAGGGAGCGAGACGGCCACTAGCGTGACCGTGATCCTGATGTCGGCCGCACGCCCGACGTGCGGACTGACGGCGTTCGCGCCTGACAGCAGGTCGGCCACCGTCCTTGTCTCCATGCCCTGCGTCGCCGACAAGAGGCTCAAACTGCAGTTGAAGCACCCACTCCTGGCGACGCTCGAGTTGCGGCACCTCGTCGGCGCCGTCCTGGCCCACGGGATCGGCCATGTCCTGGGCCTGAAGCACGCTGGCGCAGGCCTCATGCGCCCGCGTTTCTGGGTCGACGACGTCATCGCCCTCCGGCAAGGGCGACTCGCGTTCAGCCCCGTCCAGGCGACGCGGATGCGGGCCTCGCACCTGTGTGCGCACGACTCAGGGCGGGCGCCGTAACGTCACCGCGTTCGGCCCGCCCTTCACGGCATGGGTGACGCCGCCACCGCGGTCCCGGCCGTGTTTGAGGACCCTAGGAACCCGTCGCCGGCGGCTTCGGCGCGCCGAAGTTGGACCGCAGGAACCAGTCCCAGCCGGCGTCGCCGAGCCAGCGGCGCAATGTCAGGAAAAACGTGGCCGAGGCGGCGACGGTGTAGCGGGCGCGCGGCCGCGACGCCTCGATGGCCCGCGCGATCACCCGCGCGACGTCGATCGGCTCGCCGGCCATGCGCGCCATCGGACCGCGCTCGTAGGCCGCGGCCGTGCCGCGGGCGACGACGTCGTTGAAATCGGCGTAGACGGCGGTGGCGTCGCCGGTCGGGGCCCCATCGGCGTCGGCGTCGGCGGTCAGCGTCGACAGCTTCGCGCCGACCGTGGCGGCGAAGTTGGTCCTGATCAGCCCGGGCTCGATCAGCACGACGGCGATCCCGAACGGGCGCAGCTCGTAGCGCAGCGCGTCGCTCAGCGCTTCGACCGCGTACTTGCTCGCGTGATAGACACCACCGCCGGGGAACACGAGGCGGCCGCCCATCGAGCTGACGTTGACGATGCGTCCGGCGCGCCGCCGGCGCATCCCGGGCAGGACGAGCTGGGTGAGACGCAGCGGGCCGAACACGTTGGTCTCGAACTGCGCCCGCGTCCGCGCCAGCGGCACCGATTCGACGGCGCCGGACTGCGAGTAGCCGGCGTTGTTCACCAGCACGTCGATGCGGCCGTGCGCGGCCTCGACGGCGTCGACGGCGGCGCGCATCGACGCCTCGTCGGTGACGTCGAGCGGCAGCGTCCGGCAGCCGGCGACAGCGAGGTCGGCGAGATCCTCGACGCGGCGCGCGGTGGCGATCACGGTGTAGCCGCGGGACGCGAGGTGTGACGCCGCGGCGCGGCCGATCCCCGTGGAACAGCCGGTGATCAGCACAACGGACGATGAAGCGGACATGCCGCGATGATCGCACTGTTGGTCGGCGGTCTGGCGACCGCGCCGGTCGCGACCGCTACGGTTCGCCAGTGAGGACGAAGCCGGCCCAGAGGCGTGGCGTCTCCGGCAGCGCCGCGCCGTCCGCATGGATCGTTCCGGCGCGCAGCGCGCGCAGGACGGCGAGCTGCGCGCCGCGCAGCGCCCGGCTCTTCGACGCGCCCCGCGCCCGCCGCGCGTAGAACTCGCGCATCACCTCATAGCTGACGCGATCGGAGACGTCCCACTGCGTGGCGACGACGGAGCGGGCCCCCGCCGACAGGAACGCGCGGGCGAAGCCAATCACGCCGTCGCCCTCGACCGGGCCGAGCGCGGTCCGGCAGGCGCTCAGCACGACGAGGTCGGCGTCGAGCCGCAGGTCGTAGATCTCGTCGGCGAGGAGACGGCCGTCGCTGTCGCCCGACGGATGGAGCGCGAGGAACGACGGGCTCGTCGCCGCGTTGCTCACCACGCCGTGGGTGGCGAAGTGGAGGACGCGGCGACCCGCCAGCCCGGCGCGGACGGCGGCTTCGCTGGCGTCCCCGGCGGTCAGCAGCGTCGTCCCCGGGCCGAGCGCGGTCCGGACGGCCGCGACCTCCCGCCGCGCCCAGGGCAGCGCCGGCAGCGTCTCGGCGCCGGGCTCGGTCTGGAGCGGGCCGGGATCGCCGACCAGAAGAGCGCCTTCGGCCGGCGGCGGCGCCGCCGTTGCGGCCATGCCGAGCGCGGCGATGGCCGGCACGTAGTGCAGGTCGTGCGCTTCGAGCAGGGTACGGCCGCCCGCCTCCCGCAGGCCGGCGAACGACAGCGCGAACAGCGGGCCGTGCGGCACGATCGTCAGGCGGCTGCCAGCCGCGGCCGGGAGGAGCCGGCGCACCGGCGCGATCAGCAGCCGGTCCAGCTCGCGCCAGGGTGCGTGCTGGGCCCGATCCGTCATCAGCAGGCCGCGGGCCGCACGCCCGGAACCGTCGAGCCCCGCCGTCGCCTGCACCAGCGTGGTGAGACGCGACGGAAGGACCGGCACGCGGACGAGGGCCGGCGCGCGATCCGGCCGCACCACCCAGATCGAGACGGCCGACGGGCCGACCCAGTAGGCGACGATGGTCGACTGCAGGCGCGCCGCGGCGCGTTGGGCGTCGACCATCGAGGCCGGCGTCGACAGCCGGGTGTCCCCCGTCCGCTCGGCGCGGAGGTCGAGAAAGGCGCGGGCGCGGGCCCGTTCCGCGACGACGAGGGCCTCGGCGGCCTCGCCGCGCTGCCCGAGCAGATCGATGTAGGCGCCGAACACGTCCTGCTGCGCCTCGATGAAGCCGCGCCGCATCACGTCGCTGGGGACGGTGTGGGCCAGGCCTTCTTCGATCGTGTCGGCGAGGACGCGCAGATCGCGCTCGGCATCGGCGAAGCGGCCGGCGTCGATCAGGAAGCGGGCGCGGCTGCGGCGCGCGGCCATCACCTCGTCGTTGCTCCGGGCCGCCGCCAGCTCCACGGCGCGATCGAACGACGCCGCCGCTTCGACGGTCCGGCCCAGCCCCGCGAGCGCCTGCCCGCGCTGGGTGAGGCGACGCGCCACGTGCGGCGTATTGGGCGACGCGGCAATGGCTTCGTCGAGCAGCGCCAACGCCTCGGCATACTGGCCGAAATCGATCTTGAAGGCGCCGAGGTTGGCGACGAAGAACGGGACGCTCGACGGCGCCGTCCGCCGGGCCCGCGCGAGGGCGGCCTCGTACTGCGCGCCGGCCTCGTCGTAGCGCCCCATCATCGACAGCGTGACGGCGATGGCGTTCATCGCCTGGACCGCGCCGACGGGATCGGTGGATCCGGGCCACTCGTGCAGGGCGAGCGCCTCCCGGTACCGGGCGAGCGCGTCACCCAGGCGTCCGTGCAGGCGGTAGACGCGGCCGAGACTGACCAGCGACCGCGCCTCACGGTCGCGCTGGCCGACCCGTTGGAAGCATTCGCGGGCCTCGGTGATCCGGGTGAAGGCCTCGGCCCCGCGGCCGCGCGAAAACAGCTCGTCGGCCCATTCGTGCAGCACGCCACACGCCAGGGGCTTGCCGGTCGCGTCGACGACGGCGAGCGCTTCCTCGCGGATCGGGGTGTGGTCGTCGCTGTCGGCCATCGAGTAGACCGCCACTTCGGCGGCGTCGACCAGGCCCTGCGGGTCGTGCAACGCCTTGAAGGCCGTCATCGCCGATCGCGCCAGGGACATCGCCTCAGCCGGCTTGCCCTGGCTGCGGTGGACCGCGGCCTGCTCCATCATGCAGCGGGCCTCGAGGCTGCGGTCGCCGGCTGTCGCGTACAGCGTGCGGGCGCGCTGCAGCTCGTCGATCGCCCGGGCGTACTGCTGGTGAAACGAGTAGGCGGAGGCCAGCTGCCGCCGCGCCTCGCCTTCGATGCGCGGCTGCCCCTCGGCCTGGGCGCGCGTCGCGACGGTTTCCAGCAGGCCCATGGCGCGATCGCGTTCGCCGGCCAGGAAGGCGTTCGAGGAGTCGCGCAGCAGCGCGGAGAGGTCGTCGGGGACGGACGTCTGCGCGGACGCCAGGCTCGCGGCGGCGAGGAGTGCCAGGGCGAGGCAGGCGGGGCGCAGCATCGGCAGCATCAACGACAGCGACGGCGGCGACCGTACGAACGAAGGGCGGGAGGAGCCCTGCCCTCCCGCCCTAGCTTACTCGCCGGCTTCGATTCCCGCGCTCACCAGGGCGCGAGCGGCGCGCCGCCCGATAGCCTTCCTCGTAGCCGGACCGGAACCCGTTGCGGTAGTTGACGTCGTAGGCGTCCCGCCCGCCGAAGCGGTGGTTCCAGCCCCGGGTCGACCGGTAGTAGCGGTGCCGCAACGGCTCGAAGCGCCCGTAGGTCGCCGCGTCGATCCCCGCGTCGTAGCCCTCGCGCCGGCCGTAGTCGAAGGCGGCGCGAAGTGGCGAACCGCCGTTGCGGTAGCCCCACTCGGCGTAGCCGCCGTAGCCGCGATCCGGGTAGCCGTAGGGGCCGTATTCGTTGGCGCTGCCGCCGCCGTAGACCTGAACGCCGAAGCCGGCGGGGCGGTAAGGGCCGTAGCTCGACTCGTAGCTGTAGCTGTCGTCGTAGTCGTCGCGCTCGCCGGCGTCGTCCTGGCTGCGCTCCACCGCGATTGGCGCGTTCGCCGCGACCTGCGCGCTCGCCGGCACCGCCGCGAAGACCAGCGCCGAAACCGTGACACCCATCAGCAGCGAATTCCGCATCGTCGTTCTCCCTGCGCTCGGCCCGGCCTGTTCAAGGGTCCCCGTGTGGTTCATCGGCCCCCGGCGCACACGGTAGAGCTATCAAGAGACGTACCAGGGGCATCAGGCTCCAATTCCCCTGATTCGACGCGGAATTGCACGCCGCGGCTGGAGGTGTGCGCAGTTGAGGACGCGCCCGGCCTCTACTCCGTCCACACCAGCAGGCGGGCCTCGTCGTTGTGCTCGTCGAGCAGCAGCGCCGGGCCGGCCCGCTCCAGATCCTTCGCCGACAGCTCGAGGCGGCGGGATTCCCCGTTGGGCACGTCGAACTTGAGGCCGCGCCCCGTCTTCATCTTGAGCAGCCAGAACGGGAGGCAGATCTGCACGGCCTTGGGCTGTTCCTGGGTCCAGACGAGCAGGCAAAGGTTCTTGGGCGGGGGGCCGGAATAGGCCTGCGCGCGGGCCTCGAGCCGATCGGAGGCGATGGTGAGGCCGTGACGGGTGTCGAGGATGGGTCTGGGGTCCTTGAAGCGGGCCCGCTGGCGCGCGAACTCGGCGTCCACGTCCTTCTGCGGGACCTCCTTCATCGAGAATTGCGTCGAGACGTACCACATGCCGCCGCCGACCAAGCCGGCGCAGCTCACCAGCCCCACGGTGAAGACGATCAGCAGGATCCAGACCCAGCGCCGCATCAGGTACCCCGGTAGGGCGATGCCTTGTAGCGGCGGGCCTGGGTGGCCGCCTCGGTGTCACCCGAGGAGGCGGCGGACTGCTGCGCCTTCGTGTATTCGGCGATGGCGCCCGGGCGATTGCCCGCCAGATCGGCCGCCTTGCCGAGCTCGAGGTAGGTGCGAGTCCGCACCCAACCCAGCTGCTCGCGCTTCAGGGCCTCGGTCAAATCGGCGATGGCTTCGGGCGCGCGTCGCAACCGGACGCGGGCCATCCCGCGCTCGTAATACCAGTGCCCCTCCTCGCCGAGCATGCGCGGCCGCTTGTCAGCCGCCAGCATGCGAATCCCCTCGGTCAGCACTACATCCGCCTCCGCCGGCTTGCCCGCGCGGAGAAAGGTCGCCCCGGACTCCAGCCACAATAGGCGGTTACGCGGATAGACGCGCCGGAGTTCAGCAAGCTGCGCCTGGGCGGACGCGTAGCGCCCTTCCCGGTTGTAGAGGAGGACCAGGGCGAAGCGGGCGTCGGTCTGGGACAGGCTCGGATAGTTGGCCGCCGCCTCGATCAGGCCCAGGCCCTTCTCCTTGTCGCCGCCGAACCCGGCCATGTAGGCGAGCCAGCGGGCCGGGAGCACCAGGCTGGCCACCAGGTAGCGGTAGGTGCCGACGATGAGGCCGGCGTCGACGCGCTGGGGCGCCACCGTCAGGACCCGCTCGTGCAGGTTGTAGGCGCGGCGGGCGGCGCCGAAGGCGCCCATCACCTTGCCGTCGATCGTCGCCGCCCAGGACGCCTGCAGGCCGAGCGCCGACCCGAGCTCGAACATCGCCGTCGGGTCGTCCGGCCGGCGCTTCAGCTGCGCCTCGGACAGGGCGATCGAGCGGGCGACCTGCGTCTGGAACGCGGCGTTGGCGGCGCTCGGCGGCGCCGCGACCTTGACGTCGTCCTTCGACACCGGTCCGAGGTAGTTCTCGACCAGCACCATGCCGCGCTTGAACAGCAGGTTCAGCCAGGTCAGCGTGGCGTGCGCGCGCGGCAGCGCCGCGTCGCCGGGATGGTCGCGCATGCCCTGCTCGAGGACGGCATGGGCCTGATCGTGATCGAGGTTGTAGGCGAGGTCGGTGGCGATCTGCAGCTGGCGCGCCGCCGACGGCGGCGGCGGCGCCTGGGCCACGGTGTCGACGCGAAGCCCCGCGACGAGGATGACCGCGCCCAGAAGCGCCGCAACCGCTGCCGCCCTTCGCACCGTGAAATTGTACCGAAGTCGCTTGGTCATCTCCGAGATGCGTCGATCCCGGACCGGCCGGCTCACCCGAGCATACGTCGGGCGCGACACGCGCGTGACGTCGGTGGTGCTGAGGTACACTCCGGCCGGTGGCCCGACGGGAGCTCCGCACACTCGACGCGCACGTCGCCGGCCAGACCGTCCGCCTGGTGGCAGGCGGCGTCTCGGCCCCGCGGGGCGCGACCATGAAAGCCCGGCTCGCCGACGCGCGCCGACGCCTCGACGACGCCCGGCTCGCCGTCACCTGCGAGCCGCGCGGCCACGCCGACCTGGTCGGTGCGCTGCTCGCCGAGGCGACCGACCCGTCGGCCCACGCCGGGCTGCTGTCGTTCGACGTCGCCGACTGGCGGTCTCCGTCGACCGTGATCCAGATGGCGGCACTGCGCCTGGCCGTCGACCGCGGCCTGATCACGACCGGCGATCCCGGCGCCTCGCTCGTCGTCGATACGCCGGCCGGCGTCCGCGCGCTGCGGCTGGGGCCGGGCGGCCACATCACGGCGCTCGGGATCGGCGCGCAGATCATGGGCGGCGGCTGCGCCATCGCCCTCGACACCCGCACCGCGGGGGCCGATGTCGTGGCCTGCGCCGGCGGCCTCCGCGCCATCGTCGACGCCGAGGCGGTCGGCCTGTCGCTGGTGACGCTGGAACGCCGGCGGCTGGGCGAGCTGCGGGCGGCGGTGGCGCGCGGCCTGGTCCAGGCCGGCTACGCCGCGCCGCTCGAGGAGCTGCTGGTGACAGGACCGGCGCACGGCCAGGCCGACGTCCACGTGGTCGCGGTCGGCGAGTCGGGCCGGATCGATCGCTCCCCCACCGGCGAAGGCGCGGTCGCGGTCGCCACCGTGCTCGACGCGATTGGCCTCGTCGACGGCGATCGCCTGGTCAGGATCGAGGGCCCCTCGGGCGGCATCCTCGAGGCGCGCATCGTGAGCCGCGAGGACCGCGACGGCGCACCCGCGGTCGACGCCGAGGTCGGCGGCACCGCCTGGCTCATCGGCGAACACACCTGGTACTGGGACGACGACGACCCGCTCGGCGCGGGCTTCGTGATGTGAGGCAATCCATGGCGGGACGACTGGCCGGCAAGACGGCGCTGATCACCGGCGCGGCGCAAGGCATCGGACGGGCGAGCGCGGAGCTGTTCGCGCAGGAAGGGGCGCGCGTGATCGCGACCGACCTGCGGCCCGGCGCCTGCGCGGACGTCGCCGGCTGCGAGCCGCGTCCCCTGGACGTGACCGACGGGCCGGCGGTGCGGGCGCTGGCCGAGGCGCTCGGGCCCATCGACGTGCTGTTCAACTGCGCCGGCTGGGTGCACGCCGGCACCATCCTCGAGTGCGACGACGACGCCTGGGATCGCAGCTTCACGATCAACGCCAAGGCGATGTTCCACACCATCCGCGCCTTCCTGCCCGGGATGATCGCGAGAGGCGGCGGCTCGATCGTCAACATGGCGTCGATCGCCTCGAGCGTGCGCGCGGTCCCCAACCGCTTCGCCTACACCAGCAGCAAGGCGGCGGTCGTCGGCCTGACCAAGTCGGTGGCCCTCGACTTCATCGGCAAGGGCATCCGCTGCAACGCGATTTGTCCGGGGACGGTGGAATCACCGTCGCTCAAGGAACGCATCCAGGCGGAGGCGGCGCGCACGAATCGCAGCGTCGAGGAGGTGTCGGCGGCGTTCGCGGCGCGCCAGCCGCTCGGACGCCTGGCCCGGCCCGAGGAAATCGCGCAGCTCGCGCTCTATCTCGCCTCGGACGAGTCGTCGTTCACGACGGGCACGATTCATCTCATCGACGGCGGCTGGTCGAACTAGTGCCATTGCAGGTGCCGCACGCGGGCGGGCGCCGCGGCGCGCCCAGCGCCGCGCACGAATGGCGAGACCGAGTCCGGAGCCATCGTCCCGTCGACGCGCGAAGGCGGTCGCAATAGCAGACCGCACGCCACAGGTGCGGCCCGCGACCGCGCGTGAGAGCGCGGGCGCAACCGATGGACTTCGCCAACATCATCTGGCGCTGCATGGCGGGTTCGCAGCGCCACCTGACGGTGGGCACCGATTGCGCCAGGCGCTACGTGAAGGGCTTCTCGCCGATCGTCGCCTTCGCCGATCCGGAGCAGCCGGACTTCGCGGCGCTCGAGACGGTCTGCGAGCCGGGCGAGCGCTTCTACTGCTCGGAGTGGTCGGGCGCGGTGCCCGACGGGTGGACGCTCGAGCGCGACGCGCGGATGCTGGTGATGGTCTGGAGCGGCGCGGCCGAGCCGCCCGAGGACCCGACGCTCGACGCCGTGCCGCTGCGCGGCGAGCACGTGCCGCAGATGTGCGCGCTGGCCGGCCTGACCAGGCCGGGGCCGTTCGACACGCGGACGATCGAGTTCGGCGACTACTTCGGCGTGTTCGACGGCGATCGCCTGGTGGCGATGGCCGGCGAGCGCATGCAGGACCGCCACCTGCGCGAGGTGAGCGGCGTCTGCACGCATCCGCATCAGCAGGGCCGCGGCCTGGCGCGTCGCCTCACCGAACTGGTCGTCCGGCGTGAGCTGGCGCGCGGCGAGACGCCGTTCCTGCACGTCGTCGCCACCAACGCCCGGGCGATCGCGCTCTACCAGCGCATGGGATTCACGACCTCGCGCGAGACGCCGGTTCGAATCATCTTATTTTTTTTTTTTTTTTTTTTTTTTTTTTTTTTTTTTTTTTTTAAAAAAAAAAACGCGCACGCCATGACCAACGGATCGCGACGTCTAGGCTGAGAAGCACACCGACGTTCACGCTCGAAACGCAGCTGCCATATTGAAATGATAATGGCGCAAAAAAAAAGAACGATATTAAATATTATAATTATAAGAAATACGGCGAAAATCATCTCGCGCCACGCGACACGATACGGGAGGTGCAGATCGATGAGCACAGCGACAAATACGACAATAAGCAAGACAAACGGTTTGCCGATAAGAAAAGCAATCGGCAATACACAAGTGACGACCTCGAGCGCTTTAAGAGGCACGCCAGCGTTAACAAGACCGAAAAAGAAAAGCGCGATATGTGATGGATAACGACAAAAAATTTCAAAATTGCTGAACGTATACTTAGCATCTAGTGAGGCATCGACGAAGAAACCAAGATCGCGCGTCGCATGCTGTAGAAACGGCATGATCGGCAGGCAGCGCGAGAGCCGGATGCAGACCGCTACAGATAGATACGCATACCAGGAAGAGCACTACGACTCCGATAACATAGGGCCAGAAGCTATTCACACGCAAACGGCGCAGCGAAGAGGATTGATGCCATAGCGAGCGCCAGCAAAAGAGACAACAATACACGAGATTCAGATCTCGCTTCGGGATAGAAGAACGCCAGCGCCAGAAAACCGAATCAAATCCGACGAGATAACCAAGAAGAAACAGAAAAGGAATCAATGCATGTTTGCTGGAAAATGAACCGCGCGATGAAAAAGCTAATAGCGAGATCCATCGCGAGTGTGAATGGGCCAACCCATCTCAAGCATCGGCTCATCAAGTAGCGTCAACAACTCGGAACGTAAATGTAACGCCGGCACTCGCTATAACGCCGATCGCCGACGATATACAGGCAACATGCGCACGACGCCACGTGGAGAACACCGCCTGGTGCTGTGGCTTCCACGACCTCCTTGGTCATCAGCGCGAAAAAGATCGACATACGCGATATCGTTGACCGCAAACGACATCGCATACGTGAACGCTGTAGTAGCTCTCCGGGCGCGTGTTCACCCACACCAGCGCGATCAACTGCGCCCAGCGGCAGCAGCAGCAGGTGCTCGATCGCGAAGTCGCGACAGTCGCGGAACTTCTTCGACATCGTGCTATGTGCCTCGTTTGCTTGTCTGCGTTCGTTTCTTTTTTGGGGCGTCGTCGTCTGCTGCTCGCCGTGCCGTCGAGTCGTATGTCTCGCCGCTGGATCGACTCCGGAATCGACGATCTCGACCGGTCCGTGAGATCGCCTGGAAGTTCAGCGTCGCTCCGGCAATCTCGACGAGCATGAAGCTTCTGGTCCTGATCGAAGTACGCGGCCGTCTGCGCGGTCGGTCTCATGTTGCCTCGTCTCAGCTGTCCTGCCGAGCCTGAGACGAAGTAGTCGATGCCCTTCTGCGGCTGCAGCCGTTCGTAGACGTGATCGTGACCTTGAGCACACCACGTTGACGTCGTGCTCTGACGCAGATCTGCTCGAGCAGGACGCGCAGATCGACCGACGATCCGTGACGGTCGGCGTTCGAGTAGAGCGGATGGTGGAAGTAACAGATCTTCCAATCCTCACGCGCATCTCGCAGCGTCGCCTCGATCCAGGCGAGCTGCTTCGGATCCATCTGCGTGCTGTCGAGCGCCAAGAATCGCACGTTGCTTGCGCACGAAGCGAGTAATAGCGCTGACCGTTCATGTTGAACAACTGGTACGACACGTTCTCCGGCCGATCGTGGTTGCCGAGCACGGCCTGGAACTTGACGCCGGCCGCGAGCAGGGCGCGTACGGCTGATCGAATTTCTTCACGAAGTCGGTCGGTTGCTGTCTCCCATACATGTTGTCGCCCAGCATGATGACGAGGTCGAACGCGAACTTCGCGTGCGCGTTCGTCATCTGCTGCGCGATTTCGGTACTGCTCGTTGATCGCCCGTACCGTTGTCGCCGATCGCTGCGAACTTCAGCGAGCCTCCGCGACTCCCGCGCGCGCGGTGCGCCCGCATCTTCGCCGTCTCCGAGCGCTACTACGCGCCGCAGCCCCCCCCCCCCCCCCCCCCCCCCCCCCGGGGGGGGGGCCCCCCCCCCGATCATTAGGCGAGCTGGGACAGGGCGGCGCGCGCCGCCGCGATCGTGCGATCGACGTGGCGCTCGGTGTGCGCCGCCGACAGGAACCACGCCTCGTACTGCGACGCCGGCAGGTAGACACCCTGCGCCAGCATCGCGCGGTGGAAGCGGCCGAATCGCTGCGTGTCCGACCTGGTCGCCGAGGCGTAGTCGGTGACGGGATATGCCGTGAAGAACGGCGTGATCATCGAGCCGACGCGGTTCACCTGAAGCGGGACACCGGCGCCCTTCGCCGCATCGAGCAGGCCATCCCCGAGCCGCTTCGTCAGGCGATCGAGGGTCCGATAGAGCGTGGCGTTCAGGCCCGAGATCGACCACAGGCCAGCGGTGACCGCGAGCGGGTTGCCGGACAGCGTGCCGGCCTGGTACATCGGACCAGCCGGCGCGACGAGCGACATCAGATCCTTGCGGCCGCCGTAGGCGCCGACCGGCAGCCCGCCGCCGATGATCTTGCCGAGGCAGGTCAGGTCGGGCCACACACCGTAGAGCGCCTGGGCGCCGCCGCGGTGGACGCGGAAACCGGTCATCACCTCGTCGAAGATCGAGCAGCGCGCCGTGCTGATCGCACAGCGTGCGCAGGCCCTTGAGGAAGCCGGCCGCCGGCGGCACGGTGCCCATGTTGCCGACGATCGGCTCGACGATGACCGCCGCGACCTGCGCGGTGTTGGCCTCGAACAGCGCGGCGACGCTGTCCAGATCGTTGAACGTTGCCGTCAGCGTCAGCGCCGCGGTGGACGCCGCGACGCCGGGGCTGGTCGGCACGCCGAGCGTCAACGCGCCAGAGCCCGCCTCGACGAGGAAGCCGTCGGCGTGGCCGTGGTAGCAGCCGGCGAACTTGATCACGCGATCGCGGCCGGTGGCGGCGCGCGCCACGCGGACGGCGCTCATCGTCGCCTCGGTGCCGGAGCTGGTGAACCGCACCATCTCGATTGACGGCACGAGGGACCGCACCTTCTCGGCGATCTCGACCTCGAGCTCGGTCGGCGCGCCGAAGCTCGTGCCGAGCCGCGCCACCTTGGCCAGCTGCGCGATCAGCGCCGGCGGCGCGTGACCGTGGATCAGCGGCCCCCACGACATCACGTAGTCGATGTAGGTGCGGCCGTCGACGTCGGTGATCGTGGCGCCCTTGGCGCTGGCAATGAAGCGCGGCGTGCCGCCGACCGCCTTGAAGGCGCGCACCGGGCTGTTGACGCCGCCGGGGATGACCGCCTGCGCGCGCGCGAACAGTGTCACGGACTTGCGCGCGGCGCGGGCTGACGCGGACCCCGCCTTCACGGAGTGGGGGCGTCGCCCCGGCTGTGCGGTCGTTCGTGTCACGGCGTCGGGGTCCTCAGGATCCGCGCAGCGTCGCGGGCGTAGTAGGTGACGATGATGTCGGCGCCGGCGCGGCGGATCGAGAGGAGCGTCTCGAGCATCGCGCGCGTCTCGTCCAGCCAGCCGTTGGCGGCGGCCGCCTTGAGCATCGCGTACTCGCCGCTGACGTGGTACGCCGCGGTCGGCACGCCGAGCTCGCGCTTCACCCGCGAGACGATGTCGAGGTACGGCACCGCTGGCTTCACCATCACCATGTCGGCGCCTTCCTCGACGTCGAGGGCGGCCTCGCGGAGCGCCTCGTCGCTGTTGGCCGGATCCATCTGGTGGCTGCGCCGATCGCCGAACTTCGGCGCCGATTCAGCGGCCTCGCGGAACGGCCCGTAGAAGGCCGAGCAGTACTTCACCGCATAGGACAGGATCGCGACCTCCTCGAAGCCGCGCGCGTCGAGCGCGTGCCTGATCGCGCCGACGCGGCCGTCCATCATGTCCGACGGAGCGACGACGTGGGCGCCGGCTTCGGCGTGCACGACCGCCGATCGCACCAGCCGCTCGACGGTGGGGTCGTTGAGGATGCGCTCGCCGTCGAGCACCCCGCAGTGGCCGTGCTCGGTGTACTCGCACAGGCAGACGTCGGTGATGACGACGAGCTCGGGCGACTCGGCGACGATGCCGCGCACGGCGCGCGGCACCGGCCCTTGCGGGTCCCAGGCCGCCGATCCATCGGCATCCTTCGACGCGGGCAGCCCGAACAGCAGGACCGCGCCGACGCCATCGGCCCGTGCCGCCGCCGCCTCGCGCACCGCTTCGTCCACCGACAGCTGGAACACGCCCGGCATCGACGACACGGCGCGGCGGACGCCCGTGCCCTCGCAGACGAACAACGGATAGACGAGCTGATCGGCCGACAGGCGCGTCTCGCGGACGAGCGCGCGGATGGCCGGCGTACGGCGCAGCCGCCGCGGCCGTTTCGACAGATCCATGTCGCTAGCCCCTGCGGAAGTGATCGACCAGCGCCTGGACGAGCCCGGGCACGGTGTACTCGGTCGGGACGATCGTCGAGGTGATGCCGAGCTGCTGCGCCGCTTCGGCGGTCACCGGCCCGATCGACGCGACCACGGTGCCGGACAGGAGGTCGGGCGCCTGTTCCTCGCCGAGCGCCTTGACGAAGTGACGCACCGACGACGCGCTGGTGAACGTGACGGCGTCGACCTGCCGCTCGAGCAGCAGCTTGTAGACGTCGGGATCGCCTTCACGCTGCGGCTCGGCGGCGAGGGTGCGGTAGGCGACGAGGTCGGTGACCAGCGCGCCGGCCTTGCGCAGATCGTCGGCCAGCACCTCGCGCGCGATCTCGGATCGCGGGAAGAGCACCTTGGCGCCCTTGAGCTCGGCGTGCGCGCGCATCGCCTCGACGGCGCGCTCGGCCCGATGCTCGCGCGGCACCACGTCGACCTTCAGGCCGTAGCGCGCCAGCTTGTCGGCGGTCGCCGGTCCGACGGCGCAGATGCGCGGGCCCTTCAGGGAGCGCACGTCGCCGGGCCCTTCCATCACGCGCCGCATGAAGTGGTCGACGCCGTTCTGGCTCGTGAACACCAGCCAGTCGAAGTTCGACGCCGTCGCCACCGCTTCGTCGAGCGCGGCCGTATCGGCGACCGCGGCGATGCGGACGGCGGCGCCCTCGATCGCCTGCGCCCCCAGATCCTCGAGCCGGTCGACCAGCTCCATCGCCTGCTCGCGCGCCCGCGTCACGACGATGCGCTTGCCGAACAGCGGCCGCGCGTCGAACCAGCGCAGGTGCTCGCGCAGCGCCGCGACCTTGCCGATGATGACGATCGACGATCCGCGGCGCGACTCGCCGGCCATGCGCCGGGTCAGCTCGCCGAGCGTGCCGGTGATGGTGCGCTGCGACGGCAGCGAGCCGTCCTGGACGATCGCCGCCGATTCGGTCTCGGCGCACCCGCCGTCGAGCATCGATTGCAGGACCGCGGGCACCTGCCGCGCGCCGGCGTAGCAGACGACCGTGCCGCCCAGGTGCGCCAGGGCCATCCAGTCGATCCTGGCCGGCGCCTGGCTGCCGTCCTCGAAGCCCTTCACGAACGTCACCGACTCGCCCGCGCCAGGATAAGTCACGGGCACGCCGGCATAGGACGGCACCGCGATGCCGGCCGGCAGGCCGGGGATGACCTCGAAGGCGATGCCCTGCTCGTGCAGGAAGATCGCTTCCTTGCCGCCGCTGTCGAAGAAGAACGGATCGCCCCACTTGAGGCGGACCACGATCTTGCCCTCGCGGGCCTTCTCCGAGACGAGCAGGCAGATCGCGTCCTGTTCGCCGGGCTGCGGGGCGGCGGCGCCGACGTCGATGCGCTCCGCGTGTGACGGCGCCATCGACAGCAGGCGCGGGTGGACGAGGTGATCGTAGACGACCACGTCCGCGCGCTCGAGGCAGCGCAGGCCTCGCACGGTGATGAGCGAGGGGTCGCCGGGGCCGGCGCCGACGAGGTAGACGGCGGTCATCGCGCCTCAGGGTACTGCAAAAGCGTGCCGATCAGGGAACAAGCGGCACCTCCTGCAGGCGGATCTGGCGCTGCACGAGCAGGAAGTTGGCGGCGGCGTGAACCACGAGGGTGGCGACCGACAGGTACCAGATCACTTTCAGGTCGAAGCCCGGCCTGGCGGCCAGCCACAGGACCGGCACGAACACCGCGACGTTGCGCAGCAGCGAGGTCAGCAGCGGCGGGATCGTCCGGCCGAGGGCCTGGAAGATGCTCGAGCTGACGAAGACGATGCCTGAGCACGCGAACCCCCAGGAGATGATCCGGAGATAGTCGGCGCCGACGCCGATGACCGCCGGATCGGCCGAGAAGACGCCGACCAGGGCCGCGGCGGCGAACTGACAGACCACGGCCACGATCAGCATCAGCCCGACGGCGAGGCCCAGCGCCGCGAACAGGGTCTGGCGCACGCGATCGAAACGCCGCGCCCCGACGTTCTGGCCGGCCACCGGCGCGGCCGAGAACCCGAGGGCCACCACCGGCAGGAACATCGCCTGCACCAGGCGCAGCCCGATGCCGAAGCCGGCCTGGGCCGCCGATCCGAACGGCCGCGCCACCACCAGCACCAGGAACATGTAAACGGCCATCAGGCTGAACTCGGCGCCGGCCGGCAGGCCGATGGCGAGGAGCCGGCCCCATTCCGCCGGCCGGGGCCGTCGCGTCGGCGGCGGTGAAGCGCAGGAACGCGTGCGGGCTGCAGGAACTGCACGGTGAGCCACGCCACGCCGACGACGATCGCCACGAGCGAGGCGATGGCAGCGCCCTCCACGCCGAACGCCGCGCTCGGGCCCCAGCCGAAAATCAGGAACGGCGCCAGAACGATGTTGATGGCGACCGTGACGACCTGGACGATCATCGGCGTGCGGAACGCGCCCGAGCCGCGCAGGGCCGCCGCCATCGTCGCCAGGACGAACTGCAGCGCCAGCGCCGGGATGAACCACAGCAGGTAGCCCTCGGCGAGCCGCGCCGTCGGCGCGTCCGCGGCGAGCATGTCGATGTAGCCGCGTCGGCCAGCCATCGCGACGATCAGGAAACACCGCCGCCGACGCCGCGGCGAGCCATTGCGACTGGTGGAAGACGTCGCGGGCGCGCGCGCCGTCCCTGGCCCCGGACGCGTGCGCGATCAGCGTGGTCGTGCCGACGCCCAGCACCTGCGTGCAGGCCAGCACGATGAACGACAGGTTGCCGGCGATGCCGACGGCGGCGACCGCTTCCTTGCCGAGGCTGCCGACCCAGTAGAGATCGACCAGGAAGTACAGCGTCTGCGACAGCATCGTGACCAGCATGAAGCTGGCCGTGCGCAGGAGATGCCGCGACAGCGACCCGGTGGTGAGGTCTTCCACCGCGCGATTGTAGCCGCGGCAGCGCGCTAGGTTGGCGGCGGCGTCTCGAAGGCCTGGCGGATGGCGGCCGCGAAGATCGCGCCGAGGCGGACGTAGCCGGCTTCGGTCAGGTGCAGGCCGTCCTGGCCCACCAGCGACAGGTCGAACTGCGGGTAGACGTCGACCAGCGTCGCGCCCTCGTCGGCCGCGGTCTTGCGGATCTGCGCGTTCAACTCCTCGACGTAGGGCGCGCCGAAGCCGTTCACGCCGCTGGCCCGCTGCGGCGGCAGCGTGGCGACGAAGACGATGCAGCCGCGCCGCACGGCGTCCTTGATCATGTCCTCGAGCGCGCCGACCGCGCGCGACACTCCGGGCCTTCCCAGCACGTTGATCTCGTTGGCACCCTCCATCAGGAGCAGCACCTGCGGCGCGTCGGCCTTGATCACATCGGGGAGGCGGACCTTGCCGTCGCGGGCGAACTCTCCGGCCCTGCCTTCGTTGAGGACGACGATGTCGGTCTGGTCGTAGTAGCGCGTCCGCAGGGCCTCGGCCAGGCGGGCCGGGTAGGCGCGCGGGATGTCCACCAGCGTCAGCATCAGCGGCGACGACACGACACCTTCGGTCAGGCTGTCGCCGAAGGCGACGAACCGCGTCTTGGCGATGCGCGGGGCCGGAGGGGGCGGCGTGACCGGGCCAGCCGGCGGATCGGGAGCGGCCGGGGGCGCCGGCGTGCCCCCGCCGCCGGTCGGCGGCGCCGGCGTCGGGGTCGGCTGGTTCGGGTTGTCGCCCGAACAGCCCGCCGCCCCGGCCAGGGTCACCACGATCAGGCAGGCCAGGACAGCGCGCATGGGCCTGCCATTCTACGGCCTCGGCCGAGCTACGGGTAGTCGGGACTACGGAACGGCGAAGAAATGGACCACCGTGTTCCCTACCGCTTCGGCCATCCGCTGGTAGCCGGCGTCGTTCGGGTGCAGTCCGTCCGGGCTGAGGAGGGGCTGAAAGGCGCTGCCGAACGCCGCCACCATGTCCACGAATGGCACGCCCTCGGCGCTTGCCAGGGCCGCCAGCCGCGAGTTCATGGACGCGATCCGGCCCGGATCCGCCTTGTACTGGCCGGTGTCCTCGTTCGGCTTCACCGGCAGCAGGCCGCACAGGATCACGTCCTTGCCGGCGTTCCTCGCGGTGCGGACCATCACCCGCAGGGCGTCGACGATGAACGAGTCGGACGCGATCGCGTTGGTGTCGTTGACGCCTTCGAGAATCACCACCAGATCGTGGATGGCGGCGATCGTGCCGGGCAGGCGATCGCGGCCCGCCGTGCCGTTGCAGCCGTCTGCCGAGGCGCATTCTCCCGGCGCGCCCGATCCCTGCACCGCGACGGCCTGCGCCGGATAGCGGGCGCGAAGCCACGTCTCCAGACGCTGCGGATAGCTCGTCGTCATCCCGCCGCAGCCCGCCACGCCGCAGAACGAGGTGATGCCGGCCGTCAGGCTGTCGCCGAACGAGAGGATCGTGTCGGCGAGCAGGAGCGGGCCGACCGGGTCGTAGCTGTAGCCGTTCGGGTCCGTCACCGGCAGGAAGCCGTTGTTGGTCACGCTCACGGCGACGCTGCCCGGCGCGGTACCGGCCGGCACCGTCGCGACCATGGTCGTCCCGTCGATCGGGAAGACCTGCGCCGGCCGGCTGTCGATCGAGACGGTCGTCGACTCGGTGAAGTTGACGCCCTTGATCGTGATGTCGGTGCCGCCGGTGACCGGGCCGTGGCTCGGCGAGATGCTGGTGATCTGCGGTGTCAGATCGACCGCCGGCGGCGTCGCGATCGCCGCTGTCCACGGCACCCCGGTCGCGCCGTGCCCGCCGAAGTAGCCGGCGCCCCAGTAGGTGGCGCGCTCGGCCACGAATGGCAGCGGCGACGGCGCGTTGGTCGATTCGATGAAGGCCGCGAACCGCTTGTGGCTCAGCGCCGGCACGCCGCTGGTGAGGATGGTGCCGCGCGACTGCGCCGGGATCGTCCGGGTGACCACGACGCCGTGGCCGTCCTCGCGGACGAACGTCGCCCGCACCTCGAGCGGGGTGGCGTTGGCGTTCGAGATCAGGAAGTAGGAATCGTGCGCCGGGCCGCCCGGCTGGACGACGCCCTCGATGCCCTCCGCGAAGGCCCACTTGGTCGCCTCGGCGGTCACGCCCGGCGAGTTGTGGCCTTCGATGAAGGTGATGCCGTTCGACGACCAGTAGACCGTGCGCTCGGCCAGCACCGGCTGATCGCTCGACACCCGAATCGAGAACGAGGCGTTGGCGAGCGCGGCCACGTTGCCCGGATCGAAGCGCAGGTCGTTCAGGAACAGCGTCTCGCGGCGGCCGGCCGGCACGATCACCTCTGTCGTGACCGGCCCGCCGACGTCGCGGAAGAACGTGATCGTCGCGGTCGCGTCGGCGGTGCCGGGATTGGCGAGCAGCAGGTAGGTCTGGAAGTTGAAGCTGGCGTCGCCGCCGCAGACGCCCTCGGCGAACAGCCAGGTCGTGCTCGGGGCCGTGACCGCCGCCGATCCATGGCCGCCCTCGAACTGGTTCCAGTACATCGCCCGCTCGACGATGAGATCGGCGCCGGTACCTCCGCCGGTCTGGCGCACGACGGTGGAGAACGGTTCGGCGATCGCCCGGTTCAGGCTGTCCCTGACGTCGCTGTTCACGTAGATCGTCTTGCGCCCGCTCGGCTCGAGCGTGAACGGCTGCACGATCGGACCGCTCGTCTCGCGCAGGAAGGTGACATCGACGTTCACCGCGCTGGTGCTGTTCGTGTTGGTGATCAGCACGAACGTCTCGAAGAAGCCGGTGACGCCTTCTGCCAGGTACCACTGCCCCGCTGGGGCGAGCACGCCACCCGAGTTGTGGCCGCCGCGGTGCGCGGCGCCAGGCCACGTCATCGAGCGCTCGACGACGATGTCCACGTCCGACTCGACGATCGCCGATACCGCGCCGGGCGGCAGCCCGGTCACCCCGTTGACGGTGAACGTCGCGCGGCTGGTCGGCGGCACGACGAGCGTCTGCGGCGTGAACGGCGGCTGACCTTGCGGCAGCAGGCGGATCGTGACATTCGCCGCCGTGGCATTCGGGTTGCCGATCAGGATGGTGTCGTTGAAGAACCCGTTGGCGGCGCCCTCGGCCAGGTACCACCGCCGATACGCCTGCGCCTCGGCGCTGGCCACGACTCCGACGAGCGCCAGCACGGCGACCATCCCTGCGACGATCCGCGATCCCTTCATTCCTCTCCTCGTTCCACGACGGACCGCGCCAGCAGTTCCGCCGCGCCGTCGGCGAGCAGCTGGGCGCCGACCTTGCGGCCGAGCGCCAGCGGATCGCCGGTGGTGCCAAATGCCATGGCCCGCAGCTCGTCGCCGTCGAGCGACGTGACGGCGGCGTGCAGCTCCAGCGTGCCGTCCGCGCTCGCCCGCGCGAGCGCGCCGATCGGCGCCTGGCAGCCGCCTTCGAGAATCTCGACGACGATGCGCTCGGCGAGCACCTCGGCCCGCGTCGCGGCATCGTCGAGCGTCGCCAGGCATGCGGCGAGCGCGTCGGGCGCATCCGCCCGCCGCTCGACGCCGACCGCGCCCTGCCCCGGCGCCGGCACGCAGGCCGTCACCGGCAGGGCCAGCGAGATGCGATCGCCGGAGCCGACACGCTCCAGCCCGGCGCACGCCAGCACGATGGCATCGTAGCGGCCTTCGTCGACCTTCCGCAGCCGCGTGTCGACGTTGCCACGGATGGGCTCGAAGGTCGCGCCCGGCAGCAGCCGGTGGAGCTGCGTGATGCGACGGATGCTGCTGGTGCCGAGGCACGGCGTCGGGCCGAGGACCGCCGACACCGCGTCGAGCGTGCGCGGCACGCGGGCGTGGCGGGCCGGCAGCACCAGCGCGTCCCACGGCGTCGCCCGCGGCAGGAACGCCGCCATGACCAGCTCGGGCGGCAGCACCACCGGCAGATCCTTGGTGCTGTGCACCGCCAGATCGATCGACCCGGCCAGCAGCGCGTCCTCGATTTCCTTGACGAACAGGCGCTTGCCGGCCCCATCAGTCGGCAACGTGTCGGCAAGCGCGGCTTCGCTGAGGCGATCGCCCGACGTGCGGATGATCACGATCTCGCCGGCCTCGCCGACTGCCTCGAGCCGGCGCGCCACTTCTCGCGCCTGCCACAGCGCGAGCGTGCTGCCGCGGGTGCCGATCCGTAGGGGCCTTCCCAGAACGCTCACGACCCGACGAACTCCCGCGGCCCTTTGCCGGCCGGCGGCGGGCCGGGCTCGTCGTCGTCCTCGTTCGTCGTCGTCGCGATCGCCCAGCGCGAACAGGTGGCTGAGGGCGTCCGCGTACGAGGTCTGCAGCTCCTGATCGGGCAGCGCCTTCAGCTGCTCGGTCGGCGTGATCAGCAGCTTCTCGATGATCAGGCGCGTGATCTCGTCGACGCGGGCCCGCGCCTCCGGCGGCAGCCCGGCGATCTTCGGCTGCAGGCGATCGAGCTCGGCGCGGCGGATCGCCTCGAAGCGCTGGCGCAGCGCGACGACGGTCGGCATTGCCTTGCGCGAGCGCGCCCACGTCATGAAGCGCTCGACTTCCTGGTTGACGATCGTCTCGGCGCGCGTCGTCTCGCTGCTGCGCCGGGCCAGGCTCTCGTTGATCACCGACTGCAGGTCGTCGATGTTGTAGAGGAAGACGTCGTCGTCGCCGGCGACGAGCGGATCGACGTCGCGCGGCAGGGCGATGTCGATGATGAACAGCGGACGCCCGCGGCGGTGCCGCAGGGCCGTCTGGACGCGCGTCGCGGCTCAGGATCGGCGTCGTCGCGCCGGTCGCGGTGACGACCACGTCGGCCTGGCCGAGCGCGGCGTCGAGCTCGCTCCCACGGCACGATCGTCCCGCCGATGTCGGCGGCCAGCGCCTCGGCGTGGGTCGCCGGTGCGGCTGCAGACGGTGATGCGCTTCGGCTGCTGCGCGGCGAAGTGCCGCGCCGTCAGCTCGGCCATCTCGCCGGCGCCGACGACGAGCACCGAGGCGTGGCGCAGGTCGCCGACGATCTTGCGCGCCAGGCCGAGCGCCGCGAAGCTGACCGACACCGCGCCCTCGGCCAGCTCGGTCTCGCTCCGCACGCGCTTGCCGGCCGTGAACGCGGTGTGGAACAGGCGGTTGAGGAGCGCGCCGGTCGCGTGCAGATCGGTCGCGGACGCGTAGGCCTGCTTCACCTGGCCGAGGATCTGCGGCTCGCCCACGACGAGCGAGTCGAGCCCGGCCGCGACCCGGAACAGGTGGCGGGCGGCGTCGGCTTCGCTGCGGGTGTAGATGTGCGCCCGCAGATCGTCGGCCGGCACGGCCCGGGCCGTCGCCAGGAAGCCGGCCATCGCCTCGTGGCCGTCCTCGAGGCTGTGGCAGGTCGCGTAGAGCTCGGTCCGGTTGCAGGTCGAGAGCAGCACCACTTCGCCGAGCGCCGGATCGCGGGCCAGCGTCGACACCGCGTCGCCCAGATCGCCGGTGGCGAACGCCAGGCGCTCGCGCAGGTCGATGGGCGCGGTGTGATGGCTGACGCCGAGGACCAGGAGTCGCATCAATCGAAGGCGTGGCTGGTCGGCACCAGGTAGGCGACCGGCAGCAGGTTGACGAGGATGATGACGAAGCCCACCGCGGACAGCCACGCGGTGCGTTTGCCGCTCCAGCCGAGGGTGGTGCGGGCCAGGATCTGGAAGGCGTAGAGCAGCCAGGAGCCGACGGCGATCAGGATCTTCGGATCGGCCATCGACATGGCGTCGATGCGGGGATCGACGGGCACCGCCCGGTTCGCCTGCATCAGCCAGACCAGGCCGATGAGCATGCCCGCGGTGAGGCAGGTGAAGCCGGCGACGATCGCCCGGCCGTTCATCTGGTCGAGCGTGGCCAGCGACGGCAGCCGCGCGTAGAACACCCCGGGCTGGCGCCCCTTCAGCTCGCGGAACAGCAGGACGTAGGTGAGGCCCATGACGGCGGCGATCGCGAACGACGCGTAGGCGAACAGCACGAACGTGACGTGGAACACGAACAGCGGGCTGTCGAGGATCGCCGGGCGCGGCCCGGGCTGGGCGCTGGCCACGGCGACGAGCGACAGGACGGCGATGAACGGCGCGATGAACGTGCCCATCGCCCGCTCACCCGACGTCAGCTCGACGTAGAGGTAGACGATGGCCAGCAGCCACACGAACCCGCCGAGCGCGTCGCCGGCGCCGACCAGCGGCAGCGCGCTCTCGCGCACCGTGGCCATCCCGAGGAGGAAGGTGTGCACGACGACGCCGGCGCCGAGGGCGCCGGTCGCGGCCTGCCCCAGCGCCGGCTGGCGGCGGATGAAATGCGCGGCGTAGAGGACGGCACCGAGCGCGTAGAGCGCGGGCTCGAGAACGCTCATCGGGGCAGACTCGTCAGCGGCTCGTTCGTGGACACCCCGGCGCGAGGCGGCCCGCCGGCCGTCGCACGCTCGATCGGGCGCATCAGTTCACCGGGCCGAAGTAGCCCTGCTTCGTGCGCGCGGCGAGTTCGGGCCTGGTGGTACGGACGACGATGCGGCGCCACTGTCCGTCGCGCCGCGGATTGCGCGACGAGTAGGCCAGCGCGTACTGCGCCGCCAGCTCGTCGGCGATCTGCGCGTAGATGACGTCGAGCTCGGTGGCGCCGGTCGGGAAGAACGCCCGGCCGCCGGTCTCCTGGGCGAACTGCTTGAGCACGAACTCGGCTTCGGGGAACCCGCGCGCGCCGAGATCGCGGCCGCGGATCCCGATCGTGTAGACGATCACCTCGGAGCGCTTGGCGAGATCGAGCACTTCCTCGAAGGGCACCAGGCTCGACGTGTCCTCGCCGTCCGACAGCACGATGATCGCCTGGCGCCGCACGTCGCCGGACGACGTCGCGCGCACCTTCTTCAGCTCCTTCAGCGAGATGTAGATCGCGTTGTGGAGCGAGGTCGAGCCGTTCGGCACGGTCTGGCGGATCGCCGTCTCGAGGGCGGGCCGATCCGAGGTGAACTGCTGCAGGATCGACACACGGTTGTCGAAGTCGATGATCTGCGCCATGTCCTCGGCCTTCAGCCGCCGCACGAAGCCGACCGCCGCCTCCTGCGCCAGCCGCAGCTTGTCCTCCATGCTGGCGCTGGTGTCGATGAGCAGCGACAGCGCGATCGGCAGCTGCGCCTTGTTGAAGTAGGTCACGTCCTGCTTGACGCCGTCCTCGAAGACGACGAAGTCGCCCTGGTCGAGCGAGGTCACGAAGTTGCGCGACTGATCGGTGACGGTGACGTTCAGCGACACCACGTCGACGCCGCCACGGAACGACGGGCGCTGCGTCGGCTGCGAGGCCGGCGCCGGCTGGGCGGCCGGCGGCGATGCCGGTGTGGACGCAGCCGGCGGAGGCCCCTGCGGCGCCGAAGCCGGACTGGACCCGCCCGGCGGAGGAGCCTGGGCGGCGAGGAGACCGGCGGCGATCACGACCGCGACGGCGCCGACCCCGAATCCCACCCCTCGCCGTCGCATCGGTCAGCGCTCCGGGACCGGCTTCGCGGCGACGCGCACGGGCACACCCCGTGCGGTGAGACCGTCGCGAGCGGCAGCGATGGTGATCTTCTCGGCCGGCACCAGCCGCTGCGGGCTGGCGTAGGTGACGGCGACCTGACCGAGCAGCTCGCTGGCGAGGGTGTCGAGCCGGTCCTTGATCGCGAGGTTCGAGATGACGATCTCGCGGGTGCCGCCATTCTCACTGGTGCCGCGATCGAGGACGACGTTGCGCTGCCGCACCTCGTCGTCCTGGTCGCTGGCCCGCGGGCCTTCGGTCAGCACCAGCGCGTAGAACTGCGCCCCGCTGTCGCGGATGGCGCGGATCACGGCGTCGGCGGAGGCGTTGCTGAACTCCTTGCCCTCGGTGACGACGGCGACGATCACCGGGCGCGGCGTCTCGTTCTTGACGAAGCCCTTCGAGGTCTCGATCAGCGCCTCGAGCAGGTACATGCCCGAGCCGGGCTGCGAGAACAGGCGGTCGATGCCGCGGCTCTTCAGCCGGGCGAGCTCGGTGGTCGCGTCGACCTGGAGTGTCGGCCGGTCGCCGAGCGTGACCAGGGCGACCGAGTGGCCCGCGCCGGTCAGTCGGGTGGCGAACAGGGTCAGGCCATCGCGCAGGAACTGGATCGACTGCGTGGCCGCCTGGCTGTTGTCGACCAGAAGCGCGACCCGCATCGGATCGGTGGCCGGCGTCACCGACAGGATCTCGCGGGCGACACCGTCCTCGCGGACGACGAGATCGGCCGGGGTGACCGTGGTCACCGGGGCGCCCTTCTTGTCGACGAGGCTGGTGTAGATCTTCCGCGGCTGGCTCTGGGCCCCGACGGTCACGACGGCGGTCGCGAGCGCCAGCGCGAACCCGAACGCGACTGCGGGACGGACAAGCCGGACCGTTGAACCGGCCGGGCGGAGCCTGGGACTGAAGGTCACAAGGTCAGTATATTACCGGCATGGCGTTCCTGCCCCCGGACCAGGTGCGTACGCTCGGGGCCCTGAGCGCGGTCGGGCTGTCGTTCGTCCTGGCCATCGTCATCGGCGTCGCCGCCGGCCTCTGGCTGGACCGCACGCTCGGCACGGCGCCCTGGGCTGTTCTTCCTGTTTCTCGCCTGGGCTTCTCGGCGGGCATCCTCAACATCTACCGGGCGACCCGACGGCTGTGATCCTGATGCGCAGCACGCCGACCTGCTCTCGCCGCCTCGAACGAGGCGCCCTCGTCTGGTGCTGCCCTGGCGGCCGCGGCCGCGCTGGCAATCGCCCCGTCAAGGCCCGATATGGCCTGCTGGGGATCGCCGGCGGCGGCGTCCTGGCCATCGTCAGCTTCTACGCCATCCGCGGCAGCGTCGACGCCGCTGTCCGCGCCCTCGCCCCGGCGCCCGGCCCCGGCGCTCCAGGCGATGCGGACGTCGACCGGGACCCTTCCGCTGCCGAGCATGCCGGCGCGCCAGGCCCGCGCGCCGCAGGGATCGGCTCGCTGATCGTGAAGATGTCGGGCCGCTACGCGTTGCTGGCTCTGCTGGCGTACGTTATGATTGCTCGTTTGCGCCTGCATCCCCTTGGGCTGCTGCTCGGCGCATCGTCGCTCGCGCCCCGGCCACCGCCGAAGCCGTTCGCAGCCTTGGCCGGCCCGGCTCGGCGTCATAGCGCGCACGCACGGGAAGGCTCGCGCATCTTACACCATGCATCACGAATTCTGGATCGTCACGGCTGTGAACCGCCTGCTCGGCGGCACGGTCGCGTCGATCGCCCACGCCCTCGGCTTCACGCTCGACCCCGCCCACGCCATCCCGGCGCACTATCGTGATGAGCGTCATCGTGGTGCTGGCCATCACCGCCCTGGCCGTCGGCGTGAAATCGCGCCTGAGCATCGAGAACCCCGGCTAAGGTCCAGATCCTGCTCGAGGACCTGGTCGGCTTCGTGCTCGGCATCCTGCGCGAGTACATCGGGCCCAAGGGCGACCAGCTTCCTGCCGCTCATCGGGTCGGTCGGCCTGTTCATCTTCGTGGCCAACGCCATGGGCAAGATACCCGGCCTGATGTCGCCGACGGCGAGCATCAACGTCACGCTCGGCTGCGCCATCACCGTGTGGGTCTTCTACCACCTGATGGGGTTCCGGGAGCAGGGCGTGGGCAACTACCTGAAGCACTTCGCGGTGATGCCTGGCGCGCCGCTCTGGATCGCGCCGCTGGTGCTGATCGATCGAGCTCATCAGCCACGCGTCGCGCGTGATGTCGCTGTCGCTGCGCCTGTTCGGCAACGTGTTCGGCGAGGAAATGGTGGTCGCGATCATCGGCAGCCATCGTGCCGTTCGTGGCGCCGCTGCCGATGATGGTGCTCGGCGTCGTCACCGGCACGCTGCAGGCGTTCATCTTCGTGATGCTGACGATCATCTACCTCGCGGCGGCGGTGCACACCGAGCACGAGCACGAGGCCCACGAAAACGACGGGCACGGGCACGAGGCGGGAGCGCACGCAGCCGCGTAGCGGCCGCGCGTCCGCCAGCAGGATTGCGGCACGAGCCGCAGCACGCCCGGCCGGCACCACCCGGCTGGCGTCACCCGCCGCGGCCACAGGCCGCTGGCTCCGGGGATCCCGGTTCCCCGCGTTCGGCGTCATTTCGGCGCGCGAACGACATCAGCCGGCCTCACTGGGAGATCTACACGTGAAGAAGACGTTTCTGACGATGGCACTGGTTCTGGCGGCCGGCGTCCTGTCGCCGGCGTTCGCGCAGGAGACGCGGCGCGGCGGCGCGGCCACCGCGACGGTCGTGGCGCAGTGGTCGATCATCACGGCCGGCTTCGCGCTGGCATTCGCGGCGGCGTTCGGCGCGCTCGGCCAGGGCAAGGCGGTCAGCGCGGCGGTCGAGGGCATTGCCCGCAACCCGAGCGCGGCCGGCGACATCCGCGGCTCGCTGATCCTGGGCCTCGTGCTGATCGAGTCCCTCGTGATTTACGTGCTGCTCATCTCGTTCCTGCTGTTCTTCCAGAACCCGTTCCGCGGCTGATGGCGACCGACCCGTCCTGAGGGTCGGCACGCATCACGTCACACATTCGGCGTCGGCTCACGCGGGGGTGCCAGTGGAAACTGGCGCCCCCGTCTTTTTTTGCGCCCGCGCGCCGCGCATGCATCTGCTGCTCGTCCTGATGGTCGTGATCTGGGGAGCGAACTACTCGCTCATCAAGGTGGTGCTGCGCGAGTTGCCGCCGCCCGCGTTCAACGCCCTCCGCCTGCTCGTCGCCTCCGGCGTCTTCCTGATCCTGCTGGCCTTCACGGCCCGCACGCGACCCACGCGGCGCGACTGGATCCAGCTGGCCGGACTGGGGCTCTACGGACAGTTCCTCTACCAGCTGTTCTTCCTGAGCGGCATGTCGCGGACGTCGGTGGCGAACGCCTCGCTGATCGTCGGCCTGGTGCCGCTGGTCGTGGCGCTGACCAACGCGGCGATGGGCCTCGAGCGGCTGTCGCGCGCCTACTGGATCGGCATCGCGGTGTCGGTCGTCGGCATGTACTTCGTCGTCGGCCTCGACGCCGGGATGTCGACGACCTCGCTCGTCGGCGACGCCCTGACCTTCGGGGCCGTGCTGGCGTGGTCGGCCTACACCATCGCGGCCAAGCCACTGCTGACCCGCCACTCGCCCCTCGTCGTCACCGGCTGGTCGATGGCGCTCGGCACGCTCTTCTACCTGCCGTATGCGATCCCCGACATGCTCGCGGTCGACTGGGCGCAGGTCAGCGCCGGCGCCTGGATCGGCACCAGCCTGTCGGCGCTGCTCGCGCTCAACCTGTCCTACGTGTTGTGGAACACCGCGGTGCAGCGCATCGGCAGCTCGCAGACCGCCATCTACTCGAACGTGATCCCGGTCGCCGCGGTCGGCACCGCCGCGGTCTGGCTGCACGAACCGATCGACCGATGGAAGGCGATCGGCGCGGTGCTGATCATCGCCGGGCTCGTGGCCGCGACGCGGTTCGGCGGCGCGGCCGACGCCATCCCGGCCGAAGAGTAGCGGCGGTCAGTCGGCGACGGCGTTCAGCTGCACGTCGAACACGATCCACTCGTTGCCCGCAATGCCGGCGTCGGGGTTGCCGGCGGCGCCGTAAGCAAGCGACGGGGGAATGGTGATGCGGCGGATACCGCCGACGAGCATGCCGTGAGTGCCCTGCTCGAAGCCCGGGATGGTCGCGTTCGTCCCCTGCCGGAACGTGAACGGCGCGGGACCCTGGATGAGCGCGCCGCGCCCGCCATTTCCAGCCGGGTCGTAATGGTAGAGGTTATAGGTGACGGTCAACTGGCGGCCGCCGGTGGCTTCGGCCCCCGTGCCGACGGTCAGATCCTCGACGACGAGGTTGGCCGGACCCTGTGGCGGGGGTGTCGACGGGCCGTTGGGGTTGTCGTCGCCGCCGCCGCAGGCGGTGACGGCAAGGGCGAGCATCAGGGCGAGGAGGGATCGGCGCAGCAAGAAATTCCTTCAAAAGACGGCACACGAGGCCCGTCCATGGTATCCCGAGTTCCGGTCCGCGCACGGCTGCATTGCCCGGTTTCCGCGACGCTGCTAGGCTGGCACGCGCTCGCCCACCGGCTGGGCGCACAGACGAGGAGCGGACGTGGAAAAGGTCGCCTGGCACAACCTGCCCAACTGCCTGAAGCTCAGCAATGGTGACGCCGAGCTGATCGTCACGACCGACATCGGCCCGCGCATCGTCCATTACGCGCTGGCGAAGGGCGAGAACATCCTCGGCGGCTCGCCAGGCGTCCTCGACAAGCCCAACCAATGGCAGCTCTGGGCCGGCCACCGCATCTGGATCGCGCCCGAGCACCCCGTGCGCAGCTACGGGCCGGACAACGGCCCGATCGGCCACATGCCCGAGGGCCCGCGCGGCGTGAAGCTGATGCAGCCCGTCGAACCGACCACGCACGTGCAGAAGGAGCTGGTCGTCACCCTCGACGAACGCGGCCCCGGCGTGACCGTCGAGCACCGGCTCACCAACCGGGGCACCGTCCCGACCGAGCTCGCCACCTGGGGCCTGACGATCATGAACGGCAACGGCACCGCGATCCTGCCGCACGAGCCGTTCATCAGGCACGAGGACGAGTTCCTGCCGGCGCGGCCGGTCGTCCTCTGGCACTACACCGACCTGTCCGACTCGCGCTGGCAGCACGGGCCGCGCTTCCTCCGCCTGACCGGCGACGCGTCGAAGAACACGCCGCAGAAGGTCGGCATCATGAACAAGGTGGGCTGGGCCGCCTACGCGCGCCAGGGCCTGCTCTTCGTGAAGCGCATCCCCTTCGATCCGAAGGCCACGTACACCGACCACGGCTCCAACACCGAGGTCTACACCGAGGCCAGCTTCTTCGAGGTCGAAAGCCTCGGCCCCCTGGTGAAGCTGGCGCCGGGACAGACCGCGATGCACAAGGAGCGCTGGTTCCTGTTCGCGGGCGTGACGATCCCCAAGGACGACGCCGAGCTCGAGAAGACGCTGGCGCCGATCATCGCGAAGACGACGGTCTGACGCCGGCATGCCTCGTGGTGCCAGACGTATACTTCGATGGTGTCTGTGAGGAAGGACTACCCCGTGCGCAAGACGACGCTCGCGCGCCAGGGCAGGGAGCACGATGTCCGGGACCTCACCCCGGCAGAGCGGATGGCGATGGTCTGGACATTGTCGGTGCAGGCCTGGCAGTTCAAGGAGCCCACGGGCGATGAACCCAGACTTCGCCGACATATTGTCCGCACTGTCCGCGGCCGGCGTTGAGTTCCTCATCGTAGGCGCGCACGCGCTGGCGGCGCACGGCGTGCCCCGGGCCACCGGCGATCTCGACATCTGGGTGCGCCCGACGCCGGACAACGCCGCCCGTACCCTTCGCGCGCTGGCCGCGTTCGGCGCACCGCTCTCCGATTTGTCGGTCGAGGACCTCACCAGGACTGACACCGTCTTTCAGATGGGCCTGCCGCCTGCCCGTATCGACATCCTGTCTGGTATCACAGGTGTGAGCTTCGCCGACGCATGGGAGCGCCGTGTGACCGTTCACCTGGCCGAAGGCGACGTTGCGGTGTTGTCCAAAGCGGACTTCATCGCCAACAAGACGGCAGTCGGCCGTCCGAAAGATCTCGCCGACATGGCGCTTCTCGACGAAGCCGAGGACCTCGATCGCTGAACCGCGAACCGGCGCCGCTCAGCGCCGTTCTTCCGAGTAGGTCCAGCCTGGCTGCCAGGACCACCGAGCGTCGATCGCCTGCTCGAGCGGAATTCCCCGCAGCAGGTGCTCGAAGGCGTAGAACGTCGCGCGGTGGCCGATGACGAGGACCGTGCGGCCTGGATGCGCCGCCTCCGCGTCGGTGAGCCAGGCCGAGACTCGGGCGACGCACTGCTCGTAGCTCTCGCCCCCAGGGAACGGCTCCACGATGTGGCGCGTACGCGACGCTTCGATGTCCGCCGCCGGATGCCTGGTCAGCGCGCCATAGTCGCACTCGCGCAGGCGCACATCGCGCACGATCGGGATGCCACGCTCACCGAAGGCGAGTTCGGCGGTGCGCGCCGCGCGCGTGAGATCGGAGCAGTAGACGGCGGCGAAGGCGTCACGGCGGCGGCGTTCGCCCAGCTCCCGCGCCTGCTGTTCGCCCCGTGGCGACAGCCCGACGTCGAACCAGCCCGACGCGAGCCCAGCCTCGTTGTCGAGGCTCGTCGCGTGCGTCTCGAAGACGACGACGCGCGGTCGCGCGGACTGCACGACCTGATTCTGACATCGCGGCGCTGCGGGTGTTCCTTAGCTGGCCTGCACGAGCTGACGCACCAGCGCCGGCAGATCCGAGAGGTTCTGGATCGTGTAGGTCGGCGTCGCGTCGCACGGGCGGTCATCGTCGCTGCAGTAGGCCTCGCCGGCCAGCCAGACGCTGCGGATGCCGGCGCGATTGGCACCGGCAACGTCGGTATTCAGCTGGTTGCCGACGAACAGCACATCTTGTGGCGTACAGCCGCAGCGCGTCAGCGCGTAGTCGAAGAAGCGCGTCGACGGCTTGCGGGCGCCGGCGTCGGTCGAGGTGATCACCCACGAGAAAACGCCGTCGAGGCCGGCCCGCGTCAGCCAGGCGCGGACGTGGCGCTCGTCGCCTTCACGCGTGTTCGCCCACACCGCCAGCGGCACTCCGAGCCCACTCAGCGCCTCGCGGACGCCGGGCATCAGGTGCGCGGGGCGATCGTCGAGCGGGACGTGGCGGTCCCGGCGCTCGTCCATCAGGGTGTGGCCCCAATCGAAGGCCAGCACCTTCACCACGGCGGGCGCCGCAGCGGCCGGCGGCGGCGACACCATCGTGCCGGGCACTAGTCGTTGCTCTTCTTGGGACGCTGGTTGCCGTTGAGGATCTTCTTGCGCAGGCGGATGCTCTTCGGCGTGATCTCGACCAGCTCGTCGTCGTTGATGAACTCGATCGCCTGCTCGAGGGAGAGCTTCTTCGGCGGAATCAGACGGATGGCTTCGTCGGCGCTCGACGCGCGCATGTTCGTCTGCTTCTTTTCCTTGGTGATGTTGACGTCGAGGTCGTTCTGGCGGGAGTTCTCGCCGATGATCATGCCCTCGTAGACCTCGGTCGCCGGGTCGATGAAGATCTCGCCGCGGTCCTGGAGGTTGGCGATGGCAAACGCAGTGGCGGCGCCGACGCGATCCGAGACGAGCACGCCCTCGGCGCGGGCGGCGATCGGACCGTGCCACGGCTCCCAGCCGGCGAACAGGTGGTTCATGATGCCGGTGCCGCGGGTGTCGGTGAGGAACTGCGAGCGGAAGCCGATGAGGCCGCGCGACGGGATGCGGAACTCGAGGCGGACGCGGCCGCTGCCGTTGTTCACCATGCGCGTCGGCGTGCCGCGGCGCGTGCCCATGCTGGCGATCACGACGCCCTGGAAGTCCTCGGGCACGTCGATCACGACGTCCTCGACCGGCTCGACCTTGCCCTGCGGCGTGTCCTTGGTGACGATCTCCGGCCGCGACACCTGGAGCTCGAAGCTCTCGCGCCGCATCATCTCGATGAGGATCGCGAGCTGCAGCTCGCCGCGGCCGATGACCTTGATCGCCTCCGGCGATCCGGTGTCCTCGCAGCGGATCGAGACGTTGCCGATCAGCTCCTTGTCGAGGCGATCGCGCAGGTTGCGCGAGGTGACGTACTGGCCTTCGCGACCGGCGAGTGGCGAGGTGTTGACGCCGAAGACCATCGACACCGTCGGCTCGTCGATGGCGACGGGCGGAATCGGCATCGGGTTCAGCGGATCGGTCACCGTCTCGCCGATGGTGATGTTCTCGACACCGGCCAGGCAGACGATCTCGCCGGCGGCCGCCTCGGTGATGTCGACGCGCTTCAGCCCGTCGAAGGCGAACAGCTTGGTGACCTTGGTCTGCTGCGTCGCGCCATCGAGCTTGGCCACGACGACGGGGTCGTTCAGCTTGACCTTGCCGTTGAAGATGCGCCCGATCGGCGATGCGCCCGAGGTACTCGCTCGAGTCGAGGTTGGCGATCAGCATCTGCAGCGGATGATCGACGACGCCGTGCGGCGGCGGGATGTGCTCGATGATGGCGTCGAACAGCGGCCGCAGGTCGGTGCCGGCATTCGCCAGATCCATCGTCGAGGTGCCGGCGCGCGCGTTGCAGTAGATGACCGGGAAGTCGAGCTGATCCTCGGTGGCGTCGAGATCGATGAAGAGGTCGTAGACCTCGTTCAGCACTTCCTTCGGTCGCGCGTCCGGCCGATCGATCTTGTTGATCACGACCGCCGGCGTCAGCCGCCGCTCGAGCGCCTTGCGCAGCACGAAGCGCGTCTGCGGCAGCGGGCCTTCCGACGCGTCCACCAGCAGCAGGATGCCGTCGACCATCGACAGCGTGCGCTCGACCTCGCCGCCGAAGTCGGCGTGGCCCGGCGTGTCGACGATGTTGATCAGGTGGTCCTTGTAGTGGACGGCGGTGTTCTTCGCCAGGATGGTGATCCCGCGCTCGCGCTCCAGATCGGTGTTGTCCATGGCGCGCTCGGCGACGCGCTCGTTGGATCGGAAGATGCCGCTCTGGTGGAGCAGGGCGTCGACCAGCGTGGTCTTGCCGTGATCGACGTGCGCGACGATGGCGATGTTGCGGATGGCGGGATTGGCGACAGGACGCATCAGGAGCTCAGGGTTCTTCGGGGACACACTTGGACCGGCCGCGGGAGCCGCGGGGAACCGTTCATTGTAGCGTGGATCGGCCGCCCGCGGGCGGGCGCCGCGGCGCGCCCAGCGCCGCGAATCGCAGCCCGCACGCTCGGAGGCGGCCCGCGGCCGCGCGTGAGGCGCGCGGCCGCCAACAAAACGAGCTAATTGCGGGGGTTGAGCGTGACTTCGAGGGTGCGCGCGTATTTCACCGGCCGGCCGGCCTGGGTCGCCGGCGTGTAGCGCCAGCCGCGCGTCGCGGCTACGAGCTGCGCTTCGTAGAGGCGGTTCACCGAGCGGCGGACCTCGGCCCGCTCGACGCGACCGGTCTCGTCGATGACGATGTCGAGCAGGATCGTCTGCGGGCCGCCGAGCGGCACGGTGACGTCGGTCGCGCGCGGAAGCGCCTGCGCGATGGCCACCGGCGGCACGATGTCGGTCGGGCCCGGCGTCGGGGCCGGCGACTCGGCCGCGGCGCTGGTGGCCGGCGTCTCGGAAGCGCTGGAGGCGGCGGGTGCCGGAGCCGGCGCGGGCTCGGAGGCAGTGGTCGTCGCCGGCGCGGCGGCGGCTGTGCTGTCGGGCGCGCCCGGCGTCGCCGCGGCAATCGACGTCGACTCCGGCGCGGGCGCCTGACGGGCGGTGGCGGCGCGGACCTGCTCGTCGGCGGCGAGCGACAGATCGCGGAACCCGGTCGCCAGCGCGGTCATCGACTGGAGATCGGAACCGGCGGCCTTGGCCATCGCCGGATCCTGCAGCAGCATCAGGATTCCGGTGAACGCCTCGGCGGATGCGTCGTAGCGCTTCTCCGAATACAGCGCCCGCGCCGCGGCGAGGCGCTGGCGCAGCACCCCGGGCAGCGCGCGCTCGCGCGCCTGAGCGAACATCGCCGCCAGGCGCGGCGGGGCCTCGCCGGGCGGCAACGTCCAGGTCGGGTCGATGCCGGCAATGCCCTCGACGACGAGCTCGGCTTCGGCGGCCCGACCGAGCGCGAACAGCGCGAACGCGCGGTACTGATCGATGGCGCGCGCGTCCTCTGGCGTCGTCGCCGCCGGTCGCAGGCGCGTCAGCATCGCCAGCGCTTCGCGATAGTCGGCGGTGGTGTAGAGGTCGCGCGCCGAGGCCAGCGAGTCCTGCACCGCGGCCCCCGCCCCGGTGGGCATGGCGAGCAGCAGGAGGACCACGGCAAGACGCAGCACGGCGACCTACTTGGTGAAGTCGGTGAAGGCGCGGCCGGTGGCGCCGATCTTGACGACGACCGAGACGCGGCGTTCGCCCATTTCGGGGTGGCGGAAGACGATCTCGTGGATGCCGACCGGCAGCGACAGCTGCGACACCGGCGTCTCGCCGACGCGGCTGCCGTCGACGAACACCTCGGCCCACGGACGTGCGTTGATGCTGATCTCGCCCTTCGGCAGCGTCACCGAAACGGGCGTGACCTTGCCGGCGATCACTTCGACGGTGCGGACGTCGCGGAAGCCGACGCTCTCGTTCTCGAGGCCGATCACCTGCGGGCCGGCCGGCAGCGACAGCCGCGCGTCCTCGCTGGTGCCGACGAAGTCGCCGTTGCGCACCACACGCAGCGGAATGGGCGACTGGATCGAGATGTAGCCAGTGTCCGCGGCGGACGCGCGCGACGGCCGATCCTCGCGGGCCGGGTCAGGCGCCGGCGTGCGCGCGGGCGTGACGACCAGCAATGCCTGCTGCCGGGCCGCCAGCGTCACGGTGCGCGTCACCGTACGGAACGGCCCCGCGACCTGGACTTCGTGGCGGCCGGCCGTCAGGCCGGTGACGACGATCGGCGTGGCGCCGCGGGCGACGCCGTCGACCGTCACGCGGCCGCCCGACGGCTCGCTGCGGACCTCGATGGCGGCGTCCGCCGCCGTGGGCGCGGCCGGCGGCGCGAACTCGAACGAGTGGGCGGTGATGGTGCCGCCGGCGAGCGTCAGCGGGACATGCCGGGTGGCACCATCGAGCGACACGTCGAGCGCGTGGTTGCCTTCGCTGAGCTCGAGACGCAGCGGCGTCTTGCCGCGCTCCGTCCCGTCGATCGTGACGACCGCGCCCGCCGGCGACGATTCGACGGACAGCGTCGCGGGCGTCAGCGCCCCCGCCGCGGTGTTGCGCATCGACAGCAGCTGATAGGCGCCGAGGGCCAGCAGCAGCACGACGAGGAGCGCGACGCCCATCGACAGCACCTTGGTGCGCGTCGAGGTCGGCGCCGGCCGGCGAGGGAATCGGTACTTCGCGGGCGGCCGGAATCGGAAACGGAACCGGAGCCGATGCGACCGGCGCGACGGATGGATCGGACGTCGACGCCCCGGAGGCCGGGACGCGCGGGCCGAAGGCGAGAGGCGGCGGCGCGAGGGAAATCGGCGCGGGCTCGTGTGCGGCGTCCGTCACGACCGGCTGCGGGCCACGCGACGGCACGCGCGAGAACGGCGTCGGCGGACCGGCCGGCCCGGCAGCCGGGCGTCGCGCGATCGGGACGGGGTGGGTATCGCCGTGGGGGCTCGAGCGCACGACGGTCTCGTCCGATTCCTCGGCGGTGCGGCCGCTCACGAGCATCTCGCGCATCACGCCCGCGGGAAGCGTCTCTTCCATCGGGTGGCGCGGACCGAATATCGGCTGGGGCCGCGGTGCGCGATGCAGCGCCGAGACCGGCACCGTGGGCGCGTGTCCCACCGATGCCGCGAACGCCGGCGCAACGAGGATCTTCGTGCCCACGCCGGGGTTCGTGTCTTCCTGCGACGGCGGCGTGGGCGAGGCCGGTGCCACGAACGCGGGCGCGGGCGGTTCCGGCTTCGGCGTCAGCCCCGCGGGACGCGGGATGACGACCGTCCGATCGTCGGGAGCGGACGGCGGCCTCGCCGCGGCGTGCGCACCCGAATGGGGCGCACTTGCCGGCAAGGTCGGCTGGATCGTCAACGGCTCGATCAGCTCGGTCTCGGGCAGGTACAGATCGCCCGACATCGGCAGCAGGCTGGTTTCGCCGGCGGGATCGTCGATGGGCTCGGGCGGGACGTACGGCGCCGGCGTGGGCGGTGGCGGTGAAGGGCCGGCGCTCGGCGGCCGGCGCCTCGGCCGACGGCTTGAACTTCATCGGCTCGATGATGGTGTGCCCGGTCGACTGGAGCTGGAGCACTTCCCAATCGTTGAGCTCGTCCTCGACCGGCGGCCACACCAGCGACGGCGCGGTGTTGTCTTCGGTTGGGATCGCGGTGTCGTCTGCGTTCGGCCGCGGATCGTCGGCGGACGCCGAGGCCCCGGGGGTGGCGGGCTCGGCGTTCACCGGCCGGTCACCCGGGTCGGCGTCGGGAGAAGGAGTCTTTCGCATCACAGCCCGAGTTTTCACTCTGCTACCGTCCCGCTCCCCAGTCAAGGCGTCCGGAGGCCGGCCGATGGGTCCGGCGCGCCCGTTGCACGACTGATACCCGCTTCAACGTTCGCGATCCGGCCTTCGAACAGCGCGGAGGGCGCTGCCGGGCAGACTTCTGTGCCCCGAAACGCAAAAAAGCGCCCGGCCCAGGCATACGCTGGGTCCGGGCGCGTTGTTGTGGCGGTGGCGCCTCGCAGGCGCCACCGCGGGCCGCCCCGGAGTCCTCGCTGCTGTTCCGACGACGCTAGGCGCCTCGTCGGGCAGCTCGGGCGGCGGCGCTAGCAAGCATCAGAGGTTGAGCTGCATGACGGTGTTGCTGACGGCCGTGCCGCCGAGCACGAGGCAATTCGCCGTGATGTCCTGCTTGCCGCCAGCGACCCGCTCGAGGTCCGAATCCGACAGTTCGCCCTCGGCTGCCGCGTAGGGGATCACGACGTGAACGGTGTCCGCGGTGTCCGCGACGGCCTTGACCGTCATCGCGCCGAGCGACGTGTTCAGCTGCTTCTCGATCGTGCCCTTCGGGTTGGTCAGCAGGGCCGAGCGGTACTTCGGGTTCTCCGAAGCGAACTTACCGACGAGGTCCTGGATCTGGCCGCGGGTCATCTTTTCCGCCATGTGATGTCTCACTCTCTTCGTGTCGATTCGGTTGGGTCGGCTTCCGTTCGCTCGTCGAACGGTCACGGGCAAAGCAAGAGCAACCGCGATGCCACATGCCAGAGACCGTGAATCGATCAATGAAATCAGGGCGATCTTGGCATTCTGGCCAGTCGGCCTGCCGGCGGACTTGGCGCGGGGGCTCCAACGACCCGGCACGGGGCCTCCAACCCGAGCGTGGGCAGACGTCTTGCAGGGCGAGGGGCGGTGAGGCATTCGCCTACACTGACGCGGTCGATCCCGGGCAACGCCGGATTACGAGGAGCACACGCCATGCGGTGGCAGGATGCGGAACGCAGCACGAACGTGGACGACGTACGCGGCCGGCGTTTCGGCGGCGGCGGTATGCCCATCCGGCTCGGCGGGGTGGGCGGCATGAGCCTCGGCGGGCTCGTCGCCATCATGGCGATCACCTACCTCCTCGGCGGCGATCCGCTGGCGGTGCTGACGGGCGGCGTGCCGACCGAAACGGCGGCGCCGGGGCCGGGCGACACCGCCCCCATCGACGACGAAGGCAGTCAGTTCGTCAAAACGATGCTGAAGAGCACCGAGACCGTCTGGGGCTCGGTGTTCCGCGAGCAGCTGGGACGCACCTACTCCGAGCCGCGCCTGATCATGTTCACGGGTCAGGTCCCGTCGGCCTGCGGCACCAACTCGTCGGCGGTGGGGCCCTTCTACTGTCCGCCCGACCATCGCGTCTTCATCGACATCTCCTTCTACAACGAGCTCGATCGCCGTTTCGGCGCGCCCGGCGACTTCGCCCAGGCCTACGTGATCGCGCACGAGGTCGGCCATCACGTCCAGAACCTGCTCGGCATCGACGAGAAAGTCCGCGCCGCGCAGCAGCGTGGCAACGAGGCCCAGGCCAACCAGCTCTCGGTTCGCATGGAGCTCCAGGCCGATTGTTTCGCGGGCCTCTGGGGCCACTACGTCAAGGCCCAGAGCGGACCGGGCAAGGTGACACTCGATCCGGGCGACGTCGAAGAAGGCCTGCGCGCTGCCGCCGCCATCGGCGACGATGCGATCCAGCGCAAGATGCAGGGCCAGGTATCGCCCGAGAGCTGGACGCACGGCTCGTCGGAGCAGCGCGTGCAGTGGCTTCGCCGCGGCCTCGAGAGCGGCCAGGTCAGCGCCTGCAACACCCTCGGCACGTAGCTTGTTCGCGAGCGCGCTCTCACGCGGGCGGCAGGGGTATTGGCGGCCGCGCTGCGAGCGTGCGGCTAGAATCGGCCAATGCGAACTCTGCTCGGTACTGGCCGCCTTGATCGTGCCCTCGACCGGCCTCGCCGAGACGCATCGGCTGCGGCCGACGACCGGTCACGCGACCTTCGCGGTGCGGCCGCCCGTCCTGACCGTCAAGCCGGGCGACATCGTCGAGAGCGAGTCGCTGTGGGGCGAGTGGTACGAGAAGGCCGGGGGCAAGTGGCCCGGTGAGGTCGGGCCCATCGCCATCGAAGGGGCCGAGCCGGGCGACACCCTCGTCGTCGAGATCCTCAAGGTGCGGCCCAATCGGGACACCGCCGTCTCGACACAGGGCGGACGCTTCGGCGCGCTGGTGCCGGACTCGCGGACCGCGTTCCTCAACGACACGTTCCCCGCCGGCCGCTACGTGTGGCGCCTCGATCGGCAGCGCATGACCGGCACCCTCGATCTGCCGCGCAGCCGGATGCAGACGATCACGGTGCCGCTCGCCCCGATGCTCGGCCGCGTCGCGGTGGCGCCGGCCGGCGAGGAGGCCTTCGGCGGGCTGTGGCCGGGCCCGTTCGGCGGCAACATGGACACCTCCGACGTCCGCGAGGGCACCACCGTCCATCTGCCGGTCTTCCATCCCGGCGCGCTGTTCTACTTCGGCGACGGGCACGCGCTGCAGGGCGACGGCGAGGCCTGCGGCTCGGGCCTCGAGACGTCGATGGAGGTGGCGTTCCGCTTCAGCCTGCGCAAGAAGCAGGCGATCGAGTGGCCGCGTCTCGAGGACGCCGACCACCTCATGGTCGCGGGCAGCGCCCGGCCGCTCACCGACGCCTTCCGCATCGCCTTCGTCGAGCTGATCGGCTGGCTCGTCGCCGAGTACGGCTTCGACAAGGCCGAGGCCTACCAGGTCGTCTCGCAGCTGGCGGTCGTGCGGGTCGCCAACGTCGTCGATCCGCTCTACACCGTCGTCGCCAAGTTCCCCAAGCGCTTCCTGCCGCCACGTCCGGCGGCGCGCGCCGACGGCCCGGTCAGCGCAGCGACGTCGTCACCGTCATCCGGTTCTCGGTGATGCGGTGGAAGTACGGCTCGAACTCGCGCCGCATGCGATCGAGGCGCGTCAAGTCCGCTTGCGATGGCGTCGTGCCGCGCGCGATCACGTAGACCCAGGCCTGGCGGTGCAGCCTGGGTGAGCTGTCGACCGCCGGCTGGCGCGCGCCGAGCGCGCTCACGATGTCCTCGATCAGCACCGTGCGTCGGGTACCGGAGAACGTGACGCCGACCCGCGGCGCCGATTCACGATTGTTGCTGGGGGACACGTTGAGCGGCGAGTCGACGTAGAACACGGCCGGCACGTCGCCGGGGCCGACCAGCCCCATGCCGTAAAGATCGAGGCGGCTGTAGCGCTCCGCCGCGGCGATGGTGCGGAAGTTGCCCCCGCCCAGGTCGTCGATGTCGTTGCCTTCCATCACGGACGCGTCCGAGTCCATGAAGAAGCTCCAGTGGGCGCGCTGCCGTCCGAGCATGGCGTCAGACGTAGCGCCGCGGCCGTCGTTGAACTGGAACTGCGTCAGCCAGCGGTGCCCCGTCTCGTGCGCGATGACGGCCAGGGCGCTGTTCTCGCCCAGAATCTTGGCGTTCGGATCATCGCCCCACTTGGCCACGCGATCCATGACCAGCACGCTCTCGAGCGTGCCGCCGCTCCCGAAGTCGGCCGACTGGTTGAACGTGTCCGTTCCGAGGCCGCGGATCGCGTTCGAGACCGTCGACTCGAAGGCGAAGGCATCGGTCACGACGGCCGTGTCGGTCCAGAAGACCAGCTGATCGAAGCGATCGGCGTGGCTGGCGAAGAACCGCCGCGCCGTCTGCGCCGTATCGAGCTCGGCGTCGCCGGAGAAGCGCTCGCCGACCGCGCCCGCGCCGCCGGCGAGCCGCGTCGTGGCGCTGAGATCGACCGGCGTGAACGCGCCGCCCCGCCCCGGCGACACCGCCACCAGCGCCTCGCCCAGCGTCACCTCGGGACCGAACTTCACGTCGATCGCGCCGGTCGCGAACAGCGTGGCCTGGACGGTCGTCGTCCGCGTCGAGTCGAAGCCGCGGACGCCACACCAGGTGACGGTGAACGCATCGGCCGCGGCATCGACGAAGACCCGGCCGCCGGTCGACGGATCGAGATCGGCGAAGAACGGCGCCACGCGCGGCGGCCCGCCGAGGAGGCGCGCGAAGCCGCGGGTCGTCGACATCGCATCGGCCTCCTCGAACGTCAGGTTGCCGTCCGAGTTGACGAACAGCGAGGTGAACGAGCGCCCGTAGTACGAGAACGCGAACGGGATGGTCTCGCTCTTCGAGTCGTCGTCGGTCAGCGTGAGGCGGCGGCCGAGCGCCGTGCGGAACGTCGCCGTGGTCTGCGTCACGTCGTAGCCGCCGCTGCCGTTGCGCTCGAAGCGCAGGCCCGCGTTGCGCACGTCGAAGCTGTTGCGCGGCAGCAGCAGCGTGCCGTCGTCCTCGATTACCGCGATGTCGCCGATGTCCTGGCTCACCGCGTCGGGCGCTGGCGCCGCACGATTGGTGGCACGCGCCGCCAGCGCGCTGCGCCAGAGCAGATCCGCGACGTGTCGCTTGTCGGCGGCGAGGCCGAGGCGCCCCTTGCCGATGACGTCCTCCGTCAGCGACGGCGCGAACGGCTCGCCGTCGGCCTGGGCCTGGGCGAGCGCAGCGACGCACGGGTTCTGCGCGGGCTGCCCGCTCCCGGGCGGGGTGCTCGGCGGCGGCAGTGTCGGCGGTGTGTCGTCGCCGCCCCCGCAGGCGACGAGCGTGAGGAGCAGCAGGACGGGGCCGAACCGGCGAAGCGGCATGTCTGGAATATCCGGATCGGCAGGCGCTCGTCGATTCTAGCAGCACGCATCAGCCGGACCAGCGAAAACACGTTTCGCAACATCGCCCGTGACCGATCGTCACCGTGCGCAACGCGCACGCTTGACCGCCGCCGGCCGCCGCGCCTACAGTGAATGAACCGCCATTCAGTAGCCGGAGTCGTGGTGCCGCCGATGCCGCCAGCCGCCGCCCTTCGCCCGAAGCCCGTCCGCGCCGTCCGTGCCCGCGCCACCGCCCCGCGGGGCGACAAGCGCGACGCCATCCTCCGCGCGGCCATCCGCACCTTCGCCCGCAGCGGCTTCTTCGGCGCCCAGGTCGCCGACGTCGCCCGCACCGCCGGTGTCGCCGCGGGGACCGTGTACCTCTACTTCCGCAGCAAGGACGACCTGCTGGTCTCCATCTTCGAGCGGGTGATGAGCGAGGCGATCGCCGAGGGCCGGGCCGCGCTCGCCGGCATCGCCGATCCGCTGGAGCGGCTGCGGCGCATCGCCCACCTGCACCTCGACCGCCTGAGCCGCGACCGCGACCTGGCCATCGTCTTCCAGGTCGAGCTGCGGCAGACGACGAAGTTCATGGAACGCTTCTCGAACACGCTGCTCCGCGACTACCTCGGCATCCTGCGCGACGTGATCGCCCAAGGGCAGGCCGCCGGCGTCGTCCGGCCCGGCGTCAACCCGACCCTGGCGGCGAAGATGCTCTTCGGCGCCCTCGACGAGATGGCGACCAACTGGATGCTGAGCCATCGCCGCAGCTCGCTGGACGGCGTCGCCGATGCCGTCATCGACGTCTTCGTGCACGGCGTCGGCGTGCCCGCCGCGCAAGGGAGGCTGCGGCCATGATGCGCACCGTCACCGTCCTCGGCGCCGGCACGATGGGGGCCCAGATCGCGGCCCACGCCGCCAACGCCGGCTTCGACGTGCAGGTGCTGGACGTCTCGGCCGATGCCGCGCGCGACGGCATGAAGCGCGCGGCCGCCCTGCGGCCGGATCCGTTCTTCACCCGCGCCCTCGCCCAGGCCGTCCGGACCGGCAGCTTCGACAGGCTCGACCGGGGTTCGACGCTGCCTGCCGCGCCGACTGGGTGATCGAGGCCGTGGTCGAGCGCCTCGACGTCAAGCAGGCGCTGTTCTCGCGCGTCGACGCGGCCCGGGCGCCGCACACGATCGTCACCTCGAACACGTCGGGCATCCCGATCGGCGCGCTCGCCGAGGGCCGCAGCGACGGCTTCCGCCGCCACTTCCTCGGCACGCACTTCTTCAACCCGCCGCGCTACCTGAAGCTGCTCGAGCTGATCCCGACGCCGGACACCGATGCCGCCGTGCTCGCGCAGGTCGCCGACGTCGGCGATCGTCGCCTCGGCAAGGGCGTCGTCGTCGCGAAGGACACGCCGAACTTCATCGGCAACCACATCGGCCTCTACGCGATCGCGCGCATCCTCGACGTGTGGGCCGAAGGCCGCTTCACGATCGAGGAGATCGACGCGATGACCGGCCCGGCGATCGGCCGGCCGAAGAGCGCGACGTTCCGGACGCTCGACATCACCGGCCTCGACGTCCTGATCCACGTCGCCCGCAACCTCGAATCGCGCGTCGGTCCCGAGCAGGCGCGGGCCTTTGCTCCGCCGGCGCTGGCGCTCGCGATCGCCGAGCGCGGCTGGATCGGCGAGAAGGCGGGACAGGGCTTCTATCGCCGCGAGAAGGGGCCGGGCGGCCAGTCGGCGATCCTGACGCTCGATCCGGCGACGATGACGTATCGGCCGCAACAGAAGGCGCGCTTCGCCGCGATCGATCGCGCGCGGACGATCGAGGACGCCGGCGCCCGCCTGCGGGCGCTGTTCCTCGGCGACGATCCGGTCGGGGATTTCCTGCGCCGCACCCTCGGCGCCACGCTGCTCTACACGGCGTCGGTCGCGCCCGACATCGCGCACAGCCTCGACGACGTCGATCGGGCGATGCGCTGGGGCTACGGCTGGGATCTCGGGCCGTTCGAGATCGCGGATGCGATTGGCCTGCGCACGCTGGTCGACGCCTGTCCCGGCGTGCCGGTGCCACCGCTCGTCGCCGACCGGCTCGCTGCCGGCGCCGATACGTTCCGCGATGGCCGGCGCGTGCCGGCCCCGTCCGGCGTGCTGCTCTACGCCGACGCCAAGGCGCGGACGCCCGTCGTGGCCGGCAACCCCGGCACCAGCCTGGTCGATCTCGGCGATGGCGTCCTCGGGCTCGAGCTGCACTCGAAGATGAACGTGCTGGGTGGCGATGCGATCGCCATGCTGCTCAAGGGCGTGGCGACCGCCGAGGCGCAGTTCGCGGCGCTGGTCGTATCGACGGACGCGATCAACTTCTCCGCCGGGGCGAACCTGATGCTGCTCCTGCTCGAGGCGCAGGAAGGCAACTGGGACGAGGTCGACCTCTTCGTGCGCAGCTTCCAACGCGCGACGATGGCGATGCGACTGGCGAAGGTGCCGGTCGTGGTCGCGCCGGGCGGGCTCGCGCTCGGCGGCGGCTGCGAAATCGTGCTGCACGGCGATCGCGTGCAGGCCGCGGCGGAAACCTACCTGGGACTGGTCGAAGCGGGCGTCGGCCTGATCCCGGCCGGCGGCGGCACCAAAGAGATGCTGGCGCGCGCCACGGGGCATCTGACGCTGGGGCCGAGCACCGATCTCGCCGGCCCGACGCGCACGGTGTTCGAGACCATCGGCTTCGCGAAGACCTCGACATCGGCCGCGGAGGCGCGGACGCTGGGCCTGCTGCGTCCGGTCGATCGCGTCAGCATGAACCGCGACCGCGTCCTCGCCGACGCCAAGGCGCTGGCGCTGGCCCGCGTCGCCGAGGGCTACGAGGCGCCGGTGCCGCGAACGGCGATCCCGGTCGGCGGGGCCCCGGTCGAGGCGATCCTCAAGCTGGGTGTCCATCTCGCCCGCCGCGCCGAGCGGCTGAGCGATCACGACGCGCTGATCGGGCGCAAGCTGGCGCACGTGCTCGCCGGGGGCTCGCTCGCCGGGCCGGCGCTGGTCAGCGAGCAGTACGTGCTCGATCTGGAGCGCGAGGCGTTCCTCTCGTTGTGCGCCGAGCCGAAGACGCTGGCGCGCATCAAGCACACGCTCGACACCGGCAAGCCGCTGCGCAACTGATGTCTGGCGCCATGGAGATCAGGGGGGACGGTCCGCCGCTCGTGCTCGTGCCAGGCATGCAGGGCCGCTGGGAGTGGATGACGCCGACGGTGGACGCGCTGGCGCGCCGGTTCCGCGTCGCCACGTATTCCCTCTGCGGCGAGCCGGGCGCGCCGCCGCTGGAGCCGTCGTACGCAGGCGACCTCGAGCGGCTCGACGACGCGTGCCGCGCGCTCGGCCCCGATCCCGTGGTGCTGGTGGGCGTGTCGTTCGGCGGCTGCATCGCCCTGCACTACGCGGCACGGCATCCGGAGCGGGTTCGCGCGCTGGTCCTCGCCTCGGCGCCGGGGCCGGGGTTCACGCTGCCGCCGGAGCAGGCGCGCTGGCTGGAGGCGCCGCGGCGCTCGCTCCCGGCGTTCGCGCTGGGCGCCCCGGGACGGATGCTGCCCGAGCTCCGCAACGTCTTTCCGTCGTGGAGCGGACGGCTGCGCTTCGCCGGGCGGATGCTGTGGCACGTCGCGCGGGCGCCGATGTCGGCGCCGCGCGCGGCGACCCGCATCCACCTCGTCCTCGCCGACGACGTCGCGGCGGTCGCGCCGCGCGTGACCGCGCCGACGCTGATCGTCACCGGGGACGACGGGCTCGATCGCCTCGTTCCGCCGGAGAGCACGCGGCAGTATCGTCGCTACATGACGCGCACTACAGTCGCCCGTCTCGAAGGCACCGGACACTTGGGCACGGTGACGCGCGCCGGGACCTTTGCTGCGCTGGTCGGCGACTTCGTCGGAGCCCACGGATGAACCATCACCCGGCCAGCGTCCGCCACCTCGACGGCCCTGCCGGCCGCCTCGAGGCGCGCATCGACGAGCCCGCCGAACCGGCGCGCGCGGTCGCGGTGGTCGCGCCGCCGCATCCGGAGCTCGGCGGCACGCTGCACGACCGCGTCGTCTACCACGCGACGCAGGGCCTGATCCGCGTCGGCTGCGCCGTCATCCGTTTCACCTTCCGCGGCGCCGGCGCCAGCGAGGGCAGCTTCACCGGCGGGCCCGGCGAGCGCGACGACTTCCACGCCGCCATCGACGCCGCGGCGGCCCGCTATCCCGGGCTGCCGGTCTGGGCGGTCGGCTATTCCTTCGGCGCGTGGATCGCCGCCGGCGTCGGCGCCGACGATCCGCGCGTCACGCATCTGGTGGCCATTGCGCCGCCGGTGTCGAGTCTACGACTTCGATGCCGTGATCGCGGCCGGCAAGCCGGTCTTCCTGATCCACGGCGAGCGCGATCACCTGTCGTCGGTCAAGGCGGTGCAGCGCTTCTACGGCACGCTCCACGAGCCGCGGGAGCTGGTCATCGTCGACGGCGCGGATCACCTGTTCGACGGCCACGTCAGCGAGGTCGCCGACACCATCGTGGATCTCCTGAGCGAGTAGGAGGCAGTTCGCCATGCCAGATGCCGTCATCGTCGCCGCCGTCCGCACGCCCGTCGGCAAGGCGCCGAACGGCGCGCTGCGCCACACCCGCCCCGACGATCTCGCCGCAGCGGCCATCACCGCCGCGCTGGCGCGCGTCCCGGCGCTCGACGCCGCCGAGGTCGAGGACGTGATCCTCGGCTGCGCCATGCCGGAGGGCGAGCAGGGCCTGAACGTGGCCCGCATCGCCAGCCTGCGCGCCGGCGTCCCGCACAGCGCGTCGGCCGTCACCGTCAACCGCTTCTGCGCCTCCGGCCTGCAGTCGATCGCCTACGCCGCCGAGCGGATCCAGAGCGGCGCCGCCGACGTCGTGATTGCCGGCGGCACCGAGTCGATGAGCCTGGTGCCGATGGGCGGCCTCAAGGTCTCGCCGAATCCGACGCTGGTCGACACCTACCCCGACGTCTATCTCTCGAACGGGCTGGTCGCCGAGAACCACGCCCGTGCGTCGAAGATCAGCCGCGAGGCGCAGGATGCCTTCGCCCTCGACAGCCACCGCAAGGCGGTCGCGGCGATCGACGCCGGGCGCTTCGCCGACGAGATCGTCCCCGTCGACGCCGCCATCGTGGACGCCGCGCCCGCGATCGGTCGCGCGCCGGCCGCGCCCAGGCGCATGGACACCGACGAGGGGCCGCGACGCGACACGTCGCCCGAGGCGCTCGCCAAGCTGAGGCCGGCGTTCCACGCCACCGGCAGCGTCACCGCCGGCAACTCGTCGCAGACCAGCGACGGTGCCGCGGCGGTGATCGTCATGTCGTCGACGCGGGCCGCCGCGCTCGGCCTGACGCCGCTGGCGCGCTTCGTCGGCTACTTCACCGCCGGCGTGGCGCCCGAGCTGTTCGGCATCGGTCCCGTGCCGGCGATCCGCAAGGCGCTGGCGCGGACCGGCCTCTCGCTCGACGCCATGGACCTGGTCGAGCTGAACGAGGCGTTCGCGGCGCAGATCCTCGCCTGCCTCGCCGAGCTGCCGATCGATCCGGAACGACTCAACGTCAACGGCGGCGCCATCGCCCTCGGCCACCCGCTCGGCTGCACCGGGGCGCGGCTGACGACGACGCTGCTGCACGAGCTGCGGCGGCGGCAGGGCCGCTACGGGCTGGTCAGCATGTGCGTCGGCGGCGGCATGGGCGCGGCCGGGATCTTCGAGAGGATGTCGTGATGGCGACGATGGCACTGGCACAGAAGGGCGGCGCGTGGCTGATCGAGGACACCGCGCCCGCGGACGTCCTGACGCCGGAGCGCCTCTCCGACGAGCACCGGCTGATGGCGCGCACCGCGGCCGACTTCGTGCGCCAGGAAGTGGCGCCGCTGCGTGAGGCGCTCGAAGGCAAGGACTGGAGCGTGGCGCGGCGCCTCCTCCGCCGCGCCGGCGAGCTGGGCCTCCTCGCCACCGACGTGCCCGAGGAGTTCGGCGGGCTCGCGCTCGACAAGATCAGCTCGGTCGTGGTCGCGGCCGAGATCGCCGCCGATGCGTCGTTCGGCACCACCTTCGGCGCGATCACGGGGCTGGCGATCCTGCCGCTGGTCGCGTTCGGGACGCACGACCAGCAGCAGCGCTACCTGCCGGGGCTCGCCTCGGGCGAGATGGTCGGCGCCTACTGTCTCAGCGAGTCGGGATCGGGATCGGACGCGCTCGGCGCCCGGACCCGCGCGACGCGGCTCGCCGACGGCAGCTTCTCGCTCTCGGGCGAGAAGATGTGGATCACCAACGCCGGCTTCGCCGACGTGTTCATCGTCTTCGCCAAGGTCGACGGCGAAGCGTTCACGGCGTTCATCGTCGAGCGCGCCTTTCCCGGCGTCTCGAACGGCGAGGAAGAGCACAAGATGGGGCTGCACGCCTCGTCGACGGCGCCGGTGATCCTGCAGGACGCGCGCGTGCCCGCAGCCAACGTCCTCGGCGAGATCGGGCGCGGCCACAAGGTCGCCTTCAACGTCCTGAACTACGGCCGGCTGAAGCTCGGCGCCGCCACCGCGGGCGGCGCGCGTGCCGCGATCGCCGAAGCGGCGGCCTACGCCGCCGAACGCCGCCAGTTCGGCCGGCCGATCGCGTCGTTCGGCGCCATCCGCACCAAGCTGGCGACGATGGCCGTCCGCATCTACGTGCTCGAGAGCCTGCTGGTGCGCACCACCGGCCTGATCGATCGCGCCATCGACGCCGGCGAGGGATCGCCTGCCGCCCGCCTGCTCGCCGCCCTCGAGGAGTACGCGATCGAGGCGTCGATCGCGAAGGTCGCGGGCAGCGAGATCGCCGACTACGCCGTCGACGAGAACGTGCAAATCCACGGCGGCAACGGGTTCGTCACCGACTACGCGGCCGAGCGGCGCTACCGCGACGCCCGCGTCAACCGCATCTTCGAAGGCACCAACGAGATCAACCGGCTGCTGATTGCGGGCCTGCTGGCGCGCCGCGCCGCCAAGGGCGACATCGGCCTGATCGCGGCGGCGAAGCGCCTCGCCGACGAGGTGACCGGACCGCTCGCCGGCGACGGCGGCGACGACGCCCCGCTGGCCGCGGCCCGCCGCACCGTGGCCGGCCTCAAGAAGGCGGCGCTGCTCGTGCTCGGCACCGCCATGCAGCGCTTCGGCGACACGCTCGCCGACGAGCAGGAAGCGCTGATGTTCACCGCCGATCTCGTGATCGACGCGTTCGGCGCCGAGAGCGCGCTGCTGCGGGCCGAGCAGGCGCGGCACGACGGCGCGCGCCACGGCGACGTGCACGAGGCGATGGCCTGCACCGCGGTCGCCGATGCCGCGTTGCGCGTCGAGATGACGGCCCGCGAAGCGGTCGCCGCGCTCACCGACGGTGACACGCGGCGCGTCACGCTGTCGGCGCTGCGGCGCCTCCTCAAGAGCGCGCCGGTCGACACCGTCGCGCTGCGCCGCGCGATCGCCGCGCACGTGCTGGCGTCCGGCGGGGCCGGATTCGACCTGCGATGAGCCGACCAGGGGCCAGGCCCGGTACGAGGCCCGGGCAGTGCGATACGCTTGACGGGATGCGCTGGACCGGGCCGACGCTCTTCGTGCTGGTGACGCTCCTGGCGGCGGCGTGCCGGCCATCGCCGCCGGTGCCCTACCCGCAGCAGATCCAGGAGCACCGGACGGCGAAGGACGCGGCGTTCGCCTCGGCCTCGTCGGAGTCGCCGGTGCCGCCGGCCGAGCGCTCGCGATTCCTGCCGCTCGCCTACTTCCCCGTCGACGAGGGGTACCACGTGCCGGCGCGGCTGGCGCCGGCGCCCGGCGAAACGGCCATCGAGATGCCGACTTCGACCGGCCAGCGGCGTAAGATGCGCCGCGCCGGCCAGCTTCGCTTCTCGGTCAAGGGCCAGCCGCTCACCCTCACCGCCTTCGTCGAGGAAGGCGACCAGGCGATGCAGCGGCTGTTCGTGCCGTTCGCCGATCCGTCCAACGGCACCGAGACCTACATCGGCGGCCGCTACCTCGATCTCGATCGCACCACGACCAGCCTCTACGACCTCGATTTCAATCGCGCCTATCACCCGTACTGCGTCTACAACCCGCAGTATGATTGCCCCTACCCGCCGCGCGAGAACCGCTTGACCATGCCGATCCGATCCGGCGAGCGGTTGAAGCCCTAGTCTCTCGCGCCGCTTCGCCTGCCCACGGGTCCCGATGCTCCTCTCCGCGGTCGTGTTCGATTTCGATGGCGTGATCGCCGACAGCGAGCCGCTGCACTTCGAGGGCTTCCGGCGCGTGCTCGCGCGCCAGGGCGTGGCGCTCGGCAGGAGCGACTACTACGAGAAGTACCTCGGCTACGACGACGCCGGGGCCTTCCGCGCGGCGCTCTCCGATCACGGCCAGCGTTTCGACGACGGCCGCATCGCCGGCCTCGTCGCCGACAAGCTGGCGCTGTTCCCCGACATGGTCGCCGGCCAGCCGGTGATCTACGAGGGCGCGGCCGCGTGCATCGCCCGGCTCGGCGCCGAGGTCCCGCTCGCCATTGCCTCGGGCGCGGCCCTGAACGACATCGAGGTCGTGCTTCGCGGCACCGGCCTCCGGGAGCGCTTCCGGACCATCGTCGCGGTCGAGCACACGCCGCGCAGCAAGCCGCATCCCGATCCGTATCGCCGCGCCGTCGACATCCTGCGTGAGCAGGGCGTGCTGGCGATGGACACACCGCCGCGCCATGTCGTCGCCATCGAGGATTCGGTGTGGGGCCTGCAATCGGCGCGCGACGCCGGGCTGCGGACGGTCGCGGTGACGACGTCCTATGGCGCCGAGGATCTGGGCATCGCCGATCTCGTCGTGCCGTCGCTCGACGCGGTGTCGGTCGCGATCCTCGAGGCGCTGGTCGCCCGCCCATGACCGGCATCGAGGCCCGGGCGCAGTCGCTCGTGGCCTGGGCGCGGAGCGGCGACAACGACGCGCTGGTCCGCGGTTCGCTGGTCCTCGCCTCGGTCGAGCACGGCGACATCGATGCGGCGCCGATCGTCGAGACGTTGACGGCGATGGGCCACGAGGCCAGCCGGCGGCTGGCGCTGATCGAGGGCGCCGAGGATCGGATCGCCGTGCTGAACGACTACCTGTTCGAGGATCTCGGCTTCCACGGCAACGAGTCGCGCTACGACGATCCCCGCAACAGCTTCGTCAACGACGTGCTGGTGCGGCGCACCGGCATTCCGATCTCGCTGGCGGTGGTCTATCTCGACGTCGGCCGGCGGGCGGGGCTGGAGCTCGAAGGCGTCAACTTCCCGGGGCACTTCCTGGTCCGCGCCCCGAGCAGCGGCCCGCACGTACCCGACCTGCTCATCGACGTCTTCCATCGCGGCGCGATTCTGCGTGAGATCGACTGTCAGCGCCTGCTCGAACGCCACGCCGGCGGCGAGGTGGTCCTGACCGCCGAGGCGCTGGCCACCGCCGACACGCGGCAGACGTTGATGCGGATGGCGACCAACCTCAAGCGCCTCTACGTCCGCAGCCGATCGTTTCCGCAGGCCCTCGAGGTCACCCATCTGCTGGTCGCGCTCGACGAGACCGCGACGATGGAGCTGCGCGATCGCGGCCTCCTCGCTTACCAGCTAAAGCGGTTTCCCGACGCGCTGCGCGACCTCGAGCACTACCTGCGGCTGCTGTCCCCGCCGTTCCCCACTCCCGGCGCCGCCCCGCCCGACGACGACAGCGACGACCGCAAGGAATACGAGCAGATCTGGGAGCACGTGAAGACGCTGCGCCGCCGTGTCGCCGGCTACAACTGACGGTCAGGACGTGACGCCATGAGCATCAGCCTCCATCTCACGTTCGATGGCACCTGCAAGGAAGCGTTCGACCATTACGTCCGGACGCTCGGCGGCACCGTGACCTTCATGGCGACATACGGCGAATCGCCGATGGCCGATCAGGTGCCCGAGGTGTGGCAGACGCGGATCATGCACGCGACCATGAACCTGCACGGCGAGATGACGCTGATGGGCTCCGACGCGCTCCCCGACCACTACGAGACGCCTCGCGGGTGCTCGGTTGTACTGAGCGTCGAGGATACGGAGTCGGCCGGCCGCGCCTTCGAGGCACTCGCCGACGGCGGCATCATCCTCATGCCGCTGGCCGCGACGTTCTGGTCGCCAGCGTTCGGGGTGGTGACCGACCGCTTCGGCGTCACCTGGGAGATCAACTGCGAGCAGGAGCCGGCGTAGCGCCAATCGGCCGGGCAGCCGTCGACGGCTTCAAAACCGCACGCCGTCGATCAGTTTCAGCGCCCGCCCGGCAATCCTGGTCACGCGCGGACTCGCGGCATCGCAGCAACGTCGCGGGCGGTGTAGTGTAGGCGAATCGGAGCCGCGATGGACATCACCCCTCACCTGGCGTTCGATGGCACCTGCGAGGAGGCATTCGCGTTCTACGCCGCCACCCTCGGCGGCACGCTGCAGACGCTGCTGCGCTACAGACAAACGCCGATCGCCGCCAATGTGCCGGCAGGATTCGCCGATAAGATCATCCACGCGACGCTGAGAGTCGGGGCGGCGACGTTGATGGGCAACGATGTCACACCCGGAGACTACGTGCGCCCTCAGGGCTTTGCGGTCGCGCTGGGCATGTCGGACCCGGCCGCGGCGAAGCGGACGTTCGACGCGCTGGCCGCCGGCGGGGTGATTACGCTGCCGCTCGCGGAGACCTTCTGGGCGCTGGCGTTCGGCGCCGTCGTCGATCGCTTTGGTGTGACGTGGGAGATCAACTGCGAGCGGCCCGCTCGACGACGAGTGCCGGTGCGCGGCCGCAAACAGACACCCGCTAGAACCGGACGCCGTAGATCAGTTTGAGGGCGCGACCTGGCTCGGCCACCAGGTCCTTGATGTAGGACAGGTGGTTCCGGTAGGTCTCGTTGGTCGCGTTGTCGAGGCGCAGCGTGATCGTGTGCAGGCCGGCCCTGGTCTGGCGCGAGTAGACGCCGTACAGCTTCAGCACGGCGGATCCGTCGGTCGGCGTCTCGTCGCCGTACACGCGCGTCTGGTCGGCGGTGACGACGACCTGCGTGCCCATCTGCAGCGCGTTCACGCGATAACGGGCGCCGATCGTCGTGCGCAGCGGCGGGATGCGCGGCAGCGGCTCGCCGGTGTCACGCAGCTCGCCGCGGACGTAGTCGGCGCCGACCTCGAGGACCACACGCGGGCCGAGTTCGATGTCGCCGTGCGCCTCGGCGCCCTGCAGCATCGCCTTGTCGGCCGTGAACTCGACGACCGGCAGGTCCTCCTCGATCTCCCCGGTCGGACGGCGGAAGACGTAGTCGTCGATGCGGTTGCGGAACCAGGTGACCTCGCCGGTGACGTGCGGCAGGCGCCAGCGGAACGCCACGTCGATCCCGAGCGCGCGCTCGGCCTCGAGATTCGCGTTGCCGATCTCGAAGGCGAAGTTCCCGGGATGCGGGCCGAGGAAGTAGAGCTCCTCGAGCGCCGGGTTGCGGACGGAGCGGGCCAGGCTCACCGTGACCGTCGTCGCGTCAGACGGGCGGACGAGCACGCCGGTCGATCCGCTGACGTTGGTGAAATCGCGCGGGCGCAGGCCGCCGGCCGGCTCGAAGCTCTGGTGCTCGACGCGCCCGCCGAACTGCAGCGTGACGTGCGGCCAGACCGCCTCCTGGTAGGTGAACGCCGAACCGCCGGTCTGATCGACCCGCGGCGAGAGCGCCTCCTCGCCGCGCGCGTCGAAGCGCCGCGTCGATCCGCTGACGCCGTAAGTGCCCTCGAGGCGGCCGAAGAGCGGCCGCGTCGTCGCCAGCAGCTCGCCGTCGGCGGTGTCGTTGGCGAATACGGTGCTGACGGCGCCATCCTCGCGCTCCTGGTGGCGGTAGTGGCGGACGTTCGCGGCCGTCTTCACGCCCGTGACGAACCCGGTCAGCGCCCGGGTCTGCGCCCGGGCGCCGAAGGAGTGCCGCCGCGGGGTGATGGTGATGCCGCCGCCCTCGACCACGGGGATGCCGTAGTCCGAGTCGTCGAACTGGTAGCTCAGTCCGGCGAACCGCCTTCTCCCGCGTCCACGACGCGCCGGACTCGAACAGCGTGCTGCGCGACTGGGTGTTGTCGACGGGGCCGAGCGGCGTCGACACGTCGCCGGCGCGGCGCGCGGTGCCGCCCGAGGTGCAGCGCCCAGCGGCCGTTGCCGACGCCGTAGTCGGCGGCAATCGAGGCATCGTCGGCCACGGTGCCGGCGTCCCCCTGCACGGCGCCGTGCCCGCCCGGTCGACGGCACGGTGGGGATCACCTCGCTGACGACGTTGACCAGCCCGCCGATGGCGTTGGCGCCGTAGAGGAGCGTGGCTGGGCCGCGCACCACCTCGACCCGGGTCGCCGCCAGCGGGTTGACCGAGACGCCGTGGTCGGCCGACTGGCTGGAGAGATCGTCCGTCCGCTGGCCGTTCTCGAGGATCAGGACGCGGTCGCCGTCCAGACCGCGGATCACCGGCCGCGAGGGCGCCGGTCCGAGCGAGCGCTGGCTGACACCGGGCTCCGTCTTCAGGAGCTCGCCGAGCGAGGCCTCGCTCTTCACCGTGAGGTCCTGGCCCGACAGCACGGACGTCGGCTGGTAGGCCTCGAACGAATCCTTGCGGCCGGACGCCCACCGAGACGACCTCCGAGTAATGGAGGTCGGGCTCCAGGGCCACGTCGACCTTGGCGCCGCTGCCCGACACCACCCGCGCTTCGATACGAGCCGGCGTGAACGACTCGATCGCGACAGTCAGGTGGTAGGTGCCCGGCGCGACGCCCTCGAAGCGGTAGCCGCCGTCGGCGCCGCTGACCACCGTCTGGCCCGTTTCCTCCAGCGTGACCGTGACGCCCGGGAGAGGGCCGGCCGAGTGCCGTTCGGTGATGATGCCGGCAAGGACCCCGGTAGCCTTGTCGGCGCCGGGCCGGGCCTTGGGCGCGGCGGCGGGCTTCGGCGCTCGTGGCGCGACCTGGGCCGTCGCGGCCGGACCGACGCCCGGCGCGAGGAGCGCGACGCAGACGAGGATGAGCTGGGTGAAGACCCGGGGACCCATCCCCCGAGTAGAGCACCAGGGGCCAGGCCGGGCCGCTCAAACCCTACGAACGGTCGATCTCCGGCCGGCGACCGGTTGCTAGCGGCGCCGCGGCGAGGTAGCCCGTCCGGGTGCGCGGTTGCGCGCCCGGGCTGTCGCTGATGCGGACCGTGACCCGCCGGAAGGCGCCGTTGCGCATCGGGTTGCGGGACACGTAGCCGATCGCGTACTGGGTCGCCAGCTCGCGCCCGATCTCGGCGTAGGCCTCGGCGAGCGAGGACAGGCCGGTCGGGAAGAACGCCTTGGCGCCCGTCTCGCGGGCGAGCTGCTTCATCGCGAAGTCGGCGTTCGAGAAGTAGCCGCGCGTCTGCTGCGCCGCGTAGCGGCCACGGCTCCTCGGCGCGCAGGCCGATCGTGTAGATGGTGACGCCGGCGGCCTTGGCTTCGGCCATGAGGTCGTCGAACGTCAGGACGCTGGCGGTGTCCTCGCCGTCGGTGAGCACGACGATGGCGCGGCGGCGGACGCGGCCGTCCCCGGCGACCTTCTCGAACGCGCGCAGCGCCACGTAGACGGCGTTGTAGAGCGCGGTGCCGCCGGCGGCGGTCGTCGACTGAATGGCCTGACGGACGAGGCTGCGATCGGCGGTGAAGGCCTGCAGGGGGCGGACGTGGCTGCTGAACGCGTAGACCGCGGCGCGGTCGCCCTCGCGGAGCGCGTCGACGAAACCGGCCGCCGCCTTCTGCACGAACGCCAGATTCGGCTGCATGCTCACGCTGCTGTCGAGCAGGAGCGCCAGATCGAGCGGCACCTCGCTGGTCTCGAAGTAGGCGATGTCCTGGCGGACGCCGTCTTCGAACACGCTGAAGTTGTCGCGGCTCAGTCCGGCGAGCAGGCGCGCTTGCGGATCCAGGACCGTGACGCTGAGCGCCACGACGTCGATGCCGCTCCGGAAGGTCGATCGCCCGGTCGCGCGGCCGCTTGGATCGGGGCCCGACGGCCCGTCACTCGCCGCGACCGGCAGCGCCATCGCCATGATGGCGGCGCCTGCGACCCACCCGATGGCCCCCTGGATTCGAATGCCCCGGATCGCCATGACTGAAGACTCCTCCGGCCGAGCGGGTCCTTGCGGGCCGGCTGCGTGCCCCGATGTCCTGTCGCGCTTGTGTTACGTATCGGCCCTTGCGCCAACGACATGAGCGTGTCGTTCCGACGCGTGCGAGGGGCCGTGGGAGGCGATCGTGGCGGCGTGTTCCGTTCGCCCTCCTGCATTGAAGAACGCAAGAGTGACGCCACACGAACAGTGGTGAGATTGGCTGACTTCGCGGGAACGGCCGCGACGCGATGGAGGTGGCGCGCCGAGAACATGTCGACAGCTCCAACGGCCTGCGTCGCCGCGTCGCCGGTCGGGTCGTCCGGTTTCGGACGACCGTTCGTACGGAGCTGGACGCCGGTCGGCCGCGACGTCCCGTAAGTCGTTGATAAGTGGCCGATCCGGGGCGCGCGACCGGGCACGCGCCTTGACTATGCGACTGGCGTGGATCGCGAGATCGCTTCCTCCGAACGACGCCGCCGGGTCGGCGTCCGCGTCATGGTCACCGTCGTGCCGGTCCTGGCCGTGGTGCTGCTCCTGGCGTGGCTGCCTGACCTGCTGCGGCCCGGCGTGTCACGCGCCCGCATCCGCACCGCCCGCGTGACGACCGGCCCCGTCGACGCGATGATCATGGCCTCGGGCACCGTCGTCCCGGAGATCGAGCGCGTCCTCTCCAGCCCGGTGGACGCTCGCGTGCTGCGGATCCTGAAGCTGCCCGGCGCCCGCGTCGAGCGCGGCGACGCCGTCGTCGAGCTCGACACCAGCGAGTCGGTGCTGGCGCTCGACAAGCTGCAGAGCAATCTCCGGGTGAAGGAGAACGAACAGGCCGAGCAGCGCCTGACGCTCAAGACCTCGCTCGCCGAGCTCGACGGCAAGATCGCCGTCAAGCAGCTCGAGGTCCAGTCCGCGGAGGCCCGGCTGGCCGGCGACAGGACGCTCGTCGCCGAGGGGCTGCTCTCGCGCGACGCGTTCCGCCGCTCCGAGCTGGCCCTGACCCAGGCGGGCATCGAGCTGGAGCAGCTGCGGGCGCAGCGAGCCAACGCCGAGGCCTCGACCCAGGTGGCGCTCGACACCCTGACGCTCGAGCGGGGCACGCTGGACAAGGAAGCCAGCCAGGCCCACCGCCTCGTCGAGCTGTCGACCACCAAGTCGGATCGCGCCGGCGTCGTGACCTGGGCGCTGGCGCAGGAAGGCGCCCTCGTCAGGAAGGGCGACGTGATCGCGCGGCTCGCCGACCTGTCCTCCTACCGCGTCGACGCGACCGTCTCCGACGTCCACGCCGGCAAGCTGCACGTCGGGATGCCGGCCGTCGTCCTGGTCAACGAGCAGCCGCTGGCCGGCACCGTCGCGACGGTGTTCCCGACCGTCGAGAACGGCGTCGTCCGGTTCACCGTCGCCTTGGCGGAGCCGGCACGGTCCGGCCTCCGGCCCAGCCTGCGCGTCGACGTCCACGTCGTCACCGACCGCAAGGCGCGGACGCTGCGGGTCGCGCGCGGCCCGTTCGCCGAGGACAGCTCCCGCCGCGGCTTCGTGGTGCGCGGCGACCACGCCGTCCGCGTGCCCCTCGTCCTCGGCCTCTCAGGCCTCGACCAGGTCGAGGTCGTCTCCGGCGCTGCGGAAGGCGACGAGCTGATCGTCTCCGACATGCGCGACTACCTGCACCTCGAGCAGATCACCCTGAAATAGCGACCTCACGAGAGAGACATGATTCGACTCCACGCCATCGAAAAGGTCTACCGCACCGACCGCATCGAGACGGTTGCCCTCGCCGACGTCAACATCGACGTCGAGAAGGGCGAGTTCATCTCGATCATGGGGCCCTCGGGCTGCGGCAAGAGCACGCTCCTCAACCTGATGGGCCTGCTCGACGTGCCGACCAAGGGCAAGGTCGAGATCAACGGCGCGCATATCAACGGCGCCGGCGACGCCGCGCTGGCGGCGATCCGCAACCGCGAGATCGGCTTCATCTTCCAGACGTTCCATCTGGTGTCGGACCTGAGCGTGCTCGACAACGTCCAGATCCCGCTGCTCTACCGCAAGATGTCGAACGCCGAGCGGCGCAGGCTGGCCGAGGCGGCACTCGATCGGGTCGGCCTCAGCGCCCGGCTGCACCACTTCCCGTCGCAGCTCTCGGGCGGCCAGCAGCAGCGCGTCGCGATCGCACGCGCGGTGGTCGGGCGTCCGGCGATCCTCCTCGCCGACGAGCCGACCGGCAACCTCGATTCCCACATGGGCGACGAGGTGATGGCGCTGCTGAAGGACCTGAACGAAGCGGACAAGACCACCATCGTGATGGTCACGCACGACGCCCAGAAGGCGCAGCAGACGGCGCGGACCGTGCGGCTCTTCGATGGACGGCAGGTATGCTGAGGCACTACCTCACCATGACGATCGCCGTGCTCAAGCGGCGGCCGTTCTACACCGCGATCAGCCTGTTCGGCATCAGCTTCACGCTGCTCGTGCTGATGGTCGTCACGGCGATGGCCGATCACACGCTGGCGCCGATGGCGCCGGAGTCGCGCCAGGCGCGGATGCTCGGCGTGCACAGCGCGCGGATGTACGGGCCCGACAACGCGTGGTCGAGCAACGGCGGCTACCTGCTGTTCGACAAGTACGCCAGGAACCTGCCCGGCGCCGAGGCGCTGACGATCTTCTCAGGCTTCCAGACGGTCTCGACCTACCTCGGCGATCAGCGCATCACGTCGAACGTGAAGCGGACCGACGGCGCCTTCTGGCGCGTCTTCGATTTCACGTTCCTCGAGGGCGGGCCCTACAGCCAGGACGACGTCGACGACGCGCGTTTCCTCGCCGTCATCACCCGGGCCACGCGGGAGAAGATCTTCAACGGGCAGCCGGCGCTCGGCAAGACGTTCGAGGCCGACGGCCAGTCCTTTCGCGTCGTCGGCGTCGTCGAGAACGTGTCGGACATCCGGATGGTCCCCTACGCCGACTTCTACGTGCCGACGACGACCGCCAAGACCGACGCCTACAAGCGCGAGATCATGGGCGGTTTCAGCGCCGTGGTGCTGGCGCGGACCACCGACGATCTGCCGAAGATCCGCGAGGAGTTCAACGCCCGGGTGGCGCGGATCGAGCTGCCGGACAAGAGCTACAAGACGCTGGTGGCGCCGTTCGAGACGAAATACGACAGCCTGGCGCGCGAGTCGCCGTTCGCCGACCGCACCAGCGCCGACCGCCAGGGCCCGAAGCTGACGCTGTTCCTGGTGATCGCCGGCCTGCTCTTCGTCACGCTGCCGACCGTCAACCTGGTGAACGTCAACATCAGCCGCATCCTCGAACGCGCCTCGGAGATCGGCGTCCGCAAGGCGTTCGGCGCCCCGACCCGCACGCTCGTCGCGCAGTTCGTGGTCGAGAACGTCATCCTGACGCTCATCGGCGGCGCCATCGGCCTGGTGCTGTCGGCGCTCGTGCTGCGGGCCCTCAACCAGAGCGGCTTCATCGCCCACTCCGCCTTCGTCGTCAACGCCCGTGTCTTCGCCTACGCCGTGCTGCTGGCGATTGGCTTCGGCCTCATCTCCGGGGTGTACCCCGCGTGGCGGATGGCCCGGCTCCGTCCCGTCGAGGCGCTCAAGGGAGGACCCTCACGATGACCCGCCACCTGGTGCGGCTGATCTGGAACCGCAAGCGGCAGAACCTGCTGCTGACGCTCGAGATCCTCTGCTCGTTCCTCGTCGTCTTCGCCGTGATCCTGGTCGGACTCAACTTCGCCATCAACGCGCGCAAGACGCTCGGCTACGACGTCGACCGCGTGTGGTCCGTGGACGTCGGCCGGCCGCCGGTGCCCGGCGACCGCGAGGAGGGCGCCGCCGCCGCGGAGGCGCGGGCGCGCGAGCGCGACACCTTCGTCCGCCTGCTGGCCGCCGCCCGCGAGCTGCCGGAGGTCGAGATCGCATCGGTCGCCTTCACCGCGCCCTACATCAACGCGTCCTGGGAGAGCGGTCTCGAGCTCGCCGACGGGCGCAAGATCGATTACCTGTACAACCGCGTGGGCGACGACTTCACGCGCGTGTTCTCGATGCCCATCCTGGCCGGCCGCGGCTTCACCCGCGAGGACGACGCCGCCGGCGTCGATCCCGTCCTGATCAACGTCGAGATGGCGCAGAAGGTGTTCGGCGACGCCAACCCGATCGGCCGCATCATCCCCGAGCGCCCCGACCCGCACGCCCGGCAGCGGCCAGCCGATCCGCCGCGCAAGCAGAAACGCGTCGCCGGCGTCATCGAGGAGTTCCGGCAGCACGGCAAGTACTCGATGCCGCAGCCCGTGCTGATCGATCGGCTCCGCCTGGACACCGAAGACGGCGGCCGGGCCGAGCGCCTGCTGCTCCGGCTGCGGCCCGGCACGACGGCGTCGTTCGAGCCGGTGCTCGTGCGGCGCCTCCAGCGCGAAGCCGCCGACTGGTCGTTCGACGTGGCGACGATGGAGCATCTGCGCGAGCGCAAGCACAGCGACTACCTGATGCCGTTGAGCGTGCTGGCGGTGCTGGCCGGGTTCCTGCTGCTGATGGTGACGCTCGGGCTGACCGGCGTGGTGTGGCAGAGCGTCATCCAGCGGCTGCGCGAGTTCGGCCTTCGCCGCGCCGCCGGCGCGTCGGGCGGCTCGGTGCGCGGGCAGGTGATGGCCGAGATGGCCGTGATGACCACGTTCGCGCTCCTGGCCGGCGTGGCGCTGGTCGGCCAGCTCCCGTTCCTGCCGCTGCCCGAGGATCTGGTCGTCCCCGGCGGTGTGTTCGTGAGCGCGATTGCACTGTCGGCGGCCGCCATCTATTGTCTGACCCTGGCCTGTGGCTGGTATCCCAGCCGGCTGGCGTCGCGGATGCCGCCGGCCGAGGCCCTGCGCTACGAGTAGCCGCTCATGATCCTCATCATCGACGACGACCTGGCCGTGACGGCGTCGCTGGCCCTGCTGCTCAAGCAGGCCGGCTTCGCCTCGCTCGCCGCGGCGTCGCCGGACGAGGCGATCGAGGTGCTGCGCCGGCAGCCCTGCCAGCTCGTGATCCAGGACATGAACTTCTCGCGCCGGACCTCCGGCGAGGAAGGCCTGGCGCTGCTGCAGCGGATCAAGGCGCTGACGCCGGGGCTGCCGGTGGTCCTGATCACCGCCTGGGGCTCGATCAACCTCGCGGTCGAAGGCATGAAGGCCGGGGCCGCCGACTTCGTCACCAAGCCGTGGACCAACCAGCAGATGCTGGAGACGGTCAAGACGACGCTCGGCCTCGTCGCGTCGCGCGGCACCGCCGCCGATCACGCGGCGACCCGGGACGAGCTCGATGCGCGCTTCGACTTCGGCCAGCTGGTCGGCCGCGACCCGAAGATGCTGCGGGTGCTGCAGCTCCTCGGCCGCGTGGCACCGACCCAGGCCTCGGTCCTCATCACCGGCGAGAGCGGCACCGGCAAGGAGCTGATCGCCGAGGCGCTCCACCGCAACAGCCCGCGCGCCGACCGCGCCTTCGTCAAGGTCAACCTCGGCGGCATCTCGTCCTCGCTGTTCGAGAGCGAGATGTTCGGCCACGTCCGCGGCGCCTTCACCGACGCCCGCGCCGATCGCAAGGGCCGCTTCGAGCTGGCCGCACGGCGGCACCATCTTCCTCGACGAGATCGGCGACCTCGATCCGGCGTCACAGGTGAAGATGCTGCGCGTGCTGCAGGACCGCACCTTCGAGGTGCTCGGCTCGAGCCAGCGCCGCGAGGTCGACGTCCGCGTCGTCTCGGCGACCAACCGCGCCCTGCCCGACATGGTCGCGCGCGGCGAGTTCCGTGAGGACCTCCTCTACCGCATCAACCTGATCACGGTGCACCTGCCGCCGCTTCGGGAGCGGCCCGACGACATCCCGCTGCTCGCCTCGCGCTTCCTGCAGGCCGCGGCGGCGGCGTACCACCGCGAGGCCGTGGTGCTGACACCGGCGGCGGCCCGCTGGCTGCAGGCGCAGCCGTGGCCGGGCAACGTGCGGCAGCTCCAGCAGGCCGTCGAGCGTGCCGTGCTGGTCGACAGCCGCGACCGGCTCGACGTCGAGAGCTTCACCGATCTCGCCGCGGCGCCGGGACACGAGCCGGCCGGCGATTCGCTGCCCGACGTCGGCGCCATGACCATCGACGAGATCGAGCGGGCGATGATCCTCAAGTCGCTCCGGCATCACGGCGGCAACATCAGCAAGGTGGCCGAGTCGCTCGGCCTCAGCCGTCCCGCCCTCTACCGCCGCTTCGAGAAGTACGAGATCGCCGTGTGAGCGTGCGCGTCCGGCTGGTCACCTACTTCGTAGTGGTGCACCTGGCGATGGCCGGCGTCGGCGGCTGGCTGGTCTGGACCTCCTCGCCGTTCTGGCTCTTGGCGGTCGAAGCGGCGCTCGTCCTGTCGCTCGCGGTCGGCATCGCGCTGATCCGGCGAGCCGTCTCCTACCAGGCCCTCGCCGCCGACGCGTCGCGGCTCGTGCACGACGAAGCGTTCACGTCGCGGTTCCTCCCCGTCGGCGAGCCCGACGTGGACGCGATGATCGCGCTCTACAACCGCATGGTCGACCGGCTGCGCGACGAGCGCGTGCGGCTGGCCGAGCAGCACCAGTTCCTGGCCCAGGTGATCGCGGCGTCGCCGTCGGGCATCGTCGTGCTGGGCTTCGACGACGAGGTCACCAGCCTGAATCCCGCGGCCGCGCGGATCGTCGACCGCGCCGCCGCCGACCTGACCGGCCGGCGCATCGCCGCGCTGGAGACGCCCCTCGCGGCCGCGCTCGACGCGCTCGCGCCCGGCGAGTCGCGCGTCGTCGGCTCCGATGGCGCGGGGCGCGTGCGCATCCGCCGCGGCGCGTTCGTCGACCGTGGCTTCGCGCGAGGCTTCTACGTGATCGAGGAGCTGACGAGCGAGTTGCGGCAGGCCGAGCGGGCGGCCTACGAAAAGCTGATCCGCGTGATGTCGCACGAGGTCAACAACACCGTCGCCTCGTCGACGTCGCTGCTCCAGTCGTCGCTCACCTACGCCAGCGAGCTCGGCGGCGAGAGCCGGCGCGACTTCGAGACCGCCCTCGGCGTGGTGATCGCGCGCACCGGCCAGCTCAATACGTTCATGAAGGGCTTCGCCGACGTCTTCCGGCTGCCGGCGCCGGCGCGGCAGCCGTGCGAGCTCGTGGCGATCCTCGAGCGCGTGGTGGCGCTGCTCAGCGCGCGACCCGACGCCGCCGGCATCGCGTGGCGGTGGGAGCTGGATGCGCCGTCGATCCGGGTGCACGCCGATCCCGCGCAGCTCGAACAGGCGATCCTCAACGTCGTCAAGAACGCCGTCGAGGCGGTCGACGGCACCGGCGCGGTCACGATCCGGGCGACGTCGAAGACGGGTCCGCCGACGCTGGTCGTCGAGGACAGCGGCGCCGGCCTGACACCGGAGGTACAGGCCAACCTGTTCACGCCGTTCTTCAGCACCAAGCCCAACGGCCAGGGGATCGGCCTGACGCTGGTCGGCGAGATCCTCGCCGGCCACGGCTTCGACTACGACCTCGAACGTACCGCCCGCGACACCACCGCGTTCCGGATCACGTTCACCTGACGACCACCTGACGACTCCGGAGTCCCGCGACAACGACTCCGGAGTCCTCCTGGAACGACTCCGGAGTCGTCTCGGGAAACCCCAACAAACATCGAGGGTTTCGAGCGGACTCTCGCGACGACTCCGGAGTCGTGCGCACAGGACTCCGGAGTCGTCCCCTCGGGACTCCGGAGTCGTGGGTGGTCGTGGGTGGCGTCAGTGGACGCGGAAAGTGACGCCGGTGCACTGCTTTGCGCCGCCGGCGCCGGCCACCGGCGTGCAGATGGCGTAGAACTTCCCGGCCTTTGCGTCGGCACGGATGCCGTCGGTCATCCGCGAGTCGCCTTCGAAGACCAGCTCGAACTGCTCCATCGGCTTCCCGGTCGGCGTCACCTCGAGGTGGATGTGGGCCGGCGGGCCGTTGCGCGGGTACTGCCCGGGCATGATGGTGCGGAACGCGAAGCTGCCGTCGGGCCCGGTCGCGAAGCGCGCCTTCAGCCGCGGCTTCGTGTTGTCGTCGTTGACCTCGCCCGAGTAGTAGCCGCGCTGGTCGGTCTGGTAGACGTACAGCGCCGCGCCGGCGACGGGTCCACCCGGACCGATGATCCGGCCCTTCGACGTGGAGCGGCGTGCCGGCCTCGCCGGGCGGCAGCAGCGACGGTGCGCCCGGCCGCGCCTGGCTGCCCTGCGCGCCGCAGAGCGCCGACCGCCGATCGCGCGATCGATCCCATCGTCGTCATCGTCATCGCTCGCTCAGCAGTCCGTCGATCGCTGCGTTCCGGCGATGCCCTTTCCACCCGCTGCCGCACGGTCGCGCTTGCCGTTGTGCCGGCCGTCCCGAACAATGACGCCGGTGAGCACCCCCGGCATCGACGACATGATCGGGCGCTACGACCGCCGCACCCGCTGGTGGTACCGCGCCTTCAAGCCGCCACTGCCGCTGATCTCGAACCCGGCGGAGGCGATGCTGCCGGCGACGATCGCCGGGCGCCGGCTCCTCGTCGGCGGCGCCGGGGCCGGCCATCACCCCGGCTGGATCGTGATCGACCTGGCCCGCCACCCCGGCGTCACCGTCCGGTGCAGCGTCGAGGCGCTGCCGTTCCGGGCCGACGCCTTTGCCGCCATCGAGTGCGACGCCGTGCTGGAGCACGTCGCCGCGCCGCGGCCGGCCATCGAGCAGATGGAGCGCGTGCTCGCGCCGGGCGGCCACCTGCACGTCGTCGTGCCGTTCAACCATCCGTTCCACGAGTATCCCGCCGACTACCAGCGCTGGACGGTCGACGGCCTGCGCCGCTTCCTCGGCCGCTTCGAGGTCCTCGAGGCGGGCGTCCGCACCGGACCGACCGCGACGCTCCTCACCTTCGTGCTCGAATACGTGAAGCTCTGCGCGCCCCGCCCGCTGCGCAAGCCGGCCTACGCCGCCGCTGGCTGGCTGCTCTGGCCGTTCCGCTATCTCGACATCTGGCTGAACCGCCGGCCCGACGCCCACGTGCTCGCCAACAGCATCTACGCCCTGGTCCGCAAACCGCGTTGATCGGCTGTCCCGCGCCGGTCACTTGCCGGTCGGAGGCCGGTCATGGGCCGCGCTTGCCGATGCGGCGCCGTCCCCGACAATGGCGGCATGCGCTTCGACTCGATCCTCGACGTCATCGGCCGCACCCCGCTGGTCAGGCTCCACCGCGTCGGCGCGCACCTGCCCTGCAACGCTGTGGGCGAAGTGCGAGTTCCTGAACCCGGGCGGCTCGCTCAAGGACCGCATCGGCTGGTCGATGGTCGCCGACGCGGAGAAGAGCGGCCGCATCAAGCCCGGCGACACGCTGATCGAGCCGACCAGCGGCAACACCGGCATCGGCATCGCCCTCGCCGGCGCCGTCCGCGGCTATCGCGTGATCATCACGATGCCCGAGAAGATGAGCCGCGAGAAGCAGGTCGCGCTCGAGGCCCTGGGCGCCGAGATCATCCGCACGCCGACCGAGGCCGCCTTCGACTCGCCCGAGAGCCACATCAGCGTCGCCCGCCGCCTGCAGTCCGAATTGCCGAACGCCCACATCCTCGACCAGTACAGCAACCCCGAGAACCCGGCGATCCACGAGCGGGCCACCGGCCAGGAGATCCTGGATGACCTCGAGGGCCAGGTGGACATGGTGGTGATGGGCGCCGGCACCGGCGGCTCGATCACCGGCGTCGCCCGGCGGCTCAAGGCGCACAACCCGAAGTGCATCGTCGTCGGCGCCGATCCCGGTCGGCTCGATCCTCGGCGGCGGCACCGAGGTCAGCACCTACAAGGTCGAGGGCATCGGCTACGACTTCATCCCCGACGTGCTCGATCGCTCGCTGGTCGACGAATGGGTGAAGACGACCGACCAGCCGTCGTTCCTGCTGGCGCGCCGGTTGATCCGCGAGGAAGGGCTGCTCGTCGGCGGCTCGAGCGGCACCGCGATGTACGCCGCGCTGCAGGCCGCGCCGCGCCTGAAGGAAGGCCAGAACTGCGTCGTGGTGCTGCCCGACGGCATCCGCAACTACATGACGAAGTTCGTCGACGACAAGTGGATGCGCGACAACGGCTTCTTCCAGACGCGGGCGATCGAGGGCCGGGTCGAGGACATCGTCGCCCGCAAGGGCTCGATCGTCGTCGCCGAGGACACCGACACGCTGCGCGAGGTCGTCGAGAAGATGCGCGACCGCGGCATCTCGCAGCTGCCGGTGACGTCGGGCGGCGTGCTCGTCGGCATGGTCACCGAAGCGGACCTGATGAACTTCCTCGGCTGCGGCGAGGGCACGCCCGACGCGCTGGTGTCGAAGTGCATGACGCGCCACGTCGCCAGCGTCCGCCTGACCACGCCGCTGTCGGCGCTCGAGGAGCTGCTCAGCAAGAGCCCGGCCGCCGTCGTGGTCGACGACGAGCGCGCGCCGGTCGGCATCCTGTCGCGCATCGACCTGCTGCACCACCTCGCCCGGGCCAAGGCGACGGCGTGATCTCGCGCGGTGCCATGCCGGGCGCGTTGAAGCACATGCGTGCGCGCGCCGGGGAGCACCAGAAGACCTTCGCCGTACCGCCGGCCCGCGCCGCGGACGCCCTTCGCGCCGCCGGCTTCCGCGAAGTGGACGACTACGTTCGGGAGCTGTAGGCGATGACGCGGTCCCCCTGCGAGATCGTCGATGCCTCACCCGCCGACGCCGAAGCGATCCTCGCGCTGCAGAAGCTCGCCTACGCGTCCGAGGCGCGGCGCTACGATGACTGGACGATCCCGCCGCTCGTCGAGACGATCGACTCGGTGCGCCGGCAGATCGCGCAACACGTCGTCCTGAAGGCGATCGTCGACGGCCGGCTCGCGGGATCCGTGCGCGGCGTGGTGACCGACGGCGTGTGTGAGGTGTGCCGGCTCAGCGTCGACCCGGCGCTGCAGCGGCGCGGCATCGGCTCGGCGCTGCTGGTGGCGATCGAGCGGCGGTTCCCGGGCATCAAGGCGTTCGAGCTCTTCACCGGCAACCGCAGCGTCGAGAACCTCCGGCTCTACGAGCGGCACGGCTACCGCCACGTCCGCACCAAGGTGCTGTCGCCCGAGGTATCGTTGGTGTTCCTCCGCAAGGCGGCACCCCGCCACGCGACACCCTTCAGACGCAGGCCTGCATGACCTCGATTGCTCCTTTCCTCTCCGTGCGCCGCGGCTCGGAAGCCCTCGCCTTCTACAAGGCGGCGTTCGCCGCCGAGGAACTGCACGTGATCGAGTCGCCGGACGGGCCGTCGTCGCCCAGCTCTCCGTCGACGGCGCGCCGTTCTGGATCAGCGACGAGTCGCCGGAGCACGGCAACTTCAGCCCCGAGACGCTGAAGGGCGGCACCGTCCGCATGATCCTGACCGTCGCCGATCCCGACGCCGCGTTCGCCCGCGCGGTGGCGGCCGGCGCCACCGTGGTGACGCCGGTCACCGAGGACTACGGCTGGCGCGTCGGCCGCGTCGTCGATCCGTACGGCCATCACTGGGAAATCGGCCATCCCCTGAGCGCGTGACCAGCCATGCTGCACGATCGTGAACGCGCCGCCATCGACGGACTGTGGACCGTCAAGATCAGCCAGGATGCGCGCGATGTGCCGCAGGCGCAGCGCTGCCGAAACCTCGAGCCCGATTCGGCCGAGTTCATCTGCGCGCTCGCCGCGGGCTGCGGCGCCACCGTCGATCCTCGAGATCGGCGGCTCGAGCGGCATCTCGACGATCGCGCTGGCCGCGGCAGCGCGCCGGACCAACGGCCGCCTGGTCTCGATCGAGATCGAGCCGGCGCGGCAGGCGGAGTCGCGGCGCACGCTGGCCGATCTCGGCCTCGCCGATCGCGTCGACTACGTGCTGGCCGATGCCGGCGACGTCCTCGATCGCTACGCCGATCTGCAGTTCGTCCTGATCGACTGCGAGAAGGACGACTACATCCGCTTCTTCGATCGCCTGCGGCTGGCGCCGGGCGCCGTCGTCGTCGCCGACAACATCCTGTCGCACGACCTGCGGGACTACGTCCGCCACGTCCGCGCCGTGCCCGGGATCCAGTCGATGACGCTGCCGGTCGGCAAGGGGCTCGAGGTCAGCCGTATCGGCGGCGATCCGGACGCGCGCCGCTGACGCGGGCCGAACGCCCCTTCAGGGCAGGTTCCCTGTACACTGTCGCTCCCATGTTCGAGCCCCGAACCAGGAGCGCAGGCCCCGCATGATCGCCGTCGTCGCCTATCCTCGACTCGATGTCGCCGACACGCGCGCCATCGAAGCCATCCGCACCGCGCTCGATCCGCAGGCGCGACGCATCGCCGCGCACGTCACGCTGGTGTTTCCGGTCGACCTGAAGCCCGAGGACGTCGCCGCGCACTGCGCCGCCGTCGCGGCCTCCAGCCGGCCGATCCCGTTCGTCATCCGCAGGGCCATGGCGCGCCGCGAACCCGACAGCGCCGGCGGCCGCGTGTTCTACGTGCCCGAGGAAGGCGCCGAGGGGATCGCGGCGCTGCACCGGCGGCTCTACGACAGCCCGCTCAAGGTGCATCTCTGGCCGGAGCCGCCCTACGTGCCGCACGTCACCCTGGCCGTCGATCCGGATTGGGCCCGCTGCGAGGCGCTGGCCGAGCGCCTGACCATCGGCGCCCGCCCGATGTCCGGCTGGATCGACACGATCTCGCTGATCGAGATACGCGACCCGCGCGTCGTGACGATCGCGGAGTGGGCCATCGGCACTTCGATCGCGATCGTGCCGTTCGAGGACCAGTACCAGGATGCCTTCGCCCGTCTGAACAAGGCCTGGCTGACCGAGCACGGCCTGTTCGAGGAGGCCGACCGGGCCCACCTCGAGCAGCCGCGGAAGTCGATCCTCGCCGGCGGCGGCCAGATCTTCGTCGCGGTGGACAAAGGCGTCGTCCTCGGCGTGTGCGCGACCATCGTGCAGGACTCGGACACGATCGAGTTCGCCAAGTTCGCGGTCGCCCCCGAAGCGCGTGGACGCGGCATCGGCCGGCAGCTGACCGCCGCGGCACTGGCATGGGCCCGCGATCGCGGCGCCCGCAAGGTGATGCTGCTGTCGTCGCGGAAGCTCGACGCCGCGCTGCGCCTCTACGAGCGATCCGGGTTCATCTACGGCCCGCTGCCCGCGCACGTGCCCTACTCGAGCGCCGACGTCTACATGGAGATGACGCTGTAGGCGATCGCATGGACACGTCGCGCCCGCCGGCGCGCATCGCGCTGATCGGCGACCACGATCCAGCCGTGGTCGCGCATCGGGCCATCCCGCTCGCCCTCGGCCTGGCCGCGGGTGCGTCGGGGCATCCGGTCGACTGGGCGTGGGTCCACACCTCCACGCTCGTCGGCGACGCGACGGCGCACCTGGAGATGTTCGACGGCATCTGGTGCGTGCCGGCCAGCCCCTACGCCAACACCGACGGGGCGCTCGAGGCCATCCGCGTCGCCCGCGAGCACAACGTCCCGTTCCTCGGCACCTGCGGCGGCTTCCAGCACGCGCTGCTCGAATACGCCGGCGCCGTGTGGGGCGTGCCCGCACCCGCGCACGCCGAGCTCGATCCGTCGGCCGCCGATCCCGTGATTGCGCCGCTGGCCTGCGCCCTCGTCGAGCAGACGGGGACGATTCGCTTCGAGCCGGGATCGCGGCTGCTCGCGATCGTACGGCAGCGACGACGCAGTCGAGGGCTACCACTGCAACTACGGGTTGAACCCCGCCTGCGCGGGGCGGCTCGCCAGCGGCCCGCTGCGCGTGGCCGCCCGCGATCTCGCCGGCGACGTTCGGGCGGTCGAGCTCGACGGCCACCCGTTCTTCATCGCCACGTTGTACCAGCCGGAGCGCTCGGGCCTCGCCGGGCGGCGCCATCCGCTCATCACCGCCTTCGTGGACGCCGTGCGCGCAGCCCGCACGCCGCGGCCCGCCTGCGTTGATGCGGCCGCCCCGCTCCCGCGTCGCCTACGGCGTCGCGCTCGCGCTGGTGATCGCGGCCGGCCTCGGCTCGCGCGTGTTCGGGCCATCGCTGCCGGCGGTGGTCGCGACCTACGCCGGCGATACGCTCTACGCGACGATGGTATTCGTCGGCCTGGGGATCCTTGCGCCGCGCTGGTCGACGGCGCGCCTCGCCGTCACCGCGCTCGCGTGTTCGTGCGCGATTGAAGTGAGCCAGCTCTATCACGCGCCGTGGATCGACGCGATCCGGGACACGCGGCCCGGCGCGCTGGTCCTCGGCTACGGGTTCCTGTGGAGCGACCTCGCCTGCTACGCCGCTGGCGTCGCGCTCGGGGCCGGCGTCGAGGTGCATACGACGACGCGTTGAGACCCGCGAGGCGACGAATGCGACATGCACGCCGAAATCGCGAAAGCTTCGGGGCGGCCGGCGCTCACTTCCAGCGCCTCGAGCGCTGGCCCGAGGAAGTGCGTGTCGACGTCGATCGGAACGAACTGCGAGTTGTGGCACTGGCACCCGGACTTCAAGGGCTGGAGCGCGACGGAGCGGCAAAGCGCGTCGCGCCCACCGGTGCTGTTCGTCGCATTCGAGCGCCTGCTCGCATATTTTCAAGCCATGGCGAGTGGCCGAGGCGCGCAAGTCTTCGTCGGCGTGAAACAGCACGACTCTTCGGGGGACGCCCTCTATCTTCCACACGCCGAATTCCGGTGACACCCCGTTTCCGTACGCCTTCGATCGGTTTGCGTTCGGGGGGCAGATTCCGGGCTGGTTGGTGTCGTGTCTTGTGGACCAGTCGCGGTTCGAGGTCGGGTCGGGCCGGATCGACGGTGAATGGCACTACGTGGTGTGCCACTCGGCCCGCGCGGCCGCGGGGCGTCGCCGCTGCGATAAGCTTTGCGCGTGGGTCCCGTCGCGCCGCTCGTCATCCCTCGCCTGCCGGGCCCCGTCGACGTGACCTGGGCCGTCCCCGGATCGAAGAGCATCACCAACCGCGCCCTGGTGCTGGCGGCGCTCGCCGACGGCGAGACGCGGCTGACCGGCGCGCTCGAGAGCGACGACACGCGGCACATGCGCGCGGCGCTGACGCGCATGGGGATCGACATCGCGGACGCACCGGGCGACACGCTCGTCGTGCACGGCGGACGCGCGCGACTGCATGCGCCCGACGGGCCGCTGTTCGTCGGCAACAGCGGCACGACGGTGCGCTTCCTCGCGGCGGTCGCCGCGCTCGTCGACGGCGAGGTGACGCTGGTCGGCGACGACGCGATGGCGAAGCGGCCGATCCAGGTGCTGGTCGATGCGCTGCGCGCGCTGGGCGCCGACGTCGACGTGCGCGACGGGCTGCCCGCCGCTGACGATCCGCGGCGGCCGTCTGCGCGGCGGCCGCGTCCGCATGCGCGGCGATCAATCGAGCCAGTACTTCTCGGCGCTGCTGATGGCGGCCGGCTTCGCCGACGCCGATCTCGACGTCGAGATCGAGGGCTCGCTCGTCAGCCGGCCTTACGTCGACATCACGCGCCGGATGATCGCCGACTTCGGCGGCGACGTCGCGGAGACGCCGGCGGGCTTCCACGTCCGCGCCGGGCGCGGACGCTGCGCGGCCGCGACTACGCCATCGAGCCCGACGCCTCGTCCGCCAGCTACCCGTTCGCGCTGGCCGCGGCGCTCGGCGGCGCGGTGGTGGTGCCGGGGCTCGGACGCGACGCGCAGCAGGGCGACTACGCGTTCACGACAATCCTCGAGCAGGCCGGCGCGAAGGTCACACGCGGCGAGACGTCCACGCGCGTCGAGCGGCTCGGCGCGCTGCGCGGCGTCGACGTCGACATGCACCACATCTCGGACACGGTGATGACGCTGGCCGCGATCGCGCCGCTGGCGTCGGGGCCGACGCGCATCCGCAACGTCGCCAACATCCGCATCAAGGAGACCGACCGGCTCGCGGCGACGGTGATCGAGCTGCGGCGCCTCGGCCAGCAGGTGACGCACGGCGCCGACTGGCTGGCCATCGAACCGCGCCGCCGGTGACGCCGGCGGTGGTGCACTGCTACGACGATCACCGCATCGCGATGAGCTTCGCGATTCTCGGCGCGGCCGCAGGTGGCGTCACGATCGAGGATCCGGCGTGCGTATCGAAGACCTACCCAGCCTTTTTCCGCGATCTCAGGCCCATCTACGCCGCAGCCGGTGTAGCGTTCCCCGCCTGAAAATGACATCGGCCGTCTCGATTTGCGGCGATGTGCTACATGTGGCACACTGCGGACATGCGCACCGCGGGAATCAGAGAAGCCCGGCAGAATCTCACCAGCCTGTTGGATGACGTGCGCAAGGGTCGCCAGGTGGTCATCTCGGACCGCGGGCGTCCAGTGGCGATGCTCGTGCCGGTCAGGCCCAGCGAAGGATTCCCGGACCTGAAAGCGGTTCGCCGGCGGGTGCGTGCGGGACGAGCGAAGCTCTCGGAAGCGATCGTCGAAGACCGCGACGATCGGCTGTGAGTACCCGAACCGTGGACCGGGCCACTCTACCTGGACGCCAGCGCGCTGGTGAAGCTGATTGTGTCCGAGCCGGAGAGCGACGCGTTGAACGACGCGCTCGCTGGCGCGCCAGACGTCGTCATCTCCGACCTGGCGCTGACTGAGCTCGCGTCAGCCCTCGGACGGCGCACCCGCGAGCGCGCGCTGTCGCCCGCCCAGGCGCGGACCGTACAACGGTCGGCCGAGCACCTCGCTGCCGGCTGTCGGCGTGCCGAAATGACGCCTGCGGTCCATCGTCGCGCCGAGCGCCTTCTGCTCGCGACTCGCGCCGCACCGTTGCGGGCACTCGATGCGCTGCACCTTGCCCTGGCGATCGATGCCCAGGCGGCCACACTCGTCACCTACGACCTGCGCCTTCGGGCAGCGGCCGCCGGCCACGGCCTGGCCGTGGCTCCGCCCTGACGTCCGCGGCCGGCAGCCTGAGCCGTCCGCTCAGACCGTCGCCGCGTGCGGCATCGGCGGACGCGCGCGCACGTCGCGGATCACGCCGAGCGCCTGGGCCAGCGCCTCGCGGGTCGACGGCGGGCCGAGGCAGATCCGCACGAACGGTGGCGGCGGCCCCTGGCCGACCGCGAAGCTCTGGCCGGCGCTGACGATCACCCCGCGCAGGCGAGCCTGTTCCATGAACTCGACGCCGGCGAGCGGCCCGGTCGGCAGCCACAGATGCGGGCTGATCGGCGGCAGCTCGCGCAGGCCCAGAATCTGGCGGGCCAGCGCGGTGCGCGCCTGGAACTCGCCGCGCTTCCAGGCGATGACCCGCTCGGCAAGCCCGTCGGCGAGCCAGCGGCCGACCAGCTCGGTGCCGAACGGCGGCGCCATCACGCTCGAGGCGAACACCGCGGCGCCGAGCCGAGGCACCAGCGCGGCGGGCGCGCGCAGCAGGCCGACGCGGAGGCCGGGGGCGACCGCCTTCGACACGCCGGTCAGATAGATGCAGCGATCCGGGGCGTCGGCGGCGAGCGGCAGCGTGCTGGAAAAGACGCCGTACTCGTCGTCCTCGATCAGCATGACGTCGTGCCGCATCGCGGCCTGGAGCAGGGCCTTGCGGCGGCCGGCGCTGAGCGTGACGCCGGTCGGGTTCTGCAGCGTCGGCATCAGATAGGCGACGCGCGCCCCGGTGCGCCGGGCGGCGCGGGCGAAGGCGTCGACGTCGAGCCCGCCGGCATCGACCGGCACGGGCACGAGGCGCAGGTGCAGATGGTTCGCGACCGAGATCGCGCCGGTGTAGGTGACGGCTTCGGTGAGCACGGTGTCGCCGGGCCGGGTCAGCGTCGCCAGTGCCGCGAGCAGGCTGTGCTGTGCGCCGGCGGTGACGACGATCTCGTCGACCGAGGCCGGCACGCCGCGCAGACCGGCCCAGCGCGCCATCACGCGCCGATGGCGCTCGTGGCCCGTGTGCGGCTGGTACTCGAGCAGCGACGTCAGCAGGTCCGGATCGATCGTCGAGGCGGCGGCGATCAGCTCGCCGCCGAAGGGCGTCGCCAGCAGCTGGTTCAGCGTCAGATCGGTGATGCCCGACGTCGCCTGCGCCGGCGCCGCGTGCACGAAGGTGCCGCGTCCGACGGTCGCCGACACCAGGCCGCGGCGCCGCGCTTCGCTATAGGCCCGCGTGACGGTGGCGATTGTCGTGCCGAGGCGCTCGGCCAGCTCACGCTGCGTCGGCAGCCGGGTGTCCGCGGCGACGCGGCCGGAGGCGACGTCGGCGGCCAGCGCATCCACGATGCGCAGGTAGAGCGGCCGCGGCCGGGTTCGGGTCGCACCGCGGCCCGAGGTGCGGGCCGGGACGGAGATGGGAGGAAGCTTCGGCTGCCACATTGTCCTCGTGCAATGTACGCATTGACATAGCAACAAGCAAGCTCTTATTGTCGGAGCATGACCGCTCCCGCTCCTCTGCCCTTCCTTCAAGTGGATGCGTTCACGCAGGACCCGTTCGGCGGCAACCCGGCCGGGATCGTCTTCCTCGAAGGCCCGCGCAACGCCGCCTGGCTGCAGGCGGTGGCCGCCGAGATGAACCTGTCGGAGACGGCGTTCCTGCTCCGCCGCGCGGATGGCCGCTTCGATCTGCGGTGGTTCACGCCGGCGGTCGAGGTGACGTTGTGCGGCCACGCCACGCTCGCCAGCGCGCACGCCCTGTGGACCACCGGCCGGGCCGACGCCGGCGCGCCGATCGTGTTCGAGACGCTGAGCGGCGCGCTCACGGCGAAGCCGGCCTCGGCGCGAGCGGGCACGGCGCGGCCGGGTCCCGGCGCGGGCTCGGGGCGAACGGCCGCCGACGGAGCGATCACGATCGATCTGCCGCTGCGGCCGGTCACGCCGGCGACGCTGCCCGTCGACGTGCTCGCCGCGCTGGGCGTCCAGCCGATCGCGGTGTACGCCGCCGGCAAGGGTCCTGGCGGGATCGACTACATCGTCGAATGCGCGGACGAAGCGACGGTGACCGCGGCGCGGCCCGACATGGGCCCGCTGAAGGCCGTCGACGGCGGCGTCATCCTCACCGCCCGTGCCTCCACGCGGGGGTGGGACTTCGTGTCGCGCTACTTCGCGCCGGCCTTCGGGATCGACGAAGATCCGGTCACCGGCTCGGCGCACTGCGCCCTGGCGCCGTACTGGGCGGAACGCCTCGGGCGTTCGACGCTGACGGCGCGCCAGGTCTCCAAGCGCGGCGGCACGCTGCAGGTCACGGTCGACGGCGACCGCGTCCGCCTGACCGGCCACGCCGTCACCGTGCTCTCCGGCGAATTGCTCGCCTGACCCGAACGAAAGGACGACTGCTCGTGGACGCCTCGACTCGACGAACCCTGATCGACCAGTACCGCGCCGGCTACGCCGCCGTGGTGGACGCCCTCGCCGGCGCCGACGACGCCGCCCTCGACCGCCGGCCCGGGCCGGGCACGTGGTCGGCGCGGGAGATCGTCCATCACCTCGCCGACAGCGAGATGACCTCCGCGATCCGCCTGCGCCGGCTCATCGCCGAAGAGAACCCCACCATCGTCGGCTACGACCAGGAGGCGTTCGCGGTGCGGCTGCACTACGACCGCCCGATTGCGTCGTCGCTCGAAGCCTTCCGCTGGGCGCGCGTCTCGACCGCCGAGATCCTCGACCGCCTGTCCGAGGACGACTGGGCCCGGAGCGGCACGCACAGCGAGAGCGGCGCCTACAGCGTCACCCGCTGGCTCGAGATCTACGCCGAGCACGCCATCAAGCACGCCGCCCAGATCCGCCGGGCGCGGGGGTAAAGCCCCGGCCGGGCAGACGCCGGGCCTCGCCCGGGCCGAGGCCGGGAGTTGCCCGGGGGCAGGCCGGGCCGAGGCCGGGGATCGCAATTCCTGCCAGGATGCCCGTCGATTCGGCCGCGTTCAGACGCCTGGCCGAGGTTGAGTATCGGCCCGGCCGAGGTTCGTCCCCGTAGATAATCGACGCGTGCGGAGCCTCCGGATCCTCGTCGCGGCGCTGGGCGGACTGCTGCCGGGCGTTGCGGCAGCGCAGACACTGACCCTCCAGGACGCCGTTGCCTCGGCCCTCGCCAAGAACCGCGACATCGTCGTCGAGCGGGAGTCGGTCGCGCAGAGCCGCGACGGGATCGCCCGCGCGGAGGCGGCGTTCGATCCCGTCGTTCGCGGCGACACGCGCTACCGCTACCAGAAGCTGCCGGCGATTTCGGTCCTGTCCGGCGCGCCGGCCGGCGAGCTGGCGCCCACCGGGAGCGGCATCTCCAGCGCTGCCAGCTTCTCGCAGCTGTTCAACAGCGGCGCGTCGCTGACAGCATCCACGACGGTCTCCCGCGACGTCTCCAACAACTTCTTCACGCTGATCTCGCCGGCGTGGTTCACCTCGCTCGGCGTCGAGCTGCGCCAGCCGCTGTTCCAGGGCCGGACGATCGATCCGGCGCGTCGCGCGGTCCGGGTATCGCGCGCCGGCGTCGATCGATCGGAGGCGTCGCTGCGCCGCGTCGTCTCGGAGACCGTCGCCGCCGTCGAGCAGGCCTACTGGAACGTCGTCGCCGCCCGCCGCGACGTGTCGATCCGCGAGTCGACGCTCGCCCTCGCCGATCGCCAGCGCGAGGACGCCAAGATCCGCGTCGAGGCGCAGGTCGCGCCGGAGTCGGATCTGGCGCAGTTCACCGCCGAGATCGAGCGGCGCCGCGGCGACCTCTTCGCGTCGCGCGAAGCGGCGACGCGCGCCGAGCTGCAGCTCAAGGCGCTGATTCTCGACAGCGCCGACGCGCCGCAGTGGAGCACGACGCTGACGCTCGAGGATCTGCCGGCCCCGTCGACGGCGCCGGTCGATCTCGAGACGGCCCTGAAGGATGCCGCCGAGCGTCCCGAGCTCGCCGACGCCGATGCCCGCCAGGCGCTGCAGGCAATCGAGCTCGACGCCGCCCGCGATCGCCTCAAGCTGCAGCTCGACCTCGTCGGCGGCTATACCGCGCGCGGCGTCGCCGGCGGCCGGCACGAGGACGCGCTGCCGTTCCCAGGCCTGCCCTCCGAGTTCCCCGAGGAGCTGCAGGGCGCCCTCGGCGCCTCGCTCGAATCGGTCGCGCTGCATCGGTTCCCCGACGTGGCGGCCGGCATCGTCCTCACCATCCCGCTCGGCCATCGCGCCGCCCACGCCGACATCGCCACCGCCGAGAGCGTGGCGCGGCAGATCGCCGCCGCGCGCGAGCGGATCCGCATCCAGATCGCCTTGGAAGTGCGCAACGCCGCCGCCGCGCTCGAGACGGCGGGCCAGCGCATCGAAGCGGCCCGGGCCGCCCGCGCCGCCGCCGAGATCCAGCTGCGCGCGGAAGAGGATCGCCTCAGCGCCGGGGCGACGACGCCGTTCTTCGTCCTGACGCGCCAGAACGAGCTGGCCGCCGCCGAGGTCGCCGACGCGACCGCGACCGCGGCCTACCGCCGCGCCCTGACCGAGCTCGCCCGCGCGCGCGGCACGCTGCTGCGCGATCGCGCCATCGACTGGCGGACCACCCCATGACACGACTTCTCGCGCTGTCCACGGCCGCCCTAGGAGCCCGTGGCGAAAGGGCCGCGTTGCACCGAGACGGGCGAGGCGCCCGGCGATCAAGGCGCGAGGAGGGAAAATATCGGGAATATTCGACCGACGAGCAACGCCGAGCGCCGGGATGCATCGCCCGTCGAATGCAGCGGGCCTTTCATCACGGGCTCCTAGGTGGGCTGATCGCCGGCGTGCTCGCCTTGAGCGGCTGCCGTCAGGCCGCCGATCCGACACTGATCCGCCTGAACGGCCGGATCGAGGCGGCGATGGTCGATCTCTCGCCCAAGGTCACCGGCCGCGTGCGCGAGGTGCTGGTCAAGGAGGGCGACCGCGTCAAGGCCGGCGACGTCCTCGTCCGCCTCGATCTCGGCGAGACGGGCCTCACGGTGGCCCGCGACCAGTCGACGGTCGCCGCCGCGCAGGCCCGGGTCCGCGACCTCGAGGCCGGCACGCGCCGCTCGGAGCTGGCCGCCGCCGAGGCGGAGGTGAACGATCGGACGGCCGCCCTCGACCTGGCGAAGAAGGAGCTGCAGCGGCAGCAGTTCCTGCTCGAGCGCAAGGTCGGCACCGGCCGCGACGTGGATCGCGCGACGACCGAGGTGCAGCGCCTGGAAGCGGCGCTCAAGGTGGCGTCGAGCCGCCTGGCGACGCTGCGCGAAGGCGCCCGCCCGTGGCAGGTGCAGCAGGCGCAGGACGACGCCGCCCGGGCCCAGACCGTGCTCGAGCAGTCGCAGACCACCGTGAACGAGGGCGAGCTGCGCGCGCCGGCCGACACCGTGGTGGTCCACCGCTTCGTCGAGCCGGGCCAGCTGGTCACCCCCGGCCAGCCGACGCTGACGCTGGCGTTCCTCGATCGCCTGTACGTCCGCACGTTCGTGCCCGAGATGCTGCGCGGTCGCGTCCGCCCGGGCATCGAGGCCGACGTCATCGTCGACGCCTACAAGGACAAGACGTTCAAGGCCAAGGTCGCCGAGATCTCGCGCGACGCCGAGTTCACGCCGAAGCAGGTCGAGACGCGCGCCGAGCGCGTGAACCTCGTCTACGCCGCGAAAGTCGACCTGGTCGGCGGCTGGAGCGAGCCGCTCGATCTCGGCCAGCCGGCCGAAGTCCTGATCAAGACGCCGTGATCACCACGTCCGCCCTGACGCGCCGCTTCGGCGCGACGACGGCGCTCGCCGGCGTCACGCTGGAGGTGCCGCGCGGCGAGATGTTCGCGCTGATCGGCCCGGACGGCGCCGGCAAGACCACGTTCTTCCGCCTCGTCGCCGGCGTCCTCGCGCCGACCTCCGGCACGGTCACGCGCGCCACCGGCACCTTCGGCCTGGTGTCGCAGCGCTTCGGGCTCTATCAGGATCTGTCGATCGACGAGAACATGCGGCTGCGCAGCGATCTCTACAGCGTGCCGCGGGACGAGGCGCGAGCGCCGCGCCACGCGCCTGCTCGACATGGTCGGCCTTGGCAAGTTCCGGGCCCGCCTCGCCGGCGCGCTCTCGGGCGGCATGAAGCAGAAGCTGGCACTCGCGGCGGCGCTCGTGACCGAGCCCGACCTCCTGCTGCTCGACGAGCCGACGACCGGCGTCGATCCGCTGTCGCGCCGCGAGTTCTGGAAGATGCTGCACGAGCTGAACCACCGCGGCCTGACCATCGTCGTGTCGACGCCGTACATGGACGAAGCGGAGTACGCCTCGCGGATCGGCTTCCTCGACGGCGGACGCCTGGTCGACGTCGGGACGCGCCCCGAGCTGCTGTCGCGCTTCGATCGCGCGCTGGTGTCGGTCGCGACCGCGAACCGCGTCGGCGCCAAAGAGGTGCTGCGGACCATTGCCGGTGTCGACGACGTGTCGCTGTTCGGCACGGCCCTGCACGTCCGCGGCAGCGACCGGCGACAGCGCGGCGCTGGCGGATGCCGTGCGCGCCGCCTTCACGGCCGCTGGCTGGGTCGCGGGCTGGGCCCCGGGCTCAGCTCCGGGCTCGCCCGGGCTCGGCCGCACGCTCGGTCGACGTGGAGCCGATCGCGCCGTCGCTCGAGGACGTCTTCGTGCTGCGCAGCGAAGCGGCAGGACGGGCGGCGTGAGCAGCGTGAACGGCGAGGCGATCGTGTCGGTGCGCGACGTCACCCGCCGGTTCGGCACGCTTCACCGCCGTGGACAAGGTCAGCTTCGACATCCCGCGCGGCGGCATCTTCGGCTTCCTCGGCCCGAACGGCTCCGGCAAATCGACGACGATCCGCATGCTCGCGGGGCTGCTGGCGCCGACCGCCGGCCGCATCACCGGCTTCGGCGGCCTCGACGTCACCAAGGACACGGAGCGCTGGAAGCACCGGCTCGGCTACATGAGCCAGAAGTTCTCGCTCTACCTCGATCTCACGGTGATCGAGAACCTGCGCTTCTTCGGCGCCGTCTACGGCCTCGACCCGAAGCCGCTCGAGGAGCGCATCGCCGCCCTCGCCGCGCGCCTCACGTTCGAGCCGCTGCTGACGGCGTCGACCGGCGCGCTCTCGACCGGACAGCGGCAGCGCGTGGCCCTGGCCGCGGCGCTCCTCCACGAGCCCGAGCTGCTGTTCCTCGACGAGCCCACCGGCGGCGTCGATCCGAAGGGGCGCCGCCAGTTCTGGGATCTCGATCGACGAGCTGACCGCGACCCGCGGGATGACCGTCCTCGTGACCACGCACTACATGGACGAGGCCGAGCAGTGCGCGCGGCTGGTGCTGATCCTCGACGGCCAGCTGGTCGCCAACGGCACGCCGGCCGAGATCAAGGCGTCGCTCGCCGGGCGGATGCTCGAGGTCGTGCCGCAGGGCGATCCGTTCGTCGCGTTGACGACCGTCGCGGCCGGGCAGGGGGTCGAGGACGCCTACCTGCTCGGCGTGGCGCTGCGCGCGGTCGCCGCGCCGGGCGGGCTCGAGGCGATGCGGCCGACGCTGGCGACGCTGGGCACGGTGGCCGCCGCCGAGCCGACGCTCGAGGACGCATTCGTGACGCTGGTGCGCGAGCACCGCAAGGAAGGCCGGGCATGAGACGCCTGATCGCGCTCACCATCAAGGAGTTCCGCCAGCTGTCGCGCGACCACCTGACGCTGCGGATGATCGTCATGGTGCCGCTGATGCAGATGACGATCTTCGGCTACGCGATCAACTTCGACGTCAAGCACCTGCCGATGGTGGTGCTCGACGAGTCGCGATCGTACGAGAGCCGCGAGTTCGTGGCGCGGATGCAGGCCAGCCAGTACTTCGATCTGATCGGCGGCGTCTCGTCGATGGACGAGCTGCGCCGCGCCCTCGATTCGGCGCAGGCGTCGGTCGCGCTCGTCATCGATCGCGACTTCGGCAAGGATCGCCGGCGCAACCAGTCGGCGCACGCGCTGCTGATCGTCAACGCCTCGGACTCGACGACCTCGACGCAGGCGATGTCGGTGGCGGCGGGGATCGCCAACAGCGCCTCGATGCAGCAGCTCGCCGTGCAGGCGCGCTGGCGCGAGCGCGATCTCCCGGTCGACCTGCGCGTCCGGCCCTGGTACAACCCGGATCTGCGCACGGCCAACTTCATCATCCCGGGCCTGCTCGCGATCATCCTCACCTTCACGCTCATCAGCTTCACCGCCGCCTCCATCGTCCGCGAGCGCGAGCTCGGCACGCTCGAGCAGCTGCAGGTGACGCCCATCACCCGCACCGAGCTGATCCTCGGCAAGATCCTGCCGTTCCTGGTGATCGGCTACGTGCAGCTGACGATCGTGGTGCTGATGATGACGTTCGTGTTCGGCATCCCGATCGCCGGCAGCCTGGTGGCGCTGTACCTGCTCAGCGGGATCTTCATCGCGTCGGTGCTCGGTCTCGGCATCTTCATCTCGACGGTCGCGCAGACGCAGATGCAGGCGACGCAGATGTCGTTCTTCATCCTGCTGCCGTTCGTGTTCCTCTCCGGCTACGTGTTCCCGATCGGCGGCATGCCGCCGGTCTTCCAGTACCTGACCTACCTGATTCCGGCCAACTACTTCCTGCAGATCGTCCGCGGCATCGTGCTGCGCGGGGCGACGATGGCGCAGCTGTGGCAGCCGATCGCGTGGCTGTCCTTCTACATGGTCGTCATCATCGCCCTCGCCGTGATGCGCTTCAAGAAGACCGCGGCGTGAACGGGCCCGCACCCGACGCCGGGACGCCGGCTGCCGTAAGATCGGGCCGCGATGACACCTGAGGAATTTCGCCGCGCCGGCCACGACCTGGTCGACTGGATCGCCGACTTCCGCGCCACGCTGGAGACCCGGCCGGTGATGGCGCGGACGACGCCGGGCGAGGTCGCGCGCGCGTTTCCCAAGACGCCGCCGGACGCGCCGCAGTCGATCGACGAGATCTTCGCCACGCTCGATGCGACGATCGTCCCCGGTGTGACCCACTTCGGCCATCCGCGCTTCTTCGGCTTCTTCCCGACCGGCGGCAGTCTCTCGTCGGTACTGGGCGATTTCGCCAGCACCGGCCTCGGCGCGCTCGGCCTGACCTGGCAGTCGGCGCCCGCGCTGACCGAGCTGGAAGAGGTGACCACCGACTGGGTGCGGCAGATGGTGGGCCTGTCGCCGGCGTGGCGCGGCGTCATCCAGGACACCGCGTCGACGGCGACGCTCGTCGCGCTGGTCTGCGCCCGTGAGCGGGCCTCCAACTTCGCCCTCACCGGCGAAGGGCTGCAGGGCGGCGGCTCGCCGCTCGTCGTCTACGTTTCGGGCCAGAGCCACAGCTCCGTCCTCAAGGCGGCCCTCGTCGCCGGCTTCGGACGCTCGTACGTGCGCGAGATCGAGACAGACCCCAGCCACGCGATGCGTCCGGAGGCGCTCGATCGCGCGATGCGCGAGGACCACGCCCGCGGCTGGACGCCCTGCGCGGTCGTCGCCACGTCCGGCTCCACCACCTGCACCGCCTTCGATCCGATCGACGCGATCGCGGCCCTCTGCGCCGAGCACGGCGCCTGGCTGCACGTCGACGCGGCCATGGCCGGGTCGGCGATGGTCCTCGAGGCGTGCCGGCCGTTGTGGGCCGGCGTCGAGCGCGCCGACTCGATCGTGCTGAACCCGCACAAGTGGCTCGGCGCGATCTTCGATTGCTCCCTCTATCTGGTCCGCGATCCCGAGCACCTCGTGCGGGTCATGAGCACCAACCCGGCCTACCTGCAGTCGACGGCGGCGAGCGCGGTGACGACGTATCGCGACTGGGGGATCGCGCTGGGCCGGCGCTTCCGCGCCCTGAAGCTGTGGACGCTGATCCACCTCGAAGGCGTGGACGCCATCCGCGCCCGCATCGCGCGGGATCTGGATCACGCGCGCTGGTTCGCCGGCGTCGTCGCCGCCACGCCGGACTGGCGCGTCGTCGCCCCGGTGCCGCTGCAGACGGTCTGCGTCCGCCACGAGCCGCCCGGCCTCGACGGCGAGGCGCTGGACGCCCACACGCGCGCGTGGTGCGATCGCATCAACGCGTCCGGCGTCGCCTATCTCACCGCCGCCGTCCTCGACGGACGCTGGATGGTCCGCGTCGCGATGGGCGCGCCGACGACCGAGCGCCGGCACGTCGAGGAGACGTGGCGGGCGATGCAGGACGCGGTCGCGTGAGCACCGACCGCGACGGGGCGCACGTCCCGCTCGTCCTCGACACGCTGCGGGGTCTGCTCGGCGAGCTCGATCCGACCCGCGCCCGCGGCGCGATCGGCGCCGATCAATCGCTGACGCGCGAGCTGGCGCTGGGCAGCCTCGAGCGCGTCGAGCTGGCGATGCGCCTCGAGAAGGCCGCCGGCGTCGAGCTGGGCGAGACGGTGCTCGCCGAAGCCGACACGCCGCGCCAGATCGCCGCGGCCATCGCCCGGGCCCGCGCCACGCCCGCGGCTGGGCCCCGGGCTGCGCCCGCGGCGGAGGCCGGGGCGCAGCCCGGGGCCCAGCCCGCGGAAGTACGCAGAAGCCGCGGACCGGCGGTCGGTGCGCGGACGCTGGTCGAGGCGCTGCGCTGGCAGGTCGAACGCGGCGCCGAGCGCGTCCACATCCAGCTGCGGAACGACGACGGCAGCGAGACGCTGATCACCTACGGCAGCCTGTATCGCGACGCCTGCGAGGTGGCCGCCGGCCTGCGCGACCGCGGCGTGGCGCCGGGCGAGCGCGTCGCGCTGCTGCTCCGCACGGAACCGGCGTTCTTCCACGCCTACATCGGCATCCTGCTCGCCGGCGGCGTCCCGGTGCCGCTCTACCCGCCGTTCCGCGCCGATCAGATCGAGGAGTACGCCACGCGCCAGGCCGCGATCCTGCGTAACGCGGGCGCCCGCGTCCTGCTGACGTTCGCCGAGGCCGAACGCGCCGCCGCACTCCTGCGCCCGCTCGCGCCGACCCTGACCACGGTCGCGACGGTGCCGGACATCCGACACGACTCCGGAGTGACGTTCGACTCCGGAGTCGACCTGGACTCCGGAGTCGTCTCCAATGCGGATGCGCTGGCGCTGATCCAGTACACGTCGGGGAGCACGGGCTCGCCGAAGGGCGTGGCGCTGTCGCACGCCCACCTGCTCGCCAACATCCGCGCCTTCGGCGAGGCCTTCGAGATGACCGGCGACGACGTCGGCGTCACGTGGCTGCCGCTGTATCACGACATGGGCCTGATCGGCGCGTGGTTCGGGCCGCTCTACCACGGCATGCCGATCGTCTCGATGTCGCCGCTGGCCTTCCTGGCCAAGCCGGTGCGGTGGCTCGAGGCGATCTCGCGACATCGCGGCACCATCACCGCGGCGCCCAACTTCGCCTTCGACCTGTGCGCGCGCAAGATCGCGGACGCCGACCTCGAAGGGCTCGATCTCTCGTCGTGGCGCGTCGCGCTGAACGGCGCCGAAGCCGTCCTCGCCGGCACGATCGAGCGCTTCACGACGCGCTTCGCGCCGCTCGGCTTCCGGCCCGAGGCGATGCGGCCGGTCTACGGCCTGGCCGAGAGCAGCCTGTGCGTCACCGCCCCGCCGCCGGGACGCCTGCCCCGCATCGAGCGCCTCAGCCGGGAGGCGTTCCAGCACGCGCGGGCGATCGAGCGCGCCGCGCCCGACGATCCGCAGCCGCTGACGTTCGTCGCCTGCGGCCAGCCGATCCCGCGGCACGAGCTGCGCATCGTCGACGATGCCGGCGAGCGGCGGGCGGCGCGCATCGAAGGCCGCGTCCAGTTCCGCGGCCCGTCGTCGATGCAGGGCTACTTCGAGAACGCCGAGGCGACGGCGGCGGTGGTGCGCGACGGCGGTTGGATCGACACCGGCGACCTCGGCTTCGTCGACGACGACGGCGATCTCTTCGTCACCGGCCGCGCCAAGGACGTGATCATCGCCGGCGGCCGCAACATCTACCCGCAGGAGGTCGAGGAATCGGTCGCCGACGTCCCGGGGATCAGGCGCGGCTGCGTCGCTGCGTTCGGCGTCCAGGATCCGCGGACGGGCACCGAGCGGCTGGTCGTCGTCGCCGAGACGCGAGGCGCGGTCCCCCCGGACGGCTCTCCGCTGCACGCGGCCGTCGCTGCCGCGATCGTCGCGGCGATCGGCGTGCCGGCGGACACGATCGCGTTCGCCCGACCGGGCAGCGTGCCCAAGACGTCCTCGGGCAAGATCCGGCGATCGACGACGCGCGAGCTGTACGAGAGCGGGCGCCTGCACCGCGGACGCGCCTCCGCGGCGTGGCAGTGGGCGCGGCTCCTCGGCCGGCATCTGGCGTGGCGGGCCGGCCGCGCTCTCGCTTACGCCGGCACGCTCGTCTACTCCGCCTGGGTGTGGACCGCCGTCGCCATCGTCGCGCTGCCGCTGTGGATCGCCGTCGCGCTGACGCGGACGCCGCGGCAGGCGCGGCGCGTGATTGGCGCCGCCTCGCGGCTGCTGCTGCTGGCCGGCGGGTGCCGCCCGCGCGTCGAAGGCCGCGATCCCGCGACGCTGCCCTCGCCGGCGGTGATCGTCGCCAACCACGCCAGCTTCCTCGACGTGCTCCTGCTGCTCGCCGTGCTGCCGCCGACCGTCCGCTTCGGCGCCAAGGCGCGGCTCACCCGCTATCCGATCCTCGGCACCATCCTGCGCCGCGCCAACTATGTGCTGGTGCAGCGCGGCGCGCGCGACTCGGCGGCCGCGCTCGCCGCCACCATCGACGACGGCGACTCGCTGTTCATCTTCCCGGAAGGCACGTTCGTCCCCGCGCGCGGGGGTGATGCCGTTCCGCCTCGGCGCGTTCCAGGTGGCGCTCGACAAAGGGGTGCCCGTGGTGCCGATCGCGCTGCGCGGGACGCGCGCCGTGTGGCCGGACGAGTCGTGGCGGCTGCGGCCGGGCCCGATTGCCGTCTGCGTGGGCGAGCCGCTCCCCCGCTCGGAGACCGGCTGGGCGGCGATGGTCGCGATGCGCGACGCGTCGCGGGCGTGGATCGCCCGCGAGAGCGGCGAGCCGGCCGTCACGCGCGGCGCGGTGATGATCGATCAGCCGCCCGACTGACGGGCTTCGCGGGCGCTCCGGCCTGCCTATACTCGATGCATGGGTATCGCCGGCCTCGTGCTGGCCGCGGCCGCGCTGCAGGCCGGTCAGGCCCCGCGCGGCATCCGCAGCCGCTGCCGGAGCCCGTCACCTATCCCGTCCGCGTCGAGATACGCATCGAGACGCAACTCGGCGCCACGGTGCGGATTTCCCCAGGTGTCACGGTCGCCGCGGTCCACGGCGTCTCGGGCCCTCCCGACACCACCGCGCGGGTGGACGGCAACGTGTTCGCCGTCCGCGGATTGCCGACGGCGGAACAGCGCGTCGGGGTCTTCCGCGCCATCCTGGAGGTCGACGATGCGGCCGGCCCCATGACCGTCAGCTTCTTCCCGTTCCCGAGCGGCCCGCCCGTGCCGCCATCGACGGTGGTGGTCTTCAACGTCAACGACGAAGGGCGGCCGCTCGAGATCGCGCGCATGGATTCGCGCCAGCCGTCGGTGCAGCTCAGTCCCTCCCAGCTCCGCACCGGCGGGCCGCTGCCCGGCCCGCACCGCGATCGGCTGGTGCTCGCCCACTGGTATCCGTGGTGGGAGCCCGTTGCCTGGGCGGATCCGCAGCTGCTCGATCAGCCGCTGCGGCTCTACTCCACCGACAGCGCGACCGAGGTCGCGCGGAACATGCAGGACGTCGCCAACGCCGGCATCGACGCCGTGATCGTGTCGTGGCAGGGCAGCGACGTCGGCGGCGGCTGGAACCTGCGGCGGCTGCGCTACGTGCTGGACGGGGCACAGCAGGCCGGCATCAAGGTCACGGTGCACCTCGAGACGCTGGCTGCCAATCGCGTCGGACGCGAGGGCGCGACGCCCGACCCCGACGTGCTCACCGCCTGGATCGTCGAGCTGGTCGACACGCTGGCCACGCACCCGGCCTGGCTGAAGGTGGACGGCCGCCCGGTCATCCTCGCCTACGTCTGGGGATTCGCCGGCGACGACACCTGGCGCGCGGTGCTGGGCCGCGTCCGCGCCGGCGGCCGCAATCCGCTGCTGATCGGCGACTCCACCGACCCGGGCCATCTCTCGCTGGCCGACGGGCTGGCGACGTATTCCGGCACGCTGTTCTCGCCGGACGTCGGCGCGCTGATGCGCGACACCGTGTCTGCGGTCCGGATGTACCACCTGCTCGGCGCGGCCTACGGCAGCCCGCGCATCGCGGCGGCCACCGTGATGCCCGGCTACGACGAAACGCGGCTCGCGGGTCGCTCCGGCCGCGTCGTCGCCCGCGTCGGCGGCGAGTTCTACGATCGGCAGTGGCAGGCGGCGCTGGCCAGCGGCGCCGACTGGGTGGTCATCAGCACCTGGAACGAGTGGGCCGAGAACACCCAGGTCGAGGCCGGCCAGCGCTTCGGCGAGTTCTACGTGTGGCGCACGCGGTTCTGGTCGGCCGCGCTGAAGACCGCGCCCCGCTGACTCCCCTCTGACCAGGCCCGCCCGGCCGACCGCTGTATCATCACCGCGTGAGCGCCGGCAGCCCCGTCTCGACCGAGGCGGTCATGGAGGAAATCCGTGGCCGCATCCGCGATGACCTGCACGCCCGCCTGATCGGACACGGCGCCCGGGACGACTTCGCCGAGCGCGCCGTCTTCGACGAGGTCGATCGCGTGTTCGCGCAGGCGCTGGCGCACGACGACGCGCGCGCCCTGCTGCTGCCGGCCCGGCTCGAAGAACCCTGGCGTCCGACGCTGTCGCTCGACTTCCCCGGCCACCGCGGCCGGCTGGCCGCCGGCGCCATCCGCTTCGCCAAGAGCCGCCTGGTCCTCCCGGTCGTGCGCTGGCTGTTCGAGTACGCGCAGGAGAACTTCCGCCGCCAGCACCACCTGAACGTCGTGCTGATGGCCACGGTGCAGACGCTCGCCGCCGATCAGGCCCGCCTGAAAGCACGGCTCGCCGAGCTCGAACGCCGCGCGGGATGAAGCTGCTCCTCGTCGTCCAGCGCTACGGCCCCGAGGTCACCGGCGGATCGGAGGCCCTGTGCCGCGCCATCGCGCAGCGGCTGGCGGAGCGCCACGACGTCAGCGTGGCGACGAGCTGCGCCACCGACTACGTGACCTGGGCCAACGTGCTGCCGCCGGGCACGTCGAGCGATGGCCGCGTCACCGTGCACCGCTTCGAGAGCGCCCGCCAGCGTCCGCTGCAGGCGTTCTGGCGCCTGAGCGATCGGCTCTTCGACGATCAGGCGAGCGCCGAGGAACAGGCGCAGTGGTTCGCGCTGAACGGCCCCGACGTGCCGGGGCTGCTCGACTTCGTGCGGGCGCGCGGCCGCGACTACGATCGCGTCCTCTTCTTCACGTATCGCTATGCGCCGTCGTGGTTCGGGCTGCCGCTGGTCGCCGACCGCGCCATCCTCGTGCCCGACCGCGGAGCACGATCAGCTGATCCGATCGAGCACGATCCTCGCGCCGTACTTCCGGCTGCCACGCGCCTACCTGTTCCTGACGCCGGAGGAGGAAGCGATGGTCGCCAACGTCGCGCGCGCGACGCTGCCGCCATCGGCGGTGATCGGGTCCGGCATCGATCCGGCGCCGGAGCGGCCGTCGCGCGCCGCGCTCGACGCGCTCGGCGTACCGCAGGATTTCCTCGTCTACCTCGGCCGGGTCGATCGCAACAAAGGCTGCGACGCGCTGGTCCGGCACTACGCGGCGTACGTGGCGTCCGCGGGAGCCGGAGCGGCGACGCTCCCGCTGATCCTGGCCGGGCCGGTCAAGCTGGAACTGCCGGAGCAGCCGGGCCTGCGCGCGCTCGGGCGGGTCACCGACGACGTGCGCGATGCCCTGCTGGCGCACGCGCGCGCCCTGGTGATGCCGTCGCCGTTCGAGAGCCTGAGCCTCGTCGTCCTCGAAGCGTGGAACCGCGCCACGCCGGTGATCGTGAACGCGCGCTGCGACGTGCTTCTCGGCCAGGTGCGCCGCGCCGACGGCGGGCTCTACTACCGCAGCAGCGAGGACTTCGCCGGCGCCGTCCGACGTCTCGCCGAGGACGCCGGCCTGGCGCGCACGTTCGGCCGCCAGGGCCTCGCCTACGTCGAGCGCGAGTATCGCTGGCCGCTCGTCCTCGAGCGCATCGAAGCGATCCTGCAGGTGTGATCGCCGCGCGCTAGCCGTCGCGCTCGACGCGGGCGATGAAGCACCCGGCCTCCGCGTTGCGGATCTGCAGCAGCTCGATCGCCGGATCGCGCAGCATCGCCGCGATGTCCGCCTCGATGGCCCGGCCGTCGGCCGGCTCGCGCCGCACGGTCCACGTGCCCCGGCCGAAGCCCTCCAGGAAGAGCGGCAGCGCGCGCAGCTCGGCCGGAAAGTCAGGGCCGGTGAACGGCGTGCACGCCTCCTGATGGATGAAGACCGGGCCGGGCTGTGGCAGGCCGCTGCCCGCCGGCACCGGGTCGTAGGTGAAGAGGATGCGAGCCTCTTCACCGGTGCGGAACGTGCGCAGGCACTGGCGGCACGGACCGTAGCCCTTTGCGATTTCGACGGTCGCCGGATGACCGTACTGCGGCGACCGCTGCTCGCGGCGGACGCTGTCGGCGATGGTGGCGGCGATCGGCACGATGCGGAAGGGGCGTGCGTCACTCATGCCGGGAGTATCGCCGCGGGCCACGCCGCGGCGCCTCCCGAACCTTGCGCGGGAATCGGGCGCCTTGGCCGTCTGCTATCGTACGCGGCGTGACCCCACTGATGATCCTCGTCGCCGGGCCCTATCGCTCCGGCACCAACGACGACCCCGTGCTGATCCAGCGCAACGTGGACGCGATGACGGAGACGTCGCTGCAGCTCTTTCGCCGCGGCCACCTGCCGGTGATGGGCGAATGGTTCGCGCTGCCGCTCATCGAGCACGCGGGCTCGACCGGCATCGGCGATCCGATCTTCGACGAGATCTTCCATCCGATCTCGGGCCGGCTGGTCGCGAAGTGCGACGCCTGCCTGCGGATCGGCGGCCCTTCGGCAGGGGCCGACGAGATGGTGCGGCTGGCGCGCCAGCACGGGAAGGCCGTGTACTTCGCGATCGATGAGGTGCCAGCGTGAGTCGGTCGACGACGCACCTCGCCATCCTCGGCCCTTCGCTCGGCCTCTGCTTCGCGGCGGCAACGCTGAACTCCCAGGACGTCTCTCCACGTCCGCCGGGCCAGGTCGCTCCCGCGGCCGGACCAGCCATGCGTTGGTACAAGGGCAACACGCACACGCATACGCTGAACAGCGACGGCGACAGCACACCGGATGACGTGGTGCGCTGGTACCGCGAGCACGGGTATCAGTTCCTGGTGCTGACCGATCACAACTTCGTGACGAGCGTGGACGGCCTGAACGCGCTGCACGGCGCCGACGAGCGGTTCCTCGTCATTCGGGGCGAAGAGGTGACCTCCAAGGCAGGCGACAAGCCGATTCACGTCAATGGGCTCGATGTCGAACGGCTGGTCGAGCCGCCCACGGGTTCCTCGGTCGGCGAGGTCCTGCAGCGCGCAGTCGACGGCATCCGCGGCGCGTCGGGCGTGCCGCACATCAACCATCCGAACTTCGGGTGGGCGATCACCGGTCAGGAACTGCAGCAGGTCCGCAACAACCGGCTCTTCGAGATCTTCAACGGCCACCCGCAGGTCAACCAGCGAGGGCGGCGGCGGCGTTCCCGGACTGGAAGAGGTGTGGGATCGGATCCTCACGAACGGCACGCTGCTGTACGGGATCGCAGTGGACGATGCCCACTATTTCAAGCAGCCGGGAAATCCGCAGGCGTCGGGGCCTGGCCGCGGCTGGGTGATGGTTCGCGCGGCGCGGCTCGAGGCGGACGCGCTCCTGGCGGCGCTGGAGAGCGGGAATTTCTACGCCTCCACGGGCGTGGTGCTGGACGACGTCGAGGCCACCTCGACCGCGCTCACGGTACGCGTGAAGACCGAGGGCACCTCGAAGTACCGCATCCGCTTCATCGGTCGCGGCGGACAGGTGTTGCACGAGGCGAGTGAACCCACCGCCACCTACACGTTCACCGGCAACGAGGGATACGTCCGCGCCAAGGTGCTCGAGAGCAACGGCCGCGTAGCGTGGGTGCAGCCGGTGCAGGTGGCTCGGAAGACGGCATCAGCGACCGCCGGGCTGTGGACCGCCGTCGCGGCGATGGGCGCGCTCGTGCTGGCAAGGCGTCAGGGGCGCACCTGCACCGATGCGAAGTAGGACGCGATGACCGCGTCGGTCTGCGCACGGAGGATGGTCACCTCGCAATAGCCGTCGGGGACGAGCAGAAACCGGGTGGCGTTGTGGAGCGTGCCTGTCGCCCACCGCAACTCGACGGCGTCGCCCGCGCCTGACGCGACCTTCGCGACGCTCGGTTTCGTCCCGTCCTGCAGCGCGATGCCCCTCGCCGCCCGGGCCGCCGCGGCGTCGAGCAAGGCTGAATCCCGCAAGGCCGACCCGGACGGCACGCCGCCCCGTCGCACGACGTAGATGCGCGACGTCCGTGCCGGGCTCGCCATCGACTCGCGGGGGCTGGCGGAACCATGAACGCTCGATCACCGCCACGTCTCCGAGGCGGATGCTCCCCTCGCCGCTCTTCGCGGCTCCCGGCATGATGGCCGAGCACGGCGCGCCGTCGTCCGGGACACGCCGCGGCGTGCGATCCGATCGGCATCCGCCGACGGCAGCGGCCAGGGCCAGGGCGACGACTACCAGCGGGCCCGAGGAAGAACGGCCTGTCATTCATTGAGCCTACTGCCGGCGTGCAAGATTCACGGCGCCCGACGTTCTCAGAATCGGAGGCTGCCGTCGTGATTTTCATTCCCCGCTTCGCCGCCGTTGCCCTGGGCGTCCTGCTGAGCCCCGCCCCCAGCGGTCCAGCCCCCTGCCGTCCCGGCGATTCCCAGCCGGCCCTCGCCGGCTTCGACGCCATCGACACGGTGTTCGTCGGGACGGTGCTCGACGTCTGGCACTTCGGCGATCGCCAGGTGGCACGCTTCGTCGTCGAGCGCCCGGCGAGGGGCACGCGGATCGGCGAGATCATCGGCGTCGTCGACCGATCGGGGACGGCGCTCGGCGGACGCATCGGCGCCGGCGAGCGCTGGATGATCGTCGCGACGCCGTGGGGCGAAGCGGCCTGAAGGGACGCGGAATACAGCGGCTACGCCTGACACCCCAGGCCGACCCGATCGGCGGCTGCCGCCGGCCGCGGACAGGGCGCGGGCAGCTCCGGCGGCGCGGCGTCCGGCGCTATGCGGTGGCTGCCGGAGCACAGGTTCGTCGAGAGGGTGCCGTCCCGGACCGTCGCGAAGATGACCAATCGGGCGCCGACGACCGCGTCGAGCGAGCAGCTGGCCGACGAGCCGCGCGGCATCGCGACGGTGACCGTCTCGTCCGCCTTCGGCGTGCCCTTGTGACCGCGAACGACCCGCATCGTCACGAGTTTCCGGCCAGAACCCGGCTCGGCTACCTCGAGCACGTCACCCACGAACACCGCATCGGCAGCCGCGACCTGCTGGCATGGCGACGCGGCCATGCACGAGCACGCGTCCGCGGAAAGCGGCGCCGCGATGAACAGACCAGCAACAACGAGCGACAGCAGCACACGCATCGGACACCTCACACCCGAGGAACGCCCGCCGCTCAGGTTTCTTGCAGGCTTACGGCCGGGTCGGCGCCGGCTACGGCTCGATCCAGTGCAGGCTGCGCTCGACGGCGCGGTCCCAGCCTCGCGTCAGCGTGTCGCCTGGCCGGATCCATCAGTCCTCCAGGAGTCGGCCGAACGTCGGGGCCCCGGCCCGCGACTGCACGAACGCGTAGACGGCGAGGGCGATCACGGCACCACCCAGGATCCAGGTGGGCGTCGCGTACCACGCCCCGAGATCGCTGGTGAACGCGTTGCCGACCAGCACCTGCCGGACGCAGAAGGCCGCCATGAACGGCAGCAGGCCATAGCGCGCCAGCGGGTAGATGATCAAGGCGGCGATCGACAGCATGATGGCCACGGCCATCATCCCCGAGCCGATGCCGTCCTCGCCCAGAATCACGAGCGCCAGGACGACCGTGGTGGCGGTCGCGGCCAGCCAGGACCGCTTCAGCAGCCGGCGGAAGACGACGTAGAGCAGCGTGATCAGGAGCGTGTTGAACAGGCCGTTGGTCACCGCGCTCAGCAGCGTCGCGCCGACGTAGCGCGGCGTCGTCAGGCTCCAGACACCGGTGAACGACGGGTCGAGCGCTTCGCCGCCGAAGGCGTGGAGCCCGTACTCGATCAAGCCTGGATAGATCGCGCCGCCGACGCCGAACGCGGCCCCGAGCAGGATGTCGCGCCCGACCAGCGGGTCGCGGAACGACCCGGCGAGCATGCGGCTCCACGAGATGAGGCTGGCCGGCCAGTGCCGGCGGATCCAGGGCTCGATGCCGAGATAGGCGAGCCAGGCGATGCCGGCGCGGAACATCTGGTTGGCACAGGCCTCGAAGAAGGCGTCCTGCTCGATGGCGAAGTCGGCAGCGTGGTGAGCGCCCGCTGCCCACTGCAGAAGGCCCAGGCTGAAGAGGACGAGGGCGACGGTCGTCGCACCTCTGCGGTCACCGCGGCCGAGCCGCGCCATCCGCCGGGCCAGCAGGGCCGATCCGATCACCAGGGAGAACACGAGCACCGCGTTGAACGTGTCGAGCACGCGGGCGATGCCGGTCACCGCCGGCGGCGGCAGGCGGCCTGGCGTCGTCCACGGCCCGACCGTCTGCACGAACACTACGCGGCCGGCGAAGGCCCCCACCTCGAGGCGGAGCGGCGTCGATCCGAGTTCGGGCAGGGTGCCCGTCCACGCCGCCCGTGTGTCGGTGGCGACGAGCGGCGTCCATTCCGGCGTCGCTGGCGTGAACCGGTCGCGCGGCCAGCCGACCGCATCGAACACCGGCTGCCAGTTCATGTCCGCCGGGGTCGGCGGCGTCGCCGGCGTACGCTGCGGCGGCACGGCATGGAACTCGAGCAGCGTCCCGGTCGTGCCGACGTCGACGTAGGTCATGCCGACCATGCGCAGCGGCGGATTGGTCGGCGTCGGCTGCATCGAGTCCCGGATCGGCACCAACGGACGCGGGCCGGTGCGATACCAGAAGCCGACGGCCGGCGCGTGGCCCGACGCCAGCTGGCTCCAGCGCTGCGCCTGCGGCTGCCGCCGCGCCCAGCGGACGTAGTCCTCACCGAAGTACAGCTGGCTCACGGTATCGACGGGCGCCTCGCGGTAGCCGAAGCGATCCAGCACCTGGCGGGCGCGGTCCTCGAGCACGGCCGGCGCGAGCGGCACGGGCATCAGCTTGAAGAACGCCGTCGCCTCGCGCAGGGCGACGAGGCCGCCGAAGCACACGATCACGAATGCCAGGAGCGACAGGCCGTAGGCGAGCGGCAGCGCCTCCTTGCGGCCGGCCGCGGCAACCATCGCGGGCGACGGCGTCTCGCCGGCGGCGAGCGCGGCGGCCAGAGGATCGCCGCCCGGCAGCGCCGCGGACACCGTGAGCGCGCTCGGCGGCCGCGCCGCCGGATCCGTGGCGAGGCAGCGCAGGATGATGTGCTCGACGGTGGCGTCGAGACCGCGCGTCGATCCGTCGGAGAGATGTACGCCCTCGTCGTGCTGGCGCAGCAGCTCCGCGATCGTCGTGGCGTCGAAGGCACGCTTGCCGGTGTAGATCTCGTAGAGCACCAGGCCGAGCGAGAAGATGTCGCTGCGCTCCGAGACCTCCCTGCCGGCGAGCTGCTCGGGCGCCATGTAGCCGGGCGTCCCGGACCTGATGTCGGTGAAGCTGCCGGCGAGGCCGGCCAGACCGAAGTCGGTGATGCGGACGCGGCCGTCCGCGTCGAGCATGACGTTGGCCGGCTTGAGATCGCGGTGCAGCACGCCGCAATCGTGCGCGGCGGCGAGGCCGGCGCAGATCTGGCGCGCGATCTCGGTGGCGCGCTCTTCCGGAAAGCGCCCGACGCGCTTCAGCAGCCCGGCCAGATCTTCGCCGTCGATCATCTCCATCGTCAGGAAGACGCGGCCGTGGTCCTCGCCGATGTCGTAGACGCGGCAGACGTTGCGGTGCGACACCTGGCGCGCGATGCGCACCTCGTGGTGGAACTGGGCGAGCCGCTGCGGGTCCTCGGCGACGGCCGGGGGCAGGAACTTCAGCGCGACGCTCTGCCCGAGACGCAGATCCTCGGCGCGGTAGACCTCGCCCATCCCGCCGCGGCCGACCAGGGCGAGGATGCGGTAGCGCTCGGTGAGGAGCGTCCCAGGGGCGAGCGTTTCGCCGGAAGGCCCGGAGCCCGACGACAGCCACCCGGGACGCGAACCCGAGGCGGCGGATGGGTGCGACGCTTGCGCGTCGCTGCCCGACTTCAGGCCGGTCTCGGCCAGATGGGTCTCGTCTGCTTGCGAAGACATCAGCGCATCTTACTCATTGGATGGCGATCGCCCACTGGTCCGACCTCAACGGAGCGGTGCGCTATGCTGTGCCGCACGCATGCCCACGCCCCTCGGTGCCCAACTCGCCCACCACGTCTTCTTCTGGCTCAAGAACCCCGATTCGATTGCCGATCGCGACGCGCTGATCGAAGGCGTGCGCGCCCTGGCCGCGATTCCGGCCATCCGCGCGCTGCACGTCGGCGTGCCGGCCGACGTCGAGCCGCGCCCGGTCGTCGACAGCAGCTACAGCGTGTCCGAGCTGCTGTTCTTCGACACGATCGAGGACCAGAACATCTACCAGGCGCACCCGCTGCACCAGGCCTTCATCGCCCGCTTCTCACCGCTCTGGGCCAAGGTCGTGGTCTACGACACCAGCGGCCGCTGAGCCGTCAGCCCGCGTGCGGCCCGTTACTTCTCGAAGACGATGTTGTCGACGATCAGCATCCCCTCGGTGGGCCGGCACTGGCCAGCCTGCGGGTCGCCGCCACAATACACGGCGATGCTGAGGGCGGTCAGCTTCTGCAGGATCTTCTTGGGATCGACCTTCACGTCGACCCAGCCGGGCTGAACGAGCGCCTTCAGCGCCACCTCGTAGGTGTTCAGGCCCGGTTTCACCTTGAAGCTCATTTGCGGATAGCCCTGCTGCAGGTCGGCGCCATGACCGCGGCTGATCGCCTCGACGCGAATCGTCTCGGCGCCCTTGGCGTACAGCTGGAAGGTGATCTTCTTGAAGCCGGTGACGTCGTCGGGCGGCGTCTTGCCGTCGGCGTCCGCCTGCCCCTTGATCTCGATGCCGGCGCCGGCCCAGTTGTTCGGGGCCATGATGGCGAAGTCGAACTTTGCCAGATGGTTGGGATCGTCGGGCTTCACGCGCACGAGCTCGGGTGCGTTCGTGCCCTGCACGCCCTTGACGGTCGTCTTGTGGACGTCGCTTTCCTGGTAGCTCGTCAGGCTGACGGTGCCGCCACGGGAGCTGACGGCCTTTCCGCCTTCGGCCCCCTCGAAGTCCGCGTAGACGAGCTTCTCAGCAGGCTTCGGCGGCGGCGGGTCATCGCCACGTTGCGCGGCGGCCGCGTGGACGACGGTGAGGACGAGGCCCGCCACGAAGGCGGCAATTCGACAACGCGATCCCATACGACCTCCTGAAAACGACCGTGATGCAGCTCCTTCACCCGCGCCGGTGGGGGCACCGGCGACGGCCGGGCGCATCTTAACCGCCTTCGCCGCTGCGTGTGATTTGCCTTTTCTTCGCCTCAGTTCTACGATGGCGGCATGGGCTCGAACGAAGGGCCGGCACCCGGACTGCAGGGCCGCGGCACTGGCGCCCAGCCCGCCAACCGCTTCGATCGGCTGCACGTCGACGTCGAGCCGGACGCCGAACTCGACGCAGCCGCCGACGAGGATGCGCGCGACCGGACGGTGCGGACCGAGTTCTTCCGCGATCACTCGCGCAGCGTCATCTCGACCAACGACAGCCCGGACATCCCCTTCTCCGCCAGCCTGAACCCGTATCGCGGCTGCGAGCACGGCTGCGTCTACTGCTATGCGCGGCCGACGCACGAGTTTCTGGGGCTATCCGCCGGTCTCGACTTCGAGACCCGCATCTTCGTGAAGGAGGACGCGCCCGCGCTGCTGCGGGCGGCGCTGTCGGCGCCGTCGTGGGAGCCGAAGGTGCTGGCGATGAGCGGCGTCACCGACTGTTATCAGCCGATCGAGCGCACGCTGTGCCTGACCCGGCGGTGCCTCGACGTGCTGGCCGAGTTCCGCAACCCGGTCGGCGTCGTCACCAAGAACGCGCTGGTCGCGCGTGACGTCGACGTACTCGCCGACCTCGCGTCCCATCGCTGCGCCAACGTCGCGCTGTCGGTGACGACGCTCGACGAGACGCTCCGCCGCGCGCTCGAGCCGCGCACGTCGACGGCCGATCTGCGCCTGGACGCGGTGGCGCGCCTGAACGCGGCCGGCGTCCCGGCCGGCGTGATGGTCGCGCCGGTGATCCCCGGCCTGAACGATCACGAGATTCCGGCGATCCTGGCCCGCGCCGCGCAGGCCGGGGCGCGCTTCGCCGGCTACACGATGCTGCGGCTGCCCTACGCGGTGAAGGATCTGTTCGACGACTGGCTCGCGCGCCACGTCCCCGATCGCCGCGCGCACGTCCTGAGCCGCATCAACGACGTCCGCGGCGGCAAGGTGAACGATCCGCGGTTCGGATCGCGCATGACCGGCGAAGGCCCGCACGCCGAGCTGATCAAGACGCTGTTCAAGACCGCGCGCGCCCGCGCCGGCATCCCGCCCAGCGGTCCGCCGCTGCGCGTGGATGCCTTCCGGCGCAAGGGTCAGCTCGGTCTCTTCTGACCGCCGGCGACGTCGGCGCGGGTGCCGCTACAGCGTCTTCAGGTAGGCGAGCAGCGGCAGGCGCTCCTCCGGCGTCGGCGGCCGATCGACGTTGATGCCGTCGGTGCTGAGGACGGGCGGCCTCGCAGCCGGCCCGAGTATCGCAACGACCCGCTTGAAGAACTCGGTGTAGTGATCGACCACGTCCTCGATCGTCGCCGCGCTGTTGTTGTGAAAGTACGGCGCCGTCTTGCGAAGCCCGCGTAGCCCCGGCGTGTCCAGCTTGTTCCAGTCGTCCTGTGCCGGCACGCCGCCGACGAAGCCGGTGAGCAGCGCACGGCCGGGATCGGAGCTCGTACGCCGTACCGTGGTGTTGTTGGGCAGCGTGATCTCGTAGGTCCGGGCATTGCGAGCGAGCTGTGGCGGGCAGGGCGTGAACGCGAAGCGGGCGGGGACCGCGGTATCGACGGGCCGGGGACACTGGCTGGAGATGTCGTGGTACCGCACCACCGGCGCCTGTGTTGTCGACTGGCCGGGGCCGCCATGGCACTGCGTGCAGGCGCGGACGAAGACGGCCTTGCCGGCCTGCTCGAGCGGGGTCAGCGGTCCATCCGCCTCCGGAAGCGGCAGCGTGCCTTCGCGCAGGGCGTCGGACAGCGCGCGGACGCGGTGGTTGGTGAACAGGATCCGCTGGAAGGACGCCAGATCCTCGAGCATCGCCTGCGGTGGGGCGTTGCCGACCTGGGCGTGCGCCGTAAAGGCCGCGAGCGCCTGCTCCTGCAGGGTCCCGAATCGGCCATCCAGCTGAAAGCCGCCCGACGCGTTCGGGCCGCGGGGCCACGGGTTGACCCCGTCGGGGCCGGTCAGCGCCACGTCGTTGACGGTCGGCACGCTGCGCCACACGTCGGCGAACGTGTCGGCCGACGGGGCGTTGGTCGCCGGATCGATCACCCGGACGTTCGGCGGCAGGGGAAGCGTGACGCGCACCAGTCCGTTCTGGCGCAGGTTGCTGAAGTCGTGGGCGTCGTCGCCCAGGCTACGGAAGTCGTCGGCATCGACCGGCCGGAACAACGGATCGTCGGCGTTCGGATTGAGGCGCCGCCGCCACTGCAGCAGCTGGAACCTGGCTTCGGCGCTGGCCGGGGAGAGCTGGAAGCTGTCCGTCGGCATGTGGCAGTCCGCGCAGGCGCGGCCGTTCCCCTCGAGACCGGCGAGCTTCCGGTCCAGGAACGCCCCCAGGCCGCGCAGGATCGCATCGCACGGCTCCCCGCCGCACTCCGGGGCCGCGGCGGCCGGGCTCGGGGCCGAGTGAGCGGCCGTCGCGGTCACGGCCGCGACCGGGAGGACCTCGGTGGTCGCCCCGCGCAGGAGCAGCGTCGACGACAGGACGAGACCGGCAGCGATCAGGAGGGATGGTGTGTGCACGGAATGACCTCGGCGCCAGCCGGTGGATCCGGCCTCATTGGAGTAAGGCGGATAACGCGCGCCGAACCTGCAACGCCCGCGAACGGCCGCCGGTGATCAGTAGTGGCTGCAGCGTTCACGGCCGTCCTGCGCCTTGATTGGAATGGGGGTCCCATTCGCGCTGAGCGCACTCGCGGCCGTCGGTCCTGGCCGCCGCGTCGCCACGGCACACCCTGCTAGGGCTACACTGGCCGGCGTTCCGAAGATGCGCCCACCAGACGGTCGGGAGTTCGGCGAGGTCACCGGCCTTCTCCGCGCCTGGAGCGCCGGCGACGCCGATGCGTTCGAGTGCGTGCTGCCGCTCGTCTACGACGAGCTGCACCGGATGGCGGCCCGCTATCTGATGGGCGAGCGCTCCGCCGTCAGCCTGCAGGCGACCGCGCTCGTCAACGAACTGTGCCTGCGGCTGCTCGGATGGGACGCCGTCCGGTGGCAGAACCGCCAGCATTTCTTCGGTGTCTCGGCCCGGATGATGCGCCGGGTGCTGGTGGACATCGCGCGCCGCCGCCGCGCCGATCGCCGCGGCGGCCCGCACGTGGTGCGCATCCCGCTCGACGGCGTCGACGTGGCGGCGAGCGAGCCCGGAACCGACGTGCTCGCCATCGACCTCGCGCTCGACCGGCTCGCTGCCGAGGATCCCCGCAAGGCCCAGGTCGTCGAGCTGCGCTTCTTCGGCGGATTGTCCGTCGACGAGACCGCCGAGGCCCTCGGCGTCTCGGCCCGCACCGTGCACACCGATTGGGTCTTCGCGCGGGCCTGGCTCTATCGCGCGCTGAGCGACGTCGATGTCGAGTGAACGCTGGCGCCTGGTGGAACGGTTGTTCGGCGACGCCGTGGCGCTGCCGGCCGATCGGCGTGCCGCCTTCCTCGCCGCGGCGCCGGCCGTCGACGATGCGCTGCGCGCCGAAGTCGCCTCGCTCCTCGGCGCCGGCGATCGATCCGGGCCGTTCCTGTCCTCGACGGCGATCGACGTCTTCGCGGAAGAGATCGCGCGCGACGGATGGACGGTGCAGCCGGGCGATCGGATCGGGTGCTACACCGTGGAGCGGCGTCTCGGCGCCGGCGGCATGGGCGAGGTGTGGCGGGCGCACGACGATCGCCTCGGGCGGGACGTGGCGATCAAGCTGCTGCTCCCCCATCCGGCGAGAGACACCGGCCGCGTCGGCGCGCTGCAGGACGAGGCGCGCGCGGCCAGCGCGCTCAACCACTCCAACGTGCTGACCGTCTACGACGTGGGCGATCACCATGGTGCGGCGTATCTGGTGACCGAGTGCCTGGAAGGGCAGTCGCTGCGGGCGCGCCTGAGCCGCGGCCCGCTGGCCGTCGACGCGGCCCTCGACGTCGCCGCGCAGGTGGCGCGCGGCCTGGCCGCCGCCCACGCGCGCGGGATCGTGCATTGCGATCTCAAGCCGGAGAACATCTTCCTGGGCGGCGACGACTGCGTGAAGATCCTCGACTTCGGGCTCGCGACGCTCCACGAGCCGGCTTCGCTCGGGCCGTTGGGGGCCCCGGATGGGGCCACCGCCGCGCCGCGGCCGGTGTTCGGCACGGCCGGCTACCTGGCACCCGAGCAGATGCGCGGAGACCGCGCCGATCACCGCACCGACATCTTCGCGCTCGGCGTCGTCGTGCACGAGATGATCGCCGGCCGGCGGCCCGGCGCCGCGCCGGACGCGGCCCTTCAGGCATCGCCCGACGTGGCGCGGTTCGTCCACCGCTGCCTGGAGCCGACGGCCGCGGATCGGTTTGCCACGACCGCTGACATGTGCGCGGCGCTCGACGCGCTGATCGCGGCGCGCCGGACGCCGGAGACACGGCGGCTCGCCGGCCTGCTCCGCCGGCCGATTGTGGTGGCGGGTGCCCTGCTGCTGATCGCGCTGGCGGCGCTCGGGGCCTGGCGGTGGCAGGCGCGGGCCGCACGCGTGCAATGGGCCCATTCGGTCGCCGCGCCGATGGCGCGCGAGCTCATCGAACGCGGCAACGCCGGCGAGGCCTACCTCCTCGCCCGCCAGGCGCTCGACGCGGCGCCGCATGATCCCCTGCTGCAGCAGCTGTGGCTCGACCTCTCCCTTCCGCAGGTCGTCACCACCGAGCCCGCCGGCGCGGAGGTCGCGATCGCTCCGTACCGCGACCGCCGCCCGACCTGGGTCGTGCTCGGCCGCACGCCGCTTCCTGTGCGGCTGCCCCGCGGCCAGATCCGGATGCGCCTGTCCAAGGCCGGATACCAGATGCTCCACGTGGCCAGTGAGCCGCCGCAGAAGCGGTATCGCCTCGACCCCGTGGGGACGGTGCCGCCGGGCATGGTCCGCGTCACAGGCGGCCCGCTGCCGGAACGACTCGGCATCGCGGCGTCGGTCGACGACTTCTGGATCGCCCGGCTCGAGGTCACGAACCGGGAGTTCAAGGCGTTCGTGGATCAGGGCGGCTACCTGACCCCGGCGTTGTGGCGGGAGCCCTTCGTCGACGCCGGCCGCACGCTGTCCTGGCAGGACGCCATGCAGCGGTTCCGCGACAAGACCGGCCAGCCCGGTCCCGCGACCTGGACCTCGGGAACCTACCCTGCCGGCCGTGCCGACTACCCCGTCGAAGGCGTGAGCTGGTACGAAGCCGCGGCCTACGCGGCCTTCGCCGGCGCGCGTCTGCCGACGATCCACCACTGGTACCGGGCGGCGGCGCTCGGCCGGTTCGCCGACATCCTCACCGTGAGCAACTTCAGCGGCAAGGGACCGGCGGCCGTCGGCAGTTCCGGGGGGCTGGGGCCCTTCGGCACTCAGGACATGGCCGGCAACGTGAAGGAATGGTGCTGGACGGACGTCGGTGGCCGGCGGACGCTGCTGGGCGGCAGCTGGGACGACCCGCAATATGCCTTCGCGCACTACAACGCGGGCCGCCCCTTCGAGCGCGGGCCCGGCACCGGACTGCGCCTCGCGCAGTACGACACGCCGCTGTCTCCGGCGGTGGAGGGATCGGTTCGCCTCGATGCCGTGGTCCGCGACGGCCGCACGGTCAGGCCCGTGGACGACGCCGTCTACGCCGTGGTGCGCCGGCAGTACGCCTACGACCACCTGCCGCTCAACGCGGTCGTGGAAGCCACCGAAACCACCGAACGCTGGGTGAAGGTCACCGTCGCGTTCGACGCGGCCTACGACGGCGAGCGGGTGCGCGCCTTCCTGTTCCTGCCGGCGAACGCCTCGCCGCCGTATCAGACCGTGGTGCTGTTTCCGGCGGGCGATGCCTTCCAGCTCCGTTCGAGCCGGGACATGTCGCTCGTCTGGGTCTCCCTCGTGGTCAACAGTGGCCGGGCTCTCCTCTACCCTGTGTACAAGGGCACCTACGAGCGCGTGGTCCCCGACGAGATCGGCGAGCACGCCCGGCGGGAGCTGCGCGTCGCCTGGTCACGGGATCTCGGGCGCGCCATCGACTGGCTCGAGACCCGGACCGACATCGATCGGGCCCGGCTCGCCTTCTGGGGCGTGAGCGCCGGCGCCGACGCCGGAGTGGCGCTGAGCGCCCTCGAGCCGCGTCTGCGGGTCGCCATCCTGCAGGGGACCGGCATCTGGGGCGACGACACGCCGGACAGCGACAGCTACGACCATGCGCCGCGCCTGCGCGTTCCGGTCCTGATGCTGAACGGGCGCTACGACTTCGCCACCCCGCTCGACACCGCGCAGCGGCCGCTCTTCGACCTGCTCGGCTCCGCGCCGGGCGACAAGCACCATGTCGTGTTCGAGACCGGGCACGCCCTGCCGCTGTCCGACGTGTCGCGCGAGCTGCTGCCGTTCCTCGATCGCTACCTGGGGCCGGCCCGGCGCAGCCCGTCCGGATTGGCGATCGGCTCGCCGCCTCGCTGACGCCTCGTCAGCCTCGCCCGAACAGCGCGCCGAACAGCGCGCACGCCACGATCACTTCGATCACGTGACGCTCGAAGCGGAACAGCGCGATCGCCGCGAGGAGCGCGATGACCAGCGCGCGCAGGTCGAACGGTCCGGCGAGGCCGGCCGGCCAGAACACGTGGCCGCCGAAGAACGCCGCCAGGTGCAGGATCACCCCGACCACGGCGGCGGTGATCGCGGCGAGCGGCGCGACGTAGGCGACGTCGTCGCGCGCCGACTCGACGAACGGCCCGCCGGCGAGCACGAACACGAACGACGGCAGGAACGTGAACCAGGTGACGACGCCGGCGGCGGCGATACCGGCCAGCCAGGCGCGGTCGGGACCGAACAGCGCCTGCACGTAGCCGCCGACGAAGCCGACGAACGTCACCACCATGATCAGCGGCCCCGGCGTGGTCTCGCCGAGCGCGAGCCCGTCGATCATCTGCGCCGCGGTCAGCCAGTGGTGCTCGTGCACCGCGCCCTGCACGACGTAGGGCAGCACGGCGTAGGCGCCGCCGAAGGTGAGGAGCGCGGCCTTGGTGAAGAACCAGGCCATCCGCGCCAGCGTCGCCTCGCCCTGCGGCGACGCGAGCAAGGCCAGGGGCGCCGCCCAGAGCGCGAGCCCGGCGGCGACGACCCTCGCCAGTCGCGCGCCCTGGAAGCGGGCGTGCGGCGGCGTCGGCGTGTCGTCGTCGATCACGGCTGGAGCCGCGGGCGCCGCGGCGGCGCCGTGCGCCGGGCCGTGGCGCAACTGCTGCGGCGCGAGGCGGCCGATCCCCACGCCGGCGAGCGCGGCGACCGCGACGATGATCGGGAACGGCACCGCCGCCACCATCGCGACGAACGAGAGCCCGGCGATCGCCCACGCGGCCGGTGTCTTCAGGGCGCGGGCGCCGAGGCGATGCGCCGCCTGCACGATGATCGCGACCACCGCCGGCTTGACGGCGGCGAAGGCGCCCGCCACCGCCGGCAGCGTCCCGAACGCGACGTAGATCCAGGAGAGCGCGACGAGGATGCCGAACGACGGCAGGACGAACAGGCCGCCGGCGATGAGGCCGCCCCAGGTGCGGTGCAGCAGCCAGCCGATGTAGGTCGCGAGCTGCTGCGCCTCGGGGCCTGGCAGCACCATGCAGTACGACAGCGCGTGCAGGAAGCGGCGCTCGCTGATCCAGCGCCGCTCCTCGACGAGCGCGCGATGCATGATCGCGATCTGGCCGGCCGGTCCGCCGAAGCTGATGAACCCCAGCTCGAGCCAGAAGCGTGTCGCCTGGGCCAGGCTGGGAGCGGACGGCGGAGCCGGCGCGGTAACCGCGTCCTGCTCCGCCGGCTCGTTCACGGGTTCGAGCGGGGCGCCTCGGCCTCGACACCGAGGGCGCGCAGGGCGAACGCCAGGATGTCGGCGCGCTCGGCGATCTGCTTGCTGGTCGGCTTGCCGGCGCCGTGCCCGGCCTTGGTCTCGATGCGGATCATCACCGGCGCCGGGCCGGCCTGCGCCGCCTGCAGCGCCGCGGCGAACTTGAAGCTGTGCGCGGGCACGACGCGATCGTCGTGGTCGCCGGTCGTGACGAGCGTCGCCGGGTACTTCGTCCCCGGCTTGAGGTTCTGCAGCGGCGAGTACTTGATCAGCGTGGCGAAGCCGTCCTTGGTCTCGCTGCTGCCGTAGTCCGACTTCCACGCCCAGCCGATCGTGAACTTGTGGAAGCGCAGCATGTCCATGACGCCCACGGCGGGCAGCGCCACGCCGAACAACTCGGGCCGCTGCGTCATCGCCGCGCCGACCAGCAGGCCGCCGTTGCTGCCACCCGAGATCGCCAGCCGCGGCGTCGACGTGTAGCGCTCCTTGATCAGGTACTCGGCGGCGGCGATGAAGTCGTCGAAGACGTTCTGCTTGTGCTCCAGCCGGCCGGCGTCGTGCCATTCCTTCCCGTATTCGCCGCCGCCGCGCAGGTTGGGCACGGCATAGAGGCCGCCCTGCTCGAGCCACGCGACCGTGCCGACCGAGAAGGCCGGCGTCAGCGAGATGTTGAAGCCGCCGTAGCCGTAGAGGATCGTCGGCGCCTTCCCGTCGCGCACGACGCCCTTGCGGCCGGTGATGAACATCGGGATCTTCGTGCCGTCCTTCGACGTGTAGAAGACCTGCGTGGTCTCGAAGTCCGACGGCGTGAAGGCCAGCTTCAGCGTCCGGAACGGCGCGCTGCGCGCCGGCGGCCGGATCGTAGCGATAGACCGACGACGGATACGTGAACGACGTGAACGAGTAGAACCCTTCGCGATCGCGCCGATGCGAGGAGAAGCCGACCGAGCCGAGCGTCGGCAGCGCGACCTCGCGCTCGAGCGCGCCGCGCAGGTCGTAGACGCGCAGCGCGTGCCGCGCGTCGATCTGCCAGGTGACGACGAAGCGATCGCCGAGCATGCGTGACCGCGTCGAGCACGTCGCGGTTGGGCCCCTGGGCGACCAGCGGCTTCCACGCCGCCGGCTGCGGCGCGTCCAGGCCAATCGCCACCAGCTTGCCCGCGCGGCGCGTCGCGATCGGTCGCCACGTAGAAGGTCGGGCCGTCGTTGCCGACGACGGTGTAGTAGGCGTCGAACGCATCGAGGAAGGGCTGCAGCGTCGAGCCCGGCGTCGCCAGATCCTGGACGAACACCCGGTTCTTGTTCTCCGTCCCTTCACTCTGGTAGACGAGCAGGTAGCGGCCGTCGTCGGTGACCACCGGGCTGAAGCCCCACGTCGGGTGATCGGGGCGCTCGTAGACCAGCGTGTCCGCCGTCTGCAGCGTGCCGATCTTGTGGAAGTAGATGCGCTGGTTCTGGTTCACCGCCTGCAGCTCGTCGCCGGCTTTCGGCGCGTCGAAGCGGCCGTAATAGAACCCGGAGCCGTCCTTGAGCCAGGCGGCCCCGGAGAACTTCGACCACTCGACCAGATCCGGCAGGTCCTTGCCGGTCGCCACCTCGCGCACCCGCCACTCGTGCCAGTCGGATCCGCTCTTGGCCAGCGCGTAGGCCATCAGCCGGCCGTCATCGGTGAAAGCGGTGTCGGCGAGCGCGACGGTGCCGTCGGCCGACAGCGTGTTCGGATCGATCAGCACCTCGGGCGCGGCATCGAGCGACCTGGCGCGGTAGTACACCGACTGGTTCTGCAGCCCGTCGTTGCGCGCGAAGATGTAGAACTCGCCCTCGCGGCTCGGGACGCCGTACCGCTCGAAGTTCCACAGCGTGGTCAAGCGCGCCTTCAGCGGCTCGCGGGCTTGAATCTTCGCCAGGTAATCGAAGGTGACCTTGTTCTGGGCCTCGACCCAGGCCGCGGTCTCGGCGCTGTTGTCGTCCTCGAGCCAGCGATAGGGGTCGGCGACCTTCGTGGCCGAAATAGTCGTCGGCCTGGTCCGTCTTGCGGGTCTCGGGATAGCGGATCTGCGTGTCTGCGGTGGTCATCGCGAGCATCAGGCAGACGGATAGGGCGGCAACGCGGTATGCGGCCATGTGGAGCACCTCACCTCGGCCATCTTAGTGTCTTTCGGCGCCGCGCCAGTCGGCCCGTCGCCCCACCGCCGCCCCACCCGCCGACCCATCGCCCGCCGCCGGCAGCCGAGCCGACGGACCGACGCCCCGCGTCGTCAGTCCGACGCCAGTTTTGTCGGCCAGCGCCTGCCCGCTGCTCAGAACGAAACAGAAACGCGCGGTTTGCGCACACCGGCCGCTCCGGCCGGCGGTGGCGTGCGCCTTGCACTGTCGTGAGCGCCCGCGACACATCTGTGCAATGCGGCAGATCGGAGCGCCCTATCCGGCCAGGTCGCTCCAGGGGCCGCAGTCGCGTTGAGCCAAGAGCGGAACTGTGCCGATGTCTGTACTGCCATGAGTGCGCTCCCCCCAAAGTCCCCCGCGACGGTCGCGCCATTTTCGGACGCGCTCGGCTACCGGGTCCTCGGCTTCGACAAGAAGTCGGGTGGTCGCCTCGAGATGCTCCGGCTGCGACCGCAACTCGCATCGTCGCCGGCATTCGAAGCGGCGGTCCGGGAACGCCAGCGCCGCCTCGCCGACTTCCGCCACGCCGCCTACGCACGCGTGCGCCAGGTCGATCGCCCGTCCGGCCAGAACGCTGCGCTGGCCATCGTCTCCAATTACGCCGACGGCCAGCGCCTGTCGGAGCTGCTGCGCTCGGCCCAGAGCAGCGCCGTCCCGATCGAGCTGATCGTCGGGATGTGCCTGCTGCAGCAGATGGTCACGGCCGTCGCGCAGCTGCACGCGATCGGCGGCGACCTGAGTCACGGTTCGCTGAACCCCGAGCGGATCGTGGTGACGCCGGCCGGCCGCATCGTCGTCACGGAATACGTCGCCGGCGCCGGCCTCGCCTCGCTCGGCCTGACGCCGCAGCAGGCGTGGCAGGACTATCGCCTGGCGCTGCCGTCGGACGGCAGCGAAGCGTTCACCCAGGCCTCGGACGTCTATCAGCTCGGCTATCTCGGCCTGACGCTGGTGAGCGGCCGCTCGATCTACGACCGCCAGTACCCGCCGCCGTTCGCGACGCTGCTGAACAGTGCCGAGGAGATCGGCACCGACGGCCGCACGCAGCCGCTGCACCCCGCCATCGTCAGCTGGCTGACGCGCGCGCTCCGTCTCGGCGGGCCGTTCGCCTCGGCGATCGACGCGCAGGCCTCGCTCGACGAGGCGATCGCCAGCGCCGGGCTCGTCGCCACGCCGGACGTCGTTGCCGATCTCGTGACGCGCGCCGCCGGCGAGATCGAAGGCGAGCCCGCCACCATGATCAGCATGCCGGCGCCGCAGGCGTCGGTACCGCCCACGCCGGCACCGGTCGACGCGCCGCCGCCGGCCCCCGAGTCCGAGCTGCCCGTTGCCAGGGCCGCGGTCGAAACGCCGTGGACGCCGCCCGCCACGCTCGAGATGCCGGTGCCGGTCACCCGCAGTGACTCCGGATCGCATCAGGCCTACATGCCGCCCGTCGTCGAGCCGACGGCCGAACTGCCGGCCGTTGTCGAAGAGGCCGCCCCCGCCGCCGACCCCGACCTGCCGATGCACGGCGCGGTGCAGGCGCCGGCCGATTCGGATCTGCCGCCGGCGCAGGCCTGGACGCCGAAGAAGCGGGAGATCTCACGCGAGGTGAAGGTGGCGAAGCCCGCCGCCATCAGCCACGCACTGCTCGGCTACGACGATTCGCACGGCCACGCGTCCACCTCGGACAGCAGCGGCTCGAAGAAGATGCTGATCATCGGCGGCGGGATCGCGGCGGTCGCCGCCATCGCCGCGGTGGTGGTCTTCGTGGTCAAGCCGTTCGGCGGCGGCGCCACTGCCGCGACTCCCACTGTCGCCGCGGCAGCGTCCACCGGCACGCTGTCGATCGACTCGACGCCGCGGGCCCGCGTGTTCATCGACGAGTCACCGAAGGGCACCACGCCGCTGCGCCTCGATCTGGCGGCCGGCGTCCACCGCGTGCGCGTCGAGGCCAACGGCGGCCTGACCAAGACCCTCGAGGTCAACGTCGTCGCCGGCAAGGAAATCGCGCAGCTCGTCGAGCTGACCAAGGGGCCGGATCGCGCCGCTGCCGCCGCCGCGGCGAGCGCGGCCGCTGCCCCCGCGCCGCCCACGCCGGGCTTCGTGATCGTCGAGGCGCCGGAAGACCTCCAGATCGTCGAGGACGGACGGCTGCTCGGCTCGTCGGCATCGGGCAGGGTCGCGCTCGACCCCGGCAGCCACCTGATCGAGATCCGCAACGACAGCCTCGGCTTCCAGGCCACGCGCACCGTGCAGGTGCTGCCCGGCAAGACCGTCCGCGTGACGATTGCGCTCCCGGAAGGGAACCTGAGCATCAACGCGACGCCGTGGGCCGAGGTCACCGTCGACGGCCGCGGCCTGGGCGAGACGCCCATCGCCAACGTCGCCCTTCGGGCTGGATCACACGAGCTCGTCTTCCGCAATCCCCAGCACGGCGAGTTGAAGCAGACCGTCGTCGTCAAGGCCGGAGAAACCGGTCGGGTCACCGTGAACATGCTCAGGTAGACAAAGAGCGCTGACGAGCCACCGCGCCCAGCAGCACGAGGACACCTGTGAAACCCCAGCGATCCCTTCTCATCGCCTTCAGCGCCGCGCTCGTCGCGGTGTCGGCGTGCAGCAGCAAGCCGGGGTCGTCGACGGCGATTGGCGCCGGCGCCAACGCAGCCAAGGAGCTCGGCACGCTGGCGCTCGAATCGAAGCCGCAGGCGCGCGTCTACATCGACGACGCGCCGCGCGGGATGACGCCGCTGCGCCTCGATCTGCCGGCCGGCCCGCACCGCGTCCGGCTCGAGGCCAACAGCAAGGCCCGGACCCTGACCGTCGGCGTCGTCGCCGGCGCCGAAGTGACGCAGAGCGTCGACCTCGATCGCGCCGTCCAGACGGGCAGCTTGTTCGTGCGCTCGGATCCCGCCGGCGCCAAGGTGCTGGTCGACAACAAGCCGGCCGGCGTGACGCCGATCACGGTCCTCGACCTGTCGCCCGGCTCGCACGCGGTCTCCGTGACCAGCGCCGACGGCTCCAACGCCAGGCAGTCGGTGGAGGTGGAAGCGGGCGCCACCGCCACGCTGCGCCTGACGCTCGATCGGCCGCAGGTCGCCGAGGCGTCGACGGTCGCGGCCGCGGCCGCCGAGCCGAGCAACGGCTGGGTGCTGATCGCCGCCCCGATCGACATGCAGGTCCTCCACGGTGGCCGTCTGCTCGGCTCGTCGGGCCGCCGCCTGCCCCTCGCCCCGGGCACGTATGACCTTCAGCTCCGGGCTGCCGATTACTCCACGGCGAAGCGTGTCGAGGTATCGGCCGGCCGCGTCGCCCGCGTCGAGGTCAACGTACCCGACGGCACGGTCAACCTGAACGCGGCGCCGTGGGCCGAGGTCTACCTGGACGGCCGCAGCCTCGGCGAGACGCCGATTGCCAACGCGTCGGTGAGCGCTGGCACGCACGAAGTGATCTTCCGCAACCCGCAGTTCCCGGAGCTGCGACAGATGGTGACCGTTGCGAGCGGCAAGCCGACGCGGCTGGCCGTGACGCTCACGAAGAAGTGAGAGACCGTCGATCGAGGACCGTGTCATGAAGCCCATCCGCCACATGTCGACAACGCGCGCCCAGGCGCTCCCGGCAACGGCGCCGCTGCATCCCATGGTCCTGTGGGCCCTGATGCTGGCGACGCTGCTCCTGATGTCGATCCCGCGGCTCGCCGGTGCGCAGGATCTGCTCGCCAACGCCCGCACGCAGTATCAGGCGGCGGCGTACGACGAGGCGCTCTCCACGTTGCAGCACCTGGCCGCGAACAAGGCGACGCTGTCGGCGACCGACGCGCGCGACGTCGAGGAATACCGCTTCCTCTGCCTGCTGGCGCTCGGGCGCAAGGACGAGGCCCGCATGGCGATGGGCGTGGTGGTGAAGAGCGACCCGCTCTACACGCTGGACACCAGTGCGACGCCGCCGCGCGTCGTCGCCGCGTTCACCGAGGTCCGCCGCGATCTGCTGCCGCAGCTCGCGACGCAGCTGTACGCCGAGTCGAAGGCCGCTTACGACAAGAAGCAGACGGCCGACGCCCGCGCGGGCTTCGAGCAGCTGATGCAGATGCTGGCCGACCCGGACATGCAGGGCAAGCTGGCCGACCTCGGAACGCTCGCCAAGGGCTTCCTGAATCTGTCGACCACGCCCGGTAAGCCCGCGGCCGCCCTGGCGCCCACCGCCGCGCCGGTCGAACCCGTCGCCAAGGCCGCCATGGTCGTGCCGCCGGTCGCGATCCTACAGAAGGTGCCGCCGATTCCGTCGAACCTGATCCGCATGACGCAGCTCAAGGCCGGCGTCCTCGAGCTGATGATCGACGAGACCGGCAAGGTCGAGGAGGCGAGATTCCTCAGCCCGATCCACCCGGTCTACGACGGCATGGTCACCAGCGCGGCGAAGGGCTGGAAGTACCAGCCGGCGACCGCCGACGGCAAGCCCATCAAGTACCGCAAGACGATCCGCATCGCGGTCCAGGTGCCGCGATAGTTCTTCGCCCCGAGGGTGTTCATCGCCGGATGGTCTGACCGACCGTCCGGCGATTCTTCTTTCAGGCGCGTCTCAGTGGACGTCGGCGTGCCGCTCCTCACGGGTCAGCTCCACCGCGAGCACCGCCAGCGGCAGCAGCACCAGTGGCACCGTGAGCACGTTGGCGAAGATCGTCGCGCCGAGCTGGATCCACGCCCCCGCGCCGGTCGACGCCGCGTCGAGCGGCCCGGCCCCGAAGATGGGCCGGAACTGCTCGCGCCAGAACAGCAGCGTCACGAGCGAGCCGGCGGCTCGGCTCAACAGCACCAGCACCGAGTTGGCGAGCAGCGTCACCACCAGCAGGCCGACGACCGCCACCGCGTGTCCGCGGCTCAAGCGCCGCGAGAGGCTGAGGATCGCGAACGGCGACGCTTCCGCGATCGCCGACAGCGGCAGGGCCAGGGCATAGCGAGCCAGCGCCCACACCGCGGGCGCCAGGCCGGCGACGAGCATCGGCAGCGTGATCAGCAGCGATAGCGTCCGCGCCGTGCCGGTCGAGACGCCGAACGTGGGCAGCACGAGCTGCGGCAGGTAGATCAATCCGGCCGCCACCGCCAGCCCGGCCAGGCCGGCGGCGCCGATCACGACGACCAGGACGCTCGCCGTCGCAAGCAGGCGCGGCGCGCGCCGCAGCACCGCGAGCAGCACCATGTTGACGCCGGGATGGGCGCGCCGATCCAGCACGAGCAGCGCGCAGATCTGTCCCCCGCCGACGCCGGCCAGCCCCCAGACCAGCGCCGCGGTCCAGGCGGCGGCCATCGACCCTTGGACTATCTCCGCCGAAGCGTCCGGGCCGAGCGTCCCGGTGATCGCCGAGCGCACGGCCAGGAAGATCACCGACCCGGTCGCGACGACCGGGAGCAGCAAGGCCAGCCAGAGCGCGAAGTGGGCGAAGTAGAGCGAGAAGGTGCGCTCGAGCGCGACCTCGCGCAGCGAGCGTTGCGAAGCCATCGCCCGCGATGTTAGCAGTGCCGCCCGCGTGACGGCGCCGCCGCGCGCCGCGCGCGAGGCAGCCGGCACGCTGAAAGGCGCGGCCCAGCGGCCGGCCGCGAGAGGCCGGCCGCAGACCTGACGACGCAGAAAACTTCCCCGGAACGCTCCTGCCACCGAACGCCCATTCAGTGTGTCTGCCGCACGTGGCTGGTCTGTACGGCCGCGCTCTCACGCGCGGCCGTAGGGCCGCCCGTTGAGCGTGCCGGCTGCGATTCGCGACGCTGGGCGCGTCGCGGCGCCGGCCCGCGGGCGGCGGGTGCGGCGCACCACACGTGAGGCGTGTGTGGTCCGACTGCGGATGGAGGGACGCAGAAGACTTCCCCGGAACGCTCCTGCCACCGAACGCCCATTCAGTGTGTCTGCCGCACGTGGCTGGTGTACGGCCGCGCTCTCACGCGCGGCCGTAGGGCCGCCCGTTGAGCGTGCCGGCTGCGATTCGCGACGCTGGGCGCGTCGCGGCGCCGGCCCGCGGGCGGCGGGTGCGGCGCACCACACGTGAGGCGTGTGTGGTCCGACTGCGGATGGAGGGACGCAGAAGACTTCCCCGGAACGCTCCTGCCACCGAACGCCCATTCAGTGTGTCTGCCGCACGTGGCTGGTCGTACGGCCGCGCTCTCACGCGCGGCCGTAGGGCCGCCCGTTGAGCGTGCCGGCTGCGATTCGCGACGCTGGGCGCGTCGCGGCGCCGGCCCGCGGGCGGCGGGTGCGGCGCACACACCTGAGGCGTGTGTGGCCCGACTGCGGATGGAGGGACGCAGAAAACTTCCCCGGAACGCTCCTGCCACCGAACGCCCATTCAGTGTGTCTGCCGCACCCCGGTTGGTGCTCTGCGCCCATCCATCCGCAGCGGGTGGATGGCCCCACTAAAGGCAACTTCGATACCAGAGCGGCCGCGCGTGATTGCCGCGAAAACCGCCGGATCGCGGTGGCTGGCGCTTTCGTCGCACGTAAGCGCTTACGTCGCGGGTAAGTCGGCGGCTGGGAGCGCGGGCGAGACATCGATGCTGCGGCGCGCCGAGCGCCGCGCTTGCGGACCGGCACGGCGGCGTGCTGGGCGGCCCGTCTTCCGTTGACGGGCCATCAGCCTGGCAGCCCATGTGGAGCTGAGCCGACGCGCGGCGGTCCTGCGCATGACCGCTTGGAGGAATTGAAATGACACGTGGAGCACGGGCCGCCGTCACCCTCATGGCGTTGCTGGCGGGATCTGGAATTGCCGCCGCCGAGCCGACCGACCGGCCGATCTCGGCAGCCGTGGAGCGTCTGGCGTGGTCGCCCGGCGACGCCGGGCCGCTGGCGGACGTCGGTGCGCCGAAGGCGGAGCGGGTGGCGCTGCAAGCGGGCCCGGCGACTCCGGGGACCGAACGGTCCAAGGGCGCGCGCATCGGGCGCCGGATCGCTGGTGCCGCCGTCGGCGCGGTGGGCGGCGCGTTCGCGGGCGGTTACCTCGGCGCCGCGATCGACGGCGACTGCGGCGGGTGCGACGACCCCGGCTTCAAGGGCTTCCTGATCGGCTTTCCGGTCGGGGGCGTCGTCGGCGGGGTGTTGGGCGGTCTCTACCTGTTCCGGTAACCGGGTCAGGCCGGTCCGAGAGAGCGGACGCCCTCGATCAGCCGATCGACTTCGCTCTCGGTCGTGTAGCAGGCGCAGCCGGCGCGGACCAGGCCGCCCGGCCCGGGCTTCAGCCGCGCCACCACCGTCGACGCATAGAAATCGCCGTGCGACACGAAGACGCCGCGCGCCGCCAGGTGCGCGGCGACGTCGCCGGCGTCGCGGCCGGCGACGGTGAAGGCCACCGTCGGCGTCCGCGGCTGCCCGGGCAGCCGGCCGTACAGCCGCACGCCATCGATCCCGCCCAGCCCGTTCCAGAGGCGCGCCAGCAGGGCGTCGCCACGTCCGTGCAGCGCGGCGAACGCGCGCTCCAGGGCGCCCCGCCGATCGCCGGGCGCGCCTCCCGCCGCGAAGCCGCCGATACCGGCGAGGAAGTCGACGGCCGCGGCGGCGGCGACGATCCCTTCGTGGTTCTGCGTGCCGGTCTCGAGCCGCTCCGGCGAGTAGTCCGGCGCCGGCTGCAGCTTCGGTGCGTCGAGCGCGTCGACCAGCTCGCGCCGGCCGTAGAGGATGCCGAGGTGCGGCCCGTAGAACTTGTAGGCGGAGCACGCGAGGAAGTCGCAGCCGAGCGCCTGCACGTCGGTCGATGCGTGCGGCACGAAGTGCACCGCGTCCACGAACGTCAGCGCGCCCACCGACTTGGCCAGCGCCACCGCACGTGCGACGTCGTTGATCGTGCCGACGGCGTTCGACGCCGCGCCGATGGCGACGAGCTTCGTCTGCGGCGTGATCTGCCGCGCGAAGTCGTCCCAGTCCAGCTCGAGCCGCGCCTGATCGAACTTGACGGCGCGCACCGTCAGCCCGCGATCCGCGGCGGCCGCGCGCCAGGTGTCCTGGTTGGCGTGGTGATCGAGCTCGGTGATGACGATCTCGTCCCCGGGGCCCCACTGGCGCGCCAGCGCCCGTCCGAGATGGAACGTGATCGTCGTCATGTTGGCGCCGAACGACACCTCGTCGGCGCCGCAGTGCAGCAGGTCGGCGACCGTCTGCCGCGCCGCCGCCAGCGCGGCATCGGTCTGCTCGCTGGTCGGATAGCGCCAGTGCGTGTTGGCGTTGCGATGCCGCAGATAGCCGGCGAACGCCTCCACCACCACCTCCGGCACCTGGGTACCGCCCGGTCCATCGAAGTAGGCGACGGAGTGCCCGCCGTGGACGCGCGCCAGCGCCGGGAAGGCGGCGCGGATGCGAGCGAGGTCGAGCGTGGGATCGGTCGAAGAGGTCGGCTGCGTGGTGGTCATGCGAGCGTGGCCTGGAAGCGGCGGGCGCCGATCGCGAAGGCGACGGCGCCGATGCCAATGAGGATGGCACAAGGCAGGGCCATCTCCGCAAGCGAGAACCCGCGCCAGATCGCGCCTTCGAAGGAGATGATCGCCCACCGCACCGGGCTCAGGTAGCTGATCGGCTGGATCCACGCCGGCATCATGGCGAGCGGAATCATGCCCCCGCCGAGCATCGACATCGGCATCATCAGCGCCCAGCCGGCCCCCGACGCGCCTTCCTCGGTACGGCCCAGCGACGCGACCAGCATCATCAGGCCGACGAACCCGATCGGCACCACGAGCAGCGCGAGGACGAGCAGGCCGGGCGAGCCCGGCCGCACGCCGAAGAACGCCGCGCCGATGATCGCGAGCGACGTCTCGACGATCAGGATCGCTGCGTAGCAGGCCAGGCCCTTGCCGGCCAGCAGCGCCCACGCCGGCGCCGGCGACATCAGCAGGCGTGTCAGGGTGCCGCGCGTCCGCTCGACGGCGAGGCTGATGGCAAACGACATCATGCAGCCGAGGATGCCCCACTGCATGCCCTGCGGAAACGTGATCTGGTAGCCGTTGGCCGGCCCTTCGCGCTGCCGCTGGACGCTGGTGACGTCGATGACGAGCGGCTGCCAGCCGCCGCCGGCCGGCGGCGCGGCGCCGGACGCCGGTGGCGCGGCCTGGGCCTGCTTGCCGAGAAAGGCGTCGAGCGAGCCGAGCATCGACTGCAGGTCCGACTGCCCGGGGATGCTGCCCGCCGGCTGCTTCTTCACGTTCTCGAGCATGCCGGCAATCTCGCCGCGGCTGGCCGTGCGTGGGTCCGAACAGCGTCTGCATGCGCTTCGCCGCCTGCTCGAGCAGGAATCCCTGGAGCATCGCTGTCTCGGCCTGGCGTGACGGATCGATGCGCAGCTCCACCGTCGGCGGTGCTCCGAAGAACATCCGGCCGCTGGCGTCGCCGAAGCCCTTGGGAATGCGCACCGCGCCGACGCGGCGGCCGCGGCGGACCAGGTCGGTCGCTTCCGCGGCGGACGTCTGCAGCACGTCGAAGCCCTCGCGCTTCGCCAGCGCGTCGACGAACGCCTTCGACGCCGGCGTCTGATCCTCGTCGGCGATGGCGATGAACATCCGCGACGGGCCGCGGTTGCTGCCGCCGAACAGCGCGCCGAAGATCATCGCGACGATGAGCGGCCAGGCCAGCGTGAAGAACCACGCGGCCTTGACCCGGAACAGCAGCTTGAGATCCTTGAGGGCGATTGCGAGTACCGGCAGCCATGTCGGAGGTCCTCGTCGAAGCGGGTCAGTCGCGCAGCGAACGGCCGGTCAGGTGCAGGAAGACCTGCTCCAGGGTGGGCGTCGCCACCTCGAACTCGGCGGGCATCGCCGCGCCGCGGGCCGCGGCCTGGCGATTGAGCTCGGCCAGTGGATCGCGCGTCTCGATGCGCTCCTCGCGGTCGCCGGTGCGCAGGATCAGCGTCGGCGGCCCGCCGTGCGTCGCGGTCAGTCCACGCACCGTGTCGAGCCCGAGCAGCTTGCCGTGGTCGATGATGGCCACGCGATCGCAGAGGCGCTCGGCCTCCTCCATGTAGTGCGTCGTGTAGACGATGGTCTTGCCCGCTGCCTTCAGCTCCAGCAGGCTGTCGAAGATCGCGTTGCGCGACTGGGGATCGACGCCGACCGTCGGCTCGTCGAGCAGCACGAGATCAGGATCGTGCAGGATCGCCGCGGCGAGATTCAGCCGCCGCTTCATGCCGCCCGAGTAGGTGTTGACCAGATCGCGGCGGCGGTCGGCGAGGCCGACGAACTGCAGGGCCCACGTAATGCGCTCCGCGAGCCGCGCCCCCCTCATCTCGTAGACCCGGCCGAAGAACGCCAGGTTCTCCTCGGCCGTCAGGAGCTCGTAGAGCGAGAGCGCCTGCGGCGCCACGCCGATGCGGGCGCGAACGGCCGGCTGACGCGGCGACCCGAGGCCGCCGACGTCGACCTGGCCGGACGTCGGCTCGACGAGACCGACCGCCATGTGGACGGTCGTGCTCTTGCCCGCGCCGTTCGGCCCGAGCAGGCCGAAAACCTCGCCCTTGCCGACAGTTAGCGACAGCCCGTCGACGGCGCGGTTGGAACCGAACTGCTTCACGAGCGCGGTCAGCGTCAGCATGGTCGATGTGACGGAGCGGTGACCGATGAGTTCGGCCGGGATCGGTGAACGGCGGCCCTCACCCGGTCAGCGACGACGGCGTCAAGGCCTGGGGTCTGGCCGCGAACGCCGGCCTATACTACGCGGATGAGCACCGCCGCTTCCGCCTACGCCAAGCCGGACGTCCTGGTGAGCACCGAGTGGCTCGCCGGACAATTGAACAATCCCAGCATCCGTGTCATCGAGTCGAACGAGGACACGCTGCTCTACGCGTCGGGTCACATCCCCGGCGCCGCGCACGTCGACTGGACCGCGGACCTGAACGATCAGATCCGCCGCGACTACATCAACCGCGACGGGTTCGAGGCGCTGATGTCGCGCATCGGCGCCACGCCCGACACGACCATCGTCTTCTACGGCGACAAGAACAACTGGTGGGCGACCTACGCGTTCTGGGTCTTCCAGCTGTTCGGCCACACCAAGGCCAAGATCCTCAACGGCGGCCGCCTGAAGTGGGAGAAGGAAGGCCGCGAGATGAGCCGCGAGACGCCGACCTTCACGCCGACGCAGTACAAGTCGCCGGAGCGCAACGACAAGACCATCCGCGCCTTCCGCGACGAGGTCGTCAAGGTCGTGCAGGAGAAGGGGCAGCTGGTCGACGTCCGCAGCCCCGACGAGTACAGCGGCAAGCGCCTGCACATGCCCGACTACCCGAACGAGGGCGCGCTGCGCGGCGGCCACATCCCGGGCGCGAAGAGCGTGCCGTGGGCCAAGGCCGTCAACCCCGAGGACGGTACGTTCAAGAGCGTCGACGAGCTGAAGAAGCTCTACATCGAGGAGCAGGGCCTGGACCCGTCCAAGCCGGTCACGGCCTACTGCCGCATCGGCGAGCGCAGCAGCCACACGTGGTTCGCGCTCACCTACCTGCTCGGCTTCCCGAACGTCCGCAACTACGACGGCAGCTGGACGGAATGGGGCAACTCGGTCGGCCTGCCCGATCGAGAAGTGAGGGAAGGAAGTACGGAAGTAAGGCAAGATGGGATCCGTGAGCGACACGCGATCCCCCGTGGCCTACCCGGAACCCCTGCAGGATCTGCTCGACACGTTCGCGACCTTCGACGATCCGTCCGAGCGCGCGCAGGTCCTCATCTCCTTCGCCGACGCCTTCAAACCGGTTCCTCCCGAAGTGGCCACGCGGCCCTTCGGGAAGGACCACCTCGTGCCCGCCTGCGAGTCCGAAGCCTACGTCTGGGCGAGGCTGCAGCCGGACGGGAAGATGAACCTCTACTTCGCGGTGGAGAACCCGTCCGGCATCTCGGCGAAGGCGATGGCGACGATGCTCACCAAGACGCTCTCGGGCCTCACGCCGGCGGAGATCGCGACGGTCTCGCCCGAGATCGTCGAGCGCCTGTTCCGCCAGAACATCTCGATGGGCAAGGGCATGGGCCTGATGTCGATGGTCGGCGCCGTGCGCACGCTGGCGCTGCGGGCGCAGGGCATCGAGCCGAAGCCGGTCAACCCGGTCGCCTGTCCGGAGTAGCCGGAGCCCATAGCCGCAAGGGCGCACGCGCCGTCCTGATCTGCCGGGAGTTTGTGCATGCGTGTTCTCGAGGTTGTCGGTCTCGCCGCCGCAGTGGCGTTGCTCTCCGGCGCACAGCCGCCGCCGACCTACGACCTGGTGGTCTACGGCGGCACCTCCGCCGGCGTGATTGCCGCCGTTCAGGCGCAGCGGATGGGAAAGACGGTGGTGATCGTCGGGCCCGACACACACCTGGGCGGGCTGTCCAGCGGCGGGCTGGGATTCACCGATACCGGCAACAAGGCGGTGATCGGCGGCCTGTCGCGCGAGTTCTATCACCGCGTCTGGCAGCGGTATCAACGTCCGGACACGTGGAAGTGGCAGCGCCGCGAGGAATACGGAAACAAGGGACAAGGCACACCCGCCATCGACGGCGAGCAGCGGACGATGTGGATCTTCGAGCCGCACGTGGCGGAGCAGGTCTTCGAAGATCTCGTGCGCGAGCACCGGATTCCCGTTCATCGCGATGAATGGCTGGATCGAGTCGCACGGCGTCACGAAGGACCGCGGCCGCATCACGTCCATCCGGATGTTGAGCGGACGGACGTACGCGGGACGGATGTTCATCGACGCGACCTACGAGGGCGATCTCATGGCCGCGGCCGGCGTCGAGTACCACGTGGGACGCGAGGCGCGGCAGTACGTATGGCGAGCAGTGGAACGGCGTGCAGACGGGCGTCCTGCACCACCGCCACCACTTTGGTGCGCTGAAGACGACGATCAGCCCGTACGTCGTGCCTGACGATCCGTCCAGCGGCGTGCTGCCGCGGATCAGCACCACGCCGCCGGGCGAATTCGGGCAGGCCGACAAGCGGATCCAGGCCTACTGCTATCGCTACTGCGTGACCGACCATCCCGACAATCGGATTCCCTTTCCGAAGCCGGATGGCTACGACCCGAAGCAGTACGAGCTCCTCGTCCGGATCTACGACGCCGGCTGGCGCGAGACGTTCGACAAGTTCGATCCCATTCCCAACCGGAAGACCGACAGCAACAATCACGGCCCGTTCAGCACCGACAATATCGGGTTCAACTACGACTACCCGGAAGCGTCCTACGACCGCCGGCGCGAGATCCTGAAGGAGCACGAGACGTACCAGAAGGGATGGCTCTATTTCATCGCCAACGATCCGCGCGTCCCGAAAGAGGTCCAGGCCGAGATGCGCCGCTGGGGCCTGCCGAAGGACGAGTTTCAGGACAACGGCGGCTGGCCGCACCAGATTTACGTTCGCGAGGCGCGCCGCATGGTTGGAACGTTCGTCATGACGGAGAACGAGCTGCTGAAGCGCCGGCCGACGCCGCAATCCGTTGGGATGGGCTCGTACACCATCGATTCACACAACGTGCAGCGCTACATCACGCCCGACGGCGGCGTCCAGAACGAGGGAGACATCGGCGTCCCGACCGCCGGGCCGTACGAAATCGCCTACGGCTCGCTGGTGCCGAAGCGTGGGCAGGCAGACAACCTGCTCGTGCCCGTGTGCCTGTCCAGCTCGCATATCGCGTTTGGCTCGATCCGGATGGAGCCGGTGTTCATGGTGCTCGCGCAATCGGCGGCGACGGCCGCTGCGCTGGCACTGGATGCCGGCGTGGCCGTGCAGGATCTGCCGTACGCGCAATTGCGCGAACGGTTGGTGAGAGACGGCCAGGTCCTCGAGTATGCGGCGCCCAAGGCCGTGGGTCGGAACTAGCAGCCCGTAAGTTCGGAGCAGTTGCGCGCCGACCTCGGCGGACGCTGCGCCATCGCCGCACCTCGATCGCAGCTGAGCCGCAGGCCTCGGACGGCGCCGCGGGCGGCGATCGGCCGCAGCCGCTGCCGCCCGTAGACGAGGAACGTCGCCATGAGGAGCAGGATGAACGTGATCACCGACGAGCTGTACTCGCCGCGGACGGCGTGGTAGCCCGTCGCCGACACCATGATGATCATGATCCCGACGGCGGCCCACGTCACCAGGAACGGCATCACTCGCGTGAGCCCCGGCAGGATCAGCCCGATGGCCGCGGCCACCTCGGCCACGCCCATGAAGAGCTGGAACCACTGCGGCAGGTTCGCGTCCATCTGCACCTTGATCTCGGGCGGCGGGGCGAGGAAGAGCCAGCCGTGGGCGGCGAAGGCCAGCGCGAGCAGCACCTGCAGGATCCAAAGCACGACGTTCATGACGTTCCTTCCCTCCTCTACCAGCACGTCGAACGAGGATCCCTCGAATCGACAGTGGCGAGAAAGGGAAGGAGATGCGCCGCGCTCTCTCACGGCTCCGGCCGCCCGAACACGGTCAGCTTCCATTGGTGGCCGAGGTGGCCGACCAGCGTCTCGTCGACGAACGGCAGCGCCGTCGCGCAGTTGCCGCAGGATGCAGACGGCGCGGGGCGAGCCCAGCCACATCGACACGATGATGCGCCCTCCCGGCGCGAGGGTGCGCGCGCGTAGCGCTGGACCGCCTGCAGCGGCTCGGGCAGGTAGTAGAGCATCTCGTTGAAGACGATGGCGTCGAACGGTCCGTCCGCCTGAAACGTGCCGGCGTCCGCCTGCATGAACGTCGCGTCAGGGCCAGCGCAGGCGGTGGCCCGATCGATCGCCTCGTGGGAGAGGTCCAGGCCGAGATATCGGGAATAGCCGTAGGGGCGGAACTGCTGGTAGAGCACGCCTTCGCCGCAGCCGACGTCGAGGACCGAGGGTGAAGGTGAAGCGGCCAGCAGCCCGACGATCACGCTGTAGCGTGGCCGCTCGGACGAGGTGCGAAGGAACGTCCACCGGCCGCGACGGTATTCCTCGTCCCAGGACTCTGCGGTCTGCGGCGTGTCGCCCCGGGGCCGCGCCGCCTCCCATCTGGCCGCGCCAGAGACCAGGAACTGCGGCACGGCGGTGCGGCCGTAGACGAACCCGTAGTAAAACGCCCGCACCCCGCGCTCGACCTTCCGGCGGATTCTGTCACGAAGCCTGCGGAGCACGTGCCCCTCCGTCAGGAAGCCGCGGCGCGTTCGACCGGAACTGCTCCGGCCTGGACACCTCGTCCGTGGCCAGAGCCCGAGTTCCGTGCAGCCTGCCACGCGACCCCGCTCTGTCTAACGAGGGCCGACGCGCCGGCGAACACGGTGTCGTGGACCATGGCCGCCGCCGTGAACTAGTCTGCGGGTGGAGGAATTTCATGCGGCTCATCCCTGGCGCCGTCGTCGCGCTGGCGCTCGCGTTGGGCGCCGCATCCCTGTCCGGCCAGTCCGCGCCGGTGGCTCCCCTGCGGTTCGTCTCGACGCCGTGGCCCCCGTTCACGAACGAGGCCGGGAAGCCGCGCATCGCGCTGAATCTCGTGGAGACCGCGCTCGGGCGCGCCGGATTGAAGGGCGACACGACGATCGTCGAGCCCGCGCAGTTCGCCGCCGCGCTCGTGAGCGACCGCTACGACGGCAGCGCCGCGGCCTGGAAGGACGCCGGGCGCGAGCGCGTACTCCTGTACTCGCAGCCGTACCTCGAGAACCGGCTGGTCCTGGTCGGCCGACGCGGCGACGACGTCTCGGCAACGGGGCTCGGCGGCGTCAGCGGCAGGCGGATTGCGCTCGTCGAGGGGTACTCCTACGGCGACGCGATCGTCACGTCTGGCGTCGTCCCGGTGCCGTCGCGCAGCGAGGAAGACAGCGTCGCGCTGCTGCTCGCGAAGAAGGTCGACTACGTCCTGATGGACGAGCTCGTCGTCCAGTACATCCTCGAGAACCATCCGAACGAGGCGAGGACGAGGCTGAGTGTCGGGACGACGCCGCTCCTGAAACGTGCGCTCCACCTCGCGGTGCGTCGGTCACATCCGGACGCCGAAGCGATCGTCGAGCGCTTCAATGCCCAGCTCCGCGGCATGATCGCCGATCGCACCTATCACCGCCTGCTCAACGTGTCGTGGATCCTCGCGGACGTCGATGGCGACGGTGTCACCGAGCTCGTCCCGAAGAACGACCTGTCCGGCAGGGAGGCGCCGAAACAGGCGTACTCGCTGTTCTCGACCGACCCGCTGAACACGAAGTCGACCCAGACGGGGCCGCGTTACTACATCGGCGGCACCATCTACACGGACTGGGCAACCGTGCCGAACCGCTACAAGTCCCCGCCCCCGAACCTGCCGGACTCCGACAGCCGGACCGCCAGCATCTTCACGTTCCGGTGGTGAGGCGGCCCGGCCGCTGGATTACCGCTGGATGCGCGCGGAGCCGCCCTTGGCGAACGCGCGGACGTGGGCGAGGCGGGCCATCGTGGTGTCGCCCGGGAACGTCGTCGCCAGCGCGCCGTGCGCCCATCCGAGCTTCACGCACTCTTCCGGCGACTCGCCGGTGAGCAGCCCGAAGAACAGGCCTGACGCGAAGGCGTCCCCGCCGCCGACACGGTCGAAGACGTCCAGCTCGCAGATCGGCGTGACGTAGGCCTTGCCCTCGATCCACGCGACCGCACCCCAGGTGTGGCGGTTGGTCGAGTGCACTTCCCGCAGGGTGGTGGCGACCACCTTGATGTTCGGGAACGCCTTGGTGACCTGGTCGATCATGCCGATGAAGGCCTGCGGGTCGAGGCCCGACTTGGCGGCGACGGCCGGACCGGGGACGCCGAGCGCGCGCTGCAGGTCTTCCTCGTTGCCGACCAGCACGTCGACGTACTGGATGATCTTCTTGAAGACGTCCAGCGCCTTCTCGTTGCCGCCGCGGGCGTTCCACAGCTTCTCGCGGTAGTTGAGGTCGAAGGAGACGATGGCTCCCGCTTTCTTGGCCGCCTGCATCGCCTCGATGATCACCTCGTCGGTGCCCTCGCCGAGCGCGGTGAACAGGCCGCCGCTGTGGAACCAGCGGACGCCCTTGGCGAAGATGCCGGCCCAGTCGAAGTCGCCCGGCTTGAGCAGCGTGGCCGCTTCGTTGCTGCGGTTGTAGAAGACCACCGGCGGGCGGACGCCGAAGCCGCGGTCGCTGTAGACCGCGGCCATGTTCGGGCCCCAGGCGCCGTCGTGCTTGAACATCTTGTAGAACGGCTTCACGCCCATCGCCTGGACGCGCTCGGCGATGAGGTCGCCGATCGGGTAGTCGACCATCGCGGTGGCGATGCCGGTCTTGAGGCGGAAGCAGTCCGACAGGTTGGCGGCGCAGTTGAACTCGCCGCCGCTGACGTGAACGGACAGGGTCTGCGCCTTGTGGAACGGAACGACCCCCGGGTCGAGGCGATGGATCAGCGCGCCGAGGGCGAGGAAGTCGAGGTCGCCCGATTGGGGGATCTGGAGCGGAGACGGAGCGGTGTTGGCCATGAGGGGCCGTATTGTACCGCGCCGTCCCGCACGGTGCGTGCCCTGCGGGCGCTACGAGCCCGACAAGCCTTACGCTTTTCGCAGGTCGTAGACGTAGAGCGAGTCCTTGTCGCGGAGATACATCCTGCCGCCGGCGATCACCGGATACGCCCAGCTCAGGAGGTCGCTCGTCTCGACCTGCAGCTTGCCCTTCTCCTTGTAGCCGGCCGGCGTCGCCTCGACCAGGATGACCAGACCGTTCTCGTAGCGGTAGTAGACATGGCCGTCGGCGTAGGCGATGGCCGCCGAGCCGCGGCCCTCGTTGCGGATGTCGCCGCCCCACTTCAACGTGCCGGTGGCGAGCTCGACGCAGACCGGCAGTCCGGCCCGGTGGCCGTGGCCGCCGTAGAGGTGGCCGTCGACCAGCACGAAGCCGCCGTGGTGGTTCTGGAAGGTCTTGCCGTCGAGGAAGTAGACCTCGGTCGCGGTCACCTTGCCGCCTGCGGCTGGCGCCAGCTTGAGCAGCGCGCTGCCGGTCTGGTAGCCCGACGACGCAAAGACGAAGTCGCCCTGCACGATCGGCGTCGGGATGTTGGCGGTGCCGTTCGCGACCTTGTTGTAGCCCCAGAGGTACTCCCCGTCCGAAGCGCGGATCCCGACAACACCACGGCCGAGCAACTGCACGTACTGCTTGACGCCCGCGCCGTTCGAGATGACGACCGACGCGTAGCCTGCGCCGTCGCGACCAGCCTGGCCGACGGTCGGGATCTTCGCCTTCCAGATCGTCGCGCCGGTGGTCTTGTTCAGCGCCACGATGGCGGCGTCGGCCCCGCCGGGGGTCACCACGACGCGGTCGCCGTCGATGAGCGGCGACTCGGCGAACTTCCAGTCCGACATGACCTGGCCGCCGAAGTCGCGCGGCAGGCTCTTGCGCCAGCGCTCCTTGCCGGTCGCCGCCTCGAGGCACACCAGGTCGCCCTCGGTGCCGAGGCTGTAGATCAGCGCCCCGTCGACGGTCGGCGTCGCGCGCGGGCCGGGATACTTGTCCTGCCAGATCGGCCCGACCTTCGCCTTCCACAGCTGCTTGCCGTCCGTCGCGGACAGCGCGATGACGTACTGGCTGCCCTCCAGGTCCCCCATCGTGAAGAGGCGGTCGCCGCCGATCGACAGGCTCGAATATCCCGTCCCGAGACCGGACACCTTCCAGGCCAAAGCGGGACCGTCGGCGTCCCACTGCTTCAGCAGGTTGGTATCGGCCGACTTGCCATCGCGGTTGGGACCGCGGAACTGCGGCCAGCTGCCGGTGGCGGCTCCCCCCTGCTGGGCGGCGAGCCATGGACCGGCCAGGCCGAAGCCAGCTGCCAGCACGACCGCCGCGGCGACGAAACGTCCTCGTTCGAGTGTGATGCGCATGCAGATCGCTCCCGAGCTGAATACTCACGGCGCCGGACGGCTGTTTCGTCGGGTCGCCGCGGGGGACTATCATGGGCGTCCCCCTGACGCTCAAGGAGCGGCCGCCATGCCCGGCTCGCCGTCGCTGCTGCGACGCTTTCGATCTCGCGTGTGGCCGATGCCGGTGGCAGGCCTGCTGCTCGCTACCGCGGTGGCGGCGCAGAGCCCCGCTCCGCCTCCGGCCGGGCTCCGCCTGCACGGCCTGGTCGAAGCCGTCGAGTTCTTCAGCGTGGTCGCCCCCTCGGGGCGCAGCGGCCAGCTCACGATTGTCCGCATCGCGCCGAAGGGGACGACCGTCAAGAAGGGCGACCTCGTCGTCGAGTTCGATCGGCAGGTCCCGCTGCGGGAGGCGATCGACAAGCAGGCCGAGTGGAAGCAGCTCGAAGAGGACATCCGCAAGAAGCAGGCGGAAATCAAGCTGCAGGACGCCGTCGACGACACGTCGCTCAAGACCGCCGAGAACGACCTCGCGCTGGCGCGGCTCGAGACCACCAAGAACGACGTGCTGCCGCGCATCGACGCGGAGAAGAACACGCTGAACCTCCAGGCGGCCGAGGCGAAGCTGCCCAGCCTCCGCAAGTCGATCGCGCTGAAGCGCGAGGCCGCCGCCGCCGAGCTCGCCATCCTCGAGCTGAAGCGGGATCGGGCCGCGCGCGTACGGGACCGCGCGATGGCGGCCGCCGAAGCGCTGCTCGTCGTCGCCCCGATCGACGGCCTCGTCGTGCCGCGGACGATTTGGAAGCAGGGAGGCGGCGGCCCGGGCGAGCCCGAGGAAGGCGACGAGATCTGGCCGGGCATCGCGGTCCTCGACGTCGTCAGCCCGCGCGCGATGCGGGTCAGGGTCAAGGTGAACCAGGTCGACGTGCACCGTCTCGTGGTGGGCAGTCCGGCCCGCATCACGCTCGACGCGTATCCGGATCGCAGCTATCCGGGACGCCTGCTGCAGGTCTCGCCGATCGCCGCGCGCGGCGCGTTTTCGCCGAAGGTGCGCACGTTCACGGCGATCTTCGACATCGACGCGCAGCACGCGAAATCTCGCGCCCGATCTGTCGGCCGCCGTCGACGTGCTGCCGAAGGAGGGCGCCCGTGCCGCTCGGTAGCCCCTCGCCGCCGGCCGATGCGTTTCTGGGCGCTCGGTGCGATCGTCGCTGCTCCTCGGCGGTGGTGGCTGGCTCGCGCTGGGACCGACGGCCTCGGCCGACGACGCGGCGTCGAGACGCGCCGAGGTCGTACGCGGCGATTTCATCGACGTGCTGCCGATCCGTGGCGAGGTCCGCGCCCGCCGCACGGTGCCGATTGCGGCGCCGCGCGGTGCCGGCGAGCTGCAGATCGTCTTCCTGGCGCCGAGCGGCGCCGCGGTGAAGGCCGGCGACGTCGTCATCCGCTTCGACACGTCGACCGCCGAACGCCAGCTCGCCGAGAAGCGCTCCGCGCTGCGCGAGGCCGAGGCGGAGATCCAGCGCGCACGCGCCGACAACACGATCAGCGCCGCAGGCGACGCGCAGCGACGAGACCAGGCGCCGCTACGACGTCGAGCGCGCGAAGCTCGACGTCTCGACCAGCGAGGTGGTCTCACGGCTCGACGCCGAGAAGGCGGCCATCTCGCTCGGCGCCGCCGAACAGCGCGCGCGCGAAGCGGCGATGAAGGTGACCGCCAACGAGGCGACGTCGCATGCGGCGATGGGCGCGCTCGAGCGCCGCCGCGAGAAGGCGCTCGCCGACGTGCGCCTCGAGGAGACGCGGCTGGCGGCGCTGACGCTGAAGGCGCCGGCCGACGGCGTCGTCACGCTCGGCCTGAACTGGCGCGCGGGCGGGCCGTTCGCGCAACGTGAGTGGCGCACCGGCGATCGCGCCTGGGCCGGCGCGGCGATCGCGCAATTGCCGGTCGTCGAGTCGCTCTACGTCCTCGCCAGGGTGGACGAGACGGACCGCGGCTCGCTGAAGACCGGTCTCGACGCCGACGTCGAGGTCCAGGCCGTCGGCAGCCGGCCCGCCCCGGCGCGGATCACCGCGTTCAGCGCCCTGGCCAAGGTCGAGTTCGGCCCGATCTGGCCGCCGCCGCGCCTGTTCGACGTCCAGCTCGATCTCGTGACGCCGAACCCCGCCATGCGGCCCGGCATGACCGCGGCGATCAAGATCCGCCGCGACAAGGTGCCGGGAGCCCTGCTCGTGCCGACGCGGGCCCTCTTCCCGCCGACCAGCCGCGCGTCGGTGGCAGGCGGCGCGCAGCGGCACGCCGGCCGAGGTGTTCGTGCTCGGGGCAGGCGCGGCTTCGAGCGCCGCAGCGTCCGCGTCGCGCGGCGCGGGCCCGACAAGTCGGCGATCGCCGACGGCCTGGAGCCGGGCGAGAAGGTCGCGCTCGAGCGCCCTGAGGAGATCGTCGAGCCATGACGCGCGGCAAGCGACGATTGGCTGGAGCATCGGCGGCATCGTCGTCGTCGCGGCGCTCGGCTTCGGCGCGCGCGCCGCCACCGGCGTGCTGGTCTCGGCCAGCGACGAGATCCCGACCGGGACGGTCACGCGCGGAACGTTGAAGGCCGACCTCGTCACCACCGGCGAAATCAAGGCCACGAAGACCGACATCCTGCCGTCCCGCCGACCGGCGCTGCGCTGCGGATCCTGACGCTGTTGCCCGCGGGCACGCGGTGAAGAAGGGCGACACGGTGGTGACCTTCGACCCGACGGATCAGGAGAAGACGGTCGAAGAGCAGCGATCCGTGCTGCGCGAGGCGCAGCTCGAGATCGCGCGCACGCTGGCGCACGACCGCGGCCCGCCAGGCGCAGGACGACCTCGACCTGCAGAACGGCGCGCTTCGACTTGCGGAAGGCGGAGCTCGACGTCCAGGCGAGCGAGGTGCGCGCCCCGCTCGAGGCGCGCAAGGCGCAGCTGACGCTCGAGGAGGTGCGCGACCGGCTGGCGCAGCTCGAGGGCGATCGCACCTCGCGCTCGCAGTCCGACCAGGCGGCGCTCGCCGTCGCGCGCGAGAAGGAGACGAAGGCGCAGCTCGCGATCCAGGTCGCGACCACGATCCTGTCGCAGATGGTGCTGAAGGCGTCGATGGACGGCGTCGTGGCCGTGAAGGACAACCTGAACATCAACTTCGGGTATCAGGGGATGACCCTGAACGAGCACCGCGTCGGCGACCAGGTGCAGGCCGGTGCGGCGATCGCCGAGGTGCTCGACCTCGGCCAGCTCGAGATCGGCGCCGACATCGACGAGAACGACCGCGCCCGGCTGGCCGTGGGCCAGACGGCGACGCTGGCGCTCGACGCCCTCGGCGGACGCACCGTCGCGGCGAAGGTCAGCTCGGTCGGCATCGATCATGCCGCAGCGATTCTTCGGCCCTGGCGCAGCGGGGCCGTCGCGGATGTTCTCGGCGACCCTCGCGCTCGCCGGTCCGGCCGCCGATCTGCGGCCAGGGCTCACCGGACGCGTCACGATCAGCGGTGCTCCGCAGGTCGGCGTGCTGCACGTCCCGCGCGGCGCCGTGTTCGAGCGCGACGGCGGCACCGTGGTCTTCGTGCGGGGCGGGAGCGTCAACGGCTTCACGCCGACGCCGGTCAAGGTCCTCGGCAAGACCGAGAGCTCGGCGGTCGTCGAGGGCGTGGCGCGAGGGGACCGCGATCGCGCTCGCCGATCCGTCGCGGCGTGGCGCGGCGTCCGCCAGCACGCCGGCGCCCACCGGTCCGGCCATGCCGGCGGCCGCGCCCGGAGGCCGCCGGTGATCAGCCGCGACCTGCTGCCGACGCTGGCCATGGGCGTCGACAACCTCTTCGCGCACAAGCTGCGCTCGCTGCTGACGATGCTCGGCATGATCTTCGGCGTCGCCGCGGTGGTCGCGATGCTCTCGATCGGTGCCGGTGCGCAGCAGCAGGTGATGGCGGTGATCGAGGCGATGGGCGTCCGCAACCTGATCGTCGAGTCGAAGCCGGCGCCCGACCAGCAGGCGTTCCAGCGGCTGCGGCAGGTCTCGCCCGGCCTGACCCTCGCGGACATGCGGGTCATCAAGTCCACCGTCGACGGCGTCGGCGCGTCCACGGCGCGCAAGCGGTTCACGCCGTCGAAGCTGATCCCGAAGCCGTTCGCCGATTCGCCGACGGTGTTCGGCGTCGAGCCGACGTTCCAGGGCATCGCGGGGCTGCGAGATCGCCGAGGGACGCTTCATCACCGCCGAGGACGACGCGGCTGGCCGCGCCGGTCGCGGTGCTCGGCGAAGGCGCGCGCATCGCGCTCTTCGGCGGCCGGGCGGCGCTCGGCGAGCACGTCAAGGTCAACGAGCAGTGGCTGCGCGTCGTCGGCGTCTGCGGCTCGGTGATCTCGGCGCAGACACGGCGGCGCCGGCGGTCCCGGCCGAGGACCGCAACAACGTGATCTACGTGCCGCTGCGCACGGCGATCCTGCGGCTCGAGGACAGCCAGAGCCAGCGCCAGGACGAGATCGACGGCATCTACCTGCAGATGCCGACCGCTGACGCGACGGTGCCGGCCTCGCGCGTGGTGCGCCGCGTCCTCGCCGAAACGCACCGCGGCGCCGACGACTTCACGATGGTCGTGCCGTCGGAACTGCTCGCCGAGCAGCGCCGGACGCAGCGGATCTTCGAGCTGGTGATGGTCGCGATCGCCTCGATCTCGCTGCTCGTCGGCGGCATCGGCATCATGAACATCATGCTCGCCAGCGTCCTCGAGCGGACGCGCGAGATCGGCGTGCGCCGGGCGGTCGGCGCGCGGCGGCGCGAGATCATCCGCCAGTTCCTGCTCGAGGCGACGCTGATCTCGTGCGCCGGCGGCGTCGTCGGCGTCGTCGCGGGCGTGGTGCTCTCGTGGATCATCGGCCGCCTCGCCGGCTGGACGACGCTGGTGAGCCTCACGTCGATCGTCCTCGCGTTCTCCGTCTCGGTCGCGATCGGCCTGATCTTCGGCGTCTACCCCGCCCGCAAAGCCGCCACCCTCGACCCCGTCGAAGCCTTGCACTACGAGTAGCTCCCGAAGTTACTCCCGAAGTTACTTACGATGGTCTCGCTGGGGCCTCGAAAAACGCCGCAGTTTCTGCGATGTCGAGACGAATGTCGAAGGTCGGCATGAAGGTTGGAAGAGGCATGGCACCCGCACGCGCCGCGGGTGGAGAACCGCCGTGCCTACACGTCCTTCGGCCGACCATGCCGGCCCTACTTACCACGTCGTCAATCGTGCCGCGTTCGGCCAACTGCTCTACGAGGACTTCGGCGAGTACCTTGCCTACATTCGCCTGATGGCGTGGGCGCTGGAGCCGTCGCCGATCGAGCTGTTCGCGTTCTGCCTGATGCCCAATCACTTGCATCTGTTGCTGCGGACGCCTGCGGAACCCGACATGAGCGCCTTCATGCATCGACTGACCATGACGCACGCGCTCCGACTGCGTGGCTGGCGCGGCACACGCGGCCGCGGCGCCGTCTACCAGAGCCGATTCAGAGCCTCGCTCGTCGCGCAACGATTCGTATTTCTACAGGGCTGTCCGTTACGTCGAGCGCAATCCCGTCAGGGCCACGTTCGTTGAACGCGTGGAGGACTGGATGTGGTCGAGTGCGTCGCCCGTCGGCATGCTCCAGGGAGTCAGGCTCGCGCCATGGCCGCTCCCGCGACCACGGGACTGGCGGTCCTACGTCAACGATGTGGAGCCGCAGCGCGAGCTGGACTTCATGAGGCTCCGTGTCCGGCGCCGCGAACCGTTCGCCGATCCAGCCGCCGAGGTGGAAGCGACTGCCAACCGGGCGAAGAAAACGGTGGCTGTCTCTGACGACGACTGATCGGATGCGGTCGACAGGTACGCAGGATCCGCCGCCAATTTTCGCCGCTCGGCTGGACCATCGGGAGAAGCATCGGGAGCAGCATCGGGAGTGATAGCCTGCTAGGCATGCGCGGCGTCAATGGACTTCATCACGTCACGGCGATCTCGGGGCCGGCGCAGGAGAACCTGGATTTCTACGCGGGCGTGCTCGGCATGCGCCTGGTCAAGCGGAGCGTCAACCAGGACGATCCCGGCACCTACCACCTGTTCTACGCGGACGCCGAAGGGCACGCCGGCACCGACCTGACGTTCTTCCCCTGGGCGCACATGGCGCCCTCGCGCGACGGACACGGGCTCGCCACCGAGGTGTCCCTCGCCGTGCCCCCGGACACCCTGGACTGGTGGGCCGCGCGCCTGACCGGGTACGGCGCCACCATCGCGCCGATCGAGACGCGGTTCGGCGAGCGCGCGCTGCCGATCGTCGACCCGCACGGCCTGCGCGTCGCGCTGGTCGAGACGCCGCCCGCCGTCGGGCGCGGCTTCACGCCGTGGGAGGCCAGCCCGGTACCCGTCGAGCGCCAGATCCGCGGCCTGCACGGCGCCCGCGTCGTCGAGCGCGATCCCGCAGGCACCGCCACGATGCTCACGCAGGTCCTCGGCTTCGTCCCGCACGCCACCGAGGGCGACTGGCAGCGCTTCGTGATCCCCGACCCCGCGCTCGGTGATCACCCGTCGTCGTCCGGCGGACTCCTCTCCGGCGTCTCGGGACGCCACCTCGACGTGCGGGCCGCCGCTGCGGACGCCCGGCGCGGCGCGTGGGGCACCGGCAGCATCCACCACCTCGCCTGGCGCGTCGACGACGACGCGCACGAGGCCGAGATGAGCCGGCGCGTCGCCAACGCCGGCGCGCACCCGACGCCGGTGATCGATCGCTTCTGGTTCAAGTCGGTCTACTTCAAGGAGCCCGGCGGCGTGCTCTTCGAGCTGGCGACCGATGGCCCCGGCTTCGCGGTCGACGAATCGGCGCACACGCTGGGCGAATCGCTGGTGCTGCCGCCGTGGCTCGAAGCCCAACGCGGGCAGATCCAGGCGATCCTGCCGACGCTGGCGTACCCGCCGGCGCTGCCGAACGCGAAGACGGAGCACGCCTGATGCTGGTCCGCCTCGCGATGCCCGCCGGAGTGGCGCTGCTGTCGGCGACGCTCGCGCTCAGCGTGTCGACGTCGACGACCATCGCGCGCGCGCAGACGCCCGCTACTCCACAATCCGCACCAGCACCGACCACGAGAACCCCGATGACCGCCACCGCCAAGGGCCCGTTCGACGTCAAGCTCACGCCGCAGGGCACCGCGACCGATCCCACGGCGGTCGGCCGCATGTCACTCGACAAGACGTTTCACGGCGACCTCACGGGCACGAGCGTCGGCGAGATGCTCGCGGTGCGCACCGCCGTGTCGGGCTCGGCCGGCTACGTCGCCATCGAGCGCGTCACCGGGACCCTGGCCGGGCGCACGGGCAGCTTCGCGCTGCAGCACTGGGGCATGATGGACAAGGGCACGCCGGACCTGAAGATCAGCGTCATCCCGGACTCCGGGACCGGCGACCTGGCTGGTCTGGCCGGCACCATGACGATCGACATCCAGCCAGGCGGCAAGCACTTCTACGCATTCACCTACACGCTGCCGCCAGCCGCGAAATGATCCCGCGCAGCATCGGCCGCCCCCGTCGCGTGCGGCTCACTCCGCGCCTCGCGGCGCGTGTCCCCTCGATGGCCGCGTGCGCGACGGCCATGGCGTTTGCCGCCGGGCTGATCGCCTGCGGCCCGGCCGAACCGCCGACGCCAGAGCCACCGACGCGCGAACAGCAGGCGGCAACCACCGCGAAGCACGCCGCCGAGGCCGCGGAACGGTGGGCCGCAATCGCCGCGCGCGTCGATCCCCACGTCGACAAGCCGCGCGTCATCGTGATGACCGACATCGCGAACGAGCCCGACGACCAGATGTCGATGGTGCGGCTGCTCGTCTACTCGAATCAGCTCGACATCGAGGGTCTCATCGCGACCACGTCGACGTGGATGCGCGCGACGGTGCGTCCCGACGTGCTGCACAAGGTGATCGCCGCCTACGGCGACGTGCGAACGCGGCTCGAGGCACAGGCGCCCGGCTACCCCACCGCCGCCGCGCTGGACGCGCTGGTCGTGAAGGGCCAGGAGGGCTACGGCATGGCCGCGGTCGGTGCGGACCGGCTCTCGCCCGGCGCCGAGGCGATCATCAAGGCCGTCGATCGACCCGATGCGCGCCCGCTCTGGGTGCTCGGCTGGGGCGGTACCAACACGCTGGCGCAGGCCCTGTTCCACGTGCGGCGCACGCGCACACCGGCCGACCTCGAGACGTTCGTGTCCAGGCTGCGCGTCTACGCGATCTCCGATCAGGACGACGCCGGGCCGTGGCTGCGCCGCACCTTTTCGAACCTGCATTACATCGCGATGCCGTCGTCGCAGGACGGCGAGGAGTACTACCTCGCGACATGGACCGGCATCAGCGGCGACCGCTTCTACCGCAACGCGCCCGGCGCCGACTTCACGACCTTCTCGAACCCCTGGATCCAGGCCAACATCCGCAGCCGCGGCCCGCTCGGCGCGCTCTACATTCCACCCTGCTGCATCCACGAGGGCGACACGCCGTCGTTCCTCGCCCTCATCGACAACGGCCTCGGCAGCGCGATGAACCCGACCTACGGCGGCTGGGGCGGACGCTACGTGTGGCGGCAGCCGTCAGGCGAGTCGAGGCCGTTCTGGACGCAGGGCGGCGATTCCTACCCGGGGCGCGACAGCTCACGCGACACCGTGATCGGCGTCGACGGGCAGCCGCACACGACCGACCAGGCGACGATCTGGCGCTGGCGCACCGCCTTCCAGCACGACTTCGCCGCGCGCATGGCGTGGGCGTCCGGACGCGGCACCAACCACAACCCTCGCGTCGTCGTGAACGGTGAATCGGGGACCGCGCCGATCACGGTGCTCACCGCCGCCGGCGCGCCGGTCGTCCTCGACGCGGCCGGCACCACGGATCCGGACGGCCATGCGCTCGCCTACCGCTGGTTCTTCTATCCCGAGGCCGGCACGGGGATTCCCGGCCAGCCGGTGCTGGGCGCGCGGCCGCCGGTCGGCGGCGGCGGCGACGCGGCCACCGGTGGCATTCCGTCCGCGCCCGAGGACGGACCACCGCAGCCGCCGGTCCGCGTGAAGCTCGACGCCGCGACGTCGCCGCGCGCGGCCGCCACGCTTCAGGTGCCGGGCATCGCGCACGTGATCCTCGAGGTCACCGACAACGGCGCGCCGAGCCTGACCAGCTATCGCCGCATCATCCTGCGCAGCCCGGCGACGGCGGCGCCCGCGGCTTCGCGATAGGCTGTACAGGTCGTGGTGATGCGCGCGTTGCTGCTCTGCCTCGTCTGGATTGTGGTCGGGACGATTGCCTTCGCGCGGCAATATCTCGATCGCCCGGGCGAGATCGGCGGAGACCTGCTGCCGGCCTACGCCGAGTGGCTGACGTGCTATCTGCCGTGGGGCCTGCTCAGCACCGTGATCCTGTCGATCGAGCGGCGCTTCCCGCTCGGCCGCCCGGGCTGGGCCTGGCATCTGCTCGTGCTGGCGCTCGTCAGCGTGCCGATGGCCTACGGCGCGTGGCTGATGACGGCGGCGCTTGGGGCGCTGGTCGAGGCCGCCACCGGCCGCGCATCGCATCCGATGACGCTGGGCTGGATGCCGGCGCGCGATCTGCTCGGGCACGAGCTGCTCTACTGGACGGCGGTCGCGGGCAGTACGGCGCTGCGCACGCTGATCGACGCGCGCGAGAACGAGCGCCGCGCCGCGCGGCTGATGCTCGAGAAGGCGCAGCTGGCGACGAGCCTGCGCCAGGCCGAGCTCGATGCGCTGCGGATGCGGCTGCAGCCGCACTTCCTGTTCAACAGCCTGCAGAACATCTCGGTGCTGACCCAGCACGATCCGGTAACGGCCGGACGGATGCTGACGCGCCTCGGAGAGCTGCTGCGCGCGTCGCTGACGCGCGATCGTGAAGCCGAGACGACGCTCGCGACCGAGATCGCGCTCACGACCGCCTACGTGTCCGTCGAGAAGATGCGCTTCGGCGATCGGCTGGCGTCGGCGATCGACGTCGCGCCCGGCACCGAGAAGGCGCTGGTGCCGACCTTCCTGCTGCAGCCCATCGTCGAGAACGCGCTGCGGCATGGCCTGGCCGGCGTCCAGCAGCGCGGCCTGCTGACGATCCAGAGCGGACGCGACGGCGACCGGCTCGTGCTGATCGTGCGCGACAACGGGGTCGGCGTCGCCGGCGACATTTCGCGGGCGGGGTTCGGCATCGGCCTCGGTGCGACATGCGAGCGGCTCGCTGGCCTCTACCCGGATCGCCACACGTTCGCGATGCGCGCGCTGCCCGAGGGCGGCACCGAGGTGCGCATCACGCTGCCGTTCCGCCTCGCGCCCGCGGAGGTCGCCCAGCATGCCCAGGCTGCGGGTGCTGATCGCGGACGATGAGCCGCTGATCCGGCTCGGCATCCGCCGCGCGCTGGAGGCCATGCCTGGCATCACCGTCGCGGGCGAATGCGGCGCGGTGGCCGACGTCGTCGCCTCGATCGAACGGGACGCACCCGATCTCGTCGTCCTCGACGTGCAGATGCCGGGCGGCACGGGCCTCGACGTGGTGCGCACGCTCGGCCCGTCGCGCATGCCGCCGGTGATCTTCGTCACGGCGTTCGACGCCTACGCCGTCCAGGCGTTCGAGGTGAACGCCGTCGACTACGTGCTCAAGCCGTTCGATCCGGAGCGCCTGCAGGCGGCCGTCGAGCGGGCGCGGGCGCGCGTCGACGGGGACGGCAGCACAGGCACTCGCCGCCCGGCTGCAGGCACTGCTCGCCGCGCACGACGATGCGCCGCCGGAGCGCGCGGTGGATCGCCTGGTGGTCCGCAGCGGCGAGCGTTTCGACCTCGTGCCGGTGGACAGCGTCGACTGGATTGAGTCGGCGGACAACTACGTCCACCTGCACTGTGGCAGCGCCCGGCACGTCCTCGCCGAGACGCTGACCAGCCTCGAGCGGCGCCTCGATCCGCGACGCTTCCTGCGCATCCATCGCTCGCGCATGGTGAACCGCTCGCGCGTCGTCGCCGTCCACGTCCTGCTCGGCGGCGCCTACGAGCTCGAACTGCGCGACGGCACCCGCCTCACGTCCGGCCGGAACTACCGCGACACCGTGCAGAAACTGCTCCGTTCCTAGGCACCTCCGGGAGGACCATCGGGAGCAACATCGGGAGGAGCATCGGGAGTGTTGGGCCAGCGTTCGCCCGCGCCAGATGGCGGTTCGCCCGGGCGGACGGGGCGTTCGCCCAGAAGCGCTTGCGGACGCCGTAGATGCCCGCCATGGTGGACGCCATGCGATCCCGTACTCACGTCCTGCGATCCCTGACGCCGGCGTTGATCCTCGGCGCGGCGCTGGCTCTGCCGTCCGGCGCGGCGGCTCAGCAGTGGCCGTCCTTCCGCGGCCCGGACGCCAGCGGCGTCGAAGCCGCCGGGCAGCCGCCGCTGACCTGGGACGTCGCCGCCGGCACGAACGTCGCCTGGAAAACGCCGATCCCCGGCCTGGGCCATTCGAGCCCGGTGGTCTGGGGCGACCGCATCTTCGTGACCAGCGCCGTGCCGCTCCCCGGTCCCGGCGGCGACGCCGGCGTCGACGCCGACAGCACCGTCACCCTGAAGGAGGTCGGAAGCATCCCCAACCATGCGAGGCACGCGTGGCGGCTCTACTGCCTCGATCGGGCGACCGGCCGCGTGCTGTGGGAGCGCACGGCCCACGAGGGGATGCCGAAGGCGAAGCGCCATGCGAAGGCGTCGCAGGCATCGGCGACGGCGGCAACCGACGGCACGCACGTCGTCGCGATGATGGGCTCGGAGGGGCTCTATGCCTTCGACATGGCCGGCACGCCGCTGTGGACCAAGAACCTCGGACACCTGGACCTCGGCTACGTCGACGACAAGAACGAGGAGTGGGGTCCCGGCAGCTCGCCGGTGATCCACGATGGCGTGGTCATCGTCCAGAACGACCGACACGCCGACTCCTACGTCGTCGCCTTCGACGTGCGGACCGGCCAGGAGAAGTGGCGGGTCGGCCGCGACGAGATGCCGTCGTGGGCGACGCCGCTCGTGCACCGCGGCACCCGCACCACGGTCGTCACCAACTCGCCGAAGGCGATTCGCGGCCACGACGCCGCGACCGGTAAAGAGCTGTGGCAGGTCGCCGACGGCACGCAGGTGAAGGTGCCGACGCCGGTGGCGTTCGAGGACCTCGTGATCGTCACGGGCGGCTGGCCCACCGGGGGCCGGCCGATCTTCGCGATCAGGGCCGCCACTGGCGAGGTGGCGTGGAAGCTCGAACGCGGGTCGCCGTACACGACCACGCCGCTCGTCTATGAGGGCGTCCTTTACGTGCTGGTCGACAACGGCGTGCTGAGCGCCTACGACGCCCGCACGGGCCGCCGCTTCTACCAGCAGCGGCTGGCGCGCGACGCCGGCGGCTTCAGCGCGTCACCGGTCGCGGCGGCTGGCCGCGTCTACCTGCCGAGCGAGGACGGCGTGATGTTCGTCGTCCGCGCCGGGCGGACCTACGCGCTGCTGGCGCGGAACGACATGAAGGAGATGCTGCTGGCGTCGCCGGCAGTGGTCGGCGACACGCTCCTGGTGCGGACGCGGACGCATGTCGTCGCGCTGCGCGGTGCGCCGCCGCGCACCGCGTCGCGCTGAGCTCGAAGCCGTCAGGCGCTCTTGATGCAGTAGATGTGGCTCTGGCCGCGGATCAGCAGCCGGCCCTGGGCCGGTGCGAGCGAGGCGTAGACCGGCTCGTCGAGCTCGTTGGTGCGCACCACCTCGTGCGTCGGGCCGGCCTTCACCACGAACGTGTCGCCATCGGTGCTGGTCAGATACAGGTTGCCGCCGAATGCCACCGGCGAGGCGACGAACTTGGCCGGCACCGGCGGCCGCCCGCCTTCGTACTTCACGGCGCCGGTCTTCGCGTCGAGGCAGGTCAGCAGCCCGGCGTCCGAGATCAGGTAGACGTAGTCGCCGTAGAGGATCGGCGACGGGATGTACGACGTGCCCTTCTCGTAGGTCCAGGCAACGTTCGAGGCGGTCACGTCGCCGCGGCCGCCGGGCCGGATGGCGATGACCTTCTTGGTCGGGTAGCCCGCCGAGACGATCACCAGGCCGTGGCCGATGAGCGGCGTCGCGATGGTGTTGCTCTCGAGCCCCTTGGTGCGCCACAGCTCCTTGCCGGTGGCCGGGTCGTAGCCGATGACGAACTCGTTGCCGGCGGCGACGAGCTCCTCGCTGGGGCCCGCGGTCACGAGCGCCGGCGTCGTCCAGGTCACCGAGGTCGGCCGCTTCGTCTTCCACATCGTCTTGCCGGTCTTGGCGTCGAGCGCGGTGATGAACGACGTGGCGCCGCCGTCCTCGTCGCACTGCAGGATGACGAGGTTCTTGTAGAGGACCGGCGAGCTCGCCGTGCCCATGCCGAGCGTCTTGATGTCGCCGACGTCGACCTTCCACAGCAGCTTGCCGCCGAAGTCGTAGGCGTAGACGCCCTCGGAGCCGAAGTAGGTGAAGACCCGGGTGCCGTCGGTGACCGGCGTCGGCGAGGCGTAGCTGCCCCGCTTGTGCCGGCCGTCGTAGACCGGCCCTTCGTAGGCCACCTTCTCCCAGCGCACCGCGCCGGTGTCGAGCGCCAGCGCGATCACCTTGTAGGTGTGCTTCCTGTCGGCGCCCAGCGAGTCGGGGTGCACGAACTCCGAAGCCGGCTTGTTGGGGTCCTCCTGGAGCATGTGGACCGGGGCCTTGGCGCCCGGCAGCGGCTCCCCTTCGATCGCCGTCGTCAGGAAGACGTGGTTGCCCCAGACGATTGGCGACGAGTGGCCGAGCCCGGCAATGGCGGTCTTCCAGGCGACGTTGGTCGCCGGGCTCCAGGTCGACGGCAGCGCCGCCTCGTCCGAGACGCCCTGACCGTGCGGGCCGCGGAACTGCGGCCAGTTTCCGGCCTGGACCGTGACGCCGAGGGCGAGCGTGGTCAACGAAGCGGCGACAGCGTGTCGTAGTGGACTCATGGGATGACCTCGGTTATCGTCCGGAGGCTTCTCATCTTATCCGTCAGCCATCTATGCGCATCCCTGTTCTCCGCACGTCCGTCACGTTCCGGCAGCCCCTCGCGGTCGCGGGCGCTGCCACCGCCCTGATCCTGGCCGTCCTGACGGCTGCGCCGTCGGCCGACAACTGGCCCGAGTGGCGCGGCGGTCCCAAGCGGGACGGCCGCTCCGCCGAGACCGGCCTGCCGGTCAAGTGGACGCCGCCGTCGGCCAAGCTGCCGGCCGGCGAAGGCCTGGCCTGGCGCGTCCCGATCGGCAGCCGCTCGACGCCGGTCGTGTTCGGCAACCGCATCTATCTGTACGCCCCGGCCGGCGACGTCGCGCACCGCCAGGAGCGCCTGGTGGCGCTCGACGCGGCCACGGGCAAGACGGTGTGGGAGAAGCTGTTCCCGGTCTACCTGACGGACATCCCCGCGCACCGCGTCGCCTGGGCCTCGCCGGCGGTCGATCCCGCGACCGGCAACGTCTTCACCTTCGGCGGCAACGCCCACCTGCGCGGCTTCGCGCCGGACGGCAAGCAGCTCTGGGAACGGTCGCTGGTCGAGGAGTACGGCGCCGTCACGACGCACGGCGGCCGCGCCGTGTCGCCGGTGATCGACGGCGACCACGTCATCGTCAGCACGCTGATCTCGGCGTGGGGCACCCTCGGCCGCGGCGGCAACCGCTACTTCGCCTTCGACAAGAAGACGGGCCAGACGGTCTGGATCAGCTCGCCGCAGGGGCGGCACTGGGACACCAACTATTCGACGCCGATCATCGCCACGGTCGGCGGCGTCCGCCTGGCCATCGTGGGCGGCACCGACGGCGTGTTCCACGCGATGAAGGCCGCGACCGGCGAGCCGGTGTGGAAGCTCGACGTCAGCAAGCGCGCCATCAACAACTCGGTGGTGATGGTCGGCAACGACGTGGTCGCGACCCACAGCGAGGAGAACTTCGACACCAACGAGATGGGCCTGCTGACGCGCTTCGACGCCTCGCTCAAGGGCGAGATCAAGAAGGAGCAGACCAAGTGGTTCCGGCACGGTGTGCAGATTGGCTTCCCGACGCCGATCGCCGACGAGGCCAACGGCATCCTCTATGCGGTGGACAACGGCGCGATCCTGTTCGGCATCGATCTCCAGTCGGGCCAGACGTTGTGGACGAAAAAGCTGGGCACGCTGCAGAAGGGTTCGCCGGTACTGGCTGACGGCAAGCTCTACGTGGGCACCGAGAACGGCCACGTCTACATCCTCAAGCCCTCGAAGACCGGCGTCGAAGTGCTCGACGACGACGCGCTGCCGCTCTCGGTGCAGGAAGGCACGGGCGGTGCCGAGCCGGGGCCCGAGCCGGTCGTCGCCTCGCCGGCCGTCGCGAACGGCCGCGTCTACATCGCCTCGATGGACGCGCTCTACGCCATCGGGCCGAAGGCGCTGAAGGCGGCGCCGGCGGCACCCGCTCCCACGACGTCGGCCCCGGCGCCCGCAGCCGGCGAGCCCGCTGCCGCCCTGGTGTTCCCGTCCGACGTGACGCTCAAGCCGGGCCAGGCGCAGAAGTTCACGGTCAACCTGTTCGACGCCAACGGCAATCCCGTCGCGACGCCCGCCGGCACGACGATCGCCTGGGCGCCGGAAGGCCTGAAGGGCACGGCCGCGCCGGACGGCACGTTCACGCCGGACGCCGCTGCCGGCAGCCAGGGCGGCGCGCTCAAGGCGACCGCCGGCGCGCTGAGCGCGACCGCCCGTATCCGCGTGGCACTGACCGGCAAGTTCGAGGAGAACTTCGACGGCTTCACCGCCGAGGCGCCGCCGCCGGGGTGGGTGAATTCGACCAACAAGTTCGACGTGAAGGACCTCGAAGGCAGCAAGGTGCTGCAGCGCCGCGAGGATCAGACGCTGACCCGCCGTGCCCGCCTCTACTTCGGCGCGCCGGACATGAGCAACTACACCGTCGAGATGGACATGCGCTCGACGGAGAAGCGGCGGCAGCAGGGCGACATCGGCGTCATCGCCCAGCGCTACGTCTTCGTGCTGTTCGGCAACAGCCAGAAGGTCGAGCTGCAGCCGTGGCAGCCGAACGTCGAGATGACCAAGTCGGCGCCGTTCACCTGGAAGGGCGACACCTGGTATCGCGTCAAGCTCGAAGTGCAGAATCAGAAGGACGGCACGGTGCGGGCCCGCGCCAAGGCGTGGCCGCGCGGCGAGGCCGAGCCGGCGGCGTGGCTCGTCGAGACGATCGATAAGCAGGGGCACAAGGCGGGCAGCCCGGGCCTCTATGCCGACGCGCCGTGGGGCGCGTCCTTCGACAACATAAAGGTGTACTGACACGATGGCTTCGATTCGCGCAGCAGCTGGACTCGCCCTCGCGGGCGGCCTCATCCTCGCGGCATCCACCGCCGGCGTCCGCGGCGACGGCGCACCGATGGCCGGCGCCACCGACTGGCCGATGTGGGGCGGCACGCCGTCCCGCAACATGGTCTCGGCGGCGACGGGCCTGCCCGACAAGTGGGACGTCAAGGCCAAGACCAACGTGAAGTGGGTGGCGGACCTCGGCTCGCAGACCTACGGCAACGCCACCGTGGCCGGCGGCAAGATCTTCGTCGGCACCAACAACGAGCTGCTGCGCGACAAGAAGCAGATCGGCGATCGCGGCGTGCTGATGGCCTTCAAGCAGGACACCGGCGAGTTCCTGTGGCAGATCACCCACGAGAAGGTCGCCGCCGGCCGCGTCAACGACTGGCCGTTCCAGGGCATCGCCAGCTCGCCGCTGGTCGAGGGCGAGAAGATCTACTACGTCAGCAACCGCGGCGAGGTGATGTGCCTCGACACGGAGGGCTTCCGCGACGGCGGCCAGAACGACGGCCCGGTCACCGACGAGAAGCTCACGGCGGAGACCGACGCGGACGTCCTCTGGAAGTTCGACATGATGGAGGAGGTCGGCGCCTTCCCGCACAACCTGTCGAACTCGTCGCCGGTCGTCCACGGCAACCTGATCTACGTGATGACGTCGAACGGCCAGGACGAGAGCCACGTCAACATCCCGTCGCCGAAGGCGCCGGCGATCATCGCCCTCGACAAGAACACCGGCAAGCTGGTGTGGGAAGACAACTCGGTGTTCGACAAGATCCTGCACGGCCAGTGGTCGTCGCCGTCGGTCGGCACGATCGGCGGCCAGGTGCAGGTCGTCAACGCCCAGGGCGACGGCTGGATCCGCGGCTACGAGGCCACCACCGGCAAGAAGCTGTGGGAGTTCGACACCAACCCGAAGGACTCGGTGTGGCCGAAGACGCGCAACGAGGTGATCAGCACGCCGGTCGTCGTCGGCGACGTGGTCTACATCTCGAACGGCCAGGATCCGGAGCACGGTGAGGGCGTCGGCCACGCCTACGCCATCGACGCCACCAAGCGCGGCGACATCACGACCAGCGGCCGGCTGTGGCACTACGACAAGATCCGCCGCTCGGTGTCGACGCCGGCGGTCCACGACGGGCTGATCTACTGGCCCGATTTCTCGGGCTTCCTGCACTGCCTCGACCAGAAGACCGGCCAGGCCTACTGGACGCACGACATGTTCGCCGCGATCTGGGGCTCGCCGATGGTCGCCGACGGCAAGGTCTACCTCGGCGACGAGGACGGCGACGTGGCGGTCCTGGCAGCCCGGCAAGACTCTCAAGGTGCTGGCGGAGAGCAACATGGGCTCGTCGGTCTACTCGAGCCCGGTCGCCGTCAAAGGCACGCTGTTCATCAGCAGCCGCAACCAGCTCTTCGCGCTCGGCGCCAAGTAGGCGTCCGGACAGCATCGGCGCATCGGCGTCCTGGAACGGGCCGGCACCCTCGCGGTGTCCGGCCCGTTCGTCATCGAGGCAGACATGCGCAAGCGACGTCGACGCGCGGCGGGCAAACGCCTGGTCGTTGGTGACGGCGGTCTCGTTTCGGCTGGGGATGCACGCCCTCACGCGTCCCTTTCTCGACGTTCGCCTGGCCATCGAGGACGGCCGCATGCGGTCGCTCGACACCGGCGAGCGCGGTCGCTCTTGCAACGCCGGAACGATCTCGATATCCCGTGGGAGGCTCACCGCGACCGTGACCACGCCGATGTGCTATACAGGCCGCTCACTAACTCGAAAGCTGAGCTGGAGCGCACATGAAAACATCGCTGGCGGTCGTCCTCTTCTCACTGTCCCTCCCGATCCTCGCCGGCGCGCAGGCCAAGCCCGCCACGACCGCGGCCCCGGCCCCAGCGACCGCCGCCGTGAAATACGGCGCCAACGCGGCCGCCGGTCGGACGTTCACGCACGACGGCGTGAAGCTCTATTACGAGGTCTATGGCGCGGGCGAGCCGCTCCTCGTGGTGCACGGCAACGGCGGCAGCATCAGCGACCTCCGCGGCCAGATCGCCCACTTCCGCAAGCGCTACATGGTGATCGCGATGGACAGTCGCGACCACGGGCGATCGGCCGACAGCGCGGACACGCTCACCTACGAAAAGATGACCGACGATCTGGCGGCGCTCCTCGAGCACCTGAAGGTCGGGCCCGGTGAACGTGCTCGGCTGGAGCGACGGTGGCATCGAGGCACTGCTCCTCGGGATCCGCCACCCGGCCAAGGTGAAGAAGCTGGTCGCGATGGCCGCCAACCTGAATCCGAGCGCGGACGCCTTCAGCCCTGACATCCTGGCCCTGATCAACACGATGATGGCCGAGGTACCGGCGGCCGCCAGGGACACGCCGGAGGGCAAGCGCGCCCTCAAGGTGACGGGCATGATGCTCGTCGAGCCGCACATCGACGTGAAGGCGCTCGAGACCATCACGGCGCCGACGCTGGTGCTGGCCGGGGATCACGACGTCATCCGCGACGAGCACACCATCGACATCTTCCACCATGTCCCCGACAGTCAGCTGGCCATCTTCCCGAACGCCACGCACATGATCCCGTTCGACGATCCCGCGACGTTCAACGCGACGGTGGAGCGCTTCCTGCGCACGCCGTTCGTGAAGCGGGAGCGGATCAAGGACACGATGACCTCGCTGGAGAAGATGAAGAAGGCGTCGTAGGTCTGGCGGCACGCGGATGGACAATGGGGATCGCGATTCGGTCCGCGACGCTCGCTGATTCGGAACCGCTCGCTCGCCTGATGACCGAGCTGGGCTACCCCACGTCGTCGCGCCAGATGGAGCAGCGACTGACGTCCATCCTTGGTGATGTGAGCTATCGGACGTTCGTCGCCTGCAACGGCGACGACATCGTGGGCATCGCCGGCACCAGAATCGGACCGATGTACGAGATCGACGATCCGTACGGCCAGATCATGGCCCTGGTCGTCTCGGAAACGCATCGGCGGCAGGGGGTCGGCGTGCGGCTGGTCGAGGCCGCCGAATCCCATTTCATCGAGCGCGGCGCCGCCGTGTCGATCGTGACGTCAGCCAACCGGCGCGCCGACGCGCACGCGTTCTACGAGCGGCACGGCTACACGTTCGACGGCCGGCGCTACAAGAAGGCGCTGGCCCCAGCCACGAGTGAGGCCCCATGACCACGATCCTCGAACGACTCGTCGACCAGCTGCAGCGCAGCGCCGAGGGCGATGCGATCCACGGCCCGTCCGTGCGCGAGGTGCTCGAGGGCGTGACCGTCCAGGACGCGTCCGCGCATCCGATCGCCGGCGCGCACAGCATCCGGGAGCTGGTCCTGCACATGGCGGCGGGGTATCACCTCGTGCTGCGACGTCTCGACGGCGACGGCAGGCAGTTGTCGCCGGAGGAGGATTGGCCGGCGTCGACCGAACCGACCGAGGACGCCTGGCAGGCGGAGGTCGCCTCGTTTCTCGCACTCAATCGGCGCGTGCGTGAGGCGGTCGCGACGTTTCCGGCCACGCACCTCGACGATCCGCTCGTCCCGGATCCGCCGTATTCCGCGTTCACGCAGTTCATCGGGCTCACCCAGCACGACCTCTACCACGCGGGGCAGATCATGCTGCTGCGCCGGGTCCTCGGGCACCATCGCTGAGCCACACGGCCACCCGCTTCTCGAAGCCGGTGCGCTATCGCACGAGACGCTCGCGGATCCAACGAGCGAGCTGCGCCTCGGTCAGGCGACCGTCGGCCAAGGCCAGGATCGTGTCGACCACGTCTTCCTCAGTCGCATCGAAGTCTCGGCCGTTGATGCCGAGGAAGGTCACCAGCGCCAGGAACGCGATCCGCTTGTTGCCATCGCGATACGGATGGTTGCGAGCGAGACCGAAACGCGTACGCCGCCGCGAGCCCGGCGAGGTCGATGCCGGGATCGTACGCGTGCTTCTGCTGGGGGCGGGCGAGAGCAGACTCGAGGGCGTTCTCGTCGCGCACGCCTGGCAGGCCGCCGTGCTCCCGGACCTGGTCGGCGTGAATGGCGTCCACGACGAGCCTGCCGAGCCATACAGGCGCGGACACGACGGCGGGGCATCGCTACTTGGCGAGCTCGCGCAGTGCGTTGCGGTACTTCTTGGCCGCCTTGGCGGCCACCGCGAGCGCACGCTCGACGTCCGGATCGTACGGGGTCAGCAGGATGCCGCGATCGGTCTCGACCGCGAGCACGCGATCCCCGGCGGCGAGACGCAGTCGATCGGCCATGTCCTTCGGCAGCGTCGCGCTCACCGATCCACCGGCCTGTCGAAGCGTGACTTCCTTGGTCATGCCCTGCTCCTCGCCGCCAGAGTAGCACATTCGTGCTACATCCGGCGGCGATCGCGGCAGCAGCCGGAGGACGCGATCTCAGAACGTGAACGTAAAGGCGGCGTTGACGTGGCCGGCGTCCTTGTCGCCGGCGATGAGGTACGTCGTGTCGAGGCGGCCGGTACTCGAGGCCCCAGGAAATGTGCGCCGACGCCTTGTGCTGGAAGCCGAGCGAGATCGCGGTGTTCTCGAGGCGCGACTCGCGGCGCGTCACCGTGAAGAAGTCGGCGTCGTCGGGATCGTCGGTGCCGAAGCCGCCGTGGACCGTCACCGTCGGCGTCAGCGCGACCAGCACCTGCACCCAGCCGCCGGCGCTGTCGAGCGCGCGCGGGCCGTCGAGGACCGGCGTTCCACCGGGGCCGACCACCGCGCCATCCATGACCAGGCCCTGGAAGACGCCGCCCTGGAACCCGCCCAGGTTGGTGCCGGTGAACGCCTCGCCCTGCACGGTCAGCAGGCTGCCGAACGGCAGCACGAAGTCGAGCGCGATGCCGTTCGAGTCGAGCGTACGATCGACGGGCGTCAGCACGCGCGCCTGGCCCCAGTGGCCGGACACGCCGATCGCCGCGACCTTCTTCGACTCCGCGAAGTTGGCCAGCGTCAGCGCGGCGCGACCCTGCACGAACGGCGTCTCCGACAGGGCGCCGCTCCCCGGCTGGTAGAAGAACGCCGAGTTGAAGTCGCCGGTCTGCGGCGCCAGCAGCCCGCCCTGGAGCAGCACCCTCTTCGTCTTCCACTCGCCGCGGACCTGCGGCAGCCGCGCCCACAGGTTGCCGCCGGCGGCGAACAGCGGGATGCCGGCCGACGAGAGCGACTGCGGGTTGACCGGCGCGAAGATCATCCAGTCCTGCCCGGCGACGAGGCTGCCCTTGGCCCAGTCGAGGCGCGCGTTCGCCAGCCGCAGCCGGAAGACGCCCATGTTGTCGCCGATGCCGACGGCCGGGTAGCCGCCGAAGAAATCGCCCTCGACCACGGCGGTGACCTTGGCGCTGCCGGCGGTGGCGCCGGTGACGCGGATGCCGAGGCGGCTCTGACGCGCGCTCATGCCCGTGTGGCCGGGCCCGCTGGCGGCCGCGAAGAGCGGCACGTCGCCGTTGTTCACCGCGGCGCTGTTGGAGAAGGCGTTGAAGTAGGCGATGCCGTAGGGCGTCACCTTGATGCCGGGCGCGGCCGCCGCAGGCGCGGGAGCGGGCGCCGGCGGGGGCGGCGCGGGCGGCGGCGTCTGGGCGGCGGCCGTGCGGGCGAGCGCGACGGCGAGCACGGCGGCGGAGGCGAAGCGGCGTGTGAGCGTATCCATGAGCTTGGTGGGTAGACCTCTCCCGTAAGCGTCGGACGACGGGTCCGGCGCGTCAATGCAACGATGCCGTGTGTCCCTGGTGTGTCGCCTAGGCCGCCGGTGCCCGCTGGTGGGCGTGCGTCTCGAGGAACGTCATGATGTCCTCGCGCAGCTCGAAGAACGCCGGATGCGCCATGACCTCGTGGCGCTCCCGCGGCCGCGAGAACGGCACGGTCAGCACCGCGCCCAGCCGCGCATCGGGCCCGTTGGTCATCAGCGCCACGCGATCGGCGAGGAACAGCGCCTCGTCGACGTCGTGCGTGACCATCAGCGCGGTGGTGCGCTCCGCGCGCCAGAGGTGGAGCAGCACTTCCTGCAGCTCGACGCGCGTCAGCGAATCGAGCATGCCAAATGGTTCGTCGAGGAGCAGCACCCGCGGCGCCAGCGCGAAGGCGCGGGCGATGCCGACGCGCTGCTGCATGCCCTGCGACAGCTCGGACGGCCGGACGTGCGCGGCGTCGCCGAGGCCGACCTTCTCGAGATAGCGCATGGCCAGCGCGACGCGCTCCTTCTTCGCCAGCTTCGGCTTGGCCTGGTCGATGCCGAGTCGGACGTTGTCGAGCGCCGACAGCCACGGGAGCAGGCACGGCGCCTGGAACACCACGCCGCGATCGAGGCCGGGGCCGTCGACGACCGCGCCGTTCACGGTGACGTGACCGGCGTCGGCGGTGTTGAGGCCGGCGGCGATGCTCAGCGCCGTCGACTTGCCGCAGCCGGAGTGCCCGACGAGGCAGACGAACTCGCCGGGCTCGAGCGTCAGCGTGAAGTCCTGCATGACGACGAAGCGGCCGGTGCCGTCCGGCGTCGGATAGGTCTTGGTGAGCCCTTCGAGGGTCAGGCCGGTCCTCATGCGTCGCCCATCTCCGCGGCCATCAGGTCGACGGTCGCCGCGACCGGGGCCGGCACGCGCGCCGCCGGCCGGAGGCGGCCCGCGGAGCCGAGCAGGTAGTCGATCACCGACTCGCGGATGCGCTTGAACTCGGGCGACCTGTTGAGCGACGTGTGGCTGCGCGGCCGCTCGAGCTCGACGGCGATCGACGGGCCGAGCGTCGCGCGCGGGCCGGCCGACAGCGGGACGATGCGGTCGGCGAGCAGGATCGCCTCGTCGACGTCGTTGGTGACGAGCACGACCGTCTTGCGCCCTTCGCCGTGCAGGCGGCCAATCTCCGTCTGCAGGCTGCCGCGGGTCAGCGCGTCCAGCGCCGACAGCGGCTCGTCGAGCAGCAGCACCTTGGGGTCGAGCGAGAGCGCGCGAGCCAGCGCGACGCGCTGCCGCATGCCGCCGGAGAGCTGCGCCGGCTTGCGATCGCGGGCGTTGAGCAGGCTGACCATCTCGAGGCAGGCCTCGATGTGCTTGCGGCGCCGCTCGGCCGTCCAGCCGCTGTGCACCTCGTCCACCGCCAGCCGCACGTTGTCGTAGGCCGACAGCCACGGCAGCAGCGAGTAGTTCTGGAACACGACGCCGCGCTCGGGGCACGGGCCGTTCATCGTCCGTCCCTCGAAGAGGGCGCGGCCACTGTCGGGCGCGGTCAGGCCGGCGAGCAGCGAGATGAGCGTCGTCTTGCCGGCGCCGGAGTAGCCGACGACGGCGACGAACTCGCCCTCCGACACCTGGAGGTTGACGTGTGCCAGCACGTCGACGCTGCGGCCGCCGTTGCGATAGGTCTTGGAGACGTTCTGCAGTTCGAGACAGGCCATGGAAGTCTCCTCGTGTCCGGGAACCAAGGTTCCGGACGCTAGGCGCCGCGCAGGCGCGTTTCGATCACGCTCATGATCCGATCGAGCCCGAAGCCGACCAGGCCGATGGTGAGGATGCACAGGATGATGTGCTCGTAGATCAGGCTGTTGTATTCCTGCCAGAGGAAGCCGCCGACGCCCGGCGCGCCGGTCAGCATCTCGACCGCGACGATCACCAGCCAGGCGATGCCGAGGCTCAGGCGGAAGCCGGTGAACATGTACGGCAGCGTCGCCGGCACCAGCACCTTGAAGAAGCGCTTGGTCGGCGACAGCCGCAGCACGCGCGCCACGTTCAGGTAGTCCTGCGGGATCGCCCGCACGCCCATGGCGGTGTTCAGCACCGTCGGCCACATCGCGCAGATGGCGATGGTGAACAGCGCCGCCGGCTTGGAGTTCTGGAACAGCACCAGGCCGAGCGGCAGCCACGCCAGCGGCGAGACCGGCCGCAGGATCTGGATGATCGGGTCGAAGGCTTTCGCTGAACAGCGACGACAGTCCGAGGATGAAGCCGAGCGGCGTGCCGATCAGCAGCGCCAGGGCGTAGCCCTTCGCGACCAGCACCAGCGAGTACCACGTGAAGCGGAGGATGCCCTGGTCGAGCTCGCCGCGCTTGGCGAACGGCTCGACGATCAGCGGCTTGCTCACCTCCCACGTGCGCGCCGGCGACGGCAGGTCGGTGCCGCCGTAGCGGCTGACGAGCTCCCAGACCACGAGCAGGGCGCCGATGCCGGCGAGCGGCAGCAGCGCGGAGCCCGTCCGCTCGGCGAGGCGCCGGAGCCGCACACTGGCGGGTGACGCCGCCGCGCCGGCGGCCGGCTTCGGCGCGACGTCGACCGACGCGAGATTGGACATGGTGCTCATCCCTTGAGTCCGTGAACCTTGAAGCCCTTGGCGTAGGCCTCGGCCTTGGTGGGGTCGAAGGTGATGCCGTCGAACAGCGTCTCGGGCTTGTTGTCGAGGCCGCCGTGCTTGTAGCCGATCTCCTTCATGGCCTCTTCGTAGATGTCGCTGCGCATCACCTGTTTGGCAACGCCGGCGTAGTCGGGCGTGCCGGTGACCATGCCCCAGCGGCGGAACTGCGTCAGCCACCACACCGCGTACTTCGGCTGCGGATAGTTGCAGTTGCGGCCGCTGAAGATCATGTAGTCCGGGTCCTGCAGCGTCCGGCCGTCGCCGAAGTCGTACTTGCCCTGCAGACGGCCCAGGATCAGCTCCTTCGGGCAGTTGATGTAGGTCGGCTGCGACACGATCGTCGCACTGCTCCGGCCGGTTCTCGAGCTTGTCGAGCCAGACGCTGGCTTCGTGCAGCGCCTTCAGCACCGCCTTGACCGTCTTCGGGTTCTTGTCGGCGAACTCCGCCGTGAAGGCGCAGACCTTCTCGGGGTGGTTCTTCCAGAGCTGCCTGCGTGGTGATGGCGGTGTAGCCGATGCCGTCGGCGATCGACGCGGGCGTTCCACGGCTCGCCGACGCAGAAGCCGTCCATCTTGCCGATCTTCATGTTCGCCACCATCTGCGCCGGCGGGATGGTGATCAGCGAGACGTCGGTGTCGGGGTGGATGCCGCCGGCGCCCAGCCAGTAGCGCATCCACATCGCGTGCGTTCCGGGCGGGAACGTCATGGCGAAGGTGAGCGGCTCGCCGGCGGCCTTGGCGGCGTCGGCGAGCGGCTTCAGCGCCTTCGGATCCGTCTTGACCTTGCCCTTGAACGCCGCCTTCAAGGTGATGGCCTGGCCGTTGCGGTTCATCATCCAGGGGATGACCATCGGCTTCTTCGGCGAACCGAGGAGGCCCATCGTCGAGGCGATCGGCATGCCGGTCAGCATGTGCGTCGCCTGCAGGTCCCCGGTCGAGAGCGAGTCGCGGATGGCGGCCCAGCTCGCGCCCTTGCTCACCGTGGACGTCGATGCCGTACTTCTTGAAGAGGCCCTTCTCGTGCGCGATCACGATCGGCGAGCAGTCGGTGAGGGCGATCATCCCGAACTTCATCGCCGACACTTCGGGCGATTCGCTCGCCCACACGCGCCCGGCGGGCAACAGGGCCGCGCCCAGCGCGGCGGTACTGACCTTGACGAATCGACGGCGTGAGTTCACTGGCGCTCCTGACAATCGAGACCCCGTTCGCCCTCAGCGGACCGCCGGGGTGGCGGCCGAAACGCTGTGACGTGCTGTCGGCTGCCGGTTCGTATTGCAATCCCACAGCCAGCCGCGCCAGAGCTGCGGCCGTCGCGGCTGGCAACACGTTGATTTCACGGCACTTGATTGGCTGGACGCGCTCGAAACACTCGGCTACGTAAATGTCCAGTTCGATTTGTAAAGTCAACGTGAATGTCTGCAATTCGGGAGTCAGACGGATGAGGGGCAGACCGAGGTCCACTGGACTGGCGACAGGAATGTCGTTACATTGCCGTTAGAGAAACATTTGTGGACGCCGCCAAGGGGCGCCTGCGGCTTTGCCCGCGCCCCACCGCGGCTTGGAGATCCGCGCGAAAAGCCGTCGATCTCGCGTTTTCAAACATTTCCGTGACCTTCTACGCGTTGTGACGACATTCGCGTTCGTGATTGGGACCGCCTCCCGATCGACCTGTTTCCGCTGAAGCGGGCTGCATTTCCCAGTAAAACCAGGGTTTTGAGCGGCTTGGCCGCTGGCATGCCCGGCCGGAGGGCATCTTGCACAGGGGTGGTGCGGCATGACCGCGCCCACCCCTGTCGACGTCGTCGAGACGCATTGCCCCTACTGCGCGCTGCAGTGCGGCATCGTCGCGCGCACCTCGCCGACGCTCTCTGTGGTGGGCAACCGCGCCTTTCCGGTCAACGCCGGCGCGCTGTGCGCCAAGGGGTGGAATGCCGCGGCGGTCGTCGACCATCCCGAGCGGCTGCGTGAGCCGCTGGCCCGCGATCGGGCCGGCCGCCTGGTGCCGGTCGGGTGGCGCTACGCCCTCGATCGCATCGCCCTCGGCATCCGCGACACGATCCGCACGCACGGCGCCGATGCCGTCGGCGTCCTCGGCAGCGGCGCGCTGACCAACGAGAAGGCCTACCTCCTCGGCAAGTTCGCCCGCGTCGCCGTCGGCACCGCCAACATCGACTACAACGGCCGCTACTGCATGTCGTCGGGCGCGGCGGCCTCGAACAAGGCCTTCGGGCTCGACCGCGGGCTCCCCTTCCCGCTCGAGGATCTCGAGGGCGCCGATATCGTCCTCCTCGCCGGCAGCAACCCGGCCGAGACGATGCCGCCGTTCGTGCGCTACCTCGAGGCGCAGAAGGCGCGCGGCGGCGCGCTCGTCGTGATCGATCCGCGCCGGTCGGCCACCGCGCAGCTGGCGACGCTGCACCTGCAGCCGATGCCGGGCACCGACACCGCGCTCGCCAACGGGCTGCTCCACGTGCTGCTGCGCGACGGCCTGGCGAACCAGGCCTACATCGAGCGGCGCACCGAGGGCTTCGCCAAGGTCCGCGCCGTCGCCGCCGGCTACTGGCCGGAGCTCGTCGAGCGCGTCACCGGCGTGCCGGAGAAGAAGATCGTCGAAGCGGCCCGGCTCCTCGGCACGTCCGCCCGCGGATTCGTGCTGACCGGGCGCGGCCCCGAGCAGCAGGCGCAGGGCGTCGCCAACGCGCTCTCCTACATCAACATCGCGCTCGCCTGCGGCTTCCCTGGCACCGAGGGGAGCGGCTTCGGCATCCTCACCGGCCAAGGCAACGGCCAGGGCGGCCGCGAGCACGGCCAGAAGGCCGACCAGCTCCCCGGCTATCGCTCGATCAGCGATCCCGCCGCCCGCCGCGCCGTCGCCGGCGTGTGGCGCGTCTCGCCCGACTCGCTCCCCGGACCAGGCAAGTCGGCCTACGAGCTGCTCCAGAGCTGCGGCACCGAGGGCGGCGTCCGCGCGCTGTTCGTCATGGGCTTCAACGCGCTCGTCTCGTCGCCGGCGGCGCACGAGGTGGAAGCGCGGCTCGCGTCGCTCGACTTCCTCGCCGTCTCCGACTTCTTCCTGTCCGAGACGGCACGGATGGCGGACGTCGTCCTCCCGTCCGCGCAGTGGGCGGAGGAAGACGGCACGATGACCAACCTCGAAGGCCGCGTCATCCGCCGCAAGCGCGCCGTGGCGGCGCCCATCGGCGTCGGCTCGGACATCGGCGTCCTGGTCGGCCTGGCCGAGCGCCTCGGCAAGCGCCGCCACTTCGTCTACAGCACGCCGGAAGACGTGTTCAACGAGCTGGCCCGCGCCACCAGGGGCGCGCCGGCCGACTACTCGGGAATCACCTACGCCAAGATCGACGCGCAGCGGGGCGTCTTCTGGCCGTGCCCGTCGGCGGAGCACGCCGGCACGCCGCGGCTGTTCCTGGACGCCTTCGCGACGCCGTCCGGCAAGGCGCGTTTCCATCCGGTCAGGCACAAGCTGCCTGCCGAGACGCCCGACACGGACTACCCGCTCTTCCTGACCACCGGCCGCGTCCTCGCCCAGTACCAGTCGGGCACGATGACGCGCCGTGTGCCGGCGCTGAACGCGATGTCGGGCACGGCCGTCGCCGAGCTCCACCCGCAAACGGCGGCGCGACTGAAGGTCGTCGACGGCGGCCCGATCGCCGTGCGGACGCGCCGCGGCTCGGTGGACGTCACCGCCAAGGTGACGCGCGACATCCGCCCCGACACCGTCTTCATGCCGTTCCACTGGCCCGGCGAGCAGTCGGCCAATCGCCTCACCATCGGCGCGCTCGATCCGACGAGCCGCATGCCGGAGTTCAAGGTCTGCGCGGCGCGCGTGGACCCCGTGTCGAAAGACAGCGCCAGGCCCCCCGGGTCCACGGACCTCAGCAAGGACACACGCTCATGACGTCACCTCATCGTCTCGTGGTCATCGGCAACGGCATGGCGGGCGCCCGCCTTGTCGAAGACGTGCTCGCGCGCGCCAGCGGCGATCGCTTCCGCGTCACCATGTTCGGCGACGAGCCCTACGGCAACTACAACCGCATCCTGCTCTCGGGCGTGCTCGCGGGCACCCAGCAGCCGGACGACATCTTCATCAACCCGCTCGACTGGTACGCCGAGAACGACGTGACGCTGCACGCCGGCATCGGCGCGGCCCGCATCGACCGGGACGCGAAGGTGGTCTACGGCTCGGACGGCCGGGCCGAGCCCTACGACACGCTGGTCATCGCCACCGGCTCGGTGCCGTTCGTGCCGCCGTTCGAGAACCTGGCCCCGACGGAGCCGGCGCACGGCCCCAGATCCTGGCCGGCCAGCCCCTACAAGGACGGCGTCTACGTGTTCCGCACCCTCGAGGACTGCGAGCGCATGCTGGCCCGTGCCGCCGACGTGAAGTCGGCCGCGGTGATCGGCGGCGGCCTGCTCGGCCTCGAAGCGGCGCGCGGCCTGTCGGGTCGCGGCCTCGAGGTCAACGTCGTGCATCTCATGGAACACCTGATGGAGATGCAGCTCGATCGCGACGCCGGGCTGATGCTGCAGAAGTCGATGGAACAGCTCGGGGTCAAGGTGCACCTCGGCAAGTCCACCACCGGCCTCCTCGGCAACGGCGCCGTCACCGGCCTGCAGTTCAAGGACGGCTCGAGCCTGGAGTGCGACCTGCTGGTCATCGCCGCCGGCATCCGCCCCAACGTCGCGCTGGCGAAGTCGGCCGGCCTCGCGATCAAGCGCGGCATCGTCGTCGACGACGGCATGGCGACGTCCGACCCGTCCATCTGCGCGGTCGGCGAGTGCGCCGAGCACCGCGGCATGGTCTACGGCCTGGTCGCGCCGCTGTGGGAGCAGACGGCGGTGCTGGCCGATCGGCTGACCGGGCGCGCCGAGGACAAGGTCTACGAAGGCTCGCGCACCTCGACGAAGCTCAAGGTGATGGGCGTCGACCTCGCCGTCATGGGCGAGAAGCAGGGCCGCGACGCCGACGACGAGGTCGTCACCTACGCCGAGCCGCGGCGCGGCGTCTACCACAAGCTGATCGTCCGCGAGGGCAAGCTCGCCGGCGCCATCCTGCTCGGCGACACCAGCGCCGCGCCGGCGCTGCAGCAGCTCTTCGACCGCAGCACGCCGCTGCCCGAGTCGCGCGCGTCGCTGCTCTTCCCGATGGGCGAGGCGCAGGCCCCGCTCTCGGCCGCCGATCTGCCGGACGACGCCCAGATCTGCAACTGCAACGGCGTCTCGAAGGGCGCCATCGTCGGCGCGCTGCGCGGCGGCTGCCGCACCTTCAAGGCCGTCTGCGACGCGACCCGGGCCGGCACCGGCTGCGGCTCGTGCAAGGTCCAGGTCAAGGCGATCGTCGAGGCGGTGGCCGGCGACGACCTGCAGGACGATCCGTCGGCGCACTACTACGTGCCCGGCGTGGCGATGGCCAAGCGGGAGCTGATCGCCGCCATCAAGGAGATGAACCTGCGCAGCGTCTCGCAGGTGTTCGACGTGCTCGCCGCCGGCACGGAGGATCCGGGCAGCAAGGCCGGACTCGCCTCGCTGCTCAAGACCATCTGGGGCAACGACGTCGTCGAGGAGCGCGACGCGCGCTTCATCAACGACCGCGTCCACGCCAACATCCAGAAGGACCGCACCTACAGCGTCGTGCCGCGCATCTTCGGCGGCGTGACCAGCGCCGCCGACCTGCGCAAGATCGCCGACGTCGCCGACAAGTACAACGTCCGCATGGTGAAGATCACCGGCGGCCAGCGCATCGACCTGCTCGGGCTGACCCGCGAGCAGCTGCCCGACGTGTGGAAGGACCTCGGCATGCCCTCGGGGCACGCCTACACGAAGGCCTTCCGCACCTGCAAGACGTGCGTCGGCAGCGAGTTCTGCCGCTTCGGCGTCGGCGACTCCACCGCCCTCGGCATCGCCATCGAGAAGCGCTTCCAGGGCCTCGAGTCGCCGGCGAAGATGAAGCTCGCCACCGCCGGCTGCCCGCGCAACTGCTCCGAAGCGACGGTCAAGGACCTCGGCGCCGTCGCCATCGAAGGCGGGCGCTGGGAGATTTACATCGGCGGCGCCGCCGGCGCGCACGTCCGCAAGGGCGACCTCCTGGCCACGGTCGACAGCCAGGAGGAAGTCATCACGCTGATGGGCCGCTTCATGCAGTGGTATCGCGAAGAGGCCAAGTACCTCGAGCGCACCTACGACTTCGTGCCGCGGATGGGCCTCGACCGCGTCCGCGCCGTGATCGTGGACGACGCCGAGGGCATCGCCGCGCGGCTCGACGCCGACATGCAGAAGACGGTCGACAGCTTCGTCGATCCGTGGCTCGAAGCGCACCAGCCGGTGCACCCGTCGCAGTTCACGCCGGTGCTGCCGGCGGCGGGCGCGAAGGTCGAGGTGGCCCGATGAGCGCGGTGGTCGGCACCCACGCCGCCCGCCAGGTGAACCTGGGATCGCTCGATCGCATCCCGATCGGCGAAGGCCGCACGTTCGACGTCGACGGCCTCGAGATCGCCGTCTTCCGGCCGCGATCGGGTGAGGTGTTCGCGACGCAGGCGTCGTGCCCGCACGCCAACGGCCCGCTCGCCGACGGCCTGGTCGGCAACGGCAAGGTCGTCTGCCCCTTCCACGCGTATCGCTTCGACCTGGCGACGGGCTGCCCCGAAGGCAACACGTGCGCGCCGCTGACCACGTATCCCGCCGGCCTCACCACCGGCGGCGACGTGGTCGTCACGCTCGGAGGACGGTGAACACCATGGGAGCGCCGATGTCCGACTCGGTCACCACCAGCACCCGGCGCGCCGCGCCGGTGCTCGAAGGCCGCACCATCGGCGTGCTCGAAGCCCGCATGACCGACACGATCGCCACGCTGTTCGAGCGTGAAGGGGCGACGGTCGTCCGGGCACCCGCGCTCGCCGAGGCCGTCATCGACGCCACCGCCGAGATCAAGGCGTGGGTCGAGACGCTCGTCGAGGATCGCTACGACATCGTCGTCTTCCTGACCGGCGTCGGCGTCACCCGCCTGCTCGACGAGATCGAGCGGCTCGGTCACCTCGACGCCGTGCGCGCCGCGCTCGGCCGCACCACCGTCGTCGCCCGCGGCCCGAAGCCGTCGGCGGCGCTCGGCCGGCGGCGGATTGGCGTCAGCGTCGCGGTCGCGGAGCCGTGGACGATGCAGGCCGTCGTCGACACCGTCCGCAGCCTGCCGCTCGCCGGCAAGCGGGTGGCGCTCGTGCACTTCGGCGAGCGCAGCGGCATCCTGGCCGACGCCATCCAGGAGGGCGGCGCCATTCTCGACGAGCTGTGCATCTACGAGTGGCGGCTGCCGGACGACCTCGGCCCGCTCGACAAGCTCGTCGGGCTCACCATCGACGGCCGCGTCGACGCGGTCGTCTTCACCAGCCAGGTCCAGGTGCGCCACTTCCTCGAGGTGGCGGCGCGCTCGGAGCGCGAGGCGCCGCTCATCGAGGCGCTGAACGCGTGGACCGTCACCGCCTCGATCGGCCCGACCTGCTCGGCGGCGCTCGTGGCGCGCGGCATCACGCCCCGCATCGAGCCGACCCGGCCCAAGCTCGGGCCGCTCGTCGAGCGGGTCGTCCAGTACCTCGCCGTCGAAGGCAGCGCGAGTTAGGCCCCGGCACCCCCAGGAACACATCGAGGCCCCAGGACCCAGGATGGCTTTCCAGAAGACCTTGACCGCAGAACCACCAAGCCGCCCGCGTGCGGACGCCGCGGCGCGCCCAGCGCCGCGAACAGCAGGCCGCACGCCGCAAGGGCGGCCCGCGGTCGCGCGTGAGAGCGCGACCGCCGAACCACAGGGACACACGCCGACGCTGGCGGCCTGCTTCCTCCACTTCGACGTCTCGTTCATGTTGTGGGTGCTGCTCGGCGCCCTCGGCGTCTACATCGCGGAAGGGCTCGCGCTCGGGCCGTCCGAGAAGGCCATGGTCGTCGCCATCCCGATCCTGAGCGGCTCGCTGCTCCGGGTGCCGCTCGGGCTGTTGAGCGACCGGTTCGGCGGCAAGAAGGTCGGCACGATCATGCTGATCTGCCTTTACGGGCCGCTGACGCTGGGGTGGCTGTCGGGCGACAGCCTCAACGATCTGATGGCGATCGGCGCGCTGCTCGGCGTCGCCGGCGCGTCCTTCGCCGTCGCCCTGCCGCTCGCGAGCCGCTGGTATCCGCCCGAGAAGCAGGGACTGGCGATGGGCATCGCCGCGGCCGGCAACAGCGGCACCGTGGTGACCAACCTGATCGCGCCGCGCCTCGCCGCCTCGATCGGCTGGCAGGGCGTCATGGCGGTCGCGATGATCCCGCTGACGATTGCGCTCATCGTGTTCGTGCTGCTGGCGAAGGACAGCCCGCGGCGCGGCCCCCGGCCGGGCATGGCGCAGTACCTGCGCGCGCTGCGGGAGCGCGACCTGTGGTCGTTCTGCCTGCTCTATTCGGTGACGTTCGGCGGCTACGTCGGCCTGGGCAGCTTCCTGCCGCTGATGCTCCGCGACCAGTACCAGGTGACGCCGGTCACCGCCGGGCTCCTCACCGCGCTGGTCGCCGGCGTCGGCAGCCTGTCGCGCCCGGCCGGCGGCATCATCGCCGACCGGGTCGGCGGCGCGCCGCTGCTCTCGATGCTGCTCGGCGTGATCGCCGTCGCCTACGCGGCGTGCGCGACGCTGCCGACGCTGCCGGTCATCGTCACGGTCATCGCGGTGCTCATGCTGTGCCTGGGCCTCGGCAACGGCGCGGTCTTCCAGATGGTGCCGCAGCGCTTCGCCCGCGAAATCGGCCTGGTGACCGGCGTCGTCGGCGCGATCGGCGGCATCGGCGGCTTCATCCTGCCGAACGTGCTCGGCCAGGCGCGCGCCGTCACCGGCTCGTTCTCGATGGGGTTCGTGATCCTGACGGCGCTCGCTGCCGGCGCGGTCCTGCTCCTGCGCGCGTTGATGGCCACGACCGTCGGCTGGCGCGGATCCTGGCGCGCGGACGAGGCCGAAGCCGACGCCGCCTAGCCGCGCCGCGGAAGCGCGGACGCAGAAACTAATACAGGTCGCCGGCGGCTTTGCTCGCCCAGTCGCAGAGCCGCTTGCGATCGGCGTCCGTGAGCTTGGCCTCGCTGTGCATCCAGGTGTACCGCGGGATGGGCATGTGGCCCTTCTTCACCTCGTCGCAGATCGCGTCGAGCAGCTCGCCGGCCTCCTCGGGCCCGGCCGGCCAATCCGAGAAGTTCATGCTGCCGCGGCCGTCGTTGACGTGACCGATCACGTCCCACGAGATCGGCGCCACGTTCGAGTACCACGGCCACACCGTCTCGTGCGAATGGCAGTGTGCGGCAGGACCGATCGACGATCGCCTTGACGTCGGCCGGCACGGCGAGGCGCTTGGTGATCGCCTTGGCCGGGTCGCTCGCCGGGTTGGTGCGGGCGGGCCGGACGACCTGGATGGCGACGAGGACGGCAAGGCCGATGAGGATTAGGCGCTTCAAGAAACGTCCCACTGTAGCTCCGCCATTCTACCTGTTGCGCCGGCCTCTCACGGCCGGCGCGGCCGCCTCCTGGCGTGCGTCCTGCTATTCGTCGCGCTGGGCGCGCGACGGCGTCCGCACGCGGGCGGCGCCGGAATAAAAAACCGGCGGACCCGCCCCCGCGAGCCCGCCGGCTCCCGTGCGCGTCTTCCAGCCCGCAGGCTAGAAGAACTTGCGCGAGATGTTGAAGCCCAGATACCAGTTGTCGCTGCCGTCGGTGTTCTCGACCCCGCCGCGCGCGACCTGCGCCATCGTCAGCCCGAAACTGTTCGAGAACACCAGCTGGAACGCGTGGCCGCCGGCGCGCTTCTCGATCGCGAAGCTGGCGCGGTGCTGCCCGGATCGAAGCCGCTGAGCCGCGGCACGATCTCGGCGACCACGTAGACGGTCGGGCGGATGCGGATGCGGCCGCCGATGCCGAGCAGGAACGTGTCGTTGTCGTCGACCACTTCGGACGGCAGCTGGTTGGTGTTGTTCACCCAGATCGGCTCGACGTGGATCGCGCCGTGCTCGCCGAACTCGCGCGTGAGGATGGCCCCGAGCGACGGCGAGTAGCTGTCGGTGAAGTTGTCGGTGCCGTCGATCGTGGCATAGGCGGCGATGCCGAGCGGGAACGAGTCCGACTGCTGCTTCACGTCGTACTGCCCGAAGAACTGGATGGTGCGATCGTTGGTGCGGTGGACGCCGACCTGCGTGCCCGGCGCCACGCCGATGCGGAACTCGAGCCCGATGATCGCGCCGGAGTCGAGACCGAAGAAGTCCTCGGCCAGGTCGCCGAAGTCGCCGTCGCCGAGCGGCCGCGTGAAGCGGTGGGTGACGCGGAACGCGCTCTTCCACTTGGGCAGGCGCAGGCCCGTCGGCAGGTTGATCAGCGTGAAGTCGGGCTGCGACCGGTTCAGGACGGCGTCGTCGCGCTCCTCTTCGGCGGGAGCGGGCGCGGGCGTCGTCCGTGGCCTGGGGCGGGGGACGCAGGGGCGGTCTGGGCGCTGGCAACCGAGCCCCAGGTGAGGGCCGCGAGCACGAGCGCGGTCGGCCACGAGGCGCCCAGCGCCGCGCGCGAAGGCACGAGAGCGGTCGAAGAGATGGCGAGTCACGGTGGGGGCTCCTTAGTTGTTCGGCGCGCCGAGTTCGATCCAGCGCTTGATCACGAGAATCTGCCCGTCGGTCAGCGGCGTGCCGTTGAACGGCATGCGGGCGCCGGTGATCCCGGCCCGGCCTTCCAGCTTGTGGATGATGTAGCTGTTCTCGGGATCGCCGGGGGTCACGCGCTGCAGGGCGGGCTTCTCGATCGAGGCGACGCCGACGAGGCTGGCGTACGAGTTGCCCTCCGTCAGGTTCATGACAGCGCGGAAGGAACCGTCCGGCGCCGGTGTGACAGCCGATGCAGCGCTGCGAGAAGATCTCGCTCTGGATGCTCGACAGCGTCGGCTTCAGGTTCGGCGTCGGGCCGGTGAGATCGGAGAGCTTCTCATCGCACGCGCCATGGCGAGCGGCGGAGACGGCGATGAACAGCCCCCAGCGCAGGGACCGGAACGAATGGTGACCTGGACAATGTTCGGAGTCCTCCCGGCGCTTGCTGAGAGCAAACGGCCGGCCAGGAGGTCGGACGCTGCCGACCCGCGAAAACTGGCGGTTTTCACGGGTAGGCAGGCGCCACGTCTTACGCCGCGCGAAAGCGCTTACGGGCTACGTAAATCCCGCCTCGCGCAACAACTCAGGAGGGCTTCGGCGCGACAGGCCTCAGTCGATGTGGTGCTTGGCGAGGTAGTAGCTCATCGCCCGCTGCGAGATGCCCATCAGCTCGGCGGCATCCTTCTTCACGCCCTTGGCCGTGTCGAGCGCCTTGCGGACGGTTTCCTTCTCGGTCCACTCGAGGTTCTGGCGCAGGTTGAGCGACGGCACGCTGGCTGATGCGCTGCTGGACACGCCGCCCGGCACGCTCAGCGTCAGCGCCGTCAGCGTCGAGCCGGGCGACAGCACCACGCCGCGCTCGATCGTGTTCTCGAGCTCGCGGACGTTGCCCGGCCAGTCGTAGGCCTGCAGCCGCGGCATCACCCCGTCCTCGATCCGCTCGATGCGCTTGCCGGCCCGCTGCGCGTGTTTGTGGACGAAGTGCTCGATGAGCACCGGGATGTCCTCGCGCCGCTCGCGCAGGGGCGGCAGCGTGATGGGGATCACGTTGAGGCGGTAGTAGAGGTCTTCCTGGAACCGGCCCTCGGAGGCCATCTGCCGCAGGTCGCGGTTGGTCGCGGCAATCACCCGGACATCGACCTTCTGCGTGCGCTCCGAGCCGAGCGGCTCGAACTCGCGCTCCTGCAGCACGCGCAGCAGCTTGGCCTGCAGCGCCTGGCTCATCGTCGCGATCTCGTCGAGGAAGATCGAGCCGCCGTCGGCGAGCGCGAAGCGGCCCTTCTTGTTGGCGGTGGCGCCGGTGAATGCGCCCTTGACGTGGCCGAAGAGCTCGGATTCGAGCAGGCTTTCCGGGATCGCCGCGCAGTTGATCTTGATCAGCGGCCGCTCGCGCTCCGCGCTCCTGGCGTGGATGGCCCGGGCGATCAGCTCCTTGCCGGTGCCGGTCTCGCCGGTGATCAGCGTCGTGCTCTTGGTCTGCGCGACCAGCCCGGCGGTCCGCACCGCGTCCTGCATCAGCTTGCTGCGGCCGACGATGCCGTAGTGGTCGAAGTCCTCGTCGCGCTCGGCGAGCAGGTAGCCGTGCTGGCCGCGCAGGCGCTGATGCTCGACCGCGCGTTCGACGACCACGACCAGCTCGTCGATCTCGAACGGCTTCTGCAGGTAGTCGAGCGCGCCCAGCTTCATCGCCGCCAGCGCGCTCTCGACCGTCGCGTGCGCCGTCATCATCAGGATCTGCGGCCGCTCGCTCTCCGGCACCGTCGACGTGATGTCGCGGATCAGGTCGAGCCCGGTGACCTCGGGCATCTGGTTGTCGACCAGCAGCACGTCGAAGATGCGCGTGCCGAGGAGCTGGCGGGCGGCGCGGGCGCTGTCGATGGCGACGACGTCATGGCCTTCCTCGACCAGCGCCTTGGCCAGCAGCTGGCGGATCTTCGCCTCGTCGTCGACGATGAGCACGGAGCCGGGGGATCGCAAGGGAGTCATACGGTGTTCTGTGATGCCGCTCAGGCCGGCAGGAGCAGCGGCACGGTCACCGCTGGTTCCCGAGACAATCGCGGAAGGGTCAGGCGAATGGTGGTGCCGGCGCCTGGCTGGCTGTCGACGTCGATGCGGCCGCCGAGGCCGTCGACGATGTTCTTGGCGATCGCCAGGCCGATGCCCGAGCCGCGCCGCTTGGTGGTGAAGAACGGCTCGAACATCCGCGCCACCTCCACGTCGGACATGCCGACGCCGCGATCGGCGACCGCGATCTCGACATGGTCGTCGTCGAGCAGGCGCGCCCGCACGTGCACCGGCGGTGGGACGCGGATCGGCGCCCCGGCGTCGTCGGCGGAGGCCGGCGCGACGCCTTCCGGACGCGCCAGCACGGCGTCCCTGGCGTTGGTCACGAGGTTGATCACGACCTGGCGCAGGCGATCGGCGTCGGTCGTCCCGGTGACGCCTTCGGCCGCCTCGATGACCACGTCGGGCGGCCCCGACTGGCTCGCCACCACCGCCTGCGCGGCGTCGCGGACCAGGCGATCGATCTCCACCGCGTCGTAGGTCAGCGCGATCGGCTTGGCGTAGTCGAGGACGTCGTTGACGACGCGGTTGAGCCGGGTGACCTCACCCTCGATGTCGGCGGCGACGCCGGCGACCTCGTCAGGCGTGGCGACGCCGCGGCGCAGCGCTCGAAGCGACCCCTTGATGATCATCAGCGGGTTGCGGATCTCGTGCGCGATGACGGTCGACAGGCGGCCGAGCGACGACAGCCGCTCGCGCTGCGCCGCCTCGCGCTGGAATCGATCGAGCGAGACCGTCAGCGAATGGAAGGTGCCGGTCAGGAGCCGCGCGTCCTCGTCGTCCCACGGCGTCGGCGTCGGCGCCTCCGGCGTCGAGGTGAGGACGCCGGTGGTCGCCATCTCGCGCATCGTCGCGGTGAGCGCGCGGATCGGCCGCGTCACCGTGCGGGCGACCGCGAAGCTGAGGAGCGTCGCGACGAGGACGGCGACCGCGGTCGTCGCGCCCAGCGCCGAGTGCAGGTTGCGCAGGAACGCCAGGTGCGCCGTCCGCGACCGGGCGACGATGGCCAGCGGCCCGCCGGCGTTCGACTCGGCACGCGACCGCAGCGTCCCCGGCGTCTCGATCACCAGCCGCCGCCGCACCGCTTCGTACTCCTCGCCGTTCACCAGCGCGCGCAGCACGCGGCCGTCGTCGGGCACCGCCAGCAGCGCCGCCGTGACGTCGGCCGGCAGCGTCGAGCCGCGCGGCTTGCCGCCGTCGACGAAGACGACGTCGCTGCGCGTGATCGTCTTGATGCGATCCGCCAGCGGTCGATCGAGGCGCAGGCCGGCGGTCAGCGTGCCGAGCACCTCGGGCTGCGCCGGGTCGATGAAGATCGGCACCGACACCACCTGCAGCAGGCCGCTCCCCTGCGACCAGACGTCGACCGCGGATCGCCCGGCCAGCGCCGCCTTGACGATGCGCTGCCCGGCGAACTCCTTCGCCGGCACGCCGGCGTCGCCGAGCACGCCCAGCACGTCGCCCGATGCGGTTGGTGACGATCAGCAGATCGGCCTGCACCGCCTCGAGGTAGCCGGTCAGGAGCGGCGCCACCGTCGCGGCGTGGTTCGTGTCGACCGCGGCCTTGAGCACCGGCACGTCGGCGACGATGCGCGCCTCGCGCAGCAGCGCCGTGAAGAACAGCGACTGGAACTGCGTGACCAGCTCGCCGGCCTCGAGCAGGCTCTCCTCGAGCTCGGCTTCCGCCTGCCGCGTCACGACGACGTTGACCAGATACAGCGCCGTGCCGATCGACAGCACGGCGAGCAGCGCGCTCGCCAGGAAGATCCGGTTCGAGAGCGACGACAGCATCGGCCTGCTCGCGCGCCCGCTACTTCGGCGCCGGCGGCGCGGCGACGGTGAAGTTGACCTCGACCTCGCCACCGTCGGGCACGATCACCTGGCGGGTCTCCGGCTCGATCGTCTCGTTCCATAGCACCAGGGCGTGGGTGCCGGGCGGCACCCCGTCGATCCGGTAGCGGCCGACGCCGTCGGTGACGTCGAAGTAGGGGTGCGCGAACACGAAGATGAACGCGCTCATGTGGGCGTGGATGTCGCAGAAGACGCGGACCACGCCGGGCTTGTCGAAGCGCACGACCTTCGACTTGCCGGTGGCGTAGCGGCCGAGGTCGAACGAGCGCACGTCCGACAGCGAGAACACGTTGTGGAAGAACGGATCGCTGTTGGGGAAGTCGACCGTCCCGCCGACGCCGATGGCGACGACGTGCGGCACGAAGCGCTGGCCGCGCTGATCGAGCCGCGCCTTGCGCTCGACGAACTCGCCGGCCATGCCGCGCGGCATGTTGTCGAGATAGAGGACGCTGGTCTGCCGATCGAGCGCGTCCTGCTCGCGATCGGCCGCCGACGTGCCGCCGGGACGGCTGACCGACGGCCGGCGGCCGGGGGCGCTCGCCGGCAGCGTCACCGTGCCGCGGATCGTGCCGGTCGCGACCGTCCGCGGCGCCGCGGCCTGGACGAGCCCGAGGCTGGCCACCGTCAGCGCCAGGGCGACGACGATGAACGACGGGCGGACGGGGACGCGTGTCGTCATCAGAACCAGTAGAGGAGCTGCGCACCGGCCAGGCCGCTCGACCGCTCGCGCCCGCCGTCCCGCCAGTTGTACTGATAGCCGCCCTTCAGCCGGACGTTGCGCCGCACCAGGTAGCCGACCGCGCCTTCGACGCGGAGGACGTTGGCGTCCCAGGTCCGGACGACGCCGTTCGCGGCCATGCGCGAGAAGCCGAGCCGGTCGCCGCGCACCGACATCGACCAGCGCGGGGTGAGGGCGACGCGCGTCTCGATCGACGTGCCCAAGGCGTCGAGCTCCAGCGTCGGGTCGCCGTTCTGGAATGGCACGTCCCACCGGCTCGCCACCACCTCGCCGCGCACGACGACGTGCCCGAGCGAGGTACTCGGCGTCCAGGCCGAGCGCCTGCTGGCGATGGGTGTCGTAGCTCGCCGGCGGGGGCAGCCCGCCGACGTCCCCGTAGTCGGTGGATCCACCGCCGTCGGCCAGGTACTCCCCGCTGGCAGCCGACACGCCGATGCTGAAGCTGGGCGTGGGCGTGAAGCCGATCCGGCCGGAAATCTGCTTGCCGCCGTTGTCGTCGTCGGTGCGCGGCGCGGACAGCGTCCCGATCGTCACGGCGACGCCGGCGTCGACCGCGCCGCCGTCCCACTGCGCCGAGACGCCGGTGTCCCAGCGCCGCCCAGCGACCAGCGGAAGTCCCTGGGGTCCGACCGTGGCGGTGGCGCGCGGATAGCGCACCGCCCAGCCGCCGCCGCGATTGAGGAGCAGCTCGCGTTGGCTTGGCGGCGGCTCGGGCCGCATCGTGGTCGAGTAGCCGTAGGCGAGCGGCAGGCCGATGAGCGGGTTCACCTCGCCGTAGTCGCGGCGGGCGAAGGCGCCGAACACCGGCGGGATGCGTCCGGCCAGGATGGTGAACGGCTGGTCGACCGCCGGCTTCACGCGCAGGTAGAGCGCATACGGGTAGACGATGTGGCGGTCGCTCGGTCCGGGCTCGCGCTCGCGCAGCGAGACCTCGTCCACCACCTGGCCGACGAACCCGAGGCGGTCGGTGGCGCGGATGTCGGCCGAGATCGACATGGTCAGCACGTTGAACGCGTCGTGCGAGTAGTCGAACAGGTTGAAGTAGCCGACGTCCTCGGAGCCGTACGACAGCGCCACGTCCCCGCTCACCACCACGCGGCCGTCACCGAACGTGATCGGCCGGGACGGCAGGAGGTCGGCGGCGGCCCGCGCGGCCGGCATCGCCAGCCACACGAAGGCCGTCGCCACGAGCAGCCGCAAGGTCCGCATGACCGAGGCGCGGACGCCTACTTGGCAGCTTCGATCACGCCGCAGGCCTGGCGTGCGCCAGCGTTGCCCGTGGGCTGCGTCGTGAAGTCGTCGGCCTTCTCGTGGATGATGACCGCCTTGCCCACGATGCTGTCGGGCCCGCTCAGCGACAGCGTCGAGTCGACGAAGTCGACGCGCGCCAGACCGTACGGATCCGCCTTGAGGTTGCCGAGGTCGCCGGCGTGCCGGGCCGCGGCGTCGCGGGCCGCGTGCGGCTTGCCACCCGGGTTGAAGTGGCCGCCCGCGGAGGCGCCGTCGGGCGCCGAGCAGTCGCCCTTCTCGTGCACGTGGAAGCCGTGCTCGCCGAAGACCAGCCCGCTGAACGTGCCGACGACGTGGACGCCGCCGGACTCGGCCGTGAACGTGACCTCGCCGCGCGCGGTCTGATTCGCGGTCGGGGCGAGCTTCACCGTCGCCGTCGCGGCCTTGCCGGCCGGAGGTGCTTGCGCCGACAGCCCGAAGCTCCCCGCTCCGAGCACCAGGACTCCCACCAGTACCTGCTTCATGGTCGATCGTCTCCCAGGGGCGGCCGATTGGTCGCCCACTCGCCCAGATGTTACCCCGTATGCTGGCGGCGGGTCCCCTCAGGACACGCCGCGGGCCGGCCATTGCGCGTTCGGCTGCTATTCGCGACGCTGGGCGCGTCTCGGCGCCTCACGCGGGCCGGCAGCGACCAGTTAACATGCGCGCATGTCGGTCCCCTTGCATGCCCGTGCGGCCGCGCTGGTCATGGCCGCCGTCCTCGGCGTCGCGACCGGCAGCCTCGACGCCCAGCCCACCGCCCGCGCCGGGGGCGTCACCACCCCCAAGGCCCAGTTCGGCTTCGACATCGGCGCCGACTACGAGCTCGCCACCTACCGGCAGATGGCCGACTACTGGCGCAAGCTCGACGCCGAGTCGGATCGCCTGTCGCTGGTCGAGATCGGCAAGACCGCCGAGGGCCGGCCGCAGCTGATGGCCATCGTCACCGCGCCGGAGAACCAGAAGCGGCTCGGCCGCTACCAGGAGATCACCCGGCGCCTGGCCCTGGCCGAGAGTCTCACCGACGTCCAGGCCAAGGCGCTCGCCGCCGAGGGCCGGGCGGTGGTCTGGATCGACGGCGGGCTGCACGCCAACGAGGTCCTCGGCGCGCAGCAGCTCATCGAGACCAGCTACCGCCTGGTCAGCGGCGAGGACGACGAGACCCGCCGCATCCTCCGCGACGTCGTCATCCTGATGGTCCACGCCAACCCGGACGGCCACGACCTCGTCGCCGACTGGTACCTGCGCAACCCCGATCCGCTGCGGCGGTCGACGGCCGGCCTGCCGCGGCTGTACCAGAAGTACATCGGCCACGACAACAACCGCGACTCCTACATGTCGACGCAGCCGGAGAGCACGAACATGAACCGCGTGCTCTACCGCGAGTGGTTCCCGCAAATCCTCTACAACCACCACCAGACCGGCCCGTCGGGGACCGTGCTGTTCGCGCCGCCGTTCCGCGATCCGTTCAACTACGTGTTCGATCCGCTGGTGCCGGTCGGCATCGATCTGGTCGGCGCGGCCATGCACCAGCGCTTCATCGCCGAAGGCAAGCCGGGCGCGACGATGCGCCGGGGCGCCAACTACTCGACCTGGTGGAACGGCGGGCTCCGCACCACCGCCTACTACCACAACATGATCGGGCTGCTGACCGAGGCGATCGGCAGTCCCACGCCGATGGAGATCCCGTTCGTGCCGTCGCGGGCCATCGCCAGCGGCGACCTGCCGTTCCCGATCGCGCCGCAGACGTGGCACTTCCGGCAGTCGATCGAGTACGAGGTCACCGCCAACATGGCGGTGCTCGACGTGGCGTCGCGGCATCGCGAGTCGTTCCTCTACAACGCCTACCTGATGGGCAAGCGCTCGATCGAGCGCGGCAGCACCGACACCTGGACGGTGACGCCGCGGCGGATCGACCGGCTGCGCCAGCGCATCGGCGAGGTCGAGGCCGGCGTATCGCCGGCGATGACGATGGGCGGCCGCCTCAGCGAAGTGCCGGCGTCCTATGCCAGCCTGCTGCGCGACCCCGCCGATCGCGACCCGCGCGGCTACATCCTGTCCGCCGCGCAGCGGGACTTCCCCACCGCCATCAAGTTCGCCAACACGCTGATGAAGACCGGCGTGGCCGTGCACCGCGCGACCGCCGGCTTCACCGTGAACGGCAAGGCCTACCCGGCCGGCTCGATCGTCGTGAAGGCGGCGCAGGCCTTCCGCCCGCACGTCCTCGACATGTTCGAGCCACAGGATCACCCGCACGACGTGGCCTACCCGGGCGGGCCGCCGATTCCGCCCTACGACAGCGCCGGCTGGACGCTCGCCTACCAGATGGGGATCGAGTTCGACCGCATCCTCGACGCGTTCGAGGGCCCCTTCGAGCGGCTGACGGCGTTCATCGAGCCGAAGGCGACGGTGGCGCCGCTCGACGCTCCCGCCGGGTATCTCCTGTCCGCGGCCGAGAACGACGCGGCGCGGACCGTGAACCGCCTGCTCGCCGCCGGCGCGCGCGTGTCGCGGCTGCCGCAGCACCCGGCGGGCGCCGGCACCTGGTTCGTCGAGGGATCGGGGGCCGCGCCCGTGCTGACCCGCGCGGCCGCGGAGCTCGGCGTGACGGTCACGCCGGTGGCGGCCAGGCCGGCCGGCGACGGCGTGCCGGTCGCCCAGGCGCGCATCGGCCTCGTCGACGAGTACGGCGGCTCGATCCCGTCCGGGTGGATCCGCTGGCTGCTCGAGCAGTACGAGTTCCCGTTCGAGGTCGTGTTCCCGCCGATGCTCGACGCCGGATCGCTGAACGCGCGCTACGACGTCCTGATCGTCGCCGACGATCTGATCCCGGACCCGGGACGCCGCAGCCGCGCCAGGTCCATCGATGCGGCGACGGTGCCGGAGCCGTACCGCTCGCAGATCGGCGGCATCACGGCGGAGCGGACGGTCCCGGCGCTGAGGGCCTTCCTCGAAGGCGGCGGCACGATCGTCGCCATCGGGCCGTCGACGGCCCTGGCCGCGCACCTGCGCCTGCCGATCACGAGCGCCCTGGTGACGCGGACGCCGACCGGGGACCGGCCGTTGAAGCAGGAGGAGTACTACATCCCCGGCTCGGTGCTCCGGGTACGCGTGGATCAGAGCCAGCCGCTGGCCTGGGGAATGCCGGCGCAGGCCGACGTCTACTTCGACAACAGCCCGGTGTTCCGCCTCGGACCGGACGCCGCGTCGCGCGGGGTGACCCCGATCGCCTGGTTCGACTCGCCGGCGCCGCTGCGCAGCGGCTGGGCCTGGGGCCAGCATCACCTCGATGGCGGGATCGCGATCGCCGACGTGCGCGTCGGCAAAGGGCGTCTGGTGTTGAGCGGCCCGGAGATCACGTTCCGCGCCCAGCCGCACGGGACGTTCAAGTTCCTGTTCAACGCGCTGCGCAAGCCGTAGCACGGGCGTCGACTGCGGCGCACGGAGGCGCGTGCCGATTCCTCCAGAATGCGGGTCGAGTGCTACGGCGCGTCGCGGATCCGGGACGGCGGCAAGAGCAACGAGGACGCCTACTGGATCTCGCGTGAGGACGGGCGGATCGCGGCACTCTGCGACGGGGCGGGACATGCGCAGTTGTGTGGTGGGCGCACGGTGCGCACGTTCGGCGAGCTCGTGCAGTCGGGCACGCTGGAGATCGATCGCTTCCCCGCGTGGGCGCGCTGGTTGAAGTCCATGGACGCCTCGATGGCCGGCGGCGCGCAGACGACGTTCGTCGGGGTGGCGGCCACCGGAGGCCGCGTCGTCGGGGCCTGCAGTGGTGATTCCCGGGCGTACCTGATCAACGAGCACGGCTGCCGCATCCTCACCGAGGAGGGCGGCCGGCGCCTCGGCAGCGGCGAGGCCGAGCCGCGGCCGATCCACGAGCGCCTGGCCGCCCGTGACGTCGTGCTGCTGATGTCGGACGGGGCCTGGACGCCGCTCCAGCCGACAGCCATCCAGCGCGTGGTCATGGGCCTGACGATGCGGCACCTGTCCGATGTGCCGCCCGCGCTGCTCTATCTGGCGGGGGCGAAGCGCCGCGCCGACGACATGACCGTCGTCGCGATGCGCGTCCTCGCGACGTGATCACTCGTCCAGTTGCCGCCCCGCCGCGAGCTCACCGTCACTACGAAGCAGGCCGAAATGGATTCTGGCCGCGTCGTCGTCGGTGAACTGCCACTCGCTCGGGTGCCGAAGCCGCAGGTTCCAGGTCGCGCGCATCAGGCCGGCCGGCCCGTGGCCGTTCGTGCCGAGCAGCAGGTGGCCGATCTCGTGCGCGGTGACGCGCCCGAGGATGACCGCCCACGGCAGGCCGGTCTTGGCGGACCGCGCGGCGACCGATTCGGCGTAGACCGAGGCCAGCACGTTGGGACCGCCGTCCTGCACGATGGCCGTGCCGAGGATGTGCGGCCCGCGTGAGCTGCGGTGCTGGAAGCGGAGGACGATGTGGCCCTTCTCCAGCTTCTCGGCGCAGATCGGCGGTGGCACCGTCCGCTCGTCGCGTGAGCAGTCGATCCACGTCGCCGACACGTTGGCCTTGGCCAGCGTCTCGCCGGCGAGGGCGAGCGCCTTGGCCCGCTGCTCGGCGGGCAGCCCGTAGAAGTCGTAGACGCGGACGGTGATGGTGAGGGCGGCGGCGGCAGCAGCAAGCATCGACATGCTTGCGAGAGTGCGGCCCGCGCCGGAGTGCCTCAATGGAGCCGAGGTGACGCGATGGTGAGACGTCGGTTGTCCCGTGGCGGCCGAACGCTCACTCACCCGTGCGGGCCGGCTACAGAACCGCGCGCGCCAGCAGCGCGGCGGCGTCCCGCCGCTTCAGGCGGGCGCGAATCGCGGCGGCATCCTCGGTGGTGAAGTCCCAGTCGCCGCGATCGAGCCGCTGCACCTGCCATGACGGGCGCATCAGGCCGTGCGACGCGTGCGTGCGGGTGCCGAGCAGCAGGTGCCCGATCTCATGCGTCGACACGCGGCCGACGATGGTCGCAAGGGGGATGCCGGTGCGCCGGGACCGTTCGGCGATGGCCGCGGCGTAGACGGTGGCGATGGTGTTCGGGCCGGCCTCGCCGCCGACGATGGCGTCGCCGAGGACGTGGGCGCCGTCCTTCGGGTGACGGTGGATACGGAGGACGATCTCGCCCTCGGCGAGGCTCGTCCTGCACGGCGTGGCGGCCACGCTGGCGCTGCAGTCGACGATCACGGCCTGGACGCCGGCGTGCGCCAGCGCCTCGGCTGTCATCGCCAGCGCCTCCTGGCGCGTCTCCGGCGACAGTCCGTACAGGTCGTAGACCCTGATCGTGACCACGAGCGCGGCTGCGAGCATCGACATGCCCCAACAGTGGGCGCCGCCGCTGTGTGCCTCAATGCCACCGAGGTGACACGGAGGTGAAACGTGGCGAAAACGGGGCCACATGACGCTGACCCCACTAGTCACCGAACGTGCTCTCGGCCACACTAGGAGCACGGTGAGCCAAGAGGTGTCGACCCCGGTCGTGCAGTTCGGTGGCGTCGAGGTCGACATGCGCCTGCGCGAGGTGCGTCGCGGCGCCGATGCCGTCCGGCTGCAGGAACAACCGTTCCAGCTGCTGGCGCTGATGCTCGATCGCCCCGGCGACGTCGTCACCCGCGAGGACATCCGCCAACGGCTGTGGCCCGACGGCACCTCGGTCGACTTCGAGCACAGCGTCAACGCGGTGGTGAAGCGGCTCCGGGCCGTCCTCGGCGACGACGCGGCGCAACCGCGCTTCGTCGAGACCCTCCCCCGCGTCGGCTACCGCTTCATCGGCACCCTCGAAGGCGGCGAGACGCGACCGCGCGTGCCGGCGCCCGCGCCGCGGCCTCGGCTCGTGGTGCTGCCGTTCACGAATCTGACCGGCGATCCCTCGCACGACTACTTCATCGACGGCTTCACCGAGGAGCTGATCGCCCAGCTCGGCCACCGCTGCGCCGACCGCGTCGGCGTCCTGGCCCGCACCTCCGCGATGCTCTACAAGGACGCCCGCCGCGGCGCCGCCGACATCGGCGAGGCGCTGCGCGTCGACTTTCTGGTCGAAGGCAGCGTCCGCGTCGGCGGCAACCGCGTGCGCATCACCGCGCAGCTGATCGAGACGCGAGGCGAGACGCACCTGTGGGCGCACAGCTACGACCGCGAGTACAGCAACTGCCTGGCCGTGCAGAGCGAGGTCGCGGCCGAGATCGCGGTGGAGCTGAAGCGCGAGCTGTTCCCGCCCGCCCAGGCGGCAGTGCCGACGCGCGTCCCGGGCGCACACGAGGCCTACCTGACGGGCCGGTTCCACTGGAACCGGCCTGGATCGGTCGGCCTGCGCACGGCCGTCACCTACTTCGACCAGGCGGTCGCCATCGACCCCGGCTTCGGCCGCGCCCATTCGTCACGGGCGCGCGCCTACCTCTCGCTGGCGGAGTACTACGTGATGGACGGCGCCGAGGCGCTGCGGATCGCGCGGGACTCCGCGAACCGAGCGCTCGCCATCGACCCGGACGACGGCGACGCGCTGGTCGTGATCGGCGAGGCGCGGCGCGTACTGGACCACGATCCGGCCGGCGCCCGCGCCGCCTTCGAGAAGGTGCTGGCGCTGAACCCGAGCTCCGTGGCCGCGCTCCGGTATTACGGCTGGTTCCTGGGTGTCCGCCGCCTCGATGCCGACGCGATCGCAGCCGCCGACCGCGCCTTCAGCCTCGATCCGCTGTGCATCGTGATGCAGATGTCGGCGGCCGACGTCCGCTACCTGGCGCGCGATTTCGAGGGCGCGCTGATCCGCAGCCGCCATGCGCTGGCGATGGAGCCCGACTCGGATCGCGCGATGCGCTCGGCAGCGGCAACGCTCGTCCAGCTCGGACGCGGCGCGGAGGCCGTCGCCACGTTCGACGCGGCGCCGGAACGGGCGCTGTCCACGGCGGCGCTCGCCGTCAAAGGCTGCGCCCTGGCCGCGGCGGGCAACGTCGACAAGGCCCGCGCCATCGCGCGGCGCCTGGAGCGCGCTGGCAAGGACCGCGTCGTGTCGCCCTACTTCTTCGCTGCGCTCCACACCGCGCTCGGCGACACCGAGGCGGCATTCGCGCAGCTCGAACGCGCGTGCGCCACCGGCGATCCGTCGCTCGATGCCGTCGGCGTCGATCCACGCTTCTCGGCCCTGCACGGCGACGATCGCCTGCACGCGATCCGCGCGCGCCTGCGCCTGGCCTGACGCGCGGCGTCGCCGCTAGTTCACCGGGCGCCCGAGGCTGAGCAGGTTCGCGAACATCCGGTACGCACCAGGCACACCGGCCGGCAGCTGACGGAACCACGCATACGACGTGTAGACGTAGTGGCCCTGGCCGATGCGGGCGTAGAGCTGGCCGCCGCGCTGTCGCGGCTCGCCCGGATCGCCGGTCTCGAGCAGCGGCGTGTACTGCGGATCGAAAGTCGCCCAGGCGTAGAGGTCGCGCTCCTGGACCCAGTCGTCCCAGTCGGCGCCAATGATGCGGTTCGGCGTCGTGAACGCCGGGTGCTGCGGCTCGAGGATCGTCACCGGCGCCCGCTCGTCGCTGACGCGCACGTTGCCGCTGGCCGGGAACGGCGACAGGCTGCGGCCGGTGTAGTCGGCCTGCTGGTACTGCACGATCAGCGTGCCGCCGTCGCGCACGAACTGCAGCAGCCGCGCGTTGGCGGCGACGAACGCCGGCCGGCTCTCGGAGGCGCGGACGCCGACCACGATGGTGCCGTAGCGCGCGAGATCGCCCGACGCCAGGTCGTCGTCGGTCAGCAGCGTGACGTCGAGCCCGAGCCGGCGGATCGCCTCGGGGACGCGATCGCCGCCGCCCATGACGTAGCCGACCTTCACGGGCGACACCGCCAGATCGAGCACGCGCGCCGTCATCCGCGCCGGCGCGTAGAGCCGGTGCTTCTGGATGTGCGGGTAGTCGATCGTCTGCATCGACGTGTCGAAGGTGCGGCCGCCGATCGTGACCTGCGCGTCGAGCGTGTAGGCGCCCGGCGCGACGCTGGCCGGCGGCGTGACGGTGAAGGGCACCGAGGCGCCTTCGCCGCGCGACGTGAAGGTGATCGGCGCGGCGGCCGGCGTCACCCGCCAGCCGTCGGGCGGCAGCACGCGCACGACGCCGGGCCCTGACGACAGCGTCTCGCTGCGCACGCGGACTCGGACTCCGCGCGGCTGCGCCGCCGCGGCGCCGGTCGGCACGATCGCCAGCGTCTCGTCGAAGGCAACGGTCACCGCCGGCACGATCGCGACGTCGCGGCGGATCTCGCCTCGGACCGAATCGGCGTAGCGAAAGACGACGGGCCGCTCCACGGTCACGGCCGCGCCGCCGATGGTCAGCGGGACGCGCGCGATGACCGCCGGCGGTTCGAAGGGCCGCGTCTGCAGCGCCGGCGGGACGCCGGACCACGTGAACACGGGGCCGGTGCGGGGCGTGCGCAGCCAGTACCGGCTGCGCCGGCAGTGCATCGGCCGCGACCGTGACCTGCCACTGATCGGTCCGGGTCGGCTCTTCGCGGAAGAAGCGCGCGAACGGACTGCCGCCGGCCGCGGCCTCGGGCGGTGGCGCCGGCGCCGCGGTCCATCCGGCAGGCACGACGAGCGTGCTCGGTCCGGCGGTGACGGGCGCCCCGTCCGGCTGGAACATGTTGACGTTCACCCTCAGCGTGTCGCCGGCGGAGGCGACCTCGCGTTCAGCGAGGGCATCCACGACGATCCCGGACGCCCGTACCAGCGCGTCCTCGAACTCGGCCACCTTGAGGGTGAGCAGGAAATCGGCCTCCGCCTTGGCGTCGGCCGTTGCCGACAGGGCGGCGGCGGCGGTCCGGGCCGCCCGCGCAGCGGCCAGACCGCGCGCCAGCACGGGCACCAACGTGACCGGCGCCCGCACGATGTCGGCGCTGGCCAGCGCCTCGGCAGCCGCCGCGTCCATCGCCGCCAGCTCGGTTGCGAGCGCGCCCTGCGGCAGGCCGGCCAGCGCCGCCAGGCCGACCAGGGACGTGTCGATCCCGGCGAACACGCTGGCCTCGACGATCTCGTGGGTCGAGGACCCGCCCACGGCTGGCGTCAGGTTCGCGATCAGCCGCAGGTTCGACGTCTTGGCGCCGCGGCCCTCGATGACGCCCATCTCCTGCGACTTGTGCTGGCTGCGCCCCTCCATCGCGATCTCGAAGTACGAGCGGCCGAGCACCGGGTCCAGGGTCCCGGTCGGCAGCCGCAAGGTCGCCGCCGCGGGATCGGCCCCGAAGCCGTGCCGGACGTAGAGCTTGCGCGCCTGCCACGGGCGCAGGCCTTCGGCCAGCTGCTCGGGATACTTCGCCGCATCGGCGGCCGCGGCGAAGGCCAGCGGCGCGAGCGTCCCGGCCAGCTGGTGCTGGCCGTGCCCGTCGGCTGGCGTCCCGCTCCAGCCGTTCAGGATGACCAGGGGCCGGTAGCGGCGGATGGCGCGCACCATGTCGCCGACGATGACCGCGTCGTCCCACTTCGCCGACGCCTCCTCCGGCGTCTTGGTGAAGCCGAAGTCGTAGGCGCGGGTGAAGAACTGGTCGCCGCCGTCGAGGGTCCGCGCCTGCAGCAGCTCTTCGGTGCGGATGACGCCGAGCGCGTCGAACAGCTCGGTGCCGATGATGTTCTGGCCGCCCTCGCCGCGGTTGAGCGACAGGTAGGCGACCCGCGCGTGGTCGCCGCGGGCGAGGCGGGCGATGAGCGCGGTGTCCTCGTCGTCGGGATGCGCCGCGGTGTGCATCGCGCTGGCCGTCGTGCGGAGCCGTTCGATGGCCTGCACGAGGCCCGCGACACCGCGGCTGTAGACGGGACGAACCTGGGCGGTCGGGGTCACCGAGAGCAGCGCAGCCGTCAGCGCGACGGCGGCCGCGGATCCAAGCCGGACACGGGGCATGGCCCGAGTCTATCTGCTAAGCTCGACGCATGCGTGGTTGGCTCACGGCGGCTTTCATCCTCGGCGTGTCGGTGGCGCTCGGCGCCCAGCAGCCGACCTTCCGATCGGGCACGCAGACGGTGCCCCTCTACATCACCGTCACGGACTCGGCCGGCCGTCTCGTGCCGAACCTGACGAAGGAGGACTTCACCGTCCTCGACAACGGCATCCCGCAGGAGATTTCGGTCTTCGACAACACCGTGCGGCCGATCACGTCGGTGGTCATGCTCGACACGAGCGGCAGCATGACGCTCAACCTCGATCTGATGAAGGCGGCCGCGGAGCAGTTCATCATCCGCCTGCTACCCGAGGACAAGGCGGTGGTCGGCGCCTTCAACAACAAGATCGAGTTCGCAGGCACCGGCTTCACCAACGATCGCGACGACCTGACCCACGCCATCCGCGAGCTGGACTACGGCAACGCGACCCGCCTCTGGGATGCCGTCGACCTGAGCCTCGAGCAGCTCCAGGGCATCGACGGCCGCCGCGTGATCGTGGTCTTCACGGACGGCGACGACACCGGTTCCGCTTCCAGCCAGGGCAAGATCATCGATCGCGCGCGCGCCGACGAGGTGATGATCTATTCCATCGGCCTCGAGAGCGTCTACGGCCCGCCCGGCCGCATGGTGCGTACACGCCCGGCCGGCGGTCTGCGGAAGATCGCGGACGAGACCGGCGGCGGCTACTTCGAGCTGAAGAAGACCGACGAGCTCGGCCCGGCCTTCACCCGCGTCGCCCAGGAGCTGCACAGCCAGTACCTGCTCGGCTTCACGCCGAAGGTCCTCGATGGCAAGGTGCACAAGCTCGAGGTCCGCCCCAAGGATCCGAGCAACAAGGCGCGCGCCCGCCGCAGCTATCTCGCCGCCGCCATCACTCAGCCCGCGTCGGGCGGAAAGTAGACCGGTTCGTCACGTTCAGAGGAGCGCTCGAGATGTCGAAGCTATGGACCGCCACGGGCTTGACCCTGGCCCTCGTCGCCGCCGCTGCCTGCGGCAAGTCGGCGGAGCAGCAACGGCAGGAGGAGGCGGCCAAGCAGCTGGAGGAAGCCGCCAAGAAGATGGAGGCCGCCGGCAACGAGGCCCAGAAGGCGGCCGAGAAGGGCGCTGAAGGCATGGCCGCCGGCATGGAGGCCCTGGCCAAGGGCCTCGGCGCCGCCGCCGGTGTCGCCAGCGGCGGCAAGACCGTCGATCCGCTGCCCTTCCGCGACCTGCAGGCGACCTTCGCCGACCTCTCCGGCTGGGAGAAGATGAAGCCCACCGGCGAAAGCATGACCGCGCCGTTCAAGATCTCGACCGCCGGCGTCCGCTACAAGAAGGGCGACGCCGAAATCCGCGTCAAGATCACCGACAGCGCCTACAACGCGCTGATGCTGGTGCCGTTCTCGTGGGTCAGCAACATGGGCTACGAGAAGGAGACCGAGACCGGCTACGAGAAAGCGGTCAAGGTCGCTGGCTTCCCCGGCCTCGAGAAGTGGAACACCGAGTCGAAGGACGGCGAGCTGACCCTCGTCGCCAACAAGCGCTACATCGTCGAGCTCGAAGGCGACGACATCGCCGACCCCAAGGTGCTGCACTCGCTGGCCGAGTCGATGTCGCTCGCCAAGCTCCCCGCGCAGCCGTAGCGGCGCCTGATGAGCCGATCCTGACCTCCTCTCCGCCACGTATGTCGAGGCGTTGCCTCGGCATTCAGGCGGGAGGTTCCATGGCACGGCTCGTTCGACACCACGACCACATCGTCCGCGCGGGGGCGGTCGCGCTCGCGGCCGGTCTTGCACTCCATGGCGGCGCCGGCCGGGCCCAGGCGCAGGTCCCGACCCGCCTGGCCTACTCGGCCAACGTCGACGGATCGGTGGGCATCTTCTCGGTGTCGCCCACGAACGGGGCGCTCGCCGCGCTCGGCAGTGTCCAGTCTTCCGGCGACCCGACGGCAATCGCGGTCGATCCGTCCGGGCGGTTCGTCTACGTCGCCCACAGCGACGAGAACGTCGTCTCGGCATACGGGATCGACTCCGCCGCCGGGTTGACGTTCGTCGGCAGCGTGGCGGCGAACAACCCGGTATCGCTGGCGTTCGAACCGTCGGGACGGTTCCTGTACGCCGCTGACGCCGGGGGGGAGATCGACACGTTCCGCATCAGGGCGGACGGGGCGCTCACGTTCGTCGCCCGAACCGACGCCGGCTCGCGCGCCGGGGCCCTGGCCGTCCACCCATCCGGACGGTTCCTGTACGGCCTCGATCCTGTTTCAGCCCGTGTCCTCGCCTATCGCCTGGACGCCGGCACTGGCCGCCTCACGGCTGTCGGCTCCTCCGCCACGGGTGCACCCAATCCCGTCGCGCTGACGCTCGAGCCACGGGGGCGCTTCCTGTATGTGCTCCACGACCAGGAGGACATCGTCACGGCCTTCCGCGTGGATGCCGGGAGCGGCGCGCTCACCCAGGTCCAGACGCTCAGCGTGAAGAACCCGGCGGCCGTTGCCGTCGAGCGGACGGGACGCTTCCTGTACATGGCGAGCCCGGGCAATGACGCGCTCTTCGCCTACCGCATCAGTCAGGTGGACGGCAGGCTGACGCACGTCGCGACCGAGACGCTGGCCCAGCCCGGACCGATCTCGGTGACGGTCGATCCGACCAATCGCTTCGTCTACGCCACGAGCATCGCCGCCGGCCGGGTGACCAGGCTGACCATCAATCCGGCATCGGGCGTGCTGGTCGAGGGACCGAGCGTGACAGTCGCCGGGCGGCCGGCCGCGTTCGCGGTCGCGCATCCGACCGAGCGGTTCGTGTACGTGCCCGTGTCACCGACGACTGGAAACGACGGACTGCAGGCGTTCCGCAGCGATGCCGCGACCGGCGCGCTCGCGCTGATCGACGAACTGGTGTTGAACGACCCACTGACCGAGGTGACCCTGGAACCCACCGGGCGCTTCGTCTACGTCTTGAATCGCAACAGCGACGCGATCGAGACGTTCCGCATCGACCAGACGAGCGGAGAGCTCACGAACATCCAGACGCTGGTGGTCTCGGCGTTGGGGGGGCTCGGTTCGGGGCTCACCGCCGAGGCGACCGGGCGCTTTCTTTACGTGACATGCCGCTGTGCCGCGACGAACTCACCCATCCGCGCGTTCCGGATCAACGCGACGTCGGGGCTGCTGACCGACCTCGGCGGCAGCGGCGGCGCCGGCATGTTCACGGTCACAGCGAGCACGACCGATCTGGCCGGCCGTTTCCTCTACATGGCGAGAGTGAACGGCGGCGGCATCGAGGCGTTCGCGATCAACCAGACGACGGGCCTGCTGACGGCGCTGGGGGCGACGCCGTACGGCTCGGCGGCCGGGGAGCTGGTCATGGATCCGCTCGGTCGGTTCCTCTACGTCGCCAACCAGACCGGGCTCGTGGAGGCGTTCCGCGTGTCGGCCGTGACCGGCGCGCTCACGAGCAGCGGCGCCTCCTTCCTGCTGGAGAGCGGGATGCGCGGCGCCTCGATCGATCGGACCGGGCGCTTCTTCTATCCGGTGACGCGCGGCAGCGGCGGCAGTGTCCACGTCTTCGCGATCGACCCGGTGAACGGCGATCTCGAGGCGTCCGGTGTGCCGGCCGTGTTCCTGGGCAATTCGGACGTCGGCGAGTCGGCCGCCGTCGACGCGACCGGACGCTTCCTCCATGTCGGGCACGGGACAACACTCAAGGGCATCAGGACCTTTGAGATCAATCCTTCGACCGGCGCCGTCGCCGCAACGAGCGACGTCACGACACCGTTCGCGCCCTTCAGCCTCGGCACGAGCGGCCCCGTACGATAGCCGCGAGGCTAGGGGCCACTCACACTGTCGCCGGAGGTGGGCACGCGATCGCAGGGCGGCTCAGCGCGTCGGCTGGAAGTGGTGCCACTGGACGTGCGCGGCGACGCGGCCGCCGATCAGCGCGCCATCGCGGAGCGCGTGCCGGCGGTGCAGGCCGCCCCACACCCGCGCGTTGCCGATCTCGGCCAGCAGCTCGAGCAGGTTGCGGTAGCGTCGCTCGGTCTTGACCAGCGCCGGCACCGCCGCCTTCGACGTCGTCAGCGTCCAGTCGACGTGGAGCGTGCCGAAGAACGCGGCGACGCTGGCGATGACCGCGGTCGACCAGGAGCCCTGTCCGGACGGGTACTCGCCAGCGATGATCGCGTCGGACGCCGCGGTGTGGACGATCGCGAACAGGCGCGCGATGTCCCGGACGCTCAGCTCCTTGCTCTGCGCCAGCGCCATGAGATTGCGATTCCAGTGCACGTACGGGTTCTCGGCCCAGAACCAGGCGATGTCGGTCTGCTCCGCCGAACGCAGCGTGCTCGCGGCGACGTCCAGGTCGCGGGCCTCGGCGACGTCGCGCGCGTAGGTCCTCGAGTCGAGCGCGTTCGGTCCGTCAGGACGGAACACGGCGGCGTGCTCCAGCGTGAAGGGCTTGATGGCGCCGACATTCACGTCCGCAGGCTGCGACATGTCGGGCAACGCGTCGTTGGCGCGCAGCGCCAGCATCGCCGCGGCTGCCTGCTGGCCGACACGGACGCCGTCGGTGACGCCGTCACCGGTGGGAAGGCCGGCGAGATACGTCGCGTAGGCCTGATCGAGTGTGGTGAGGTCTGCCCCGGCGATGCACGGGCGCACCGTGAGGTAGGCGGCGGTCGCCACCGCGGCACGCAGCTCGGCCCCCGGCTTGGCCGCGATCCTCGCCGCGAACGGGCGCGACCCGCCGTCGACTGCAACGACGGCGTCGTAGACGGCGAGATGCACCATCGTGTGCAGGATCTCGGAGGCGCCGGCCGATGGCGGCGTCGCCGGACCATGGATCGCCCGTTGGACGATCCCGGACCATTCGATGACCGCGTTCGCCACCGGATCGGCGATGACGCGGCCCCTGCTGACGAGCACGAGCGCGGAAAGAGTACGCAAATTCAAAAAGACCTCGAGTAGATCGGAGGCTCCGGCCCAAGAGGGATTGCCGGAGCCTCCGGTCCCTTCCGAGCGCGCTCAGCGCGCCGGCCGGAACTGTGTCGCCTGGACGTGCGCGGCGACGCGCGCGCCAATCTGCGCGCCGTCGTGGATCGACTGGCGCCAGTGCAGGCCAGCCCACACGCGCGCGTTGCCGATCTCATTGAGCAGCTCCATCAGGTTCGGGTACGTGCGCTCGGTCCTGACCAGCGCCGGCACCGCGGTCTTCGACGTGGTGATCGTCCACGGGACCTCGGTCGTGCCGAAGAACGCGGCAACGCTGCCGATCAGCGCGGTCGACCAGAAGCCATGACCCGACGGGTACTCGGGATGGTTGACCGACAGGAGCGGCCGCCACGTCGGATCGCCAACGGTGTCGTCGTTGCCGTCCAGGTCTGCGAAGGGAATCGCGGTGCGCGGACGCCAGGCGCGGTGGCGATACTTGGCGTCGAAGCCGGCAATGACGGCATCGGACACCGCGGTGTTGACCATCGCGAACAGGCGGGCCGTGTTGCGCACGCTCAGCTCATTCGAGACGGCCAGCGCGAGCAGGTTGCGGTTCCAATGGACGTAGGGGTTCTCCGACCAGAAATAGGCGATGTCGCTCTCGTCGGGCGAGCGCAGCGTGCTGTCGGCGCGGCCATAGTCGCGCGTCTCGGCAAAGTCGCGCGCGTACACGGCGGACCCGAGCGGCGCCGGACCGTCCGTGCGGAAGGCGTCGATGTTGCGCACGGTGAACGGCAGGATGCCGCCCACCTTCACGTCGACCGGCTGTGGCGACGTCGGTGCGGACGGGCAGCCCGAATCCGGCAGGAACTCGCCCACCGCCGGCGGCGTCGAGCTGCACTCATAGAGCACGACGTTCGCGAAGCCGTCGTCGGCCCGCAGCGCCAGCATCGCGGCGGACGCCTGCTGCCCGACCCGGACGCCGTCGGTCACCGCGGGCGACGCTGGCAAGCCGGCCATGTAGGTGGCATAGGCCTGATCGAGGGCGGGCAGGTGCGCCGCGGCGATGCGCGGGCGGGCCGTGAGATACGCCGCGGTCGCCACGGCGGCGCGGACGTCGGTGCGACGCGGCGCGGTGATCCGGGCCGTGTACGGACGGTAGCCGCCCTCGACGGCCACGACCGCGTCGTAGACCGCCAGGTGCACGATCGTGTGCAGGATCTGTGACGTGCCGCCCGATCGCGGGGCGGCCGGACCATGGATCGCCTGTTGGACGATCCCGGCCCATTCGACCACGGCGTTCGGCGCCGGCTGGGCGATCGCGAGCGCCGGGCTGGCGAGAACGACCGCAGAGAACATGAGAGTACGCAACGTCACGATCTCACTCCTTTGAGAAGCCTCGGGCATCGCGTCCGGTGGACGCGGCCTGCGCAGAGTGCGCACGCCGTGGTGGCCCGCACTGGAGGAATCGAGATCGATGGGGTGAAGGCGACACGCGTCATACGCGTGTACGACGACGTTCGGTGGACCGGACGCGAGCGTTATTCCGGCAGGGAGGAGATCCGTGGCAGGCGAGCGGCTGTGGGCGGAGCTTCCATCACCCCGCCTCGACGTCCGTCAGTCTTTGGATCCTTTCCGAAGAGACTCGGCGTAGGTCGTCCAACTGACCATCTTCACGCCTCCATCGACTGACACGATCGTTTCGGTCGGTCCACCAGCCCGGCTCAGCATCAACGACTTCAACTGCACCGCAGATCAGGGCCAGCGTGGCGCACACGAACCTCATAACGTAGTCGCGACAGCAGTCGTCCCACGTGCCTTGAACCGGCGACGCATCCAATGCGGTCCGGGCTGCCGACGGCGCTATTCGGGGATGGAATAGATCCGCGTCAGCTTCCACGCAGAGCCGACGCGGGCGAACGCGTAATACAGGCCGCTGACGGGCCGCGTATCCGTGGTGCAGACCCACGCGAGCATGCGTTCGGGGTCGATGACCGGCGTCCAATCGGGACACGCCGATCCCGCCGCGCCAGCGCGCGTCGGCACGCCGACGGCCTCCTGCAGCAGCGCATGGGAGACGCGGGCGATGATCGGCCCGTCCGGATCGGCGGTGCCGCGCACCGGGACGTCGCGGCCGGCGACGAACAGCCGCGCGTAGCCGGCCTTCCATCGCGGCGCATCGCGCTCGATGTAGGGCACGACGTAGAGATTGCCGCGCCGGACACCCCCGAGACGGAGGGCCTGTTCGAGCGCCAGCCACTCCTCGCCAGGCGGCGTCCCGGACTCCAGCGGACCGAAGCTCTCGAGGACCTCCGCCACCGGCACGTCGTCTTCCTGATCGCGGATCGTCGGCGCCATCAGCGCGCGCACGCGATCGAGGTTCCGCTCGCGGATCGCCGCGAGCAGTTGATCGCGGACGCGCCCCAGGGCGGGATCTCGCCGCTCGATCTGGGGTGGCGCAAACGTCAATGGCGGCCAGACGGCTGGCGGAGCCAGCGGCTTGCCCCCGGCCGGCGCGGCGACCTGCAGGAGCAGCAGCAGCGCGGGAAACATGGCTAGCGCCAGGGGACGAGCTTCTCGATCCACTCGATGCGCATCAGGTCGTTGTAGATGACCGTGACCATCAGCGTCATGACCAGGACGAAGCCGGCCATCAGCAGGCGCTCCTTGGCGCGCAGGCTGAAGTCGCGGCGGGCCACGCCCTCGAGCAGCATGATGAAGATGTGCCCGCCGTCGAGCATCGGAATCGGCAGCAGGTTGAGGATGGCGAGGTTCATCGACAGCAGCGCCATGAACGTGAACAGCGCCGCGGCACCTTCCGCGGCCATCGTGCCGGACGCCTGGGCGATGCCGATGAAGCCGGTCAGCTGCTTCGGCGACGCCTCGCCGAGGAACAGGCCGCGCAGCGTCTTGAAGACGAGGCCGGCCGACTCGAGGTTCTTCTCGTAGCTGAGGCGCACGGCGTCGAGGACGCCCGCCGCCCGCACGATGGACTGCTCGTAGCCGACCTCGACGCCGATGCGCCCGGCCTTGCCGTCCTTCGCGACCGGCGTCACCACGACGTCGCGCTCGGCGCCGTCGCTGCGGATCCGGAGCGTCAGCGGCTTGTCGACGTTGGTCTTGAACGCCTCGACCGCCGTCGCCGCATCGCTCATGGCGCCATTGACGGCGAGGACGACGTCACCGCTCTTGAGGCCGGCCTTGTCAGCCGGCTCACCGGCGTAGACCCTGCCGATCCGCATGTGCAGCATCGGCCGGATGCCGAGGTCGGCGGCGTGGTACTTTTCGATCAGATCCGGGGTGAAGTTGAGCGTCCGCTCGTTCCCCTGCCGGACCAGCACGACCTCGATCTCGCGGCCGGCGGCGAGCAGCATCGCCTTTTCGAACTCCGCCCAGGTGGGCGTCTCGCTGCCCGCGACCCGCGTCACGCGATCGCCGACCTTGATGCCGGCCTTGGCCGCCGACGACCCCTCGAGCACCCGACCGACCTCGACCGGGTTCGTCTGGTAGGACGGCTCGCTGACGCCGTTCAGATAGACGCCGATCATGATCAGGAACGCCGCGACGACGTTCATGGCCGGACCGGCGAGGTAGATCTGGAACCGCTGCCACTTCGACTTGGCGAAGAACTCGTCCGGCTTGGGCGGGGTGTCGTCGTCCGGCGTCTCGCCGGCCATCTTGACGTAGCCGCCGAGCGGGATGATCGAGACGCAGTACTCGGTGTCCCCGCGCGTGAACTTGAACAGCTTGGGGCCGAACCCGAGCGAGAAGACGAGGACGCGGACACCGTGCCACCGCGCCAGCAGGAAATGCCCGAGCTCGTGCACGAACACGAGGACGCCGAGCACGAAGATGAAGGGCAGGATGTTGGACACGTCGTGGTTCTTGCGCTGGGCGGCGGCTCAGCTGGCGCTCGCCGCCTGCAGTCTGGACTCAGTATACGTGCGGGCCCAGGCATCGAGTTCCCTGATCGCCGCCAGCGTCTCGGGCCGCTGCACACCCTGGCGCGCGGCGGCCTCGAGGGCGGCGTCGATGCTCCCGGCGATGGCCGGGAACGGCACCGCGCCCTCGAGGAAAGACGCCACCGCGACCTCGTTGGCCGCATTCAGCACCACCGGGTAGGCATCGCCGGCCTCGAGGGCCCGGTACGCCAGGCGCAGGCAGGGGAAGCGGTCGTGGTCCGGGGCCTCGAACTCGAGGCGCCGGCAGTCGAGGAGGCTGAGGGTCGGCAGTGCCCCGTCCCAGCGGTCCGGCCACGAGAAGGCGTACTGGATGGGCAGCCGCATGTCGGTCACGCCGAGCTGGGCGATGATCGATCCATCGGTCAGCTCGACCAGCGAGTGGACGACCGATTGGGGATGGACGACGACGTCGATCGCCGCCGCCGGAGTCCCGAACAGCCAGTGCGCCTCGATCACCTCGAGGCCCTTGTTCATCAGCGTCGCCGAGTCGATGGTGATCTTGCGGCCCATCCGCCAGGTCGGATGGCTGAGCGCGGCGTCGACGGTGACACCGGCCAGCGCCTCGGCGGACAGGTGCCGGAACGGCCCCCCCGACGCGGTGAGGATCAGCCGGCGGACCTCCGACGGATCGCGCCGGTGCAGGCACTGGTGGATGGCGTTGTGCTCGCTGTCGACCGGCAGCACGTCGACGCCGTGGGCCCGGGCCAGGTCCATCACCAGGCGGCCGGCCATCACCAGCACTTCCTTGTTGGCGAGCGCGATGCGCTTGCCGCTGCGAATCGCCGCGACCACCGCCTCGAGCGCCGCCGTGCCGGACGATGCGCACAGCACGGTGTCCACGTCGTCGCGCGTGACCAGGTCGATCAGCGCCTGCGGTCCGGCGCCGCACAGGTCGAGGTTGGCGGCCGCCCCGGTCGGGAGCTGCGCGCGGAGGGTCTCGCAGGCGGCGTCAGTCGCCATCACCACCGCGCGAGGCCGGTAGCGTTCGACCTGAAGCGCCATCGCCGGCGCGCTGGTGCCGGCGGCGAGGCCGATCACCTGGAGCCGATCCGCGTGCGCGTCGACGACGGCCAGCGCGCTGTGGCCGATCGAGCCGGTCGAGCCGAGGATCGCGAGGCGCATGGGAGCGGAGGCCATGGGTGGTCTACAGGCCGGCGTAACGCAGGAACAGCGCGTAGGCCGGGAACACGAACAGCAGCGCGTCGATGCGATCGAGGATGCCACCGTGGCCAGGGATCAGGCTCGAGGAATCCTTGACGCCGCTGGCGCGCTTGAGCAACGACTCGAACAGGTCGCCCATGATGCCGATGATCGGCGATCAGCACGCCGAGCAGCACCATCAGGCCGATCGGCGCGTCCGGCGTGGCGATGCGCGCCAGGAACGGCGTGACGGCCGCCGCGACCACGACGCCGGCGATCGCGCCTTCGACCGTCTTCTTCGGGCTGATGCGGGGCGCCAGCGGCCGCCGGCCCATCGTGCGTCCGCCGTAATACTGCGCCGAATCGCTGGCGACGACCACCAGGAACGGCACCAGCAGCGTCATCGGCCCGCGATCGGTGTGCAGCGCCGCGGCCAGGCCGAGCGGCACGGCGAGATACAGCAGCGGGAACAGCGTGACCGCGGCGAGGCGCACGGCGTCCTCGTCGGGCCGGCCGCGGCCGACCGCGGCGGCCGCGCACACCAGCAGCGCCGGCGCGAACACCAGCGCGAGCGGCACGCCGGCCCAGACGCCGACGTAGGCGGCCAGCGTCGCCACGCCGCCGATCGCCCAGGGGAAGCCCTCGCTGCCGAGCCGGGCCATCCGCGCGTACTCGTCGAACGCCAGCGCGACGATGATCCCGATCAGGATCGTGGTGTAGATGGGCGGCAGGAACCAGGCGATGCCGAGGACCGCCGGCAGCAGGACGAGCGCGGAGAGGACGCGCGTCACGGACGACTGCCGACTTCGGCCTTGCGGCTCTCGCCGGCGTGGTCGCTCTCGCCGGTGGACCCGACGCCGCCATAGCGCCGCTCGCGCTTCTGGAAGTCGACGATGGCCTCGAACAGGTGGCGGGCGCGGAAGTCCGGCCACAGCGTGTCGGTCACCCAGATCTCGGCGTAGGCGATCTGCCAGAGCAGGAAGTTGCTGACCCGCATCTCGCCGCTGGTCCGGATCAGGAGATCGGGATCGGGCTGCCCGGCCGTGTAGAGCAGGCCGGCGAAGCGCGCCTCGTCGATCTCGTCGGGCTTGATCCCGGCCGCCAGCGCGGCGCGCACGGCATCGACGATCTCGGCCCGGCCGCCGTAGTTCAGCGCGATGTTGAACTGCATGCCGGTGTGCGCGGCGGTGGCCCGCTCGGCGTCCGACAGCTCCTTCTGGATCTCCGGCGCCAGCGCGTCCTTGCGTCCGACGACGCGGAAGCGGATGCCGTGCTCCATCAGCATGTGCAGCTCGGAGCGCAGGTAGCGCCGCAGCAGCGCCATCAGCGCGCTGACCTCGGTGCGCGGCCGCTTCCAGTTCTCGATCGAGAAGGCGTAGAGCGTGAGCACCGGGATGCCGAGCCGGGCCGAGGTCTCGACCGCCTCGCGGACCGAGGCGATGCCGGAGCGGTGCCCTTCGACGCGCGGCAGGTGGCGTTGCGCGGCCCACCGGCCGTTGCCGTCCATGATGATCGCGACGTGGGCCGGCAGCCGCTCGCCGTCGATTTGCCGCGCGAGGAGGGCCTCGGGGGAACCGGGCGGCAGACGGGCGAGGACGTCGGGGAGGCTCATGCGGAACCGGGATTTTAACAGTATCGAACCGACACCAGGAACAGGCCGTGCGGGGGCGCCGTCGGTCCCGCCTGGGACCGGTCCGCCGAGGCCAGAATCGCCGCCATCCGCCCGGCCGGCCAGCGTCCGCGGCCGACCTCGACCAGGCTGCCGGCGATGGCCCGAACCATGTGGCGCAGGAAGCCGTCCCCGGCAAGCGTGAGGACGAGCCGGGTGCCGCCGCCCTCCGCCGGTTCCTCGTCGAGCCGCACCTCGCTCAGCGTCCGCACGGTGTCTTGTATATCGGACCCTGTTGACTGAAATGCGGCGAAATCGTGGCGGCCTTGCAGCACGGGCAGCGAGGCCCGCATCGCCGCGAGGTCGAGCGGGTAGGGGATGTGCCAGGCGTAGCGGGCGTCGAACGGCGAGATCAGCGGGCCGAGGATCGCGTGGTAGGCGTAGCGCTTCTCCTTGGCGCCGAAGCGGGCGTGGAATGTGGCGTCGACCGTCTCGACCCCGAGCACCCGGACGGCGGCCGGCAGGATCGCGTTGGCGCCGCGCTGCAGATCGGCCGGCGCGAGCCGCGTCGCCAGCGTGGTGCTGGCCACCTGTCCGCGGGCATGGACGCCCGCGTCGGTGCGCCCGGCGCCCGTCACCGTGACCCCGGCGGTGGCCGTGAGCCGGGTCAGGGCGTCCTCGAGCAGACCCTGGACCGACGTGCCCTCGGCCTGCCGTTGCCAGCCGACCAGGCCGGTGCCGTCGTAGGCGATCGTGAGCTTGAAGGTCGCGGTTCGGGCATGCGGACGGCCATCCGACTCCGGAGTCGAACTCCACTCCGGAGTCGACTTCCAGCTACTTCGGGCCGGGCCGCGAGCCCGGCTTGGTGACGGGAACGGCGGCGAGCCAGTCGGGGATCTGGTCGGCGGGCCAGGTCGGGAACGACACCGTCGCCAGCGCCGTGAAGGGGACGCCGAGGTCCACGTCGCCGCCGCGGTTGATGATCCCCGCGGCCCCGACCACGGTCGCGCCAGCCGTCTCCGCCACCGCGATGGTCTCGCGGGTCGACTTGCCGGTGGTGACCACGTCCTCGACCACGAGCACGCGCTCGGCGGCGGCGAGCGAGAACCCGCGGCGCAGCGTCAGCACTCCGTCGACGCGCTCGGCGAAGATCGCGCGCACGCCGAGGGCGCGCGCCACCTCGTGCCCGATGATCAGGCCGCCCAGCGCCGGCGACAGCACCACGTGCGGATCGAGCGCGCGCACGGCGTCGGCCAGCGCCCGGCCGAGCGCGGCGGCGTGGTCGGGGTGCTGCAGCACGAGCGCCGACTGCATGTAGCCGTTGCTGTGCAGGCCCGAGGACAGGCGGAAGTGGCCCTCGAGGAGCGCACCCACGGAGCGGAAGAGCGAGAGGACGGCGTCGGGCTGCACGGGCGTTCGTTACTCCAGATACGTTTCGAAGAGCGCGAGGATGCGCTTGTATTCGTCGGCCCAGCTCGTCTCGCGCTCGAAGGCGTGATCCTCGGCCGGGTAGAGGGCCAGCTCCCAGTGCTCCTTGCGCAGCTCGATCAGGCGCTGCGCCAGGCGGATCGAATCCTGGGCGTGGACGTTGACGTCGATCAGGCCGTGGCAGATGAGCAGCGCGCCCTTCAGCCCGTCCGCGAAGTAGATCGGCGAGCTGCGCCGGTAGGCGGCCGGATCCGTCTGCGGATCGTTGAGGATGTTCGACGTGTACTCGTGGTTGTAGTGCGACCAGTCGGTCACCGGCCGCAGCGCCGCGCCGGCGGCGAACACGTCGGGCGTCGTGAACATCGCCATCAGCGTGATGAAGCCGCCGTAGCTGCCGCCGTAGACACCGAGCCGCTTCGCGTCGACCTTCTCGGTCGACACCAGCCAGCGCGCGCCGTCCACGACGTCGGTGAGATCGGCGCCGCCCATGTGGCGATAGATCCCGGTGCGCCAGTCGCGGCCGTAGCCGGCGCTGCCGCGGTAGTCGGGATCGAGCACCACGTAGCCCCGCGACGCGAGCAGGTGGTGGAACATGTACTCGCGGTAGTAGTACGACCAGTAGCGGTGCGCGTTCTGGAGGTAGCCGGCGCCGTGCACGAAGACCACCGCCGGCCCACCGCTCTTGCGCTTGGCGCCGACCATCTCCGGCGTGTAGAGGCGGGCCCGGACCGTGGCCCCGTCGCGCGCCTTGTAGGTGACGATGCGCGGGGCGATCCACTTCCCCGCCAGCCACTCCGGCGTCGGGCTCGTCGTCACCGGGACGACGGTGGCGGGGTCGAGCGCCGCGGCCGGTGCGGTGCCGGTCGATTTGGGAGCGGGCGCCAGGAACACCTCGGGCGGACGCGTCGCCGACGACGACAGCAGCGCCCACGTCGCGCCGTCCGGTGACGGTTCGATCGCGTGCGCGCCCGGCGCCGTCGTCAGCCGGCGTGCGAGGGCCGCCCTCGATCGGCAGCGCGTAGACCTGGCGATCCCCGGCGTCGGCCTCGGTCGACGCGATGAGGAACTGCTTGCCGTCGGGACTGAGCTTCGCGTCGGTGATCTCCCAGGCGCCGCTCGTGAGCTGCCGCGGCGCCGCATCGGGCGCGGCGAGATCGGCGAGGTAGAGGTGCATCCAGCCGTCGCGCTCGGACAGGAACCAGAGCCGCGCCGTGCCGGGCACGAAGCCCATCGTGGTCGGCGGCGGGCCGGACTCGTCGAGGGCGCGCACCCACGCGGTGTCGTGCAGGTGCTCGACGATCCGCGTCTGGCCGGGCGTCGGCCCGAGCGCGGCCACGTAGCGGTGCTTGTTGTCGGTCGAGACGACGATGGTCGCGGCGTAGCTGCCGTCGTCCGACACCACCGGCAGGCTCCAGAGGAGCGGACCGGCGCGCGGATCGATCTCGGCGCCGCTCAGCGACACGGTGGTGTCGCTCTTCGCCGCCAGGTCGACGGCCACCAGGCGTCGGGCGTCCTGCGCGTCGCCGACGTGGGTCCGGCCGGGCAGCAGCTCCGGATAGCTCGATCCGGTGACGTAGGACGGGACGTCGGCGCGGCGCGCCGCCGCCGGCTTGTCGACGACGAGCGCGTAGGCCACCTTGCCCTGGTGCGCGAGCACCAGGTCGTCGACCGATTGCCGCTCGCCGACGGCCACGCGCACCACCGCGTGGGCGTCCTTGCGGGCGTCCGCCCGCGCCTTGCGGGCTTCGTTCTCGCGGACGACGGCGAGGAGCTGCGCCTCCTCGGACTTGAGGAACTGCTGGCTGTCGGTGGTCGGCGGGCGGGACTTGGACGGACCGGCGTCGGTGAGCTGCTCGAACGCCGTGACCGTCGCCGCGGTGTCGGCCTGATCGGGCCGCCGATCGACCCACACCCGGTGCAGCCCGCCATCGCGGACGAACGTGACGGCGCGCCCGCCGTCCGACCAGCGCGCGTGCCCCTCGACGGCCGCGGTCCGCGTGATAAGCGTCCGCGTCCGGGCCACCGTATCCACGACGACGACGTCGCCGTCCACGATGCCGACCGATCGGCGGTGCCCCGGGTCCCACTCGCCGCCGGCGGGCGGGGCCAGACGGCGCTCGTCATCGGTCAGGCGGCGCGGCTCGCACGTCTTCGCCGCGGGGGCTGACGCCGGCGCGGCGCCGAGGCAGGCGCGGGCGACCTCCCACGTGGCGGGTTCGTCCTCGCCGTGCGGACGCCATTCGAAATAGAGGCGCTCGGAGTCGCCGGACCAGCGCAGGGCGCCCGGCGGGTACCCGACCAGTCCCGGACCGCGCATGATGCTGTCGACGGTGAGCTCGAAGGTGGCGTCGGCCGGGGCCGGCGCGGCGGCGAGGGGCCGGCCCGCGGGCACGGCGAGGGCCAGAACGCCGGCCCACACCGCCTGGCGAGCCCACCGCGGCGCGAAACGGCGCATGGCGCTAACTATAATCGCCGGGCGCGCCGTTCGTCTCGGGCCTCCCCTGGCGGCCCGTCCCGGCCCCGGCTCGGGGCCGCGCGCCATCCTGACCACCGGCTCCTATACAATTTGGCGCCGGACCTGCCGGCGAACCGTCCGCCGGCCCGGTGCGTCTATCTGTTCGGTTCCGGTCGGTTACCCGACGCCCTGCTTCTTGCATTGAGCAGCGCCGACGGGCCGGCGCCGCGACGGCCCGCGCCGCGCAAGAGAATTCCCTGGAGACTTTCGAAGATGCTCACCCGGCCTGATGTCGTAGTGCGAGCCGCGCTCGTGGCGCTCGTGATGGCGGCGGTTCCCGCGTCCGGATTCGGACAGGGGGCGCCCGCCCCCGCACAGCCCCAGCCCGCGCCAGCGCAGCCCGCCCCGGCCCAGCCGCGTGCCGGCGCAGCCCGTGCTCCCGGCGCCGACCCCCGCCGGGCAAGGCACGGCGACGGCCCCGGCCTTCGCAGGCCGCTCCGATCCAGGAGCAGAAGGGCGGCGGTCCGACCCGCCGGCTGACCATCGAGGAGGCCGTCAAGGTCGCCCTCGAGCAGAACCTCGACGTGCAGGTGGAGCGGATCAACCCGCAGCTGGCCCAGGCCGACGTCGATGGCGCGGGCGGCGTGTGGCTGCCGCAACTCACCGGCAGCATGCAGTTCCGCAACAGCGACCAGGTGCCCAACAGCTTCCTGTCCGGCGCCGGCGCCCAGGAAACCCTGACCAGCCGCTCCTTCAGCGGCACCACCGGCGTCGAGCAGCTGTTCAAGTCGGGCACGTCGCTCGTCGTCGGCTGGGACGCCGCCCGCAGCACGTCGAACAACACGTTCTCCAGCTTCAACCCGCAGCTCTCGTCGTCCGTCAGTTTCGACCTCGTGCAGCCGCTGTGGCGCGGGTTCAAGATCGACGTCAACCGCGCGCAGTTCAAGATTTCCAAGAAGAACCAGGAAATCACCGACGTCCAGCTGCGGCAGCAGATCGTCGCCACGGCGCGCGCCGTCCGCCTCGCCTACTGGACCCTCGTCGGGACGCGCTACAACCTCGGCGTCGCCCAGGCCTCGCTCGACATCTCGCGCCAGACGCTGCGCGACAACCGGACCCGCGTCGAGGTCGGCACCATGGCCCCGATCGACGTCGTCGGCGCCGAGGCCGAAGTGGCCCGCAACGAGGAAGCGGCCATTGTCGCGGCGTCGCAGATCGACGCGGCGGAGGACCAGCTGCGCGCGCTGGTCTTCGACCCGAAGTTGCCGGACTTCTGGACCATGGATCTCGACCTGGCCGACGCGCCGCAGCTGCCGCAGTCGCGCGCCGACGTCGACGTCGAAGGCGCGGTGAAGACGGCGATGGAGAAGCGCACCGACCTGGTCCAGCTGCGCAAGCAGCTCGAGATCTCGCAGGTCAACATCGACCTGGCGAACAATTCGACCAAGCCGGTGCTCAACGCCGTGGTCAACTACGGTCTGAACGGCCTCGGCGGCGTGCTGGTGACGGAGCGAGGCGAGCCCGATCCGAACAACCCGTTCGATCCGGGCCCGATCCTCGCGACCACGTCGAAGGGCTTCGGCAGCGTGCTCGGCGATCTGGTCGGCTTCGATTTTCCGACCTGGACGCTCGGCTTGCAGTTCCGCTACCCGCTCGGCAACAGCACCCAGAAGGTCAACGCGGTGCGGCAGAAGCTGGCCTACACGCAGGCCGAGCTGAACCTGCGCAGCGCCGAACTGGGGGTGGCGAGCGAAGTGCGGGTGGTGGCCCGCAACGTCAACACCAACCGCAAGCGCGTCGAGTCGACGACCTCGGCGCGGATCTTCTCGGAGCGGCAGCTCGACGCCGCGCAGAAGAAGTTCGCGGTCGGCCTGGCCCAGAGCATCGACGTCCTGATCGCCCAGCGCGACCTGGCGACGGCCCGGTTCAACGAGCTGAGCTCGATCATCGACTACGTCAAGTCGCTCGTCGATTTCGAGACGGTGCAGGAAGGCGGCACCGGCGCCGTCCCGCTGGGCGCGGCCGGCCGCTAGCTCCGGGACGACTCCGGAGTCGTCCGCCAGCGGCGGATCCCCTGGACGACTCCGGAGTCGTCCGGCGGGGCATACAATGCGCGCGTGCAACCGGCACGCGTGAGCGTCACGATCATCACGAAGAACGAGGCGGCGCGGCTCGAAGCCGCGCTGGCCTCGGTCGCGTGGGCCGACGAGATCGTCGTCGTCGACGCCGGCAGCACCGACGCCACCGCCGAGATTGCCCGCCGGGCCACCGGCCGGGTCTTCGTCGAGGGCTGGCCCGGCTTCCCCCAGCAGAAGAACCGTGCCGCCGATCTGGCGACGCACGACTGGATCCTCTCGATCGACGCCGACGAGCGCGTCTCCCCGTCGCTGGCGGCGGAGATCCAGGCCCTGCTGGCCGGCGAGCCGGCGGCGCGCGGCTACCGCATCCCGCGCGTCACCCGCGCCTTCGGCCGCGAGCTGCGCGCCACCGACTGGTATCCCGACTGGCAGCTGCGGCTCTACGATCGCCGGGCCGGGCGGTGGGACGAGGCGCGCACGGTCCACGAATCGGTGCGCGTCGACGGCGAGGTCGCGAAGCTGCGCGGCGAGCTGCTCCACGATGGCTACCGCGATCTGTCCGAGCACCTGCAGAAGATCGATCGCTACACGACGCTGGCCGCCGACGCCAGCGCCGCACGCGGGCGCGACGCGTCGCTGCTGCAGATCGCCGTCCATCCGCCGCTCGCCTTCCTGCGCAACTACGTCCTGCGCCGCGGCTTCACCGCCGGCGCCGCCGGCCTCGTGGTGTCGGCCATGAACAGCTGGTACGTCTTCCTGAAGCTGGCCAAGCTGTGGGAGCGCCGGCGGCGCCCGGCCGCGTAGCCCATGCTCTCGCTGCACATCGACACGGCGCGGACCTGGCGGGGCGGCCAGAACCAGGCGCTGCTGACGGTGCTCGGCCTGCGCGGCCTCGGCCACCGCACCGTGCTGGTGGCGCATCCGCAGGGCGAGCTGCGGCGGCGGGCCGCGGAAGGCCTCGATCTCATCGGCCTGGCGCCGCGGACGGAGCTCGATCTCGCGGCGGCCTGGCGGCTGGCCCGCGTCCTCAAGCAGATCCAGCCGGAGATCGTCCACGCCCACGATCCGCACGGCGTGGCGGTCGCGGCGACCGCCATCGGCTATGGCGGCATGGCCGTCAAGCCGACGCTGGTCGCCTCGCGCCGCGTCGACTTCCCGCTCAAGCTGAACGCCCTGTCGCAATGGAAGTACCGCCAGGTGGCGGCGTTCCTGTGCGCCTCCGAGTGCATCCGCCAGATCCTGATCGGCCAGGGCATCCCGCGCGAGCGGGCCCTCACGATCCACGAGGGCATCGACCTGGCGCACGTCGACGCGGCGCCGCCGGTCAGCGTCCGCGAGACGTTCTGGCTGCCGACCAACGCGCCCATCGTCGGCTGCATCGGCGCGCTGGTCGAGCACAAGGGGCACCGCTACCTGGTGCACGCCGCGGCGGACATCGTCCGCGCCGTCCCCGACGCGCGCGTCGTGATCCTCGGCGAAGGCGATCTGCGCGCCGAGCTCTCGCGCCTGGTCCACGAGCTGGGGCTCGAGCGCCACGTGCTCCTGCCCGGCTTCCGGCCGGACGTGCTGTCGCTGCTCAAGGCCTTCGACGTCTTCGTGATGCCGTCGATCACCGAGGGCCTGGGCACGTCGATTCTCGATGCAATGGCGTGCACGAAGGCGGTGGTCGCGAGCGACGTGGGCGGCATCCCGGAGGTCGTCGAGCGCGACGTGACGGGGCTGCTGGTGCCGGCGCGGGACGCCTCCGCCCTGGGCGCCGCCATCATCCGGCTGCTGCGCGACCAGGCCCTCACCAACCGTTTGGCCGCCGCCGCCCGGGCCCGCGTCGAACGGCGATTCACGGCCGATCGGATGGTCCAGGAGACCCTGGACCTCTACCGCCGGCTCCGGGCCTGATTCCGCGCCGCGAAGTCACCTTTTTGTCGGCCTGGCGCTCTATTCGTCCCAGAATCGTCACTGGGACCGTTCTGGGACGTCTTGCCTTGCTCAGGTAGCGGGACTACTATCTCGGCTGCTCCGATCCACGGCTGCAGGCAGGCGTCTCGTCCCCCGGCGCCACCTGCCTGCATTCGTGTTCATCACCGGGCCGTCCACCACGACGGCGCCTGTGCTTTGCGTTTCTGGTTCTTCGTTCTGGAGGATCGCCTCATGACCGCTCGGGCGCCACGCCTGCTGCTGTTCGTGTTCCTGTCTTCGTTCCTGGCCGCCGCGACCGCCGCGCCGGTCCTGGCCCAGTCCACCCTCGGCCGCGTCGTCGGTATCGTCCGCGACGGCAGCGGCGCGGTGATGCCGGGCGCCAGCGTCGTCCTCGAGAGCCGCGCCACCGGCGCCGTCCTCGAAACCACGTCGCAGGCCGACGGCGCGTTCATCTTCCCGCAGGTCCGCCCGGGCTACTACACGGTGAAGGTCGAGCTCACCGGGTTCAAGCCGGTGACCTACAACGACGTCAAGGTCGACCCCGGCCAGGAGTACTCGCTGGCGGCGGCGCTCGAGATCGGCGGGCTGAGCGAAGCGGTGCAGGTGACGGCGGGCGTCGATCTCGTCCACACGACGACGCCGGAAGTGACCAACACCGTGCGCCAGGAGCAGATCCTCGAGCTGCCGCTCAACGCGCGCAACCCGATCGAGCTGATCCGCCTGCAGGCGGGCGTGCCCGGCATGGCCGCGCGCAACAGCACCGCCATCAACGGCGGCCGTCCGACGTGGACGCAGACGACGCAGGACGGCATCAACATCCAGGACAACTTCATCCGCACGAACTCGCTCGACTTCGTGCCCAACCGCCCGACCTCGGACATCGTCGGCGAGTTCACGATCGTCACCAACACGCAGGGCGTCGACGCCGCCGGCGGCGCCTCGCAGGTGCGGATGATCACGCCGTCGGGCACCAACGAGCTGCACGGCAGCATCTACGAGTTCAACCGGCACTCGAGCCTGAGCGCCAACAGCTGGTTCAACAACCGCGACAAGCTGCCCAAGCCGTACCTCAATCGCAACCAGTGGGGCGGCCGCGCCGGCGGTCCGATCCTGAAGGGCAAGCTGTTCTACTTCGGCTACTACGAGAAGCTTCTCGCAGAAGAACGAAGCGACGCCGAACAACCTGATCCCGCTGCAACGACGACTACCTGCAGGGCGTGTTCCGCTACCGGTCGCCGACGGCAGCACCGACGTCCGCTCGGTCAACCTGCTGCAGCTCTCCGGGCTGCGGCTCGATCCGGCGGTGCAGCAGCGATCTCCAGCCAGATCCGGCCGCCGGCCGAGCGTGAACAACCAGGACGTCGGCGACGGCCTGAACCGCGGCGGCTACCGCTTCAACCAGGAAGACATCACGACGCGCAACTACGTCGGCGGCCGCTTCGACTACAACGCCAGCGCGGCGCACCAGTTCGAGGGCACGTTCACGCGCCTCACCGACGTCGACGACCGCACCGACCTCGACACGATCCACGAGCAAGCCGCTGGTCTTCACCGACGTCGACCACCAAGTTCTTCGTCGGCGCGTGGCGCTGGACGGCGACGGGGCGCCTGCAGAACGAAGTGCGCGCCGGCGGCAACCTGGCGCCGGTGGCCTTCGAGTCGACCGAGGACTTCGGTGACGCGATCTTCAACATGCCGAACGCCAGCGGCTCGACACGGCGGCGCTGACCAACCCGATCGCGACGTTCCAGCCGCAGGGACGCGACACGCGGACCTACCAGTTCATCGACACGGCGACCTACGTCACCGGCGACCACACGCTGCAGTTCGGCGGCAGCTACCAGCGGATCAAGGTGAACCCCTACAACTACGCCGGCCGCTTCCCGACGTACACCTTCGGCTTCAGCGCCGCGGCGCCGGCCGTCGGTGCAGCTGTCGGCGGCGCAGTTCCCCGGCGGCATCAGCGCCGACGACCTGGCCACGGCCAACGCGCACCTGGCCTACCTGGCGGGCATCGTCTCGCAGGTGGCGCAGACGTTCCAGGTGCAGACGCCAGACGTCGGGCTTCGTGGCCGGCATCCCCGGACGACCGCAACTTCACCTTCAACAACTGCGAACGTCTACATCCAGGACAACTGGCGCGCCAGGCCCGGCCTCACCATCCGGGGCGGCATCAAGTGGGAGTACTTCAGCCCGCTGCGCGAGGACAACAACCTGTTCCTGCTGCCGGTGCAGGCGCGGCCGCTCGACGACCGACGCGCTGCTCAATCCCGGCCGGCACCGTCGACTTCGTCAACGGCGGGATGTACGGCCGCGACCAGAACAACTTCGGGCCGACCGATCGGCTTCGCGTGGGATCCGTCGAAGAACGGCCGGACCGCGGTGCGCGGCGCCTACACCATGGCGTTCGTCAACGAGGAGACCATCACCGTCGCGCGCAACGCGGCGATCGGCAACTCGGGGCTGACCACCGCCGCGGCGCTGACCAACCAGTACGCGGCCGCTCGGCGACGGCGCGCCCGGTCGATCCCGACGCCGGCCTTCCATCGTGCCGCGCACCTACGCCCAGCAGCTCGGGCTGAGCCTGACCTCGGCGGCCTTCGGCATCGACAGCGAGATCACGCCAGCCGCAGGTGCACCAGTTCAACCTGAGCGTCGAGCGCGAGATCGGCTTCGACATGGCCGTCGAGGCGCGCTACGTCGGCACGCTCGGACGCGGCATCTGGCGCGGCGTCGACTACAACCAGGTGTCGGCCGAGGGCCCGTTCCTCGACGACTTCCTGCGGGCGCGGCAGAACGGCTTCCTGGCGCTGGCCGCCGGACAGCGGCTTCAACCCGGCCTACAACGCGGCCATCGCCGGCAGCCAGCCGCTGACCTACATCACCCAGTTCGGCGGCGGCTCGCTGACCAACGCGACGGTCCGCAACAACATCCAGACCGGGCAGGCCGGCGCGCTCGCCGACTTCTACCTGTCGTCGTCGGCGACGCCGTCGCCGCGCAGGCCCGCGCCGCCTTCTACGACAACTGCGGGCATCTACGCCGCCGACAACATCATCAACGGCGCGTCGACCGACTACCACGCGCTGCAGATCGAGACGCGCCGCCGCTTCAAGAACGGCATCTTCTGGCAGGCCAACTACACCTTCAGCAAGATCCTGACCGACAGCGACCGGCACCGCGCAGGCGCGCTTCGAGCCGTTCCTCGACAACGCGCGGCCGGGCATCGAGCGGATGCGCTCGCGAGTTCCACGTCACGCACGTGCTGAACGCCAACGCGATCTGGGAGCTGCCCTTCGGCGAAGGGCAGCGCTGGCTCGATCAGGGCGGCGTGCTGAACGCGCTCGCCGGCGGCTGGCAGCTCTCGAGCATCGTCCACTGGCAGAGCGGCATCCCGTTCTCGATCACTGGCGCCGCGCGGCACGTTCAACCGCGGCGGCCGCTCGGCCAGCAACATGGCGGTCACCACGACCTGACGCGCGACGAGATCCAGGCGCTCATCGGCATCTTCAAGCAGCCGGACGGGCGCGTCTACTTCATCGACCCGAAGGTGATCGATCCGGCGACCGGCCGCGGCGTCGGCACCGACTACGCTCGGCAACGCCGCCACGGCTTCCCGGCCAGGTGTTCTTCAACCCGGCAGGCCGGCGAGCTCGGCACGCTGCAGCGGCTGTCGCTCGACGCGCCGTCGCATCTTCCAGCTCGACCTGAGCCTGCGCAAGCGGCAGCAGTTCGGCGGCCGCTACTCGGCGGAGTTCAAGATCGAGGCGTTCAACCTGTTCAACTCCCCGATCTTCGATTTCGTGGACACGGACATCAACAGCACGACGTTCGGGCGCGTCACGCAGCTCGAACCGAACGCGACGGGGTCGCGCGTGCTGCAGCTCGCGGTGAAGTTCAACTTCTAGGAAGGTCGGGAGCCGCGCCCTGCGGCTCCCGACTTCGCCTTGCTGCGGGCTGGTTTGCACCAGCCCGCCAGCGGGCACCCGGGATGCGTGCGGGCCACGCCGAAGCGGCAGGCCTTCATCATCCCGAGGTGGCAGAGCGCGAAGTCGTAGCGGATGGGATCGGCGGGGTCGAGGCGGCGCAGCGCCGCCGTGATCTCCGCCGCCATCTTCCAGCCCGGCGTGGTCTGCCGCGTCAGGCCGAGGCACCGCCCCAGCCGGATGATGTGCGTGTCGAGCGGCACCACCAGCTGCGACGGCGACACGCGCGTCCAGCCGCCGGGATCGACGGCGTCGCGCCGCACCATCCAGCGCAGGAACAGGTTCAGCCGCTTGCACGCGCTGCCGCCGGACGGCCGCGCGAAGAAGTAGCGGTAGCCGGCACGGGCGGGGACGGCGCCGGCCGTAGGCGGGGCGGACGTCGACGGCGCAGGCGCGGGCGGCGAACGCGTCGAGCGCGGGCCCGACGTCGGCCGCGCCCGGATCGTGGCCGGCGACGAACGCGCCTTCGATCGATCCGTGCCCGCGCAGCATCGCCTGCAGCACCAGCATCAGCGCGACGAGATCGGCGCCGCGGATCCAGCGGTGCACGACCGGCGTCAGGGCGCGCGCGTCGCGCCGGGGATCGAAGTCGCGGACGTAGCGCGCCGGGTGCGCGCCCATCACCTCGACGACGCGTCCGACCGACGCCATCACGCTGGCGACGCGCCCGAACGCCAGCCCCGCGGCGATGAACCCGACGACCTCGCGATCGGCGGGATCCGCGTTGGTCCGGTGCACGAACTGGACGGGATCGGTCGCCGAATCCTCGACGTTGAACGCCTCGTACTGCGCGTCGAGGACGCCCTTCAGAATCGCGTGATCGGCGTTCCGTCCTGGCACAGCGGGCACTGGGCGACCGGGAAGTTCTCGGGGGCCTGATAGTCGATCAGGGCGATGTTGGGCACGCCGAGGTCGACGACCGACTCGAGGCGATCGTAGATCTGCACCGTCGCCAGCACCTCGCCGCCGGCCTCGCGCACCAGCGCGGCGCAGCGCTCGAGCGTCTTGCCGGTGTTGCGGACGTCGTCGGCGAGCAGGACGCGGCGGTCGCGCATCGACGCGGCGTAGAACGGCCGCAGCGCGACGTCGCCCTTGTCGTACTGGAACGGCGCGAACGCGCACGGCGGATGGCTCAGGCTGCGCCGGCCGTCGAGCAGCCCGGCGATGGTGTGCGCGAGCAGCGCGCCGCCCGTCGCCGGCCCGGCGACGACCTCGGTCTTCAGCTGCAGGTCGCTCGGGATCACGTCGAGCAGGTCCTGCGCCAGCCGCCAGATCGTCGACGGATGCCGGAACAGCTGGTGCGCGTTCAGGTAGACGCGGCCGTGGAAGCCGTTGCCGTAGTCGAAATGCCCGTCGGTCATCAGGACCCCGAGCGACTCCATGTCCTTGCGGGCGCGCTCGCGCGTGACGAAATGGCGGTCGGTCATGTTCTTGGTGGACGGTTTCGGGCCGCCGAAAATCGCTGGGGCGGGCGTGGCTGCAGGCATCGAGGAACCGATCAGGCGACGGACACGGAGGTGAAGGCACGGACGCGGGGCACGTCCGGGTTGGTGTAGACGACGCGGCCGCCGACGATGGTGGCGGCGACGCCGCCCTTCAGCGACCAGCCGCCGAACGGCGTGTTCTTCGACTTGGAGACGAGCCGCGCCGGATCGATGGTGACGCCGAGGTCGGGCGCCAGGATCGACACGTCGGCGACCGCGCCCGGCGTCAGCGCGCCGCCGGCGACGCCGAGGATCCGGGCCGGGTTCACCGACAGCAGCTCGACGAAGCGCGTCAGCGTGATCAGGCCGGGGTGGACCAGGCGATCGAACGTCAGCGGGACGCACGTCTCGAGCCCGACGATCCCGAACGGCGCGCGGTCGAACTCGACGCGCTTCTCGTCGGCGTGGTGCGGCGCGTGATCGGTGGCGATGACGTCGACGCTGCCGTCGACGAGGCCGCGCACCAGCTCGTCGCGATCGGCCGCCTCGCGCAGCGGCGGGTTCATCTTGACGTTGGTGTCGTAGCCCTCGAGCGCGTCGTCGGTGAGGATGAAGTGGTGCGGCGCGACCTCGCAGGTCACCGCGATGCCGCGCGCCTTGCCGTTCCGCACCGCGCGCAGCGATCCGCGCGTCGAGAGGTGCGCGACGTGGAAGCGGCCGCCGGTGAGGCCGGCCAGCGTGATGTCGCGCTCGATCCACAGCTCCTCGGCCTCGCCGGGGATGCCCTTGAGGCCGAGCCGCGAGGCGTTGAACCCTTCGTGGGCGACGCCGTCGCCCTTGAGCGTCGGGTCCTCGCAGTGGTCGATCACGGGCATGCCGCACATCGACGTGTACTCGAGCGCCCGCCGCATCAGCAGCGCGGTCAGCACCGGCTTGCCGTCGTCCGAGACCGCGACGCAGCCCGCCGCCTTGAGGTCGGCGATCTCGGCCAGCGCCTCGCCCTTCGATCCGAGCGTGACCGCGCCGATCGGGTAGACCCGTGCCAGGCCGGCTTCGGCGGCCCGCTTCAGCATGAACTGGGTGACGCTGGCCTGGTCGTTGACCGGGTCGGTGTTGGGCATGCAGGCGACGGCCGTGAAGCCGCCCGCCACCGCCGACGCCGCGCCGGTGGCGATCGTCTCCTTGTGCTCCTGCCCGGGCTCGCGCAGGTGCACGTGCATGTCGATGAGGCCCGGCGTGACGAGCAGGCCGCCGACGTCGACGACCTGCGCCGCGCCGGCCGGCAGGTCCACGCCGACCGCGGCAATCACGCCGCCGTCGATGAGGACGTCGCGCGTCCCGTCGATCCCGTTGACCGGATCCACGACCCGGCCGCCCTTGAGCAAGATTCCCGACATTACGTGTGCGTCTCCAAGCTAATCCAGCCCGCCCGCGAGCAGGTACAACACCGCCATCCGCACCGCCACGCCGTTCGAGACCTGCTCGAGGATCACGGACGCCGGCCCGTCGGCGACGTCGGACGCGATTTCGACGCCGCGGTTCATCGGCCCGGGGTGCATCACGATGGCGTCCGGCCGGGCCAGCGCCAGGCGCTCCTTCGTCAACCCGTAGAGCGTGAAGTACTCGCGTAACGACGGGAAGAAGTGGCCCTGCATCCGCTCCATCTGGATGCGCAGCATCATCACCACGTCGGCGTCGGCGATGGCGTCCTCGACGCGCGTCGTCGCGGTCACGCCGAGACGCTCGATGCCCGGCGGGATCAGCGTCCGCGGCGCCGACACCCAGACGTTGGCCCCGAGCTTGCCGAGCAGGTGCACGTTCGAGCGCAGCACGCGGCTGTGCAGGAGGTCGCCGATGATCGCCACCTTGAGGCCGGCGAGGCGCTTCTTGTGCTGGCGGATCGTGAAGGCGTCGAGCAGCGCCTGGGTCGGGTGCTCGTGCATGCCGTCGCCGGCGTTGATGATCCGCGCGCGGCAGATCTGCGAGAGCAGGTGCGCGGCGCCCGACGAGGCGTGCCGCATCACGATCATGTCCGGCGACATCGCTTCGAGGTTGAGCGCGGTGTCGACCAGCGTCTCGCCCTTGGTGACGCTCGAGGTCGCGATCGCGATGCTCAAGGTGTCGGCGCTGAGCCGCTTCTCGGCGATCTCGAACGAGGTGCGCGTCCGCGTGCTCGGCTCGAAGAACAGGTTGACGACGGTGCGGCCGCGCAGCGCCGGCACCTTCTTGACCGTGCGCGAGCCGACTTCCTTCATCGCCTCGGCGGTGTCGAGGATCAGGACGATCTCCTCGGCCGAGAGCTCCTCGATGCCGAGCAGGTGCCGGCCGCGCGCGAGCGCGGGCGCTCCTGGGGCGCCGAAGCGCCGCGGGGTCTGCCCGACGTCGGGGCTGGCGAAGGCGGAGGTGGCCGTGTCAATCATGGCTCGGCTCCTCGAGGGTGACCTCGTCGATGCCGTCCGATTCCTGCAGCCGGACGTTGACGATCTCGCGGCGCGACGTCGGCAGGTTCTTGCCGACGTAGTCGGCCTTGATGGGCAGCTCGCGATGGCCGCGGTCGACCATCACGGCGAGCTGGATGGCCCGCGGCCGGCCGAAGTCGATCAGCGCGTCGAGCGCGGAGCGGATGGTGCGGCCGGTGAACAGCACGTCGTCGACGAGCAGGATGCGGCGGTCGTCGATCGAGAACGGGATGTCGGTGAGCCGGACGAGCGGCTGCGGCCCGACGGTGTGCCGCATCAGATCGTCGCGGTAGAGCGTGATGTCGAGGATGCCGACCGGCACGTCGGCGCCGGCGATCTCGTTCACCGTGGCGGCCAGCCGCCGGGCCAGCGGCACGCCGCGGGTGCGGATGCCGACGAAGGCCAGCTCCTCGACGCCGCGGTTGCGCTCGACGATCTCGTGGGCGATCCGGGCCAGCGTCCGCGACATGCGGACGGCGTCGATCACGAGCGGCATGGCGGAGCCTCCGCGGGACGGCACACGGCCAAGGGGCGCCCGGCAGCAGCCGCCCTGGATCGTCCAGGGGGCACACGAGACGCGGGTTGGGCGGGAAAATCGGAAGGAACGTTCACAGGCACCTCTTGTCGGCCTCGCAGGACCGCTCTTAAAGAGTACCGGTCGAGTGTAGCTGGCCGCCGGCGCCGGGTCAATCCGCGCCTGGGCGCGGCCGGTGTAGGCTGAAGGCCATGAACACGCGCCTCCTGCAGACCGTGAGCATGGCCATCCTCGGCGTCTGCGGCGTCGTCGGGCTCTTCGCCCCCGAAGTGCTGCTGTCGGCCATCAGCATGGCGTTCGTCACGCCGCACTGGCCCGTGCAGCTCCTGGCCTCGGCCTGGCTGGGGCTCGCCATGCTCAACTGGTCGACGCGGGGCTTCACCCTGGGCGGCATCCTGGGGCGCCCGGTCGTGCTCGCCAACTTCGCCCACTACTTCGTCGCCGCGATGTCCACCGTGCGCCCTTTCCTGGCCGGCGGCCGGCCCGGCCCGACGGTCGTGCTCGTGGTCTTCGGGCTGCTCGCCGGCGCCTACGGCTACCTGCTCTTCGCCCGGACCCCGGGCGCCTCTTCAGCCTCGTAAGTCGTTCCGGTCCACAGCCATGGCTTCCATGCTTCCGATGCTCCGTCGCCAATTCAGTTCGACCCTCGCCGTATTCCTGATGCTGATCTCCGCGCCGGCGGCGGTACGCGCCGAGGACGGCTACGACCTGTGGCTGCGCTACGCGCCAATCGAGAGCGCCCCGCTTCGCGACGCGTACCGGCAGACGATCGCGGGCTTCGTCGTCCAGCAGTCGTCCGAGACGGCGGCCATCGTCACGGAACGAGTTGACGCGCGGCCTCAAGGGCCTGCTCGGCACGGACGTGCCGGCGTGGACATGGACCGACGCGACCGGCGACGGCGCGCTGGTGGTCGGCACGCTGCGGGACTCGGCGATCGTGAAGGCACTCGGCTGGGACGACGTCCTGAAGCGCCTGGGCCCGGAAGGATTCGTCATTCGCCACGCGCGCACCGGCGGCAGACGCGTGCTCGTCGTGGCCTCGGCGGGCGACGCCGGCGCGCTCTACGGCACGTTCCACCTGCTGCGCCTGCTGGCCACGGCGACGCCGATCCAGCGGCTCGACGTGCGCGAGAAGCCGCGCCACCAGGTGCGCATCCTCAACCACTGGGACAACCTCGATGGATCGATCGAGCGCGGCTACGGCGGCCGCTCGCTGTGGAAGTGGGAAGAGCTGCCGGGGTACATCGACCCGCGCCTTCACGACTACGCCCGCGCCAACGCCTCGATCGGCCTCAACGGCACCGTCATCAACAGCGTCAACGCCAACCCGCAAGTCGCTCACCGCGGCCTACATCGCCAAGGCCGCCGCCATCGCCGACGTGTTCCGGCCCTACGGGCTGAAGGTCTACCTGTCCGCCAACTTCGCCGCGCCGGTCCGGATTGGCGGCCTCAAGAACGCCGACCCGCTCGATCCGGCCGTGCAGCAGTGGTGGAAGGACAAGGCGAACGAGATCTACAAGGCCATCCCCGACTTCGGCGGCTTCACGGTCAAGGCCAACAGCGAAGGCCAGCCCGGCCCGCAGGACTACAAGCGCAACCACGCGGAAGGCGCCAACCTGCTGGCCGATGCGGTCCGGCCGCACGGCGGCATCGTCATGTGGCGCGCCTTCGTCTACGACGCCACCGTCGATCCCGACCGCGTCAAGCGCGCCTACAAGGAGTTCGTGCCGCTCGACGGCGCCTTCCGCGACAACGTCTTCGTCCAGACGAAGAACGGGCCGCTCGACTTCATGCCGCGCGAGCCGTTCCACCCGCAATTCGGCGCGATGCCGAAGACGCCGAACATGGCGGAGCTGCAGATCACGCAGGAATACCTCGGCTGGTCGAACCACCTCGTCTACCTGGCGCCGATGTGGAAGGAGTTCCTCGACGCCGACACGTTCGTCAACGGGCCGGGCTCGACGATCGCGAAGATCACCGACGGCACGCTGCAGAAGCACAAGCGCACCGGCATCGCCGGCGTCGCCAACACCGGCAGCGATCGCAACTGGAGCGGCCATCATTTCGCGCCGGCCAACTGGTATGCCTTCGGCCGGCTGGCCTGGAGCCCGGCGCTGACCTCCGAGGGGATCGCCGAGGAGTGGATCCGCGCGACGTGGACCCGCACGCCGGCGACGGTACGGGCGATCAAGACGATGATGCTCGGCTCGCGCGAGGCATTCGTGAACTACACGATGCCGCTCGGCTTCCACCACCTGATCGGCGGCGATCACTACGCGGTGATGCCGGAGAACAACGATCCGCGACGGCTGGACTGGACCGCGACCTACTACCACAAGGCCGACGACAAGGGCGTCGGCTTCGATCGCACGCGCACCGGCAGCGGCGCCGTCGATCAATACGCCAAGCCGATCGCCGACACCTGGAACGATCCGGCGACGACGCCGCAGTCGCTCCTCCTGTGGTTCCACCACCTGCCGTGGGATTACAAGCTCGCCTCCGGCCAGACGCTCTGGCAGGGGATCGTCGCGCACTACCAGAGGGGCGCCGGGCAGGCCGCGCAGATGGAGAAGGACTGGGCGGCGCTCAAGGGATCGGTCGACGACGAGCGGCACGCGGCCGTCGCCGCCAAGCTCGCGATCCAGACCAAGGACGCCGCCGCGTGGCGCGACAAGTGCCTCACCTACTTCGCGCAGTTCAGCCGGCAGCCGATCGCGGCCGCCACGGCGCCCTCCGCCGGACAGTAGCCGGCATTCGCGGATCTGCCCGGGCCTGCACACGGCCGCCGCCAAAGCTCAAGCGTCGGCCGCACGACGCCGATTAGCAGACCGGGCCGGCGCGCGCCTGCATCGGCCACTGCAGGGAGCCGTCCGTTTGCCCTTGGCCCGATTCGGGTGTCGATCACGACTGGTCCGGCGCCGGGGCTGGCGGGATCGGCGCGCGTTCTCGCTCGTCGAGACGCCGATCGTCTGCCCCCTGCTCTCGACGCTCGCGTCGAATCGCGGCCGGCATCTGCGTCTAGGCGCATGGCCGCGCTCCAGTGGACGGTCGTCCAAAGCCGCGTCGGCCGGCGCGTCGCGGCGCTCTTCGCCCTCTCGGGGCTGGTGCCGCTGCTGATCCTGGCCGGCGTCACCAGCTGGATGGTGTCCGACTACCTGCTGCGTCAGGAGCAGAACCGGCTGCGGGTGCTGGCCAAGGAATCGGCCATGTCCTCGCTCGAACGGCTGCTCGACGTCGAGGATCGCCTGCGGGTGCTGGCCGCGCAGCCGAACGCCTCGATCGCGCCGAGCTCGCTGCGCGGCGTCGCCGCCCTGGCCCGGATCGACCAGCAGGGGCAGGCCACGACCGTGTTCGGCCACATCGATCCGCCGGCGCTCGACCCCACTGATCGCGCCCGACTCGCAGCCGGCGGCACCGTGCTTCGCCAGCCGACGCGCGCGGGCGGCCTCATCCACCTCGTGGTGCCGGTCAGCGGGGTCGCGCGCTACGAGGGCACCGCGGTGATCGCCGCGCTCGAGCCGCGCACGTTGTGGGCGCTCGACGAGCGGACCAGCGAAGGCGCCGTCGCCCGCGAGCTCTGTGCCGCCGCCGGCACCCTGGTCATGGTCTGCAGCGACGAGCGCCTCGATCGGGCGGCCATCGCCCAGCTCATTCGCGGCGCCAGTGGCTCCGGCACCTTCGAGGCGCGGCGAGACGACCGCGACTGGATGGGCGCCTACTGGTCGGCGCCGATCCGGACGCACTTCGGCGCGGCGCACTGGACCAGCGTCGTCGTCACGCGCACCGCGGACGCGGTGGCACCGGCACAGACGCTGGTCCGCACGGTCGTCCTGCTGGCCGTCGCCACGATCTGCGTGCTCCTGCTGGTCAGCCTCCACCAGATCCGGCGGCTCCTCGATCCCATCGCCCGCCTCCAGGACGGCACGGCCGGCCTCGCGCGCGGCGAGTTCGCCACGCGCGTGGACGTGCGCACGGGCGACGAGTTGCAGGCGCTGGGCGAATCGTTCAACGCGATGGCCGGCGACCTGCAGCGGCAGTTCGCCCAGCTGCACGCGCTCAGCGTGGGGACGCTCGAGACCCTGGCCCGGACCATCGACGCCAAGTCGCCGTGGACGGCCGGCCATTCGACGCGGGTGGCCGACGTCGCGCTGGCCGTCGCGCGGGCGATGCACTTCGACGCGCCGTCAATGGAGCGCATCCGCCGCGGTGCGCTGCTGCACGACATCGGCAAGATCGGCATCTCGGCCGACATCCTCGACAGCCCGGCGCGGTTGACGGAGGAGCAGAAGGCGATCGTGCAGGAGCATCCGGCACTGGGCGCGCGCATCCTCGAGCCGTTGCCGCATTGCGCCGACATCCTGCCCATGGTGCTGCAGCACCACGAGCGGTTCGACGGCGGCGGCTACCCCGCCGGCCTGGCTGGAGCCGGCATCGCGCTCGACGCCCGCGTCCTGGCCGTCGCCGACGTCTACGACGCGATGACCAGCGATCGGCCGTATCGCCGCGGGCTGCCGCCGCGCGATGCCGCCGTCCGCATCTCGGAAGGCGCCGGCACGCAGTTCGATCCCGACGTGGTCGCGGCCTTCACGGATGCGTTCCGGAATCGCCGCATCCCGGTCAGCCAGCCGGAAACGCGATTGGGCAAGAGCGCCTAGCCCGGCCCGCTGGCCTGGCCCGGCTCGCTGACTCGCCGCGGTACGCGCCTGCGCCGCGGCGGCTCTCTCGAGGACCTCCACCACCTCGTCGCGTCCAGGCTTCATACCAACCTCATCCCGAAGTCGTCGTCGATGTCGCGGGCGTTGACGCCGTCGGCACGCCGCTGCACAATTCGGCACAGTGCGCGTCGGGGCGCCTCCGGTCCGCGGCAAGGGCTTCGGCCCACCCTCATGGGTTCGACCACCTCGCGGTCCACCCTTCTTCCCGCCTGGATTCAGCGGACGTCAGGCACGTGGAGGAAGGTGTCATGCCGCATCCGTTCGCCCGTCGCACGCTCGCATCGCTGAAGAAGGACGCCAGGCGCTGGCTGACCGCGCTCGCCGCGCGTGAGCCCGAGGCCCGGGAACGCCTGCGCCGAATCCTGCCGGACGCCCCCGACGCACCGACGCTGCGCCACGTGCAGCTCGCTCTCGCCCGCGAACAGGGGTTCGACGGCTGGACCGCCCTGAAGCGTGCCCTCGAGCCCGATCCCGCCCGCAGCGCCGCCACCCTCGCCCAGTACGACGACATGGCGGAGGCCCTGCTCGACGCCTATCGGACCGGCACGCCCGAGGCGATGGAGCGGCACTACCGCTACACCTGGCACCGGCGCGCCTGGGCCGGCATGCGCAGCTACGTCCAGCTCGATCTCGGCAAGCGGCCGAGCGAGCCCGACGGCGACGTGGCGATCTCGCTGGACGACGCGCGGGCGCTCGTCGCGCGCGAGCGCGGCTTCGACAGCTGGGAGGCGCTGCGCGCGTCCGTCGCCAACCTGCCTGGGGACGCGCCGCACGTCACCACCGTCGCGCAGTCGAAGGCGCTGGCGCTTTCGGGAGGCCATCGAGCGCGGCGACGCCACCGCACTCGATCTCAGCGGCGTACGCGACATCACCGACGCCGACCTCGTCGAGATCGGGCGCCTGCCGCGGCTCGAACGCCTCGACCTGTCGGGCACGTCGATCACCGACGCCGGGGTTGAGCACCTGCGCGGCTGCGAGGTGCTCCGCGACGTGAACCTCGCGTGGACGGCGACCGGCGATGGCGCGCTGCGTGCGCTCGCCGGCAAGCCCCACCTGCACACGTTCCGCAGCGGCAACGGCGTCACCGACGAAGGCATTGCGCTGCTGCAGGAGTGGCCGGTGTTCAAAACGTGGCAGGGCGGGAAGGAGCACCTTGCGCTGCTGGACGACACGCCGTCGCCGAATCTTCTCTGGCTGCGCGGCCCGTTCACCGATCGCGGCCTCGAGAACCTGCGCGGCCTCGACGGCCTGTTCGCGCTGAACCTCGACGACGCCCGGCTGGCGCTCACCGCCGCGTGCCTCGACCCACTACGGACCTTGCCGCGCCTTGCCTCGCTCGCCGTCGACGCCAAGGACGACTGGATGCCGGGCATCGCGCAGCTGCCGGCGCTGCGCTTCCTCATCGCCCAGGACACGACCGCCAGCGACGACGCCTGGGTCGCGCTGGCCCGCTCGCGCACCATCGAGCAGATCTGGGGCCGGCGCTGCCACGGGCTGCAACGGCGCGGGTTCCTGGCGCTGGCCGGGATGCCGGCGCTGCGCGGGCTGTCCGTCAGCTGCCTGAACGTCGACGACGAAGGCCTCGCCGCGCTGCCCCGCTTCCCCGCCCTGCGCGAGCTGATGCCGATGGACGTTCCCGACGCCGGCTACCGGCACATCGGACGGTGCCGGGAGCTCGAATCGCTGATCCTGATGTACTGCCGCGACACCACCGACGCCGCGACCGAGCACCTGCCCGGCCTGTCGAAGCTCACCTGCTACTTCAACAGCTACACGACGATCACCGACCGCACGCCGGAGATCCTGTCGACGATGGACGCGCTCGAGCGGATCACGTTCGACACCTGCCATGGCCTGACCGACTCCGGAGTCGCACGGCTTGCCCGCCTGCCGCGATTGCGCGAGCTGCGGGTCAGCGGCCGTGGCCTCACCGCGGCGGTGCGGCGGGCGTTTCCGCCGACGGTCGCGGTGCACCGCGAGCCGTGACGGCGGTGACTACCAGCGAAGCACGAGCGGCAGCTCGGGCCGCAGGTCGGCGTTGGCTTCGGGCGCGTCGCTGAAGTCGATGGTCAGCAGGTAGGCCGACGCGTCTGCGAACGCGAAGGCGCCAGTCGCTTCCAGGGCGAGGCTTGCCGCCGAACGCTCGCTCGGGAGCGGCCCGTCGATCGACACGCGGCTGATGGTGCGCAGCGGCGGCTCGTGGTCGATCGGCTCTTCGCCGCTCCGGCCACGGCTGCGCTGGACCGCCATGTGGAAGACCGCGGGCTCCGCCAGCGGCGTGGCGTCGGCGACGTCGATGGCGAGGCCCGCCGGCAGGTATGGCGGCGTGTAGCGCCAGGTCGGAAAGGTCGGCCGCGTCTCGGCTGAGTCGACCGACGGCCGCAGGATCACGCCGAATGGACAGGCGCCGGCGCGGCGCAGGGCCCACCGGTCGAGGAGCCGCGTTCGCTTCACGGCATCGCGGCCCGCCTCGGCCTCGTCGTCGACCCAGAGCAACTCGAGATAGGCGTCGGCGAAGAAGAACCGGCGGCACGCCGTCCCCTGGCCCGGGTGCGTGTTGCGGGAGCCTTCACGGATGCCGAGCCGCAGGAGCGCGTCGGCTTCCGGGGCGCCGGAGTTGCAGAGCAGGAAGACGTGGTCGAGTTCCATGAAACCTCGTGGAACGGTGCGGTGACGATGGTCGTCAGATTCTACGCACTCTCCCGCGGGTCACTCGTCGACGGCGTGCCGTCGCCACAGAAAGCGAGGCCGCAGTGCCCTCTCTCGCCATCGTGGGCCGCATCGGCATGGTCTGGGTCCCTTCGCTGCTCCTGGCCTTCATCTTCCTGATGGCGGGAGTGCCGAAGCTGGCGGGCGCGGACGCGCACGTCCGGCACTTCGAGGTCTGGCGCTATCCGGACTGGTTCCGTCTCGTCGTCGGGGCGATCGAAACGACCTCGGCGGTCCTGCTGCTCGTGCCGCGGCTCGCCTTCGCCGGCGCCCTCGGCATCGCCGTCATCATGGCGGGGGCCACCTACACGCACCTGATCCGCGTGCCGGAGGAGGCCGGCCGGGCGCCGTTCACGCTGTCCCTGTTGGGCCTCGCCCTCCTCGTGGCATATTGCAGGCGCCCGCGCCGGCTGCGCGCGCCGGCGTAACGGCACCCGAGGAGACCGACATGATGGTTCGACGCACGGCGGCGATCGGTGCCGCCGCTCTCGCGTTCACGGCGATCGCCGACGCGCAGCAAGCCGCGAGCCAGACGCGGCGAGATCGCCCGCTGGACCGCGGCCAAGGTCGTGCACTACCACATGGTCGGCGTCTACGACGGACCGGCGGTGATCGCCTATCGCGAACCCGCTGGACAGGCGATCGTGACGGACCGCGTCGAGATCGACCTCGACTGGGACGTGAAGGCGAACGCGATCGTCGGCGAGCCGACGATCGTGAACGCCGCGTCGGAAGTCCGCGAACTCCGCAACGAGCACGCCTCGTGTCCGCCGCCGGCCCCGAACGGGCCGTACGATCACCTGACGGTGAAGACGCTCACGACCAGCGGAGGCGCGCTCGAGCTGAAGGGCATCCGCAGCTTCCCGTCGATTCGGGTCGTCACCGGCTGCCAGGGCGTCCAGGAGCCGCGCACGATTCGTCCATGGGACCAGGACGTCGTCGAGCGCATGGTCGTCCCGTCGCCGCTGATGCTCGCCGCGCCGGCACACTCCGTCCCGAACCTCACGGTGTCAGCCGACAAGGGGTCTTTCACGATCAAGGGCGGCGCCTGGACCTGGACCTACACGCCAACCATCGTCAACTGAGATCGTCGTCCGGAGGGCCGAGCCCGACGTCACCGGCCGTCGTCGGCTTGCCGATGCCGGCCTCGACCTGGAACTCGCGCTTGAGGCGATCGACGACGACGTCCAGGTGCTGCACGTCGACCGCGCTGATCAGCGTATGGCCGGTCTGCGGATCGCGCAGCACGTGGAGCCGGGGATCCTCGGCAGTCATCTGCCGCAGCCCGCGATCGAGGCGGTCCGCATCCGCCGATGTCTTCGGCATCACGACCACCGAAATCGAACGGTCGGCAAGGGACACGACACCATCCTACTCGCGGAACACCGCGACCACGGGAGACCGCACGGAACGGTGGCCCATCCGGTCGGTCTCCAGGTCGTTGTGCGGGAAGGACTAGGGGGCGCTCGGCTTGGACGCCGCCGGCGCCGGCGGGCCGTAGACCTGCAGGCGCGCGACGCTCCACGCCGGTGCGTCCTCGGTACCGGTCTGCGTGATGCGGATGTAGCGGGCCCGCACCGGCTGCTCGAGCACGATCGTCGTGCTGCCTGGCGCGCCCTTGCCGGTCGCCACCGGGCAGGCCCCAGGACTGGCCGTCGAGCGACACGTGGACCTCGTAGGCGCGCGGATGCGTCGAGACGCCGACCGGAGGACCGCCGGCCCCGAACGCGGGCGGCGCGCCAGCGGCGCGAGCCGCCGCCGGCAGGGCCCGGGCCGGGGCGGTCGCGGGCCGCGGCCGGCGCGTCTGGCCGGGGCCGCCGCTCCGGGCGCAGCAGCGCCGGCGCACCAGCCGGCGCCGCACCTGGACCGCCTGCCCCAGGCGGCCGCGGACCGCCGGGACCGCCCTGTCCGGCGAACGCCGCCGGCGAATCGAAGTGGATCTCCGACACCGTCGCGGGAGCGGCCATGTCGATCGTCAGCCACATGCCGGCCTGCTGGCGCGCGCCCGTCGACCACGAGCCGCCCGCCGGCCGTCCGCCCGCGGCCGGCGTGATGCCGCCCACGGCGCGCAGCGCGTTGCCCACGTTGTGGCTCGCCGTCGCCTTCCAGCCGGCGTGCGGCACGATCAGGCTGGGCACGCTGCTCTCGAGCTCGTCGACGGTCCAGAAGTCGGCGCGATCCTTCGTCTTCGCCCGTACCCGCGCGACGTCGGCCGGCGAGACGAACGACGCCTGGTTGCCGAAGGTGTTGCGGACGAACGACGCGATCGACGCGATCCACTCGTCGTCGCTGGCGTTCATCGGGATCATGACGTTCGAGTAGGTGGCGCCGTCGACCGGCCCGGTCAGGCCGTGCAGCACCGTCTTGATCACGTAGTCCTTGTGCGCGAGCACGCGCGGCGATCCCGCGAGCGGCGGCGCCATCGTCGTCCCGGCCGGCGCGCCGGCGAGCGGCTCGCCGTTGCCGTCCTGGCCGTGGCACGAGTAGCACAGCTCGGCGTAGATGCCCTGGCCCTTCTCCATCACCGCCTTCGTCTCGGCCGACAGCAGGCGGAAGCCGCCGCCGCAGCCGGTCGACTGCGGCGGCCGCAGCATCAGGTCGCCGAGCTCCTTGACGCCGCGGGCCTTGGTCGCCGCCTGCGCGCCCTCGACCAGCTTGGCGATGTCCGGCACCTTCTGCAGGTTCAGCGTCAGCAGCGCCTGGATGACGACGCTGGCGTCGCCGTCCTTGACGCGCTCGCGGACGTCGGACTCGATCGTCTTGTCGCCGGCCTTCGTCAGCGACTCGCTGGCGCGGATCGCCTGGACGCGCATCTGCGGGCTGACGTCCTTCATCAGCTCGCGGACCGTGGCCGCGTCGAGCTTGCCGAGCCCTTCGAGCGTCCACAGCGCGTGGAAGCGGCCGACCAGGCTGCTCGACGGTCTTCGCCAGCTCCTGCAGTGCCGGCACCACCGACGCATCCTGCCGGAGCACGAGGGTGCGCTGCGCGCTGTCGCGCCACCAGCCGTTCGGGTGCGACAGGTAGCCGACCAGCTGCGCCGGCGTCGCGCTCTGCATCCGCGGCTTCGTGTAGTCCGGCTTCTTCGAGTCGTGCACCAGGCGCCAGATGCGGCCGTGGTTGATCACCTTGTCGAAGCCGGTACTGCTCGATCTTCTTGCGAAGGTAGCTGCCCTTCCGCGTCCAGTTCGCTTCCTGGATGATGCCGTGGTACATGTCCGACAGGTAGATCGTGCCGTCGGGCGCGGTCGTCATGTTGACCGGACGGAACAGCGGATCGGTGCTGGTGATGAACTCCGATCCGGGATAGGCGTTCTCGAGCCGCGTCAGGCCCTGGCTGACCGACACCTTGGCGCGGCGCACGAGGCGGCCGACGGGCTCGGCGAAGAGCAGGTCGCCGCGCAGGTCGTCGGGCAGGCTGTGGCCGCGGAAGATGTCCTGGCCGCAGGTCGCGGTGAAGTGGTTGAGGACGCCGACCGGCATGCGGACGCGGCCCATGCCGCCCTGCGTGTCGGCGTGGCCGCCCATGTAGGCCGGCCACACGACGCGGAAGTCGTCCTCGAACTGGTCGTCGACGTTGAAGGCGCCGTACTGGATCGGCGTCTGGAAGTTGACCGGCCCGCGCTCGCCGCCGGCGTCGACGAACCACACCTTGCCGTAGTCGTCCTGGGTCAGGCCCCACTGGCCGCCGTTCGGCGCCGTCGTCTCCTTCAGCACCTCGCCCTTCGGCGTCCAGCGCAGGCGGAAGGCGTTGTAGGTGCTGTAGATCCAGTTGTCCATCGCCCAGATGAAGCCGCTCGGCTGGTGCTCGAGGTTCTGGCCGATGCGCCCGGCGCCCTTGTAGAAGAGCTCCTTCTTGTCGGCGACGCCGTCGCCGTTCGGTGTCGGTGTACTTGTAGATCTCGTCGGTGTCCGTCTCCATCGTCAGGATGGCGTTGCCGTCGAGCGGCGTGACGAAGCGCGGCGTGGACACGTTGTCGACGAACACGGTGTGCCGGTCGTAGACGCCGTCACCCTTCGTGCTCTCGTGCATGCTGATGCGGCTGGTCCGTTCCTTCTCGGCGGTGGCGTCCGCGTCGAGCATGTAGCTGCGCAGCTCGGCGACGAACATCCGCCCGTCGCCGTCGAACGCGATCGCGCCGGGGCTGATGATCTGCGGCTCCGACATCACCAGCTCGAGGCGGTAGCCCGGCGGCAGGATGAAGCGGGCCTGCTCCTCCTTCGGGGAGAGCGGCTTGACCGGCTCCTTCGGCGAGAAGTCGGCGCCGACTTCGCTCGAGCCGATGCCGTTGATGCCGCCGCCCTGACCGGCGCCGGCGACGCGCCGGCCGGCGCGCCTGGCCGCCCTGCGCCACCAGCGACAGGCTGGCGCCGAACACCGCCGCGGCGGCCGCCATCGCCCACCACGCCCATCGGACGCGGTTCTCCGTCTTCCCGGCGTTCCGCTGTGCGCCGGGTCTGCATTGATCTGGTCTGTCGCATGTCTGGTCTGGCCTATCGCTTGGGGTGCGTCGCGGTGCTGCCTTCGCTGCCGCCGAGGACCCAGCGGATGGCCTCGAGGTACATCTTCTGGACCTGCGGGTCCTGCCACGACTCGCGCGTGTGGCCCAGCGACGAGTAGAAGACGCGGCCCTTGCCGTGCATCTTCGACCAGGTGATCGCGAAGTCGCGATCGGCGCGTGCCTTCGGCGCCTTCGCGTAATCGAGCTTGCTGTCGTCGAGGCGCATGATCACGTTGACCTTCTCGCGCGACCACGTCTTCGGCTGGTACATCTCGTCCTTCAGCACCAGCGACGTGCCCGTGAAGTGTTTCACCGCCGGGAAGCCCGGGTCCTCGATGATCACCGGCGCGTCGAACGTGTTCCACGGATGTCCGTCGAAGTAGCCGCCGATCATCTCGCCGTACTCCGGCCAGTTGTAGAAGGTGTCGAGCGCGGCGTGGATGCCGACGAAGCCCTTGCCTTCGTCGCGGACGAACGACATGAAGTCGGCCTTCTGCTCCTCGGTCAGCGGCAGCTCACCGGTGGTGCTGCAGAAGACGACCGCGTCGTACTGCACCAGGTTCTTCCGCATCGGGTTGAGCCGCTTCTTGGTGAGCCACTCCGAGTCGGTGCGGATCTCGGCGTCGTAGAGGTTCGAGTCGAGGCCCATCTTCACGAGCACGGCGAGCGCGTCGGAGATCGAGTCGTGATGCCAGCCCATCGTCTGGGCGATGATCAGGATCCGTTTGCGGCCGTTGGCGGGCGGCTGGTAACGCGGTGCGGCGGGCTGGCCGGCGGGGGCGGCGGCCGGTGCGGCGGGTGGGGTGGGCGGGGGCGTCTGGGCCTGCGCCGCGCCTGTCACCAGCGCGAAGGCTCCGGCGACGAGCCACGACCGTTGGACCACACCCGAAATCGTCATGCGCATCCTGATACCTCGAGAATCCGAGAAATGTTCGGCAGTTGAACTACGGCTGGCCCGGGCCGCCAATTTACTCCAAACGCCGGTCCACACCCTCCCTGCAAGTCGTCTGACCCCTGTGGCTTACCCGTCGGCTGCCACTGCGGGACCGCGGACGCCGCTGGCAAACACGGAACTGATGTGAAGCGACAATTCTAGTCGCTCCCCAGCGAGTCGATTACTGAGATGTCGGCGTCCCATGAGCGACCCCAGCCAGACGCGCGCGTGTGCCCCCGGAGGGCCTCCGGATCACGGCGACGAGCCGCGCCATCCAGTACGACATCGACGCGCACGGCATCGCCCGCGGGCTGCTCACCGGCTTCCTCGGCGCGCAGGTGCGGGTCAGCGGCGCCGTGTGGCCGGCCCGCATCAGCCCGAGCGGAGAGCCGCTGGGCCGCCCGACCACGCTCGGGGCGCCTGATAGCATGGCGCCGTGAACTCAGCCGTTCTGCTGGTGGACTGCCCGGACGCAAAGGGCCTCGTCGCGTCGATTTCCCGCTTCCTGTTCGAGCACGGAGCCAACATCCTCGACGCGGCGGAGCATCGCGACAACGAACGGGGCCGCTTCTTCATGCGCGTCGAATTCGACATCGACGGCTTCGACGTCGCGCACGCGGCGTTCGCACCGGCGTTCCAGCCGCTCGTCGACCGCTTCGGAATCGACTACCGCCTCGAGTACGCGGCGGATCGCCCGAAGACGGCAATCTTCGTCTCCCGCTACGAGCACTGCCTGGTCGATCTGCTGTACCGGCACCGCACCGGCGAGCTGCGTTGCGACGTGCCGCTGATCGTCAGCAACCACGAGGATGCCAGGCCGCTGGCGGCCTTCCACGGCATTCCGTTTCACTACATTCCGGTAGCGGCGGGAAGCAAGACGGCCGCCGAGGCCGCGGCCCTGTCGCTGCTCGACGCGCACGGCATCGAGCTGATCGTGCTCGCGCGCTACATGCAGGTGTTGTCGGACGCGTTCGTCTCCCGGTATCCGCGACGCATCATCAACGTGCACCACTCGTTCCTGCCTGCGTTCACCGGCGCCCGTCCATACCACGCCGCCTTCGATCGCGGGGTCAAACTGATCGGCGCGACGGCGCACTACGTAACGGACGTCCTCGATGAAGGGCCGATCATCGAGCAGGACGTCGCACGCGTCTCGCATCGCGACCAGATCGAGGACCTGGTCGCGAAGGGCCGCGACGTCGAGAAGGTGGTGTTGTCTCGCGCCGTGCGCTGGCACCTGGATCATCGCGTCCTGGTGTCCGCGCACAAGACGATCGTCTTCGATTGATCGCGCGTGGTCACGCGCCGGCGGCGATCTCGCCGCATCGGCGGCAGGCCACAGCACCAGGTGCCAATGGTTCGGCATCAGGCGTACGACAGCACACGGATCGGCACCTTGGCGCGCGAGGCCCGGCCCCTTCCCGGGCTACTCGCGGCCACAACCCGACCTCAGCCCGGCCTCGGCCCAAGGCAGGCCCAGCCTTCGCCCGGGCGAGACCCTACCGTTCGTAGGTGGGGATGAAGGCGATGGGGCGGGTGGCGGTGAAGGCGGGCTTGAAGAGATCGGTGCGGGCGATCCCGTCCATGTCGCGCGCGACGGGGAGGCCGAGCAGATAGAGGACGGTGGGCGCGACGTCGACGATCGATCCCAGGCGCGCGCGCCCGGATCGCATCGGCGCGCCGTAGGCCAGCAGGAAGCCGTCAGGGGCGTCCTCGTGCGAGCCCGGCACGTCGGGCTGGCCGAGGACGCGGGCCAGCAGCCGCTTGCCGAGCCCGATCGGCTCCATGCCGAAGCCGGAAACGACCAGCAGCACGTCGTCCGGCCCCATCGTGTCGAGGGCGTGCGCGATCTCGGCGTCGAGGAACGCATAGTGCCGATCGAGGGTCGCCGCCAGCCGCGCCTCGCCGTCCTGGCCGCTGCCGGCGAACGCGCGCGGACGCGCGTGCTGCAGATAGAGATGACCGGCGCGATCGATCCCTTCGTAGCGGACCGCGAGCAGCCGCGGCCGGTACTCGTCGCGCAGCTGGACGGCGACCTCGCGGCGCCAGGCATCGCGCGCCAGCGGCGGATCCTCGACCGAACCCGCGTGCACCGCCAGCGGTCCGCCGGCCACTGCGGTCGCGCGAAGGACGGCCTCGGCCGGTGCGCCGAACGCCGTCGATCCGCCGGCGGGGCCAGATGCGACGCCCGCCTCGAACTCGTCGGTGATCAGGAAGCCGCGCACTGGCGCGGCCGGGGCGCTCACCGGCCAGCCCACGACGCCGGTCGACACGCGCTGGCTGTTGAGGATCGTCCACAGCGGACGCGCCCGCACCGCACTCGAGTGGGAGGCGACCGCCCGCAACAATCCGAAGTGGACCAGCGCCTGCGAGAAGCAATAGTCCGGCAGCAGCTCGATGGCGCCGTCGGGCGCGCCGTAATCGTAGCGGGCGGCAGCGCGGACACCGGTCTGCGGCGGGTATTTGCCGGCGGCGACCGATGTCCACACCGGCGCCGGCTGCGTCGGCCGCACGGTCTCGAGATACAGCGAGACGCCGCCCTCGAGCAGCCGTCCGAACGCCGGCAGCCGCCCATCGGCGACCCGCTGGGCGATGTAGTCGAGCGACGCGCCGTCGACCGCGAGGATGGTCACGTGGCCGCCGTCGAGCCCCGCCCCGGCCAGCGGCGACAGATCGATCGCGCGCGCCGCGAGCGGCCGCGGATCGCCCCAGCCGCGTGCGGTCAGCGGAAAGCCGACCGACGCCAGCAGCGTCAGCGTCAGGAGCGTCGCGCCGACCCGGCTGCCGCGGCGCCCGAACGAGTAGTGCACGATGGCGATGACGAGGAGCAGCACCGCGCACAGCGTCGTCGCCCCCGCCGCCGCGCCGAGCCGCCGCCGCGAGTCGTCGTCGAGCGCCAGCTCGTAGCCGACGAAGTTGGCCCACATCAACGCCGCGGCCGCGGCGACCACCAGCAGGCCGACCCACGAGAGGATGCGGATGCTGAGCCAGCCCGGCGAGAGCGGGCGCCGCGCCAGCGCCTCGCGGGCGATGAGCATGGCGTAGAGCAGGACGGTCAGGTGCGGCGCGTAGAACAGGGCCATCCGGCCGTAGAGCGGCCCCACCGTCGGCCATGACAACGGGATCTGGCGATTGAGCTGCAGGACCAGGATTGTGACGAAAGCCGCGCCGAGCAGCCCGCCCAGCAGCGCGTTCGTCAGCATTCGCACGTAGCGCATTGGGTAACCGGCCAGGCGCCGCCCGGATGGGGCGGCCGCAGACATACGACGCCGCCCCGCGTGAGGCGCCGCCGCGCGCCCAGCGCGGCGAATAGCAGCCGAACGCGCCAAGGGGCGGCCCGCGGCCCCGCGTGAGAGCGGGGCCGCCAACAAACAGCGAGCATATACTTTGAGGCGATGCTGCTCGACCCTGCCGGGGCCCGCGTCGCCCCGGTCGATTGCGAGGCCGTGGTCCGCGCCAACGCCCGGCTCTCGGCCGATTACCACGTCCTCACGCTCGACGCACCTGACGTGGCCGCCCGCACCCAGCCGGGACAGTTCGTGATGGTCAAGCCGGGCCGCGGCCTCGATCCGCTGCTCCGCCGGCCGTTCTCGGTCTTCCAGATCCTCCGCGACGCCGCGGGCGCGCCGACCGGCGTGTCCATCCTCGGCAAGATTGTGGGCAAAGGCACCGGCCTGCTCTACGGGCTCGAACCGGGTGAGCGGCTGGCCTGCCTCGGCCCGCTCGGACGCCCGTTCACGCCGCCGCCGGCCGATCGCCCGGTCTGGTTCGTCGCCGGCGGTGTCGGCCTCGCGCCGTTCGCGACGCTGGCCGAGGCGTGTCTGGCCCGCGGCCTGCGGCCGACGCTGTTCTACGGCGCCCGCCGCGCCGGCGATTTGCACTACGCCGAGTGGTTCGCGGATCGCGGCGTCGATGTCCGCGCCGCCACCGAAGACGGCAGCGCCGGGGCGCACGGGTACGTCACGACGCCGCTCGGCGCAGGCGCTCACGACGCTGGGCACTGACCCCGACGCGGACGCGGGCGCCGGCCCCTCGATCTACGTCTGCGGTCCGACGCCGATGATGCGCGCGGTCGCCGAGCTGGCTGGCCGCCACGGCCACGACGTCGAAGTGTCGCTCGAGCAGACGATGGGGTGCGGCATGGGCGGCTGCTACAGCTGCGTGGTTCCGGTCGTCCAGCCAGGACGCGCGCCGCACTTCGTCCGCTCGTGCCTCGCCGGCCCGACCTTCCGCGGCTCGGCGCTCGCCTGGGAGGGGCTCGCGCATTGACCGCGCCAGAATCGCCCGATCGTCCCGGCCTCGCGACTGGCCCCGATCTGTCCGTCGCGATTGGATCGCTGGGGCTGAAGAACCCGCTGATCGCCGCGAGCGGCTGCTTCGGCTATGGCGTCGAGTACGGCGCGGCGATCGATCTCGCGACGCTCGGCGCCGTCTGCGTGAAGGGGCTGTTCCTGACCGAGCGCGAGGGCCACGCGCCGCCGCGGATCGTCGAGACGCCGGCCGGCATGCTCAACGCCATTGGCCTGCAAGGCGTCGGCGTCCACCGCTTCGTGCAGGAGACGCTGCCGGAGTTGCGCGCGCTCGGCGCGGTCGTGATGGTCAACGTCTGCGGTAGTACGATCGAGGAGTACGCGGAGGTGTCGCGCATCCTCTCGGACGCCGAGGGCGTCGCCGCCATCGAGCTGAACATCTCGTGCCCGAACATCAAGGAAGGCGGCATCCAGTTCGGCTGCAGCCTGCCGGCGGCGCACGAGGTGATCGCCGCCGTGCGCAAGGCGACGCGGCTGCCGCTGATCCCCAAGCTGACACCGAACGTCACCGACGTCGCGTCGTTCGCGCGCGCCGCCGAGGAGGCCGGCGCGGACGCGGTGTCGCTCGTCAACACGTTCCTGGCGATGGCCATCGACGTCGAGACGCGGCGCCCCAAGCTGACCAACGGCATGGGCGGCCTGAGCGGTCCGGCCATCCGGCCGATCGCCGTGCGCATGGTCTACGAGTGCGCGCAGGCGGTGCGGATCCCGGTCATCGGCATGGGCGGGATCGCCACTGCGGAGGACGCTCTCGAGTTCCTGATCGCGGGCGCCACCGCCGTCCAGGTCGGCACCGCGAACTTCGTCGACCCCTTCGTGTGGCCGAAGCTGCTCGCCGGAATCACCGCGTACCTGGAGCGGCACCGCGTCGCGCGTGTCGCCGACCTCGTCGGCACCGTGCAGACGAAGCGGAAGGCCGCCTCCGAGCCGTCATGCACCGCGTCCTAGTCGCGCTCGATGTTCCTACGGCGGCCGATGCGGACCGCCACGCCGCCACCCTCGCCGGGGCCGTCGGCGGACTGAAGATCGGCGGCACGCTCTTCACCGCGGAGGGCCCGGCGCTGGTCCGCCGCTTCGTCGAGCAGGGTCATCGCGTCTTCCTCGACCTGAAGTTCCACGACATCCCCCACCAGGTGAGCGGCTCGGTGCGCTCCGCCGCCGCGCTCGGCGCGTGGATGCTGACGATCCACACCTCGGGCGGCGCGGACATGATGAAGGCTGCCGCTGACAGCGCCCGCGACGCCGCGGCGAAGCTGGGCACGACGGCGCCGCTCGTCATCGGCGTCACCGTACTGACCAGCCTCGACGACGCCGCGATTGGACAGGTCGGCGTGGCCCGGCCGCTGGTCGAGCAGGTCGAGCGGCTCGCGGTCCTGGCGCGCGAATCGGGGATCGACGGCGTCGTGTCGTCGCCGCAGGAGGCGGCGCGGCTGCGCGCGCTGTGCGGGCCCGACTTCCTGCTGGTAACGCCGGGCATCCGGCCGACGCCGCCACCCGGCGCCGCGCGCTCGGACGATCAGGCGCGCACGCTCACGGCGTCCGAGGCCATCGCCGCCGGCGCCAGCTACCTGGTGGTCGGCCGGCCGATCCTCGGCGCCCCGGATCCGCGCGCCGCCGCCCTCGCCCTCGCCGCCGAAGTCGGCTGACTCCCGGAGCGACACCGGGAGCATCTCCCGATGCTGCTTCCGATGGTCCTCCGGGAGCCGTCAAAAGCGTTGCAGAAATTGAAACGGCCGGCCCTTCTTTCGAGGGGCCGGCCGTGTCGGTTGGACTGGCGGAAGTCGAGCGGCGCGGGCCGCGCTACTTCGCGGTGATCAGGAAGTGGCCGCGGCGGTTCTGCGAGTAGCAGCTCTCCGCCCGCTCGTTGCAGAACGGCTGCTCCTTGCCCTTGCTGACGACCGTCATCCGATCGGCGCCCACGCCGAGGCTGGTCAGGTAGGTCCGCACCGCGGTGGCGCGGCGCTCGCCGAGGGCCAGGTTGTACTCCGCCGTGCCCCGCTCGTCGCAGTGACCTTCGACGGAGATCTTGAGCGACGACCACCGCTTCAGGTACTCGGAGTTCTTCTGCAGCGACGCCCGCGCCTCGTCGGGGAGGTCGGAGCTGTCGAGCGCGAAGAACACGTCGCCGAGCGGCTTCTTCGCGTTCAGCTCCTCGAGCGACATGCGCGCGAAGATCTCGTCCTCCGTCGGCACGCGCGACTCCGGAGCCGGCGTCGGAGCCGGCGGCGGCGGCGGGGGGGCGGCGGCGTGGCCTCGGCAGGCGGGGGCGGCGGCGGCATCGGCGGGGGCGGGGGCGGCTTCTTGCCGCACGCCGCCAGCGCCGTGGCCAGACAGAGGGAAATGGTCAGCAGGCGCGCGCGAGATTGAGACATCGAGGAACTCCCGGGAGAAGGGCCAGGAGGCGCGACAATCCGCCGCGTCGTCCGACCCGGAAAACGATACACGCACCGACCCGATTCAATCGCACGACAGGTGCGCTATTGCGGCGTGAGCCGGGTCGCGTCGGTGACGGCGGCCTCGAAGACGCGGAGGCCGAGCGCCCGGCGATCGCCTCGCCGCGGATTGCCGGCGCTCACGTTGTCGGCCGGCACGAACGTGCGGCTCGAACGCAGCACGATGCGCCCGTTCGCCGCCCGCAGCACGTCCGCCGGCACGATCACGTCGATGGCGAACGCGTCACCCGGTGTCGCCCGGGCGAGCTCGCGCGCGCCAGCCGTCAACTTGACTATCGGCGCTTCGTCGAAGGTCTTCAGGGGCGATTCTGCAGCCAGGCGGATTCGGATGTCCCGATCGACCGGCCAGACCTGGAGCCAGGACTCGCCGCTCGACCACCGCCAGCGCAGGCCGGTTCGCGGCTGGAATTCGTCTTCGTGCCAGCCTTCGGCGAACGCGAACTGCACGGCGTCGAGCGGCTGGAGGCCGAATTGCTCGATGGCGGTGGGCACCTGACCGACCGACCCGTCGCCCGCCGCGGCGGTCACGACGAACGCCTCCAGTTCGGAGCCACCCGGCGCTACAGCAGAGCCGGCGATCGTAATGCTTCGCACGAAGAATCCGGGATTCGGCGCCACGTCCCAGGTGTCCACCACGCGATCGCCGAGCCGCAGCGCGAAGCGCACGACCGGCGCCCCGGGCCCACCGAGGTTGCGGCCGCCGACGACGAGGCGCCTGGGCGCCGCACTCCGCCGCATCCACCCCTCCGCGCCCCCGCGCGACGGGCCCTTGCCGTCGACGTTCGACACGCCGGCAATCTCCGGCGACAGCGCCCATCCCTGGCCGAGGAACCACGCCGGCGGTCCGTCGATCACCACCCAGTCGAGTGCGCCGGGCCTGGTGCCGCCGACGACGCCGGCGGCGAACGGCGTCGACCAGTCGTAGTGCCCGTTGGCGTGCTGGCTGGCTGGATCGATGAGCGCCAGGTCGGTGCGGCGCAGGTCGGCGAGCAGCCAGGTGCGCCCGGCGCCGCCCTCGCGCCAGTAGCGCACGAGCTCGAGCCACTCGTGCCCGGTCGGCGCGTCCAGCAGCCGCCACGGAAAGCCCGCCGGTCCCACCCAGCCCCGCATGCGCCGCGTGTCCGCGTGGCCGCGCCGGTGCATCGCCACGACGACGTCCTCAGGCCGGCTGGCACTCCGCATGTCGGTGAACAGCCGGAACACCGGCGCCGGCTCGCGGGTATAGGCCATCAGCGCCGGCAGGCCGGCCGCCAGCGCGAGCCCCGCGATCGCGGTCGCACCGACCCGCGCCGTCCACCGGCCGAGCGCGCCCGGCCCGGGCGTAGCCAACCCGAGCCCGCGCAGCCCGATCGCCGCCAGCAGCGCGATCGGCGGCACGATTGGCAGCGCGTAGCGGGTCGTCACGTTCTCCTGCCAGACCAGGTGGAAGATCGCGTAGGGCGCCGCCGCGCCGGCGAGCAGCACCAGGCCGCGGCGGTCACGGCGCAGCAGCACGACGATGCCGATCGCCGCCAGGGTGAGCACGACGACGGCCAGCGGCAGCGGTCCCCACGGCAGCACGAACGTCTGCAGCAGGTTCATCGCCAGCCGCCAGACCGGCCGGGTGCTGGTGAACAGCATGTCGACGCCTTCGAGGTCCTCGCCGGCCTGCGAGGCGATGGCCTGCCAGTAGGCGGCCGGCCCACCGGAGGCGATCACCAGCGGCAGCGCCCAGCACAGCACGCCGGCGGTGAAGGTGACGGCGCTGCCGACGATCGCGGCGGCGGCGCTTCGTCCGGCGCGGTCGGCGATGACGAGGACCAGCAGCGGCAGTGTCAGCCACGCCGTCTGCGTGCGCACCCCGATCGCCAGGCCGGCGGCGAACGCGGCGAGCACGATCAGCCGTCCGGTCGCGGCGAGCTCGGCCGGCGCCACGTCGCGGGCGCGCCAGCCTCGCTGCTGCGCGAACGCCGCCGCCAGCAGCGCCTGGACGCCCAGCGCCGCGGCCAGCCCCGGCGCGTCGCTGAGCGGCCGGCTGACGGTGACGAGCGCGAGCGGGCAGGCGATCGCCAGGACCCCGGCGGCGAGCGCCGTCTCGACGTCGCCGCTCACTGCCCGCGCCAGCGGCTGCATCGCCACGATCAGACACGCGCCGGCGATCATCGCCAGCAGCGAGAGCGCCGCGGTCTCGACCGGCACGGCGGTCCAGGACGCCGGCACCATCCCGCTGAGACCGCCGAGCGCCTGCGCCGCGCCGGCGACGATTTTCGCCGCGGCGATGAGCACCGGGTAGCCCGGCGGGTGCGGCTGGTGCCTGGCGACGTCGAAGTCGCGCACGCCGAGCGTGAAGTTGATGGCGTCGACGTCGTCGAGATGACCGGGGCCGGCGAGGACGTGCAGGAGCAGCGCGATGAGCCCGAGCGCGAGCGCCAGCCACGTCCACCGGCGGGCTGAATCGAAGAGGCCGGCGCGGCCGGCGCCGGCCGGGTCCGGTTGGGGCACGGATGTCAGCCGATCACCCGGAGCGGGATGCGATCGTTGAGGCTGCCGGTGCGGTATCCCTCGAGATCGAGGGCGACGAAACGGAAGCCCGCGGCCTTGACCGCCGCCGCGATCGCCTGCGCAGTCTCGGGCTCCACGGCACGGGCGAGATCGGCTCGCTGCAGCTCGAGACGGGCGACGTCGTCGTGGTGGCGGACGCGGCAGCCGCGGAAGCCGAGGGCGCGGAGCGCCGTTTCCGCCTGCTCGATGGCGCGCAGCTTCTCGGGCGTGACCTCCTGCTCATAAGGCACGCGTGACGACAGGCACGCCGACGCTGGTTCGTCCCACTGCGGCAGGCCGGCGCGATGCGCCAGCGCGCGGATCGCCGCCTTGTCGAGGCCGACTTCGTCGAGCGGGCTGCGGACGCCGGCTTCGCGCGCCGCCTGTCGTCCCGGCCGGTAGTCGCCGCGATCGTCGGCGTTGTTCCCGTCGACGATCACCGCCAGCCCGCGCGCACGCGCCAGCCCGCCAAGGACGGTGTAGAGCTCGTCCTTGCAGTAGTAGCAGCGGTTGACGGGGTTGGCCCGGTACTCGGGCCGCTCCATCTCGCGGGTGTGCACGACCTCGTGCGGGAAGCCGGCCTGGCGCGCCAGCGTCAGGGCGAGGTCGTAGTGGTGGGCGGGATAACTCTCGCTGAGGGCCGTCACCGCGAGCGCCCGATCGCCCAAAACGTCGTGGGCGATCCAGGCCAGATACGCGGAGTCGACGCCGCCGCTGAACGCGACGAGCGCGGAGCCGAAGCCGGAGAAGAGGTCGCGCAGCGCACGCTCGGCGTCCAGCGCGCGCGCGTCGGGGGTGAACGCGTCGTCGGCCGACGTGCTACTCCTCCCAGTCCTCCCGCTCGTCTTCTTCATCGTCCTCGTCGAGGTCGTCTTCGTCGTCGTCGTCTTCTTCCTCTTCTTCTTCCTCGTCCTCGTCGTCCTCGTCCTCATCCTCGTCGTCGGCCGTTTCGAACTCGAGGGGGGACAAGCTGTTGACCACGAGGCTCGCGCCGCACTCCGGACAGTTGACGATGTCGCCTTCCTCTACATCGAACTCGTCGACTTCCAGATCATCCGCGTCGCACGCCGGGCAGGTGGCCATTTCACGCTCCAGTTATGGTCCGAGCCGCGACCCCTTCCTGAGCCGTCCAGGGGCCGAAGCGAAGCCGGATTATAGCAGCCTGCGCGCGAGACGGCGCAACCGCTGGCAATGCCAGTAACGCCTTGAAATACGGGCCTGTGGCAGAATGACACGGACAAAACCAGTGGTCGCCAAGACCGTCATCATCGCGGACGACACCGCCTACGTGCGGGACCGTTTCGCCGCGGCGCTCTCGGACGCGGGGCACAGACCCATCCTCGCGGGTAACGTGTCGGAGCTCCTCGCGTGCGTGCGCGGCGCCGGGACGCGTCTGGACCTGCTCGTCATCGACCTGCAACTGCCCGGGGCCAAGGGCCTGGACCTGCTCAGGACGATCCGCGACGGCGGCTGCCAGGCGCCGATGCTCATCTTCAGCGGCACCATCGCCCACGCCAAGAACGTCCGGGAGCTGGCCCCCTACCAGGTGAGCGGCTTCATCAACGAGTACACGACACCGACGCACATCCTGTCGGCGCTCGCGCCGCACCTCTTCCCCGACAGCTTCAACCGCCGCGCCAGCCCGCGCGTGGCGCTCTCGGTCACCGTCTCGCTGCGCGTCGACAACGTGATCGCCTCGGCCGTCAGCGCCAACGTCAGCAAGGGCGGACTGCAGCTGCGGACGATGACGCCGCAGCCCGTCGGCCGCCGTCTGCGGGTCCGCTTCCGCATCCCGGGCGGGGGCCGCGAGATCGACGCCGAGGCGACGGTGGCGTGGAGTGACGCCCGCAGCGGGATGGGTGTCCAGTTCGATCGCCTCGATCCGCAGGCCCAGACCGAGCTCGACGAGTTCGTCGATCGCAGCTTTTTCTCGAACCGCAAGGCCTAGCCGCGCCGCGCGTGAGAGCGCGGCCGCCAACCCAGCAAAGCAACGCTAACGCGTGCGCGTCAGGCCCTGGATTTCCCAGCTGACGCGCCAGTTCGTGCCGTCGGAATCGGTGCGCGCCTCGGCGAAGCTGCCGCGCAGGATCCCGGTGCCCGGCGTGATCTCGACGTGGCAGTCGGCCAGCGTGCCGAGCGTCGTCGAGGCGCCGCTCGACGGTGTCGAGATGATCGTGCCGTCCAGCGTCAGGTTGCCGAGCTCGGCGATCGTGCCGCTCACCGCAGAGGACGGCGAGGCGAGCGGCGGGCTCAGCGACAGCGTGCCGGTGACGCGATCGCGCGCCTGGGTGAGGACGAGCGTCGTGGCGACGATGCGGTTGGTCGGATAGGCCGCGGCGCAGACGTCCGGACGCGGGTGGACGCAGGAAACGACGCGCCGGTTGCCGGTCCAGGTACCGGCGAAGTCGGGCGCGGCGCGCATCGCCAGCGAGGCGGTGTCCGCACCGAAAGTCGCGCGGATCGTCGCGCTTCCGGGGGCGAGCGCGGAGACGCGTCCGCTGCGATCGACGGCGGCGACCCGGCCGTCCGTGCTGGCCCAGTCGGCCGGCACGACGCGCGGCGGCGTCGTCCCCTCGGTCAGCCGCGCCTCGAGGACGACTGACGATCCGACGGTCAGGAAGTCGGGCTGTGGCGCGATCGCCAGCCGCGCGCCCGGCGTCGGCGTCGTCGGCGGCGTCTCCTCGTCGGATCCGCAGGACGCGGCGCAGAGCGCCGCCATCAACAGCAGAGTCAGCCGTCGTTGCATCGGCCGTATCGTCGCACACGTCGCAGAATCTGCAGCGATTTCGGGGCCCTCCGGGAGGACCATCGGGAGGACCTTCGGGAGCAGCATCGGGAGCTATTTGGTGCGGAGGAGGCGGAGGGCGTTGGCGACGACGATCAACGAGCCGCCGACGTCGGCGAGGACGGCCATCCACAGCGTCGCGACGCCAGCGACGGCCAGGACCACGGTGACCGCCTTGATCGCCAGCGCCGCGGCGACATTGGCGCGGATCGTCGACAGCGTGGCGCGGCCGAGGCGGATCGCGAGCGCGACGCCGCGCAGATCGTCGGACATCAGCGCGACGTCGGCGGTCTCGATCGCCGCCGCCGTCCCCGCCGCGCCCATGGCGATACCGACGTGCGCCGCGGCCAGCGCCGGCGCGTCGTTCACGCCGTCGCCGACCATCGCCACCGGCCCGACCCGCGCCGCGAGGTCGTGCACGAGCGCGACCTTCTGCTCCGGCAGCAGCCCGGCGGCGACGGTGTCGACGCCGCTCGCCTCCCCCGCCGCGGCGGCCGCCGGCGCGTGATCGCCGCTGAGCATGGCGACGTGGCGGATGCCGGCCGCGCGCAGCTCGGCGATCGCGTCCCGTGCGTGCGTCTTCAACTCGTCGCCGAGCGTGATCAGGCCGATCGCCTGCGCGTCGCGCGCGACGAGGACGACCTGCAGCCCGCCCGCCGTCGCCGCGGCGGCCTGCGCCTCGAGCGCGCCACCGAGCCAGCCGCGGGCCGCGAAGTGACGCGGCGACCCGAGCTCGACGGCGACGCCGCCGACCTGCGCCGCGATGCCGAGGCCGGGCATCGCCCGTACCGCCATCGCCTCGAGCGTCGCCGTCCCGGCGTGACGCGCGTGCGCGGCGATGGCGCGATCGACCGGGTGCGGCGAGCGCGCCGCCACGGCGGCCGCGGTCGCGAGCACGGTGCTGGCCTCGACGCCGTCGATGGGCCGCACGTCCACGACGCTGAGGACGCCGTGCGTCAGCGTCCCGGTCTTGTCGACCGCCACGGCGGCGATGGCCGCGAGGCGCTCGAGGTGCAGGCCGCCCTTGATCAGCACGCCGCGCCGCGCCGCCGCTGCGAGCGCCGAAACGATTGAGATCGGCGTGCTCAGCACCAGCGCGCACGGGCAGGCGATGACCAGAAGCACCAGCGCGCGATACAGCGCGGGGCCGGCCGCCTCGCCGAGCGCGAGCGGCGGCACGAGGGCCACCAGCGCCGCCAGCACGAGGACCGCCGGCGTGTAGCGCGCGGCGAAGCGATCGACCCAGGCCTGCGAGGGCGCCCGCGTGCTTTGGGCGCGCTCGACCAGGTGGATGATGCGAGCCAGCGTCGTGTCATCGCCGATCGCGGTGACGCGGACGTCGAGGGCGCCGGTGCCGTTGACGGTGCCGGCGAAGACGCGGTCGCCGGCGGCCCGAGCCACCGGCAGCGACTCGCCGGTGATCGGCGCCTGGTTCACGTCGCTGGCGCCGGCCACCACGTCGCCGTCGAGCGCGATGCGCTCGCCGGGGCCGATGGCGAGCAGGTCGCCGACGGCGATCTGCGCGATCGGCACGCGTTCGAGCGCGGCGCCGCGCCGGCGCGTCACGTCGGCGGGCGCGTCCGCGACCAGGGTGCGGATGGCGTGGCGGGCGCGATCGAGGCTGCGCCGCTCCAGCGCCTGCGCCAACGCAAAGAGGACGACGACCGTCGCCGCCTCGATCCACTCGCCGATGAGGGCGGCGCCGACGACCGCGACGGTCATCAGCACGAACATGTCGAGGCGGCCCTGCCGCGCCGACGCGATGGCGCGACGCAGCGTGGTGGCGCCGCCGGCGGCGACGGCGAGGGCCAGGAGCGCCACCCACCATGGCCGCGGGGCGCCCAGCGCGTCCGCTGCGAGGCCACTCGCCAGGGCGGCCGCGCTGATCGCCAGCCACGGCAGCCGCCGAGCCGGCAGGGGCCGGCCGCACCTCGCGCGATTCGTCGTCGGGGAAGGCGCGGAGCCCGGTTTCGGCGACCGCCTCGGCGATCGCGCCGCGCGACGTCACCGCCGCGTCATAGGCGACGAGCAGGCGCTGCCGCACCACGTCGGTCGAGGTGCGTTCGACGCCGCGCAGGGTGCCGAGCCGGCGCACCAGCAGCTCCGCCTCGTGCTGGCAGCACAGCCCCTCGACCCTGAAGGTCGATTCCGCGTGGTCGACGCAGACGGCGCACTCAGCGGCGCGGGACACGGGGCCTCCCGGGGGCAAATCGACTCGACGGCCGCGCCATCGACTGCCGGGTCATGGCCGGGCCTCTTCGATGTGGCGGCGGCCCTGGTCGAGCAGCGTGCGGATGTGCGCGTCGTCGAGCTGGTAGTAGACCTGACGGCCGGCGCGGCGGGCGCGGACGATGCGCAGGCTGCGCAGCAGTCGTAACTGATGCGAGACGGCTGATTCCGACAGCCCGACGACGGCGGACAGATCGGAGACGCACAGTTCGCCGTGCGCCAGCGCATCGACGAGGCGGACCCGCGTCGGATCGCCGAGGACGGCGAAGGTCGCCGCCAGCTCTTCGGCAGCGCGCTCGTCGAGGAGCGGACCGGTCGCGGCGGGGTGAGCGGCCTGGCCGGGACGGGTGGGCGGGCTAGACGAGACTGTGATCATATGAGCAGTCGTTCATATGTTACCACCGATGGCGCCGGCCGAATATGCGCCCGACTCGTCCGATTACCCGGAAACCATTCCAGGGAACGACGTTGACAGTGTTTTTGGCGTCCGATTACGATGCTGGGTTCGGGACGGCCCCGCCGTCCACCGTAAACAGGGAGGATCACTGGTGATCGAGGTTCAACACCTCACCAAGCAGTACGGGCGCTTTACCGCCGTCGACGACGTGACGTTCCGCGTCGACAAGGGCGAGATCCTTGGCTTTCTCGGTCCCAACGGGGCCGGCAAGACCACGACGATGCGGATCCTGACGGGCTACATGCCGGCCACCGCCGGCAAGGCCGTCATTGCCGGGTTCGACATCTTCGACCAGCCGCTCGAAGCCAAGCGACGGATCGGCTACCTGCCGGAAACGCCGCCGCTCTACCCGGACATGACCGTCCGCGACTACCTGCTGTTCGTCGGCCGGATCCGCGGCGTCGCGTCCAAGGCGCTGCGGGCGCAGGTCGACACGGCGATGGAGAAGGCCCGCGTCGCCGACGTCGCCACCCGCTTCTGCGGCAAGCTCTCGAAGGGCTACCGGCAGCGCGTCGGGCTGGCGCAGGCGATCCTGCACAACCCGGAAGTCCTCATCCTGGATGAGCCGACCGCCGGCCTCGATCCGAAGCAGATCATGGAGACCCGCGACCTCATCAAGGGGCTGGCGGGCTCGCACACCATCATCCTGAGCACGCACATCCTGCCCGAGGTCTCGCAGACCTGCGAGCGCGTGGTCATCATCAACAAGGGCAAGGTCGTCGCGATCGACACCCCGGACGCGCTGACCGAGCGCATCCAGGGCAACCAGACGATCTTCGTGCAGGTGGACGCGCCGGCCGGGGTGGACGTCACCGCCGCCCTCGGTGGCGTGCCCGGCGTGTCGCGGGTGACGCCGGTCGACCAGCGCGGCACGCTGGTCAGCTTCGAGATCGACTGCCACAAGGGCGAGGATCGCCGTCGCGAGGTGGCACGCCTGGTGGTGTCGAGCGACTGGGGTCTGGTCGAGCTCAGGCCGTCGCGCCTCAGCCTCGAAGAGATCTTCCTGCAGCTCACGACCGACGAAGCGAAGAGCGCGGCGCCCGACGCCGCCGCCTGAGGCCCTGACGTGTCGAACATCCTCGCCATCGCCAACAAGGAGCTCCGCTCCTACTTCAACTCGCCGATCGCCTACGCGGTGATCGGGTTCTTCGCCTTCGCCTTCGGCTTCATGTTCTGGGTGTTCCTGCGCGGCTTCGTCGCCGAGAGCATGCGCATGAACATGAACCAGATGGGCGCCAGCGGCACCGTCAACATCAACCAGATGATGCTGCGCCCGCTGGTCATGCAGATCAGCGTCATCGTGCTGTTCATGCTGCCGATGGTGACGATGCGCACCTACTCGGAAGAGAAGCGGTCGGGCACGATCGAGCTGCTGCTGACGGCGCCGCTGACCGACGTCCAGATCATCCTGGGCAAGTTCCTCGGGGCGATCGGGCTCTATGCCGCGATGCTCCTGGTCACGGTGCCGAGCGTGCTCGTCCTCTTCGCCTACGGCAACCCCGACTGGCAGCCGGTCGCGACGTCCTACCTCGGGCTGTTCCTGCTCGGCTCCAGCTTCATCGCCTTCGGCCTGTTCATCTCGAGCCTGACGCAGAACCAGATCATCGCCGGCGTGCTGACCTTCGTGCTGCTGCTGATGCTGCTGCTCGTCGGCTGGCTGAAGGACTTCGTCACCTCGCCGGCGGCGCTCACCGCGGTGTCCGCGGTCTCGGTCTTCGAGCACTTCGACGACTTCACGAAAGGCGTGCTGGACACCAAGCACATCGCTTATTACGTGAGCGTGATCACGTTCGGCCTGTTCCTGACCGCGCGCAGCGTGGACGGCGAACGGTGGCGCGGGTAGACACCACATATGTTCGGTCGCATCGCCAACATCCTCGGCTGGGCGGGCGTCGCCCTGGTTCTCGCCGGCGTCGCCACCTGGCTCTTCCGCGATGATCTGGTCACCCTGCGTCAGGGCTTCGCGCTGGCCGGGCTCGCCTGCATCCTCCTCTACGCCGCCAGCCAGTGGCGCGAGATGGGCGCCACGTTCGCCAAGCGGCCGGCCCGCTACGGCGCGCTCGCCGTCGTCAGCGTGGTGGTCGTCCTGGCCCTGCTGGTCGGCCTGAACTACCTGGCCGAGAAGTACAACAAGCGCTGGGATCTGACCGCGTCGAGGGACTTCACGCTGTCCGACCAGACGCGGCGGGTGGTCGCGTCGCTCAAGGAGCCACTGCGCCTGCTGGTCTTCGGCCTGGCCGAGGACATGCAGCCGTTCCGCGATCGCCTGGCGGAGTACAGCAACCTGTCGGACAAGGTGAAGGTCGAGTACATCGACCTGAACAAGGATCCGGCGCTGGCGCGGCAGTACCAGATCCAGGCGCGCGGCACGATCGTCGTCGAGTACCAGAAGCGCGTCGAGCGCGTCACCAGCACGACCAACGAGCAGGAGATCACCAACGCCATCATCAAGGCGGTGCAGGGGCTGCAGCGCAAGCTGTACTTCATCACCGGCCACGGCGAGAAGGATCCCGGGAGCAGCGACGAACGCGCCGGCTACAACTCGGCCAACGCCGCGCTGCAGCGCGACAACTACACGGTCGAGACCCTGGCGCTGGCGCAGCAGCCTGAGGTGCCCGCCGACGCCGCGGCCGTCGTCATCGCCGGCCCTACCCGCGACTACCTCGCCCCCGAAATCGAGTCGCTGCGCCGCTACTTGAACAAGGGCGGCAAGGCGCTGATCATGCTCGACCCGCCGGACACCGCCGACGCGCCGCCGCTGACCAGCCTGGTGGCGCTCGCCGCCGAGTGGGGCATCGACGTCGGCAACAACGTCGTCGTCGACCAGAGCAGCATCGGCCAGGCGGTCGGCCGCGGCCCCGGCGCGCCCGTCGTGGTGACCTACCCGGGGCACCCGATCACCGAGCGTTTCCGCTACATGACGCTGTTCCCGCTGGCGCGCTCCGTGACGCCGGCCACCAGCGGCCCGCGCAACGCGCAGCCGCTGGTGCAGACCAGCGCCCAGAGCTGGGCCGAGAGCGACGTCAAGGCGCTGCCCGAGCGCCGCCCGGTGTCGCTCGACGCGACGGACCTGCGCGGCCCGGTCACGCTGGGTGCCGCCGTCGCCCTGCCGGCGCCAGACGCGCCGCCCATGACCCCGCCGAAGCCCGGCCAGTCCCAGGCCGACGAGCCGAAGCGGCCGGAAACCCGGATCGTCGTGATCGGCGATTCCGACTTCGCCGCCAACGAGGCGCTCGCGTTCGAGGGCAACAGCAACCTGTTCGTGAACACGCTGAACTGGGTCTCCGAGCAGGAGAACCTGATCGCCATCCGGCCCAAGGCGCCGGACGACCGGCGCGTGACGATGACGGAAGACCAGATGCGGCTGGTCGGCTGGGTGTCGCTGATCTTCGTGCCCGGCGCGGTCTTCGCCATCGGCGTCTACACCTGGTGGAGGCGGCGCGGATGAACCGCGGGCGCAACACAGCCATCCTCGCCGTGCTGGCGGCGGCGCTCGGCGCCTACCTGTTCTTCGTCGAGCGGCACCGCGACGCGCCGGCGGCCGAGGCCCCGGACAGCCCGCGCGGCAAGGTGTTCGACAAGCTCGACGCGGCGAAGATCGAGGAGATCCGAGATCGCCGCCAGCAGCGGCGAGACGACCACCCTGCGCAAGGTCGACAACGCCTGGCGCCTGACCGCGCCGATCGCCGTGGCGGCCGACCAGACCGAGGCCACCGGCGCGGCCTCGAACCTGGCCACCGCCGACGTCCAGAGCGTCGTCGACGAGCAGCCGAAGGACCTCGCCGTGTTCGGCCTGGCCAAGCCGCGCGTCACCATCACGTTCCGCGTGGCCGGCGACAAGACGCCGCGGACGCTGCTGCTCGGCGACAAGAACCCGACCGGCAGCGACCTCTACGCCAAGCTGCCTGACGCACCGCGCGTCTTCCTCGTCTCGGCCTACCTCGATGGCACCTTCGACAAGGGATTGTTCGGCTTCCGCGACAAGCGGATCCTGACCTTCGATCGCGAGAAGATCGATCGGCTGGAGGTCGCCGCCGGTACGGCGAAGACGACAGTGGCCCGGCAGTCGGACACATGGAGCGTCGTCGCGCCGGCCAGCGCGCGCGCCGACTTCGGCGTCATCGAAGCGGTCCTCAGCCGGCTCGCCAACGGCCAGATGAAGAGCATCGCCTGGGATCCGGACCGCCCGGCCGCCCCGGCCTCGAGCGGCCACAGCTTGAAGGAGTTCGGCCTCGACCCCGCCGAGCACCGGCTCACCCTCGGCGCCGGCAGCACCGTCGCCGAGATGCTGCTCGGCAAGGCGACGCCGGAAGGCGACGTCTACGCCAAGGACGCCTCGCGATCGATCGTCTTCACCATCGAGAAGGCGCTCGCCGACGACCTGACCCGCAACCCGGGCGACTTCCGGTCGAAGGACGTCTTCGCCTTCCGCGCCTTCACCGGCACGCGCCTCGAGATCACCCGTGCTGGCAAGGCGGTCGCATTCGAGCGCAAGAAGGGGCCCGAGAAGGACGCGGTCGAGAAGTGGGTGGCGGTGGCGCCGGCGCCCGCCGCCGACGAGGCGAAGATCGAGGACCTCGTCAACAAGGTCGCCACCCTGCGCGCCGAATCGTTCGTCGACGCGCTGCCGGCCGGGGCCACCGAGTTCGCGCGCATCGAGACCGCGTTCGACGAAGGCAAGAAGCACGACTCCGTGGTGATCCACCAGGCCGGCTCCGACTACTACGCGGTCCGCCAGGGTGACGCCGGTGCGGCCAGGCTGATCGCCCCCGCCGTGACCGACGTCGCCACGGCACTGGACGCCACCCAGAAGGCGCCCGACGCCACCCAGAAGAAGTAGCGCGCTAAGCTAGACCCCGATGCCGTTGCCGCGGATTCGGGGTCGCGCTCGCCGTCGCCGCCAGCCTCACGGCGCCGGCGCGCGCCCGCCCCGCCGCCGAGGACCTGCGCGATCGTCTCGGCGCCATCTTCGACACACCCGACGTCAACGCCCTGTGGGCGGTCAAGGTCGTGTCGCTCGACACCGGCCGGGTCATCTTCGAGCGCAACCCGCGGCTGCTGGTGATGCCGGCGTCGACGATGAAGGTGGTCACGCTCGCGGTCGCCGCCGAGCGGCTCGGCTGGGACGCGCGCTTCACCACCCGCCTCGAGACGACCGGCCCGATCGAGAACGGCGTGCTGCGCGGCGACCTCGTCGTCACCGGCGACGGCGATCCGGCCATCGGCGAGCGCGAGGACACGCCGCGTGTGCTCGACGAGTGGGCCGCGCGGCTGGCCAGGCTCGGCGTGACGCGCATCGACGGCCGGTTGATCGGCGACGACGACCTGCTGCCCGACCAGGCGCTCGGCGCGGGCTGGGCCTGGGACGACCTGGCCTTCGGCTTTGCCGCGCCCATCGGCGCGCTGCAGTTCCACGAGGGCTCGGCGCAGGTGGTGATCACCGCCGGCCCCCGGCCTGGCACGCCGGCGTCGATGCGGCTCGAGCCGGCCTCCACCGACCTCGTGCTCACCGGCCAGGTGACGACCACCGGCCCCGATACGCCGCCGGCGGTGTTCACGCGGCGGCGGCCGTTCAGCCGCACGCTCGAGGTGACCGGCAGCGTGCCGCGCACCGGCCGTGACTACGTGCGCACCGTCTCCACCGACAATCCCACGCGCGGCATGCTCCTCGCCTTCCGCGACGCGCTGGGCCGGTTCGGCATCGGCGTGAGCGGCGACGTCGCGGACATCGACGACGTCGCCGAGAAGCCCGCCGGGCCGCGCCGCCTGCTGCACCTCCACGAATCGCCGCCGCTGCGCGAGATCGGGATCCGGCTGATGAAGGTGAGCCAGAACCTGATCGCCGAGACGCTGCGCGCGCGGATCGGCCTGGCGTCCGACGTGCCCGACGTCGATCCGCTGGCGGCCGCCAGCGGCGCCTGCGAGCGGACGCTGGCAACCTGGGGCGTGCCGGTCGAGGACGTGATCGTCGCCGACGGGTCCGGCCTGTCGCGCTACGACTACCTCACCGCCGATGCGCTGGTCACGGTGCTGCGCCGCATGGCGCAGGATCCGCGCCACGCCGCCGCGTTCGAGGCGACGCTGCCGATCCTCGGCGTCGACGGCACCCTGGAGCGCCGGCTGCGCGGTACGCGCGCGCAGGGCCGCGTCCGCGCCAAGACCGGCAGCATGTCGAACGTCCGCGCGCTCGCCGGCTACGTGACGACGCTCGTGGGCGAGCGCCTCGCCTTCGCCATCGTCGCCAACAACTTCAAGGCGCGCGGCGTGACGCTCGACGCCGTCACCGACCGCGCTCTGACCGCGCTCGTCGCGAAGGATCGGGACGCGGGCGTCGACAGCCGGTAGCCGGCGGCGCTATCCCCCGGCGAGCGCGGCGCGGGCCGCGTCGAGGATGACGTCGGCCGGCGCATCGAGTCCACCGCCCTGCGCCAGGTCCGGACGCCCGCCGCCCTTGCCGCCGAAGCGGCCAGCCAGCGTCCGGAACAGCGTCGAAGCGTCCAGGGCGACGTCGGTGCTACGGGCGACCACCGCGATCGCCGGTCGCGCATCGCTCACGAGGACCACGGCGAGACCGGGCTGCGCGACGATGGCGACGGCCAGCGCCTTGAGTGCGTTGCCGTCGGCGCCGGGCACCGGGGCGAGCACGGCCCGCTGCGCGCCGATCGTCTCGGCCGACGCGGCCAGCGCCCCGGCCCGGAAGCCCGCGAGCTCGGCCTGCAGGTCCCGCTGCGATCGGCGCAGGTCGCGCGCCTCTTCCTGCAGGCGGCCGATCGCCGCCGACAGCTCGTGCGGCAGCACGGACAGCAGGCGGCTCGCCGCCGTCACCGTGTCGCGCAGCTCGCGGAAGGCGGTCAGCGTCCGGCCGCCGCAGACGAACTCGAGGCGCGTCCCGCCCTTGAACCGCTCCCAGCCCCGCACGGCGATGGGGCCGATCTCGCCAGTGTGGACGACGTGCGTCCCGCCGCAGGCGGAGACGTCCCAGTCGGCGATGTCGATGATGCGCAGCTCGCCGCCCCGCTTCGGTTCCTTGCGCAGCGGCAGCGCCGCCGCTTCCTCGCCCGACACGAACCGGATCGTCACCGGCCGGTGCTCGAGGATCACGGCATTGGCGGCGTCCTCGGCCGCGCGCGATCTCGGCCGGCGTCACCTCGCGGGCGAGGTCGATGGTCGACACCGTGCTCCCGAGGTGAAAACTCACCGTCGCCACGTTCGCGGTGCGCACGAACGCGGCGGAGAGCACGTGCTGGCCGCTGTGCTGCTGGCGGTGATCGAGGCGGCGGGCGGCGTCGACGGCGCCGGCAACCCGCGCGCCTGGCTCGAGCGGTCGATCGACGACGTGGACGATCTCGCCGCCGTCGTCCTCGAACACGTCGACGACACGGGCATCGCCGAGGCGTCCGGTGTCGAACGGCTGGCCGCCGCTCGTCGGGTAGAACGCGGACTCGGACAGCCAGACCGAGAACGCGCCCGGATGCGACGCGGTCGCAGGCTCGCACCGCTGCACCAGGGCGTCGAACGTCAGACGTGCAGGATCGGTGTAGTAGAGACGCGTGCTCGTCATGGCGGATTAACAGCTTATACGCGCCGCCGGTAGAATCAGCCCGCATGAGGTCACGGACGTCACTCTTCGCCGCCGGCGTGCTCGTCGCAGCTGCGGCGCTGACATCCTGCGGCGCGACCCCGGCTCCGCCGAACAGCGCCGAGGACGCCGCCGCGGTGAAGCAGATGCTCGTCGACTGGTACGCGGCCTACTCCACCACCGATGAAGCCCGCTACAAGGAGTTCGTGGTCGAGGAGTACGTGCTGTTGGAGAACGGAGTCATCATGGGCCTCGAAGATGACCTGAAGGCCATGCGGGGGCGCCTGCCCGGCTACCGCCGCAAGGATGCGTTCGACTTCCGGTCGGTCCGGCTGCACGGCGATCTGGCCTACGCGACCTACTTCCTCGAGTCCGAGATGGTCGACGACACGAAGATTCAGCAGCGCAAGTGGCTGGAGAGTGCCGTCCTGCGCCGCGTGAATGGACGGTGGCGCTGCGCGCTCCTGCACTCGACGCGCATCTCGGGAACCGATACGCCGCGGCAGGCGCCCGGATCGACGAAGCCGACGGCCTGATCCCAGGCCCGCTGACCAGGGTTCAGCGCAGCGCGGGATCGGGCGCGCCGGCCTCGGCGAAGCCCTTGGCGCGCAGCACGCAGCTGTCGCAGCGGCCGCACGGGCCGCCGTCGGGCCGCGGGTCGTAGCAGGAGTGGGTCAGGCCGTAGTCGAGGCCGAGCGCGAGGCCGCGCCGGATGATCTCGGCCTTCGACAGCATCACCAGCGGCGTGTGGATGCGCAGGCGTCCCCCTTCGACGCCGGCCTTGGTCGCCAGGGCAGCCATCTTCTCGAATGCCGCGATGTATTCGGGCCGGCAGTCGGGATAGCCCGAGTAGTCGAGCGCGTTGACGCCAATCACGAGATCGCTCGCCCCGAGGGTCTCCGCCCACGCCAGCGCCAGCGACAGGAAGATCGTGTTCCGGGCCGGCACGTAAGTGGACGGGATCGACTCGTCGATTGGCCGATCCTTGGGCACCGCGGAAGCGCCGGTCAGCGCGGACGCGGCGACGCCGCGCAGATCCAGATCCAGCTCGGTGTGGCGGCGGACGCCGAGCGCCCTGGCGACGGCGCGCGCGGCCTCGACCTCGCGCGCGTGGACCTGGCCGTAGCGGATGGTCAGCGCGTTCAGCGAGAAGCCCTCGGCGGCGATCATCGCCGCCGCGGTGTAGGAATCGAGGCCCCCGCTCAGGAGCACGACGGCGTCGGGCATCGGCAGGTCTCTCAGACACCCCGCGTGTCGGGGCTCCAGATGTACTTGTGCAGCTGGAGCTGCAGGCGGACGGTCAGGTGGTCTTCGAGGATCCAGGTCGCCAGCGCCTGGGGATCCAGCACGCCGTGGACGGGCGAGAAGAGCACCGCGGCGACGCGGCCGGCCAGGCCATGGCGGGCGGCCACGTCACGCGCGTACTCGTAGTCGGCGCGATCGCGGAGCACGAACTTCACCTCGTCGTGCCGCTGCAGCAGGTCGAGGTTCGGCCAGTGCATGCGATCCGCCTCGCCGCTGCCCGGGCACTTCACGTCGACGATGCGGACGACCGGGGCCGGCACGTCGGCGACGCTGATGTGGCCGCCGGTCTCGAGGAGCACGTCGTGCCCGGCGTCCAGCAGCCCCGCCATCAGCGGGATGGCCTCCTTCTGCAGCAGCGGCTCGCCGCCAGTCAGCTCGACCAGCGGACAGCCCAGCGCCGCCACGCGGGCCAGCACGTCCTCGACCGCCATCTTCTGACCGCCGGTGAAGGCGTACGGCGTGTCGCACCACGAGCAGCGCAGATCGCAGGCCGCCAACCGCACGAACACGCAGGGCCGGCCCGCGTGCGTCGATTCGCCTTGGATGGAGGGGTAGATCTCGAAGACCGTCAGCATGCCCGTGCCAGGTTTTCCGGCCGCGTGTCACGCGGCCCGGACACTTGATTGTACCGGACGACGCCCGGCTACAATCGACGCCGTGCGCGATTCCTCGATCCGCATCGGCACGGCCGGCTGGAGCTACCCGTCCGGGCCCGGGGCCTGGACCGGCATCGTCTACCCGGCCCGGCGCGGGCGGGACAAGGCGTTCGACGAGCTGCGGGCCTACGCCGAGCACTTCGACACCGTCGAGGTGAACTCGACCTTCTACCGCATCCCGACCGTCGAGACGACACGGAGCTGGGTAGAGCGGACGCCGAAAGGGTTCGAGTTCTCGGTGAAGCTGTTCCAGAAGCTCACCCATCCGCGGATGTTCCTGGATCGCCTGACGAAGCCGCCCAAAGGCGCGCCCAAGGAGATGGTGGCGGAGAAATCGACGCTGCCGCACGACCAGGCCCTGGCCGCGGCCGGCGTGTCGTCGGCGGACGTCGACGAGTTCCGGCGGGCCATCGATCCGCTGGCCTCGGCGGGCAAGCTGGGCGCGATCCTGGTGCAGTTCCCGGCGTCGTTCAAGCACGACGCCGCTGGCGTGGACCATCTCGCCTGGCTGACGAAGGCGCTGCGCGACTACCAGGTCGCCGTCGAGCTGCGCCACAAGACCTGGAGCGACGACGTCAAGACGACGCTGCAGGTACTGAACGCGTCGCGCGCCGCCTGGGTCCAGATCGACGAGCCGAAGTTCCGGCTGTCGATCGCGCAGAACTTCCTGCCCAACGTCGAGGGCTTCTACTACCTGCGCCTGCACGGCCGCAACGCCAAGGCGTGGTGGAACCACGAGAAGTCGGCCGACCGCTACGACTACCTCTACTCGGCCGGGGAGCTCGACCCGTTCGTCGAGATCGCGCAGGCGGTGAAGGTGCTCGTGAAGAAGATGTACCTCTACACGAACAACCACTTCGAGGGGAAAGCCGCGGCCAACGCGGTGATGCTGCGCGACAAGCTGGGCCTGCCGAACCCCGGCGGCTATCCGCCGGCCTTCGTCGAGCACTACCCTGCCCTCGAAGGCATCGTCGAGACGGCGCCCGACGCCAAGGCCGAGCCTGTTCGAGGATGCCGCCGCTGCGCGCCGCGGCGTCGCCAGCGCCGAAAGCGCTGATCTCGACAGCCCGCGCGGCGCGTGAGAGCGCGGCCGCAGACAAAGTGTCACGTTGGCCGCCGCGGTGTGTCCTTGTCACGAACCCCATGCCCGAGCCGCTCGACCCCATCGACACGCGTCGCCTGTTCCGTCCCGTTTCGAGCGGCCTCGTGGCGCTCCTCCGCCAGCTGCCGGCGGGCCACTGGCAGCGGCCGACCGTCGCGGGCGCCTGGCTCGTGCGCGACGTCGTCGCCCATCTGCTCGACTCGACGCTGCGTCGACTCGCGTTCCATCGCGACGGCATGACGCCTCCGGCCCCGCCGCGGGCGCTCGCGTCCGAGCGGGACTTCGTCGGCTTCATCAACGAGCTCAACGCGCAGTGGGTGGCGTCGGCGAAGCGCCTCAGCCCGCGGGTGCTGACGGACCTCTACGAGCGCGCCAGCGGCGAGGCGGCCGACTGGTTCGAGACGCTGCCGCTCGACGCGCCGGCGCTCTTCCCAGTGTCGTGGGCAGGCGAGGACGCGTCCGCGGGTGGTTCGACATCGGCCGCGAGTTCACCGAGCTCTGGCACCACCAGGCCCAGATCCGCCTGGCCGTCGACGCGGACGCTCTCGACGATCCACGCTTCCTCGCGGCCGTGCTCGACGTCGCCGTGCGCGGTCTGCCGCACGCGTTCCGGGACGTCCAGGCCGGGACTGGCGATGCCATCGCGCTGGACATCGACGGCGCGAGCGGCGGTCGCTGGACGCTGTCGCGCGAGGCGACGCGCTGGACGTTGTGGCGCGGCGAGCCTGCCGCGCCGGTCACGCGCGTCCGGTTGAGCGACGAGGCGGCGTGGAAACTCCTGTTCAACGCGCTGTCGGACCGCGCCGCGGCCGACGCGGTCCACGTCGAGGGTCGGGGCGACCTCGGCCAGGCCTTCCTGCGCGCGCGGTCGGTGATCGTCTAACCGTCGAGGCGGCGCGTCGGTCCGAGCCCACTCACGACACGCGGATCGGGACCTGCTGGATGGCGTTGTTGCCATAGCCCAGCCGGTTCCATTCGGCGCGCTCGGGCTGGATGCGACCCGCCAGATCGGTCGCCCGGGCCCGCAGGGTGAGGGCACCGGTCTGCTCCACGCGCGTGATCAGCTCCCACCACTGCCAGCTGTGTCGGTGGCGATCGCTCACCAGCCTCGCCTCCTGCCAGTCGCCGCCGTTGACGCTGACCTCGACACGCGCGATCGGCGCCGCGCCGGACCACGCGACGCCGCGGATGGCCAGTTCGCCCGGCCGCACCTCGGTCTGCGGCGTCGGCTCGGTGATCAAGGCGCGAACCTTCTGGACCGTGACCGGCTCGCTGACCGTGCGGCCGTCCCGCTCCCATTCGTAGAAGTACTTGTCGCCCTGGTAGTGCCCGGTGAACGTCCGGTCGATGAGCTCGATCTCGGTGAGCCACTTGACCGACGCGACCGCGTACCAGCCTGGCACGATCAGACGCAGCGGATAGCCGTGCTCGACGGGAAGCGGCTCGCCGTTCATGGCGTAGGCCAGGAGCACATCACTGTCGCGCGCGTCATCGATCCGCAAGCTGCGCTCGAAGCGCATCGGGTTCGGGCGGCCATCCACGGTCCCGCCGTCGGCGCCGCGGAAGAGGACCTCGGTGGCCTCCGGCCGCACCCCGGCGCGATCCAGGATCTCGACCAGCGGCACGCCGGTCCATTCGGCGGTGCTGACGGCGCCCAGGCCCCACTGCTCGCCCTCGGTACGCCGCTCGAACAGCGCGCGCCCGTTGCCCGCGCATTCCAGCGTGACGACCTGCGTCTTCGATCGCATGTTCTGGAGATCGCGCACCGTGAAGCCCAGCGCCCGTTCGACGAGGCCGCCGATCCCGAGCCGGAACGCGGCGGCATCGAGCGCCGGCATGCGGAAGTTGTTGCGCATGTAGAAGCGCGCGTTCGGCATGACGACGCCGCCGACGAGCGCAGCCAGCGACGTCTCGCAATTGAGCGGATGCGCCCGGTGCACGACCATGCCGGCGTCGATCGCGTGCTGGCAGGCGTCCTCGGGATCGAGCGTGGGCACACCCTCACTCTCCGGCAGGGACGCCCCGCACCCGCCGCTTGCGACCGTGCGCACGCACGTCGACGCCGGGTAGATGTCGAGGCTGCCGGCCATCTGGAACGGCTGCATGAATTCGCGCAGGCGGCCCTCGTCGACGGCATCCACGATGAGGTACATCGTGTGCTCGCCCTGCACGACCGCTTCGCCCTGGATCTGCAGGCCGAACTTCCGGACGTTCGGCCGGCTCAGATGATTGAGCAGGCTGGCGCCCATGAACGGGTCCTGGGCGGGACACCCGTCGGCTGGGTGCTGATGGCGCACGATGAACAGAGGCATGCGTCGGACTCCTCGTGGCTCGGTCGGTCTCAGTTTTCCAGCGGAAGCCTTCCGGCCTCCCAGGCGGTGATGCCGCCGGCGATCTCGCTGACCTGCGCGAACCCGTGGCGCTGCAGCAGGCTCGCCGCGATTGAGGAGCGATAGCCGCCGGCACAGTAGACGAGGAGCGGCCGGTCGGCCGGCAACTCGGACAGCCGCTCCGCCAGGCGCGTGAGCGGGATGCCCACGCTGCCGGGGATGCGCTTCTGCTGGCGCTCGCCCGGGGCCCGGACATCGACCATGACCGGCCCCCGTCCCGGTGCCGCGGCCGCCACGCGCTCTGCCGCGACCTGCGCGCTGAGCCGCTCCGTCGACATCATCAGCTCCGGCCGCGACTCGATGCTGTGAAGCCCGTCCTCGAGATAACCGGCCACCTGGTCGAAGCCGATGCGCCCCAGCCGCATGGCGGCTTCGTGCTCGCGTCCCGGGTCGGCGATGATGACGATCGCCTGCTCGCGGCTCAGCACCGAGCCAGCCCACGTCGCGTACTGGCCGCCCAGGCCGACGTTGATGCTGCCGGCCAGGTGGGCGGCGGCGAATTCGGCGGCGTCACGCGTGTCGAGCACCTGCGCGCCCACCGTCTGCAGCGCCAGCACGTGGTCGAGCGTCAGCGCGCTGATGCGCTCCAGCGTCTCGTCCAGCGTTACGTGCTCCTGGCTGTTCAGCACGGCGTCGTAGGTGAAATACCGCGGCGCGTCCGGCTGATCGGCCGTGACCAGCTCGACGAACGCGGCCTTGCTCATCGGCTGCAGCGCGTAGTTCGAGCGCCGCTGTTCGCCGATGGTCGACACCGTCTCCTTGCTCAAGGCCTTGCCGCACAGCGACCCGGCGCCGTGCGCCGGGTAGACGGCGACGGCATCGGGCAGCGCCAGCAGCTTGCTGCGGAGCGAGTCGTAGAGCAGGCCGCCGAGATCATCAGCCGACCAGCCGAGCGCCACGCGCAGATCGGGACGCCCGACGTCGCCGACGAACAGCGTGTCGCCCGTGAGGACGGCCTGCGGCTCGGTGGCGCTGCGATCGGCGTCGTAGACGACGAGCGAGATCGACTCGGCCGTGTGCCCGGGCGTCTCGAGCGCCCGCAGCCGCACGCGGCCGAGGTCGATGACATCGCCGTCGTGGAGCGGCGTGAACGCGTACTCCGCCTTCGCGGCCGCCCCCAGGTAGATCGTCGCGCCGATGCGATCGCGCAGCTCGAGGTGGCCGGCGACGAAGTCGGCGTGGAAGTGCGTGAGGACGACGTGCCCGATTCGGAGGCCGCGTTCCGCGGCGAACGCGAGGTACTGATCCACGTCACGCTGCGGGTCCACGACGACCGCCGTGTGCGTCCCCTCGTCGCCGATCAGGTACGAAGCGTGCGCGAGACAATTCAGGTAGAACTGCTTCAGGATCATCGCTGTGCCCTCGCTGACGGGCGCCCTCAGCCCTGCAGGCCGGCGCGCCGGAGCATCGCCATCATCGGACACCAGTTCGTGAAGCCCGACTGGAAGAGGTTCGCGCCGACGAACAGCGTCCCCCACAAGAACGCGGGATGCACCCAGATGCCGAGCGCAGTGCACGCCAGCACGAACAAGCCAGCCATCAATCGGTACGTCTGTGCGAGACCCATGGTCCTGCTCCTTCCGGTGTCGCGGGGATGTGGGGCCGTCAGGCGCCGGGCTGCCGGACGAAGCGGAGGTAGGGCCGCGGCGCGCGCCAGCCGTCCGGATAGACCTTCTTCGCGTCGTCGTCAGAAACCGAGCCGGCGATGATGACGTCCTCGCCCGGCTCCCAGTTGGCCGGCGTCGCGACCTTGTGGTTGGCGGTGAGCTGCAGCGAGTCGATGACCCGCAGCACTTCGTGGAAGTTCCGGCCCGTCGTCATCGGGTAGACGATCATCAGCTTGACCTTCTTGTCGGGACCGATGATGAAGACCGTGCGGACGGTCTGGTTGGTCGCCGCGGTCCGGCCTTCGCACGTGCCTTCCGTCGATGCCGGCAGCATGCCGTAGGTCTTGGCGATGTCCAGCGTGGTGTCGCCGATCATCGGGAAATTCGGGGCGTAGCCCATCGCCTCCTGGATGTCGACCGCCCAGCGCGCGTGGTTGTCCACCGGGTCGACGCTCAGGCCGATGATCTTCGCGTTCCGCTTGTCGAACTCCGGCTTCAGCCGCGCCATCGAGCCGAGCTCGGTGGTGCAGACCGGGGTGAAGTCCTTGGGGTGCGAGAAGAGGACGCCCCAGGAGTCACCGAGCCACTGGTGAAAGCTGATCGGGCCCTCGGTCGTCTCGGCGGTGAAGTCGGGGGCGATGTCGCCAAGCTGCAGTGCCATGTAAGTCCTCCAGTTTGTGCCGGTTAAGAGCCGCCGGCGCCGTGCCGGCCGTCAACGCGGCAATGGTGCTACCCTTCAACCGGCCCGTCCATGGGCGGGGGATGAGTTCGCGATGAGTTTTCGATGAGCAGCCGATCGGTCCTGCGCTTCGCCGCCTTCGAGTTGTACGCGGAAACAGGCGAATTGAAGCGGCGCGGCCACGGCGTGAAGCTGGCGCCGCAGCCCTTCAAGGTCCTCGAGCTCCTCGCCCGCCACCGCGGTCAGGTCGTGACCCGCGCGGAGATCCGTGACCACGTCTGGAGCGGCGACACGTTCGTGGACTTCGACCAGGGGCTGAATTTCTGCATCCGGCAGATTCGCGAGGTCCTCGGCGACACGGCGGACGCCCCCCGGTTCATCGAAACCCTCCCCCGCCGCGGCTACCGGTTCCTGATGCCGGTCACCGACGCGTCGCCGGCGGCGGCGGCCCCGGCCATGCGGCTCATCGTGCTGCCGTTCCGCATGCTGCGGCCGGATCCGGAGACCGACTTCCTGGCCTTCAGCCTGCCCGACGCCGTCACCGGCGCGCTCGGCGGCCTGCAGTCGCTGGTCGTCCGCTCGAGCATGACGGCGGCCCGGTTCGCGGGCGACGCGGTCGCCCCTGGCCGGATCGCGGCCGAGGCCGACGTGGACGCGATCGTCACCGGCACGCTGCTGCGGTCGGGCCCCGAGATTCGCGTCACCACCCAGCTCACGGCCGCCACGAGCGGGGCGCTGTTGTGGTCCCAGGCGGCCCAGATGCCGGTCGACGACCTGTTCCGCGTGCAGGACGAGCTGACGCGCCGCATCGTGGCCTCGCTCTCGCTGCCGCTGACGAACCGCGAGCAGCAGATGCTGCGTCGGGACGTGCCGTCGAACCCCGCCGCCTACGAGTACTTCCTCCGCGGCAACCAGCTCGGACACGACCCGAGCCAGTGGAGCGTCGCGCGCGACCTGTACCTGCAGAGCGTCGAGCAGGACGCCGCCTACGCGCCGGCGTGGGCGCGCCTCGGCCGGATCCATCACGTGATGGCCAAGTACCAGCCCAAGGGGACGCCGGAGAGCTTCGATCAGGCGGAGGCGGCGTTCCGGCGGGCGCTCGAGCTCAACCCGGATCTGCCGCTCGCCCACAAGCTGTACGCGCAGCTCGAGGTCGATCTGGGACGTGCCGGGGACGCGATGGCCCGCCTGATCGAGCGGGCCCACACGGCGGACCCCGAGCTGCTGGCCGGCCTCGTGAGCACCTGCCGCTACTGCGGCCTGCTCGAGGCCTCCGCGGCGGCGCACGCGCGCGCGCTCGCGCTCGAGCCGAAGGTCCGCACCAGTGTGGGCCACACGTGGTTCCTCCAGGAGGACTACGCGCGGGTCGCGACCCTCGAGATCGCGGCCTACCCCTACATCGTGGCGATCGCCCAGGCCGAGCAGGGACATGGCCAGGACGTGCTCCCCGTGCTGCACGAGCTCGAAGCGAGGCTGCCCGGCCGGCTCCGCGACTTCGCCGTCGTCGCCCGCACGATGCTCGAGGGCCACGCCGCGGACAGCATTGCCGCGGTCGGCCACATCGTCGCCGCCGACTTCCGGGATCCCGAGGGGCTGTTCTACCTGTCGCGCCACCTGGCCAGGTTGAACGACGTGGGCCCGGCCCTCGCGCTCCTCGAGCGCGTGGTCGCGAGCGGCTACGTCTGCTTCCCGACCATGGCCCACGATCCGTGGCTCGACGCGTTGCGTGCGAAACCGGCCTTCGCCACGCTGCTGCGACGGGCCGAGGGGCTGCACCAGGAAGCCCTGACCGTGTTCGAGCGGCTCGGCGGCCCCAAGCTGTTCGGCGCGACGGCGGTGCCCGCCTGAGGGCGACGGCCTGATCGTCGGACGAGGCCGCTGGGCCGCTATAATCGCGACATCCCGGCCGTCAGGACCTGCCATGCACTTCCTGCTGATCTATGAGCTCGTCCCCGACTACGTGAACAGGCGCGCGCCGCTGCGCGCGGAACACCTCCGCCTCGCCTGGGCCTCGCACGGCCGCGGCGATATGGTCCTCGGCGGCATCCTCACCGACCCGGTGGATCGCGCCGTGCTCATGTTCCAGGGCGATTCGCCCGACGCGGCGCGGCGCTTCGCCGAGCAGGATCCCTACGTCCTCAACGGCCTGGTGACGCGGTGGGAAGTGCGCCAGTGGGTGACCGTCGCCGGCGACCACCCGGCGACGCCGGTGCGCCCGGAAGACGTGGCGTGACGCGCGCGCCGATCCTCGAGCTCTCGGACGCCACGGTCGTGAAGGACGACCGGCCAGTGCTGCATCGCCTGAGCCTCACCATCCGTGATGGCGAGCACACCGCGATCCTCGGCCCGAACGGGGCCGGCAAGTCGCTGCTCATCGGCCTGCTGACCCACGTCGAGCGTCCGCTCGCCCGCGGCGGAGGCGCCCCGCCGGTGCGCGTGTTCGGCCGCGATGACTGGGACATCTTCGAGCTGCGCCGGCTGCTCGGCGTGGTCTCGGCCAGCCTGCACGTGCAGTTCGTCGCCGGCAACACCGAAGGCCGCATCCGCGCCGACGCCGCGGTGCTGTCGGCCTTCCTCGCGTCGTACGGCGTCCTGCGCTACGGTGAGATCACCGGCCGCGATGCGCGAGCGCGCGGCCGCGGCGCTCGAGACGGTCGGCGTCGGGCACCTGTCGACTCGTTTCCTGGACGAGCTGTCGAGCGGCGAGGCCCGCCGCGTCATGCTGGCGCGCGTCCTCGTGACCGAGCCGCGGGCGCTCGTCCTCGACGAGCCGACGACCGGTCTCGATCTCGCGGCCCGCCACGCGTTCATGGAGCGCGTCCGTGCGGTGGCTCGGCAGGGCACGACGGTGATCCTCGTCACCCACCACCTCGAGGAGATCATCCCGGAGATCGAGCGGGTGGTGCTGCTGCGGTCCGGCCGCATCGCCGGCGACGGGCCTAAGGCCGAGATGCTGGCCTCCGCGCGGCTGTCCGAGCTCTTCGATCTGCCGGTCGCGGTCGACCGCGCCGACGGCTATCATTACGCACGCCCGCAAATCTGAGAGGAGAAGCTCATGTCTCCACGCGTCCTCGCCGCGTGCGTCGCACTGAGCTGGGGGGCGGCCCTGGCGGCCCAGCAGTCCGGCGCCGCCCGACCGGTCGCCGGAGCGCCGGCGGCCAATCGACGGGTCGACTACCAGCGCGACATCAAGCCGCTCCTCGAAAAGCGCTGCGGCGAATGCCACAACGGCACGAAGCGGAAGGGCGGCCTGGCGCTCGAAACCTTCGTCGACATCCTCGACGGCGGCAAGGACGGCCCCATCGTCCAGCCCGGGCACAGCGCCGACAGCATGCTGCTCGAGCGCCTGACCGGCGCCGGGGACGAGGAGCAGATGCCGAAGGACGATCCGCCGCTGCCGCCGGCCGAGATCGCCCTGATCGCGCGCTGGATCGACGAAGGCGTGCGTGAGACGCCGTCGGGGCCGCCGGCGCCGGCGCCGTGGGTGGCGCCGCTCACGCTCGAGCGCCCGACCGTCCCCGCCGCGGTCTGGCCCGACTGGGCCGGCGCCGGCCGATCGCCTCGTCGCCGACTACCTGCGCCGCCACGGCCAGGCACGACCCGCGCTGATCGACGACGCCCGGTTCGCCCGCCGCGTCCACCTCGATCTGTGGGGCCTGCTGCCGACGCCCGAGCAGTTGCGGGCGTTCCTCGACGATCAGAAGCCCGACAAGCGCGCCCGGCTGGTGCGGACGCTGCTCGCCGACGGCGATCGCTACGCCGAGCACTGGATGTCGTTCTGGAACGACGTGCTCCGCAACGAGGACGGCGTCACCTACTTCTCGGAGGACGCCGGCCGCCAGAGCATCACGCCGTGGCTGTTCCCGGCGCTGCGCGACAACCTGCCCTACGACCGTTTCGTCGCGGCGCTGATCGATCCGGCGAAGGACGACGACCCCAAGGGCTTCGTGACCGGTGTCAACTGGCGCGGCGAGACCAGCGCCGCGGTGACGCCGTGGATGCAGGCGGCGCAGAACACGTCGCAGGTGTTCCTCGGCGTCAACCTGAAATGCACCTCGTGCCACGACAGCTTCGTCAACAAGTGGAAGCTGAAGGACGCCTACGGCCTCGCCGCCTACTTCTCGCCGGACGGCACGCTGCAGATGTTTCGCTGCGACCTGCCGCAGGACAAGCACACCGGCCCCGGCTTCATCTTTCCCGGCTTCGCGCGATCGCCCCGATCGGACTCGCTCGCCGATCGGCGCGCCGCCGCTGCCGCCACGTTCACCGATCCGCGCCTGGGCCGGTTGCCGCGGACGCTCGTCAACCGCATCTGGCAGCGGCTGCTGGGACGCGGCATCGTCGGCACCGTCGACGAGATGGACGGGGAGCCGTGGAGCCCGGCGCTGCTCGACTGGCTCGCCGCCGACTTCGCCGCGCACCAGTACGACATCAAGCACCTGATCGAGACCATCGTCACGTCGCGCGCGTATCAGATGCCGGCGGTACGGCGCGAGGCCGAGGCCGCGCCTCGCGGCTACGTCTTCCGCGGACCCGAGGTCCGGCGCCTCAGCGCCGAGCAGTTCGCCGACGCCATCGGATCGATCACCGGCGAGTGGAGCGTGGCGCCGCTGGCTGGCGCCGCGGGCGCCGGACGGCCCCAAGCCCGATCCGGCGGCGCCGCCGCCCTCGATGCCGACGTCGGCCGGCGTCGAGGCGCGCGAGTGGCGCACGCCATCGTCGACGCTGACGCGCGGCCTCGGCCGGCCGATCCGCGATCAGATCACGTCGATTCGCGCCACCGACGCGACCACGCTGCAGGCGCTGGAGCTGACCAACGGCGAGGTGCTCTCGCGCTGGCTGGCGCGGGGAGCACGGCGCATGCTCGGCCAGCTGCCGCCCGACCCGATCAGCCGCTACATGCGCACCGTGGCCGGCCGGAACGCCGCCCCGAGCACCTTCGACATCGACGTGTCGGGCGTGACGCGCCTCTGGCTGGTCGTCGAGGACAGCGGCTCGAACGTCCCCGAGGCGCTGCTGCCGGCGTGGGCCGACGCCGAGCTGATCGGCCCGGCCGGCGCGACGCGGCTCTCGTCGCTGACGCCGGCCGAGGGCGCGCTGCGCCCCGGCAACGGCCCGCTGCAGGTGCCAGGCAGGCCGCGGCGACGGAATCCGCGTCGGCAACCCGTCGGTCGTGGTCTACGACGTCGCCGGGCGCGGCTTCACCCGCTTCCGCGGCGCCATCGGCATCGAGAACGCGCGCACCGACATCGGATCCACCCTCAACCCGGCGCTGCGGTTCTACGTCTTCGACGCCGCCCCGAATCCCGATCGCCTGCTGCCGGCGACACCGGGCACGCCGCTGCCCCGGCCGGAGCCGCTCACGACCGTCGACGCAGCCGTCGATCGCGTCTTCCGGCATGCCCTTGGACGCGCACCGAAGCCAGCCGAACGATCCCTGGCCGAGTCGGCGCTCCGCACGACGAGCGGCGGCAATCGGCCATCGCCCGACGGCCTGGCCGATCTACTCTGGGCGGTGCTGATGACCCCGGAGTTCCAGATCCTCGACTAAGGAGCTCGTGATGGAAGACGACGACCTCACCCTCGAAGAGCGCGCCATCTACCGCAGCGTCAGTCGCCGCGGCTTCATGGGCGCCACGGCCGCCGCGACCCTGGCGGCACTGACCGGATCGGAGCCGCTGCTCCGTGCGTCACAGGCCGCGCCGAAGAAGACCACCGCCGACGCGGTCATCGTGCTGTGGATGGCCGGCGGCATGGCCCAGACCGAGACCTTCGACCCGAAGCGCTACACGCCCTTCGCGCCGGGCGTGCGGAACGACCAGGTGCTCAGCACGTTCCCGGCCATCGACACGGCGGTCGATCACATCAAGTTCACCGCCGGCCTCGAGCAGATCGGCCGCGTCATCGATCGCGGCACCGTGCTCCGCGGGTTCACGGCCGCCGACCTCGGCTTCATCCTGCACGCACGGCACCAGTACCACTGGCACACCGGCTACGTGCCGCCGCAGCCGATGGCGATGCCGCACATCGGCTCGGTGATCTCGCGGACGCTGGGGCCGCGACTTCCGGACATGCCGGCGTTCGTGGCGATCGGCCAGACGGTGGAAGGCGCCGGCGAGATCGGCACGCTCAAGGCGTTCCACACGGCCGGCTTCCTCGGCTCCGAGCACGGGCCCTTCCTGATCATCGATCCGCAGGATGCGGCAGCGGCGGTGCGGCCGCCGAAGGATGTCACCGAAGCGCGCTTCCGCAGCCGGCGCGCAGCTGTATCAGGCGCTGCTCGCGCAGGACCCCGTCCATCGCCATGCCGGCGAGTTCCAGCGCGAATCGCTGGTCCGCTCGCTCGACGCCGCTGATCGCCTGCTCGCCTCCCCCGCCGCCAAGGCCTTCGACGTGTCGCTCGAGCCCGCGGCCAGCCGCGACGCCTACGGGCCATCGCGGTTCGGGCGCGGCTGCCTGCTGGCGCGGCGCCTCGTCGAGGGCGGCGCCCGCTACGTCGAGGTGACGTCCGAGTACATCCCGTTCGTCTACTGGGACACGCACGAGCACGGCCACGAGCGGGCCAGGGACATGAAGGCGATGATCGACGCGCCGATAGCGGCACTGGTGCGCGACCTCGAGACGCGCGGCCTGCTCGATCGCACGCTGATCGTCCTGGCCAGCGAGTTCGGGCGCGACGCGGTCACCGAGGGCAAGTTCGGCAAGGAAGTGAAGGACCAGGCCATCAACATGCCCGACGTGATGACCGACATCCGCCACTACGGCATGCACCGGCACTTCACCGCGGCCGGCTCGCTGCTGATGTTCGGCGGCGGCGTGAAGAAGGGGTTCGTCTACGGCCGCACCGCCGACGAGCGCCCGTGCACGACCATCGAGCACCCGATCGGCATCGAGGATCTGCATGCGACGATCTTCCATGCCCTCGGCATCCCGCCCGACACCGCCTACGTCGCCGAAAAGCGGCCGATCTACGTCACGCGTGACGGCATCGGCAAGCCGCATCTGGCACTCTTCGCCTGAGAATCGACATGCCCAGCACCCGACGCGAGTTCCTCCACACCGCCGCGGCCGCGCCGCTCGTCTCGCCGATCCTGCTCGGGTTACAGGACAAGTCCGGCAGCAAGAAGCCGGTCATGGGCACCGGCGCCTACGCCTATGAGGCCGACCACGAGTGGGGCCGGCTGCCGGCAGGCCTGGCGTGGGGCAACACGCACGGCGTGGTGCAGGACGCGCAGGGGCACATGTACGTGCACCACACCGTCCATGCGACGAGCGAGCGCCCCGACACGGTCGTCGTCTTCGATCAGAAGGGCAACTACGTCCGCTCGTGGGGCAAGGAGTTCCGCGGCGTCGCGCACGGCCTGCACATCCGCAAGGAGGGCAAGGACGAGTTCCTCTACCTGACCGCCAACGCCGCCAACCCGAAGATGACGCCGCAGCCCGGAAAGCAGGCGGCGGTCGTCAAGACGACGCTGAAGGGCGAGGTCGTCTGGAGCATCGACGCCCCGCCGGCGGTCGATGGCTACAAGCCGGCCGCGGACGGGACCGCTGCGAAGTACAACCCGACCAACGTCGCCATCGCGCCGAATGGTGACGTCTACGTCGCCGACGGCTACGGCTCGTTCTACATCAACCAGTACAACGCGAAGGCCGAGCACATCCGGACCTTCGGCGGGCGCGGCGCAGAGCCTGGCAAGCTGATCGAGCCGCACGGCATCTGGATGGACACCCGCGGCGCGTCACCGGTCCTCGTCGTCGCCGATCGGCGCAACAACCGGCTGCAGCGCTTCACGCTGGACGGGCAGCACGTCGACTTCATCCCCGGCTTCCGGCTGCCGTGCCACTTCGACGAGCACAAGGGCCTGGTCGTCGTGCCCGACCTGCACGGCCGCGTGACGCTGCTCGACAAGCAGAACGCCATCGTCGCGCACCTCGGCGACTCGCAGGATCCGGAGTGGAACAACCCGCTGCGCCGCGAGCCGCGGGAGAAGTTCATCCCGGGCCGGTTCATCTGCCCGCACGGCGCCTGCTTCGACCACGACGGCAACATCTTCGTCGTCGAGTGGGTCGAGGTCGGCCGGGTGACGAAGCTGCGGAAGGTCTGAGACACCGCCGGCTCGCGGGCGGTCCTGAGGGGACCGTCCGCCACCAATCGGGAGGCGCGATGAAACGCCGGGCCCTTCGGATGGCTGGCCGCCGCCGGATTGCTCGCGCTCGGCTGGGCTGCCGGTCGCGCGCAGACGTCCGCGCCGGACTTCGAGCTGATCGTCAACTCCCCGGCAGGCGACGTCAGCGTGGAGTGCGTGCGCGGGTGCGAACTCGCGTGGACCGAACGCGGCGTGAACGTCAGGGCCAGGCGGATGGCGACCTTCACGTTCGAGTGCACCGGGCCCGGCCAGCTTCGCTGCACATCGGGCCGCATTGGCGGTTGGTTGAAACCGTAGCGGTCACTCGTGCCCCGCTGCGCGAACCTCACTGGCAGGCTTCGGTCGAGCGGCCCGTCGAAGGCACACGTCTTGACTCGTCCGTGTGCTCAGTTCCTGCAATCCGTCCCCAAGGTTCGCCCAGCAACAGCCGGCTTGTCGTTGTGGAGTTCTCGACTGAGCGTGCAGCGGCGGCGTTCGAGCGCTACCTGAAGTCGGGATCGGGACGGGCGTTTGCCATTCAAGGTCCACGAAGTCGTTGATTCCACGGACCTGAAATCCGCACCCCACACCTCGCCGCGGCCGACAGGTCGACCGCCTACGACCCGAACGCCCAAAGGTGCCTGGCGGTGCGGACGTAGAGCGTGTCCGCTACGATTGCGGGCGTGGCTGTGATGCTCTCCCCGAGGTCGTTGCGGGCGAGCACGTCCAGCGTGTCGGCCGCACGGAATACCACGATGGTGCCGGCCTCGCTCGACGCGTAGATGCGTCCGTCGGCGGCGATCGGAGACGCGGCGTACTGGCCGAGCGCGCCGAGCCGCTGGCGGTCCAGCACGACCGTGCCGGAATCGGCCGCGTAGCTCGTGACCATCCCGCCATCGCGCACGAAGTACAGCCGGCCGCGGTAGTGCAGCGGCGACGGCATCTCGGGAATACCGCGGGTGGCCCTCCACGCGACGTGCGACGCGGTACTGTCGCCCCTGCCGCCGGGGCGGATCGCGATCACGTTGTCCTCGTTCGCGCGGAGAAGCGCCAGCATTCCCCGCGAACTCGACCTGGGTGACGATGCCGCTCTTGTCGGCGTCGCACATGGCGAGGGCGCGCCGCCAGGGAAGGAAGTTGCCCGGCGTCTCCTTGGAGACCTCGCGGCGCAGCACGATGCCGTCTGCCTCGAGCGGCTCTGCCACCGCCAGCTGGCCGTCCTTGTCGCTGTCGAAGCGCGAGAGCAGGGTGTCCCACGGCGGGACGTCGAGCGGATCGGACTCGGAGCCCGCGTACTTGGAACTCGCGAACAGCAGGCCGTCGCCGATGACGGCGACCGTAATCGGCGCGAGCGTCAGCCCTCCCACCCACCACCGCTCCGCGCCGTCGCCCGCCGCATAGGCGCTGACCCGGCCGGTGCCGACGGTGATGATCTCGTGGGCGCCATCATGCGTCCAGACGATGGGCGTGGACCAGCTCTCGCGCTGCAACGGTCGCGCCGTGCGCCAGATCACGTCGCCGGTCCGCGGATCGAAGGCCATCAGCGCGGAGCGGCCGTCGTTGCCATCGAGCTGGAGGATGACCTTGCCGTCGAAGACGATTGGCGACGTGGCGGAGCCGTACTGGGTAGGGGGTGCCGGGAGCGGCTTCCGCCAGATTTCCTTGCCCGCGAAGTCGTAGGCCAGCAACCCGTACGAGCCGAAGTACGCATACACGCGCTCGCCGTCGGTGGCGGGCGTGGAGGCGGCCGGGCTGCTGAACGCGTGGACCTTCTCCAGGCTCTCCGCCGGCGCGCGCTGCTGCCAGAGCCGCGTTCCATCGCGGCGCCGATACGCCGCCAGGACCAGGCCGTTGTCCTCGACACCGGTCAGGAACACCAAATCGCTCCACACGGTGGGCGATGAATGGCCAGATGGCGCGGGTGACTGCCAGATCCGGTTCGTGGTGGGCCCGAACGTGGTGGGTGGCTTGTCGCGATCCGACACGCCGGAGCCGTTCGGTCCGCGGAAGCGCGACCACTGCGGCGTCGCAGGCGCCTGGCCAGATATCGGCAGCCCAACCAACCCAATCGTCAGCACGCAAAACGCCAGTCTCATTAGGGCCCCCGGCAAGAAACGAAGGTGACCGAACGCCTCGCGAACTGATCAGTGTATCCCTTCCCAAGCCGTGGCGCGCCATGACGTTACCGGTGCATCGACCAGGCAATCTCCTGATCGATCATGGTTTCTCCGACACCAGGAGGAGGTACGACGATGTGGATTGGAACGGGCTGCCATCCAGCGATCCGTGAACGTGTCGCGTCTGCAAGCCCGCCTCTTGCAACAGGCGCCGGATTTCTCTCACGGAGTACACCCAATGCAGCCCTGATTGGGTGAGCCTTGCCATCGCGCACAAACGTGTACGTCGTCTCAACGCAGCCGTCCGCGACGTCGTACCGGTTCTCCTCCAGGAACAGGATGTCGTCCACATGCGCCCACTCCAGTTCTCGCAGTCGCGGCAGCACGGATTCCGCTGCCATACCGGTATCCAATGCGAACCGGCCGCCGCGTTTGAGCGCGCGGGAGACGCGTTCCACGTGGCCTCCTGGTTGCCGTGTGCCCGTCGCCGGATCGTTGACCGTGGGTCCTTGTCCACAGCGACGCGACTCGCTGGTGTGGGACTTCGCCCTTCAGGTCAGGGGACGATCGGCGGCCATCGTTGGCCGCGCTTGATGGCCATGGCAACACAAGGGACCTGAACGTGGAGCAACTATTCGAGGGTTTCGACGCTTCTCAAGCAGATCGCTGTCGGTGTAGAGGCGGTACCCAGCGTCTGTGCGGGTGCCAGGCACCAGAAGGCCGATGGCATCGTAGTGATGCAGCGTGCGGACTGAGATGCCCGCTAATCGAGCTACATCCTTGACCTGATACGTGCGCGATGGGGCCACGACGAGAGTGTGCAGCCTGACGCAACGAGAGGGTCAAGCGCATTCTGAGGCGACGGCGCTCTCACTGTGATACGCCCCTGCGAGTCGTGGATTGAACGGAAGAGTCAGCTCCGGGACGACGAGGGGACCGCCCGCAACCCAACATTGAGTCGAAGTCGGCAGGGTGACGAAGCTACGGAAGGTGTGAACGACGTCGATTGCCCACGCTGGAGCGTCGGTCAGCCAGCAGGCCGGCGAGCAGGATGGTGGCCGGGGCAAGCACCAGGCCGGAGCGCCAGTGATACGGCAGCGCGACGGACACGACGTAGAAGAGCGTGTGGGGAACGGGCACGCGGTTGTCCCACAAGCGGCTCAGGACCTCGACGGTCACGGCCGAAGCCGCCAGCGCGACGAGCATCGAGGCGGCGTAGGCCATGAGCATCGGACCGGCCTGCCGTCGGTGGATGCGCGCGACCACTACCGCAGAGGCGATGAAGCCCGCATAGGACACCATCCACGCGCTGGTGGAGAACGGCCACCAGACGCCCGTCTGATAGGCGGTCTGCTGGTCCCAGCCCCACAGCCATCCTGCCAGCGCAGGGGCGACACGGTCGCCCTGCGTGAAGAACAGGAGCGCCGTCGCCCAGCCGGTCGCAACGGCCATGGCCGTGCGCAGCGGATGGGCGTCGATGTGGCGGACCGACGCCAGCACGATCGCCGCGACGACCTGGCGCCAGAACCAGGATCGTGACCGTCCGCTCGAGTACTCCTCGGCCAGATCGCCGACGAACGAGTCGTCCTGCGGGCCGAAACGCAACAGCAGCGCCGTGGCGAGTGCCGGCATCTTCCTCATGCGGGTGTTCCTTTCAGTTCGGGAATCCCCTTCCAGAGAGCCATGAACGCGCGGCGGGTCCGTCGGATCGCCGCCAGGCCGGCGGGCGTGACGCTGAACAGCTTCTTCGCCCGTCCCCCGCGTTCCGGCGTCGGGTCACCGAGCCGGGACGTGACCAGGCCGTGCTGCGCCAGCCGATCGAGCGCGAGATACACGGCGGCGTGCGTCACGGGACGGCCGCCCGTCTCCTCGATCTCCCGGGCGATCGCCACGCCATACGCGTCGTCGCGCGCGCGCAGGACAGCCAGGATGACCATCAACTCGAAGTCGGTCAGGAACCGGTCGGCCATTTCATCGCACATTATGATCAAATCGGACGATTGTCAAATGGCACTGGAGTCGGAGCCGCGGAACGGCCGCGGGCGGCCATCGTTCGTCAGAACCGCGGGAGGTGATCCGCCATGGTTCTGCGACTGGCCCTGCGTGAGATCCGTCGAAGCCCGGGAACCTCACTGCCGATCGTCCTGACGATCGCGCTCGCCACCGGCTTCGTGTCCTCGGCCGTCGCGGTGTTCGACGGCGTGCTCGTCCGGCCCCTGCCATACGCGGACGCCGGCAGGCTGGTCACCCTGGACCATGCGGTCCTCCGCTCCGAGATCGCCGAGTGGCGCGCACGACTGCGCAGCACCGACGGCATCGCCGGAGCGGCATCGGCGGACCATGCGGTGCGGGGCTTGGGACGGGCCCGCATCCTCCGTGTCGCGTTCGTGTCGAGCGGCTTCTTTGCGACCGTTCGTCCCCAGGTCCTCGCCGGCCGGCTCCCCCAGTCTGGCGAGCATGGCTCCGTCGTCGTCAGCGAGCGCGTTTTGCGCGAAGGCGGCATCCGCCCGAGCGCCGCCCTCGGCATGACGCTGACCGTGCTCGGCGGAAGCTTCACGGTGGCCAGCGTCCTCCCCGCCGACGTCGGTATTCCCGAGGCCATGACCGACATCTGGCTGCCCGCCGACGCCGCGGACGCCGTGGCGCTGATTCGAAACGACGATCGCCGCTTCGGCCTGCTGGGGCGCCTGCGGGCCGGCGCGACCGTCGCAGAGGCAGCCGGTGAGGCCACGCAGCTGCGGCAGGCGTTGTGGAAGGGAGATGACGCCGAGCGACGAGCGCTCGTCGTGGGAGTCGTCGCGACGGAAGAGCAGGCCCGGGGCACGCGTGGCACTGCTCTCCTGGCGTTCCTCGTCGGCGGCCTTGTGATCCTGCTCGTCTCGACCGCGAACGTCGCCAGCCTCTTGATCAGCCGGACCGTCGCACGCGAACGCGAGCTGGCGGTCAGCCTCGCGCTGGGAGCGTCGGGGCGACGACTCGTCATGTCGCTGTTCTCGGAGGCGGTGATCCTGTCGGCACTGGGCGGCGCGCTGGGCCTCGGCCTCGCGGCCGCAGGTGTGCGGGTGCTGCAGTCCATCGGATCTGGCGCCGTGACTCGCATCGACCTGGCTCGCGTGGACGTCTCGACCATGGTCTTCTGCGGCCTCGCGTCGGTGTTCGTCGCCGTCCTCTGCACGGCCGCGCCGGCGTGGCTCACCCTCCGGCGAGGCGTCGCGCCGCTCATGCGCTCGAGCGCAGGAGCACCAAGACGCGGCGGCCGACTGCAGGCTGCACTCGCCAGCGCGCAGCTTGCGCTCGCGATTGTCCTCGTCGTGACCGCGGCGTTGCTTACGCGGACCATCGTGAACATCCTCGACATTCCGACAGGCGTCCGTGTCGACGGGGCGCTCACGGCCCGCGTCATGCTGGGAGACCGCACGCTGCTCTCGAGGCGGCGAGAGCCATGCCTTCGCAGACCGCTTGCTCGGCGAGCTGGAACGACTTCCTGGTGTTCAGCGCGCCGCCTTCGCGAGCAGTCTGCCGCCGGCCACGTCGATCGTGCAGATGGCGATCCGCGTCGTCGAGGGCGGGCGCGACGAAATCCAGATGATGGCGCTGGTCGCGGCCACCCCTTCGTGGAGCGAGGCAGTCGGCGTGCGGCTGGTGGAGGGGCGGTTCCTGCGTGACGACCGACGGCGCCGGCGAGCAGCCTGTGGTAGTCGTGAGCCGCTCCACGGCGCGACACCTGTTTCGCGATCGCCAGGCCGTCGGGTTGTCGCTGCCCTATGCCATTCCGGGCACCGGGGGGCGTCGTGCCACCGTCGTCGGCGTGGTCGAGGACGTCCGCTATGCCGGGCTGGTCGCGACCGCTTCAGGGAGCGGTCTACGTACCCTGGAACGCCCTTCCGTTCGGGATGGTCCGACTCGTCGTCCGGACGAGCGGCGATCCTCGCAGCCTTGCGGCACCGATCGCCGCGTTGGCTCGGCGCCTCGACCCGACCCGGCCAATCGAGGACGTCCGGCCCCTGAGCGAGGTAGTGGCAGGCTCGGTGGCCGGGCAACGCACCTATGCCGTCGTGGCGAGCGCGCTTGGGATTACGTCTCTCGCCGTCGCGCTCGTCGGCCTGCTGGCAACGCTGTCCCGTCTCGTGGCCGTTCGCCGCCACGAGCTCGCGGTCCGTCTGGCCGTCGGTGCCACGCGCGCCGGACTGGCAGCCTGGTGCTCCGTGAGGCTGGCACTCGTGATCGCGGCAGGGGTGATGGCGGGCATCCCGCTCGCCTGGGCGGCCGGGAACGGCGTGGCGTCCTTCCTCTACGGGGTCAGCGCCAACGCGGTGGACACGTATGTCATCGTTGCCAGCGCGACGAGTGTGGCGGCGCTGCTCTCGTGCTCGTGGCCGGCCTGGCAGGCCATGTCTATGTCGCCCGTCGAATTGCTTCGGATCGACGCCGCTCGCAACTGATGCGGCTATGGCGCGCCCGTCACCGTGATCGACTTGATCTTGTCGCCGCGTGCCAGCTTGTCGGCGACTTCCATCCCCGACGTCACCTGCCCGATGATCGTGTACTTGCCGTCCCAGCTCGCGACGGCGCGGAGCGCGACGAACATCTGGCTGTCGCCGAGCGCCGGCGAGCCGGAGTTGGCGATGGCCAGCGTGCCGCGCCGGTGCTTGCGCGTCTTCGACACTTCGTTGACGCCGATCATGCTGCCGCTGCCGCTGTTCGGGCCGCGCCCCCACCAGTCGACCAGCATCATGTTGCGCGACTGCGGATCGCCGAACTGCACGGCCTGGCCGGGTACCACGCGGTGCACTGCCTGGTTGTCGTAGAAGCGCTTCTTGACCAGCGCCAGGATGTGCTCGAAGGACTTCGGCGCGTCCATCGGGTAGGTTTCGACGACCATCACGCCCTTGGCCGTCTCGATTCGGAAGACCGGGGTCTTCGCCGTGGCCGGTGCCGTGGCTGCAGGGGCCGCCGGCTTGGCCGCCGGAGCCGGGGGCTTCGGCGTTTGAGCACTGGTCGATGCGCTCAGCGCGAGCGCGGCAACGAAAGCGAGCGACGTGCGCATGGCGCGATTCTACGCTTTCCCCACCCGCGTGACGCCGATGCGCGGGCACAGGCCGAGGACCGGGCAGCGCGGACACAGCGGATAGACGGGCTTGCAGACGTGCTGGCCCCAGGTCACGAGATACAGGTTCAGGCGCGACCACCACTTCTTCGCCGTCACCTCGTAGAGCGCGCGCTCGGTCTGCTCGGGCGTCCGCGTGCGCACCCAGCCGAAGCGGTTGGCGATGCGATGCACGTGCGTGTCGACGCAGATGCTGTCCGGCCGGCGGTGCGCGACGATGCGCACCAGGTTGGCGGTCTTGCGGCCGACGCCGGGCAGCGTCAGGAGCTCGTCCATCGTCGACGGCACCACGCCGCCGAATTCGGTCGAGCAGCTTCCGGCACGTCGCCTTCACGTGCACGGCCTTGTTGCGATAGAAGCTGACCGGGTAGATCAGCTTCTCGATCTGCGCCTCGGAGAGCTTCGCCATCGCCTCCGGCGTCGGCGCCCTGGCGAACAGCCGCGTCGAGGCCTCGAGCGTGACCGGGTCGCGCGTCTGCGCCGAGAGCATGGTCGCGATCAGCACGTGGAACGCCGTGCCCGACTGCTCCTCCGAGATCTTCTCGATGGCCGGCAGCCCGAGCGCGCGGATGCCGTTGCCGATGCGCTTCATGATCGCATCGACCCGCACATCGCGGGGCGGCATCACGAGTAGATCGGCAGGTCCGTGAGCTCGGGCACCGGCGTCGGCGGACGGCGGCCCTGCAGCACGGCCAGGCAATTGTCGACGGCGAGCTGGGCCATCGCGGTCCGCGTCTCGACCGTCGCGCTGCCGATGTGCGGCAGCAGCAGCACGTTCTCGAGGTCGAGCAGATCGGCGTGCACGGTCGGCTCGTTCTCGAACACGTCGAGCCCGGCGCCGGCGATCCGCTGCTCGCGCAGCGCCTTGGCCAGTGCCACTTCGTCGACGACCGGTCCGCGCGCGACGTTGACCAGATACGCCGACGGCTTCATCAGCGACAGCGCCCGCGTGTCGATCAGGTGGTGCGTCTCCGGCGTCAGCGGGCAGTGCAGCGAGATCACGTCGGACGTCCGCATCAGCTCGTCGAACGGCATCGGCGTCGCCCGCAGCCCGTCCTCGAACCGCGACGTCGGCCGCTTCCGCTTGCGTGCGCTCGGCACGTAGGCGACTTCCATGCCGAAGGCCAGCGCGCGGCGGGCGACGGCCTGGCCGATGCGCCCCATGCCGATGATCCCGAGCCGCTTGCCGGCCAGATCGCTGCCGAGCAGGAAGTCGAAGCGGAAGCCGGTCCAGCCGCCCTTGCGGATCAGGCGATCGCCTTCGGCGACACGCCGCGTCGCGCCGAGGATCAGCGCCCAGGTGAGGTTGGCGGTGGCGTCGGTCAGCACGTCCGGCGTGTGCGTGACCCAGATCTGCCGCTCGCGCGCCGCCGCGATGTCGACGTTGTTGTAGCCGACCGAGACGTCGCAGATGGCCCGCACCGAGTAGCACTTCTCGATCACGCCGCGGTCCATCGGATCGGTCAGCAGACAGATGACCGCGTCGACCTTGGCCACCTTGTCCATCAGCAGCTCGCGCGCCATCGGATCGTGCTTGTCGTAGAGATCGACGGCGCAGTGCTCGCGCAGGAGATCGAGCGGCTTCTCGGGCAGCAGCCGCGTGACGAGGACCTTGGGTTTCGACATCGGTACCGAAGGAGGACGGCTCAGAAGCCGTGCGACTGGCAGAAGCCGCAGTGATTGCACTTCACCGCGGGCTCGATGAGACAGGCCCCGCTGTCGCCCGGCTCGCGCGGCAGCAGGTAGCGCCCGAAGCTCGGGTGGACGCCCGGCGCCGGCGTGCCCCGATCTACGGCACTGCCGGCCGCGCTGCCGGCATCGCCGCCGGACGCGGTGAGGTGGCGCGAAACCGCCTGGCGGACGAGCGCGCGCAGATCGTCCTCGGTCATGCGGCCTCCACCGGCGCCACGGCGACGAGCGTCGTGTCGTCCACGCAATCGATGATCCCGACGATGGCCGCGTCGACCGGCGCGCCGCGGCGGCCGAGGGCATCGCCGGCGGCCTTGCCTTCGATCACCACCAGCACGCGCTCGCCGATGCCGGCGCCGACCGAGTCGATCGCCAGCAGCACCGGTCCGCGCGGCTCACCCTCTGGTGTCTCCGGCTGGACGAGCAGCAGCTTGGCGCCGGCGAGGGCGGCGTGCTTCTTCGTGGCGACGACCGTGCCGACGACCGTGGCGATCTGCATGGGACGAGATTTCGGGGACGGGAGCAACGTCGCACATGTCGTCGATGCAGCGGAATTTCACCCGTGCCCTTGCAGGTTACACCGAGTCCACGATGCCGACAATCGAGGCGTCGGTCGGGACGGTGCGCGGATGGAACGGGAACGAGGCTTCGGCGCCGCGGACGAAGAACACGTCTTCGCCGACGCCGGCACCGGCCGCGTCGGCCGCCACCAGCGTGCGGCCGAACGGGGCGCCGTCCTTGGCCAGCGGCTGGATCACGAGCAGCGTGACGCCGGACAGGCCCTCGTCCTTGTGGGAGCAGACGACCGTCCCGACGACCCGCGCGACTTGCATAGGAAAATACCGATCAGCCGGCCGTGGTGACCTCGTCGACGATGCCGACGATCACGGCGTCCACCGGGCAGTCCTTCATCCCGCTCGCCATGCGCGCGGAGCTGCCGCTGACGATCAGGACCGTCTCGCCGACGCCGGCGTCGACGGTGTCGACGGCGACGAGCGACGAGCCCTCGAGCTTGCCCGCCGGATCGACGGGGCGCACGACGAGCAGCTTGTTGCTGACGAGACGTTCGTCCTTGCGGGTGGCGACGACCGTGCCGGTGACGCGGGCGAGCAGCATGGGGATCGCCCAGGCCAGGACAAGCGCTGGCCGGGCGGGACGCCTTACTTCGCCGCCTTGCCGATCGGGAGGACGTCTTCGAGGTTGGCGTGCGGGCGCGGGATGACGTGCACCGACACCAGCTCGCCGACACGACGCGCGGCCGCCGCTCCGGCGTCCGTCGCCGCCTTCACCGCGGCCACGTCGCCCCGGACCATGGCGGTCACGTAGCCGGCGCCGATCTTCTCCCAGCCGACCAACGTCACCTTGGCAGCCTTGACCATGGCATCCGCGGCCTCGATCATCGCGACCAGACCCTTGGTCTCGACCATGCCCAACGCTTCACCCATCTGAGCCTCCTGAGCCGACCGTACGTACGGCATCCTCGATGAGGGCCGCAAGCTGGCGGTATGTTAGCCGAATTTCCGCTTCCCCGGCCGGACTCGTTCTGGCGCCCGCCAGGCCCGTGTCCGCCACCAGACGGCTGCCGTCGGTGACGGGCGACTGCACCACCTGGCAGGTCTCGCCGCCGCCCGCCGTCTCCGTGGCGTCGGTGCAGATCGGCGCCGGCGCGGCGATCCCGTACATCGAGCGCAGCCCCTGCAGCCGGTGCACCTCGTCGCGCGACAGCACGCGCTCGCCGCCGAGCGTGCGCGCGACCAGGCTGATCTGAGCGAAGTGCTCGACGGTCTCCATCTTGTAGTACGCGTTGTAGAGATCGCTGCCGACCGTGAGCGCGCCGTGGTTGGCGAGCAGCAGCCCGTCGTGCGCCTTGATGTACCTGGCGACGGCGGCGGGCAGCTCCGCGGTCGAGGGCGTCGCGTAGTCGGCGATCGGGATGCTGCCCAGCGTGCAGATCACCTCGGCCAGCACCGCCTTGTCGAGCGCGATGCCGGCGACGGCGAAGCCGGTCGCGAGCGGCGGATGCGCGTGGACCACCGCCTTGGCGTCGGGCCGCAGCTCGTAGACGGCGAGGTGCATCTTCAGCTCCGACGACGCGCTGCGCTCGCCGCTGATCTTGCGGCCGGCGAGGTCGGTGACCACCATCATGTCGGGCGTCATGAAGCCCTTCGAGACGCTGGTCGGCGTGGTCAGGACGCGATCGGCGTCGAGCCTGACGCTGATGTTGCCGTCGTTCGAGGCGACGAAGCCGCGGGCCCACAGGCGCCGCCCGAGCTCGACGATGTCCTCGCGGAGCTGCGCCTCCGAGCGAGCGCTACCCATGCGCGGCGCGTCCGATGTGCGGCTGGGCGTGGCCGCCGGCGGCGTCCTTGTCGCGGCAGGTCACCGAGCAGTAGTAGCGCGTCTCGCCGGCCACGCGCGCGACGATCGCCGACTCGCGCGGGATGTACGTCGCGCACACCGGATCCTTGACCAGCTCGCCGGCGATCCGGGCCGGCCCGCCGGCGGGGCGACGGCCCGACGACGCCGCTCCGGCCGACGGCTCGTTGAGGCCGCGCAGCAGCCCGAGCACGAAGCGCAGCGCCAGCCGCAGCAGGAGCAGCACGACGATGATGTTCAGGACCCAGCGGATCATGAGGCGCCGTTCTCCTGCGGCTTGGCCGCGGGCGCGCCGCCGGCGGGGCCGCCCGCCTCCGGATGCGCCGAACGCACCGCCTCGATCATCCGCTTGGCGGCGCGGCCCTCGGCGCTCTCGGGTGCGATGTCCACGACCTGCTGCCAGATCGACGCGGCGCCAGTCAGATCCTGCTTCCCGAAGGCGCGCACGACGCCGATGTTCAGCATGGTCTTGGTGTGCTTCGGCTCGATCTGCAGCGAGCGCTCGAACTGCGCCAGCGCCCGATCGGCCTGGTTGGCGTAGTAGTAGCTGACCCCGAGGTCGGTCGAGACGTTGACGTTCTTCGCGTCGAGCCCGAGCGCCGCTTCGTACCAGGTGATCGCTTCGGGATAGCGCTCGGCGTCGAAGTAGGCGTTGCCGATCTCGGCCCGGACGGCGGCGTCGCGCGGGTTGTCGGCGGCCCGCTTGCGGAGGCCGTCGATCCTCGCCTGATCGACCTTGGGCGCCTCGGCCGGAGCGCCGCCTTGTCCGCCCGGGCCCGCCGAAGCCCCTCCGGTCGACGGCCCAGGGGCGGCAGCCGATGCACCCGCAGGGGGTGGCGCCGAGGCGGGTCGGGTCTGTTGGGCGCCGATGATCCACCCGGTGAGAAAGCCGAACAGGACGCCCGCCACGCCGAGCGCCACTGATTCCTTGGTCATCGAAGCACGTCCAGATAGGCCCGCACGGTGGCGGACAGGCCGTCGAACAACGCCCGGCTGATGAGCGCGTGGCCGATCGACACCTCGTCGAGATGCGGCAGCTCCCGGAAGCGTACTAGGTTGCGGTGGTCCAAGTCATGTCCGGCATTGACGCCCAGCCCGAGCTGGTGCGCCGTTTCGGCGGCGACGGCACAGGCCCGCATGGCCGCGTCGGTGGCCTCGGGACCGGCCTCGAACGCCTTGGCGAACGGCTCGGTGAACAGCTCGACGCGGTCGGCGCCCAGCTCGGCGGCCCATCGGACCGCGGCCGGGTCCGGGTCGATGAAGACGCTGACACGGATCCCGTCGGCGCGCAGGCCGGCGATGGTCCCGCGCAGCGTGGGGATCGGCGTGTCGATGGGCCAGCCGCCCTGGCTCGTCACCTCGCCGGCGAGGACGGGGACCAGCGTGCACTGATCGGGCTGGACCTCGTGCACCAGCGCCATCAGGTCGGTCCGGATGTCGCCCTCGATGTTGAACTCGACGCGCCCGCGCAGCGGCTTCAGCGCTGCCGCGACGTCGAGCACGTCCTGCGTCGTGATGTGCCGGGCGTCGGCGCGCGGGTGCACGGTGATGCCCGGCGCGCCCGCGTCGACGATCGTGTGCACGGCGTCGAGGACGCTGGGCAGGCGTCCGCCGCGCGAGTTGCGCAGCGTGGCGACCTTGTTGACGTTGACGCTCAGACGGACCATGGCAGCAGCGATCGTCGTCGTTCAGGCGAGATGCGTCCGCACCGCGGACGCGATCTCGTCGGCCCAGCCTTGGATCTCGCGCTGGTCCTTGCCCTCGATCATGATGCGCAGCAGCGGCTCGGTGCCGGAGTAGCGGATCAGCAGCCGGCCGGCGCCGGTGAGCCGGGTCTCGACCGCGTCGGTGACCGCCTTGACCGCCGGCACGCTGTCGAGGGCGCGCCTCTCCTTGACCCGCACGTTGACCAGCACTTGTGGAAACGTCACCAGCTCGCCGGCGAGCGCCGACAGCTCGCGCCCCGAATCGACCATGGCGCGCACCACGGCGAGTGCCGTCACGATGCCGTCGCCGGTGAACAGGTGCTCGGAGAAGATCACGTGGCCGGACTGCTCGCCGCCCAGCGCGAGGTCGCGGCGGACCAGCTCCTCCATCACGTACTTGTCGCCCACCGGGCATCGCAGCATGCCGATGCCGGCCTCGCGCAGCGCGATCTCGAGGCCGATGTTGCTCATCACCGTCGCGACGATGGCGTCGCCCTTGAGGCGGCCGCCGGCCCGCATGTGCCTGGCGCACAGATAGAGCACGGCGTCGCCGTCGACGACGCGCCCATCGGCGTCGATCAGGATGGCGCGATCCCCGTCGCCGTCGAACGCCACGCCGAAGCGGAGCTTCTCCTGCCGCACCAGCGCCGAGAGGCGCTCCGGATGCGTGGAGCCGCAGTCGAGGTTGATGTTGCGGCCGTCCGGCTCGGCGCCGATCACGACCACGTCGAAGCCGAGCGCGCGGAACAGCCGCGGCGCCACCGCCGCGGTCGCGCCGTTGGCGCAATCGAGGCCGATGCGGGCGCCGCGCAAGCGCGCCGGGCGACGGCAGCATCGCGCGCGCGTGATCCAGGTAGGCGTCGACGAGATCCTCGCGCGTGACCGCCGCCGGCGTGTCGAGGTCGACGCGGAAGGCCGGATCGGCGACCAGTACCTCGATGTCGCGCTCCTGGGTCTCGGCGAACTTCTGCCCGTGACCGGAGAAGATCTTGATGCCGTTGTCCTGAAACGGATTGTGCGAGGCCGAGATGACCAGCCCGGCGTCGAAGTCGCGGGAGCCGGTCAGGTACGCCACCGCCGGCGTCGGGACGATGCCGGTCGAGACGAGCTGCGCGCCCTGGCTGGCGACGCCGCGGGCCAGCGCCTGCTCGATCCAGTCGCCCGACTCGCGCGTGTCGCGTCCGACCAGCACGCGGCCGGCGCCGCGGTGCGGCAGCACGCGGACCAGCGCCGCGCCGAGACGCGTCACCGTCACCGGATCGAGGGGCGGCGTGCCGGCCACGCCGCGGACGCCATCGGTTCCAAACAGCTTGCTCATGTCGTCCCTTCGGTCCCGTTACTTCACGCGCACGGCGACCGTCGCCGGGTCGACCGACGCCACCTGCACGTCGGCAATTGGATCGACCTTGACCGGCAGGGTGTAGCGGCGGCCTGGCGCCATGCCGGTGAGGTCGACGTAGGCCGTCGCCGTCGTGATCGGCGCCAGCGCGGCGCGCGGGCCCCGGAGCACCACGACCACCGATGCCGGATCGATGGTCGCGGAGCGCCCCTCGCCGAGCCCGCGGGCGGACACAGGCACGCGATCGAGCCGCTTGTCCTCCGCGACCTGGACGATCTCCACCGAGACCGTGGCGCTCTGCGGCTGGTCGAGCCGCACCAGTTCGTTGGCGACGCCGACGACGACGCGATCGACCACGTTGGCGGTGGCGTTGGCCACCGAGACCGGCTCGGTCGTGGCGCTGGCGACACCGACGACGTGGCTGGTGGGTCCGACCACCGTCACCTGCTCGGGCGACGACAGGATCCGTCCGATGCGATAGCCCGGCGCCGGTTCGCCGTCGACGACCGGGACGACCGGCACGGCGCGCCTCGAGGCCGGCTCGAACGTCAGCGGCAGCGCCGCCGGGGTCACCTGGGAGACGCCGACGCCGTACGGCACCCGCACTTCGTCCGACAGCATGTGGAAGAGCCGTGTCCCCGGCCGCGCCGCGGTGAGATCGAGCACCGCCACCACCTCGCCGGGCAGCAGCCGGCCGATGGTACCGGACGGACCGCGCAGCCGGACCTCGACGGTGTCCGGCGGGCTGGACATCAGCTCGAGGTTGGCGGGCATGTTGTGGTACTCGAGCGGCACCCGCATCGTCCGCTCGACGGCGCGCTGATCGCCGACGGTCAGCCAGATCGCGCCGGCCAGCGCGATGGAGAGGACCTTGAGCCCGAGGTGGCGGAACGGATGGTAGGCCATCGGACTAGTGGACCGTAACTAGGCACGCACCCGCAGCGGGCCTGCCGTGGTGCGCCGCTGCACCACGAGGTCCTTGAGCCGGGCCCGCAGGTCGGCCGGTCCGAGGCCGCGCTCGATGCTGCCGTCGAGGGCGATTGAAATGAGCCCGCTCTCTTCCGACACGATCACCGCCACGGCGTCGTTCTCCTCGGTGAGACCAATGGCGGCGCGATGGCGCGTGCCGAGCTCGCGGCTGAGGGCCGGCTGCACGGTGAGCGGCAGGAAGCAGGAGGCCGCGGCGATGCGACCCTCCTGGATGATCACGGCGCCGTCGTGCAGCGGCGCGGTCGGCTGGAAGATGCTCACCAGCAGGTCGTAGGTGACCTGGGCGTCGAGCGGGATGCCGCTCTCGATGTAGTTGCGGAGGCCGATCTCGCGCTCGATGACGATGATCGCGCCCTGCCGCCGCCCAGCCAGCGTGCTGGCGGCGACCACGACTTCCTCGATCGTCTCGTTGCCGGTTTCGGGACGGGTCAGCACGCGGAAGAACGGCGCCCGGCCGAAATGCGCCATCCCGCGCCTGATGTCCGACTGGAACAGCACGATGGCGGCGAACACGACGTAGCCGACCATGTTGCGGATCAGCCAGTTGACCGTCTGCAACGGCATCGTCGTCGAGGCGACGAACAGCAGGACGAGGATGCCGGAGCTGGCCGCCATCTGGACGGCGCGCGTGCCGCGGATCAGTTTGAGCGCCTCGTAAATCAGGATCGCCACGAGGAGGATGTCGATGGCATCCCACCACGTGAACGAGGTCCGATGGACGAGGGCGCTCAGCGCGTCCGGCATGAAGCCTAATTGTATGTTGGCGGCGCGCTCTCACGCGCGCCGCGGGCCGCCCATCGGGCGCGCCGGCTGCTATTCGCGGCGCTGGGCGCGCCGCGGCGCCGGCGCGCGGGCGGCACTGGTTGGCCGGCGCCCCCAAGGGGCGCCGGGCACGCCCTAGGCCGTGCGGGCGGCCAGAATCGAGTCCGCCACCCGGGCGACCTGGGACATGGCCTCGACCCCGTGCACCCGGACGATGTGGGCGCCGGCCAGGATGCAGGCCGTCACGGCGGCCGCCGTGCCCCACTCCCGCTCGCCGGGCTCGCGGTCGCCGAGCCCGACCCGCAGGAACGACTTGCGGGAGGGGCCGAGCAGGAGCGGCCGGTCGAGCACCGTGAAGACGGCGTCGTCGAGCCGGGCCAGGAGGCGGAGGCTGTCCTCGGCGCGCTTGGCGAAGCCGATGCCGGGGTCGAGCACGATGCGCTCGCGGGCCACGCCGGCCGCCTCCGCCAGTGCCATGCCCGCCTCGAGCTCGGTCCCCACTTCGCGCACGACCTCGCCGTACTGGGCGCGGGCGTACATGGACTCGGAGCGACCGCGGTTGTGCATCAGCACGAACGCCGCGCGGCGCGCCGCAACCACGGCCGCCATCTGCGGATCCCCGGCGAGGCCGCTGACGTCGTTGACGATCACCGCCCCCGCGTCGAGGGCCGCGGCGGCCACCTCCGCCTTGTAGGTGTCGATGGAGATCGGGATGCGCGCCTGCCGGGCGAGGGCGGCCACCACGGGGAGCACGCGCTGGCGCTCGTCCTCGGCCGCGACGGGGGTGGCTCCGGGGCGCGTCGACTCGCCACCGACGTCGAGGAGATCGGCGCCGGCGTCGATCAGGGCCAGCGCGACGTCGACGGCGTGCGCCGCGTCGCGGAAGCGGCCGCCGTCGGCGAAGGAATCGGGGGTGACGTTGAGGATGCCCATGACGAGCGTGCGCTCGCCGAGGGCGAGCGCACGACCGTCAGGGAGAGGGACGGAATAGGACCGGCGACGAACCGGGCTACTCCTGCGGCAGCGGCTTCGGAATCGGCGGGACGAGCGGCGACCGCTCGCGCGTGCCGCGGCGATCGTCCACCGGCGGCATCGGCGACGAGGCCGGCGCCTTCACCGGCTCCGGCAGGGTCTTGCCGGCGACGAGCGCCTTCACCTGGTCGGCGTCGAGGACCTCGCGGACGAGCAGCTCGTCGGCGATGGCGTCGAGTACCTGCCGGTGGCCGTCCAGCAGATCCTTCGCCCGCTTGTAGTTGTCCATCACGATGCGGCGGACTTCCTGGTCGATCCGCACCGCGGTGTCTTCGCTGTAGTCCTGGTGCTGCGCAATCTCGCGGCCGAGGAAGATCTGCTCTTCCTTCTTGCCGAAGGTGAGCGGCCCGAGCGCGTCGCTCATGCCCCACTCGCAGACCATCTTGCGCGCCATCTCGGTGGCCCGCTCGAGGTCGTTGCCGGCGCCGGTCGTGATGTCGCCGCGGGTCAGCTCCTCGGCGATGCGGCCGCCGAGCAGGATGGCGACCTGCGACAGCAGGTAGTCGCGCGAGTAGTTGTGCTTGTCGTCGACCGGCAGCTGCATCGTCAGGCCGAGCGCCATCCCGCGCGGGATGATCGTGACCTTGTGCACCGGATCGGCGTTCGGCAGCAGCGCCGCGACCAGCGCGTGGCCGGCCTCGTGGATCGCCGTGACCTTCTTCTCGTCGTCGCTGATGATCATCGAGCGCCGCTCGGCGCCCATCAGCACCTTGTCCTTGGCGAACTCGAAGTCGACCATGCGGACGACCTTCTGGTTGTAGCGGGCGGCGTTGAGCGCCGCTTCGTTCACCAGGTTGGCCAGGTCGGCGCCCGAGAAGCCGGACGAGCCGCGCGCCAGGACGTGAATGTTGACGTCGTCGGCGAGCGGGATCTTCTTGGTGTGCACCGAGAGGATGCCCTCGCGGCCCTTCACGTCCGGACGGTTGACCACGATGCGGCGGTCGAAGCGGCCCGGGCGCAGCAGCGCCGGATCGAGCACGTCGGGGCGGTTGGTCGCGGCGACCAGTATCACACCCTCGCTGGACTCGAAGCCGTCCATCTCGACGAGCAGCTGGTTCAGCGTCTGCTCGCGCTCGTCGTGCCCGCCGCCGAGGCCGGCGCCGCGGTGGCGGCCGACCGCATCGATTTCATCGATGAAGATGATGCACGGCGCGTTCTTCTTGCCCTGCTCGAACAGGTCGCGGACGCGCGAGGCGCCGACGCCGACGAACATCTCGACGAAGTCCGAGCCGCTGATCGAGAAGAACGGGACGTTGGCTTCGCCGGCGACGGCGCGCGCCAGCAGCGTCTTGCCGGTGCCCGGCGAGCCCATGAGCAGCACGCCCTTGGGGATGCGCCCGCCGAGCTTCTGGAACTTCTGCGGCTCCTTGAGGAACTCGATGATTTCCTGGAGCTCCTCCTTGGCCTCGTCGACGCCGGCGACGTCCTTGAACGTCACCTTCTTCTGCGAGCTGGACGACAGCTTGGCGCGGCTCTTCCCGAACGACAGGGCCTTGTTCCCGCCGCTCTGCATCTGCCGCATGATGAAGATCCAGAAGCCGATCATGATGATCAGCGGCGCCCAGGCGTAGATGATCGCGGCCCACGGGCTCGCGGTCGGCTCCTTGGCGTCGACCTTCACCTTCTGCGTGATCAGCTTGTTGCCGAGCTGCTCGGTACTGGCTGGGCGCGTAGGTGCGGTACTTCGTGCCCTGGCGCGTCGTGCCGTAAACGTAATTGCCCTCGATCGTGGCAGTGTCGATGTCACCCTTGTCGAGGGTCTCGACGAACTGGCTGAACGGGATCGGCGTGTCGCGCTGCTGGAAATTCGTCGAAAAATTCCAGATCAGGATCCCGACAACGATGAGGACGACCCAGAACAGCAGGTTCTTCAGCGTGGAACTCAACCTCGGCCTCCCTTTGGGGCGTGACCTTCTAGACTAACACTTCCTGCGCACTTCGGCCCGCCAGGACGGTCCCCTGCGGAATTGGACACCGCGGACTCCCCGATGGGCTCAGCCGTCGGCTCCGCGTCCGGCACCGGCCGTCCGCGGCGACGGCCGGCGCGACCCGGATCCGGCAACCGCGGCTCGAACCGCACCCGGCCCTGCCGGCACTCGACGCGCTGGCCCGGCACGTCGATCGCGCCCGAGCCGGTCTGGCCGAGCGCCAGCACCGCTTCGACGTGATCGAACCCGACGAACCTCCCGTTGGCGCCGCGCCGGAGCGCCTCCAGCACGACCCGCCGGCCGATCGCCGGATGGAGCGCCCCCAGCGCCCCCTGCTCGAGCGTCACGATCGTCCCATCCTCTATGACGAGACGATCGGCCGTTTCGGTCGCGACCAGGTCGAACCATTCGGCGTCGTCCCGTGACAACGCCGCCTGCCGCGCCAGCACGTCCACGACGCCGGCGCCGAACGCCTCGATCAGCCACGGCAGCAGCTCGTGCCGTACCTTATTACGAGGGATGGTGCGATCCTGGTTGCTCTCGTCCTCGCGCCAGGTCTGCCCGCGCTCACGCAGCCACACTTCCACCTCGCTCCGCCGCAGGTCCAGCAGCGGCCGGACGACCTGGCCCGCCCGGGGATAAATCGCCGCCAGTCCGACCGGCCCGGCGCCGCGAGCCAGGCGCAGCAGCACCGTTTCCGCCTGATCGTCCCGGGTGTGGCCCACCGCCACCCGCGTCGCGCCGCGCGCCGCCGCGACCTCGCTCAAAAAGAGATATCGGACGGTTCGCGCCGCATCTTCGACAGAAGTTTTGCGAGCCCGCGCTTCGGCCGCGACGTCGACGCGGCGACTGTCGAAGGCGACGCCCAGCCGGGCCGCCAGCTCACGGCAACAGGCCTCGTCGGCGTCGGCTGCGTCGCGCAGCTGATGGTTGAGGTGGGCAAGCCCGGCGAGCCGTGCTCCGAGGCGCGGCGCCAGGTCGGCGAGTGCGAACGCCAGCGCGGTCGAGTCCGCGCCGCCCGACACGCCGGCCACAAGGACGTCGCCGGCCCCGAAGAGCGCCTGCTCGGAAACCGTCTGCTGGACCCGCTCGAGGAGCCTGGACATAAGACCCGGAGGCCTGAGGCGGCGTCCGGGAAATGGGGAGGGAATGATGTTGGTGCCGGAGGGCGGACTCGAACCGCCGACCTAGCGCTTATGAGACGCTCGCTCTAACCACCTGAGCTACTCCGGCGCGAAACCCTGAGTATAACGCGGGAGGCGCGACGGACGACTTCGCAGGGTCCAGGCGTCAGCGGACGACGGGGCGGATGCCGGCGCCGACGGCTATCGCGACCGGGCGCGGGCCGAACGGATAGCCCGGACCGTATTCGACCTCGGTGGCGAGCCCGAGCTCGCGCGACACCTGGATGACCTGGATGTGCGCGTCGGCCAGCCAGGGCGCCACCGCCACCGGCAGGTCGATGAAGAAGCCGGTGCAGAGCCATTCCGGCTGATGGCTGTCCGGCCGGTGGAACCGCGCCCACCCCGCGCTGCGGGCCCGGGCCGGGTCGAGGGCCAGGACGTCGGCGACGTCGGGCCGCTCGATCCACGGCGCCACCTCGTCGATGAACCGGCCGTCGGCGAAGATGCCGATCACCGTGCCGGGCCCGTTCAGGCGCCAGTCGAGCGCCCAGCCGCCGATGCGGATCGATCGATCGTCGGTGACGACCGGATCCAGGTTGCCGATGAGGGGGCTCGCGGTCGCCGAGACGACCGGGATCGCCGCACCCGCGGCGGTGCGGACGACGGTGGTCCCGAGCTGGCCGGAGCCGAGCGACGCCAGCACCGGGCGATCGATCGTCAGCGGCGCGAACGAGAGCCGGCCGCCGGCGTCGTCGACCAGCCAGACGTCGATGGTGGCGCCGGCCGCGAACAGCCGGGCGTCGGCGACCGCCTGCCAGCTCCAGCGGCCGCGGCCCTGCGGCGAGGCGACGACGACGTCGGCGACGACGCCGCCGACGACGACGGCCACCCGCGCCTCGCCGCCCGGCGCGGTCGCGAGATGCAGATCGCCGCGCAGGTCGACGGGGCCCTGCGCCGTGGCCGCGATGCCGTCGAACAGCGCGGCGCAGCGCACCGTCGCCTGCCCGGCCGGCGACGTCCGCGCGCCATCACGCAGATCGTCGACATGCCGTCCCCGCGCCGAGGACCAGACGTCCGGCGCGATCGCGGCGGGCGGCGCCGCCTCGACCCGCCGCTCGCGGTAGACGCCGCGGATCTCCTGATCCGGCATGAAGCTCGAGGTCTCGAGGCAGCGGGCGCACAGGTCCTCGTAGTGGCCGGTGCACAGGCTCTCGCGCACGTCGATGTAGGTCTGGCCGTTCCAGACGTCCTCGAACGAGGCCTTCAGCGTCGAGCCCATCACCTTCTGGTAGTGGCAGCAGAGGCGCACTTCGCCGTTGGCGCCGAGCGTGAAGCTCTCCCACGGCGCGGTGCAGGCCGGCATGCCGGCGCCGTGCGTGCGGCTGGCTTCGTCCGGCACCAGCGGGATCAGCCGCGTCGACGGCTTCGGTCGAACGATGCCCTCGCGCGCCGCCGCGCCGGCCAGCATCGGCTCGATCTCGGTGAGCAGCGTGCCCTCGATGCTGACGCGGTGCGACGTGCAGAGGTGAATCGCCTCCTGCAGCTGATCGTTCAGGCGGCGCACGTCGTCGTAGCTCGTGATCTCGAGCTCGGGGTGATCCTTCACCGTGTCGAGGCGAAGCACGTCGATGCCGTGATCGATCATCGATCGGGTCACGTCGACGACCTCGTGCATGTTCGGCCGCATGATGACCATCTGCACCTTGGTGGACGGCACCCGGGCCCGCAGCCGCGCCTTCTCGCGCTGCAGGAACCGCAGATTCTTCATCAGCTGATCGAAGCGGCCGCCGACGCGGACGTGCTCGTAGGTCTCCTTGGTGGCGCCGTCGACCGAGATCTGCAGGACGTTGACCAGGCGCTCGGCGACGACCGCGGTGATGGTGCGCTCGGAATAGGTGACGCCGTTGGTCGAGCAGAACACCACGGCGTCGGCGTTCAGCGCCCGCGAGCGCCGCAGGATCGGCATGAAGTGCGGGCTCAGGAACGGCTCGCCGAGGCCGAAGGCGTTGATCGTCAGCGCGCGCGACAGCATCGGCTCGACGGCCTTGAAGACCTCGAGCGTCATGAAGCGGATGCCGTCCGCGGGGCCGTAGCCGCCCGGCTGGCCGAACGGGCACATGATGCACGCCAGGTTGCACGAGGAGGCGATCTCGAGCCGGACGTGCAGCGGCCCTTGATCGAGCCGCGTCTGCTGCGTCGCGATGCTCTCGCGCACCTGGTCGAAGTGGGTCCCGAGCGCCGGCGCCCGGCGGGCCACGGCGCGGAACGCAATCGAGCCGGCGACGCCGCGGCCGGCGACCTTCAGCCGCGAGCCGAGGCCTCGGTGGGCCATCAGCGCGATGCCGCCTCCGGCCTCGACGCCGAGCGTATAGACACGGCCGCGGCTGGCCGCCACCGGGGTGAAATCGAACGAGAACCAGCCGGGACCGTGAATCGGCACCGCGTCGCCGGGACGCGAGGCGCGCAGCGGCTCGCCCGCGATGGCGTCCGCGTCGCCGCCTTCCCAGAGCGCGAAGCGCAGACCGGTGTTGGCGCCGTCCTCATCCGGGACGAGGAACACCTCGATCCGGGACAACTCGTCCTCGGTGGCGGTAAAGACCTGCACGACCCGCAACCCGGGGGTCAGGTCGAGGCGGTGGTCCCACTCGGGCTGCTGGCCGGCGACGGTATCGAAAGGAAGCACGGTATGAGTGTCGGGGTGGTCGGGCTCACACGCGCGTCAGCGACGCGGCGAGCAGAGGAATCAGGATCTCATGATGCCCGACGAGGGCATAGCCCTTCCCTACGCCTGAGGTGGGCCGGCTGACCACGTTGGTCATCGGCCGGTAGTGCCGCAGGAAGTCGAGGTTGACCGTCGTCAGCCCCTCGAGCGACAGGCCGCGGTTTCGGACCAGGGCTACTGCCTTGAGGAACACCTCGGGCAGGATCACCGCCGACCCGCAGTTCAGGAACACGCCGCCGGCCAGGTGGGCGACGTTCGAGACGAAGTAGCGGAAGTCGCGGAGGCTGCCCTCGCCCAGGGCCGCCCCGGACGCGGCCGGGTGCATGTGGATGATGTCGGTGCCGATCGCCACGTGGACCGTCACCGGGATGCCGAGCCGCGCGGCCGAGGCCAGCAGGCTGACCTCCGCGTGCGGCGGGGCGATGCGGGCGAGGTAGCCGCACACGGCCTGACCGAGGCCGAGGCCGGCGCCGACGCCGTCGTTGATGGCGCCGTTCAGCAGCGTCCCCGTCTCCTCGGCCATGCCGAAGCGGCCGGGGCCGAGGGCGGCGTCCACGTCCTCGGACGTCGATCCGCCGAGAGCGATCTCGAAGTCGTGGATGACGCCGGCGCCGTTCAGCGCCAGCGCCGACACGAACCCGCGCGCCATGAGGTCGACGAGGATCGGCGTCAGGCCGGTCTTGATCACGTGCGCGCCGAGGCCCCAGACGATCGGCCGGCCGGCGGCGTGCGCCGCCCGCATCGCCGTCACGACCGCCTTGAAGTCGGCGCCTGCCAGCAGATCGGGAAAAGCCGCGGCGACGTCGCCGAGCGCGCGCGCGGCCTCCGGGCGCGCGAAGTCCGCGACGCGCACCTTGCTCGGCCGCGACGCGAGCGGATAGCTCTGGAGACCGGAGAGGTCGAATTCCTGGTAGGGCAGCTTCACGGCATCGGCAGCTTGGCTGCCTACTTGACCTCGACCTCGATGACCTTCATGGTCGTCTTGCCCGGATTGCGCGCCAGGTGCGTGACCTTGGCCTCGCGGAACCCGGCCGATCCGGCCTCGAAGGCGACGACTTCCTCCGGCTTGCCGGCGTCGGCAAACGCCAGCTGGCCCTTGGTGAGGATCACGCCGACGTGTGCCCACTGGTGCGTGTGGGTGTCGCCCGAACCGGGCGCGAACACGACCTCGCGGACGCGCACCTGGTCGTTCTCGAGCAGCACCTTGACCGCCGGCTTCGGCATCGCGTCCTGCGCTGCAGCCGCGATCGGCGCTGCGTCGTTCGCCACGGCACCGGTCGGCGCGGGCTCGGCCGGCGCCGATCGGGGTGCCGCCGTCGCGCGCAGTCCGACGATGCCGAGCACGCCCGTCACCGCCACACCCGTCACCAGCCCGGCCAGGTAACTCCGTCCTTGCGTCATCGATCTCTCCCTTGCCGCGCCGACGCCCGATAGGCAGAGGCGGGCTATGCGATCAGCATCGCGTCGCCGTAGCTGTAGAACCGGTAGCCCGCCGCGACGGCCTCATGATACGCGCGAAGCACGGCCTCCCGGCCGGCAAACGCGCACACCAGCATGAGCAGCGACGAGCGCGGCAGGTGGAAGTTGGTGAGCAGCGCGTCGACGTGGGCGATCGGGGTCCCGCCGGGGTAGAGGAACACGTCGGCGACGCCGTCGCCGGCGGCGATCGGTCCACCGCGCCCGGCCGATTCGAGCGCGCGGACCGTGGTCGTGCCGACCGCGACGATCCGCCGGCCCGCGGCCCGCGCCGCGTTCAGCCGCGCCGCCACGTCGGGGGCGATCGTGTAGCGCTCCGGGTCGACGACGTGCGCCTCGACGTCCTCGACGCGCACCGGCTTGAAGGTCCCGTAGCCGACGTGCAGCGTGACGGCCGCGCGCTCGACGCCCGCGGCGTCCAGCGCCGCGAGGATCGCCGGCGTGAAGTGCAGGCCGGCGGTCGGGGCGGCCACCGATCCACGCTCGCGGGCGTAGACCGTCTGGTAGCGCTCGCGATCCGCCCCGGCGTCCGGCCGCGCGATGTACGGCGGCAAGGGCATGTGCCCGATCCGATCGACGACCCGGTCGATCGCCGGGCCCTCGTCCGGCCGAGGCCGGGAGGAGGCCGGGAGGAGGTCGGGCGGAGGCCCGGCCTCGGCCGGGTCTGGGTCCGGGGGAGCCCCGATCGCGAAGCGGATCGTGCGGCGGCCGAAGGAGCCGCGCCCTTCGATCCGGCCGTAGAGGCGCGGCGACGGCGATCCGTCCGGGCCGGGGTCGCCCTCGAGCACGACCAGGGCGCCCGGCTTCAGCTTCTGGCCGGGATGGACGAGCGCGTCGAAGCGGTCGGGACCGAGGCGCTCGAGCAGGAAGACCTCGACGCGGCCGCCGCTCGGCTCCCGGCGGCCCAGCAGGCGAGCCGGGTAGACGCGCGTGTCGTTGACGACCAGCAGATCGCCGGTCCGCAGCCACGCCGGCAGATCGCCAATGTGGGCGTGCGTGATCCGCCCGGTCGCCCGCTCGAGGATCAGCAGGCGCGAGGTCCCGCGCTCGGCGGGCGGCGCCTGGGCGATCTGTTCGGGCGGCAGCGGGAAGTCGAAGTCCGAGACGCGCACGGGCTCATCCTAGTGGACCGCCCGCCATCACCGGTACACTCTCGACGCCATGGACAGCGTCGCCCGGCGCAGCCGGATGCCCGTCCCGCTCGAGACGCTGTGGGCGTGGCACACGCGGCCGGGGGCGCTCGAGCGGCTGATGCCGCCCTGGGATCCCGTGCGCGTCGTGGCGCGGACCGGCGGCCTCGAGAACGGCACGCGCGTCACGCTGGCCGTGCCGTTCGGGCCGGTCCGCCTGCGCTGGGTGTCCGAGCACCGCGACGTCGATCCGCCGCACGGCTTCGCCGACGAGCAGATCGCCGGCCCGTTCGCGCACTGGGTCCACGTCCACGCGATGCTGGCGGACGGTCCGGCGGCGTCGATCCTCGAAGACCGGGTCGAGTACGCCGGCCCGGCGGGCCCCGTCGGCCGCGCCGTCGCGCGCCACGCCGTCGCCGCCCGTCTGCCGGCGCTGCTGCGCTACCGTCACGAGACGCTGGCCGCCGATCTCGCCGCGCACGCCCGCGTCGCCGATCGCCCGCGCCTGACCGTCGGCATCACCGGCGCGTCCGGGCTGGTCGGCACCGCGCTCACCCACTTCCTGACCAGCGGCGGGCACCGCGTCGTCCGGTTCGTCCGCGGCACCGCCGGCGGCGCGCCCGACGTCGTCGCCTGGGATCCGCAGCGCGGCTTTCCGTCGCCGGACCGGGTTCCCGCGCTCGACGCCGTCGTCCATCTGGCCGGCGCCGGCGTTGCCGATCGGCGTTGGACGCCGGGCCGCATGGCCCTGATCCGCGACAGCCGCGAGCAGGGCACGATGACGCTGTCCCGTGCCCTCGCCGCCCTGCCCCATCCGCCGCGTACGCTGCTCTGCGCGTCGGCGATCGGCTTCTACGGGTTCGAGGGACGGGCGCCGGTCGACGAGACGGCGCCGATGGGCGGCGGTTTCCTGGCCGATGTCTGCGGACGCTGGGAGGCTGCGGCGGATCCGGCGCGCGCCGCCGGGTTGCGCGTCGCGCACCTCCGCCTCGGGCTCGTGCTGACGCCGGCGGGCGGCGTGCTGAAGACCGTTCTGCGGGTGTTCCGCGCCGGCGCCGGTGGCGTCGTCGGTCCCGGCACGCAGGGTATGAGCTGGGTCGGCCTCGACGACGTGGTGGGCGCCTTCCATCACGCGTTGTTCGACGACACGCTGGCCGGCCCGGTGAACGTCACGGCGCCGGAGCCGGTGTCGAACGCCGCCTTCACGAAGGCGCTCGGCCGCGCCCTGCACCGGCCGACACTCGTGCCGGCACCCGCGTTCGGGCTGCGCCTGGTCCTCGGGCGACAGATGGCGAACGAGACCGCTCTGTCGAGCGCGTGGGTTCGGCCGGCCCGCCTCGAGGCGGCCGGCTACCCGTTCCGCCACCGCACGCTCGACACCGCGCTCGCCCACTACCTGCCGTGAGCCATCGTTCGCGCCTCACCAACGCGGACGGCGGCCGGTATAGACTCCATCCCGGGAACGATGCAGGTCCACCGGGTCTGGCCCGGCCATCCGTCGCCGCTGGGTGCCACCTGGGACGGATCGGGTGTCAACTTCGCGATCTACTCGGCGCACGCCACCGCCGTCGAGCTCTGCCTCTTCGATTCGCCGTACGCGGATCGCGAGCAGGCCCGGTTGCCGCTGCGCGAGTGCACGCATCACGTCTGGCACGGCTATGTCCCCGGCCTGATGCCCGGACAGCTGTACGGCTTCCGGGTGAGCGGTCCGTGGGCGCCGGACGCCGGCCATCGCTTCAACCCGTCCAAGGTCCTGTTCGATCCCTATGCGCGCGCGGTCGGGCGCCGCATGCGCTGGCACGACTCGCTCCTCGGCCACGTCGCCAACAACCTGCAGGCCCGCGACACCCAGGACAGCGCGCCGTGGGCGCCGCTGGCGGCCGTCATCGATGGCGGCTTCGCCTGGGGTGACGATCGCCCGCCGGCGACGCCGCTGCAGGACACGATCCTGTACGAGCTGCATGTCCGCGGCTTCACGCGGCGCCATCCCGGCGTCCCGGAGCACCTGCGCGGCTCGTACCTGGGCCTCGCCTGCGAGCCGGTGATCGAGCACCTCAAGTCGCTCGGCGTGACCGCGGTCGAGCTCCTGCCCGTCCACGCGCACGCCGACGAGCGGCACCTGGGCGACCGCGGCCTGACCAACTTCTGGGGCTACAACACGCTCGCGTTCTTCGCCCCGGAGTCGCGCTACTGCTCCGGGTTCCAGCCGCTCGAGGCGGTGCGCGAGTTCAAGATGATGGTCCGGGCGCTGCACGCGGCCGGGCTCGAGGTGATCCTCGACGTCGTCTACAACCACACCGGCGAAGGCAGCCATCTCGGGCCCACGCTGGCCTATCGCGGCCTCGACAACGCGGTCTACTACCGGCTCCTGTCGGGACACGCGGCACACTACGAGGATTTCACCGGCTGCGGCAACACGCTGAACGTCCGCCACCCGCAGGTGCTGAAGCTGGTGATGGACAGCCTGCGCTACTGGGTCACCGAGATGCGCGTCGACGGCTTCCGCTTCGACCTCGCGCCGGCGATCGGCCGCGAGACCGGCAGCTTCGACCCGTCCGCCGCGTTCTTCGACGCCATTCACCAGGACCCGATCCTGTCGCAGGTGAAGCTGATCGCCGAGCCGTGGGATCTCGGCCACAACGGCTTCCAGGTCGGCCGCTTTCCGGCCGGCTGGTCGGAATGGAACGCGCTCTATCGCGACGGCGTGCGCCGCTACTGGCGGGGCGATCGCGGCCTGCTCCCGGAGCTCGCCACGCGTGTCGCCGGCAGCAGCGACCTGTACCAGGCCGCCGGACGCCAGCCGACCGCGAGCATCAACTTCGTCACCTGCCACGACGGCTTCACGCTGCGCGATCTGGTCAGCTACACGCAGAAGCGCAACGAGGCCAACGGCGAGCACAACAACGACGGCGAGTCGAACAACCTGAGTACCAACGGGGGCGTCGAAGGCCTGACCAGCGATGCCGCCGTCGAGGCCGCCCGCCTGCGCCTGGTGCGCAACTTCCTGGCGACGCTGTTCGTCTCGCAGGGCGTCCCGATGATCTGCGCCGGGGACGAGATGGGCCGGACGCAGCGCGGCAACAACAACGCCTACTGCCAGGACAACGAGATCAGCTGGGTCAACTGGACGCTGACGCCGGCCGAACGCCAGTTGCTCGAGTTCACGCGGTCGCTGATCGTCGTCCGCCACGCCCACCAGGTGCTGCGTCGCCGCCGCTACTTCGACGGCCACGGCCACAACGGCGACAAGGACGTAGTCTGGTACGACCCGCGCGGCCGCGAGATGTCCCCGGCCGCATGGGGCGAGGACACCGCTGTCGTCGGCTTGCGCATCTCGGCGACGATCGTCGACGAGCGTACCGGCCTGACCGACCCGCACGAGCACGACGTGCTGGTCGCGCTGTTCAACGCCGGTCCGCTCGAGATGGGGTTCGTGCTGCCGAAGGCCGAGGGCCGCTGGCTGGTGCTGTTCGACACCAACGACGAGACGAGCCAGGCGGCGGTGGCGCCGCGCCATTTCAACGGTGGGGATCGCTATCCGCTGCACCCGCGGAGCCTGGTCCTGCTGCGCGCGGAACCGCCGGTGACGGCGCCGGCCGAGCCGGTGGCCCGGCTGCGCGGACGGGCGCGACGGCGGTCGGCCGATTTCAGGCGTTAGCGAAGAGGGAAGGCCAGGCTACCGGCCGGTGGTGGTCCGGACCTGGGCGAACGGCTTGACCTTGGGTTCGACCTCCGCCCAGCCTTCCAGGACCAGGCGTCCGCGCCACTGCTCGGCGCGCTGTCGCAACTCGGCGACGTCGGTCGACACCACGCCGATCAGCTGGACGCCGTCGAGCATGTAGCGCAGCTCGAAGCCGATGGGGTGCGGGTGGAGCAGGCAGAACGCCTCACGCGTACCGTTGAGGAACCGCCAGAGGACGGGGATCTGCCCCTCGCCATCGGCGTTGGAGAGTCCCCACGCGTCGTGAGGGGCGTCGTTGCCGGGTGAATTCGAAGCCATTTGCGTGCCGCGGGGCACGTCTTGAGCAAGATGGCTGCCGCCCACCCCGACGGCGCCCCATTCCACGAAATACTCGGCAAACGCCTGATTTTCAGGCGCGTTCTGACGAGGGGCGGCCTCTTACGCGCCGCACACATGTGCTGCAGCGGGACACCAAGTCAGCTCGGGAGCAGCCTTTAATCTAGCTTGAATGGACCGGCTGCCAGCACTCAGGCCCAGCGCAGCAGCACGGCGCCGACCGTGAATCCGGCGCCGACCGACGTGAGCATGACGCGATGGCCGGGCCGCAGGCGGCCGTCCCGGAGCGCGTCGGCCAAAGCCAGGGGAATCGTCGCGGCGGTCGTGTTGCCGAACCGCTCGATGTTGATGACGACCCGGCCCGGGTCGATGCCGAGCTTCTCGGAGGCGAGCTGGATGATGCGGCGATTGGCCTGGTGCGAGACCAGGAGATCGATGTCGGCGGGCACGAGGCCGTTGCGCTCGAGCAGCCGCCGGCAGATTTCCTCCGTCTTGCGGACCGCGAACTTGAAGACCGCCTGCCCGTCCTGGTGCACGTAGTGGAGACGCTGGTCGACGGTCTCGTGCGACGCCGGCTTGAGGCTGCCGCCCGCCGGCATGCACAGCGCCGGGCCGCCCGATCCGTCGATCTCGGCGGAGAAGTCGATGATCCCGCCGGCGCCCGGATCGCCGTCCGCCGGACCGAGCACGACCGCGCCGGCGCCATCGCCGAACAGCACGCACGTGGTCCGATCGGTGTAGTCGATGATGCTCGACATCACGTCGGCGCCGATCACCAGCACGTGCTTGTGCGTGCCGCTGGCGATGAACTGCGCGGCGGTGGCGAGCGAGTAGGTGAAGCCGGAGCAGGCGGCGCCGAGGTCGAAGCCCCACGCCCGGGTGGCGCCGATCTTGTGCTGCACGAGGCAGGCGGTGCTCGGGAAGATCGTGTCGGGCGTCGTGGTGCCGACGATGATCAGCTCGATCTGATCGGGCCGCAGGCCGGCCTTGGCGATCGCCTCGCGCGCGGCCTCGGCGGCCAGGTCCGAGGTGGCGACGCCGGCGTCGACCACGTGCCGCTCGCGGATGCCGGTGCGCTGCAGGATCCACTCGTCGGTGGTCTCCACCATGCGTTCGAGATCGGCGTTGGTCAGCAGGCGCGGCGGCACGAACGTCGCGAGCGAGTCGATCCTGACGCGCCGCGTGGCGGACCCGGCTACCACAGACGACTGTCCCTTCCCGGGGCGGTGAGCCCGAAGTACTGGTAGGCGCAGGGCGGTCGCGACGCGGCCGCGCGGCGTCCGATCGATGAACCCGAGCTGCATCAGGAACGGCTCGTGGATGTCCTCGATCGCGTCGGGCTCCTCGCTGATCGCGGCGGCGATGGTGGTGAGCCCGACCGGCCCGCCGCCGAACTTGTCGATGATCGTCCGCAGCAGGCGTCGATCGATCTCGTCGAAGCCGTGCGCGTCGACTTCGAGCATGGCCAGCGCCGCGTGCGCGACGGCGACGGTGATCGTGCCGTCGGCGCGCACCTGCGCGTAGTCGCGGACGCGCCGCAGCAGCCGGTTGGCGATGCGCGGCGTGCCGCGGGCCCGGCGCGACAGCTCGATCGCCGCGGGGTCGTCGAACGGCACGCCGAGGATCCGCGCCGACCGGCGCACGATCTCGGCCATGTCCGACTGGGCGTAGAAGTCGAGGCGATGGACGATGCCGAAGCGGCTGCGCAGCGGCGCGGTAAGGAGGCCGGTGCGGGTCGTCGCACCGACCAGCGTGAACGGCTGCAGCGGCACCTTGACCGAGCGCGCGCCGGGGCCCTGACCGATCACGAGATCCAGCTCGTAGTCCTCGAGCGCCGGGTAGAGGATCTCCTCGATCGCCGGCGACATGCCGTGAATCTCGTCGATGAACAGGACCTCGCGCGCCTTGAGGCTGGTCAGGATGGCGGCGAGGTCGCCGGGCTTCTCGAGCACCGGCCCGGCGGTGCTGCGCACCGGCACGCCCAGCTCGTTCCCGATGACGTGCGCCAGCGTCGTCTTGCCGAGGCCCGGCGGGCCGTACAGCAGCACGTGATCGAGGGCCTCGCCGCGCTGCCGCGCCGCCTGGATCGAGACCAGCAGGTTCTCGCGGATGCGATCCTGCCCGATGTACTCGTCCATCGTGCGCGGGCGCAGCCCGGCATCGGTACTGGCGCTCCTCGTCGGCGGCGGCGCCCCCGACCAGGCGCGGCGGCGTCTCGTCAGGGCCGGTCATCGCGACAGCTGCCGCAGCGCGCGGCGAAGGAGGTCTTCGAAGCTCGTGTCGGCGGGCGCGTCCTTGATCACCGCGTCGACGGCCTTGTCCACCGCGGCCGGCGGGTAGCCGAGATTCACCAGCGCCGACGTCACGTCGCCGCGCGAACCGTCGGACACGGTGGCCGTGGCCGGCGCGGCGGCGTCGATCTTCGGCAGGCGATCGCGCAGCTCCAGCGTCATGCGCTCGGCCGTCTTGCGGCCGACGCCGGGGATCCGCGTCAGCCGGGTCACGTCGCCCTGCTCCACGGCGCGGATGAAATCGGCCGATTCGATCCCGGACAGCACCGACAGCGCGAGCTTGGGGCCGATGCCGTTGACGGCGATGAGCCGCTCGAACAGGTCGTGCTCCAGCGCCGTCGCGAACCCGAACAGCGCGATCTGATCCTCGCGCACGTGCGTATGGATGCGCAGCGTCACGGCGTTGCCGGTCTCACCCGCCTGGTAGAACGTCGACACCGGCACCTGGACGTCGTAGCCGACGCCGTGGACGTCGACGATCAGGCGGCTCGGATGCTTCTCGAGCAGGTGGCCGCGCAGCACAGCGATCATCGGTTCGATCAGATGACCTTGTAGTCGCGCCAGCTGCGCGGCGGACGCGGCGTGCCGCGCGCCGGCGGCTCGGCCTCGGGGATGACCGCGCCGTTGGCGAGCCCGCTGGTGTGCACGTGGCAGATGGCGACGGCGAGTGCGTCCGAGGCGTCGAATGGCTCCGGCGGCTCGGTCAGGCCGAGCAGCAGCGTGACCATGTGCTGGACCTGGTGCTTTTCGGCGCGCCCGTAGCCGACGACGGCGCGCTTCACCTCCGCCGGCGGGTACTCCGTGACGACGAGGCCGGCCTGCGACGCGGCGAGCAGCGCCACGCCGCGGGCGTGCCCGAGCTGCAGCGCGCTGCGGGCGTGCACGGCGTGGAACAGGGATTCGACGGCGACGGCGTCGGGCCGGCAGTCGGCCAGGATCTCGACGAGCGCGCTGTGGATGTGATGGAGACGATCGGGGAAGGCGGCCCGGGCGGGCGCCTTGATCCCGCCGCAGCACACCAGGCGATGCCGGCTGCCGTCGCTGTCGACGCAGCCGAACCCGGTGCAGAGCGAGCCGGGATCGATCCCGAAGATCCTCACGCCAGTGAGGCCTCGATCTCCTTTTCCTCGATGTCGAAGTTCGACCACACCTTCTGGACGTCGTCGTGGTCGTCGAGCGCTTCCATCAGCCGGACCATCTGCTGCGCGGTCTTGCCTTCGAGCTTGGTCAGGTTCTTCGGCAGCATCGCGATCGCCGCGCTGTCCGGTTCGACCAGCTTGCGCACGGCCTCGGACACGGTGTCGAAGGCGGCCGGAGCCGAGATGACTTCCCAGTGGTCGCCGTCGTCGCGCAGGTCGTCGGCGCCGGCGTCGAGCGCGGCGGCCATCAGCGTCTCTTCATCGACCTTCGACTTCTCGATGACGATGTAGCCCTTGCGATCGAACATCCAGGCCACGCTGTTCTCGGCGCCGAGGTTGCCCCCGTGCTTGCCGAACATGTGGCGGATCTCGCCGACGGTGCGGTTGCGGTTGTCGGTGACCGTCTCGACGATCACCGCCGCGCCGCCGGGGCCGTAGCCCTCGTAGGTGACCTCCTCGTAGCTGACGCCCGGTTCCTCACCCGTGCCGCGACGGATCGCTCGCGCGATGTTGTCGTTGGGCATGTTCACCGATTTGGCCTCGGCGACGATGGTGCGGAGCCGCGGGTTGGTCGCGGCGTCACCGCCGCCAACGCGGGCGGCGACGGTCAGTTCCTTGATGATGCGCGTGAAGATGCGCCCGCGCTTGGCGTCGAGCGCGCCCTTCTTGTGCTTGATGGAGTGCCACTTGGAATGGCCAGACATAACCGGGCGATTTTAGCAGCCCGCGCCGGGGGTGTCACCGTCTGTCTGGCGTCCGCGCGGCCGGCCGCCGGGCGAGGATCACCCACGTGTCGGCGCGGTCGTCCCACTCGCGCCCGTCGTAGTCGCCGAGGACGGCCTGCACCTCGAAGCCGGCCCGCTCGAGGCGACGGCGCAGCGTGGGCAGGTCGACGGTGCGGAAGGACAGCGAGAAGCGGCGGCTGGTCTTCGCCCGGCCCCGGCCTTCGATGAACTCCTGATCGAAGGTGGTCAGCCGCCGCTTGCGATCCTGGCGGACGGTCTCGACGAGCTGGATTGGCTGGCCGGTCGGCCCGGAGCCCTTGAGCGTCAGGCGACGCTCGTATTCCTTCCATCTCGGCACGTCGGGGACGAGATCGATGCCGAACAGCGCGCCCGGGCGAAGGACGCGGTGGACGGCCGCGAGCGTCCGGCGGAGATCGGCCTCGCGCGTCAGCGACTGCAGGATCCCGTACGGCGCCATGACCAGGCCGAACGTCTCCGCGCGGCACGGCAGGTCGCGGATGTCGCCGCGCAGCAGCCCCGCCCGCAGACGTGGTGCGCCGGGCCCCGGCCGCGCCCTGGCTCGGGCCAGCTTGGCGCGGGCCCGGTCGAGCATCGGCGTCGAGCGATCGATGCCGACGATGCGGCGGCCGTCACGAGCCACCGGCACCAGCACGCGGCCGGTGCCACAGCCGAGCTCCAGGACGCGGCCCTTGGCGCGGGCCGCCAGGCCCCGCCAGAACGCGACGTCGCGGCGCCCGACGGTGCGGGCGTTCTCCCAGTCGTAGAACGCCGCGTACTCGTCCCAGCCGTGCCAGCCCTCAGCCACGGCGACCGGGCTTTCGTCCTGGCGGGCGGGGGGCCGGACTCGCCGCGGGCGGCGGCGTCCAGGCCTCCGGACCGCGCTGCGCGATGGTCAGGACCAGCATCGTGTTCTGGATCTCCAGGAACGCCGGGCCGGCGTCGTCCGCCTCGCTGGCGTAGCGCTCGAAGGCCTTGGCCAGCGCCAGGCCGGGCTCCTCGGCCGACGTGCCCCGGGCGGCCTCGACGGCGGCGGTGATCGCCGCCCGCCGCTCCTCCCAGACGCGCGGCACCGGCGCGCCGGCGCGGGACAGCGAGACCGGCACGAGCTGCACGGCGGCGATCTCGAACCCCGCCGCGCGGAGCAGGCGCGGCACGCGGGGCCCGATCGACGGATCGGCGTCCTCGCCCGCGGCCTCTTCGACCAGCGAATAGAACTCGGTGGCCCGCGCGAACACCTCGTGTCCGGACGCCGGGTCGCTGAACCAGTAGCGCGCCGCGTTGTCCGGCTCCGCGATCACGAGCCGGCCGCCCGGGCGCAGGACGCGGCGCAGGCCGTCGACGACCACCCGCGGCTGGGGCACGTGCTGGAGGACGGCCACGGCGAACGCCGCGTCGAAGCTCGCCGTCGCGAACGGCAGGCGCGCGGCGTCGGCCGTGGCCAGCTCCGCCGCGACGCCCTGCTCCCGCATGGCGCGGCGGGCGTCACGCAGCCGCGCCCGCAGCAGGTCGATGCCGACGAAGTGCACGCCGCCCGGCTGCAGCGCCGAGAGGATCAGCTCCGCGGTGCCGGCCCCGCAGCCGACGTCGAGGACGCGCTCGCCGGCCTGCGGCAGCAGCGCGTCCTGCAGGAACGTGGTGAAGCTGGCGTCCCACCAGCGATCACGCAGGTGCTTGAGCGTGAACGACGTCAGCGCGTCGATGTCCCGGGGCATCAGTCGAGCGACGCCCACTCACCGGGGACGATCGGCCGCGTCCGCGGCAGGCGTCCGAGGTAGGCCAGCCGGCCCATCACCGCCAGGATGCCGACGAAGAGCGCGAGCTTGAAGGCGTCGGACAGCCGCGTCCGCGGCAGCAGCAGCCAGGAGAACCACAGGATCGGCTGCGCCACCGCCACCGCCCACACCGAGCCGTAGAAGTACCGCCGCTCGTGGCCCTCGCCGGCGGTCGACGGCTTCACCCGGGGCAGCATGCCCAGCGCGCCCACCAGCCAGATCGACCCGGCCAGCGGGAAATAGGCGTAGCGGTAGATCTCCTTGAGCATCCACGTCCCGGTGACGATCGCCACGATCAGGCCGGCGATGTTCAGCACCGCGAACGCCACCACCTCGCCCCAGGCGACGGTGTAGCAGACGCGCCGGTAGACCGGGTTCGGCCGGTCCTCCGTGAACCGGATGATGTACGGCGCCGGTTCGCAGCCGGGCAGCCGGCCGCGCATCCCGAAATACCCCGTCACCGCCACGACGAGCCCCAGCCACACCGCCATCCGGGCGTCGAAGCCGCGCTCGAACAGGTCGAACGTGAGCGGCCCTGGCGCGATGAAAAAGACGAAAATCCAGATCGGCCAGTGGTTTACGCGGTAGTAGGCCTTGTTCCGGGTGCGGATGCGGCGGTCGTGGGCGAACTCGACGGGGATCTGCTGCACGTGGGCAATTAAACCAGACTCAGTGGGCGGGAGCCGAATCGGCGTCCCGATCGGGCGCCGCCTCCCAGGTATAGGGCCGTTTCGTGACCCACCGCTCGAACCACTCGAGCTCGACGTTGATCTTGGTCAGCTGGTGGCGCAGCTCGATGAACCCGTGCGGTTCGCGGGGCGCGACGTACAGGGTGGTCGGGACGCCGAGGCTCTTGAGCGCACGGTGCATCTCGATGGACTGGGCGAGCGGCACCCGCGGATCCTTCTCGCCGACGATGAAGATGGTCGGCGTCTTCACCTTGGCGACGTCGCGGATCGGCGACTGCTCCCAATAGACGTCGATGGGCGCGTTCGCCTGCCACGGCGTGCCGCCGAACCACGGCGTGCGGTACGAGCGGACGTCGCTCTGCCCGTACATCGACACCCAGTTGGCGGCGCCGGCGCCGGACGACGCCGCCTTGAAGCGATCGGTGAAGGTGATCAGCTTGTTCGTCATGTGGCCGCCCGCGCTCCATCCCATCTTGATCAGGCGATCGGGATCGGCGATGCCGCGGGCGACCAGGGCGTCCACCCCGGCGAGGACGTCGAGGTGCGCGTTCTTGAAGTAGTGGCCGACCATGTCGCGCAGGAACGCATCGCCGTAGCCGGTGCTGCCGCGATAGTTCGGCTTGAGCACCGCATAGCCCCGCGCGGCCAGGACCGCCGTGTAGCTGCTCCACGAGCCGAAGCCGAAGCGATCGGAGGACGCCGGCCCGCCGTGCGTCTGCACCACCAGCGGCACACGCGCGCCGGCGACGTAGTCCAGCGGGTAGGAGAGGAGGCCTTCGATCGTCGCGCCATCAGGCGCGGTCCAGGTGATCGCCTCGACCCGCGGCAGGCGGAACCGTTCCGCCAGATCATCGAAGACGCGGGTGACGCGGGCCGGCTTGCCGCCAGGCCGGAGGACGTGGAGATCGCCGGCGTTCGTGGGCTCGTCGACGCCGAACACGTGCACGTCCGGCCCCTCGAAATAGTGCCAGCCGAGGATGGCGTGGTCGCCGCTGGTGATCGGCATGGGCGAACCACCGGCCGCGGGCGCCACGAACAGCTGCGAACGGACGCCCGTGTTGGCGACGAAGTAGACGGATCGCCCGTCGCGCGACCACTCGGCCCGCTCGACCTCGTAGGGGAATTCGGCAGGCGTGATCAGCCGGGGCGCGCCGCCGCCGGCGCCCACCGTGAACACCTTGCTGTTGTGGTATCCCTCGAGCGCGGCGTTCGCTGCCGACGTGAACAGGATCTGGGCGCCGTCGGGCGACAGGGTCGCGCCGGCTTCGACGATGGTGTTCGACGTGACGGCGACGGGGTGCCCGCCGTCGGCGTCCATCAGCCAGAGCTCACCGCGATCGCTCGCGCCGAACAACGGATTGGGCAGGCGCTGGTGGACGATGCGGCGCCCGTCGCGCGCGATCTCGAACGCGCCGACGGAGAAGTCGCCACCGGTGACGCGGCTGACGTGCCCGGCCGACGGGCGGCTGGCCGCGCCGGCCGACGGCGCCGCCGGGACCTCGACGCGCCAGAGGTGCCGCTGCTTGTAGTCCTCGTCGAAGGCGTAGACGTCGTCCTTGGCCTTCTCGCGCGTCTTCTCGGCGGCGGTCCTGGCCTCGGGCGCCACGAAGAGAAGCGCCCTGCCGTCGGGCATCCAGGCCGGCGCCGTGGGCGCCGTCTCGTGGGCCGTGAGACGCGTCGCTTCGCCGCCCGCCACGGGCAGGACGTAGATCTGCGCCACGTCGTCGCCGGATCGCTTGGCGATGAAGGCGATGGCCTTCCCGTCGGGCGACCAGCGCGGGCTCGTCTCGCCTTCGACGCCGGCGGTCAGCTGCGTCGTCTCGCCGGTGGCCACCACCGCGCGCCAGACGTGCGTGATCCGCTTGTTGGCGTGCCAGTCGGCGTCGGAGCGCAGGAAGACGACCTGGCTGCCGTCGGGCGAGAGTTGCGCGTCCGAGAGGCGCGGCACGTCGATCAGATCGACGGCGGTCATCGGCCGCGGCGCGGCGGACGCCCGGCGCGCCGGCGCCTGGGCGGCGGCCGGCACGCCGGCCGCGATCACCGCGGCGGCGAGGAGCAGGCAGCGGAACGGCGTGCGCGTGGTCATCAGGGTGCCGGGGCGCCGGCCGGCTCGGCCGCCGCACGCTCGGCGAGAAACGCGAGAAAGCGCCGGACCCGCCTGGCGTTGCGGCCATCGTCGGCGCCATCGTCGCGCGCGCTGGAGCGCACGTCGACGCGGCTGCCGGCGGGGTGCGGCACGACACGCACGACGATGTCGTCGAGCCGCCCGAACAGGAACGAGGTGTCCGTCGCTTCGAGCCGGCCGAGATCGCCGAAGCCGATGTCCTGCGCCAGCACCGTCCAGCCTTCGGCGCGCGCCGTGTCCGCGGCCATCGCCAGCGCGCGCGGCGGCGGCGCCTTCACGATCAGTGGACGCAAATCGCCGTACGACGCGCGCTGGTGGCGGGCGACCGCCTCGCCGCCGTAGTCGACGGAGTTGGCGGGCGGGACCCGCAGCTTGGCCACCGCGACGTAGCGCGGCGGATTGTCGACGTCGGTCGTCACGTCGTGGATGGGCGGCGCGGAACGGGCCGCGAGCCAGGTACGGATCGGCAGCACCGCCGCGGCGACGGCCACGCCGATGACGACCAGCCCGCCGAGGCGCCGCCCCGTGCGGCGCATGACGACGATCGCGACCACCACGGCGGCGAGCGCCATCGGGACGGCGCAGCGAAAGATGGCCTCGCCGAGGCCGCCCGGCACGAGGCCGGAACGGGCCAGGAACGGGCCGAGCACGGCGGCAGCCACGGCGCCAGCCGCGGCGATGGCGGCCGAGGCGAGCAGCCCTGGCGGGATCGGTTGCGCCTGGGACGTCGCCGGATGCGCGGGGCGCTCGGTCACGACGCGGTGGCTACTGCGCGCCGAGCAGCTGCTGCCAGCCGTCGGTCGGCTGCACGGCGGATCGGACGCGGCGGGCGCTCGCCGGCGCCGTCGGATCGACCACGACCGGCGTGCACGCACCCGTGCGGAGGTAGACGATCGCTTCCTTGAGCGATGCCTCCTCGACGTCGCCGAGCTGACGCTCGAGCGTGTCGCCGGCCGGGCACGTCGCGGGCAGGCCGGTGAAGTAGTCGGCCTCGCCCTGCGCGTTCTTCAGCACGAAGGACACGGCGTTCAGGACCTTGTCGCAGAACGGCAGGCCGTACTGCCCGACCGGCTTGCCGTAGGTGCGATCGCCGATGACCGTCACCGGAATGTACGGCCGCAGTCCGTTGATGATCAGCTCGCTCGCCGACGCCGAGGCGCGCGTCGTGATCACGACCAGGCGGGTCAGGTTCAGTGCGTTCGGCGTGGACTGGAACAGGAGCTTGCTGTTCAACTCCCGGTGCCGGTCGTTGTGCACGTACTCGGCGAGCACCTTGCCGTTCATGCGCTCGCCGCCGATCAGGCTGGCGAGGTGCTGGGCCACGCTGACCAGGCCGCCGCCGTTGTAGCGCATGTCGAGGACGAGCTCGGTGGCGCCGGCGTCGCGGAGAGCGGTGAACGACTCGTCGAGCGCCGCCACGGACGGCTCCACGAAGTTGCGGAACACGATGTAGCCGACCTTGCGGCCGTCCACCTCGTACAGCTTGGTCAGCTGAACGGGCGGGATGGTGACGACGCGCTTCTTCAGGGTCGCCTTCCGGTCCGGCCCTTCGAGCGGACGCCACTCGAGCACCACGTCCAGCCCCTCTTCGTGCGGGCCGAACGCGGTGGCGATGGCATCGGCCGCCGCGAGGTCGGCCACGGTGCGGCCGTTGACCGTCAGGAAGCGGTCACCGCGCTTCAGCCCGGCCTCGGACGCCGGGCTGTCCGGGAACACTTCCGAGACGCGCAGGTCGACGCCGTCGAATGGCGTCGTCACCCCCAGCCCGACGAACTGGCTGGCGGAATAGAGGGCGTCCTGGTCGGCGCGGCTGGCGATGAAGGAGTAGGTCGCGTCGAGCGGCTTGTAGCGGACCGCTTCGAGGTAGGCCTGGGGCGAGGCGAACGTCGCGGGGTTCAGCGAGGGCAGCTCGCGGTTCCAGTAGTAGTACTCGACGAGGGCGTCGCGCACGAACCGGTTCTGGGTCGGGACGCTGCAGCTCGACTGCGCCTCGAGCGCGGACGGCGAGATTGCCGCGACGAGGGCGAGGCACACGAGGGCGACGGGAAGGCGTTTCGGCATCTGATCGCCTGCGCGAATTGGCACAGCTGGCGCGGTCTTCAAGCGTAGCACGGCGGGCAAGGAGCGGGCGGTAAAACGCCCCCCGACTGCTAGTGGAAGACGACCGGCACCAGCCACGTCACCAGGGCGACGATCACGACGAATCCGGCGATGTCGAGGACGACCCCGTAGCGCATCATCGCGGTCAGGGGCACGTGCCCCGACCCGTAGACGATGGCGTTGGGCGGCGTCGAAATCGGCATCATGAAGCCCATGCTGGCGCCCAGCGTGGCGGCGAGGGCGGGGGCGAGGGGGTCGATGCCGGAGGCCTTCGACACCGCGATCGCCACCGGCACGATCATGTTGGCGGAGGCGGTGTTCGAGGTCGTCTCGGACAGGATGATGGCGACCCCGGTGAACAGCATCGTGAGCGCGAACGTCGTGGGGGCCGGGGTCCAGGACGTCAGCCCCTCGCCGAGCGCCCTGGCCAGGCCCGTCGTGAACGCCAGGTCGCCGAGCGCCAGGCCGCCGCCGTAGAGCAGGACGATCCCCCACTCGATGTGCGCCGCCTGATCCCACGTCAGCGTGAACTGGCGCTTGGGCCAGTGCACCGGCAGCAGGAACAGCAGCGTCGCGCCGAGCATCGCCGCCACCGACTCGGGCACCGAGGCCTGCAGGCCGCGGGCGAAGGGCGAGTCGCTCTGCCCCGCGATCGCGAACAGGCCGGGCGCCACCCAGAGGAACACGGTGACGCCGAACGCGATCAGGACGTTGCGCTCGCCTCGGCTCAGCGGACCGAGGCGCTTCAGCTCGGCGGCGACCACCGCGCGTCCGCCGGACGACAACTGCAGGCCGCGGCCGCAGGTCCAGACGAACATCGCGGCCACGACGCCGAACAGGATCAGGGCTGCGGGGATGCCGAGGGCAGCCCACTCGAGGAACGTGATCTGGCGGCCGCCGACGCGCTCGATGAGGCCCATGCCGATCAGGTTGGGGGGCGTGCCCACCGGCGTCGCCAGGCCACCGACCGAGGCGCCGAACGACGTGATCAGCATCATCCCGAGGGCGAACCGCACGGCTGCCGGCGACCGCGCCGGCGCCGGTCCGCCTCCCGTCGCGGGCTCGTCGTCGCGATCGCCGGAACCGACGACGTGCGCCGCCATCGCCAGGCCGATCGGATACATCATCGCGGTGGTCGCGACGTTGCTGATCCAGGCGGAGATGAAGGTGGTGACCGCGCCATAGACCACGAGCGCGCGCGCGGCGCTCGAGCCGACGAAGCGCGACGCCAGCGCGGCAAAAGCGATCCGGCGGTCCAGGCGGTGCACGAACATCGCCTCGGCGAGCATGAAGCCGCCGATGAAGACGAAGACCACGGGATCGGCGAACGACGCGAACACCTGTCGGGCTGGCGCCACCTGCAGCACCACCGCCAGGATGGGGCCGAGGATCGCGGTGATCGCGAGTGGCAGCGATTCGCACACCCAGAGCACGACGACGGCGGCCAGGATGGCGGCGAGGCGGTGCGCCGGCGCGGCGACGCCGAGTGGCGCCGCCAGCAGCGCTACGAACACCGCCGGCGCCAGGAAGAATCCGGCCGTCCGCCGGATGCGCTCGACACGGGCTTCGACGTCGGAGACGCGCTCGACGGGCGGTGCGGGGGCCAGATCCATGGGCGCGGCCATCTTCTTCGACCGTCGTGTCGGCGACAAGCGGATCGAACCGGCCTAGAATGCGCCGTGGCCAAACCCGACCTGCTCCGACCGTTCCTCGTCACCGACGGCAGCCAGTTCCGCCTCAAGGACTACGACCCGGCCGACACCGCCGGCCTGCCGCCGGAAATGAAGGCGCGCTCGAAGGCGCTCCTCCAGGAAGGGGCGACGCGGATGGCCGCGCTGCAGGCGCGGCTCTACGCCCAGGACCGGTGGGGGCTGCTGCTCATCTTCCAGGCGATGGACGCCGCCGGCAAGGACGGCGCGATCGAGCACGTGATGTCGGGCGTGAACCCGCAGGGCTGCCAGGTCCACGCGTTCAAGGCGCCGTCGCTCGAGGAGCTCGATCACGACTTCCTGTGGCGCAGCGCACGCGCGCTCCCCGAGCGCGGCCGCATCGGCATCTTCAACCGGTCGTACTACGAGGAAGTGCTGATCGTGCGGGTGCACCCGACGATCCTGCGAGGGCAGCACGTCCCGCACCGGCTGATGACGAAGCGGATCTGGAAGGAACGGCTGGAGGACATCGCGGCGCACGAGCGCTACCTGTCCCGCAACGGCTACGTCATCCGCAAGTTCTTCCTGCACGTCTCCAGGGCCGAGCAGAAGCGCCGCTTCCTGGCCCGCATCGAACGGCCCGAGAAGAACTGGAAGTTCGAGATGGGCGACGTCAAGGAGCGCCAGCACTGGAAGGAGTACATGGCGGCCTACGAGGACGCCATCCAGAAGACCGCGACACCCGCGGCGCCGTGGATCATCGTCCCGGCCGACAACAAGTGGTTCACCCGCCTGGTGATCTCGAACGCGATCGTCGACGCCCTCGAGAAGCTCGACCTGCGCTTCCCGAGCATCGACGAGGCCCGTCGCGCCGAGCTCGCCCACGCGCGGTCGTCGCTGATGAACGAGTAGCCGGCGCCGGCGGACAGCAGGCATCCGGCGCAACGACCGCGGTACAAAGAAAAAGGGCCCCGACGCTCTCGCGTGGGGCCCTCTTTCAGAGAACTATTCCCGGCAGTGACCTACTCTCCCACAAGGCTTCCCTTGCAGTACCATCGGCGGTAGAAGGCTTAACTTCCGTGTTCGGAATGGGAACGGGTGTGACCCTTCTCCTATAGCCACCGGGAAACTGGTGCACGCCATCGGCGTGCGATCCGCAGATTGCGATCGACACAGGAACGAGTTCCTGCGCCGACAGGGCCGCCGGAATACCCGGCTGGTCCGCATCGAACTGGGGAGCGGCCTATCCGGCCGCTGCATGCTCTCTGCCGCAATTTTCAAAGAACAACCGCTCTTCTATTTGGAAGAACGGGCAACTGAACACCCTGCAAACGGCAGCTTCCGCCACGAACCGAAGGAAATATGGTCAAGCCTCACGGCTGATTAGTACCAGTAAGCTTAGAGTGTCGCCACTCTTACACACCTGGCCTATCACCTGGTAGTCTTCCAGGAGCCTTCAGGGGTATCACTACCCAGGGAGATCTCATCTTGAGGAGCGTTTCACGCTTAGATGCCTTCAGCGTTTCTCGCTTCCGCACGTAGCTACCGAGCGCTGCCCCTGGCGGGACAACTCGTACACTAGAGGTGCGTCCAACCCGGTCCTCTCGTACTAAGGTCAGGTCCTCTCAAATCTCCTGCGCCCATGGCAGATAGAGACCGAACTGTCTCGCGACGTTCTAAACCCAGCTCACGTACCGCTTTAACCGGCGAACAGCCGGACCCTTGGAACCTGCTACAGCTCCAGGATGCGATGAGCCGACATCGAGGTGCCAAACCTGGGCGTCGATGTGAACTCTTGGCCCAGATCAGCCTGTTATCCCCGGCGTACCTTTTATCCGTTGAGCGATGGCCCTTCCATGCGGGACCACCGGATCACTAAGGCCTGGTTTCCCACCTGCTCGACTTGTTTGTCTCGCAGTCAAGCTCGCTTATGCCTTTGCACTCTATGGCTGATTTCCAAACAGCCTGAGCGAACCTTCGCACGCCTCCGTTACAGTTTAGGAGGCGACCGCCCCAGTCAAACTACCCACCTAGCAGTGTCCCTCACCCGGATGACGGGTGGAGGTTAGAACGCCGGAGCAGTAAGGGTGGTATCTCACCGTTGACTCCCCCAAGCCCGAAAGCCTGGGTTCAAAGTCTCCCACCTATCCTGCGCATACTGCGCCAGCATTCACTACTAAGATGTAGTAAAGGTGCACGGGGTCTTTTCGTCTAGCCACGGGCAACCGGCGTCTTCACCGGTACCACAAATTCGCAGTGCCCCTCGTTGAGACAGCGCCCAGATCGTTACGCCATTCGTGCAGGTCGGAACTTACCCGACAAGGAATTTCGCTACCTTAGGACCGTTATAGTTACGGCCGCCGTTTACCGGGGCTTCAATTCAGAGCTTCGCCTTGCGGCTAACCCCTCCTTTTAACCTTCCGGCACCGGGCAGGCGTCAGACCCTATACGTCGTTTTTGACTTCGCAGAGCCCTGTGTTTTTAGTAAACAGTCGCCTGGGCCTCTTTATTGCAACTCCATCACGCTTCAGGAGCAAGTCCATCCACGCTAGCGGAGCACCCCTTCTTCCGAAGTTACGGGGCCAATTTGCCGAGTTCCTAAACGAGGGTTCTCACTTGCGCCTGAGGATTTTCTCCTCACCTACCTGTGTCGGTTTGCGGTACGGGTACCCGAAACACTCCTTAGAGGCTTTTCTCGGCAGCGTGGCGTCGATGACTTTATGGATCCGAAGATCCTCGCTTCGGCACCTCAGGATTAGCGACCCACCGGATTTTCCTGGCGGATCTCCCTACATGCCTCAATCTGGTCGCCTTGCGGCCCTAACCAGACTCACCTAGCCTCCTGCGTCCCCCCATCGTAATAACGTGTTCCAGGTAGTTCCGGAATATTAACCGGATGTCCATCCGCTACGCCTTTCGGCCTCGCGTTAGGACCCGACTAACCCTGAGCGGACGAACCTTCCTCAGGAAACCTTAGGTTTTCGGCGGAGAGGATTCTCACCTCTCTTCTCGCTACTTATGCCGGCAGGGTCACTTCTCTGCGCTCCACCAGTCCTTCCGGTCTGACTTCACTGCACAGAGAACGCTCCTCTACCAATCACGACTCCCGCAGGAATCGTGAGTCTACGGCTTCGGTGGTGTGCTTGAGCCCCGTTGAATTATCGGCCCAGAGCCGCTTGACCAGTGAGCTATTACGCTTTCTTTAAAGGATGGCTGCTTCTAAGCCAACCTCCTGGTTGTCTAAGCGTCTCCAGATCCTTTGCCACTTAGCACACACTTAGGGACCTTAGCCGGTAGTCTGGGCTGTTTCCCTTTCGACGATGAAGCTTAGCCC